>NZ_FPJB01000004.1:0-637640 GCF_900119195.1 Pseudomonas sp. NFACC10-1 | reverse complement strand
CTTGCCTCAAGATGAGATCTCACTGGAACCTTGAGTTCCCTAAAGGGCCGTCGAAGACTACGACGTTGATAGGTTGGGTGTGTAAGCGCTGTGAGGCGTTGAGCTAACCAATACTAATTGCCCGTGAGGCTTGACCATATAACACCCAAGCAATTTGCGTCGAATGACCAGATTGCGGTGACTGTGAAGATGACATGAACCGAAAGTTTGCGTCACGAACGAGACCTGAATTGACGATCACATACCCGATTTGCTGAAGCGCGCCGTACGGCACGATTCGGTACCCGAATTTCTTGACGACCATAGAGCATTGGAACCACCTGATCCCATCCCGAACTCAGTAGTGAAACGATGTATCGCCGATGGTAGTGTGGGGTTTCCCCATGTGAGAGTAGGTCATCGTCAAGATTGAATTCCAGAAACTCTCTTCGCTTACGCGTTGAGGGTTTTTGTTTGTCTGATGCCTGCAAAAAACAGCGTGAGAACACGTTATTCAACATGTACTTCCGATCGACAGGCACAAAAAAACCACCGGCAAGGTGGTTTTTTATTTTCAGGGCAATCAATCCCCGCGGTATTCACATCCGCTGGTGCACGTCTCGTGAATACGGACGGCCGACAGTTCCGGCAGCAGAGGTTTCAACTCATTCCAGATCCATTTCGCGAGGTTTTCGCTGGTTGGATTCTCCAGGCCCGGGATGTCATTCAGGTAGTTATGATCAAGGCGTTCGTACAGCGGTTTGAAAATCGCCTTGATTTCCGAAAAGTCCCGGATCCAGCCGGTATGCGGATCAACCTTTCCGGCCAGATGAATGCCGACACGAAACGAATGGCCGTGCAGACGTCCACACTTGTGCCCCTCTGGAACGTGGGGGAGGCGGTGTGCTGACTCGAAGGTAAATTCTTTGAAGATTTCCACTGTGTATTGGCCCCGGAAAAATGGCGATCGCTGACGCGATAAATGCAATCTGCGAGTTTAACAGCAATGGCCTGAAACTCCATGCAAGGGTGAACCTGTCAGAGTGTTTGATGGCACTAGGCCAGATCTATTCAGTTTGAGTTAAGTTGTACCGGTTAAGGTGGGCGCCATAGAAGCACCGATCGTTATGGATACCCTCTATGAAAACGCTGACTACCCTTCTGGCGGCCCTCACATTGGTTTTGACGTCCTGTTTCATTCAGGCGTACGGCGTCGACCCGCAGGAAGTGCTGCGCCTCAGTGATGCAGGTACGCTTCATTCGGCTGAGACACTAGATGCCAAAGCGCTGAGCAAACACCCCGATGCCAGTATTATCGGCACGCAGTTCAAGAACATATACGGCAGGTACGTTTACAATGTCGAGCTGCGTGACAAACAGGGTATTGAGTGGGTCCTCGAAATAGACGCCGCCACGGGCCAGGTCTACAGGAATCATCAGGATAACTAATGAATGTCGACAAGCGTCTCTGTGTCATCCTTGGTTTGAGCCTGACCTGCTCTTTTGTGTATGCCAGAGATCTGAATCAGGATGAAGCGCTCAGTTTGCGTCAGCGCGGGGTCATCCTGCCTCTTGAACAGTTCATCGAGCGCGCGATGGGCCTTCATCCGGGCTCTCGTCTGCTCGAGGCCGAGCTAGAGGAAAAGAATAATGTGTACGTGTATGAGTTTGAATTGCTGACCCCTGAGGGCGTTGTCCGCGAGCTCAAGTTCGATGCGCGTGATAGCCGATTGCTGAAAGACGAGGACGATGACTGATGCGCCTGCTACTGGTTGAAGACCATGTTCCCCTTGCCGATGAGCTGCTCGCTGCGCTGGGGCGTCAAGGCTACGCGGTCGACTGGCTGGCCGACGGGCGCGATGCGGTTCATCAAGGCGCAAGCGAGCCGTATGACCTGATCGTTCTGGATCTGGGGCTGCCTGGCATGCCAGGGCTTGAGGTTCTCCAGCAGTGGCGCAGCAAAGGTCTGGCGACCCCCGTGTTGATTCTGACCGCGCGCGGCTCCTGGTCAGAGCGCATAGAAGGCTTGAAGGCAGGTGCCGATGATTACCTGACCAAGCCTTTTCATCCTGAAGAACTGCAATTGCGTATTCAGGCATTGCTGCGACGTTCGCACGGGCTGGCCAACCAGCCCACGCTGGAATCCGCCGGTCTTAATCTGGATGAAGGCCGTCAATGCGTCAGCCGGGACGGCGTGGATATCCAGCTCACCTCGGCAGAGTTTCGTCTGCTGCGTTATTTCATGTTGCACCCTGGACAGATTCTCTCGAAAAGCCATCTGTCAGAGCATTTGTACGATGGCGAAAACGAGCGTGATTCCAATGTCATCGAAGTCCATGTCAATCACCTGAGGCGCAAGTTGGGCCGCGCAGTCGTCGAGACACGCCGCGGTCAGGGCTATCTGTACGGCGGAGCCGGCGGTTGAAATCCATACAGCGACGTCTGAGTCTGGGGCTGATCGCCGTCATGGTCGTTGTCGGTCTGGTGATGGCGCAGACCAGTCTCTGGCTGTTCGAAGTGGGCCTGCAGCGCTACCTGGAGTCAGGTCTGCGCAACGAGAGTGAAAACCTGCTGGTAGCGCTGGTGCGAGGTCCTGCCGGGCTGCAACTGGATGACCATCGCCTGTCCGGTGCCTATCAGCGTCCACTGTCCGGCCATTACTTCCGGATGGACTTGCCGCAGGGGCACTGGCGCTCCCGTTCCCTGTGGGATTTTGAGTTGCCCCAGCCCGGGGTAGGTTTGCATGCCAATCTTGAGCTCGGCAAGACCGGACAATCGCTGTTGATGCTGACCAGCGAATACCGCAAGTTCGGCAAAGAGGTTTCAATCACCGTCGCACAGGATTACACACCGGTCAGGGCGAGTTTTCGACTCATGCAGCAGATCGGGCTGGGACTTGGGCTGGCCGCGCTGATCCTGGTGCTGGTATTGCAACGCATCACCGTGCGAAGAGCGCTTCGCCCGCTTGAAACCGTTCGCGAGCAGATTTTTCAGCTCCAGCAGGGCCAGCGTTCACAACTGGACAACCAGGTTCCCCTCGAACTCGAGCCGCTGGTGGCGCAGATCAACCACTTGCTTGCGCATACCGAGGACAGCC
Source organism: Pseudomonas sp. NFACC10-1 (assembly GCF_900119195.1). NCBI lineage: Bacteria > Pseudomonadati > Pseudomonadota > Gammaproteobacteria > Pseudomonadales > Pseudomonadaceae > Pseudomonas > Pseudomonas sp. NFACC10-1. The sequence continues at coordinate 634,564 of NZ_FPJB01000004.1, read as the reverse complement.
TGAAACGCTCACGTAACGCACTGGGTAATCTGGGACATGCCTTGAAGACACCGCTCGCGGTCTTGCTCAGCCTGGCCCTCAGCGGACAATTGGACGCCAACCCTGGATTGCGCAGGACCTTGCAGGAGCAGCTGGAAAATATCCGCCTGCGTCTGGAGCGCGAGCTCAATCGCGCACGTCTCTCCGGTGACGCTCTACCGGGAGCCCGCTTCGATTGTGACGCCGAACTGCCCGGGCTTTTCTCCACGCTGGGCATGATCCATGGTGCTCATCTCCAATTGATCAACGATGTCGAGGCGGGCATGTACCTGCCGTGGGATCGGGAGGACATTCTCGAGCTGCTCGGCAACCTGCTGGACAATGCCTGCAAATGGGCCGACAGCGAGGTGCGTCTGGACATTCTCAGTCAGGATCAGGGCTTCTGCCTGTTGGTGGATGACGATGGACCCGGTATTCCGGAGGCGCAACGCGCAGAAGTGTTCAGCCGTGGCGCTCGTCTTGACGAGCAGATTACCGGCCACGGGCTGGGGCTGGGTATCGTGCGCGATATCGTCGAGGCATGGGGCGGTCAACTGCAACTGCAGGAGAGCCCGGTAGGTGGGCTTCGGGTACGCATCGACCTGCCCGAGCGGACTGCCCCCTAGGGCGTCAGCCAGTATCGTTCAGCGTCTTCATACAAAAGGCAGGACAGGTCTTAATGTCCATCGGAGAGTGCCGATAACCTGATTGGGCACCTCTGACTTATAAAAATAACCATAAGGCCAATCCTATGCGTCTCAGTCTGAAAGCCAAGGTTCTGTCGCTGGCAGTCCTGCCGGTTCTGATGTTTGCGCTGGTGATCAGCGCTACGACCGTATTCATGCTGCATCGGCAGGCCGAGCGAGAGGTCAGCGATACGCGAGAGCGCTTGCTCAACGAGGCCAAGGCAACGTTGCAAAACTACGTTGCTATCGCCATGACCGCCATCAAACCACTTTACGATGCCGCCGCGCCCGGCGACGACGCTGCGCGTGCCAACGCTATCAAGCTGCTTTCCTCGGTCAGTTACGGCAAGGATGGTTACATCTTTGGCTACGACTCTCAGGTGATCCGGATTTTCAGAAGCAACAGCCCTGACGGTGTGGGCAAAAGTTTTGCTGATGCCCGTGATGCGAACGGCGTCTATATCAATCGCGAGTTGGTGGCGGTCGGCAAGGCGGGCACCCACTATGTAATGTACTCGTCGGCCCTGCCTGGCAAGACTGAACCGGTCCCCAAGATCGGCTATACGGATTATCTGCCGAAATGGGATCTGGTCATCGGCTCTGCCGTCAATATCGATGGCATCGATGCTCAGGTTGCCGTGGTCAGGCAGGGTGTCGAGGCACGCTTGAAGGAGATGCTCTACAGCATTCTCGGCATTACCGTTCTGGTCCTGGTCATTATCGGCATCATCGGAATAGTGCTGACAGGCACTTTGCTGCGCCCGCTCGGCCTGATGAAAAACAGTCTGGATGACATCGCGGCAGGTGAAGGCGACCTGACTCGTCGGCTGGTGATTACCAGCAATGACGAGCTCGGTGATTTGGCAGGCTCGTTCAACAGGTTTGTCGACAAGATTCATGGCATGGTTCGTCAAATCAGTGAAATGACCGGGCAGCTCAATGGCCTGGTCGGCGAAGTCAGCTCGCAGGCACAGCGCTCGGAAACGGCCATGGACCGTCAGCGTCACGAAACCGATCAGGTGGCTACTGCAATCAATCAGATGTCGGCTGCTGCTCAAGAGGTTGCCAAGAGCGCGCAGGGTGCGTCCGTTGCTGCTCAGCAGACCGACGAGCAAGGGCGAGCCGCCAAGCGCGTGGTGGATGGCAGCATTCGGCAGATTCACGCGCTGGTGGATGACATCCGCAAAAGCGGCTCTTCATTGGATGTCTTGCAAAAGGATGTTTCTTCCATTGTCAGTGTGTTGGGCGTCATCCGCTCGATCGCCGAACAGACCAACCTGCTGGCACTCAATGCTGCCATCGAGGCCGCCAGGGCAGGGGAGGCAGGGCGCGGTTTTGCCGTGGTCGCCGACGAAGTACGGGCACTGGCCAGCCGGACACAGCAGAGCACGCAGGAGATCCAGGGCATGATCGACCGCTTGCAGCAGGGCACTCAGGAGGCGGTAACAGCCATGCGCCGTTCCAGCGAAGCAGGCGACGGCACCTCGGCGCAGGCCAACGAAGCCGGTACATCGCTGGTGAGCATCGGCGAGCTGATCGCGACCATCAATTCGATGAACGCGCAGATCGCCAGTGCCGCAGAAGAGCAGACGGCGGTTGCCGAGGAAATCAATCGCAGCGTCCATCAGATCGCGGGTGCAGTCGAGAGTGTCGCCGATGAAACCCGGCAAAGCGCCCAGACATCACGCAGCCTGGCCGAACTCGGCGCACGCCTGGACGGTCTGGTCGGTCAGTTCAGGGTCTGATACCTCTCCGGCAGGGGTGTAAACCCCTGCCACAGCCTGTACCCGGCATCGCCGTCATATTGCCGTCATGGAAGATGGCACTCGTGCGCTCGTGTGCTGACTAAGCTCTAGACCGGGCGCGATGCGCGGTCTAATGACATGGACAGGACATGAACGAAACCACGCTGCAATACAAAACCCTCATTCTGCTACTGGTACTGGTGACCATTGCCTTCATATGGATTCTGCTGCCGTTTTATGGCGCAGTGTTTTGGGCGGTCATCCTCGGGATCATCTTCGCGCCTGTGCAGCGCAAGTTGCAGATCAAGTTCAACTGGTCACGCAATCTCACCTCCCTGTGCACCCTGACGATCTGTCTGGTCATCGCGATTCTGCCGGTGATTGTGATCAGTGCCTTGCTGGTTCAGGAGGGCACCACGCTGTACAAGAACGTCGAGACCGGGCAACTGGATATTGCCGGCTATCTGGCCGAGTTCAAGGACCTGCTGCCGCACTCCATTCAGGCGCTGCTTGATCGTCTGGGCATGGGCGACCTGGAAGGGTTGCGCGACAAGATCGCCAAGGGTGCGATGCAGGGCAGTCAGTACCTGGCGACGCAGGCATTCAGCTTTGGGCAGGGCACATTCGACTTTGTCGTTAGCGTCTTCATCATGCTCTACCTGCTGTACTTTTTCCTGCGCGACGGACAGGAACTGGTGCGCAAGATCCGCACGGCCTTCCCGTTGGGCGAGCAGCAGAAGCGTCGTCTGCAGCTCAAGTTCACTCGAGTGGTACGTGCCACGGTCAAAGGCAACGTGGTGGTCGCGGTGACGCAAGGTGCGCTGGGTGGCTTCATCTTCTGGGTGCTGGACATCCCGAGTGCGCTGCTGTGGGCGGTGATCATGGCGTTCCTGTCGCTGTTGCCTGCGGTAGGGGCCGGGATTGTCTGGGCGCCAGTGGCGGTCTACTTCCTGCTCAGTGGCATGATCTGGCAAGGTGTAGTGCTGGGCTTGTTTGGCGTCTTCGTGATCGGTCTGGTGGATAACGTACTGCGCCCGATCCTGGTGGGCAAAGACACCAAAATGCCGGACTACCTGATCCTTATTTCCACGCTTGGCGGCATGTCGGTCTTTGGTCTGAACGGCTTTGTGATCGGACCTCTGGTGGCTGCGCTGTTCATCTCCAGTTGGGGATTGTTCAGCGGCTCCGGCTCCAAGAAACCCGTGAGACTGCCAGGCTGACATTGGCAGGTCGCGTGGTCGACACAGACCCGCGCATGCTCCCTGCCATTTATCAGGCAGGGAGCATGCGCGGTTTTTTTCATGAGAGCAGGTCTCATTCTGAGCTTTTTGCCGCGATCGCAGCCGAGTCCATGAAGGCGGCCAGATCGGTATTGAAGCGCGATGCTTCTTCCAGAAATGGCGCGTGGCCTGAGTTTTCGTACACCTTCGATTGAATTCGAGGATTGAGCTGCCGAGCGCGTGCGATGCTGGGCTGAAGGTTGACCAGTTCATCCTTGCCGCCATACAGCATCAATACCGGCACCTTTGCCTTGGGCAGGCCTTCGGCCACATCGACAGTCATTGCAGGCGTAGCACGGGTCATTGCCCACGATGCCATCGCAGCACTCGACACCAGCCGCTCGAAAGTCGGTGCGTCCGGTTGTGTGTGGAAGCACAGTCCGAGAAAGGTACGTACTGCATCAAGGTGGGTTTTCAGGTCCTCTGAACTCAGGCCGGCATATAGATGAGGGTGGGCTGTAATCAGGGCCGCGTTAAGCTCGATGACACCATCAACATACACAACGCCGCCGATCTTCGCGTCACCATAGGCGGCGAGGTAGTTGGACATGACCACGCCGCCCAATGACCAGCCGACCAATACCGGACGCTTGCTTGTGGTGGCTTCAAGTACCGCTGCCAGGTCGTCCGCATAGCGACGCCCGTTACGGTACGCCTCGACACTGTCGGGCTTGTCGGAAAGCCCGTGACCGCGCAGGTCATAGGTAATCATTCGGTAGCGCTGCAGTTGGGGACTGGCGATCTGCTTTTCCCAATTGAGGCGACTGCCCAGCAGACCGTGAATGAAAATCAGGGCCGGGCCGTTCGGATCGCCTGATTCCTGCACAGCGAGTTTGACGCCGTCAGGGGCTGTGACGGTGTAGTGTTTGTCTACTGCCAGGGCCAGTGACGATAGTCCGGTCAGCAGCGCAGCAAGCAAGGTATTGCGCAGCAGGTGAACGAAGCGAATGTGATTCATGAGGCTATTTCCACGCGGTAGAAGTGATGGGCGCACTGTAGGTCGATGACGCAGGACGGTCTATGACGTAAAATCCTGATAAATTGATTGATCGTCCTGAACTCGAAGTGGCCTCTCTCCATGCAAGCCCCGTCAAATGACCCCATCAGCGAGCTGCTGCTCGGTATGCGTCTTTTCGGCGTTCAATTCCGCAGGCTGGAAGTTGTGCCGCCTCTGGGTGTTGGCTTCACTAACGCAATCGGACGAGCGCAGTTTCATTTCGTCGGGCGTGGGCCGGTCTGGCTACGCAGCGCTGAGAGCGTTCTGTACAGGCTCGATACCGGCGACGCGGTTCTTATTCCGCGCGGTGGGCACCACGCTGTGTTGACGGCCGAAGACACGGCTGCAAGCGATGTACAGCTGTTTGATCCGTCTACCGGCATCAGCGATGGCGTTCACGATCGGGCTGATGCCGAGGAGGGCGGAGCGGTTGATCGGGCGATTATCTTCAGCTGTTGCATGGAGTTGGAACTGGGCGGCATGCAGCCGCTTGTTGCCGCCATGCCGGATGTCATGCAGGTCAGTACTCTGCTGGAAACGTGCCCCGAGCTGCGGCCCATGCTCGCGGCAATGGAGCGTGAAGCCTTGATGCTACAGGCCGGGCACGCAGGCATTCTGGCACGTCTTGCTGAAGTCGTGGCCGCGCTGCTGGTGCGTGGCTGGGTCGCGGGTGGCTGTGGGAATGCCACAGGCTGGCTCGGTGCTTTGCAAGACCCTCGGCTGAGTCGCGCCATCGTCATGATGCACCAGCGTCCAGGTAGACGCTGGACGGTGGCCACGCTTGCCCATGAGGCCAGGCATTCCCGCTCTGTGTTCGCACAGCGCTTTCTCGAGGCAACGGGTATGCCGCCATTGCAGTACCTGACGGAGCTGAGAATGCGCCTGGCGTTTCACCGCCTGAGCCGCGAACACTGTTCTCTGGAGGCTGTTGCCAGTCAACTGGGTTACGGTTCATTGGCCGCCTTCAGCCGTGCATTCAAAAGAACGGTGGGCCTATCCCCAGGCGCTGTTCGTGCCGCGAAAAGCGTTTCCGGGTAGCCGTTCCAACCTTTTTTGGAGACAAAAAAAAGCCCTGCTCAAGAGCAGGGCTTTGCGTTTGCGCAGGATCAGCCTGCTACGTGCAGACCGGCATTGACCACCAGATCGAGCAGCGGTTGCGGGTAAACACCCAGCACGAAGGTCAGGATCGCAACGGCCAGCAGCATCACACCACCTGTGCGCTGAGCCCAGTTGATGGCTGCGTCGTGGCGAGGAAGCTTGTTGTCGACCAGATACATGGTGACCATCACACGCAGGTAATAGAACACGCCGATGGCGCTACCGATGACCAACGCCCCGATCAGCCACCACAGCTGCGATTCGACACCGGTGGCGATGATATAGAACTTGCCGATGAAACCAGCGGTAAGCGGGATACCTGCCAGCGACAGCATCATCAGGGTCATGACTGCCGTCAGGTAAGGGCGACGCCAGAACAGACCGCGGTATTCGAACATCGCGTCGGCATCACGTCCGCTGTAAGGCGAAGACATCATGGTGATCACGCCGAAGCTGCCCAGCGAGGTCAGGACGTAAGTTGCCAGATAGACACCAATCGCCTCGACCGCCATGCCTTTGCTGGCCACCAGCGCAATCATCAGGTAACCGAAGTGAGCGATGGAGGAGTAGCCCAGTAGACGCTTGAGGTTGGTCTGAGTCAGCGCAAGCAGGTTGCCGACCAGGATCGACGCTACGGCGATGACTGCCAGTACGTCATGCAGGACACCGCTGCTGGCTGCCGGTGAAATCTGGAACAGACGCACCAGTACCGCAAATACCGCCACCTTGCTGGCGGTTGCCAGGAAGGCCGCGACCGGCGCAGGGGCGCCTTCGTAAACGTCCGGGGTCCACAGGTGGAAAGGTACCAGTGACAACTTGAAGGCCAGGCCGACGACCATCATGCCCAGACCCAGGCTGGCAATCGGGCTCGGCATACCGGTCGCTGCGATGGCCTTGCCGATACCGTCGAAGCTCAGCGAACCTGCCTCTGCGTACAGCAGCGCCATACCGAAGAGCAGGAACGCGGACCCTGCGGCCGACAGGACCATGTACTTGATGCCGCCTTCCAGCGAGCGCTTGTTGAAGAAGGCATAAGCCACCAGCCCGTAGACCGGCACCGACAGCAGTTCCAGGCCGATGAACAGGCCCGCCAGATGCTGAGCGCTGACCAGCACCAGCCCACCGGCCGCTGCCAGCAGGATCAGCAGGTAAAGCTCTTCGCGATTGCCCGGATACCCGGCCTTGCCGTCACCCAGATAGGCGTGCGCCATGGTCACGCAAGCAAGGGTAGAGGCGAGGATGATCGCCATGTACAGGCAGGCAAAGTTGTCGATATGCAGCAGTGGCGTCACGACCAGAGGGGCAACTTTCAATGCTGGATAGATCGACAGCAGGGCCAGGTTGAGGCCTGCTACCGAAAGCAGGAACGTTTGCGAGTGATTGCGGCGCCATGCGATCGCCAGCATCACCACGACAATGGTGAGGCTGGTGATCAGCAGTGGCGCAAGCGCAATAAAGTGTTGAATCGTCAGGTCCATAGCGCTCTTACCGGGCCGAAGCGAGTTGAGTGAAGGCAGTGCCTAGCCATTGCTGCACGCCGTGCATGGTCGCTGCCGAAGTGTCGAGGAACGGCTGCGGGAACACCCCGAGCACGACCAGCAACACGGCAAGGCCCAGCACCATGATCATTTCCCGTCCGTCCATGCCCTTCAGAACCTCGTCGGACTTCGACGGGCCGAAGTAGGCGCGGTGGATCATGATCAGCGAGTAGACAGAACCAAATACCAGACCGGAGGTGGCGATCGCCGTGATCCATGGTGAGCTGGCGAAGCTGCCCAGCAGAATCAGGAACTCGCCGACGAAATTGCCAGTGCCCGGCAGACCCAGAGAGGCCGCGGCAAAGAACAGGCTGATGGCCGGGATGTAAGCGATGCGTGACCACAGGCCGCCCATCTCACGCATGTCGCGGGTGTGCAGGCGCTCGTACAGCTGACCACTGAGAATGAACAGTGCCGCAGCCGACAGACCGTGGGCGATCATCTGGATCAGTACGCCTTGCAGCGCTTGCTGGCTGCCCGAGTAGATACCGATCAGTACGAAGCCCATGTGCGAAACGCTGGAGAACGCGATCAGGCGCTTGATGTCAGTCTGGGCAAATGCCAGGAATGCGCCGTAGAAGATACCGACCAGCCCCAGCGTCATGGCAATCGGTGCGAACTCGGCCGATGCGTTGGGGAACAGCGGCAGGGCAAAGCGCAGCAGGCCGTAAGCCGCCGTCTTCAGCAGGATACCCGCCAGGTCAACGGAGCCTGCAGTCGGTGCCTGGGCATGCGCATCCGGCAGCCAGGAGTGCAACGGCACCACCGGCAGCTTGACGGCGAAGGCAATGAAGAAGCCCAGCATCAGGATGTACTCGGTGCCCGGTGCCAGTTTGGTCTTCAGCAGGTCAGCGTAGGCAAAGGTGATCACGCCGGTCTGATTGAAGTGCACCAGCACCAGACCCAGGATCGCCACCAGCATGATCAGGCCGCTGGCCTGAGTGAAGATGAAGAACTTGGTGGCTGCGTAGATACGGGTTTTCTTCCCATCCGAAGAACTGTGACCCCAGAGCGCGATGAGGAAATACATCGGCACCAGCATCATTTCCCAGAAGAAGAAGAACATGAACAGGTCGATGGCCAGGAACACGCCGACGACACCGCCCAGGATCCACATCAGGTTAAGGTGGAAGAAACCGACCTTGCGCTGGATTTCCTTCCACGAGCACAGCACCGACAGCACACCCAGAAGGCCGGTCAGCAGGATCATCAGCAGCGACAGGCCATCGAGTGCCAGATGCACGTCGATGCCGAAGCGGGTGATCCACGGATGGTGGAATTCCAGGGTCCAGGTCGGATCGGCACCCGGCACCGGCGCGTAGCCGAAGTTGCCGGTAGCCCACAGCCAGAGGCCGAGAACCAGTTCCAGGGTCATTGTCAGCAACGCAATCCAGCGCGGCAGGGTAGAGCCGAAGCGCTCACCCAGCCAGCACAGCAGGCCGCCGATGAAGGGGATCAGGATTAGCCAGGGCAGAATCATGACGGGCTCAATTCCTTTCGCAAATTCGCAAGGTTCATATCAGATCGCAACCAGAACGACGGCACCGAGTACCAGAACGGCACCCACGGCGATCGAGGCAGCATACCAACGCAACTGGCCGGTCTCGGTGCGGCTCATGGTGTCATGACCGCCTTTGACCAGACGTGGGATCAAGCCGATGGTGCGGTCGAACGGATCACTACGCAGTACATGGCTGATTGCCAGATACGGCTTGACGAACAGCTTGTCGTAGATCCAGTCGAAGCCCCATGCCGCGAACCACCAGGCCGAGAGGAAACGGCCCGGAGCGCTGTTGGCGATAGCCGTCGCCAGGCGGCGCTTGCCGAGGAACAGCAATGCTGCCAGCAGGATACCGGCCAGCGCGATGGCGCCGGAGGCGATCTCCAGGCTGTGCTTGGCTTCGCCACCGGCATGGCCGACGCTCTGCGGCAGCACACCGGCCAGGGGCGGAGTGATCCACGCGCCGATGAACGTCGACAGTACGATCAGCACCGACAGTGGCAGCCAGTGAGCGATACCGTGACCTGCGTGTGCTTCGGTCTTGGCTTCACCGTGGAACGCGATGAAGATCAGACGGAAGGTGTACAGCGACGTCATGAACGCGCCCACCAGACCGGCATACAACAAGCCATTGTTACCGCTGGCAAATGCTTCCCAGAGAATTTCGTCCTTGGAGTAGAAGCCCGCCGTCAGCAGCGGCAGGGCGGAAAGAGCAGCGCCACCGACGATGAAGCTGGCGTAGGCCAATGGCAGTTTCTTCCACAGGCCGCCCATCTTGAAGATGTTCTGCTCGTGGTGGCAGGCAACGATCACCGCACCGGAAGCAAGGAACAGCAGCGCCTTGAAGAAGGCGTGGGTCATCAGGTGGAAGATCGCGCCTTCCCAGGCGCCAACGCCCAGTGCCAGGAACATGTAACCGATCTGGCTCATGGTCGAGTAGGCGAGGATACGCTTGATGTCGGTCTGCACCAGTGCGGCGAACCCCGCCAGAACCAGCGTGACGCCGCCGACAATGCCGACCAGATGCAGGATGTCAGGTGCCAGTGCGAACAGGCCATGAGTACGCGCAATCAGGTAGACGCCCGCCGTGACCATGGTCGCTGCGTGGATCAGCGCCGAAACCGGAGTAGGACCGGCCATCGCATCCGCCAGCCAGGTTTGCAGTGGCAGCTGTGCAGATTTACCGACCGCACCGCCCAACAGCATCAACGTCGCCAGCACGATCCAGAAATCGCCGACCTTGAAGTGTTCCGGCGCCCGGACCAGCAGTTCCTGCACATTAAGCGTGCCCAATTGCTGGAACAGGATGAACAAGCCGATAGCCATGAACACGTCACCGATACGGGTGACGATGAACGCTTTGAGGGCTGCGTTGCCGTTGTTGCGGTTGCTGTAATAGAAACCGATCAACAGGTAGCTGCACAGGCCCACGCCTTCCCAACCGAAGTAGATGAACAGCAGGTTGTCGCCCAGGATCAGGAACAGCATGCTGGCAATGAACAGGTTGGTGTAGGAGAAGAAGCGCGAGTAGCCCGCTTCACCGCGCATGTACCAGGACGCGAACAGGTGGATCAGGAAGCCGACACCAACCACGACGCCCAGCATCGTGACGGACAGCCCGTCCAGATACAGCGCGAAGTTGGGCTGGAAGCCATCGACGTCCATCCAGCGCCACAGCACCTGCGTGTAGTGACCGCCTTCAGGTGGTGCCACGTTGAACTGCCAGATGACCCAGGCCGTGACGATGGCTGAAAGGCCGATGGAGCCGACACCGATCAGCGCAGCGAGGTTTTCCGAGATGCGTCCACGGGAGAACGACAGCAGCAGAAAGCCGATGAGGGGGAATACGAAAGTCAGAAAGAGAAGGTTCATCCGCGCATCTCGCTGGCAGCATCGATATCGAGAGTGTGGAAGCGGCGATACAGTTGCATCAGGATCGCCAGGCCGATACTGGCCTCGGCTGCCGCAAGGCTGATCACCAGGATGAACATCACCTGCCCGTCCGGTTGCCCCCAACGGCTGCCGGCCACAACGAACGCCAGTGCAGCGGCGTTCATCATGATTTCCAGGCTCATCAACACGAAGAGAATGTTACGGCGCACCATCAGGCCGACCAGACCCAGGCAGAACAGGACCCCGGCGACCGCCAGACCGTGCTCAAGAGGGATAGCATTCATTGGCTTGGCTCCTTGGCCTCGTTGCGGCCCAGATGGAAGGCCGTGATGGCTGCTGCAAGCAACAGCATCGAGGCGAGTTCCACCACCAGCAGATAGGGCCCGAACAGGCTGATGCCGACTGCCTTGGCGTCGACCGTGGTGTGACCGACACCAGCGCCGGTCGGGTTGGCGAACAGCACATACAGCAACTCGGCCAGCAACAGCGCGCCGAGAATGACCGGGCCGATCCAGATGCCGGGTTTTAGCCAGGCACGTTCCTGCTGAACCGAGGCCGGGCCGAGGTTCAGCATCATCACCACAAACACGAACAGGACCATGATTGCGCCCGCGTAGGCAATGACTTCCAGCACGCCGGCGAACGGAGCGCCGAGGCTGAAGAACGTCATTGCTACGGCGATCAGCGAGATGATCAGGTAGAGCAGGGCGTGCACCGGATTCGTGTTGGTGATCACCCGCAGGGTGGACACAACAGCGATACCGGATGCGAAGTAGAAAGCGAATTCCATCTTTACTTCCTTAAGGCAGCAAGCTCTTGACGTTGATCGGCTCGGCTTCGTTCTGTGCGGAGCCCTTGGGCTTGCCGCCGATGGCCATACCGGCAACGCGATAGAAGTTGTAGTCAGGGTTCTTGCCGGGTCCGGAGATCAGCAGGTCTTCCTTCTCGTACACAAGGTCCTGACGCTTGAAGTCGGCCATCTCGAAGTCCGGCGTGAGCTGGATCGCGGTTGTCGGGCAGGCTTCTTCGCACAGGCCGCAGAAGATGCAGCGCGAAAAGTTGATGCGGAAGAAGTCGGGGTACCAGCGTCCGTCCTCTGTTTCGGCCTTCTGCAGCGAAATGCAGCCGACGGGGCAGGCTACTGCACACAGGTTGCATGCCACGCAGCGCTCTTCACCATCGGGGTCGCGGGTCAGGACGATGCGGCCGCGATAGCGGGGCGGAAGATAAACCTGCTCTTCGGGGTATTGCAGGGTGTCGCGCTTGCGAAAGCCGTGGCCGAAGACCATGACCAGGCTGCGCAACTGAGTACCCGTACCCTTAACGATGTCACCAATATATTTGAACATGGGTCAAATCCTCACTGAACCGAGCCTGCCGGTGTGTTCAACAACACAATCGCAGCAGTCACCAGCAAATTGATCAGGGTCAGCGGCAAACAGAACTTCCAGCTGAAATCCATGACCTGGTCATAACGCGGGCGCGGGATGGAGGCGCGCAGCAGGATGAACAGCATGATGAAAAACGCGGTTTTCAAGGCGAACCAGAAGAATGCCAGCGATGGCAGAATGTCGAACGGGCCGTGCCAGCCACCGAAGAACAGCGTCACCAGCAGCGCCGAGATCAAGATGATCCCGATGTATTCGCCCACGAAGAACATGCCCCATTTCATGCCGGCATATTCAATGTGGTAGCCGTCAGCCAGTTCCTGCTCGGCTTCCGGTTGGTCGAAAGGATGGCGGTGAGTGACCGCGACGCCAGCGATGAAGAACGTACAGAAGCCGAAGAACTGCGGAATGATGAACCACAGGTTCTGCGCCTGATATTCAACAATGTCGCGCATATTGAACGAGCCGACCTGAACCACGATGCCCATCAGCGCAAGGCCCATGAACACTTCGTAGGACACGGTTTGTGCCGAAGCACGCAGGCTGCCCAGCAGGGCGAACTTGTTGTTGCTCGACCAGCCGGCGAACAGCACCGCATATACGGACAGACCGGCCATGGCGAAGAAGAACAACAGGCCGATGTTCAGATCCGCGACGCCCCAGGTCGGGGTGATCGGGATGACCGCAAAGGCGATCAGCAGGGCACTCATGGCAACCACCGGCGCCAGGGTGAAGATCACCTTGTCGGCGAACGGTGGGGTCCAGTCTTCCTTGAAGAACATCTTCAGCATGTCGGCTGCGATCTGGAACATGCCGAACGGACCCACACGGTTCGGACCATAACGGTCCTGCCACCAGCCCAGCAGACGACGTTCGATGAAGCTCAGCAGGGCACCACAAACCACGACCGCCAGCAACACCACAATGGCCTTGACCACTGCAATGATTGCGTCGATCACATCAGGGGTAAACCAGGTCATTGCGCTACCTCCTGCAGACCGTCAACGGATTTGCCGAAGAGTGCTGGCGGAATGCCAGGCAGTCCTGCCGGCAATGCCACAAGGCCCGCGCCCAGTTCTTCGCTGATGCGCAACGGCAAGGTCAGCGTTTCACCGCCGATGCTCAAGGAGAGCAGGGCACCGTCGTTGACGCCGAGACGATCGGCTTCGGACTTGGCCACTGCGACATAGGCCTGCGGGATGCGTTCCTGAACCGGCGCGGCCAGAGACGAGGTTTCGTCGCTGCCAAACAGGTGGAAGAACGGCACGACCTGCCAGGTGCCGCGCTCTGGCGAGAACGCACGTGGCACGCTGGAGAACCAGGACAGACCATCGCCCTGGCTTTCGATCAGGCGAGTGCCCGGGTCGCCGGCGCGCAAGTGACCGCCGACTTCGTCCTGAAACTTGTTCCAGGCCTGCGGCGAGTTCCAGCCCGGCGACCAGGCGAATGGCACCTGCTGACGAGGCTCGGCCGAGCCCGAGTAGCCTTCCATGGAGAAGGAGAACGCTGTGTCGATGTCTTGCGAGGTGCGCGGCTCATGCACGCTGATGTTGGCTCGCATCGCGGTACGGCCGCTATAACGCAGCGGTTCGCGAGCCAGTTTCAGGCCCTTGATGCGGAACGACGCAGACGGCGCGGCGTTGACGATACCCGCCAGTTGCGGGGTGCTGCTGGCGCAGGCCTCGGTGACGTGGTCGAGTTGCGTCCAGTCAACCGGCTTGTTCAGCAAGGTGGCACGCAGGGCATGCAACCAGCGCCAGCCTTCGTGGACCAGAATGCTCGCATCCAGATAGGTCGGATCGAAGACCTGGAAGAAGCGTTGGGCACGGCCTTCCTGGCTGACCAGTGTGCCGTCGCCTTCGGCGAAGCTGGCAGCTGGCAGGATAAGGTGGGCGCGGTCGCTGGTCGGGGTTTTCTGATGGTCAGCGACGATCACGACCTTCGCAGCGCTCAGTGCGGCGTCGACGATCTTGGCGTCCACACGACGATACAAATCGTTTTCCAGCACCACGATGGCGTCGGCCTTGCCGGAGATCACCGCTTGCAGCGCGGCATCTACGGACTCGCCGCCGAACATCGCCAGGCCCATGCTGTTGGCTTCAGGCACGATCAGGCTGATGGAACCCTGCTTGTCGCGCAGCTTCAAGGCCTTGGCGATGTTGGCAGCAGCTTCGATCAGCGCTGTCGAACCCAGCGAACTGCCGGAAATGATCAGCGGTCGTTTGGCAGCCAGCAGCGCATCGGCAATGCGTTGCGCCAGTTCCAGCGCCTCGCTGTCCAGACCATCGACGGCAGGTGCGCTGGCGTCCAGGGCATGAGCCACGGCAAAACCGATACGCGCCAGATCATCGGGCGCTGCATGTACGCATTCTTCTGCAACATCGTCGAGACGGGTTTCGGCGAGGCTGGCGATGAACAGCGGATTGAGCTCGTGCTGACCGATGTTCTTCACGGCCGCGTCGAGCCACGGCTGGACTTTCATCGCCGCAGCCATGTCTTCAGCCTTGCCTTTGACGGCTTGGCGCAAGCCCAGAGCCATACGTGCCGCCGTCTGGGTCAGGTCCTCGCCGAGGACGAAGATGGCATCGTGATCTTCGATGTCGCGCAGGGTCGGGATCGGCAGCGGGCTGTCGTTCAGGACCTTGAGGATGAGTCTGATACGCTCCAGCTCACCGGCTTCGATACCGCTATAGAAATGCTCGGCCCCCACCAGCTCACGCAACGCATAGTTGCTTTCGAGGCTGGCGCGAGGAGAGCCGATACCGACGATGTTACGGCCGCGCAGCAGGTCCGCCGCCTTGTCCAGCGCCTCGTCCAGGCTCAGTTTGACCTGGCCGTCGACAAGCAATGGTTGGCGCGGGCGATCCTTGCGATTGACGTAACCGTAGCCGAAACGCCCGCGGTCGCAGAGGAAGTACTGGTTGACCGAGCCATTGTAACGGTTTTCGATGCGGCGCAATTCACCGTAGCGTTCACCCGGGCTGATGTTGCAGCCGCTGGAGCAACCGTGGCAGATGCTTGGTGAGAACTGCATGTCCCACTTGCGGTTGTAGCGCTCGGAGTGGGTCTTGTCCGTGAACACACCGGTCGGGCAGACCTCGGTGAGGTTGCCGGAGAACTCGCTTTCCAGCGTGCCGTCTTCAACGCGACCGAAGTACACGTTGTCATGGGCACCGTAGACGCCCAGGTCGGTGCCGCCCGCGTAGTCTTTATAAAAGCGTACACAGCGATAACAGGCGATGCAGCGGTTCATCTCGTGCGCGATGAAAGGCCCCAGCTCCTGATTCTGGTGGGTACGTTTGGTGAAGCGATAACGGCGCTCGTTGTGGCCGGTCATCACGGTCATGTCCTGCAGGTGGCAGTGACCACCTTCCTCGCAGACCGGGCAGTCATGCGGGTGGTTGGTCATCAGCCATTCGACGACACTGGCCCGGAAGGCCTTGGACTCATCGTCTTCGATGGAAATCCAGGTGTTGTCGGTAGCTGGCGTCATGCAGGACATGACGATACGACCGCGTGTGTCGTTCTCGTCGGTGTACTGCTTGACCGCGCACTGGCGACAGGCGCCGACGCTGCCAAGGGCAGGGTGCCAGCAGAAATAAGGGATATCGAGGCCCAGCGACAGACATGCCTGTAACAGGTTGTCTGCACCATCGACTTCGAGCGCTTTGCCGTCTACGTGAATAGTAGCCATGGTTCAAAGGTCTTCGTTGGCCCGTTGTCAGCGGGCGTGGCTAATGGAATCTCGGTAGTACCCGTATCGTTCAGCCCGGAGGGCGTCAGCAGGTACGAGGACGGCAGCCCGAACAGCCGCCGACCGTTGTGTCTTGTTATGCGCCGACCACTGTCGGACTTTTGCCCGGAACGAGCGTGGCTGCGCTGGCTGGCGCGATACCGGCTTCGAACTCTGAGCGGAAATACTTGATCGCACTGCCCAAGGGTTCAACGGCGCCCGGTGCATGGGCACAGAAGGTCTTGCCAGGGCCGAGGAAATTGACCAGACCCAGCAGGGTCTCGATATCACCCGGCTGACCCTGACCGTTCTCGATGGCGCGAAGCATTTTCACGCTCCATGGCAAACCGTCGCGGCATGGCGTGCAGAAGCCGCAGGACTCCTGAGCGAAAAACTCTTCCATGTTGCGCAGCAGCGAGACCATGTTGACCGAATCGTCGACCGCCATCGCCAGACCCGTACCCATCCGGGTGCCGACCTTGGCGATACCGCCTGCATACATCTGGGCGTCCAGATGCTCAGGCAGCAGGAACCCCGTACCGGCGCCTCCGGGTTGCCAGCACTTGAGCTTGAAGCCATCGCGCATGCCGCCGGCGTAGTCTTCGAACAGTTCGCGAGCCTGTACGCCGAAAGGCAGCTCCCACAAACCGGGGTTTTTGACCTTGCCGGAGAAGCCCATCAGCTTGGTACCGTGGTCTTCACTGCCTTCGCGAGCCAGCGACTTGTACCAGTCGTTGCCGTTGTTGACGATGGCAGGCACGTTGCACAGGGTCTCGACGTTGTTCACACAGGTCGGCTTGCCCCAAACGCCTACTGCAGCAGGGAAGGGCGGCTTGGAGCGCGGGTTGGCGCGGCGGCCTTCCAGCGAGTTGATCAGTGCGGTTTCTTCACCGCAAATGTAGCGACCGGCACCGGTGTGCACGAACAGTTCGAAGTCGAACCCGGTGCCGAGAATGTTCTTGCCCAGCAAACCGGCGGCCTTGGCTTCCGCCACTGCGCGATTGAGGTGCTTGGCCGCAGTGACGTATTCGCCGCGCAGGAAGATATAGCCGCGATAGGCTTTCAGCGCGCGGGCACTGATCAGCATGCCCTCGACCAGCAGATGGGGCAGTTGCTCCATCAGCATGCGGTCTTTCCAGGTGTTGGGCTCCATCTCGTCCGCGTTGCACAGCAGGTAGCGGATGTTCATGGATTCGTCTTTGGGCATCAGGCCCCATTTCACACCGGTGGGGAAGCCTGCGCCACCGCGGCCCTTGAGGCCCGAGTCCTTGACCGACTGGACGATATCGTCAGGCGCCTGTTGCGTCAGCGCCTTGCGCGCTGCGGCATAGCCGTCCTTGGCCTGGTACTCGTCGAGCCAGACCGGTTCGCCGTCGTCGCGCAGACGCCAGGTCAGCGGATGGGTTTCTGCCGTGCGCGCAATGCGGTTGGCAGGGCCGAAGGAAGTGATGGTCATAGGTAACCCTCCAGCATCTTGGCAACGCCAGCAGGCTGTACATCGCCGAAAGTGTCGTCGTCGACCATCACGGCCGGCGCCTTGTCACAGTTGCCGAGGCAGCAGACCGGCAGCAGTGTGAAACGACCGTCGGCGGTGGTCTGACCCAGGCCGATGCCCAGTGAGCTCTTGATCTCGTCGACCACGTTTTCGTGGCCGCCGATGAAGCACACCATGCTGTTGCAGACGCGAATGATGTGACGCCCGACCGGCTGGCGAAAGATCTGGCTGTAGAAGGTGGCAACGCCTTCGACGTCGCTGGCGGGAATGCCCAGCAGGTCGCCGATCGCGTAAATCGCGCCGTCGGGCACCCAGCCACGTTCCTTCTGAACAATTTTCAGGGCTTCGATGGACGCCGCGCGCGGGTCCTCGTAGTGATGCATCTCATGCTCGATGGCCGAGCGCTCGGTTTCGCTCAGCGCGAAACGGTCTGTCTGGATTAGCGGGCTATTCATGCTTAGCGGTCCACGTCGGCCATAACGAAATCGATACTACCCAGGTACGCGATCAAGTCCGCGACCATGCTGCCTTTGATCACCGAAGGGATCTGCTGCAGGTGCGGGTAACTCGGGGTGCGGATCCGGGTACGGTAGCTCATGGTGCCGCCGTCGCTCGTCAGGTAATAGCTGTTGATACCCTTGGTCGCTTCGATCATCTGGAAGGACTCGTTGGCCGGCATGACCGGGCCCCACGAAACCTGCAGGAAGTGCGTGATCAGGGTTTCGATGTGCTGCAGGGTGCGCTCTTTCGGCGGCGGCGTGGTCAGCGGGTGATCCGCCTTGTACGGGCCTTCCGGCATGTTGCGCATGCACTGGTCGATGATCTTGATGCTCTGGCGCATCTCTTCGACGCGGACCATGCAGCGGTCATAGGCATCGCCATTGGCGGCCAGCGGCACTTCGAATTCGAAGTTCTCGTAGCCCGAGTAAGGGCGCGCCTTGCGCAGGTCGAAATCGCAACCGGTGGAGCGCAGGCCTGCACCGGTGACGCCCCATTCGAGGGCTTCCTTGGTGTTGTAGGCGGCGACGCCGACGGTACGACCCTTGAGAATGCTGTTCTGCAGGGCAGCCTTGGTGTATTCGTCCAGGCGCTTGGGCAGCCAGTCGACGAAGTCCTTGACCAGTTTTTCCCAGCCACGCGGCAGGTCGTGAGCGACCCCGCCGATGCGGTACCAGGCAGGGTGCAGACGGAAGCCGGTAATCGCTTCGATCACGGTGTAGGCTTTCTGGCGGTCGGTGAACGTGAAGAACACCGGTGTCATGGCGCCCACGTCCTGAATGTAGGTACCCAGGAACAGCAGGTGGCTGGTGATACGGAAGAACTCGGCCATCATGATGCGGATGACGTCGACCTTTTCCGGCACCTTGATGCCTGCCAGCTTCTCTACCGAGAGCACATAAGGCAGGTTGTTCATCACCCCGCCCAGGTAATCGATACGGTCGGTGTAGGGAATGAAGCTGTGCCAGGACTGGCGTTCGGCCATTTTCTCGGCACCACGGTGGTGGTAGCCGATGTCCGGAACGCAGTCGACGATCTCTTCGCCGTCCAGTTGCAGAATGATACGGAACGCGCCGTGAGCAGAAGGGTGGTTCGGCCCCAGGTTGAGGAACATGTAGTCCTCGTTGGCGCCAGAGCGTTTCATGCCCCAGTCTTCCGGACGGAAGCGTGCGGCTTCCTCTTCCAGTTGCTGTTTGGCGAGGGTCAGGCTGTACGGGTCGAATTCCGTTGCACGGGCAGGGAAGTCCTTGCGCAGCGGATGACCTTCCCAGGTCGGCGGCATCATGATGCGGCTCAGGTGCGGGTGGCCTGGGAAGTCGATGCCGAACATGTCCCACACTTCACGCTCGTACCAGTTGGCGTTCGGCCAGATGCTGGTAATCGTCGGTACGCTCAGGTCGCTTTCGGAAAGCGCTACCTTGATCATCACGTCGCTGTTTCGCTCGATCGACAGCAGGTGATAGAACACGGTGAAGTCTGCACCGGGCAGACCACGACGGTTTGTGCGCAGACGCTCGTCCACGCCATGCAGGTCATAGAGCATGGAGTAGGGCTTGGGCACGTTGCGCAGGAACGTCAGGATTTCAAACAGTCGGGCGCGCTCGACCCACAGCACGGGCATGCCGGTGCGAGTCGGCTGGGCAGTGAAAGCCTCGGCACCAAAACGGTTGTTCAGTTCAACGACGACATCTTGGTCGTCAGCCTTGTAAGGCGGGATGTACAGAGCGTTGTCTGCAGTCATAGGTCTCAATCACTTCGGTCAACGTACAGAATCAACCCCGGTTCTTGTCTTTTTTATAAGAAGAACGGGCTGGATCAGACTTCGTCGGGGCTGCGCAGGTTGGTCACCTGAATACGCTGTTCGCGGCGCTGTTCCTTTTGCGATGGCATCTCGGCGCGATACACGCCTTGATCGCCAACGACCCAGGAAAGAGGGCGACGCTCCTTGCCGATGGATTCCTGCAACAGCATCAAGCCTTGCAGAAACGCTTCGGGGCGGGGCGGGCAGCCGGGCACGTAGACATCCACGGGAAGGAATTTGTCCACCCCCTGGACCACTGAGTAGATGTCGTACATGCCACCGGAGTTGGCACACGAACCCATGGAAATGACCCACTTGGGTTCGAGCATTTGCTCGTAGAGACGCTGGATGATCGGCGCCATCTTGATGAAGCAGGTACCGGCAATGACCATGAAATCCGCCTGTCGTGGCGACGCCCGGATCACTTCAGCGCCAAAGCGCGCGATGTCGTGGGGTGCCGTGAAGGCGGTGGTCATTTCCACATAGCAGCACGACAGGCCGAAGTTGTAGGGCCACAGGGAGTTTTTACGTCCCCAGTTGACCGCACCGTTCAGCACGTCTTCCAGCTTGCCCATGTAGATGTTTTTGTGGACTTGATCTTCTAACGGATCGGAAACGGTTTCCCGTTTGCCGATGGGGTACTGCTCGTTAGGAGCGTCCGGGTCGATCCTGGTGAGATTATATTGCATCGCCAAAGCCTCATTGTTTCAGCTTCGCTTGCCGATTACGGCGACCTTCAGGAGCCCAGTCAAGAGCACCAACCCGCCATAGGTAGACAAGACCTGCCAACAGAATTGCTATGAAAACGAGAGCTTCGACGAATCCGGTCCAGCCGCTTTCGCGGACGGACACAGACCAGGCAAAGAGAAAGAGGGCTTCAATGTCAAAGATCACGAAAAGCATCGCGACCAGATAGAATTTTGCGGAGAGACGCAGGCGCGCACTGCCGGTAGGCAGCATGCCGGATTCGAAAGGTTCGTTCTTGCTGCGGCCCCAGGCCTTGCTTCCGAGCAGGCTGGAGAGACCGAGCATGAAGGCGCAAAGGCCGACAACACCCAAAAGGAAAATGGCGAAGCCCCAGTTATGGGCAATCAGACCTGTCGATTCGGGCATGCTGTCAGTCCTTGTTAGAGAGCAAAGGTCTCTGTGCTTGATAAAGAGTCGAGGCAGTGACGAAATGTCGCAGTGCGGTCAACGGATTGATTTTATGTGCAAACAGTTGGCAAGTAAATTTTCTACATCAAATTTATTTACGGAATTAATTGCCCAAGGCCTTTCAGGGAGGCTGCAGGGCCTGCCGGGCGGGCATCAGCGGGGATTTCGTTAATTATGTTTCTTGACCGAGAAAAGCAGGAAAACGCAATTTGAATGATAATTAATATCATTTGAAGTGGTCTTGATAGTTCAGCGTTCGGTAGTCGGCGCATAGTGGGTAACGGTACTGATTATAAAGTACGCCTTTTGTAGCATTCGCCCGGCAACTGCATATTGTCCGAAATCAATACCGGCACCTTCTGACACAAAAGACAGACCGCCCTGACGGACGGCCTGTGTTTTCAACGCGTTGCGCGGTGTATCAGTGGAATTGCTCTTCTTCGGTCGAGCCGGTGAGTGCGGTTACCGACGATACGCCGCCCTGAATCACGGTCGTCATGTCGTCGAAATAGCCGGTACCCACTTCCTGCTGGTGAGCCACGAAGGTATAACCCTTGGCAGCGTCGGCGAATTCCTGTTCCTGCAGCTTCACGTAGGCGGTCATGTCGTTGCGGGCGTAGTCATGCGCCAGATTGAACATGCTGTGCCACATGTTGTGAATGCCTGCCAGGGTAATGAACTGGTGCTTGTACCCCATCGCCGACAGCTCGCGCTGAAATTTGGCAATGGTTGCGTCGTCGAGGTTTTTCTTCCAGTTGAAGGACGGCGAGCAGTTGTAGGACAGCAACTGATCCGGGTATTCCTTTTTGATTGCCTCGGCGAAGCGGCGTGCCTCGTCCAGATCCGGCCTGGCGGTTTCGCACCAGATCAGATCGGCGTAGGGCGCGTACGCCAGACCGCGTGCGATGGCCTGATCGAGGCCGGCGCGAACCTTGTAGAACCCCTCATGGGTACGTTCGCCGGTCACGAATGGCTTGTCGTACGGATCGCAATCGGATGTCAGCAAGTCGGCAGCGTTGGCATCAGTCCGGGCCAGAATGATGGTCGGTACACCGGCCACGTCGGCGGCCAGGCGTGCAGCGACCAGTTTCTGTATGGCTTCCTGAGTCGGGACCAGCACTTTGCCGCCCATGTGGCCACATTTCTTCACTGAAGCCAGTTGATCTTCGAAGTGCACCCCGGCGGCACCGGCCTCGATCATGTTTTTCATCAGCTCATAGGCATTGAGTACACCGCCGAATCCGGCTTCCGCGTCTGCCACGATCGGAGCGAAGTAGTCGATGTAGCCTTCGTCGCCCGGCGCCTTGCCGGCTTTCCACTGGATCTGATCGGCACGGCGGAACGAGTTGTTGATGCGCTTGACCACGGTAGGCACCGAGTCAACCGGGTACAGCGACTGATCCGGGTACATGGACTCGGCAGAGTTGTTGTCGGCGGCGACCTGCCAGCCGGAAAGGTAGATGGCCTGAATGCCGGCCTTGACCTGCTGCACAGCCTGGCCACCGGTGAGGGCGCCCATGCAATTGACGAAATCCTTGTCCGGCCGAAAGGACGGTTTGGCACCCTGGGTCACCAGGTTCCACAGCTTGTCCGCGCCCAGCCGTGCAAAGGTGTGTTCGGGTTGAACCGAGCCGCGCAGGCGGACCACATCTGCAGCGGAATAAGTACGGGTCACGTTTTTCCAGCGCGGATTTTCAGCCCAGTCTTTCTCGAGAGCCGCTATTTGTTGTTCGCGTGTCAGTGCCATGGTGATAAACCTCTAGAAGTAGGTCTCGTTGGAAAGTCCTGCTCCGCCAAAACGCCTCGTTTATCGAAGGCACGGTAGATGGCTGCTCGCTGATCCGGGGTTTTGCCTGAAGCCGCACGTTATGAGTGGCGCGACGGGTGAATGAGGTGCTCGAGGGGAGAGCGGGCGTCCGGACATGAGGCTGTCAGGTGGACAGTCGGGCCTGCAGTGGCGTTGTGCATCACCGTCGGCCTTGCCGGGTTACCGTTTACGCTTCCGTCCCTCGGGACAACTTCGTTCCAGTCGCAACCTCGTCAAACTGCCTTGTGGGCGATGCGGACACGAATCGGCTCTGCGGGTGTGTGAGAGCGGCGACTCGAAGGCTTTTTGCAAAGCCTCTGATTAGCGGGAGCGAGGCAATCATGCCTCGCACTTCAGGGGGGCGTCAAACGTTTTGTAGTGCTTTTTTTAAATCACTACATATTTGTGAAAAGTAGACCGGGCAGTCATCAAAAGGCCCGTAAGTATTGGGTTTTCAGCCCGTGCAGGCTATTCGAGGGTTTCGACCTTTACACGCAAAATCATATCGTCACGACCCTGTGTGGAATAGCGTTGCGCCAGGCCACTTTGATCCGCGACGGATTCATTGCTGTTGCTCGCCAGTGTGATCCATTCTCCCAGCCGTCCGCTGACCTGGCTGTCAGTACTCTGCACCTTGATAGCGTCGGGTCGCTCCTGGCTCATGCGGTCATGATTGGTGCTGATACTCAGGTGAACCGTGTCGCCGGTCACGCTGGCCGTGACGTAAAACCCTTGGGTTACATTGCGGTACTCGGTGTCGCTTCGGGAATATCCGTACGCGTCCGTGGATGAAGAGGTCAGCGGCACACTCTGGCCCACCTGTATGAGTGCAGGGGTGCCCTCGCTGGTCTGCACTTGTTGCACGCCGCCTTCACGGCTGGCGGTACCGTACTGAATAACCCGCGAGCCACTGCTGCTGCGGGTCGCGCTGTCGCTGGTGTCGACGCTGATCAGCAAGCGTTTCGGTGCCGTATCGAGCTGCGAGATCAAAGCGCGAAGTTCTTCGATCTTGCGTGACTCTGCATTCACGATCAATTGATTGCCGTAGGCGCTGACGGTGCCTTCGTCCCCCAGAAAGGATTTGGCGACCGGCAACAGATCGGCACTGGTGCGGTAGTTGAGCGGGACGACTTCGGTCGCCGCGAAGACCTGAGTGCTGAAGACGATCAGCATCGAGGTGAGTGCTGCATTGAGCAAGTTGCGTACTGACATGTTCATTCTCCGCGGTGAGCGCGTAAAGCATGATTGTGCCACTGTGTCGGCTGCAGGCAATCAAGCTGAATGGTCAGGCATAAAAATGCCCTGCGGCTTTTCGGTTCGACCTTGAGGGGGCGAGCGAAAAAGAGCAGGGCGATCATCATGTAGTGCCGCTGCAAACGCCTACATAACTGCGTTGATCACGCTTCGCGGAGCATATCAACGTGTGGCAGGCCGGCTTCGAGAAACTCGTCGCTGATAACCGAAAAGCCGAAGCGCTGATAAAACTCGACGGCCTGCACCTGAGCGCTCAGCTTGAGCGGCTTGAGCCCACGCTGTTCGGCTTCATGGATCACTGCACCCAGCAGAGCCTCGCCGACCTTCAGGCCACGCCAGTCTCTCAGGACTGACAGGCGACCGATCTCGCCATCGGGCAGCAGTCGGGCAGTGCCCACCGCATATTCACCCTCGTACGCGAGAAAATGCACGGCACCTGCGTCTTCGGCATCCCACTCCAGTTCCGGCGGCACCGATTGTTCGGCAATGAATACCGAATCGCGTATGCGCCGGATATCGGCGTTGTTCTTCTGCCATTGGGCGACAGTTACAGTGACTTTATTCATCGGCAAATCCCAGGCTTCCTTGTTTTACGAGTTCGCAAAGCAAATTGCGCCCCTCGTCATCGGCCAACCATTGGCCAAGGTTTTCGCTGTGCAATGCATCGGCGGCACAGATCAGTTTGAGCAGATCACGCAGGCTGCCTGGCAGCAGGCGGCTCTGGCCACTGGCAAACAGTAGCAGATCGTCATCGACTTCAGACCACGCCAGCCGTGCGCTCGGGTTACGAATCAGCACCGCGCCCTGCTCAAGGCTGTCGAGCAGGTCCTGTTCGTCGAGCTCTGGGCCGGTCACCAGTTCCGGGTAGCGCGGTTCGGTCATGAACTGGCCGAACCAGGTCAGCAGCAGGCGTTCGTCACTCATGTGCTCGGCCAGCAGCGTTTTCAGGCGATCAAGCGCTTCATGCTGGATTTGATGAGGATCGCTGACCGGCTGGGCGTCAGCATCGGTGTAGCGCTCTTCGTCCGGTATGAACTGGCTGAGGAAGTCAGTGAAGTGAGTCAGGACTTCGGCGGCGCTTGGTGCACGGAAACCGACCGAGTAGGTCAGGCAGTCGTCGACGGCGACGCCGCAGTGCGCCAGGCGCGGCGGTAGATAAAGCATGTCGCCCGGTTCCAGCGTCCACTCTTCGGTCTTCTCGAATTCGGCAAGGATGCGCAGGTCGGCATGCTGCAGCAGCGGGCTTTCCGCATCGCACATCTGGCCGATCTGCCAGTGGCGTTTGCCATGCCCCTGAAGCAGGAACACATCATAGTTGTCGAAGTGCGGACCGACGCTGCCGCCAGGGGCTGCGTAGCTGATCATCACATCGTCAATCCGCCAGCTGGGCAGAAAGCGGAAGTTTTCCAGCAGCTCGCTGACTTCCGGAACGAATTGGTCCACGGCCTGGACCAGCAGCGTCCAGTCGCGCTCGGGCAGTTTGCTGAATTCGTCTTCAGCGAACGGGCCACGACGCAGCTCCCACGGGCGCTCGCCGTTTTCGATGACCAGGCGCGACTCCACTTCTTCTTCCAGGGCGAGGCCGGCAAGCTCGTCCGCGTCGATCGGGCTTTGAAAGTCCGGCAGAGCCTGGCGGATCAGCAGCGGTTTTTTCTGCCAGTAGTCACGCAGGAAAACGCGAGCAGTGATGCCGCCCAGAAGTTGTAGAGGAATATCAGGATTCATGTGTAAGCCCTTGAAATGAAAACGCCCGGCACAGCCGGGCGTGTGCAATTTTTTTGCGTGTCAGATGCGCTTGGCCTGAGCGGCTGCGTTACCGATGTAATTGGCAGGCGTGAGCTTCTTGAGCTCGGCCTTGGCTTCGGCAGGCATGTCCAGGCCGTCGATGAAAGTCTGCAGCGCTTCAGGGCCGATGCCCTTGCCGCGTGTCAGCTCTTTCAGTTTTTCGTACGGGTTTTCGATGTTGTAACGACGCATGACGGTCTGAATCGGCTCTGCCAGAACTTCCCAGCAAGCGTCCAGATCGGCGGCAATGCGCTGCTCGTTCAGTTCCAGCTTGCTGATGCCCTTGAGGCTGGCTTCGTAGGCAATGACGCTATGGGCAAAGCCGACGCCCAGGTTGCGCAGTACGGTGGAGTCGGTCAGATCACGCTGCCAGCGGGACACAGGCAGCTTGCTCGCCAGATGCTGGAACAGTGCGTTGGCGATGCCCAGGTTGCCTTCGGAGTTTTCGAAGTCGATCGGGTTGACCTTGTGCGGCATGGTCGAGGAGCCGATTTCGCCAGCAATGGTGCGCTGCTTGAAATAGCCCAGCGAGATGTAGCCCCAGATGTCGCGGTCGAAGTCGATCAGGATGGTGTTGAAGCGGGCAATGGCGTCGAACAGCTCGGCAATGTAGTCGTGCGGTTCGATCTGCGTGGTGTACGGGTTGAAACCCAGGCCCAGCTCGTCTTCGATGAAGGCCCGCGCATTGGCTTCCCAGTCGATGTCTGCATAGGCAGAGAGGTGGGCATTGTAGTTGCCGACTGCGCCGTTGATTTTGCCGAGCAACGGGACTGCTGCGATCTGACTGATCTGGCGCTCGAGGCGGTAAACGACGTTTGCCAACTCCTTGCCCAGTGTGGTCGGGGAGGCGGGCTGGCCGTGAGTGCGGGACAGCATCGGCACGTCTGCAAAGCGAATCGCCAGCTCGCGGATGGCGTCGGCGATCTGGCGCATCAGTGGCAGCACTACGGTGTCGCGACCCTCGCGCAGCATCAGTGCGTGAGACAGGTTGTTGATGTCTTCGCTGGTGCAGGCGAAGTGGATGAACTCGCTGACCTTTTCCAGCTCTGGCAATTTGGCAGCCTGCTCCTTGAGCAGATACTCCACAGCCTTCACGTCATGATTGGTGGTGCGCTCGATTTCCTTGACGCGCTCGGCATGTTCCACGGAGAAGTCTTCAGCCAGGGCATCCAGGATGGCATTGGCTTGCGCGGAGAAGGCCGGGACTTCGGTGATTTGCGGGTGAGCCGCAAGACGCTGGAGCCAGCGAACTTCAACCATCACGCGGAAACGGATCAGGCCGTATTCGCTGAAAATAGGGCGCAAGGCCTGGGTTTTGCCGGCGTAGCGGCCATCAACAGGGGAAACCGCAGTGAGCGAAGAAAGCTGCATGGGATGCTCTCGGACAGTCGGGCGACGAAAAGGGCGCATATCATACATGAAAAGTCAGTCGGACCGGAGCCCGCCGACCAGCGTAGACAGCGTCGTGCCTGGGGTGGTGAAGGTCATTGGCGCGCGGCGGGTCAGCCGTGCAGCAATGGGTAGAGTTCTTTCAACAACTTGCGGCGGCTGAACACCAGTTGCCAGCGATGACCGCCAACTTGCCGCCACAGGCGGGCAGAGCGTATACCGGCCAGCAGAATGCCGCGAATCTTCGAGGCATTGTTCGGCTGCTGCAGGTTACGCATGTCGCCTTGTACCTGAATGCGCTGGCGCAAGGTACTCAGGGTGTCCTGGTACAGCGCGCCGGTCGCGGCAATCACGTTCTCATGCGCGATGCCAAAATGCTCGACCTGGGACTGAATCACCGGAATGCGTTTGCCGATCACTTCAAGCAGGTCATCGCGCTTGGCCAGCTGGCGCTCGAGGCCGAGCATCGACAGGGCGTAGCGCAACGGTTCGCGTTGCAAGGTTGCCGGGTCACGTTCCAGGGCGCTGGCCATGGCGCGATAGCCTTCGTGCAGGTTGAGATCGTCGCCGCCGTAAACGTCCAGCGTATCCTTGGGGTCGACCACCAGCAGGCTGCCGAGCATGCAGCTCAGGGCTGCTTCGCTGATCTGACCGGTCTTGGCGATCCGGTCGACCAGCACGGCGGCCTGGAATACACCGCCCAGAGCGATCAGTTGTTCCTGAGTCGGGCTCATCAACGCTTGTCCTTGCTGGTCCAGGGTTCGGCAATTTCGATCACGCCGCCGCCCAGACAGATTTCGCCGTCGTAGAACACCACGGACTGGCCGGGGGTGACGGCGCGCTGCGGGTCATCGAATGTGGCGCGGTAACCGTCGGCGGTCTTTTCCAGCGTGCACGGCTGGTCGCCTTGACGATAACGGACCTTCGCGGTGAGCTTGCGCGGGCTGCTCAGGTCGATCGGGTTGACCCAATAGATTTCCGAAGAAACCAGCGCACGGGAAAACAGCCAGGGGTGATCATTGCCCTGACCGACAATCAGTTCATTGTTGTCCAGGTCCTTGACCAGCACGTACCACGGATCATCACTGGCGTCCTTGAGGCCGCCGATGCCCAGGCCCTGGCGCTGGCCGATGGTGTGGTACATCAGGCCGCTGTGACGACCGATGACTTCACCCTCGGTGGTCTTGATTTCGCCGGGCTGGGCGGGCAGGTACTGGCGCAGAAAATCAGTGAAGCGGCGCTCGCCAATGAAGCAGATTCCGGTGGAATCCTTCTTCTTGGCAGTGGCCAGGCCGTGTTTTTCGGCAATGGCCCGGACTTCCGGTTTTTCCAGTTCGCCAACCGGGAACAGCGTCCGGGCGATCTGCTCGCCGCCAACGGCGTGCAGGAAGTAGCTCTGGTCCTTGTTCGGGTCCAGGCCCTTGAGCAGCTCGGTACGTCCATCGATATCACGGCGGCGCACGTAATGGCCTGTAGCGATAAGGTCAGCGCCCAGCATCAGTGCGTAGTCGAGAAACGCCTTGAACTTGATTTCGCGGTTACACAGGATGTCCGGGTTTGGGGTGCGCCCGGCCTTGTACTCTTCAAGGAAGTGCTCGAAGACGTTGTCCCAGTACTCGGCCGCGAAGTTGGCCGTGTGCAGCTTGATGCCGATCTTGTCGCACACGGCCTGGGCGTCCGCCAGGTCTTCGCGGGCGGTGCAGTATTCCGTTCCGTCGTCTTCTTCCCAGTTCTTCATGAACAAGCCTTCCACCTGATAACCCTGCTCCATGAGCAGTACGGCGGAAACGGAAGAGTCCACGCCGCCGGACATGCCGACTATGACGCGCTTCATTTCTGAGTTCGAGGGGGCTGGATCACGCATGGGGGTTCAACGGCTGACCTGTAAAAGGACGCGATTCTATCAGGCTGAGGGCGTCGAGTCTCACGCCTTGTCGCGCAGCAGGTCGAGACTGAAATGTTCGCCATCGAGGTAGTCGTCCAGACAACGCAATACCAGCTCGCTGCGCCAGCGCTCCTGTTGGGCCACTAGCTCATCGCGAGTCAGCCAGACTGCGCCGACGATGCCTTCATCGAGTTGATACTCCGGGTGGTGGCGCAGGCCCTTGGCGGCAAAGCAGATTCGCTGGTAGGTCACGCCATTGCTCGGCGCGGTGTACAGGTAGATGCCCACCACGCTGGTCAATTCGACGTCCCAGCCGGTTTCTTCCAGGGTTTCACGCACGGCGGCACGTTGCAGGCTTTCGTTCGGGTCCAGGTGTCCGGCGGGTTGGTTGAGTACGGCGCGTCCGCCTTTGATTTCCTCAACGAAAAGAAAGCGGCCTTGATCTTCGACGATGGTGGCGACGGTAACGTGGGCTTGCCAGGTCATGGTAATGGTCTCTTTGCAGGGGATTGGGTCAGCCGTAACAGCTTATTGGTGCTCGAACTGCAGGTCATGCCTCAGGGCGCTGACGCAGAAGTCCACAAAGGCTCGCACTTTGGATGAGCGACGACGGCCCTCCAGGTAAACAACGTGAACCGGTTCCGGCGTTATTTCGAACGTCTCCAGAACACACTTGAGCCTGCCTTCCTGCAGGTGATCGCGTATCTGATAGTACGGCACCTGGGTCAGCCCCCATCCTTGTAATGCTGCGCTGATCGCCGCCTGATAAGACGTCAGGCTGAGTCTCGAGGCGACATCGACCGAATAATTATTGTCATCGATCCGGAAAAGCCATTGAGGCGGGCGTTCGGCGGTGGTGGTTGAAACCGTCGAATGCTGTCGCAAATCGTCGGGATGCTGCGGAACTCCATGCTTTTCGAGATAGGCCGGGGATGCGCAAACCATGCGCCGCACGCTACCTGTCGGGATTGCGGTCAGAGACGAATCGGGCAGGGCACCGATCCTGACGGCCACGTCGACGCCCTCATCGAGCATGGACACTACTCGGTCGACCAGAATGGCACGGATGTCCACAGCCGGAAAACGCTCGAGAAAGCTCGTCATTACGGGCACGACATGCAGCGCGCCGAACATCTGGGGTGCGGTGATCGTCAGCAGGCCGCCTGGCACTGCATGCAAGCCGCCTGCCGCGCTTTCAGCCTCATCAAGGTCGGCAAGCAGTCGGCGGCAATCAGCGGCGAAGCGCTGGCCCGCCTCGGTGAGCCGCATGTTGCGAGTGGTGCGCACCACCAGCAGGATGCCCAGGCGGCTCTCCAGACTCGCGACAGCCCGGGTTACCGTGGCGGTCGACAGGCCAAAATGGCGGGCTACCCCGGCAAAACTGGTTTGCTCGGCAAGTCCGGCAAAAAGCGTCATTTCCTGAATACGGTCCATAGGCAGCCTGCTTGCCACGAAAGATGCGAAATCGTATCAGCATTTCAGAAATTGAAAGGGTGAATTGATTTTTTCGGTAATTCTGCAGTCCAGTTGCAATGACTAGGATGGCGACTCATTCATCCAGCCCGGTCAGACTCTGCTATGAAAAATTCCGGTTCAGTCGACGCTGAAAATGCCGCATCCGGTGTCAGTCGGCGCAAGGTTTTACAGGCGTCAGCGTTAGGCGCTGCTTCTGCTCTCGGGGCGTCGTTGGTGAGCGCCGCTTCTGCAAGCAATAAACCTCTATCCAGGGAAAGTGCAATGAGCATTGATGATGCCTTCCGCGTGACGTTTCACACTCAGCAGGTAGGGGACGTCAATGTGTTCTATCGCGAAATCGGAGCCAAGGACGCCCCGGTGCTGCTGTTGCTTCATGGTTTCCCGAGTGCCAGTCACATGTTTCGTGACCTGATGCCATTGTTGGCGAGTCAGTACCGCCTGATCGCTCCCGATCTGCCCGGATTCGGTAATACCAAAGCACCACCGCGCGGGCAGTTCGATTACACATTCGAAAACCTTTACAAGGTAATCGAGGGCTTCACCGAGGCGCTGGGCCTGAAGAAGTATGCGTTATACATATTCGACTATGGCGCACCGACAGGTTTGCGGCTCGCAGCGGCGAACTCGGAGAAGGTCACCGCAATCATCAGTCAGAACGGCAATGCCTACCTGGAGGGATTCAGCGATCAATGGGGCCCGTGGCAAGCCTATTGGCGCGAGCCTTCGGCAGCCAATCGTGAAGCCTGTCGCGCCTCGCTGTCACCGCAAGTCATCCGGGACTGGCAATACGGTACGGGAGCCGATCCTGAAAAGCTTTCTCCCGATGGCTGCAACCTCGACATTCTGTATATGGCGCGGCCGGGCGCAGAAGAGATCCAGCTTGATCTGATTCTCGACTACCGCAGTAACGTAGCGGCTTACCCCTCGTTTCAGGAATACCTGCGCAAATATCAGCCACCCTTGCTGGCGGTCTGGGGCAAGCATGATCCTGCGTTCATACCTCCGGGCGCGCATGCTTTTCGCAAGGACGTCCCGGCGGCTGAAGTGCATCTGCTGGATGCAGGCCACTTTGCATTGGAAACGCACGCGCCGGAGGTCGCTGAATACATTCGCGACTTTCTTTCGCGCGCGCTGAAAAGCTGAAGGGGGCAATCATGTTCTTGAGCAGGGATCTCCCAGGCTTGCGAGATCAAACCTGTAACTGAAATTTTTCATGGGTAAAAAAATCCCCGGCAACAGGCCGGGGATTTTTTTGCGAGGCGGTGCATTTTTATGCACCGCCTCGGATTGCCTCTTACAGCGCGGCGATAGCCGCGTTGAGCGTGGCGCTCGGGCGCATGGCCTTGCTGGTGACTTCCGGGTTAGGGAAGTAGTAGCCGCCAATGTCTACCGGCTTGCCCTGAACCGCGTTCAGCTCGGCAACGATTTTTTCTTCGTTGTCGGTCAGGGTTTTCGCCAGAGGTGCGAACTGCGCCTTGAGGTCTGCATCGTCGTTCTGAGCAGCCAGTGCCTGAGCCCAGAACAGGGTCAGGTAGAAGTGGCTGCCGCGGTTATCGATACCGCCGACCTTGCGCGAAGGCGACTTGTTACGGTCCAGGAACTCGCCAGTGGCCTGGTCGAGGGTCTTGGACAGAACCAGTGCTTTCGGATTGTTGTAGGCATGGCCCAGATGCTCGAGGGACGCTGCCAGAGCCAGGAATTCACCCAGCGAATCCCAGCGCAGGAAGTTTTCCTCGACGAACTGTTGCACGTGCTTCGGAGCCGAACCACCTGCGCCGGTTTCGAACAGGCCGCCGCCGTTCATCAGCGGAACGATCGACAGCATCTTCGCGCTGGTGCCCAGTTCCATGATCGGGAACAGGTCGGTCAGGTAGTCGCGCAGTACGTTACCGGTGACCGAAATGGTGTCCTTGCCTGCGCGAGTGCGTTCCAGGGTCAGCTTCATCGCGTCGACAGGTGACAGGATCTGGATATCCAGGCCCGACGTGTCGTGGTCGCCCAGGTACTTGCGCACTTTTTCGATCATCACGCTGTCATGGGCGCGGGACGAATCCAGCCAGAAGATAGCCGGGGTATTGCTGGCGCGGGCACGATTGACGGCCAGTTTCACCCAGTCCTGAATCGGTGCGTCCTTGGCCTGGCACATGCGCCAGATATCGCCCGCTTCGACCTTCTGTTCCATCAGCAGGTTGCCCTGGCTGTCAGTTACACGAACAACGCCGTTGGTCTGAATGTGGAACGTCTTGTCGTGGGAGCCATACTCTTCGGCCTTCTGAGCCATCAGGCCGACGTTCGGTACGCTGCCCATGGTGGTCGGGTCGAATGCGCCATTTTTCTTGCAGTCTTCGATGACTGCCTGATAGATGGTGGCGTAGCAGCGATCCGGAATCACGGCCTTGGCATCGTGCAACTGACCGTCTGTGCCCCACATCTTGCCGGAGTCACGAATCATTGCCGGCATTGAGGCGTCGACGATGACGTCGCTCGGCACGTGCAGGTTGGTGATGCCCTTGTCGGAATTGACCATCGCCAGCTGTGGGCGAACGGCGTAGACCGCTTCGATATCAGCCTTGATTTCTGCCTGCTTGTCAGCGGGCAGGCTAGTGATGCGCTCGTACAGGTCGCCGATGCCGTTGTTCAGGCTGAAGCCGATCTGCTTGAGCGTATCAGCGTGCTTGGTCAGCGCATCCTTGTAGAACTCGTCGACGATCTGGCCGAACATGATCGGGTCGGAGATCTTCATCATGGTCGCTTTCAAGTGCACCGAAAACAGCACGCCCTGCTTGCGGGCGTCTTCGATTTCGGCAGCAATGAAGCTGCGCAGGGCCTTGGCGCTCATGACCGAGCAGTCGACGACTTCGCCAGCCTTGACGGCGGTTTTTTCCTTCAGGACGGTGGTGGTGCCGTCCTGAGCGACGAGTTCGATCTTGACGGTATTGTCGGCCGCGATCTCGGCGGCTTTTTCGCTGCCGTAGAAGTCGCCGTTGCTCATGTGTGCAACGTGAGCCTTGGAGTCAGCTGACCAGGCGCCCATCTTGTGCGGGTGCTTGCGCGCGTAGTTCTTGACCGACAGCGGGGCGCGGCGATCGGAGTTGCCTTCGCGCAGAACCGGGTTCACGGCGCTGCCCTTGGTCTTGTCGTAGCGTGCGCGGGTTTCTTTTTCCGCGTCAGTGGCAGGATTTTCAGGGTAGTCAGGGATGTTGTAGCCCTGATTCTGAAGCTCCTTGATGGTCGCCTTCAATTGCGGGACCGAGGCGCTGATGTTAGGCAGCTTGATAATATTGGCTTCTGGCGTGGTAGCCAGTTTGCCCAGCTCGGCGAGATGATCCGGCACTTTTTTGTCGGCAAGCAATTCCGGGAAGCTGGAAAGAACACGGCCCGCCAGAGAAATGTCGCGTGTTTCCACGTCGATATCGGAGGTCGCTGTGAACGCTTCGATAATAGGCAGCAGGGAGTAGGTGGCGAGGGCCGGAGCTTCGTCGGTGAAGGTGTAGATGATCTTCGAGCGGTTGGACATTCGTATTAACTCTCTTTTGCTGAGCATGCACAAAATCTCGATACGCGCATTCTAAGCGCGCTTGCCCACGGTTCGGCCATGAGCCAGGTCGAGGTTTATTCGCGGTGATGTTGGGTGCATCAGTCGAGCGTCAAGCTGTCGGGTCAGGTAGCAGCCCGACGCATAAGGAAGGCCGAGGGTCAGAATTCGGACGGGTCGGCCTTGATGACTCTGCGGTCACGGCGCGAGTATATCAAACCATTGGCACCAAGCATTAATGCTATGCGAGCTATCGAAAAATGAATATCCGCCGTTGGTCGAACGTGCGGTTTGCCAGACAGGCACTCGGAGTGGCTGGCGCATCGGCCCCAGCAGGCCTGAAGGTAGGACGAATTCGATGGGAGAGGGGCGAACTTCCATTGTACGGGCTGGGCTGCGCAGGCCATATGAACGTCCTGGAGTCTGGGCATCCGCGGTGCAACAACCGCTAATTCGATACCCTGTGGAGCGCGACGGGTATAAAGCAGACCAACATAGCTGTCTCTTTATGTGTCCGGCAAAGCTCATTGCGTGCTTCTGGCAGTTCGGCTGCTCTGATGGCTGCCGTTATACATCAACTGACTTTTTCAACACGAGCATCAGGCGTCCGCGTGAGCGTGGTCCTGCTGAAGCAGCGGCTGCGTGTCCTTTGCCGGATCCAGCTTTTTCTCTTCCGAGCTGTTGATTTTTATTGCCTGCAGCCCTTTAGGGCCGTGGGCGACTTCAAATCTGACTTTCTGGCCAGCCTTGAGGGTTTTGTAACCTTCCATTTCGATAGCCGAGAAATGAACGAACAGGTCCTCGTCACTCTTGCCTTCAGCGTTTATGAACCCAAACCCTTTTGCATTGTTGAACCACTTGACTTTTCCTTCAATCATCACCATCTCCCTCTGCAAAGGACTCCGTCAGGAGTATCATCCACTTCAATCCGCTACCCACCCAAAAAATTTTGGTTGACTGTGCGGACCCTTTTTACCCAATGTGGGCTCTATTGGTTGTAACACCGTTTAGCTGATAGTCAAGGTCATGTGGCAGCCCATTTAAAAACCGTCCAGACTGCGACTAAATTGCTCAATCCGCCCTCAAACGAACATTTCTTTCCATGCATGCATTCAGCAAGATTCGACTAACATTCAATCAGGATGATCCGCAGTCGCACGAGGACGACTCGGCGGGCATTGCGGTGCAGGACGCCAAGCCGACCCTGCAGGCGCCACCGATGTACAAGGTGGTTTTATTCAACGATGACTACACCCCGATGGATTTCGTCGTAGAAGTGCTCGAGGTGTTTTTTAACCTGAATCGTGAGCTGGCTACCAAAGTCATGCTGGCCGTCCATACAGAGGGACGGGCAGTCTGCGGATTGTTTACCCGCGACATCGCCGAGACCAAGGCAATGCAGGTCAATCAATACGCCAGGGAGAGCCAGCATCCGCTACTCTGTGAGATCGAGAAGGACGGTTAAACGCCGACCACTTGGGTATGAGGTGAAGCTATGTTAAACCGTGAGCTCGAAGTCACCCTCAATCTTGCCTTCAAGGAGGCACGTTCGAAGCGTCATGAGTTCATGACGGTCGAGCATCTCCTGCTGGCTCTATTGGACAATGAGGCTGCAGCCACTGTACTGCGTGCCTGCGGCGCAAACCTCGATAAACTCAAGCATGATCTGCAGGAGTTCATCGACTCCACCACTCCGCTGATCCCCGTTCATGACGAGGACCGCGAGACACAACCGACGCTCGGGTTTCAGCGCGTGCTGCAACGGGCAGTCTTCCACGTGCAGAGCTCCGGCAAGCGCGAAGTGACCGGCGCCAACGTGCTGGTTGCGATTTTCAGTGAGCAGGAAAGCCAGGCCGTATTTCTGCTCAAGCAGCAGAGCGTGGCCCGGATTGATGTCGTCAACTATATCGCCCACGGTATCTCCAAGGTTCCAGGGCATGGCGAACACTCTTCTGAAGGTGAACAGGATATGCAGGACGACGAGGGCGGTGAAGCATCTTCCTCAGGCAATCCTCTGGATGCCTATGCCAGCAATCTGAACGAGTTGGCGCGTCAGGGGCGCATCGATCCACTGGTCGGCCGCGAAAGCGAAGTCGAGCGGGTGGCACAGATTCTGGCTCGTCGCCGCAAGAACAATCCTTTGCTGGTCGGTGAAGCGGGTGTCGGTAAAACGGCCATCGCCGAAGGTCTGGCCAAGCGCATCGTCGACAATCAGGTGCCTGACCTGCTTGCCAACAGCGTCGTCTACTCGCTCGATCTGGGCGCGTTGCTGGCCGGGACGAAATACCGCGGCGATTTCGAGAAGCGCTTCAAGGCGTTGCTCAATGAACTGCGCAAGCGTCCTCAGGCGATCCTGTTCATTGACGAGATCCACACGATCATCGGTGCTGGCGCAGCGTCCGGCGGGGTAATGGATGCTTCCAACCTGCTCAAGCCGCTGCTGTCTTCCGGCGAGATCCGTTGCATCGGTTCGACGACCTTTCAGGAATTTCGCGGGATTTTCGAGAAGGATCGTGCCTTGGCGCGTCGCTTCCAGAAAGTCGATGTTTCCGAGCCTTCGGTCGAGGACACCATCGGTATCCTGCGCGGCCTGAAAAGCCGTTTCGAGCAGCATCACAGCATCGAATACAGCGACGAAGCCCTGCGCGCCGCCGCCGAGCTCGCCTCGCGCTACATCAATGATCGTCATATGCCTGACAAGGCCATTGACGTGATCGATGAGGCGGGTGCCTATCAGCGTCTGCAGCCTGTCGAGCAGCGCGTCAAGCGCATCGATGTGCCTCAGGTCGAAGACATTGTCGCCAAGATCGCGCGCATTCCGCCAAAACACGTCAACAGCTCCGACAAGGAACTGCTGCGTAACCTGGAGCGCGATCTCAAGCTCACTGTCTTCGGGCAGGATGCGGCCATCGATTCGTTGTCGACTGCGATCAAGCTGTCCCGTGCAGGCCTCAAGTCGCCTGACAAGCCGGTCGGTTCGTTCCTGTTCGCCGGTCCTACGGGCGTCGGCAAGACCGAGGCGGCGCGTCAGTTGGCCAAGGCACTGGGCGTCGAGTTGATCCGGTTCGACATGTCCGAGTACATGGAGCGGCATACTGTTTCCCGTCTGATCGGTGCGCCTCCGGGTTACGTCGGTTTCGACCAGGGCGGTCTGCTGACCGAGGCCATTACCCGCCAGCCACATTGTGTGCTGTTGCTCGATGAAATCGAAAAGGCTCACCCGGAAGTCTTCAATCTGCTTCTGCAGGTGATGGACCACGGTACGCTGACCGACAACAACGGGCGCAAGGCGGACTTCCGCAATGTGATCGTGATCATGACCACCAACGCCGGGGCTGAGTCTGCTGCGCGCGCTTCGATCGGTTTCACGCATCAGGACCACTCGTCCGATGCGATGGAAGTGATCAAGAAGAGCTTCACGCCAGAGTTCCGCAACCGTCTGGATACCATCATTCAGTTCGGTCGCCTCAGCCACGAAGTCATCAAGAGCGTGGTTGACAAGTTCCTCACCGAGCTTCAGGCCCAGCTGGAAGACAAGCGCGTACTGCTCGAAGTGTCCGAGGCGGCGAGAAGCTGGCTGGCGCAGGGTGGTTACGATGCGGCAATGGGTGCCAGACCGATGGCTCGCCTGATTCAGGACAAGATCAAACGGCCTCTCGCCGAAGAGATCCTGTTCGGCGAACTGTCAGAACATGGCGGCGTGGTTCACATCGATATCAAGGATGGCGAGATCACCTTCGATTTCGAAACCACGGCAGAAATGGCCTGATAGCCGACGCCTCGCCCCGCATCATTGACGGATGCGGGGCACGTCGAGGACATCGATTGTAAAAAACAGGCATACAAAAACGCCCGGCTTATGCCGGGCGTTTTCGTTAATGCCTGTTTAGCGAGCGCGGTAGGTGATGCGCCCTTTGCTCAGGTCGTAGGGCGTCAGCTCTACACGCACTTTGTCACCGGTCAGAATACGGATGTAATTCTTGCGCATCTTGCCGGAGATATGCGCGGTTACGACGTGCCCGTTTTCCAACTCCACGCGAAACATGGTGTTGGGCAGGGTGTCGACGACAGTGCCTTCCATTTCGAAGCTGTCTTCTTTCGACATGCAGTAAAGCCCTCGGTATACAAATGAGTGGCCCGGTGCAAGTGGCGCCAGGCAAAAGCGGCGTGCATTGTGCCCGAAAAAACCAGTTTAAGCCAAGGGGTTCAATACAGAGTGACCCATCTTTGATTGGTGAGCAGCTCGATGGGGCGATATTGAGTCTTGTAATTCATCTTTTTGCAGTTCTTGATCCAGTAGCCGAGGTACACCGCCTGCAGTTGCAGCCTGGCCGCTTCGGCGATCTGCCACAAAATGGCGTAACGGCCCAGACTGCGGCGTTCTTCATCGGGTTCGTAGAACGTATAGACTGCCGAAAGCCCGTTGGGCAGCAGGTCGGTGACGGCAACTGCCAGCAGACGTTGATCGACACGAAATTCGTAAAAGCGCGAGAAAGGCAGGTCGCGAACCAGAAATGTCGAAAATTGCTCCCGGCTCGGCGGGAACATGTCGCCGTCAGCGTGCCGTTGTTCAATATAACGCTGATAAAGATCGAAGTATTCCTGAGTGAAAACAGGTTTGGCGCTTTGCACCTGAATGTCGGCATTGCGTTTCAGAATACGTTTTTGCTGACGGTCGGGAACGAAGAGGCTTACCGGAATGCGTGCGGGTACACACGCGCTGCAGTTCTGGCAGTGCGGGCGATAAAGGTGATCACCGCTGCGGCGAAAACCCATGTCAGACAGGTCGGCATAGACCTGTACATCCATCGGCTGGCTGGGGTCCAGAAACAGGGTCGTCGCCTGCTCTTCGGGCAGGTAACTGCAGGTGTGCGG
Organism: Pseudomonas sp. NFACC10-1; assembly: GCF_900119195.1. Lineage (NCBI taxonomy): Bacteria > Pseudomonadati > Pseudomonadota > Gammaproteobacteria > Pseudomonadales > Pseudomonadaceae > Pseudomonas > Pseudomonas sp. NFACC10-1. The sequence goes on along the minus strand of NZ_FPJB01000004.1, from coordinate 595,732 downwards.
TTGAGTGGCATAAAACTTCAGCCTCGCCAGCTCTGTCATGGTCGTCGCCTAATGGTGAATCCTTACCCATGAGTGTATGCCAGCCTGTCAAACTCGCCTAGCTGACCAGTCAGCGTCGGTCGGCTGATCAAGATGGCGGGACAGGTAATCGGCGAAAGTCTGCCGAGGAATGGCGCGCGCGCCGAAGCTGTGCAGATGCTGAGTGGGCATCTGGCAGTCGATCAACACAAATCCCCATTCAGTCAAATGCTCTACCAGGGTGGCAAAGCCGACCTTGGAGGCGTTATCTGCCCGGCTGAACATCGATTCGCCGAAAAACAGCTGGCCCATTGCCAAGCCATAAAGCCCACCGACCAGCTCATCCTGATCCCAGACCTCGACGCTGTGCGCATGTCCACGGCGGTGCAGCTCGATATAGGCCTCCTGCATCGAGCCGGTTATCCAGGTTTCGTTGGCATAACTGCGAGGGGCGGCGCAGGCCGTGATCACGCTGGCGAAGTCCTGATCGAAGGTCACCCGATAGCGCAACTGGCGCAGAACCTTGCCAAGACTTCGCGAGACGTGCAGTTCTTCGGGAAATAACACAGTGCGCGGATCGGGGGACCACCAGAGAATCGGCTGACCGTCCTGAAACCAGGGAAAGCAGCCGTGTCGATAGGCGCTGATCAGGCGATCGGCCGACAAGTCTCCGCCTGCGGCAAGCAAGCCGTTGGGTTCGCGGAGGGCTTTTTCCAGTGGCGGAAAATCGAGGCTGTTGCGGTTCAACCAGGTCAGCATGGCATCACAACTTTGCGGAAGGGGAGGGCGCACCTGTCTGTAAGTGCAACTCTGTGCGACAGGCGTGGTCACAAGCGGTTGTCATTATGGCGCGTACCTTGTGCATGCGGTAGGGCGCGAGCCTCGCAGCGGTCGTATGGTCGTTCAAGTTGCGGGCCGTTGATAGAAACACGGCATAAGCCTTTGTCACAAAACGTAATGCATGCTCAAATTGAACATCATCAGTGAAGGTGAAAGCATGTTGTGTCTTGCGTGACCGTCTGAAGTGGAGATGGTGTGTTTTCGTACAGACTCAAGTGGCTGTAAAGCCGTACAATGCCTGTTTTGGGCGTTATCATTCAAGCGTCTGTCGACAGGCTTTCCCGCTGTCTGCGCTCCCTGTCCATTCGGGAGCCGTCAGTGCCGTCCGACAGCCGTTTCTGGTCAATCAACGAGATGTTCGCGCTACCGCGCAGGAAATAAAGCGTTTTGAAGAAATCCACCCCCGCACCCAGCGCTGTCCCGCTTTGGCGGCAGCAATTGCACTACCGGCTCAAGGAAGGGGCCCTGATCGCCTTTGGCGCACTGTGCCTGTATCTGATGATGGCCTTGCTGACCTACGATCAGAGCGATCCCGGCTGGAGCCACACCAGCAGCAATGCGGCGCAGGTTCAGAATGCCGCAGGGCGTGCAGGTGCGTTCTGTGCCGATATTCTGTTCATGGTTCTGGGCTACTTCGCCTACATCTTCCCACTGTTGCTGGCGATCAAGGCCTGGCAGGTGTTTCGCCATCGCCATGAGCCTTGGCAATGGAGCGGCTGGCTGTTTTCCTGGCGTCTGATCGGACTGGTGTTTCTGATCCTCGCGGGTGCTGCGCTGGCGCATATTCACTTCCATTTTTCGGCCGGTTTCCCCGGTTCGGCAGGCGGTGTGCTGGGCGAAGTGCTCGGCGATCTGGCCAAGAAAGCCCTGAATATTCAAGGCAGCACCTTGCTGTTCATTGCCCTGTTTCTGTTCGGCCTGACGGTGTTTACCGACCTGTCCTGGTTCAAGGTGATGGATGTCACCGGCAAGATCACCCTCGATCTGTTCGAACTGTTTCAAGGCGCTGCGAACCGCTGGTGGACCGCCCGTGCCGAGCGCAAGCAGATGGTTGCGCAGTTGCGTGAGGTGGACATGCGTGTCAACGATGTGGTGGCGCCTGTGGCGCCCGATCGTCGCGAGCAGGCCAAGGCCAGAGAGCGCCTGGTGGAGCGTGAAGCGTCGTTGAGCAAACACATGACCGAGCGCGAAAAGCACGTGCCTGCGGTCATCGCGCCAGCGCCTTCGAAGCCTGTAGAGCCCAGCAAGCGCGTCATGAAGGAAAAGCAGGCCCCGCTGTTCGTGGACAGCGCAGTGGAAGGCACGCTGCCTCCGATTTCCATCCTCGACCCGGCAGAGAAGAAGCAGCTCAACTATTCCCCGGAGTCTCTGGCGGCCGTCGGTCATTTGCTGGAAATCAAGCTCAAGGAATTCGGTGTGGAGGTGTCGGTAGACTCCATCCATCCCGGTCCGGTAATTACTCGCTACGAGATCCAGCCAGCTGCCGGCGTCAAGGTCAGCCGCATTTCCAACCTCGCCAAGGACCTTGCGCGCTCGCTCGCCGTGACCAGCGTTCGTGTGGTCGAGGTGATTCCGGGCAAGACCACCGTCGGTATCGAGATCCCTAACGAAGACCGCCAGATCGTGCGTTTCTCCGAGGTGTTGTCCACACCCGAATACGATAACGCCAAGTCGCCCGTCACCCTGGCGCTGGGCCACGATATCGGTGGCAAGCCGGTGATTACCGATCTGGCGAAGATGCCCCACCTGCTGGTGGCCGGTACGACCGGTTCCGGTAAATCGGTGGGTGTGAACGCCATGATCCTGTCGATCCTGTTCAAGTCCGGCCCGGAAGACGCCAAGCTGATCATGATCGACCCGAAAATGCTCGAGCTGTCCATCTACGAAGGTATTCCGCACCTGTTGTGTCCGGTGGTCACTGACATGAAGGACGCCGCCAACGCCTTGCGCTGGAGCGTTGCCGAGATGGAGCGCCGCTACAAGCTGATGGCGAAGATGGGCGTACGTAACCTGTCCGGCTTCAATCAGAAGGTCAAGGAAGCTCAGGATGCCGGCGAGCCGCTTGCCGATCCGCTGTACAAGCGCGAAAGCATTCATGACGAAGCGCCGCTGCTGAGCAAGCTGCCGACCATCGTAGTGGTGGTGGACGAGTTCGCCGACATGATGATGATCGTCGGCAAGAAGGTCGAAGAGCTGATCGCGCGTATCGCCCAGAAGGCGCGTGCGGCGGGGATTCACCTGATCCTCGCGACCCAGCGTCCGTCGGTGGATGTGATCACCGGTCTGATCAAGGCCAACATTCCGACGCGTATGGCGTTCCAGGTGTCGAGCAAGATCGATTCGCGGACCATCATCGACCAGGGTGGCGCCGAACAACTGTTGGGCCACGGTGACATGCTGTACATGCCGCCGGGCACCAGCCTGCCGATCCGTGTGCATGGCGCGTTCGTTTCCGATGAAGAAGTGCATCGTGTGGTAGAAGCCTGGAAGCTGCGAGGTTCCCCGGACTACAACGACGATATTCTCGCTGGCGTCGAAGAGCCCGGCAGCGGCTTTGATGGCGGTGGCGGCGAAGGCAGTGAAGACAGCGAAAGCGACGCGCTTTACGATGAGGCCGTCAAGTTCGTGCTGGAAAGCCGTCGCGCCTCGATTTCTGCCGTACAGCGCAAGTTGAAAATCGGCTATAACCGCGCAGCGCGCATGATCGAAGCGATGGAAATGGCAGGGGTCGTGACCTCCATGAATACCAACGGTTCGCGCGAAGTCCTGGCCCCCGGGCCGGTGCGCGACTGATTTTTATCACCCCGTATTGCGGCGACGGCGTGCATGTCACGCTGTCGCATCATCATCGACTTCAAAGAGGAATCCAATGCGCCTTATCCGCATGCTGTTGGCCACCGCACTGACCTTCTCCATGATCCCCGCCCATGCCGACAGCAAAGACGTGGCGCGCCTGACTCAGTTGCTGGAGAAATCCCAGACCCTGACCGCTCGTTTCTCGCAACTGACGCTGGACGGTGGCGGTACTCAGTTGCAGGAAACCACCGGCGAAATGGCCCTGCAACGCCCAGGCCTGTTCAACTGGCATACCGATGCGCCACAGGAGCAGTTGATGGTCTCGGACGGCAAGAAAGTCTCGCTGTGGGACCCTGATCTGGAGCAGGTCACGATCAAGAAGCTCGACCAGCGTCTGACCCAGACTCCAGCCTTGCTGTTGTCCGGTGATGTGTCGAAGATCAGCGAAAGCTTCGACATCACCGCGAAAGAGGCGGGTGGCGTGATCGATTTCGTGCTCAAGCCCAAGACCAAGGACACGCTGTTCGACAGTCTGCGCCTGTCGTTTCGCAACGGTATCATCAACGACATGCAGTTGATCGATAGCGTGGGTCAGCGCACCAATATCCTGTTCACCGGGGTCAAGGCCAACGAGTCGATCGCAGCCAGCAAGTTTCAGTTTCAGATTCCCAAGGGCGCTGATGTCATTCAAGAATAAAAGGGCCGATTTCTGACCATGGATCTGTTCAGCCGCGAACCGATAGCTCAGCCTCTGGCTGCACGTTTGCGTGCTACCAACCTGGATGAATATGTCGGTCAGGAACATGTGCTTGCCCACGGCAAGCCGCTGCGTGAGGCGCTGGAGCAGGGCGCACTGCACTCGATGATTTTCTGGGGCCCGCCCGGCGTCGGTAAAACCACCCTGGCGAAGCTGCTGGCCAAAGTGTCGGACGCGCACTTCGAGACGGTTTCGGCAGTGCTCGCCGGGGTCAAGGAAATCCGCCAGGCCGTCGAAGTCGCCCGTCAACAGGCCGGACAGTACGGCAAGCGCACTATCCTGTTCGTCGACGAAGTGCACCGCTTCAACAAGTCACAGCAGGATGCCTTCCTGCCTTACGTCGAGGACGGCACGCTGATCTTTATCGGCGCGACCACCGAAAACCCGTCGTTCGAACTCAACAACGCCCTGTTGTCCCGGGCGCGTGTCTACGTGCTCAAAAGCCTGGACGAGGCGGCGCTGCGCAAGCTGGTCAACCGTGCCCTGACCGAAGAGCGCGGGCTGGGCAAGCGGCAGCTGACCCTGAGCGATGAGGGGTTTGCGATTCTGATGTCCGCCGCCGATGGCGACGGTCGGCGCATGCTCAACCTGCTGGAGAACGCCTCGGATCTGGCCGAAGACGGCAGCGAAATCGATGTCGGGCTGCTGCAGAGCCTGTTGGGTGACAGTCGACGCCGCTTCGACAAGGGCGGCGAGGCGTTCTACGACCAGATATCGGCGCTGCACAAGTCGATTCGCGGTTCCAATCCCGATGCGGCCCTGTACTGGTTTGCGCGGATGATCGACGGCGGCTGTGATCCGCTGTATCTGGCGCGCCGCGTGGTGCGCATGGCCAGTGAAGACATCGGTAATGCCGATCCTCGTGCGCTGCCGTTGTGCATGTCCGCCTGGGATGTACAGGAGCGCCTCGGCAGTCCCGAGGGCGAACTGGCGGTCGCGCAGGCCATTGTCTATCTCGCCTGCGCGCCGAAAAGCAACGCGGTCTACATGGCGTTCAAGGCGGCCATGCGTGAAGCGGGCGAGCACGGTTCGCTGGAGGTTCCGCTGCACTTGCGCAATGCGCCTACCAAGCTGATGAAGCAGCTCGGTTACGGTGAAGAATATCGCTATGCCCATGACGAGCCCGATGCTTATGCGGCTGGCGAAGACTACTTTCCAGACGAGCTGGAGCCACGGCAGTATTACCAGCCTGTACCTCGCGGTCTGGAACTCAAGATCGGCGAAAAGCTCAGGCATCTGAACGCATTGGACGATGCCAGCCCTCGTAAGCGGAGAAAGTGATGATTCAGACTATTCTTGCGGTGTCGATTGCCGGGATCGCTGGTACATTATTGCGCTTTGCGACTGGCACCTGGGTCAGCGCCAACTGGCCACGTTATTTTTACGCGGCGACGCTGGCGGTCAACATCGTCGGGTGCCTGATCATAGGTGTACTGTACGGACTGTTCCTGCTGCGTCCGGAAGTGCCCATCGAAATTCGTGCCGGCTTGCTTGTCGGCTTTGTAGGCGGTCTGACGACCTTTTCATCCTTTTCACTGGATACGCTGCGCCTGCTGGAAAGCGGGCAGGTACCGCTGGCCCTCGGCTATGCCGGTATCAGCGTATTCGGCGGGCTGCTCGCAACCTGGGCTGGCCTGTCCCTGACCAGACTTTGATAGACGAGAGAACGATATGCTCGATTCCAAACTGTTACGTACTCAACTTCAGGACGTAGCGGATCGCCTGGCTTCCCGTGGTTTCACACTGGATGTGGCGCGCATTGAATCGCTGGAAGCCCAGCGCAAGGTAGTGCAGACCCGCACCGAACAGCTGCAGGCCGAGCGCAATGCACGTTCCAAATCCATTGGTCAGGCCAAGCAGCGCGGCGAAGATATTGCGCCGTTGATGGCTGATGTCGAGCGCATGGGCAACGAGCTGAGCGAAGGCAAGGTCGAGCTGGACGGCATTCAGGCCGAGCTGGATGCGCTGGTGCTGAGCATCCCGAACCTGCCTCACGAATCCGTGCCGGTCGGTGCCGACGAAGAGGGCAACGTCGAAGTGCGTCGCTGGGGTACGCCGACGCATTTTGATTTCGAGGTCAAGGATCACGTTGCGCTGGGCGAGAAGTTCGGCTGGCTGGATTTCGAGACTGCCGCCAAGCTGTCCGGCGCGCGCTTTGCGCTGCTGCGTGGCCCGATCGCGCGTCTGCACCGTGCCCTGGCACAGTTCATGATCAATCTGCACATCAACGAGCACGGCTACGAAGAGACCTACACGCCGTATCTGGTGCAGGCTCCAGCGTTGCAGGGCACAGGTCAGTTGCCCAAGTTCGAGGAAGACCTGTTCAAGATCTCCCGCGAAGGCGAAGCCGATCTGTACCTGATCCCGACTGCCGAAGTATCGCTGACCAATATCGTGTCGGGTGAAATTCTCGATGCCAAACAGCTGCCTCTCAAGTTTGTTGCCCACACCCCTTGCTTCCGTAGTGAAGCGGGCGCGTCCGGGCGTGATACCCGCGGCATGATTCGCCAGCACCAGTTCGACAAGGTCGAGATGGTCCAGATCGTTGCGCCTGACGACTCCATGGCCGCACTCGAGTCGCTGACCGGCAACGCCGAACGCGTGCTGCAACTGCTTGAACTGCCTTATCGCACGCTGGCGCTGTGCACCGGCGATATGGGTTTCAGTGCGGTGAAGACCTACGACCTGGAAGTCTGGATTCCGAGCCAGGACAAATATCGCGAAATCTCTTCCTGCTCCAACTGCGGTGATTTCCAGGCGCGTCGCATGCAGGCTCGCTGGCGCAACCCGGAAACCGGCAAGCCGGAGCTGGTCCACACCCTCAACGGGTCGGGCCTGGCGGTAGGTCGCACACTGGTGGCAGTGCTGGAGAACTATCAGCAGGCGGACGGTTCGATTCGTGTGCCTGAGGTGCTCAAGCCGTACATGGGCGGCCTTGAGGTCATCGGTTAAATGGAATTTCTGCCGCTGTTCCATAACCTGCGTGGCAGCCGGGTGCTGGTGGTTGGCGGCGGTGAAATTGCCCTGCGCAAATCACGCCTGATTGCCGACGCCGGTGCAGTGCTGCGCGTGGTTGCGCCGGAAGTCGAGGCACAACTGAGCGAACTGGTTGTCCAGAGCGGCGGTGAGATGATCCTGCGCGGATACAGCGAATGCGACCTCGATGGTTGCGTGCTGATCATTGCGGCGACGGACGATGAGCCGCTCAATGCTCAGGTGTCCCGCGATGCCCGCTTGCGTTGCGTTCCGGTCAACGTAGTCGACGCCCCGGCGTTGTGTACGGTGATCTTCCCGGCCATCGTCGACCGCTCGCCGCTGGTGATCGCCGTGTCCAGTGGCGGCGATGCGCCGGTGCTGGCCCGTTTGATTCGCGCCAAGCTGGAAACCTGGATTCCCTCCAGCTACGGGCAGCTCGCCGGACTGGCTGCGCGCTTTCGCAATCAGGTCAAAGGCCTGTTTCCGAATGTGCAGCAGCGCCGAGCGTTCTGGGAGGATGTTTTTCAGGGCGCCATTGCCGACCGCCAGCTGGCCGGGCAGGGTGCTGAAGCCGAACGTATGCTGATCGCCAAGATTGCCGGCGAGCCGCCTTCTGAGACCGGTGAGGTCTATCTGGTGGGTGCGGGTCCCGGTGATCCGGATTTGCTGACTTTTCGCGCCTTGCGCCTGATGCAGCAGGCGGATGTGGTGCTGTATGACCGCCTGGTCGCGCCAACGATTCTTGACCTGTGCCGTCGTGATGCCGAGCGTGTTTACGTTGGCAAACGCCGTGCGGAGCATGCCGTTCCGCAGGAGCAGATCAACCAGCAACTCGTGGCACTGGCAAAACAGGGCAAGCGAGTGGTGCGTCTGAAGGGCGGGGATCCGTTTATCTTCGGCCGTGGCGGCGAGGAAATCGAAGAGCTGGCGGCGCATGGCATTCCGTTTCAGGTGGTGCCTGGCATCACCGCTGCCAGCGGTTGCGCGGCGTATGCGGGTATACCGTTGACGCACCGTGATCATGCGCAATCGGTGCGCTTCATCACCGGGCACTTGAAAAACGGTACGACAGATCTGCCTTGGTCAGACCTGGTAGCGCCTGCGCAAACACTGGTGTTTTACATGGGGCTGATCGGTTTGCCGGTTATCTGTGAGCAATTGATCCGGCACGGTCGCTCTGCCGACACGCCTGCTGCGCTGGTTGAGCAGGGCACCACCGTCAATCAGCGTGTGTTCACGGGTACCTTGGCAAACTTGCCGCAACTGGTCGCCGAGCATGATGTTCATGCGCCGACGCTGGTGATCATTGGTGAGGTGGTCAAATTGCGTGAAAAGCTGGCGTGGTTCGAGGGCGCTCAGGCGACTCTCTGATGCCATTGGTGGGTAGCCCGTCCGGGCTATCCACCACTTCTCCGGCTACTTCAGTTGCTCCATACACCTTCACCGGAAAGTCGTTCACGATCGTGATCTGCCTGCAGATCGAGTGCTGGCCCCTTCGGTATGATGCCGGTCGGGTTGATGGTGCGATGGCTCCCGTAGTAATGCCCTTTGATGTGCTCGAAACTCACTGTCTCTGCGATTCCCGGCCACTGATACAGCTCGCGTAGCCAGTTGCTGAGATTGGGGTAGTCCGCGATGCACCGCAGGTTGCATTTGAAGTGGCTGTAATACACCGAATCGAAGCGCACGATGGTGGTGAACAGGCGTATGTCGGCTTCAGTGAGGTGTTTGCCTGTCAGGTAGCGCTTTTCGCCGAGCAGGTTTTCCAGCACGTCCAGTTCAGCGAACACATCGTCGAAGGCCTCCTCATACGCGCCCTGCGAGGTGGCGAAACCAGCCCGGTACACGCCGTTGTTGACCTTCGGGTAGATCTGCTCGTTGAGTTCGTCAATGCTCGCGCGTAACGCTTGCGGGTAGAAATCCAGCGTATTGCCGGTCAGCTCGTCGAATGCGGAGTTGAACATGCGGATGATTTCCGCAGATTCGTTGCTGACGATGCATTGCTGCTGCTTGTCCCACAGCACCGGAACGGTGACGCGGCCGGTGTATCGAGGGTCGTCGGCGGTGTAGCGCTGGTGAAGGAACTGCAGGTCATCCAGTGCATCGCCGCTGGAGCCTTTCTGCTGATCGAAGGTCCAGCCGTTTTCCAGCATCAGCCAACTGACCACCGAAACATCGATCAGGCTTTCCAGGCCCTTGAGCTTGCGCAAAATAAGCGTGCGGTGTGCCCACGGGCAAGCCAGAGACACGTACAGGTGATAGCGGCCCGCCTGCGCAGCAAACCCGCCTGCACCTGACGGTCCCGGCTGTCCATCGGGGGTGACCCAACTGCGTCGCTGAGCATTTTCGCGCTGAAATGCGCCATCTTTGCTGCTTTTGTACCACTGGTCTTGCCAGTGTCCTCCGACCAGAAGGCCCATGTCTGACTCCCATTTCCAGGTTATAGAGCTTGGAGGTCAGCGCAGGTGCATCGGTTCGACTGGATTATGGCCTTTCATTGTCGAAAGGCCGACGGGTCATAGATTCGTGTCGCGGCGATCCCAGAATACCTGCGCTTTGGCGAAGGCTTCGTCACGATCAGCGCCCAGGCCGCGCAAGGCGAGCGCCATGGTCGATATCAATGCCAATTGCGGGTAACTGTCTTCGATCTCTCCTCGCCACAAGGCCAGCAGTTGCTGCGGGTCGAGCGTCGCCGGTTTTACGTGGCGGCGCGGTGAGAGCGCTGGCCATTCTTCATCCCACGGCTGACCGCCGGTGGTGCCGTACAGGTGGCTGATGGTGTCAGGGTTGATCTCGATTTCGCCGCCATCACCTTTGACCACGATGGCGTTGTCACCGAGCAGGCTGCTGGCATCGCGATGCACGCTTTGATAGCCCGGGTGAAAAATGCTTTGCAGGCCGCAGCGCGCCTGCAGCGGATTAAGAATGCGTGCCAGCGAATGAATGGGCGAGCGTAGCCCCAGCGTGTTGCGCAGATCGATCATGCGCTGCAACTGCGGTGCCCAGTCGGCGAGCGGAATGAACGCCAGATGTTCTTGCTCAAGCGAGGTCTTGACCGCTGACCAGTTGCGGCACAGCGGGATCTTCAATAGGTCCAGCAACTGCTCGGTGTACAGACGCCCTGCGGTATGCGCGCCGCCGCCGTGCAGGAGGATCCTGACGCCGTTTTGCGCCAGGCATTTGGCTGCCAGCAGATACCAGGGCAGATGACGTTTTTTCCCGGCGTAGGTCGGCCAGTCGATGTCGACCTGCATGGCGGGAGCGTTGAGACGCTCACGCACCGCTTCGGTAAACCCCGCCAGTTCCTCGGGACTTTCTTCCTTGTGGCGCAGCAGCATCAGAAAAGCCCCGAGCTGGGTGTCCTCGACTTTTTCATCGAGCAGCATGCCCATGGCTTCCCGTGCTTCCTCGCGAGTCAGGTTGCGCGCGCCACGTTTGCCTTTGCCCAGAATGCGAACGAAGGTCGCAAAAGGATGTTCTTCAGGTGTTTCAGTGACAAGCGCAGCGTAATCATTCATATGCAATTGGTCGGTTTTGGCAGGCCCGCCAGCTTGGCGGCGAGTTTGGCGGGAGTGCCGTTGAACAGGCGGTTGAGGTGCATGCTGTTGCCTTTTTCCGCACCCAGCTTCAGCGCGGTGTATTTGATCAGCGGCCGCGTCGCGGGCGAAAGCTGGAACTCGGCGTAAAAGCCGCGCAGCAGTTCGAGGATTTCAAGGTGCTCGGCACTCAGCTCGATACCTTCCTCGGCGGACAGGGCGTGGGCGACGTCCAGCGACCAGTCGCTGAGGTCTTGCAGAAAACCATCCTTGTCCAGTTCGATGCTGCGCCCGTCAATGTTCAACTGTTTCATAACCAGGTATTGACCTTGTCGAAGCGCAACGACAGTTCCACGAACGCCGGGTAATCGATGCTGCTGACTCCGGCAGGGAGGGGCAGATTGCGTGCGCTGATGTCTTCGTCGAGGGCGAACAGTTGCGATGAGTCGACCAACGACTGAAGGGCTTTGAGTGGCGTGCTGGACGGCATCAGCGCATAGGTGGCATCGCCACAGAGCAGTACGCCATCGTCCTTGCCCAGCAAGCGCAGGCAACTGTCCAGCCGGGTGTCGGCAAACGGCGAGTGAGAGAGAACGTGCAAAGTAGCCATCAGATTGTGATCACCTCGTCGTACCGATCAAAAAGCGCTGACAATTCCGCGCGCGTAGTCAATTGGCTCATCTCTTCGCTCAATACGCCAGGAGAGATGCCGCGCTCGGCCAGGCTCTGCCCGCAGACGTAAAGGTCGTCGACACCGAACATCGGCAGGGCCTTCAGGTTTGCGGTCAGGTCTTTCTGTTGCAGGGCGTCGGGCGACTGCTGTGGCGACAACTGAAAAACCCCGTCGTCCAGAAACAGCAGGCCTACCGACAGATCGAATGCCCCGCCCGCCAGTACGATATCCAGTGCTTCGCGGGCACCTGGACCGGACCACGGCGACTGACGGCTGACAACCAATAGTGATCTGGGCATCTCATGGCCCTCCGAAGCAGATCAGGCGATCAGCCGATTGCACGGCATCGTGCAACTGGCCCAGCCCGGACAATTCCCATGGCTCGCGCAGGTTTGCCGCCGGCCGCTGATAACGCTCGGCCTCTTGCGTGTCGAGCACACCGCGACGCAACGCGGCGGCAATGCACACCACGCCGTCCAGCTTGTGCTCGACGATGAAGTCACGCCACTGCAGTGCCATATCCTGCTCGTCCTGCGGCGTTACGACGTTGGCCGACGCGCTGTGTACGCCGTCTTGGTAAAAGAACAACCGGACAATTTCATGCCCGCCTGCCAGCACCGCCCTGGCGAACTGCAAGGCTCGCCGAGAGGAGGGCGCGTGGGCGGCGGAAAAAAGGGAGATGGCGAATTTCATGATCGGCTCTGCCAACAAAACATGCGCAATGATAAAGAATTCAAGGGCTGGCGTGTGAGTTTGGCGCGGGTCGACCTGCAAGTGCTAGGTCGGGGTACAACTGTTTGAGTTTCGATTGATGTTTGTCGGGCATCAATCGATGAAAACATAGCACTTATCGTTTCAAAGTGTGTCCGGCAGACTCCTTCCTCACAAGCGCTTACAACACTCTAATAAGATCGCTGGAGAACATTGATGCACGGCTCATCCTCATTACGAAAAGAATCCTCCCGGTCGAAGGCAGGCGCGGTATTTCGGGTTACCTCCGGTAATTTCCTCGAGCAATTCGACTTCTTCCTGTTCGGCTTCTACGCCACCCAGATCGCCTCCGCCTTTTTCCCGGCCAGCAGTGAGTTTGCTTCGCTGATGATGACCTTCGCGGTCTTTGGTGCGGGCTTCCTGATGCGTCCGTTGGGTGCCGTGATTCTGGGCGCTTACATCGATGACGTCGGCCGGCGCAAAGGCTTGATTGTGACGCTGTCGATCATGGCCAGCGGCACGCTGCTGATCGTTCTGGTGCCCGGTTACGCGAGCATCGGCCTGTGGGCGCCTGCCCTGGTATTGGTCGGCCGCTTGCTGCAGGGCTTCTCTGCCGGTGCCGAGTTGGGTGGCGTGTCAGTGTATCTGGCGGAGATGGCGACACCCGGCCGCAAGGGCTTCTATACCAGCTGGCAGTCAGGTAGCCAGCAGGTGGCAATCGTTGTTGCCGCTGCACTGGGTTACGGCTTGAACCAATGGATGGCACCTGCTGCTGTCGCTGACTGGGGCTGGAGAATTCCGTTCGCCATCGGCTGCCTGATCATCCCGTTCATTTTCCTGCTGCGCCGCAGCCTGCAGGAAACCGAAGAGTTCGCCACACGTGCTCACCGGCCGACCATGCGACAGGTGTTCGCGACGCTGCTGCAAAACTGGCGCGTGGTGATTGCCGGAATGCTGATGGTGGCGATGACCACTACCACGTTTTACCTGATCACCATCTATGCACCGACATTCGGCAAAACCGTACTCAATCTGAGTACCTCCGATGCGCTGCTGGTGACGTTGCTGGTCGGTGTCTCCAATTTTATCTGGCTGCCGGTCGGCGGCATGTTGAGCGACCGTTTCGGGCGCAAGCCACTGTTGGTCGCGATGACGCTGCTGACCATCATCAGTGCTTACCCGGCGCTGTCTTTCCTCGCCCTGGCGCCCAGCTTCGCTCATATGCTGGAAGTGCTGTTGTGGTTCTCGTTCCTCTACGGGTTGTATAACGGCGCGATGATTCCAGCGTTGACGGAAATCATGCCGGTAGAGGTGCGTGTTGCCGGTTTTTCTCTGGCCTACAGCCTGGCGACGGCGGTTTTCGGTGGTTTCACTCCGGCGATCTCGACCTGGTTGATCCACCTCACCGGCGACAAGGCTGCACCTGCTTACTGGATGACGTTCGCTGCAGCCTGTGCGCTGGGTGCCACACTGGTGCTCTACCGGCACATCTCGACCCGCCCGCAACTGGCTGTTTAATCAAGGAAAATCACTATGAAATCGTTATACAAAACTCAATTGGCCGCGCTGTTTCTCGGCTGTATCGCGGTCAGTGCGGCGGCGCAGGCTGAACAGCTCAAGGTCATGACCTCCGGCGGCTTTACGGCTGCGTACAAACTGCTCGGACCGCAATACGCGGCGTCTTCCGGGGACTCGCTGGACACCATTCTCGGCCCATCGATGGGCAAGGCGCCCGAGGCCATTCCGAATCGTCTGGCCCGTGGCGAGCACGCCGATGTGGTGATCATGGTCGGCTATGCGCTGGATGATCTGATCAAGCAAGGCAAGGTAGACCCGGCATCGCGGGTCGAACTGGCTGACTCGCGGATCGGAATGGTGGTGAAAGAGGGCGCGGCCAAGCCTGCGATTGGCACCGACAGTGAGCTCAAGGCGACCTTGCTCAAGGCCAAGTCGGTGGCTTACTCCGACAGCGCCAGTGGCGTGTACATCGAAAAAGAGCTTTTCAAAAAGCTCGGTATCGAGAAGGAACTCGCGCCGAAGGGCAAGATGATCGAGCGCATCCCGGTTGCTTCGGTGGTTGCCAAGGGCGACTACGAAGTGGGCTTTCAACAGGTTGCCGAGCTGCTGCCGATTCCCGGCGTGACGTTCGTGGCGAAGATCCCGGAAGACGTTCAGTCGGTCACCCGTTATGCCGCGGGCATCCCGGTCAATGCCGAGCACCCGAAGGAGGCGAAGGCCTTGCTGGATTACCTGGCCTCCCCGAAAGTCCAGGCCACGGTGCAGTCTACCGGGCTGGATTCAGTTCCCCGCTGAGCGTGACGGCATTTTCCTGACCAGCTGTTCCAGCTCGAGGGCTGCCGGTGTCAAGGTCCTGCCACGACGCTTGAGCAGCCCCACATTGCGCATCACCTCGGGCGCAACCAATGGCACGCTCACCAGAAACGGGTGAGCGGTCATCGGCATGGCAATCGACGGCACCGCAGCCACGCCAAGCCCGGCCTCCACCAGGCCGATCATGGTCGTGACATGGCGGGTTTCGCAGATGCTTTCCTTATGCGGGCGCGACGGTGCCAGCGCCTGATCCAGCACCAGACGATTACCTGAAGTGATGTCCAGGGCGATGTAATCGTGGCGGTACATCTCCTCCCAACTGACGCTTTCGCACATTGCCAGCGGGTGATCCCGTCTGCAGGCCATCACGTAGCGTTCCTGCAGCAGCAGTTCGAAATCCACTTCCGGCGCCAGATTGCCGCTGAAACTCACCCCGAAATCGGCTTCGCCCAAGGCAACCGCACTGTTGACCTCATTGGCGCTGGCGTCCATGACCCGAATTCTGATTTTCGGAAACAGCTGGTGGAAGGCGCTGATCACCTGAGGCATGAAGTAATAGGCGGCTGAAGGCACGCAGGCAATCGTCACGCTGCCCATTCGCGTGGAGCCGACGCCGTCGATGGTCATCAATGCGCTGTCCAGATCGTCCAGAATGCGCTCGACCTGAGGCAGAAATGCGCGGCCAACCGTGGTCAGGCTGACCCTGCGGGTGGTCCGCTCGAACAGCTTCACATTCAGCGCAGATTCGAGCTTTTCTATCCGCCGACTGAGCGCAGGCTGGGTGATCTGTACGGTTTCAGCGGCCTTGCGGAAGCTGCCATTCTCGACCACGGCACGAAATGCCTGGAGGTCGTTGAGGTCGAAATTGATGGGCATTGCGTAACCAGGATGATTGATTCGGTCTGGACATCAATATATCAGGTTGCGCACGTCAGCTCGCAAGGCGGGGAGGCGGGAGGGTTTCGTTGGCACCAGAAACGACAAAGCCCTGAATAATCAGGGCTTTGCGCTGCCAAATATGGCGGAGGCATAGAGATTCGAACTCTAGGACCTGTTACAGTCGGCAGTTTTCAAGACTGCTGCCTTAAACCACTCGGCCATACCTCCACTTCGTTGCGGGCGCCATAATACCGGAATGAAACAAGCTGTCAAACTCTGTGACTAGCCAGTTGCAGCGCCTCTGTTATGATCTTTGCAACTCAACATTTCAACAGCAAGGAGTTTCGCCATGCGCGAACAGGATTACAGCCTTAAAACCGGCATGCAGGCCGACCAGCTCGAGGTTAGTCGTGTCCTGCGCAATACTTACGGTCTTCTCGCCCTGACACTGGCTTTCAGTGGTGTCATGGCATTCGTCGCTCAGCAGATGCGCGTCGGCTACCCGAACATTTTTGTGGTGCTGATCGGCTTCTACGGTCTGTTCTTCCTGACCAACAAGCTGCGTGATTCGGTCTGGGGCCTGGTGTCGACCTTCGCCCTGACAGGTTTCATGGGCTTCCTGCTGGGCCCGATCCTCAACCGTTACCTGGGCATGGCCGGTGGTGCTGAAGTGGTCAGCTCCGCCTTTGCGATGACGGCTCTGGTATTCGGCGGCCTGTCAGCCTACGTACTGATTACCCGCAAGGACATGAGTTTCCTGGGTGGTTTCATCACCGCAGGTTTCTTCGTTCTGCTGGGTGCGGTAGTGGCCGGCATGTTCTTCCAGATCAGCGGTCTGCAGCTGGCTATCAGCGCGGGCTTCGTACTGTTCTCGTCGGTGTGCATTCTGTTCCAGACCAGCGCGATCATTCAGGGTGGTGAGCGTAACTACATCATGGCGACGGTCAGCCTGTATGTATCGATCTACAACCTGTTCATCAGCCTGCTGCAGATCTTCGGCATCATGAGCCGCGACGACTGATCAACAAGGCCTGACTACTAAGGCCGCTCTGCTTGAAAAAAGCCCCGACTCGTCGGGGCTTTTTGCGTTTCTGAGGTACGCAAAAGTGTCAGCCTTGGCCAATGATAATGCTGGCGAAAGTGCCGTTCCCTGCAATTGGCTGGCGAGGGTAACGACCCCATGGCATTCGTGCTCCGTCAGCACCGTAAAATCCTGACCTATCAGTCATATTTATCAACCTTGTTACAGTCTACTCAGGCGTTTATCGGCTATCTCGTCATCACAAAAAATAATATCAGGCGATTCCCCAATGGCTGTAGGTGCTTGCCCATTTGGGGCCACTTGACATCATCGAACAGCGCTGGACACAAGATTTCAAGATGTGTCAGTTTTGTTACGCAACGCGATTTTACGCTTCGCAAAGCGAGTGACTGGACTCTCTCGCTACAGGGGAGAGTCCTGTCGTACCTAACCTGTCACACAGCAAACAAGGAAGTGTCATGACGAAAGTCAAAGAAAATGCTGCAATCCAACTTTCCGCTGCTACCAGCACCTCTTTCGACCAGATCAATGCGTTCGCGCACCAGTATGACCGTGGCGGCAACCTCACGATCAATGGCAAGCCCTCGTATTCGGTCGATCAGGCCGCTGATTATATTCTTCGCGACAACGCCGCCTGGACGGATCGCGATGGCAACGGCACCATCAACCTCACTTACACGTTCCTGACGGCCAAGCCTGCCGGGTTCGACAATTCGCTGGGGACTTTCAGTGCGTTCAACGCGCAGCAGAAAGCACAGGCGGTATTGTCGATGCAATCCTGGGCAGACGTCGCCAAGGTCAGCTTTACCCAGGCGGCTTCCGGCGGCGACGGGCATATGACCTTCGGTAACTACAGCAACGGCAGCGCGGGCGGGGCAGCCTTTGCCTACCTGCCCAGCGGCAACAGCCGCACTGACGGCCAGTCCTGGTACCTTGTCGATAACAGCTACAAGGTCAACACCACCCCGGACAATGGCAACTACGGCCGTCAGACCCTCACTCATGAAATCGGCCATACCCTGGGCCTGTCTCACCCGGGTGACTACAACGCAGGCGAGGGCAATCCGAGCTACAAGGACGCCACTTACGCAGAAGACACCCGTGGCTACAGCGTCATGAGTTACTGGAGTGAGTCCAACACTGACCAGAACTTCGTCAAGGGCGGCGCTCCGTCGTACTCTTCGGCACCGTTGCTGGATGACATCACTGCCGTTCAGCAGCTCTATGGGGCGAACATGAGCACCCGTGCCGGTGATACGGTCTATGGGTTCAACTCCACTGCCGGGCGCGATTTCTACAGCGCCACGTCCGCCTCTTCCAAGGTGGTGTTCTCGGTGTGGGATGGCGGGGGCAAGGATACCCTCGACTTCTCCGGCTTCACCCAGAACCAGAAGATCAACCTCAATGCCGCGTCGTTCTCGGATGTCGGTGGCATGGTGGGCAACGTTTCGATCGCCAAGGGTGTGGTGGTTGAAAACGCGGTGGGCGGTTCGGGCAATGACCTGTTGATCGGCAATGCTGCCGCCAACGACCTCAAGGGTGGTGCCGGCAACGACATCATCTACGGTGGTGGCGGCGCCGACAGCCTGACCGGTGGTGCGGGTGCCGACATCTTCGTGTTTGGCGCCAGCTCCGACTCCAACCGTGCGGGCCAGGATACGATTCGTGATTTCGTCAGCGGTCAGGACAAGATCGACGTATCGGCCATCTCTACGCTGAGCGCGCTGCAGTTCGTCAACGCATTCAGCGGCCACGCTGGCGAGGCGATCCTCAACTATAACCAGAGCAGCAATCTGGGCAGTCTGGCGATCGACTTCACCGGACAGGGCTTGGGGGACTTCCTCGTGGGGACCGTTGGTCAAGCGTTGGCTACTGATATCGTGGTTTAATCTGTAACAATCATGGACGACCCTGCGGTCGTCCATGATCTGGAAAGTACCCCTTCATGAAGATCAAACACGTTTTTCGAATCGTGCCGGCCGCCTTTGCGTTGCTGGCGGGTATTTCTGGAGCAAGCATGGCCATGAGTTTGAAACTGCCCGATCCTGCTGAACTCAGCGGCAAATGGCGACTTTCTCTTCAGGGAAAGACGAACGAAGTCTGTGAATTGCACCTCAATATCGATGTACCAAAACTGACGGGCGATCTCGCCTGCGCAGTGAAGTGGTTGCACGAAGCACCCACTGGCTGGTTCCCGACTCCGGATGGCCTGGCGTTCACCGACAAGGAAGGCAATCGCCTGATTCACCTCAATAACATGGGGGAGCAGATCTATCAGGCGAGTCTGCCCGACGGTGAGGTGCTGGTCCTTGGACGGCTCGCCGATTAAGCGTTTCATGGATATGCGCGAGTTGTTTGTCAAAACCCAGGGATGTCACTCCGTCACAGGCAAGACCATCAAGGAACAACCATGAGTGCGTTGCCCCAAAGCGCCCGGCCGCCGCTTTATAAAGCGCTGGCTGATTACAAGAGCGCGTTGATTGGTGTCGGTTGCTTTACCGCCCTGATCAACGTGCTGATGCTCGCCCCATCGATTTACATGCTGCAAGTCTATGACCGCGTACTGACGTCGCAGAACCAGACCACCCTGGCCATGCTGACGCTGATGGTAGTCGGGTTCTTTGCGTTTATCGGCTTGCTGGAGATGATCCGCAGCTTTGTGGTGATCCGCATCGGCAGCGAGCTGGAAAAGCGTTTCAATCTGCGCGTCTATCAGGCCGCGTTCGAGAGCAATCTGCACGCCGGGCAGCGTCAGGCCGGACAGGCGCTGGGTGACCTGACCTTCATCCGCCAGTTTCTCACCGGGCCGGCGTTGTTCGCGTTCTTCGACGCCCCTTGGTTCCCCATCTACCTGGCGGTGATCTTCCTTTTCGATCCCTGGCTTGGCGTGCTCGCCAGCGTGGGCACGGTGTTGCTGGTCGGACTGGCCTGCCTCAACGAATGGCTGACCCGCAAACCGCTGGCCGAAGCCAGCGGTTACTCGCAGCAGTCCGCACAATTGGCGACCCGACACCTGCAACAGGCCGAGGCGATCCAGGCGATGGGCATGCTCGAAGTGTTGCGGCGCCGCTGGTTCCATGTGCATGGGCGCTTTCTGGCCCTGCAAAACCGGGCCAGTGACACTGGCGCGGTGATCAGTTCGATCAGCAAGGCCCTGCGTCTGTGTCTGCAGTCGCTGGTGCTGGGCTTGGGCGCATTGCTGGTGATAAACGGAGACATGACCGCCGGCATGATGATCGCCGGTTCGATCCTCATGGGGCGGGTCCTCAGCCCCATCGATCAATTGATCGCCGTCTGGAAACAATGGAGTTCTGCACGCCTGGCTTACGGGCGCCTCGACCAGTTGCTCAAGACCTACGCCGAGCCCGCGCCGCGCATGCCACTGCCGGCACCGCGCGGTCAGATCAGCGCGGAACAGGTCAGTGCTGCGCCTCCCGGCAAAACGTCGCCGACCATTCAACAAGTGAGCTTCCAGTTGCAGGCCGGTGAAGTGCTCGGTGTGCTGGGCGCATCCGGCTCCGGCAAATCGACCCTGGCACGCGTGTTGGTCGGTGTCTGGCCAGTGCTGGGCGGAACGGTACGTCTTGATGGTGCTGACATGCATCGCTGGGACCGAGAGGCGCTGGGCCCCTACATCGGTTATCTGCCGCAGGACATCGAGCTGTTCGGCGGCAGCGTGGCAGAAAACATCGCGCGTTTTCGCGAGGGTGATGCGAGCGCTGTGGTTGCTGCCGCGCAACTGGCGGGCGTACACGAATTGATTTTGCGCCTGCCGCAGGGCTATGACACGCGGCTGGGCGATGATGGCGCTGGCTTGTCCGGAGGTCAGAAACAGCGCGTCGCGCTGGCCCGCGCGTTGTATGGCGATCCACGACTGGTGGTGCTCGATGAGCCCAATTCCAATCTGGATGCCGCAGGTGAAGCGGCGCTGACTCAGGCGATTGCTGAACTCAAGACCCGCGGCTGCACCGTTGTGCTCGTCACCCACCGCACACAGTCTCTGAACCAGACCGATCGTCTGCTGGTGCTGAGCGAAGGTCGCATGCAGGCATTCGGCGCCACGGCTCAGGTGTTGCAGGCCTTGTCCGGGCAGACCTCACCCGCGCAAGCACCGCAAGCACACCCCCAATCGCAATCTCGCCCGGCACCTGCCGGGCTTTCCATGAGCCGTCAGTACGGCACGCAGAACAGGCAGTCCGACGTATGAACAGCCCTATCGACAGTCATTACGCCGTGCCGGGCAAGGAGCGCGGCGTGCAGTTCTTCGTTCGCGCGGGCTGGATTCTCATGCTGGCAGGGGCGGGCAGCTTCTTTTTGTGGGCCAGTCTCGCTCCTCTGGATCAGGGTATTGCCGTGCAGGGGACGGTAGTTGTTTCTGGCAAGCGCAAGGCCGTGCAGTCGCTGGATGGCGGTGTGGTCAGCAAAATTCTGGTCAGTGAAGGCCAATTGGTGAAAGAGGGCGAGCCGCTGTTTCGCCTTGATCAGACTCAGGTCGAAGCCGACGTGCAATCGCTGCGAGCCCAGTATCGAATGGCCTGGGCCAGCCTGGCGCGCTGGCAAAGCGAGCGCGACAACCTTGACGAGGTGCGCTTTCCTGCAGAACTGATTGCCGCCGGGCAGGGGCAAGATCCCGACCCACGGCTGGCGCTGGTGCTTGAAGGGCAGCGGCAGTTGTTCAGCAGCCGACGCCAGGCCCTGGCGCGCGAGCAATCCGGCTTGCAGGCGAGTATCGAGGGTGCCGGACTGCAGCTCGCCGGCATGCGCCGTGCCCGCTCGGACTTGCTGGCTCAGGCTGATTCGCTACGCAAGCAACTGAGTAACCTGGAGCCGCTGGCGCAGAACGGGTTCATTCCCGGCAATCGCTTGCTGGAGTTCCAGCGTCAGCTTTCTCAGGTGCAACAGAGCCTGGCGCAAAACGCAGGCGAAACCGGACGTATAGAGCAAGGTATCGTCGAGTCGCGCCTGCGCCTTCAGCAGCAGCGCGAGGAGTACCAGAAAGAGGTGCGCAGCCAATGGGCCGATGCCCAGGTCAAGGCGCTTACCCTTGAGCAGCAACTGGCCTCGGCCGGTTTCAGTCTGCAACACAGCGCAATCCTTGCGCCGGCTGATGGCATCGCCGTCAATCTGGGCGTGCACACCGAAGGTGCTGTGGTGCGTGCCGGTGAAACCCTGCTGGAAATCGTCCCGCAGGGTACACGTCTGGAAGTCGAAGGGCGGCTGCCGGTGCAACTGATCGACAAGGTCGCCAGCCATCTGCCGGTCGACATCCTCTTTACTGCATTCAATCAAAGCCGCACTCCACGGGTTTCCGGCGAAGTGAGCCTGATTTCCGCCGACCAGATGCAGGATGAAAAAACCGGCCAGCCGTATTACGTGCTGCGCACCTCGGTGGGCGACGCGGCGCTGGAAAAACTCAACGGGCTGGTGATCAAACCCGGTATGCCCGCTGAAATGTTCGTGCGCACGGGTGAACGCTCGCTGCTCAATTATCTGTTCAAACCTTTGCTGGACCGTGCCGGCTCCGCGTTGACGGAGGAATAGGATGTTTCGCCATCCCCTTAAAGCCGCTTTGCTGACGGCCATCCTGCTGGGCATTGCACCTTTGAGCCAGGCCATGGGCCCGTTTCAGGTCTATGAACTGGCGCTTCGCAATGACCCGGTTTATCTGGGCGCACTCAAGGAGCGCGACGCAGGCCTGGAAAACCGGGTGATCGGTCGTGCCGGCTTGTTACCTCGCGTTTCATACAGCTACAACAAGGGTCGCAACGATTCCAAGGCGACCCTCAAAGGCAGCGCTCAAGACACCACTGACCATCGCCACTACAACAGTTTTGGTTCGAGCCTGACGGTTCAGCAGCCATTGATCGATTACGAGGCGTACGCCAATTACCGCAAGGGGCTGGCCCAGGCGCTGTTTGCCGACGAGACCTTTCGCAGCAAGAGCCAGGAATTACTGGTGCGGGTGTTGACCCTCTACACCCAGGCACTCTTCGCCCAGGACCAGATCAATATCGCGCGTGCCAAGCAGCAGGCGTTCGAACGCCAGTTCGCGCAGAACCGACAGATGTTCGAGCAGGGAGAGGGCACGCGCACCGATATCCTCGAAGCCGAATCGCGCAACGAACTGGCGATTGCCGAGCAGATCGAAGCCAGCGATGAGCAGGACGCGGCCTTGCGCGAGCTTGCCGCGTTGCTGGGCGAGCCGAGTATCGATGTTACGCAACTGGACCCGTTGAGGGACAGCTTTCAGGCGTTGGTCCTGGCGCCGTCCAGCTTTACCGAGTGGCATGCGCTGGCGATGGCCAACAGCCCGATTCTGGCTTCGCAACGTCAGTCCCTGGAAGTGGCGCGATACGAGGTGGAGCGCAATCGCGCGGGGCATCTGCCGACGGTGAATGCTTACGCAAGTATCCGTCAGAATGAATCGGACAGCGGCAACACCTACAATCAGCGTTACGACACCAACACGATAGGCATCGAGCTCAGTCTTCCGCTGTACGCCGGAGGTGGCACCAGTGCCTCGGTGCGCCAGGCCAACAGCAAGCGCGAGCAGGCTGAATACGAGCTGGAGGGCAAGACCCGCGAAACCCTGATCGAGCTGCGTCGCCAGTTCAACGCCTGTGCGTCAGGGGTGGGCAAGTTGCGCGCCTACCAGAAGGCGCTGATCTCGGCGCAGGCACTGGTCGAGTCGACCCGCCAGAGCATTCTGGGTGGCGAGCGCATCAGCCTGGATGCCCTCAACGCCGAGCAGCAGCTCTACAGTACCCGTCGCGATCTGGCAAAAGCCCGTTACGACTATTTGATGGCCTGGATCAAACTGCATTACTACGCGGGCACCTTGCGTGACACCGATCTGGCGCGCATCGACGAGGCGTTCGTGGTGGCGCGCTGATCAAGCCTGCCTGGCGAAGCGTTGTAATGAAAAGGCCGAGAGATCCATATCGCTCTCGCCATCAATACAGCGTTGCGCCAGCGCCAGTCCGAGCCCGGCCGAATGCTTGAAGCCGTGGCCGGAACAGGCCGAGACCACCGTCACATTTTTCAGGTGCGGATGTTCATCGATGATGAAGTGGCAGTCCGGCGTGACCGTGTAAGCGCACACCGAAGACTTGACCACCTTTGGCGTCAGTCCCGCTATCCTGCCCTGCACCTGGGTGCGGAACATTTCCTGTTCTTCCCGCGCGGAGATGGTACGGTCCAGCTGGTCCGCCGCTGACGTCTCGCTGTATTGCTCGGTGGCGACCTTCATGCTGTTTTCACCGGGCAGCGGCGGGAAGCCGTAGTTGACATCGGCGTCGCCCGGCCCGTGACTCAGGATGAAGCTTGGCGACCGCGCAGCAAAGGCAGCCTCGTGCTGCAACTCGAACCAGAACAGCTTTTGCCGGCACACCCGCAGCAGGTCGCTGAACGGTGCGCCGAGCAGCCCGGATGACCACATGCCCGCGCTGACCACGACCTTGTCGGCGATGATCGAGCCCTTGTCGGTGGTGATTCGTACCTGATCGCCATGCGCCTGTAAGTGCGTGACCGTTTCATGGGTCAGCAAACGCGCGCCATGTTGCCTTGCCAGCTTGAGCTGTACGGCGATGCAGCGCTCGGGCCGAACGAATCCGCCTTCGGGTTCGAAATAGCCGATAGCGCTGTCCAGTACAGGAGCGAACTGAGGGAAGCGCTCGCGAATCGCTGCGGCCGCCAGTACCTCGTGCTTCACCCCATAAGTACGGGCCAGCGCGATGGTCTGATGGGTGAAGTCGTTGACGTCCTCGGGATCGTAGGCCGGGCTTGAGGTCATCACCAGCACACCGCATTGCTCGAACAGCGATTCGCCGCTCAATGCTTCAAGTTCGCGCCAGATGCGCTGCGAGCTGCGTACCAAGGGCAGGTATTGCGGACCTTCACCGGCTGACAGCCGCGTGATGCGTGTATCGCCGTGACTGGAGCCTTGTGTGTGCGGACGGTCGATGCCAATCACATCGACTCCGGCCTTTGCCAGCTGATAGGCAGTGGCTGCACCCATGGCACCCAGGCCGAGTACGGCCACTTTACAACGCTGTTGCATAGGGGAGCCTCGATAAATGGTCTATCTCACTATGGACAGCCTGTCGAATCAACCGCCAAACGTGCATAAGGTTATGTCAGGCGACCTCGTGGGCCATTACAGATGCCATCACACCGGGATTGCAGGCACCCGTCAAAAATTTACGCTTGCACTGCTCAGGGTTTTTAAGGTCCGAAATCGATGAAAAGTTGTCCACGGAAATCGTGGGTATGTCTGTGGGTAACTTTTTGAAACCCTTGTTACACGTGGCTTACAGCTGTGTGGTTATTTTATGAACAGCCCATGTTTTGCACTTCTATGGTGCTGTCGTCCGGGTACAAAACCGGTCCGCTGTAAGCGAATTCGGGCACAAAAAAGAAATATTTTCCAAAAAAAAGCGCGACCCTGATCAGGTCGCGCTGCTTTGCTGCGGGTTCAACCGACGGCTATCAAGCGACAGGCTGATCGCTCCATTCGCCATTGACCAGACGACGCAGGCCCAGCGGGTTGGCGTTCTGCAACGCGGGTGGCAACTGGCTGTCCGCCAGGTTCTGATAGCAGACCGGGCGCAGGAAACGGTCGATGGCGAGGGTGCCCACCGAAGTACCGCGCGCGTCCGAAGTTGCCGGATACGGACCGCCGTGAACCATGGCTTCACAGACCTCGACACCGGTCGGGTAGCCGTTGAACAGAATGCGCCCGACTTTCTCTTCGAGAATCGGTTGCAGCCAGCTGTACTGGCTCAAGTCCGCAGGCTCGCCGATCACCGTCGCAGTCAGCTGACCACGCAAGGCTTGCAGCGCGTCCTTCAACTGCGCATCGTCAGCGACTTCGATCAGCAGCGTGGTCGGGCCGAAGACTTCCTCTTGCAATAACTGATCGCCGTCCAGCAGCAGGCTGACGTCAGCCTTGAACAACTGCGCCTGAGCCTGCTTGCCTTCCTGAGGCTTGCCGGCCAGATGTGTCACGCCAGGATGCGCCAGAAGATGTTCCACACCCTTGCTATAGCTGCGCAGGCCACCCGCGTTGAGCATGGTCTGCGGAGCCTGACTGCCCATCTGTTCGGTCAGTTGCTCGATGAATGTCGAGAACGCCGGAGAACGCAAGCCGATGACCACGCCGGGATTGGTGCAGAACTGGCCGGCACCCATGACCACCGAGCCGGCAAGCTCCTTGGCCACGGTTTCACCACGTGCCTGCAAGGCGCCTGGCAGCAGCACGACCGGGTTGATACTGGACATTTCGGCAAACACCGGAATGGGTTGTGGACGCTCGGCGGCCATTTTGCACAGGGCGTTACCGCCGTTCAGCGAGCCGGTGAAACCGACCGCCTGGATGGCCGGGTGCTTGACCAGACCTTCGCCGACGCCGTTGCCGAAGATCATGTTGAACACGCCTTTCGGCATCTGCGTACGCTCGGCAGCGCGAATGATGGCGCTGGCCACCAGATCGGCAGTCGCCATGTGACCGCTGTGCGCCTTGAACACCACCGGGCAACCGGCGGCCAGTGCCGCTGCGGTATCACCGCCCGCAGTGGAAAACGCCAGCGGGAAGTTGCTCGCCCCGAACACGGCAACCGGGCCCACGCCGATGCGGTACTGGCGCAGGTCGACGCGTGGCAGCGGCTTGCGATCCGGCAGCGCCAGGTCGATACGGGCACCGACGAAATCACCGCGACGCAGAACCTTGGAAAACAGACGCATCTGGCCACTGGTGCGACCGCGCTCACCCTGAATGCGCGCCTGGGGCAGGGCGGTTTCCTGGCAGACGATGGCGACGAAGTCATCGCCCAGGCCGTCAAGCTCATCAGCAATGGCGTCGAGGAAGTCGGCGCGACGGGCCGGGCTCAGTTGACGATATTCCGGGAATGCAGCCTTGGCAGCCAGTGCCGCGGCGTCGATTTCGCCGTCGGTGGCCTGATGAAAGCTGTAAGGCAGCTCTTCACCGGTGGTGGCATCCAGGCTTTTTTGCAGGCTCTGGCCCAAAGCGCTGCGGCCGCCAGCGATGAAGTTCTGGCCGAGAATGTTAGGCATCGGTATCTCCTGTTGTTTTGAGGTTGGAGGTCGGCAGGGAAGGTATCCGGACCGGCGCTCCTTATGGGTTGCCGAGTTGCTTTACAGATTGTCAGTGATGGGGCGTCTAAAAGCAGGCCAGCCATCATTTTTTCAGTTATCAGTGGGCAGTCATCGTACAACCTGATTCGCTGCCTGTGCAACTGTCGACCTTATTTGCCAGGCCGAGTGCCTTTACCTTTTACAGTGCATGAGCGCAGTCAGGTCCTATCGTGGCGCGCGTTCATGACCTTTTAAGGTCTTGCAATGCATCCAGCACCTGACGCAGGGCCTTGCTGACCGGTTTGTCCTGGCGCAAGGCAATTCCCAATGTGCGACTCAGCGCTGTGGCCAGGGGCAGCATTTGCAAGCCGCGGCGATGGTGCAGCGCAGCAACGGCCATCCGCGGCACGATGCTGTAGCCCAGGCCTGCAGCGACCATTTCCTTGATCGCTTCGATGCTGCCCAGTTCCATGACCGGTTTTACCCGGATCCCGGCGTGCAGGAACCATTCATCGATCAGCAGGCGCGTGCTGCTGCCTGCTTCGAATACGACCAGTGGCTGTGCGCTGAGGCGCTCCGGGGTCATGTGTGCCGGCATCGGTCGCTGGCTGCTGGCGAAAATCGCCACGAACTCATCTTCGAGCAGCGGTGTGATGTGCAGGCTGCGGCCGGAGGCGGGTAGGGTGACCAGTGCCAGGTCCAGAAGGTTTTCTTCGACCGCCTTGAGGATGCCGTCGGTGTTGCCGGTGCTGACGCGCACATCCAGTTCGGGGAAGCGCCGACGCAGCGCCTGCAACATGGGCGGCAGCAGATGGATGCAGGCTGTTGCGCCGGTGCCGATGGCGACTTTCCCGGCAATGCCGCTGGCATGGCTGGACAACTCCTGCAGGGCGTCTTCGACCACGGCATCGATGCGCGCGATATGCTCCAGCAGTACATTGCCAGCGGAGGTGGGTTTGAGGCGTTTGCCGACCCGTTCGATCAGTTGCAGCTTCAGTTGTTCTTCCAGCTGTCGCACGTGCAGGCTGACGGCTGGCTGGGTCAGGTGCAAACGCTCTGCCGCCGCGGAAAAACTGCCATGGGCGATGACCAGCGAAAACGTGTGCAGGTGATTGAGGTTCAGCCGACGCATGACAAAGTATTTCTTATACTGTGGATGACAAATCATAGCTTTTTTAATGCTGTGACGGGCTGCATCATTACGGCCTTCACAGACATTCGTACAGAGCCTGGACATGACTTCAACCTTTGACCTGCGTGACGCCCGCGACGATGACATGCCCGCCGTGCAGGCGATTTACGCTGACCATGTGCTGCACGGGATTTCCAGCTTCGAGCTGGAGCCGCCCGATCTGGCCGAATTGCTGCAGCGTCGTCGCATGGTCCTCGCCAAAGGCTTGCCGTATCTGGTCGCCGAGCGCGCCGGAGAAATTGTCGGCTATGGCTATGTCACGCCGTATCGACCTCGCCCAGGCTACCGCTTTACCGTGGAGGATTCGGTGTACGTGCGCGACGGACTCGGCGGTCAGGGGATCGGCCAGGCGCTGTTGAGCGCCCTGGTGCAGCACTGTGAAGCGGGCGGCTGGCGGCAGATGATTGCGGTTATCGGCAATAGCCAGAATATCGCTTCGTTGCGCCTGCATGAGCGTCTTGGCTTTCGCCGGGTCGGCGTGTTCGAATCGGTCGGTTTCAAGCATGGCCGCTGGGTAGACACGGTACTGATGCAGCGCATGCTGGGCGAGGGCTGGGCCAGTGTTCCAGTGGAGCGCACCTGACCCTGCCATGGCTCTGCTGTACAAAATTAAATTGTCGAACAATCTGGCTCAATAGCGTTGCCAGCGCTTGCCTGAATCGTTAGGGTACGCGGCTGTTCAAGAAGGAGCCTGATATGACTCGGCATGACCCCACGGAAAAGGGCACGGCAGTCACTCGACAGCGACGCGCGCCAAAGGGCGAGAAGCGCCGGGAAGAACTGCTCGATGCGGCCCTGCAAGTGTTTTCCCTTGAAGGCTACACCGGCGCTTCAGTGGCCAAGGTGGCAGCCATCGTCGGTATTTCCGTCGCCGGACTGCTGCACCATTTTCCGAGCAAGATCTCGCTGCTGATGGGCGTGCTGGAGCGACGCGATGAGGTCAACGGCCGAATTGCTGCTGAAGTCCGCACCGATAACACCCTGACCGGTCTGCTCGGCGGCTTGCGCGCGATCAACCGCTCCAACGCTACGGCGCCCGGCGTGGTACGTGCGTTTTCGATCCTCAATGCGGAAAGTCTGCTGGAAAACCAGCCTGCCTTTGAATGGTTCCAGACGCGCTACAAGCGCATTCACGCGCACTTGCTGGGACAGTTTTCGGCCTTGGTGGAACGCGGGGAGGTACGTGCGGATGTGGATCTGGACAAGATCATCCGGCAGATTCTGGCGATGATGGATGGTTTGCAGATTCAGTGGTTACGCTTTCCCGATCAGGTGGACCTGGTCGAGTGTTTCGATACCTACATTGCGCAGGTCGA
The DNA here is from genome assembly GCF_900119195.1 of Pseudomonas sp. NFACC10-1. Lineage (NCBI taxonomy): Bacteria > Pseudomonadati > Pseudomonadota > Gammaproteobacteria > Pseudomonadales > Pseudomonadaceae > Pseudomonas > Pseudomonas sp. NFACC10-1. The sequence continues at coordinate 566,573 of NZ_FPJB01000004.1, read as the reverse complement.
TGCAGCGGTAAGGGCTCGTCCCTGAGCCTTTATTTGTCCGTTTACCCTTCAGTCAGCTAACGCTTACTCGACGGTCTGCTTGAATACACCGCCGGTCTTGACCGGTGGTTTCTCGACCAGAACCGAGTTCAGAGCGGAGCGTGGCAGCGGGTTGCTGGTGGTGGTCGACAGTTCCTGACGGAACGAGTTGACCAGCTTGGCGTTCAGGCGGATGTCCTGCGACGACGAACCGAGCGAGATGTTGAAGGTGTCGGCATCGACCACCCACTGCTTGCTCTTCTCGTCAAAGTAGGCCAGCGAGCGGTCATTCAACTCGATGGTCACACGCTTGCTTTCACCCGGCTTGAGGAACACCTTCTTGTAGCCTTTGAGTTCCTTGATCGGACGCTCGACTTTCGGGTTCTGCTGGCCAACGTACAGCTGAGCGACTTCCGAACCACCGACCTTGCCGGTGTTGCTCAGGTCGAAGGACACCTTGATCGGCGTATTGCCGACCGCGACACCTGGCGTGACCTTGATGTTGCTGTAGCCGAACGTGGTGTACGACAGACCGTAGCCGAACGGGTAGAGCGGCTTGATGCCTTTCTTCTCGTATCCGCGATAACCCAGCAGCAGGTCATCCTTGTAATCCATTTCGGTCAGAGTGTTCTGATTGTCGAATTTCGGGAAGGAAGCGTAAGCCGGGTTGTCTTCGATGTTGCGTTCGATACTGATCGGCAGCTTGCCCGACGGGTTGACCTTGCCGAACAGGATCTCGGCCAGGGCCTGACCACCGTTCTGACCTGGGTAGAAAGCGTGCAGCGCTGCTGGAACCTGTTCGATCCAGTCGCTCATCTTCAGACCCGTACCGCCATACATGGTCACCACGGTATTGGGGTTGACCTTGGCGATGTTCTGGATCAGCTCGTTCTGGAACTCAGGCAGATCGAAGCTGTGGTCGAAACCTTCACCTTCGTATTCGTTGCTGTTACCCACGGCAACCACGACGGCGTCATAACCGGACAGGTCCTGAGGAGCGTTCAGCGAAGCGGAGCTCAACTGCACACCTACCAGGCCGCCCATGGTCGACAGGTAGCCGGCACGACGCGAGTACTCGAGCTTCACGTCGTAAGACTTGCCTGCTTCCAGATTGATCTTGGCGAACTCTGGAATGGTTGGCGGAATGCTGTTGCCCGGAAGCGGCTTGCCGTCACCGTTGTCGATGATTTTCTTGCCGTTGACCCACAGACGCACGGCGCCGTCGGCACGCACCTTGAACACCTGCTCGCCGCTCTGGGTCGGGGTGACCTTGCCGGTGTAGCGAATCGATGTCGACGATGTATCGCCGTTCAGTTCGCCAGCAGTCGAACCTTTGCTGGTGTACGGATCGGACGTCGACGTGTTGCTTTCGAACGGCAGGTTTTTGTCGTTGGCCCAGTCCAGGTCAACATGCTTCTCGGTACGGGTGACCGCTGCATCACCAGACCAGTTGGTGTTGCTGAAGTACTCGACCTTCATGCCCTGAACTTCATTGCCCGTTGCGTCGGTGGTGGTCCAGGCACTGGTGCTTGGGTCCAGCGACAGGCCTTCGATGAAGTCGACCTTGGCGTTAGGCGCGATTTGTTGCAGGCCGCTCAATTCGCTGACGTAATGGCTGGCCATAACGTTGGCGCTGCCGAAACCGGTCGGTGGCGAGTACTTGGCCAGGGTGCCGACTACGGCGATTTTCTTGACTTTCTGCTTGTCCAGCGGCAGCAGATTGTCCTGGTTTTTCAGCAGGACGATACCTTCACGCGCAGCGTTCAGAGCAACCTTGTTGCTGGTCGAGCTGTTCATGTTGTGCGTGGTCAGCGGCGTCTTGCTGTCGAACTTGTACAGGTAGATCTGCTTGAGGATGCGGCGGACCTTGTCGTCGATGGTCGCAGCGCTCAGGTCGCCGGCGTCCAGATGCGGCTTCAGCACGGAGCTGTTCATCTGGTAGCCCATCATGTCCAGATCGGTACCGGCGCGGGCAGCGTTGAAACCGTGAACGACAGCGTTGTAGTCGCTCTGTACGAAGCCTTTGAAGCCCCATTCCTTCTTCAGGATCTGGGCGATCAGGTGGTCGCTTTCGCAGGCGAAATCACCGTTCACCTTCTGGAAGGCACACATCATCATCGCCACATTGCCGTTTTTCGACGACGATTCGAACGCAGGCAGCGACATTTCGCGCAGAACGCGCTCTGGCATTGTCTGGTTCAGATTGAAGCGGTTGCTTTCCTGATCGTTGGCCGCGTAGTGCTTGGCGTTGGCCCATACACCACGAGACTGGATACCGTTGATGACGCCTGGTGCCAGGCTGGCGCCGAGGAACGGGTCTTCACCGGAGAGGTATTCGAACGCACGGCCGCCGTACGGCATGCGATACAAATTGACGCCGGGACCAGTGATGAACTGGTAGCCGCCGACGGCAGTGTCATAACCCAGCGCGCGGCCGAGGTCGATGGCACGACGCGGGTTGAAGGTGGCGGCCAGGTTAGGACCGGACGGGTAAACAACACCCTGATCGTTACCTTCGCTGGTGTAGCGCACGCCGACACCGCCGTCAGCGCCGTGGATCTGCGGAATGCCGTAGTTGGTCAGCGGCTTGACGTCCCAGCCGCCGGTGCCGCCGATGTAGGCCAGCTTTTCTTCCATGGTCATTTTGGCCAGGGTTTTCTGTGCGGCTTTTTCGGCGCGATCTTCACGCCCTTGTTGCACGGTAGGGTCAGCGGCGTGCACCTGGGATACTGCCAATGCCAGCAAGGCCAGCGCCGAGTGCGCGCCTATCATCTTTCGCTTGTTCATATTGCTCTCCAACTGCGTTTCAAATAACTGTCTGCCTGCGCACGTGCGCAGGATCATTGCGTTCTTATTTACCGCTTTCCGCCAACTTTTTCTTTCGGCAACAGTTTCCCGTCGTCGCGTTTATTCCCTGTTGTCAGGGCGCGAGTTAGGACTCCTTAGTTGCCGTATTAGTTTTGTTTGGCGTTTCTTTTTTTACTTGTGGTGCGCCACTAAAGTGACATCACGCAGTGGCGTTTTGAATCTACAAAACGGTACAATTAAGTCTAAAACAAGGCATAAATGTCAAATAAAAGCGTATTTTTCTTCGATTTCGTATTTTTTCTTTACAAATGAGGAACTCTTGTTAAACCTACTGGTCGATGGGTTTAAGATTTTTCAGGACGAAGAAAGACAGCTCGCAAGTTGCGACGTTTGCTGTGCGCTAGTTCTTGCCCGGTTTCTACAACTGCCCCGCTTTTTTTGCGGGGCTCTTTTTGTTTTTCGAGGAGTTAATACGATGAAGTTTTCCATGATGAGTGCCGGTGTGGTGTTGGGTCTTGCCCTGAGTGGTGCGGTCTTTGCTGACGACGCGACAGACGCAGACGCGACTTCCGGTGCCAGCGACGAGACCGTGATGACCCAGACCCAGGACGCCAAGGCAGCGCAGAAGGCGCAAAACCAGAAGACCGAAACGACAAAAGGTGGTCGCCCGCAGAACGCAACCACTCAAAAGCAGTCAAACTGATCGTTTGAAGCCTTTGAGCGCAGCACTCTCCAGTCGGAGAGTGCTGTAATATGTCCCTCCGAAGTAGCAAAATGCCCTCATTCATGCCGTCAGCTCCCGTCGATGTTTCCAGTCTGCTCATTCCGGATGCCCAGCAGGTCTGTGCCTGGCTGATAGAAAATGCTGGTCTGAAAACGGCCGATCTGGAGCGCGCGCAACGTTTGCAGCAGGAGTCGGAAGGCACTGAGTTGCTCGGGCTGCTGACGCGTCTGGGCCTGGTTTCCGAATTCGAACTGGCCCGCGCATGGGCGGCATTGCTGCAGGCGCCGTTGTTGCTCGCCGATGCCGTGCCGCCACTGTTGGATCCTCTGCCGCCGCTGACCGAACGCTTCATGCGCCACTATCAAGTCGTGCCAGTAGGCTGGAGCGATCAAGGCCTGCAAGTGCTCAGTGCCAACCCTGGCACGCTGTACCCGTTTCAGGCCATCGCCTATGCCTGCGAGGTGCCCGTGCGACTTTCCATCGGCCCGCGCAACGAGGTCGAGACCCTTATCGAACGCTACTACGGCCAGGGCCGCTCGGCGATGGGCACCTTGATCGAAAACCTGGATGAAGAGGGCGGCTCGCTGGAAGACATTGAGCACCTCAAGGACCTGGCTTCCGAAGCGCCGGTCATTCGTCTGGTCAATCTGATCTTGCAACGCGCGGTCGAACAGCGTGCGTCCGACATCCATATCGAGCCCTTCGAGAGCCAGTTGAAGGTGCGCTATCGCATCGACGGTGTCTTGCACGAAGCCGAAGCACCGCCGTCCAGTTCTTCGGCCGCGGTGATTTCCCGGGTGAAGATCATGGCGCGGCTGGACATCGCCGAGCGTCGTCTGCCGCAGGATGGCCGGATCATGCTGCGTATCCAGGGCAAGGAGCTGGACCTGCGGGTATCGACAGTGCCCACCAGCTTTGGCGAATCGGTGGTCATGCGTCTGCTGGACCGGCAGACCATCAACTTCGATTTCCCGAGCCTGGGTTTCGATGGCGAACGGCTGGACGAATTTCTCGACGTGCTGGAGCGTCCGCACGGCATTCTGCTGGTCACCGGGCCGACCGGTTCTGGCAAGACCACCACGCTGTACACCGCGCTGTCACGGCTCAATACGGCCGAGCGCAAGATCATCACCGTTGAGGATCCGGTCGAGTATCAGCTCGAAGGTATCAACCAGATTCAGGTCAAGCCATCCATCGGGCTGGATTTCGCCGGAGCGCTGCGCTCCATTGTGCGTCAGGACCCGGATGTCATCATGATCGGTGAGATGCGCGACCTGGAAACCTGCCGTATTGCCATCCAGTCCTCACTGACCGGTCACCTGGTGCTCTCGACCCTGCACACCAACAGCGCGGCGGCGAGTATTACCCGCCTGCTGGACATGGGCGTCGAAAGCTACCTGATCGCGTCGACGGTCAACGGGATTCTGGCTCAGCGCCTGGTCCGTCGCCTCGATCCTGCAACCCGGGAAGCCTTTGATGCGCCACCGGAGTTGATCGCTGAACACGGGCTGGAGCGCTTCACTGACGAGCGCCCCATCCGTCTGTATCGCCCGCGTGCCGATGCGCCCGGCGGTGGCTATCGCGGGCGCAGTGCAATCACTGAACTGCTGGTGATGAACGAAGAACTGCGCAGTCTTTTGATGCGCCATGCCGACGCTTCGACGCTCGAAGAGGCTGCCCGACGTGGCGGCTTGCGCACATTGCATGAAGAAGGTCTGCGTCAGGCCGTGGCCGGGGTGACTTCGCTGGAAGAAGTGCTGCGCGTCACCCGTGGTGAAGGCACATGAGTCTGTTCAAGTACCGAGCGCTGGATGCTCAGGGCGCGCCGCAGAATGGCACTCTGGAAGCCCGCGATCAGGATGCCGCCATTGCCGCGTTGCAGAAGCGTGGCCTGATGGTCTTGCAGGTCGATGCCGCCGGTATGGGCGGTTTGCGCCGTGCGCTGGGCAGCGGCTTGCTCAATGGCGCGGCGCTGGTCAGCTTCACCCAGCAGCTCGCAACGCTGCTCGGCGCGGGGCAGCCGTTGGAACGATCGCTTGGAATTTTGCTCAAACAGCCTGGACAACCGCAGACCAAGGCGTTGATCGAGCGCATTCGCGAACAGGTCAAGGCTGGCAAGCCGCTGTCCGTGGCGCTTGAGGAAGAGGGTAGCCAGTTTTCGCCCCTCTATATAAGCATGGTTCGCGCCGGTGAAGCCGGTGGCGCACTGGAAAGCACGCTGCGCCAGTTGAGCGATTACCTGGAGCGTAGCCAGTTGCTGCGTGGCGAAGTGATTAACGCGCTGATCTATCCGGCCTTTCTGGTGGTAGGCGTATTGGGTTCTCTGGCCCTGTTGCTGGCCTATGTCGTGCCGCAATTCGTACCGATCTTCAAGGATCTGGGCGTGCCGATTCCATTGATCACCGAGGTCATTCTCAACCTCGGACAGTTTTTGAGCGACTACGGGCTGGCTGTGCTGGCGGGCCTGATCGCATTGATCTGGGGCATGGCCATTCGCATGCGCGACCCGCAGCGTCGCGAGCGCCGTGACCGCCGATTGCTGGGCATTCGGGTGATCGGTCCTTTATTGCAACGCATCGAGGCAGCACGCCTGACTCGAACCCTCGGTACGCTTTTGACCAATGGCGTGGCGTTGTTGCAGGCGCTGGTGATCGCTCGCCAGGTCTGCACCAATCGTGCCCTGCAAGCGCAGGTCGAGCAGGCGGCCGAATCGGTCAAGGGTGGCGGCACGCTGGCCAGCGCGTTTGGCGCGCAGCCGTTGTTGCCGGATCTGGCGCTGCAAATGATCGAGGTCGGCGAACAGGCGGGCGAACTGGACACCATGCTGATGAAGGTCGCCGATGTGTTCGACGTCGAGGCCAAGCGCGGTATCGACCGCATGCTGGCCGCGCTCGTCCCGGCGCTGACGGTGGTGATGGCGGGCATGGTCGCGGTGATCATGCTGGCCATCATGCTGCCGCTGATGAGTCTGACCAGCAATATCTGAATTCATGAAAGAGGAAACCATTCCGATGACTTTTAGCCGTACACGTTTCAAACCCGCACGTCGACAGGGCGGTTTCACGTTGCTGGAAATGCTCGCCGTTATCGTATTGCTGGGCATCGTTGCGACCATCGTCGTACGTCAGGTGGGCGGCAACGTCGACAAGGGCAAATACGGCGCAGGCAAGGCTCAGTTGGCCAGCCTGGGCATGAAGATCGAAAGCTACGCGCTGGACGTTGGTTCGCCGCCCAAAACCTTGCAGCAATTGACTGAGAAACCGGGCAATGCGTCGAACTGGAACGGCCCTTATGCCAAGCCTTCGGACCTCAAGGACCCGTTCGGTCATGCATTCGGCTACCGCTTCCCGGGCCAGCACGGCAGCTTCGACCTGATCTTCTACGGCCAGGACGGTCAGCCGGGCGGCGAAGGCTACAGCGCCGACCTGGGCAACTGGGAGTAAAGCTCGGCATGAGAACGCCTGTCGCAAGCCGGGGTTTTACCCTCATGGAAATGCTGGTGGTGCTGGTGTTGATGAGCATCGCTGTCGGTCTGGTGGGTTTCGGTCTGCAACAGGGTTTGAGTACCGCCAGTGAACGGCGCGCGGTCGGTGACATGGTCGAAGCGCTGCGGGCAACCAGAGTGCGTGCAATTGTGACCGGTCAGCCGGCGCGCACCGAGTTCAACCTGCGCAAGGCGACCTTCAAGGCGCCGGGCAAGCGCGAGATGCACTGGCCGGAAAACCTGCGCGTGACCATGCAGACTGCGTCCGATCTTGGCTCCGCCGTGGAGTTCTATCCGGACGGCGGCTCCAGCGGTGGCAACGTGGTGGTCGCTGACGGCGACCGGCGCTGGCGTATTGATATTGGCTGGCTGACCGGCAGCGTCCAGGTCCGGACGCTTTAATGAAAACATCGCAGTCGGGGTTCACCCTGCTGGAAATGCTTGCTGCACTGACCGTCATGGCGGTGTGCAGCGGTGTTCTGCTGGTGGCGTTCGGGCAAAGCGCGCGCTCCTTGCAGCAGGTGTCGCGCAGTGACCGGCTGAGCCATGCGGCACGCACGATAATGGATCAGGAAAGCGCCGGTCCGCTGGAAAACGGTACGCGAAAGGGCGAACTCGCAGGCATCGACTGGACACTGGATATCCGTCAGTTGCCGGGCGCCAATGGTCAGGCGAGGATGTTTCGCCTCGACCTGATGCTCAGTGAACATCAGCGCAAGGCGCAGTTCAGCACGTTTAAATTACGCGGCGCTGTCAGCGGTGCGGGGTCATGATGCGTACCCAGCGTGGCTTCACGCTGCTGGAAGTGCTGCTGGTGATAAGCCTGCTCGGCGTGTTGCTGGTACTGGTTGCCGGGGCGTTGCTGGGCGCCAATCGTGCCGTGCTCAAGGCTGAGCGCTACACCGTTAACCTGGACGAGATCCGCGCCGCGCAAGCGTTTCTGCGTAGCTCGATCGCTCAGGCGCTGCCGTTGGACACGTCTGGTGAAGATGACGTCAACAGCGGTTTTTTTGAAGGCTCGGCGCAGCAGTTGCGGTTTGTCGCAACGCTGCCGGGCGAGCTAGGCGGCGGTATCCAGGTTCACAGTCTGGAGCTCAAGGGGCAGCAAGACCATCGGTCTTTGCAAGTGTCGTTCGCTCAGGTTCTGTCCAGTGCGAATGGCATTGCCCTCAAACCCTGGGGTGAGCCTCAGGTATTGCTGCAAAACGTCGAGTCGTTGACGTTCAGTTATCGCGGGCTGACGCCCAAGGGCAAGCCGACCGGCTGGATGGCCGAATGGCCCTGGCCGAATCGCTTGCCGGGCGCGGTGCGCATCGATATGCAGACCCATGGCGCGGTGAAATGGGTCTCTGAAGTGGTGGCCTTGCGTCTGGACCTGTCCGGCGGGGCGGGCGGCGAATGAATGTGACCGGCCAATCGCAGCGCGGTGTTGCGCTGCTGGTGGTGCTCTGGGTGCTGGCACTGCTGAGCCTGTTGCTCGGCGGGCTGGCCGGGTGGGTGCAATTGGAGAGCCGGCAGTCGCTCTGGTTACGGCAAAATACCCAGGCGCTGATGGCTGCCGAAGCTGGCATGAATATGGCTGTACAGGGCTTGCTCGATCCTGAACAGCGCAAACGCTGGATTGCCGACGGGCGTGTGGTCTCGTTACGGATGGATGACACGCAACTGTTGGTGAGCATCAGAAGCGAGCGGGGCAAGCTGGACCTCAACAGCGCACCGGTTGCTGATATATCGCGTCTGCTGCAGGCCTGTGGCGCGGCTAAGAATCAGGCCAGCGGTATCGCCCAGGTGCTGGAGTCGCAGCGCAATGGCGGTCAGTCACCGTTGCGGGTGGTAGAGGAAGTTCGCCAACTGCCGGGCATGAGCCAGGCGCTGTATGCCCGGTTGCTACCGGAAATAACATTATGGAGCGGTCTGGATCGGCCCGACCCGGCATTCGCTTCGGCGTTGCTGCGCCGGGCCTTGAACCTGCCGAACCAGAGCGCGGTCGGGGCCGATCCCGGTGAGGTACTGGCCATCGACACGCGCGCAGAACGACCGGGCGGTGTGACCGCCCTGTTACAGACCACTGTTTTATTGAGCCCATCGGAGGGAGGCGCACAGCCCTACAGGGTGTTGCGTTGGCAAGAATGAATTCATCAGTTTCTGCACGTCTGGCGCCTGTTTATGCGTTACGCGAACAGGTCGCCCGGCAGTGGCGTGGCAGTCCGGCGCAACACGCCTGGCAGTGGTGGGTGACGGAGCTTCGCGCCTGCCTGCCGCCGCGTGTGCGTCGATGGCTGGGCCGCGAGACCGTGGAGCAGACGCTTGTCTGGCCGTTGGTCGAGCCGCTGCCCGATGCATCGCCTCAGGTGCGGCGGGTGTTGCTGCTGCCGCCGTCGGCTGTGCTGTTGCAGACCTTGCAGCTTCCTGCGGCTGCGGCACGCAATCTGTCGACTGTGGTCGGCTACGAGCTTGACCGTTTCACGCCATTTGACGCTGGGCAGTTGTACTTCGTGGCCCGTCAGGACAGTCGCAGCGCCAGCTTTGTGCAGGTCACGCTGGTGGCAATACTGCGCGAGCGGCTGGACGCGATACTCCGTGAGTGCGCCGAGCGTGGGTTGCGTCCCGATGCTGTCGATGTGGGCACTGATGTGTGCGCTGACAACCTGACTACAGGGCAGCGCATGGGTGTCGATCTGCTGCCGATGCCGTTGCGCCCGCAACAGTCGCGCTCCGGCCATCGCTTGCAGCGCGGGCTGATCTGGCTATGTGCCGGCCTGCTGCTGAGCGCCATGTTGCTGTGGCTGAACGACCGCCAGAGCCTGCTCGATGACATGCAGGCCAGCGTCAAGGCGCAGAAGGCTCAGGTTGGCGAGGTCCAACAACTGCGCCAGCAATTGACCAACACTCTGGGCGCTGCCAACTACCTGTTGCGCCGCAAGGCTGCTCAACCGCCGCTTTCGGCGCTGCTCAGCGAGCTGACCGCCTGCCTGCCTTCGGACACCTGGATCGAGCACCTGGAAATCAGCGACAGTGCCGAGGTGGCCTTTTCAGGGCAGAGCGCCAAGGCCAGTGCGCTGATCGGCCGCGTCAAGGACTGCCGAAGTCTGGATAATGCGCAGTTTCAGGGGGTGATCCAGCCCGACACCAAAACCGGCAAGGATCAGTATTCCCTGCGCGCGCATTTGCACCAGAACCAGCAGCAGGAGAACGCCGATGCGCCGTCCACTGACAAGCCGTGAGCGGCGGGGCGCTGCCCTGATGATTCTGGCTCTGGTGTTGTGCCTGGCTTACTGGTTGCTGATAGACAGCTGGTTCGCCGGTCCACTGCGTGACATCAACGAACAGACCGACCAGCTGCGCGAACAGCAGCAGCGTTACGCTGGCCTTCTGCAGCAGGGTGGCTCGTTGCGCGAGCAACTGGAGCAGGCGCGTCGTGATCCGGCCAGCAGCACCAGCCTCCTGCCGGGCGAAGATCCCAGTGCCGTGGCCGCTGATCTGATGCAACGCATTGCCGACCTGATCAGCAGCCAGGCCAGCACCGGCGGTGGCTGCGAGTTGACCCAGCGCATGCCGATCACCCCGGAGCAGGACAGCGCCGAGCCGTATCGGCAGGTCAAGGTCAGCCTGACCCTGAACTGCGCCATCGAACCATTGACTGCGATCCTGCATGCGCTGGAGTATCAGCGCCCGTTTTTGTTTATTGATGAGATGAGTATGCGTCGCGACGCCAACGCTCCGGCCAGCGGTGCTGCCGGCAAACTGGTGGTGCACCTGCTGGTGCGTGGCTACCTGCAACCGGCCAGTGCCGGTGAGGGCGAGCAATGATCGGTTCACTGCGTCCGCTGGAGTGGGCACTGCTGGCTTTCGCCGCAGTCCTGGCAGCCTTGATCGCATTGGTTGTCAGCGGCGCCGCGCACTCACCGGACTGGCTGCCCGAGCAGGCACCGCGCGACCCGGTCGATCAGAGGGCGCAGGTCCACAGCGCGCCTTCGGCGACACTCGACAGCCTCGCCAATACCTGGAAAACCCCGCTGTTCAGTCCTGATCGCAGCCCTGACGTGGCCGTTCGCAAAGCCGATGCGCAGGCCACCAATCTGGCTGGCCTGACCCTGACCGGGGTAATCATGGACGGCTCGTTGCGCGTGGCATTGCTCAAGCAGGCCAGCGGCCCGGCATTGAAAGTCCGTCAGGGCGATCGCTTGCCCAACGGCTGGACGCTGGACCGTCTGGAGCCCACCCAGGCCACGTTCAAACTCGATGACCGCTCGCAAGTCCTGCGCCTGCCCGCGCTGCGTCTGCCGCCGCCGTCGAATACACCGCCGATTACCTTAACCAACGATTCCACCCTGTGATGGGTACCTTTTCTGGAGTTCCTGCCATCGCTACCTTGCGCACACCCTTGCTTTGCCTGGCCACCGCCGTCGCCCTTGGCGGCTGCGCGTCACAGTCAGACACACTCGATCCCGACAATGGCATGCTGCAGGAAGCGCTCCAGGGAACCGGTTCACAACGCCCGCCGGTAGACCCGCGCAGCGAAAGACCGCCCGTCGAGCCACCTTCCCAGCAGGCGACCAGCTCGCCGCAGCGGCAGATCATCAAAGGCAACCAGCGTTTCATCCGGCAGCCCGGCGCAGCTCCGGCAGCGCGTCAGGCCGAGACCGGTGACATCGTCTTCAACTTCACCAACCAGCCGATTCAGGCGGTGATCAACAGCATCATGGGCGATCTGCTGCACGAGAACTACAGCATTGCCCAAGGTGTTAAAGGCGATGTGAGCTTCTCGACGTCCAAGCCGGTCAACAAACAGCAGGCGCTGTCGATTCTCGAGACACTGCTGTCCTGGACCGACAACGCGATGATCAAGCAGGGCAACCGCTATGTGATTCTGCCGTCCAATCAGGCGGTGGCGGGCAAGCTGGTCCCGGAAATGCGCGTCGCGCAACCTTCGGCAGGCATGTCGGCGCGGCTGTTTCCGCTGCGCTACATCTCGGCGACGGAAATGCAGAAGCTGCTCAAGCCGTTCGCCCGGGAAAACGCCTTCCTGCTGGTCGATCCGGCGCGCAACGTACTCAGCCTGGCGGGTACGCCGGAAGAGCTGGCCAACTATCAGGACACCATCGACACCTTCGATGTGGACTGGCTCAAAGGCATGTCGGTCGGTGTTTTCGGCCTGCAACGCGCCTCGGTCGGCGAGCTGATGCCCGAGCTGCAGAAAATGTTCGGCCCGGAAAGCGGCATGCCGCTGGCGGGCATGGTGCGTTTCCTGCCGATCGAGCGGACCAACTCGGTGGTGGCGATTTCCTCGCAGCCTGAATACCTGCACGAGGTCGGCGAGTGGATTCACACCATCGATGAAGGTGGTGGCAACGAGCCGCAGATGTACGTGTATGACGTGCGCAACATGAAGGCCACTGATCTGGCCAGATACCTGCGGCAGATCTACGGTACGGGTGCCATCAAGGAAGACGCTGCGGCCAAGGTTGCACCGGGCCTGCGCACCACCACCTTGTCATCGCTCAACTCCAGTGGCGGCAGCGGTGTCGGCGGCATGAGCAGCTCCAACGGCCTGGGCAGCACTGGCAGCGGCCTGAGCAATGGCGGAGGTTTTGGCAACAGTCAGGGCATGAACAACAGCCAGACCAATAGCGACAGCGAATCGGAAGGCGACGATCAGAGCGGCGGCGATTCGGATTCGGCCAGTCAGGACGGCAGCGGGTCTGGCGGCAACAACAAGTCTCTGGACGCCAGCACGCGCATCACTGCGCAGAAGAGCAGCAACCAGTTGCTGGTGCGCACCCGTCCGGCGCAGTGGAAGGAGATCGAGTCGGCCATCAAACGCCTCGATAATCCGCCGCTGCAAGTGCAGATCGAAACGCGCATTCTGGAAGTTCAGCTCACGGGCGAGCTGGACATGGGTGTGCAGTGGTACCTGGGGCGTCTGGCGGGCAACTCGGGTACGACCGGCAACGTGACCAACACTTCAGGCAGTCAGGGGGCGATTGGTACTGGCGGGGCTGCGCTGGCCTCCACTGACGCGTTCTTCTATTCCTTCGTAAGCAACAACCTGCAAGTCGCCTTGCGGGCGCTGGAAACCAATGGCCGCACCCAGGTTCTGTCGGCACCTTCGCTGGTGGTGATGAACAACCAGCAGGCGCAGATTCAGGTCGGCGACAACATCCCGATCAGCCAGACCTCGATCAACACCAACACCTCCACCGACACCACATTGAGCAGCGTCGAATATGTGCAGACCGGTGTGATTCTCGATGTCGTGCCACGTATCAATCCGGGCGGCCTGGTGTACATGGACATTCAGCAGCAGGTCAGCAGTGCCGACACCAATGCCAACAACAACGATGCCAACGGCAATCCGCGTATTTCCACCCGTTCGGTGGCCACGCAAGTGGCCGCGCAGAGTGGTCAGACCGTGCTGCTGGGCGGTTTGATCAAGCAGGATAACGCCGAGTCGGTCAGCGCCGTACCTTATCTGGGACGCATCCCGGGTTTGAGATGGCTGTTCGGCAACACCAGCAAGTCCAAGGACCGTACCGAACTGATCGTGCTGATCACGCCGCGAGTCATCACCAGCAGCAGCCAGGCACGTCAGGTGACGGATGATTACCGTCAGCAGATGCAGTTGATCAAGCCGGAAGTTTCGCGGACCAGCATGCAGAACTGACGCTGTGCTGGCTTCCGCCACCACGCCCACTCACGACGCTGCCCGTTGGCAGCGTCAAACAGAGGTCATGAACATGCTGAAATTCTTCGCTGCCTTGCTGTTCGCCTTTACCGCAATGGCACAGGCGCAGGACACCTTGCACACCGATCTGCCACTGGATTACCTGGCGCAGACCAATGTCGACAAGCCCGACCAGCCGCTGGTGATTTTCATCCACGGTTACGGCAGCAATGCGGCCGACCTGTTCGGGCTCAAGGAAGAGCTTCCGGCCGACTACAACTACGTGTCGGTACAGGCGCCGATGGAGTTGCGCGCTGACAGCTACAAATGGTTCATCCAGAAGCCCGGCGTCGCGGATTACGACGGTGTGACTGAAGACTTGAAAAGCAGCGGTACCCGGTTGGCTGCGTTCATCGGCAAAGCCACTGAGAAGTTTCATACCCAGCCAGGCAAGGTCTTCCTGATCGGTTTCAGCCAGGGCGCCATGATGAGTTACGAAGTCGCGCTGCGACAGCCAAAACTGGTCGGCGGTTTTGCAGCATTGAGCGGGCGGCTGCTGCCGGTCGTGAAGTCCGAGGTCAAAGCCTCCGACGACCTCAAGGTTCTGAGCGTATTCATCGGCCACGGCACGCAGGATCGCCAGGTGGCCTATGCCAGCGCACCGCAAGCCGAAGCGACGTTGAAATCGCTCGGTCTGACGCCGCAGTTGCATGCCTATGACGGCATGGGGCACAGCATCAACGAGGCTGAAGTGATGGACCTGGCGGCTTGGTTGAAACAGTCAAACCGTTAAGGATCATTAGCCGTTAGCTTGCTTCGAGCGGTCCCTTAGAAACGCCAGCAGCGCAATCAGTGGCAGTGCCGTGCCGGCGATCAGCACCCAGGTCCAGCCACCGTGATCAAACAGCGGGCTGGCGACTGCCGAGCCAATGGCGCCACCGATGAAAATACTGGTCATGTACAGCGCGTTGAGCCGGCTGCGGCTGGCGGCATCCAGCGCGTAGACCGTGCGCTGACCCAGGACCATGCTGGTCTGCACGCAGAAATCCAGCACCACGCCGGTTATGGCCAGGCCAATCACGCTGTAAGCAGGGTGGACCAGGCCTGGAAGAAAGCTGAGTGCGCCGAACAGCAGTGCGCCCAGTGAGGCGATGCGGGTGTAGCCGGCGTCTGCCAGACGGCCGCTGATCGGTGCCGCAATGGCGCCGATCGCGCCGATCAGGGCAAAAATCGCGATCTGGCTTTGTGACAGCCCGTGATTGCGCGACAGCTCCAGCGGCACGGCGGTCCAGAACAGGCTGAAAGTCGCGAACATGCAGGCCTGATAAAAGGCACGCTGGCGCAGCACCGGCTGGGTACGAAGAAGAGTCCATAGCGAGAACAGCAATTGTCCGTAGGACGCACGATGATCCGGAACACGTTTTGGCATGGTGGTCGCCAGTACCACGCTGATGCCGATCATCACCACGGCCGCCGAGCCGAACACCGCTCGCCAGCCGAAATGGTCGGCCACCAGACTGGCAATCGGCCGCGCCAACAGAATCCCCAACAGCAGTCCGCCCATGATCCCGCCAACGACCCGCCCACGCGACTCCTCCGGAGCCAGATGCGCCGCCAGCGGAATGAGCATCTGCACCGACACCGAACTGAAGCCCACCAGCAGCGAAACCAGCAAAAACACATTCGGCTGCTCGGCGAAAGCGGCACCCAGCAGGCTGAGAATCGCGATGACAGTCGTTACCAGCATCAGCCTGCGGTTCTCCAGCAAATCACCCAGCGGCACCAGAAAAAACAGCCCCAGTGCGTAACCGATCTGCGTCAACGAAACGATCAGACTGGCCGCCGTGCTCGACAGCCCGATGTCCGGGGCAATCAGCTCGATGATCGGCTGGGCGTAGTAGATGTTGGCAACAATTGCGCCGCAGCAGAAGGCAAACAGCATGACCATGGCCGGTGTCATGGTCACAGCGTTATGCGCGGATTGGGACGAGTGGGGCATGAAAATCTCGCTTGAGCAGGGACTGTCAGACACTGGAAACGTGTCTGTCAGACGGTTTTTGATCGATGCAGCGCAGGCTAACGGTTTTGTCGGCGATTAAGTAGGTGCGGCGAGTTGATACAGGATATTTCCGGGAATGATGATCGACGAAGCACTGCGATGTGTCGGTATAGTCACGCACGCTCGCGAACTATTGACCTTCGCTTGCCACGGATGAATACTCTTTTCAAAAATTCATATAGATGACTGGATGAATAAAATAATGAACAAGCTTTCCAGCGACGAACGTCTACCACTTTACCAACGCCTGCGCGACAGCCTGGCGGAGCAGATTGCCAATAATCGCTGGCGTCCGGGTGAGGCGATTCCTACCGAAGCGGCGTTGTCTGCAGAGTATGGCCTGTCCACCGGTACGGTACGCAAGGCCATTGATCTGCTGGTCAGCGACAACATTCTGGAGCGCCAGCAGGGGCGTGGCACGTTCATTCGTCGTGCGCAGTTTCAGTCTTCGCTGTTTCGTTTTTTCCGTTTTCAAACCGAAGCGGGTGAACGCCGGGTGCCGGAAAGCCGGATTTTGTCCGTCGAGCCTGTGGACGCGCCTTCGTCGGTCGCTCAGGCGCTGGGGATGGGCGCAGGTGCGCCGGTGATTCGTATGGTCCGCTTGCGGTTGCTGGATGGCCAGCCGGTGCTGGCCGAGGAGATCTGGCTGCCACGTGCGCGGTTTCAGGCATTGCTGGAGCTTGACCTCGATACGCAGGGGCCATTGCTTTATCCGATCTACGAAGACGTCTGCGGTCAGGTGGTCGCCTGTGCGCAAGAAAGCCTGACGGCCGAGACGGTCAACGACGTATACGGCCGGTTGCTGCAGATTCCGGTCGGCAGTGCGGTGGTGGTCATCGAACGCCTGGCGCGCAACTACGCCGGTGAGCCTCTGGAGTGGCGCCGCTCGCGAGGGCACGCCAGTCATTTCCGCTACAGCGTGGAAATTCGCTGACAGCGCTGCAGTCTGCCCGAGCGGTTCAACGTCTTTAAGGATAAAAGCCATGTTCAACTGGTATCGCGACGTCACCCCCAAAGAACGCAAGACTTTCTGGGCCTGTTTTGGCGGCTGGTCGCTGGACGCGCTGGAAGTGCAGATGTTCGGTCTGGCCATTCCGGCCCTGATTGCTGCGTTTGCCCTGACCAAGGGCGATGCAGGGCTGATCAGCGCGGTAACACTGGTGACGTCAGCGTTGGGAGGTTGGGTGGGCGGGACGCTGTCCGACCGCTATGGCCGGGTGCGCACGCTGCAGTGGATGATCCTGTGGTTTTCGTTCTTTACCTTTTTGTCTGCGTTCGTGACCGGTTTCAACCAGTTGCTGATCGTCAAGGCACTGCAGGGCTTTGGCATCGGTGGTGAGTGGGCGGCAGGCGCGGTGCTGATGGCCGAGACCATCCAGTCCCGCTACCGCGGCAAGGTCATGGCCACCGTGCAAAGTGCGTGGGCCGTAGGCTGGGGCCTGGCGGTGGTGCTGTTCACCCTGATTTATTCGTTTGTACCGGAGGATATTGCCTGGCGGGTGATGTTCTTCGTCGGCCTGCTGCCGGCCCTGATGATCATCTGGGTGCGACGCAACGTCGAAGAACCGGACAGCTTCCAGCGCATGCAGAAAAGCGCAGCGCCGAAGGGCAATTTCTTCAAGTCGATGGCCGGGATTTTTCGCCCCGAGCTGCTGCGCGTTACCTTGCTCGGCGGTTTGTTGGGGCTTGGTGCGCATGGCGGTTATCACGCGGTCATGACCTGGTTGCCGACCTTTCTCAAAACCGAGCGCAACCTCTCTGTGCTCAGTTCCGGCGGCTATCTGGCGGTCATTATCGTTGCGTTCTGGTGCGGTTGCGTGTGCAGCGGTCTGTTGATCGACCGGATTGGTCGACGCAAGAACATCATACTATTCGCCTTGTGTTGCGTAGTCACCGTGCAGTGCTACCTGATGCTGCCGTTGAGCAACACGCAGATGCTGTTTCTCGGCTTTCCGCTGGGTTTCTTCGCCGCAGGCATTCCGGCCAGCCTCGGTTCGTTTTTCAACGAGCTGTACCCGGCAGAGGTGCGGGGTGCCGGGGTGGGCTTCTGCTACAACTTCGGGCGCGTGCTGTCGGCGGTGTTTCCGTTTCTGGTGGGGCATATGAGCCAGTCAATGTCGCTCGGCAGCGCCATCGGAATCGACGCTGGCATTGCTTACGGCGTGGCAATGATCGCCGCTTTCTGTCTGCCGGAAACTCGTGGGCGCAACCTTGAGGCCATGCCGCCGATTGCCGAGCCACTGGACAAGGACGCAGCGCAGCAGGCTTGAAAATCCTTTCATTCGCGGTGTTGCGGCGCCGCATTGACTTTTTGTAGACGATCCCATGACTGATTCCTGTACCACGCCCATACTGGGCATTGATGCCCACGCGCATGTCTTCAGCAAGGATTTGAGCCTGGCGTCAGGACGACGTTACAGCCCGGATTATGACGCAACGGTGCACGCCTATCTGGCCAACCTGAGCGAACACGGCCTGAGCCACGGCGTATTGGTCCAGCCCAGTTTTCTGGGCACTGACAACCGGTTTCTGCTCGACGCCCTGGCGCAGGCTCCTGACCGGTTGCGCGGCGTGGCGGTGGTCGACACGGACATCAGTCGCGGTGCGTTACAGCGTATGGCCGGGCTGGGCATTGTCGGCATCCGTCTGAACCTGATCGGCAAGCCGCTGCCAGACTTCGCCGCGCCGGAATGGAAGACGCTGTTCAAGCACATCTGGACGCTCGGCTGGCATGTCGAACTGCACCGCGAGGTCGCTGACCTGCCGGCGCTGATCCGGCAGTTGCTGCCGTTTGGCTGCAAGCTGGTGATTGATCATTTCGGGCGGCCCGATGCGCGTCTTGGCGTTGACGATCCGGCGTTCCAGGCCTTGCTGGAATTGGGCCTGAGCGGGCAGCTGTGGATGAAGATTTCGGCAATCTATCGTTTGGGCGGCAGTGTCGAGCAGAACGCGACGTTTGCTCGCGCTGCATGGCCTTTGCTGCTGCAAAGCTTTGGGCCGCGCCGACTGGTATGGGGCAGCGACTGGCCGCACACCCAGCATGAGCACGCGGTCAGCTACACCGGTGTGGTCGAGCAGTTCCGCGCGCTCGAATGCCCTGACCCGCTCAAGCGCATTATGTTGGTCGAGGCCCCGCAGGCACTGTTCGATTTCCTGCCGGTGGAAATCTGACCTGCTAAACGACATGTGGCCTGATCCGATAGCTGACCATATACAGCGCCGGGAGGAAAAACAGGGTCAGCAGGGTGGCGATGGCGATGCCGCCGATCATGGCGATGGCCATCGGCCCCCAGAACACTTCGCGGGCAATCGGGATCATGCCCAGGCTCGCGGCCGCTGCGGTCAGCATAATCGGTCGGCAGCGATGTTCGGTGGCCTTGACCACCGATGTCCAGGCGCTTTCCCCTGCGGCGATGAATTCATCGATCTGCGTGACCAGAATCACCGAGTTGCGGATGATGATGCCGATCAGCGCCAGCACGCCCAGAATTGCCACGAACCCCAGCGGATAGCCGGAAATCAACAAGGCTGCGACCACGCCGATCAGGCCCAGCGGCACTACGCTAACCACCAGCAGCAGTTTTTTCACGCTGTGCAACTGGATCATCAAAAAGCTGACCACCAACAGCAGCATCAACGGTACGACCTTCAGGATCGGACCCTGTGAGCGCGCGCTGGCCTCGACTGCGCCGCCGGTGGCGACCGAGTAACGCAACGGCAGGCCGGCGCTGAAGGCATCGACGTCGGGCTTCAATTGCCTGACCAGCGCTGCCGGCTGCAGCTTGCCGAGCACGTTGGCCTTCAGGGTGATGGTCGGCAGCCTGTCACGGCGCCAGACCAGCGGCTGTTCCTGCTCGTAACTGAGCGTGGCGAACGCCAGCAGCGGCACGCTCGCACCGCCAGGTATCGGGATCTGCAGGTTGGCGAGGGTCTGCACCGAGCTGCGTTCGTCGCTGTCTGCACGTCCGACCAGGTCGATCAGATAGGTGCTGTCACGCACCTGAGTGATGGTGGTGCCACTGACCAGACTGTTGAGGATTTGCGCCACGTCCTCCGAGGACAGGCCGAACTGGCGTACCTTGTCCTGCGCGATGTCGATCTTCAGCACCTTGCCCGGCTCGTTCCAGTCATAGATGACCTGACCGATATGCGGGTTGGCATCGAGAATCGCCGCCAGCGCCATGGCCTGGCTGCGCACCTGTTCGATGTCCGGTCCGCTGACCCGGTATTGCACCGGCCAGCCCACCGGTGGCCCCATGTTCAGTGGCTGAACGTAGCCACCCACACCGACGTAATCGTCACGAAAGCGCTGACGCAAGCGCTCGATCAGCCGGTCACGCGCTTCGCCACCCTGACTGACGATCACCAGTTGCCCGTAGAACGGATTGCTCAATTGTTGATCCAGCGGCAGGTAAAAACGCACCGCGCCCTTGCCCACGTAAGAGCTCCAGCGCAGCACATCGGCATCCCCTTTGAGCGCTGCTTCAAAGCGGTCCATGGTCTGGCGGGTACCTTCGATGGAGCCGTTTTGCGGCATGTAGATATCCACGAGGATTTCCGGTCGGTCGGAGT
Organism: Pseudomonas sp. NFACC10-1; assembly: GCF_900119195.1. NCBI lineage: Bacteria > Pseudomonadati > Pseudomonadota > Gammaproteobacteria > Pseudomonadales > Pseudomonadaceae > Pseudomonas > Pseudomonas sp. NFACC10-1. The sequence continues at coordinate 546,244 of NZ_FPJB01000004.1, read as the reverse complement.
CCGGGAAGAACTGGTTCTGCAGCAACCTGCCTGCAAACAGCGACCCGATGAACATCAGCAACGTGATGCCGATCACCCACCCGCGGTGCTCGAGTGCCTTGACCAGCAGGCGGCTGAAACCACGCATCCAGCGCCCTGGCGCGGCATGTTGCGCCGAGGCTTTGAGGATGTGCACGCCAATCAGGGGCGCGAACAGTACCGCCACCAGCCAGGACAGCAGCAACGCCACGGCAATGACGGCAAACATGGTGAACACGTATTCGCCTGCCGAACTGGAGTTAAGGCCGATGGGCACGAAACCGGCGACCGTGACCAATGTGCCGGTCAGCATCGGGAACGCGGTCGAGGTGTAAGCGAAGGTAGCGGCCTGCGGTAATGAATCGCCGCTTTCAAGGCGGGTGACCATCATCTCGACGGTGATCATCGCGTCATCCACCAACAGCCCCAGAGCGATGATCAATGCGCCCAGCGAGATACGTTGCATGGTGATGCCGCTGTACTCCATGAACACGAAGACCAGCGCCAGCACCAGCGGGATCGAACAGGCCACTACCAGACCGGCACGAATGCCGAGGCTGATGAAGCTGACGACCAGCACAATCAGGATCGCTTCAAAGAGTGCATGGGTGAAGCCGCCGATGGCTTTTTCGACCACATCGGCCTGGCTGGAGACCAGGTGTACGCCGATGCCCAGCGGCAATTCAGTGGTCAGATCGTCGATGCGCTGCTGCAACTGGGTGCCGAATGCCTGGATGTTGCCACCTTGCTTCATGGCCACCGCAAGGCCAATGGCTGGCTGGCCATTGAAGCGGAACAGTGAGGAGGGCGGATCGGCATAACGGCGCTCGATAGTCGCCAGATCGCTGAGGCGAAAGAACCGGTCGCCGAAGCGCAGATTGACGGCCTCGAGGTCCTGTTCATTGCTGAACTGCCCGCTGGCCCGCACGGCAATGCGTTCAGGACCGGCCTCCATCACGCCAGCAGGCGTAACCGAGTTTTGCGCTTGCAGGCTTTGCAGCACCTGGCGTTGATCGATGCCCAGCGCCGCGAGCTTGCGGATCGAAAAATTCAGATAAATGACTTCGCGCTGGGCGCCGAGCAACTCGATCTTGCCCAGGTTGGGTACGCTGCGGATGTCGGCGCGCACTTGCTCGACGTAATCACGCAGTTGGCGGAAAGACAGGCCATCGGCGGTGAACGCGTAGATGCTGCCGAACACGTCGCCAAATTCGTCGTTGAACGCAGGGCCTTGAATGCCGCTGGGCAGCTCACTGCGCACGTCGCTGATCTTCTTGCGCACCTGATACCACGCCGCAGGGATGTCGGCGCTTCGGGTTTCACTCTTGAGGAAGACGAAAAGCGTCGATTCGCCAGCCAGCGTGTAGCTTTTCACGTAATCCAGCGCGTCGATTTCTTCGAGCTTCTTTTCCAGCCGATCAGTCACCTGCTGCAGGGTATCGGGCAGCGTCGCGCCCGGCCAGCGCGCCTGTATGACCATAGTCTTGATGGCGAATGAAGGGTCTTCCTCGCGCCCCAGATTCAGGAATGACCAGCTGCCCATCAGCAATGAAACGAACATCATGTACCAGACCAGCGTGCGATGCCTGAGCCCCCAGGCCGACAGATTGAAGCGCTCCTTCACAAACTGACCTCTCGCTGCAGGCGGATCTTTTGTCCGGACTGCATGCCGTTGACGCCGGCAGTCACTACCTTTTCGCCCTCGTGCAGCTCGCCGCTGACCTTTACCATCGAGCCCGATCGCGCCAATACCTGCACCGCTCGCGGGATCAGTGTCGATGTCGTTGGGTCGATCACCCACACCTGAGAGGAGCCGTTACGCCGCAGCACTGCGCTGCCGGGCAGCTCATGAAATGCCGGCGCGTCGCCACTGATCTCTATCGTGACGGTCGAGCCCAGGCGAAAGCTGTCCGAAGGGTTCTGCAAGGCCAGGCGGACGCGCTGAGTGCGGGTCTCGGCATTGATTTGCGGTGCAAGCTGGCGGACGTTCGCAGCCACTGAAAGCTGATCGTTCAGTTGCGAAACCACTCTGATGCGGTGGCGTTCATCCAGCGAACCGAGTGGCAAGTCGACGACCGCTTCACGGCTGTCGGGGCGCGCTAGGCTGACGACTGCCTGACCGGTCGCCATGACCTGGCCGACCTCCGCTTGCCATCCAGTAATCAGGCCATCGAACTCGGCTGACAAGCGGGTGTAGGACACATGATCACGGGCTTGCTGCACCGCCACGCGGGCCTGATTGCACAACGCTTCCTGAGTGCTCAGGTCGTTGTCCAACTGATCCATTCGCGCCCGCGAGCCGATACCGCGCTCATAGAGCTGCTGGTAGCGCGTCAACTCGTCGCGCGCCTGTTGCCAGGCGGACTGGGCCTTGCCGAGTTCCGCCTGGCGGGCGCGTAAACGGTGTTGCTGGTCGCCGGGTTCCAGTGTGGCGAGCAGATCGCCCTTGCGCACTTGATCGCCGATCTCCGCGTGCCGGGTTGCCAGTCGGCCAGCGACGCGAAACCCCAACGCCACTTCATACTGCGGCTGGATGACGCCAGCAAAGCGGCCATAAGAGGCGCTGCGCTGGTCGACTATTTCGGTGAACAGTACCGGGCGTTCGACAACCTCGCGAAGCGGTTTTTCGCGGCAGCCCGGCAGTGCCACAATCAGAATGCAGATCAGCCAGCAGCGGGATCTCGTTCGTGGTTCTGCGCACGAGGTGCTCATTGCGCAGCTCCCGACGAGGCCAGCGAGACGGGGTTTTCGGCCGGTGCTCGCTCTGCGACCTCTACCCGTTGCCCCGGGTAGAGAAACTGCAGCCCTCGGGAAACTATTCGATCACCTTCGGACAACCCCTCTGAAACGATGACCTGACCCTGCTCGTAACGCAGCACTTTCACAGGCGTCAGCCTGACCCTGGCCTCAGCGTCCACCCGCCAGACTGCCGGTTGTCCTTGTGTGCGGCTCAAGACGGACCAAGGCAGGGCGAACGCTATTTGCGACTGCGTCTGCAAGCGAGCGCTGACCACGGAGCCCAGCGCAAGCGGTGCAGCAGCTCCCTGCAGTGCAACGCGCACCCGCAACGTGCCGTTCGCGGCGGAGACGATGGGGGTGATTTCCCTGATGATGCCGGTCAGCTGAATCTCTGGCTGGCCGAGGGGGCTGACAATCACTGCAGCACCGGTCTGATCGGCGCGCAGCAGGGACTCGTACGCGGAAAATACCGCTTCGCGCTCGCCATCGTGAGCGACGCTGAAAATCGTAGTGGCGGCCTGAACCACCTGACCTTCTTCCGCATAGCGCGCCGTCACGACGCCATCGGCTGCGGCGAACAGCTCGGTGTACCCGACCTGTTCACGCGCGTTCGCCTGCTGCGCCTGCAGTGCGGCGAGATCCGCCCGCGCACTGTCGAGGCCAGAGCGGGCCTTCTGGTATTCACTGAGGTTGGTATAGCCCTTGGGCAGCAGCACTTGTTGACGCTGGTAGTTTTGTTCGGCGAGGTACAGTCGCGACTGTCGCACGGCCACTTCGGCACTGGCTGACGCCAGCTCGGTCTTTTGCTCGCGCGCGTCGAGCCTGGCAAGAACCTGTCCGACCCGCACTCGATCCCCGACATCCGCATATCGCTTGATCAGCTTGCCGGAGACGCGAAACGATTGCTCAGTCACCTTGCGGGCCTGGATATCGCCCGTCAGCGTCACACTGCTGGCGACGTTCAGTAGGGCAACCGGTTGCGCGACGACTCGCACCAGCGCCTTTTCTGCGGGTTTTCCTGCAGAGCAAGCGCTGAGCGAGAGTAGCGAGATGAACCCCAGCACCACGCCGCGCTGAGTGTACAGAAAGTGCAACGGCCGGATATTTCCGGAAACACGGCAGCACGAACGCAGGAGCGTTGCAAAGGGAAAAGTCATCAACGAATAGCACTGCCCGATCAAAGAAGCCAACATCATCCATGAGTCACAGCGTCAGGCCGGAAAAGCGCAAGGGCTTCCCGGGCTCAGGCGAGCGAGCTTCAGGCCATCGCGGTGACGCTGGGCCAAACCTCCTGGGTAGCTTCAGTGCCCAGAAATGTAAGTGCGGTTCTTTGCGAGTGGTGCCACGCCGCCTTGCTTTCCAGGTCCAGAAAGTGCCCGGTGTCCGGAACGACATTGAAACTGCTTTTGGCGATGTAGTTGGAAAACATCCGCGCATCGTCAACGGTGGTGTATTCATCTTTTTCACCGTTGATGAACAGCACCGGAATGTTGATCGAGGAAAAACGCTCGACGTAGTTACTGGCGCTTAGTTGGCGAATCTGGCTGATGTGAAAGTCGATCTGGCGATATTCGTGCTCGGCAAGGCTGATCAGGTGCTTGTAGTTATAAAGTTTGAACAGGCGCGGCAGGTACTTGCCCACGGTGTCGTTGAGCAGTGAGCCGATCTTGCGCTTTTCGCGTGCGGCGAGGTAGATCTGGGCGTTGTCGATATAGTCGAGCATGGCCTCGTTGAGCACCGGCGAGAACGAACTGATGATGGCCTTTTCCACGGAAGGAGGGCATTCGGAGAGGGCCAGCAGGGCCGATACACCGCCCCAGGAGACTGACAGCAGGTGGTTTACCTGATAGAGATCAATCAGTTGCAGGAGAATGTTTACTTCATCTTCCTTGCTGACAATCATGTCGTCCGGGTTGTGCGCTCGGGATTGCCCCGAAAATGGCAGGTCGAACAGCACCAGATTGTAGTGCGGTTGCAAGTATTTGACCGTCTGCCCGAAAGAGCCAGTAGTCGACAGTGCGCCGTTGACCAGCAGAATGGTCTTGGCGTCGCTGCCTTTCCAGTAAGTCTCGGCGTACACCTTGTACTTACCGATGGTTAGAATCTTCGATTGTGCGCCCATAACAGCCTCCCAGCTAAAATTTGATCCAGCAATTAGTACAGTGTTCTCTGCTTCGGCAGCCATGCCAAAGCCTCGCCTGGTAAGTGGCGAAATCCGGTGAGTTATTATTAGGGGTGCAGCGAAAACGTTACCGCAGGAACTGTGCTTGCCCTGACATAGATAACGCAGTGCCAGCATTGCGACAAGTCACTGACGTCATAAAAATGTCTAGCTGTTCACATTGCACCTTGGCGTTTGGCCATCATCTTTTGACCAATAGACGGATTTAATCGGGGAAAAACGCCATATCGAACCTGAAAAGCGTATTTATTGGGGTGAACTTGCTGGTGCTGAAACGGTCAAGCTTGATATGGATTTGTAACATTCAGTTACATTTTTGTGCTTGGCATAATGCGCCAGATTAATATCGAAATCGCTGAAACCCTCGAGCCAGACGCTTTAATCTCGTCAAAAAGCAGGCACGATCGTGCAATCAAGGGTTTGGGAAGTGCCTGAATCTCAGGCCAGCGTATTCACTGTGCGGCATTCCAGCAGCAAGCTTGCGCCGCCGTATTCGCTGGTGCCTATCTGCAGGGTAAAACCATGCAGATTGACGATGGCGGCCACTACCGAGAGACCGAGGCCAAAACCGCTTTGCTCGGTGCCGGCTTCGCTGCGATAGAAGCGCTGGAAGACAGCGGCGCGCTCGGCGACGGGGATGCCAGGCCCGGAATCCTGTACTTCGATGCACGGCGTGGTGCCGCCTGGGGCAGGGTAGGCGCTGACTTTGACGATTCCGCCGCCGGGGGTGAACTTGATTGCGTTGCCCAGCAGGTTGGTCAGTGCTTCGAACAGCAGGGCGCGGTCGCCTACCAGCGTGGGTAACGTTTCATGCAGGTCGAGTATCAGGGTGATCTGGTCTTCCTCAGCCAGCGGCAGGTAAAAATCATGCAGCTCCTGCAGCAGCGGGCGCAGTTCCAGTTCAACGAATGCCGAGCGCCGCTGACGGTCTTCCAGCTCGGAAATGCGCAGCAGCCCGCGGAAACGTGCCATCAGTGTGTCAGCTTCGCTGATGACCTGGGCAATCTGCGTGGCGTGGGTCGAATCGTGGGCCGACTGCTGTTGAATACGGTAAAGCTGCGCACGCAAGCGGGTCAGCGGTGTGCGCAGGTCATGGGCGATGTTGTCGCAGACGCCCTTGACCTCGTTCATGAGCTTTTCGATCCGGTCGAGCATGGCGTTGACGATTACCGCCAGCATGTCCAGTTCATCGCGCCTGTTGGAGACCGGCAGACGGCCGGCCATGTCGCCGGCGATGATCGATTCGGCGCTGGCCTGGATCGCACGGATGCGTCGCAACGGTCGACGGCGCAACAGATGCCAGCCGGCAACACCGGGAATGATGGTCAACGAGATGCCCCACAGCAAGGCATGCAGGATCAGCGTGCTCACCGCAAACAGCGAACCGTTCTCGCGAACCAGCACCAGCCAGCGGCCGTCCGACGTGCGATTGACGATCGCATCGCAACTGCCTTGCGGCATGCCTGGATCATCCGATTCGATGCAATCGTTCAGTACATGAATCTGGCCGTCGATAGGCAGGTTTTTCGGGACGCTGGTGATAGGCCCGGCAACCGGGCGGAAGTTCTCGTCGAACAGACCGTAGGCATCCACCGAGCGGGTATCGAAGGTCATGCTGGTGGCCAGAGCGTCCACCAGGCCCTGGCCTTCGAAGCGTGAAAACAGTTGCTGGCGATGGGTAAGCGACTGGCGGGCGAGGGTGTCCAGATAGGACGTCACCTCCCAATACAGGACGCCAAGCAGAATCACACTCCAGGCTACGAACAGCGAGCTGTACAGCGCCAGTAATCGACTTGTGGATGATCGCCAGCCGTCAGACGGGTTCGGCAATGACATAGCCGGATCCTCGCACGGTCTGAATGAGCTGTGCGGTACCGGGTTGGTCGATCTTCTTGCGCAGACGGCCGATGTGTACGTCGATCAGGTTGGTGCCCGGATCGAAGTGGTAGCCCCAGACTTCCTGAAAAATCATCATTCGCGTGATGATCTGTCCGCTGTTGCGCATCAGGAACTCAAGTAGCTTGAATTCGGTGGGCAGCAGCGTCAGCGGTTCGCCGCCGCGACATGCTTCCCGGGTGATCAGGTTCAGTTCCAGGTCGGCAACCTGCAAGACCGTCTTGGCGGCACTGACCGGGTTGCTGCGTCGCAACAACACCTCGACGCGTGCGGCCATCTCATCCGACGCAAAGGGTTTTGGCAGATAGTCGTCCCCTCCGGCACGTAGGCCGCGGACGCGCTCGTCAACGTCAGAGAGTGCGCTGATCATCAGGATCGGCGTGGAAATGCCCTGGGCACGCAAGTGGGTGACGATGGTCAGACCATCCATCTCCGGCAACATGCGGTCCAGGGTAATAAGGTCATAATCGCCACTCACTGCACGCGCCAGACCATCACGGCCATTGTCGACCCAGTCCACTTCCAGCCCGTGGCTGCTGAGTTCGGTCACGATTTCCTTTGCAGTGATGGCATCGTCTTCGATTGCCAGAATTCGGGTCATGGTCCCTGCCTGAATAGGTGCGTTCAAAGAGTCATTCTGCCTTTAAAATCCGCCGCGTTTCCTGAAAGAAAGTTTAATGATAGGGATCATATTTCTCGCTTTGCCGTGGAATCCTCTTCCTTGAGCTTCTGCGCTTTCTCCAGGCGACGTTTTTCTTCCTTGTTTTTGCGATCGCGCTCCATTTTCTCGGTGGTGTCTTTTTCACTGCGGATCTGCGCATGGCTGATCAACGCGAAAATAAAACTGCCACCGATAATGTTGCCCGCCAGCGTGGGGCCTGCGAACGCAAACCAGAAATCCTTCCAGCCCAGCTCACCCGCGAATACAAGATAGGATACTTCAGCCGAACCCACCACGATGTGCGTAAAGTCGCCGAGCGCCATCAGGTAAGTGATAAGCACGATGATCGCTATCTTGGCGTTTTCCATCGACGCGATCATCCAGACCATGGTCGCAATCATCCAGCCCGACACAATGCCCTTGGAAAACATCTGGCCCAGGTCGTTTTCCATGACCTTGTGGCCAATTTCCAGAAACGCCTTGTCGGTGCTGGTATCGAAAATCGGCAGGTTGAGCATGACGTAGGCCACCGTCAGCGTGCCGACCAGATTGCCGGCCAGAACCACACCCCACAGGCGCAGCAGCCGCCAGATGTTGGCCAGGTTCAGCTTGCTCATGACCGGCAGTACAGCCGTGATGGTGTTTTCCGTGAACAGTTGCTGGCGCGCCAGGATTACCGCCAGAAACCCTGCCGAATAGCCGAGGCTGCTGATCACATGACTACCGGGGATGCCTTCGAGGCGCGAGTTCAACAAACCCATCGCCATCAGCGACAGGCCCATGGTCAGCCCCGCAGCCAGTGCCGACCACCACAGCGCGGCTACGCTGCGCTCCAGTTCGTGGTCGCCCTGCATGCGAATGGTTTCGTGCAACACTGCCGCGCGGGGCGGCTGATTCTCATCGATCTCGCGCTCTTCCTCGGCGGAAAGGCCGGGGGTCTTGCCATCTACTTCGTGATCCATACAACGTCCTCAGCGCCAGTGATGAAATGGCCCGACCGGGGCAATGTCGGGCCGATGGTTCAGACAGGCGCCGCGCGCTGTCGTTCGCCAGCGGCGGGGCGTATCGAGAAATGTTTGAGCCAGTCGGCAGAATGTGTCGGTCTAGCCCAGCAGATCGGCGCTCTGCACGCGTTCTATACCCATGCCGAGCATGGTCTTCCAGGCCTGCTCCAGCGAGCCGTTCATGTCGATGGCGCGACAGGCATCTTCGACCACAAAAGTATTGAAACCGGCACTCCGTGCGTCCTGCGCCGACCAGGCGACACAGAAGTCCAGCGCCAGACCGACCACGAACAGCGTATCGATACCGCGCTCTGTCAGGTACCCGGCCAGCCCTGTACGGGTCGTGCGGTCTGCCTCCAGAAATGCCGAGTAACTGTCGATGTGCTCATTGCAGCCCTTACGCAGGACCAGTTGCGCGTGAGGCAGATCGAGGTCGGCATGCAACTGAGCACCGTGGCTGCCTTGTACGCAATGATCCGGCCACAGCGTCTGAGGACCGTAGGGCAGGGTAATGCTATCGAACGGCAGGCGCTGCGCATGGCTGGAAGCAAAGGAAATGTGCCCGGCAGGGTGCCAGTCCTGCGTGATGACCACTTGGGAAAAGCGCGCACCCAGGCGATTGATCAGCGGCAGCAGCGCATCGCCGTCAGCCACAGCCAGTTGCCCGCCGGGCATGAAGTCGTATTGCATGTCGATCACCAGCAAGGCGCAACGAGGATCGGCAGGCTTGTGGGAAAGGGGCATCGTGGGTTCTCTGGTAAGGAGCAATGAGCGCAGTTTGCCTGTTTATCGCCACATTGGCTAAGCGTCATGTCTGGCCTGTGCAAGAGTATTTTTTGGGAATTTGTATCAGGCGTTAATACGAATCTGTACTATTCGCAAAAAATCCTGCCGGGTCCCAAGAGGCCTGGTTTCTTGCCAAGGGCTGCACGTCGATGCGTCGTACTCTCGTTTCACTTTGCGTTATCCAGGCGATCTCTCAAGCGGCCTGGGCCGATCAGGTGGCTGGCGTCCAGCCTGCCATGGAGTTGCAGAACATCGATATCCAGGGCGCCGCCAATGCCGAAACGGCACAAGGACCGGTCGATGGTTATCGGGCCACACGGTCTGCCAGTGCAACGCGTACCGATACCTCGCTGCACGAAACCCCGCAATCGGTCAGCGTCGTGACCCGTGAAGCCGTCGAGGACATCGGTTCCACACGTTTGCAGGATGCTCTCGACTACGCGGGTGGCGTCGGGCGAGCCAACAACTTCGGCGGCCAGGGGCTGACCACCTTTACGGTGCGCGGCTTCACCACCGGCGAGTTCTATCGCAACGGCTTCCCGATCAATCGTGGTTATCCGAACATGCCGGACGCCAACACCATCGAGCGCCTTGAGGTGCTGCGCGGTCCGGCCACCACGCTCTATGGCCGTGGCGATCCGGGCGGCACCTTCAATGTGGTTTCCAAGCAGCCGTTGGCCGAGCCCTCCGTCACGCTGGGCGGTCAGCTCAATGATCAGGGCATGAAGCGCGGAACGCTGGATGCCTCGGGACCCGTGGATGACGAAGGGCGTTTTGCCTACCGCCTGAATGTCGTGGGCGAGGGCGGCGATACGTTCCGTGACCACGTCGAGACCGAGCGCTATGGCGTGGCGCCGGTATTGAGCTGGCAGGTCAACGACGTTACGCGGATCACCTTCGAAGGCGACTTCATGCGCAATAACGCGCCACTGGATCGTGGTCTGACTCGCTATGCCAACCAGACGGGCACGGCTTCTCGCGACACGTTCTTCGGCGAGAAGAGTGTGGGCAAGCTGCATAACGACAACAACATGGCACAACTGCGCTTCGAGCATGACCTCAACCCGGACTGGACGCTGGGCGGCGGTGTGCAGATCCTTGACGGCTCCCTGCAAGGCGATGCCATCGAGGCCAACGGGCTGGCGGCGGACGGCCGCACCCTGGGGCGCAACTTCAACTATCGCAAGCTGGAATGGACCGATCGCGATGTGCAACTGAACCTGACCGGGCATTTTTCTGCGGGCGGTTTCGAGCACACGCTGCTGACCGGTGTCGAGTACGAAGATTATGACTACAAGTCGATCATTCAACGCTCCAGCGGTGCAGTCAGTGCCTACCCGATCGACATCTTCAATCCGGTCTACGGCCAGGCTCGTCCGGCACTGACCCGAACGACAACCCACGACAAGGAAAACCTCAAGACCTGGGCTGCCTTCGTGCAGGACCAGGTGGCCCTGACCGAGCGCCTGAAGCTGCTGGGCGGTGTGCGTCTGGAGCGTTTCGAACATGATTATGATTCTTTTCTGCCCGGCACCAGCAGTTGGACTGCCAGCGATAACGCGGTCACACCGCGCCTCGGCCTGAGCTACGACCTGACCGACGACCTTGCCGTCTACGCCACGACTGCTCGCTCGTTCAAGCCCAACAGCGGTGCCAGCCGACTGGGTGGGGGGTTCAAGCCGGAGGAGGGCAAATCCTATGAGATCGGAACCAAGTGGGAGGGGCTGGACGGGCAGTTGAGTGTCGACACGGCCGTCTACCAGATCGAAAAGCGTAACGTGCTGACCACCGACCCGGTCGATTCAACGTTCAGTGTGGCGGCGGGCGAGGTGCGCAGTCGCGGCCTGGACCTTAACGTGGTCGGCAACCTGACGCCGGAGTGGCGGGTAATGGGCAGTTACGCCTACGTGGACGCCGAAGTCACCAAGGACAACACGCTACGGTCCGGTACACGGCTGATGAACATTCCCGAGCAAACCTTCAGCCTGCTCAACGTCTACGAGTTTCAGGAAGGCGCCCTGCGTGGCCTGGGCCTGGGCGGCGGCGGTCGCTATGTCGACCAGCGCGCCGGACGTACAGCCAACACTTCTTTCTCGATGGACAGCTATACGGTGTTTGACCTGCTGGCCTATTACAAGGTCAACCCGCACGTGAAACTCAATCTGGACCTGAAGAATCTGTTTAACACCGACTATGAGGAAGGCTCGTTCGGCAACGTCTATGCCTATCCGGGGGCACCACGGACGGTGCAGGTGGGGATTGCCTATACGTTGTGATGCCATGTGCCGATATCGGGTTCTGATAGCGCAAGCCTGATCCTTTCAGGGGCAGGTTCAGCAGCGTGTGTCATGGGCACTGGCCCTTGTGCACACGCAGCCGTGCATCATCAGTACTGATCAGCCGTTGAAAAGCCGGCACGGTGGCGAAGTTTGCCCCCCTGGAACTGTTCCTTGCCGGGTAAAATGTCCGCTCCGGCTGCTTTGAGAGCGCTCATATTATCCCGCAGGGCATTAGTGGCGGCGTCCTTTTGCTGGAAGGTATTGGCTGCTGTCAGGTTGGCATTACCCACTTCGCCAATCTGGAATTTGTAGCCAGCCTCTTTCATTGCCTTGATCTGGTTGGCGAGTCGCGAAGAGGCTTCGCTTTCCCTGGCATACACATGAAAACTGCCAATCAGTGCAGGGTTGTCGTCGCCATTGGCAGCCTTTAATTGAACCGCAAACTTGACCAGGCCGCTTTGCGGACCTGCGGTCAGGCCACCCCCCCAATTGCTGTCCTCGACAACAATACTTCCTTTATAACCGGCATCGCGCGCCGATTTAATTAACGTGGTCTGCATGTCAGCCCATTCCTGACTTGCGCTTTTACCGCCCTGATGGAAGGTATCCAGCACAAAGCCTGTGCGACTGCCAAACCTTTTGACAATGGTACTGATGTCGGCCGAGGCCTGCTTCAATTTGTCTCCCGTCAGCACGTTTCCGCTACCCTGGTTTGCATTGTCGCGGAACGTGAACTGAACCTTTACACCCTGTTTGCCCCCTTCATTGAGCAACGCCCTGAGCTTGTCCAACTGCCTGCTATCCTGAATCTGGTCGTGCGTCATCTGAAAGCGCAAGGTTCCGCCTCCAATCGCTTTCAGGTCCTGAATCATCTTCGTGGCTGCGGCAGGTGTGGCGATATCATCAGGATTGACGTTGGCTCCCCCGCGCAAGACGGGCTCGGCAGTTTTGACCGGCTCTGAAGCGGAAATCTTGTCTTTGTCTTTGACTTTGTTATCTGGCTCGGCAGGGGCCGTATTGTCTTTGACAGTGGCGACGTCATTGAGCACGGCCTTGGTATCATCCTGACTGACACGCGTTTTTTGACTAGTAAGTAACGCCGTATCCGACGGGGATGCTTCGCTCGCCAGTGCTTGAGCATTTCGCTTGAACAGTGCTCTGGTATAGACCGGAGAGGTTTCCGCTGCTTCAGCGGAGTGCCTGTCGGAGGGCGTGTAAGTATCGAGTTTCGCCTGCGCATCCGAAGTTGTGTCAGTCGCGCCAGCGCTCGCCGGCTGTACGGTCCTGTCGGCCATGACAGGTTTCTCGTTAGCGGCCATGAGACTGTCATATAGCCTGGCTGAGCGGATATTCATCGGGTGTCTCAGTGATCGGTGCGAAAAGTGATTGCGCCTGGTGAAACAGGAGAATAAATCTCAAGGCAAGCGATAACGGATGGAATGACAGTATTCATATAAATACGTCGGAAACTTGATGGAGCGATTGAGCGACTGTTTCTATTTTTCTGTTGTTTATTGATACTCGGGCTCAGGGTGCAATTATATTCCGGGCATTGTCCATCGGAAGAGCAGGTTCGCCTAGATATAATTTTCAATGTTGGCAAAAACCGGAGGATTAATCCTGTGCTGACCTTTTTTGTCCGAAGCGCTAATCGTTACTGATATGCAAGCGGGGGCCTGCGGCGGGCCCCGTGACCACTCTTTACAGAGGCTGAAATCCGACGCCAGACGCAGCCTGGCATCCATAGGTTACAGCCTGATGTTGCAGGACTCGTCAGCCAAACACCCGAATCGGCGATCCCGCATGCCACGCCTGAATGTCTTCGATCATCTGCCCGTAGAAGGTCCGGTAGTTATTTTCGGTGACATAACCGATGTGCGGAGTTGCCAGCACGTTGTCCAGCGTGCGGAACGGGTGGTCGGCCGGCAGTGGTTCGATGTCGAAGACGTCCAGCGCTGCACCGGCGATTCTGCGCTGTTGCAGTGTGTCGATCAGCGCGGCCTGATCGATGATCGGGCCGCGTGACGAGTTGATCAGATAAGCCTCGGGCTTCATCCAGCTCAGCGCCTCTGCGTCGACCAGACCGCGGCTGCGATCGCTGAGCACCAGGTGCACCGACAGCACATCGGCCTGCTCGAACAGTTGCTGTTTGCTGACATGGGTGACGCCTGACTCGGCAGCCGCCTCTGGCGTCAGGTTCTGGCTCCAGGCAATGACCTTCATGCCGAATGCCTGTCCGTAGCGGGCGATCCACTTACCGATACTGCCCAGGCCGAGAATGCCCAGGGTTTTGCCATGCAGGTCGCTGCCCAGTCCGACCTGCCAATTGCCGGCACGCAACGAGTTGGCCTCGGCTACCAGGTTGCGGGTGATGCCCATGATCAGCGCCCAGGTCAGCTCCGGTGCCGCATGCTTATAGCTTTCGGTTCCGCACACGACAATGCCCTGACGCTTCGCCGCAGCGGTATCGATCGCCGCATTGCGCATTCCGCCGGTGACCAGCAGTTTCAGCGCCGGCAGCCGGCTGAGCAACGTCGCATCGAACAGGGTTCGCTCGCGCATCACGCAAATGATGTCGAAGCCTTGCAGGCGCTGCGCCATGGTCGATGTATCGGCAGGGTAGTCATGCAGAAAGCTGACCGTGCCCACTGAGTCGAGTACGGACCAGTCCACGACATCGCTGGCGACGTTTTGCCAGTCATCGAGTACCGCTATTTTCAATAGGGTCATTGTCTGAAGGCCTCTTGATGGGATTGTTTTTCAAGGCAAACGCTAGTTGAACAGGCTGGCGGCGATGTTGATCGAAAAACCCAGAATCGCGGTGTTGAACACAAAACAGATCAACGACTGGCCGAGCACGACCTTGCGCATTTCGCGCGTCGCTACGCCAACGTCGGAGGTTTGCACCGCGACGCTGAGGGTGAACGAAAAGTACAGGAAGTCCCAGTAATCGGGGTTCTTTTCACCGCCCACAAATGCCAGTGCGGGTTCTTTGCCTTTCCAGGTGTAGAACATGCGTGCGTAATGCAGGCTGAAGATCACGCCGATCATCAGCCAGGAGCCGATGACCGTCAGGCCGGTGAAGGCGTGGTGAAGCATCTTGGCGTCGTTGGAAAGGCCTTTGCTGTTGGCGATTTCAAAAATGATTGCGGCCAGGCTGGCCAGCGCCGCGACGCAGACTGTAACCAGAATGACGCCCGCGTTTTCGTCTTCCCTCATCGCAACTCGCCGAACATCGTCAGCGTCGCTGCGCAGCGTGCGGATGAAAATCATGATCAGATAAAGCCATACCCCCGTGTCCCAGCCAGTCAGCAGGCTCTGGGTCAGTGTCGAGTGAGGTATGAGCCAGGACCAGGCGATGCCTGCGGTCAGGCCGACCAGAGCGGCAAGGGTGAGGCGAGGGCGGGTGCGGGCGAGATGGCGCATGCGGTCTAATCGTTACTGGACATTACCAGACAGTAGCATGCCGCTTCGGCAAGCCAAATTCGATTAAAAAAAACGGCGCGCAAGGGGGTTGCGCGCCGTGTGCCAGCCAGAGAGTGAACAGGCGGCGAGTCAACTGCGAGTGTCAGACCGATTCAACGCACCAGGCAAGGCTGCTTGTTATTGAATTTCCAGTCCGGGATCAGAAACTGCATGGCCACGGCGTCGTTACGCGCGCCCAGGCCCATGCCTTTATAGAGTTCGTGAGCCTTGGCCAACTGGTCCATGTCCAGCTCGACACCAAGCCCCGGTTTCTTCGGGACCTCGACCTTGCCACCGACGATTTGCAGTGGCGCCTTGGTCAGACGCTGGCCGTCCTGCCAGATCCAGTGCGTATCGATTGCGGTGATAGTGCCCGGTGCTGCAGCGGCGACGTGGGTGAACATCGCCAGGGAAATATCGAAATGGTTGTTGGAGTGCGAGCCCCAGGTCAGGCCCCACTCGTTGCACATCTGCGCCACGCGTACCGAGCCCTGCATGGTCCAGAAGTGCGGGTCGGCCAGTGGGATATCCACTGACTGCAACTGAATGGCGTGGCCCATTTCCCGCCAGTCGGTAGCGATCATGTTGGTAGCTGTCTTGAGGCCGGTAGCACGGCGGAACTCGGCCATCACTTCACGCCCGGAATAACCGTTTTCCGCGCCACACGGGTCTTCGGCGTAGGCCAGCACATGATGCTGATCGCGGCACAGGCGGATCGCTTCCTTGAGCGACCAGGCACCGTTTGGGTCCAGCGTAATGCGCGCCTCGGGGAAGCGTTCGGCGAGTGCGGTCACCGCTTCGATTTCCCGGTCACCGCTCAGCACGCCGCCCTTGAGCTTGAAGTCCTGAAAGCCGTAACGCTGATGCGCGGCCTCGGCCAGGCGTACTACGGCCTCCGGTGTCAGTGCTTCTTCATGGCGGATACGGAACCAGTCATTATCGGCCTCGGGTTCGCTGCGGTAGGCCAGATCGGTTTTGCGCTGGTCGCCGACATAAAACAGGTAACCGAGCATTTCGACCTGATCGCGTTGCTGACCTTCGCCCAGCAATGCGGCAACCGGTACTTCCAGATGCTGGCCGAGCAGGTCGAGGAGCGCCGCTTCCAGTGCGGTGACCGCATGAATGGCAATGCGCAGGTCGAATGTCTGCAAGCCGCGGCCACCGGCGTCCCGATCGGCAAACGCCTTGCGTGCCTCGTTGAGGATCTTCTGGTAGGTGCCGATGCTGCTGCCGACGACCAGCGATCGCGCGTCCTCCAGCGTCTGGCGAATCAGCTCGCCGCCAGGTACTTCGCCCACGCCGACATGCCCGGCATTGTCCTTGAGAATGACCACATTGCGAGTGAAGTAGGGGCCATGTGCGCCACTCAGATTGAGCAGCATGTCGTCATGGCCCGCCACGGGCACGACCTGCATCTCGGTAATGACGGGGGTCTTGCTGGTGATATTGGATTGCTGAATATTCATGACGGGTCCTTTAAACGTAAGGCCTTGAAAATATGACTGATGAAAAAGTGGCTGCGCATGTGTGTCAGTGGGTCGCCGGCGCCTGAATGGCGGCGACCGGTGTCGCGCCAGGCTTGGGGGTGTTGCGCGCGGCGAAAACAATGATCGCGGCAATGATCGACGTGGCTGTCAGGCCATACAGCCCGCCCTGGATCGAGCCGGTGTGTTCTTCCAGCAGGCCGAAGGTGGTCGGTGCTACGAAGCCGCCGAGGTTGCCCACCGAATTGATCAGCGCGATGACCGCTGCGGCGATCCGTGCGTCCAGATAGGCCTGCGGGATCGGCCAGAACAGCGAAGAAGCCGACTTGAAACCCAGCGCTGCAAAGCAGATGGCAACGAAAGCGAAGATCGGGCTGCCGGTGGTCGACATGAACATCCCGGCAGCGGCAATCAGCAGGGCAATGGCTACCCAGGCCTGCTGGCGTTTCCATTTGGCGGACAGCGTGGCGAACACGTACATGCCGATGATCGACAGCAGCCACGGAATGGAGTTGAACATGCCGACTTCGAAGTCAGTCAGGCTGCCCATTTTGCGGATGATGCTCGGCAGCCAGAACGTCGCTGCGTAAATCGTCAGCTGGATGAAGAAGTAGATCAGGCAGAACAGAATGATCTGACCGTCCTTGAGCAGCTTGCCGATGGAGGCCTTGACCGGCGTCGCGGCTTCGCGGGCAGCTTGTTCGGCATCGATGGCGTTGACCAGCGCATCCTGTTCTTCGCGGGTCAGCCACTTGGCATCGTGCGGTTTGGAGTCCAGCCAGAACCAGACGAAGAAGCACAGACCGACCGAGAACATGCCTTCGATGAAGTACATCCACTGCCAGCCTTTAAGGCCGAAACCGGTGATTTGCAGCAGCAGGCCGGACAACGGGCCCGAGATCAGCGAGGCAATGGCCGAGCCGCTGAGGAAGATGGCAATCGCCTTGCCACGCTCGACGCCAGGCAGCCAGCGGGTGAAGTAGTAGATCACGCCTGGAAAGAAGCCGGCCTCGGCCACACCGAGCAGAAAGCGCAGGATGTAGAAGTGGGTTTCGTTCTGGATGAAGGCCATGCAGGCGGCGACGATGCCCCAGGTGAGCATGATTCGCGTCAGCCAGATACGCGCACCGACTTTCTGCAGCAGGATGTTGGAAGGGACTTCGAAGAGGGCGTAGCCGATGAAGAACAGTCCGGCACCCAGGCCGTAGGCTGCTGCGCCGATGCCCAGATCGTGCTCCATGTGCGAGCGCACAAAGCCGATGTTGACCCGGTCGATGTAGTTGACGATGAACATAATGACGAAAAGCGGCAGGACGTGACGTTTGACCTTCGATACGGCTGAATTCAGAGCCGAACCTGTGCCGTCGGCCATCCTGGAATTGGATGTGCTCACAGTTGAATCTCCCACTCGTTGTTTTTATGCGGGTATGTGCGAAGTGTGTCCTTCGCATTGTCGGTCATCATACAAGTAAATGGTGGTTGTGCAATCCCCTTGCGGTGACGATCTGCAAGATTATTAAACTCTGATCGGCTGCCGATGTGCAGGTGTGCGGGGGCTGTATGATGGTGTTAATTTAAAGTTTATGACCAGTAAATAATGGGGTTTTAGATCGTGCGTATCCGTTGATGCCTGTTCGGGACCTTGAACTTAGTGGCTGATGGTAGGCGGTTTGGATGGACACAGGAACTTTGACAGTCGGGAATGACTTGTAATACAAGTAAGACAACTGTGCAGGGCGATTAAATCCGGCTTTCAAACGCCCTCAGCCCGGCATTTGCGCTGCCACGGCCGTGATACGGCAGCTTAACCAGACAAGTCAGGATTCACTCACCATGCAAGAGCCCGCCGGTACTGCGCCCAAACGCCGTCAGCACAGCCTGGCCACTGATCTGGTCACCGAACTGAGCCAGCGCATCCTGCTCGGCAAGATCGCACCGGGTCAGAAGCTGCCGTCCGAGAACCAGATCGTCCGTGAGCACGGCGTCAGCCGCACGGTGGTGCGTGAAGCGATTTCCAAATTGCAGGCGTCCGGGTTGGTGGTGACCCATCACGGCATCGGCACGTTCGTGCTCGAGCGCAGTGACCAGACGGGACTGCGCCTCAAAGTCGAAACGGTATCCAGAGTGCGCGATATCATCGAACTGCGTATCGGCCTGGAAACCCAGGCCGTGGCGCTGGCGGCTGTACGCCGCACCGATGAGCAACTGGCGGCCATGCGTCAGGCGCTGGACGACTATCAGGACCTGCTGGCCAACGACGACAGCTGCGTCGAGGCTGACAAACGCTTTCACATGCTGATCGCCGAAGCCACTGGCAATCCGTATTTTCTGGAGATCATGCAACACCTGGGCAGCGCGATCATTCCGCGCAGCCGCATCGCATCGAGCGAGCGCGCAGGCAACAACCTCGCGCATCAGGGCTATCTGGCCAACCTCGAACACGAAGCACTGCTCAGCGCCATTCGCCGCAAGGACCCGGATGCAGCACGTGCGGCGATGTGGACACACCTGAGCAACAGCCGTGAGCGGCTGGTCCCGCTGGAGTAGGCGCGAACGTGTTTGCTCCCACAGAAGCCCCCATGCTCAAGCGAAAGGCAAAATATAGGAGCGAACGTGTTCGCGAAAAGGCCCGTACAGTCGCAGAAGATTCGGCGCTCAAAACACCGCCTTCGCGAACAAGTTCGCTCCCACAGAAGCCCTCCATGCTCGAGCGTACGGCAAAAATGCAGGAGCGAACGTGTTCGCTAAAGGGCCCGTACAGTCGCAGAAGATTCGGCGTTCAAAACACCGCCTTCGCGAACAAGCGAAGCGTCGCCCGGTTCGCTCCTATACAAGCCTGGCGCCCCCGGTATCGACGATACAAGGGAGGCAGTTGCGTACTACGGTGTTGCGTTCAGCACGCCGAGCATCACTTGGGTCTGCCACTCGAAATACGGGTTGAATGTCAGGCGCGCATGGATCTTGCCCGGTTCGGTGTAACCCCAGTCCGAATACCATACCGGCTCGCCTGCCATGCACTTGGCGGTGTCCGGCGTGCTCTGGCCGTTCCAGCAGATACGCTGGCTGCCGGATACGCCGTAAAGCGGATTGTCCGCTGAAAAAAGCAGGCCCATGTGTGAAAAGCGGCTGATGCGGTATTCCGGCAGGTAGTCCTTTCGCACCTCGACGCGCGGCGTATTGGCCGCGCGGGCGGGCAGGTCGCCGTACCAGATCAGGCGACTGGCGGGATTGCTGAAGCGCTGGCTGAAATTATCCAGCACGTAATCAGTGTCGAGTACTGAGTCGTGCTCGGCGATGGCGATGAATACCGGCTTGTCATAGCGACGCTGATGCAGGCGGTCCTGGGCCAGCGCGCTGCTGCGATAGAACTGGGCAAAACCATTGGTGGGCATGTTCATGTAGCGAACCGGCGTCTGCATTGGGCGCAGGCCTTGGTTCGGCGCGGCTAGCCAGGGGCGTGCCCAGCCGATCCACGGGGTCAGCCAGGCATAGCCGCTGTTGGAGCGAAATGCCGGCGAGAACAAGAGCAGCCCGGCGATTTCGTCATGCCCATAGGCGTAATCAAGGACCAGATTGGCACCGGTCGAAAAGCCTCCCAGATAGACCTTCGGCACTTCACGAGCGAGCAGTTGCGCCTGTTCGCGCACCACGCGCTGCCACTGTTCGAGGCGCACGTCGAGCATGTCTTCGGGCTTGGTGCCGTGCCCCGGCAATAAAACGGTTCGGACCAGATAACCCTGAGCGGCAAGCATCTGTGCAACGTCATGAAACGACCACGCCGAATCCCCCAGGCCATGCACCAGCAGCACGCCGCCCTTGGGTGTCCCGCTCGGGGTCCACTGGCGTGGCGCGTTCCAGTCCAGCTCGGCCTGGTGGTCGGCGGTCTGAAAGTTGCGCTGGTTGCGAATCAGCTCGAGGGTCTGCTGACGGTAGTCTTCAAAGCGTTGTTTCGGCTCATCGCTTTCCGCCATTGACGTGCAGGCTTGCAGGGTCAACAGCGACAGCAGGCTGGCGAGTCGGAATTTGATCAAAAGGGGGCCTGTGCGCACATATATGAGGGTTCAAAAGGTCGACGCGGGCACTCTGCCATGTACGTCGCGCCCGTGACTACTTTCAGGCACACTCGGGCGTTCTATAACTTCAACAAAATGTATCCATATGCCCAAGCATTGCAAGCCTCGCCACGCGCCTGGAGTCGTTCATGTTCGCCCTTGATCGAGCGCTGGCCCAGGACATCGTCGACCGGGCCATGGCCATCCTGCCGTACAACGTCAATGTCATGGACTACCTGGGCATCATCATCGGCAGCGGTGATGCCGAGCGATTGTGTACCCGTCATGAAGGTGCGCAGCGAGTGCTGGCCAACCGGCAGGTGGTGGAAATCGATTCTCTGGCAGCGTCACAGCTAGGGGGTGTCAAGCCGGGTGTCAACCTGCCGCTGATGCTTGATCATCAACTGGTAGGCGTGCTCGGCATCACCGGCGAGCCGGACGAAGTGCGGGTGTATGGCGAACTGGTCAAGATGACTGCCGAAATGCTCATGGAACAGCGCCGCCAGCAGGCTGACCTTCAATGGCGGGCGCAGCGCAGCGAAGACCTGCTGGCTCGCCTGCTGTTGCCGGATTGTCCCGATAGCCTGGTGGATGAAGCGCGACAGCTGGGTTTGCAGCCGCACATGGCGCGTCAGGTGGTACTGCTCCAGTTTGCCGAGCAGGGGCTGGCTGCCAGCCAGGTTGCCAAATGGCTCGGCACGCGCTACGCCGACAGCTGGTGCGTGCTGCGTGAGCCCACCTTGCTGTACTGGTGCCGCGCCACGGGCAAGGAGCGTGACGATGCGCTGCTGCTCAAGCAGTTCGATGAACACCACTGGCCAGTGCTGCGTATGGCCACTGTGGCGCAATCGACGGATCTGCCCACCCTGCGCCAGGCCTGCGCGGCAGCGCGGGATCTGCTCGACTACGCCAGCCAGGCAAGGCCGGCACAACGCCTGCTGCGTCTTGAAGCCTATCGGCTGCCGGTGCTGTTCTGGCGTTATCGTCATGACTGGCTGGCCGAGAACGTCGCCGAGCCGATGGAGCGTCTGCACACGCATGCACAACTGCTCGACACCTTATGCAAATGGTTCGAGTACAGCGGCGAAAGCCAGGCGTGCGCCGAAGCGCTGGGTATCCATCGCAACAGCCTGCGCTACCGGCTGGAGAAGATTGGCGAGCTGACGGGTTGCGATCCTTACAAAACCGATGACCTGCTGCGCCTGTACCTGGGGGCGCAGATGATCACCCGTCACACCTGAAGCCGGGTTTTGTTCAAACGCCCGATGACGACCGCAGATCATTGTGCGAACGGCAGGCGGAGAACACGGTTTTGAGTGAGAGCATGCGAGATACCGGATCTGGAGAACAACAATGAAAATCGTCATCGCCCCCGACTCGTTCAAGGACAGCCTCAGCGCCCAGGCAGTTGCCGACGCGATCGCCAGTGGTCTGGCCGAGGTCTGGCCGCACGCCGAACTGATCAAATGCCCGATGGCAGATGGCGGGGAGGGCACCATCGAGGCGCTGCTGGCTGCCTGCAATGGTGAACTGATGAGTGCCAGCGTCAGCGGTCCGCTTGGCGCCCCGGTCAATGCTCAGTGGGGCTGGCTGGCGGAGAGCAGGACCGCAATCATCGAAATGGCCATGGCCAGTGGCTTGCAACTGCTGACCCTGGCACAACGCGACGCCTGTGTGACCAGCACGGAAGGCACCGGTCAGCTGATCTCGGCGGCGCTGGATGCAGGAGCCCGTCGGGTGATCCTGGCCATCGGCGGCAGCGCAACCAATGACGGCGGCAGTGGCATGCTTTCAGCCTTGGGCGCGCGCTTTTTGGATGCCGACGATCAGACTCTGGCGCCGGGTGGGCTTGCGCTTGCCGATTTGGCACGTATCGATCTGAGCGGCTTCGATCCACGCTTGTCTGACGTGTGCGTCGAGATCGCCGCCGACGTCGATAATCCACTCTGCGGGCCGAATGGCGCCTCTTCCATCTTTGGCCCGCAAAAAGGCGCATCGCCTGAGCAGGTCATGGCGCTGGACGCTGCGCTCGGCTGTTTTGCCGACCATACGGCTCAGGTCCTCGGCCAGGACTTGCGCGACAGTCCTGGCAGCGGCGCGGCCGGAGGCATGGGCTTTGCCGCCAAGGCCTACCTGAAGGCCTCGTTTCGTGCCGGCGTGGAAGTGGTGGCCGACCTGACCGGGCTGGAACACGCGTTGATCGGTGCCGATCTGGTCATCACCGGCGAAGGCCGTTTCGACGCGCAAACCCTGCGCGGCAAGACGCCGCTTGGCGTTGCGCGAGTCGCCCGGCGTCGGCAAGTGCCGGTGATTGTGCTGGCGGGAATCCTGGGCGAAGGCTACGAGCAGCTGTATGCGCAAGGCATCGGCGCCGCCTTTGCTCTGGTCAGCGGACCGATGAGCCTTGAGCAGGCCTGCCGTGATACCCGCCGCCTGTTGCACGAGCGTGCGCGTGACGTGGCGCGTCTCTGGCAGATGGCTTCGGGCAGTTGATGATCGCGCTGTGATCAACGGCAGCAGCCTGGCAATCGGCTGTTATTTTGACTAAGCCTGCGAATGTTCACTGGACGTGCTAAAGAATTGCCTGATCAGGGCGATATGCTATCGGTTGTCTGACAACTTCGAGTCGGACAACGTCCTCCAAAAAAATATAAAGAGCTCTGGTCATGAATCTACGCAAACTCACTATCGCTCGTCGTGCCGGTCTGGGTTTTACTCTCATTTCCCTGTTGGTGGCATTGCTGGGGTGGTTTGCGCTGGCGCAGATGTCGACCATTCGCCAGAGTGAAGTGGCGGTGGAGACCAACTGGCTGCCCAGCATGCGAGTGGTCAACGATATCCGCGAGATCATGCTGCGCATTCGGACCATTTCCCTGCGCATGGCGCTGGACACCGATCCTGCGAGCATTCCGACCTACCGTGGTCAGCTGGACGTACGTCTGGGCGATCTGGACAAGAAGCTGACCATTCTCAAGACCTTTGTCGACACCCCGGAAGAGAAGTCGCTGACCGACCAGTTCATGGTGACCATGGGCCAATACCGCAGTGCGCTGGACCGCTCATTTGTACTGGCTGGCCAGGGCGATAGCGTCGGACTGAACAAGCTGCTGCTGGTCGACATGAAGCAGATCGTCGACGGTTCCGGCAAGCAACTCGGTGATCTGGCCGACTTTTATGTCACCAGGGTCGATGCGGAAGGCAAGTCCGCCGAAGCCCAGTACGGTAAGTCGCGCGACATCGTCATTATCTTCGTGGTGATTGCCGCGCTGTGCACCATCGGCCTGGCACTCTGGCTGACCCGCAGCATCGTCGGTCCTCTGCAGCGCGCGGTCACCGCCGCCGAGCAGGTTGCCAACGGCGACCTGACCCACACCATCGAGGTCGATGGCGAAGACGAAGTCACCCGGCTGTTGCGTGCCCTGGCGACGATGCAGATCAATCTGCGTGAAGCGATGCGCCACATCGGCAGTTCGGCCACGCAACTGGCATCGGCCGCCACCGAGCTCAACTCGGTCACCGAAGACAGCTACCGCGGGCTGAACCAACAGAATGCGGAGATCGATCAGGCCGCCACGGCGATCAACGAAATGACCTCGGCAGTAGAAGAAGTTGCGCGTAATGCCGTGTCCACATCGGACGCCTCAAACCAGTCCAGCACCTCGGCGCTGGCGGGCCAGACGCGGGTGATCGAGACGGTACAGTCGATCCAGACGCTGACCGACAACGTGCAGGCCACCTCGACGCTGGTGCAAAACCTTGCCAATCAGTCGCAGGACATCGGCAAAGTGCTGGACGTGATCCGCTCGATTGCCGAGCAGACTAACCTGTTGGCACTCAACGCCGCCATCGAGGCGGCACGGGCAGGCGAGTCGGGCCGCGGTTTCGCGGTGGTGGCGGACGAAGTCCGGGCATTGGCGCATCGCACCCAGCAGTCGACCCTGGAAATCGATTCGATGGTCAGCGCCATGCGCAGCGGTTCGGCGCAGGCACTCGACTCGATGAACACCAGCCGTGATCGGGCCGACTCGACGTTGGCACTGGCCAAGGGCGCGGGTGAGTCCTTGAGTGAAATCACCTCGTCGATCAACCAGATCTCCGAGCGCAATCTGGTGATTGCCAGCGCGGCTGAAGAGCAGGCGCAAGTGTCGCGTGAAGTTGATCGAAACATCGTCAACATTCGCGATCTGTCCATGCAGTCGACTCAGGGCGCCAACCAGATCAGTGCGTCGAGCCATGAATTGTCGCGTCTGGCCGCTGACCTGAATCAGGTGGTCTCACGCTTCAAGGTGTAAAACCCTACATTGATACAGGTTGTGTCCGCTTGCCGACGATCGACCGGACGCGCATTATGCCCTCGGTCGAAATGACCTCCGGTACAGTCTGGGCACAACCTTATCGAAGGGGGCGGCATCGCTTCATGAATAACAATAATCAAACCTTCAGCAGTTGGCTGCGCTCGCCAGCCCATCACCAGTGGCTGGCCCTGGAAGGCAATCGTCTGTTGACCTTCGCCAAGGCCTCCAGACTGGACAACGGCTTTGGCAGTCTTGATGACTACGGTCGGCTGATGGTCGGTGCCACCGCAGGAACCATGAACACTGCGCGCATGACCCACTGTTTTGCCATGGCCCATGCGCAGGGCATTCCCGGTTGTGCTGCGCTGGTCGATCACGGTATCGCCGCGTTGCAAGGCCCGTTGCACGATGCCGAACATGGCGGCTGGTTCAGCGCCGCGCTCGAAGACGGCGGCAAGACCGACAAACAGGCTTATCTGCATGCGTTCGTTGCCCTGGCGGCCAGTTCCGCCGTGGTGGCGGGGCGGCCTGGGGCGCAGGCATTGCTGTCCGACGTCATCCAGATCATCCAGACGCATTTCTGGAGCGAGCAGGAGGGCGCCATGCGTGAGTCGTTCGCGCGGGACTGGAGCAATGAAGAGACCTACCGCGGTGCCAACAGCAACATGCACAGCACCGAAGCTTTTCTCGCGCTCGCTGATGTGACCGGCGACGCGCAGTGGCTCGACCGGGCGCTGAGCATCGTCGAGCGGGTTATCCACGAGCATGCCGGTGCCAACAATTTTCAGGTCGTCGAGCATTTCACCCAGGACTGGCAGCCGCTGGCCGATTACAACCGGGAAAATCCGGCGGACGGTTTCCGGCCCTTCGGCACCACGCCGGGGCATGCTTTCGAGTGGGCTCGGCTGGTGTTGCATCTGGAGGCTGCACGCCGTCAGGCCGGACGCGCCAACCCTGAATGGTTGCTGGACGACGCCCGCCAACTGTTTGCCAATGCCTGCCGGTACGGTTGGGATGTCGACGGTGCCCCGGGCATCGTTTACACCCTCGACTGGCAGAACCAGCCGGTAGTCCGTCATCGTCTGCACTGGACTCACTGCGAAGCGGCCGCTGCTGCTGCGGCATTGCTGCAACGTACCGGCGAGCAGCAGTATGAAGACTGGTATCGCTGTTTCTGGGAGTTCAACGAGACACTGTTCATCGATCACGAACATGGCAGTTGGCGCCATGAGCTGAACGAGCGCAACGAGCCCAGCGCAGACATATGGCCCGGCAAGCCGGACCTTTATCACGCCTATCAGGCCACGTTATTGCCGGTGTTGCCGCTGGCACCTAGCCTGGCCAGCGCCCTGGCGGGGCTGGAATGAACGGCTAGCGTCCGTTGAGCTTGAGATCGGAAGTCAAAGCGCAGGGATGCGTTTGTCGGTCAGGCGGATGATCTGCCTGGCCAGGAAGCTTCCGGTCAGGATCACGCCGAACAGGCGCAAGGTCTGCATCGCCAGCACGAAGCCGACGTCGGCATGCGTATCGATGGCAATAATGGCCATGGTGTCCAGGCCGCCCGGGCTGGTCGCCAGGTATACCGAGAGAAAATCCTTGCCCATCATCACCGCAATCAGCCAGGCCGACACAGCACAGAGCACGATCAACAGCAGTGAGGCCAGAATCATCATCGGCAGTCGTCTCCAGACGTATTGCACCGTTGGCCGGTCGAAACGCAGGCCGACGTAGCAGCCGATGGCACCGTAAGCGATGGGCAGCAACCAGGCTGGAACGCTGATCTGCATCACGCCACTCAGTTGCAGCGCGCCGCCGAGCATCAGCGGCACCAGCAGGGCACCTGCCGGGAGACGCGAGCCGAGTGCCACGCCTGCGGCAATCACCGCCAGGCTCAGCGCCAGATCGACAAGGTCAAGGCTGGGCAAGACCGCCGCACTGCTGTGCAGGGCCGCAGCGGAATCCGGGGTGCCGATGAAATGGCTGACCAGCGCGCCGATGGTGACCACGCAGACCACGCGCACATATTGCATGGTGGCGACAATGCGTGAGTCGGCACCGTAATCTTCGGACATCGCGACCATCGCCGAGGCCGCGCCCGGTGACGTGCCCCAGGCTGCCGTGTTGCTCGGAATGCCGGCAAAGCGCACCAGCACCAGTCCAACTGCCGCGCTCAGCACCACCGTGAGGATGGTCGCCAGGAGCATGACATGCCATGAATGAAGGGCGGTGAGCAGCACACTGACCGACATGGCATGCGCGATCAGCACGCCGACCGTGCCCTGACCGAGTTGAAAGGCCCGCTTGGGCATGCGGATGCTGGCACCTGATACGCCAAAGCCTATGGCGACCAGCATCGGCCCGAGGAACATCGCAGCAGGCATATCGAACAGTTTGAGCAGTTGCCCGGCAATGCCGGCCATCAGGATCAGACCCGCCCATTGAGTCAGCGGGGAAAGGGAGGAAAGCGAAAAGCGTGAAGCGTTTGACAAGGACGTTCTCCTTGATTGGGGTGAATCACATGCACACAGTATCGACTTCCCAACCCATCAAGTCTATTTTCTAATAATCATGAATTGATAACTTTAGTTGATAGATATGGACCTGCGCGATCTCACCTATTTCGAAACCATTGCCGAGCTGGGGCATCTCGGACGTGCTGCGGAGAAGCTAAATCGCAGCCAGCCAGCGCTGACCAAGAGCATTCAGCGCCTCGAGGAGTCATTCGGAACGCGACTGTTTCAACGTGACGGCCGAAGGATCAAGCTGACGCCCGTGGGCGAGTTGCTGCAGGCGCGCGGCAAGGAGTTGCAGCAAAGCATTGCCCAGACCCAGCGCGAGGTGCGGGATTTCGCCAGTGGCATGGTGGGCAACATTCGGGTCGGCTGCGCCGCGACGATGGCGGAATATTTGATGCCGAAACTGACGTCCGCCTTGTTGCAGCGCACCCCGGACGTCACCTTGAAACTGGTGATAGGTCAGGATGACCTGCTGCGCGAATCATTGCGCTCCGGTCAACTGGACATGATCATTTGCGCGCTGGCGCCCGACAGTGAAGACGTCACCAGCTTTGCCATACTCAGGGACGAAGCCGTGGTGGTCGCCAGCAAAAATCATCCGATCTTCAAGCCGTCGTTGAAAATGAGTGACCTGTGCGCGTATCGCTGGGTACTGCCGCCTGTGAGTGTTTCATCGCGCAAATGGCTGGACGCAACCTTCGCTGCTCATGGCCTGCCGCTGCCGACGGTGCAGATCGAAGCGAACTCGATCTCGCTGTTGCCGGGGCTGATTGCCCGCAGCAACCTGTTGAGCTTCATTGCCCGCGAGTCGCTGGAGTTCGGCAAGACCATGCAGCACCTGCGTGAAGTGCCGCTGGAGCAAACCACCCTCAAACGCACCATTGGTGTGACGTTGCGCAAGGGCGGTTACCTGTCACCCGCAGCAGAAGGCATGTTGCAGATGCTGCGCGATAACGGCGGGGACTTTCTGGGGTGGAGCTGACCGCCCCGGTCAGCCGCTTGTGGGCAGGGCCTGAAAGCCACTCAGGTACTTTGCCAGCGCCTCTGCACCCAGCTCCACGGTTGAGCTGGTGCCCGCCCAGCTGCAGGCGAGCATCAGGTTGCGCGGCAGGTCGAAGTCTTCAACCGTAAACCCATTGGCGTCGAGACCGTTTTCATCGTGGGGAACCAGTTCGCGCAGCGACGCCACCGGTTCAAAGTACGCCCACACTGGCTTGTTCAGTGCGACCGCCATACCGACTTCGAAGGCCGTGCCCGAATCCGGCTCCAGGCCACGGAACACGTTGAGGTTGACCAGCATCGCTGAGCAGCGGTGGATCATCGCGACATTCATCGAGTAAATCTGCTGTGCGGTTTCATGCGCTGTTCGTCCGTGCGTGACCTCATTGTCAAACGGGTACAGACCCTCAAGTCCGTGTGCGGCGCACAGAGCCTTCAGATAGCGTCCATGTTCCACGGCATCGGTCCTGAACACGTCGAAGCCTGCGAGATAAACCAGTGGCGCGTGCATATTCGTCTCTCGGCTGCAGATGTTGTCGCGCCGATTCTAAGGCCGACCGTCTGCCCGCGATACATGCCATTGATCGGTCGAACACGATCAGCAGGCGTTTGCACTGGAATCTGTACGGATAACCAGTATCCTTGTTCAGTCTGCTCATTTGTCATGTGAACGCTGGCCTTGAATACTTCGCCCCTCGACAATCCGTTTTACTACCTGGAAAACTTCCGTCAGGTCCTTGACTGGATTGCCCGGCGCTACGATGACCTGCTCGATGCAACCGAGCGCCGCTTCATCAGCGAGTTTGCCGAGCTGCCGGTGCCCGCCCAGGGGTTGCTGGTGCGCATGGTGATGCGCAAGGGTGTGTTGTTTCGGGCCAGCAAACTCGGTTATGTCGAGATTGGCGACCCTCACGACGCCGTATTGCCGCTGCTGGCGCGGGAGTGGGTCGACACCGCTCCGCCACTGGGCCTGAGCGAGTTGTTCCAGCTGCTACGTCGGGATGAGTTGAGCCACTGCTTCAAGGACCACGCGGTCAAGGGCCCTGAGCGCAAGCAGGATTGGTTCGAGCGCCTGCAGCCCATGTACCTGTCGCCGCAGTCCCTCGAACAATGGCATCCGACGTTGCCCGACGCCGTGTTCGGCCTGAAGATCATGCCGCTGTGTGATCGCCTGCGCTTGCTGTACTTCGGCAATCTGTACCAGGAATGGTCTGAATTCGTGCTGGCTGACCTGGGTATCTACCGCTACGAAAAAGTCGAGTTTTCGCTGGAGTCGCGTGGCATCAACGAGCGTGCGGATATCGATGTGTGTCTGCAATTGCATGCCTGTCGTGAAGCGCTGGAAACCTGCCTGGAACTGCATGCGCTGGCCGAGCGGGTCATTGCCATCGAATGCGGCAACCCATGGTTGCTCATGCGTCGTGGCAAACTGCTGTTTCGTATCGGGCAACAGGCCGAGCGCATGCAGGACTGGCCTCTGGCGATGGCGGTGTATCGTCAGTCGAGTTACCCCGGCGCGCGTTCAAGGCAGATCCGCGTGCTGGAGCGCAACGCTGAGTACGCAGCGGCGCTGGCGCTGGCGGAGCAGGCCCGTCTCGCTCCGGAAAGTGATGCTGAGGTCCAGCACCTGTCACGCGTCTTGCCACGCCTGCAACGCAAGCTCGGTCTGACTGCCGCGCGCAAGCGCACGGTGCGGGCCATTGCGCGGCTGGACGTGCAGGTCACGCCAGTGTCGGGCATGAGTGTCGAGCGTTTGATACGCCTGCACCTCGAAGAAGAGCAGGGCGGGGAGGTGCATTACGTCGAGAATGCGCTGATCAATTCACTGTTCGGGCTGCTGTGCTGGCGAGCCATTTTCGCCCCGTTGCCGGGTGCATTCTTTCATCCGTTTCACAGTGCGCCGAGTGACCTGTACAGCCCTGACTTTTATCAGCGCAGAGCATCGTTGTTCGATGCCTGTCTGACGCAACTGGAGTCTGATGAATACCTGACGACCATTCGTGAGCATTTTGAGAGCAAATACGGTCTGCAATCACCCTTTGTATTCTGGGGAGCGCTGACGCCGGAGCTTCTGGAACAGGCGCTTCATTGCCTGCCGGCAGAGCACTTGCTTCGCTGGTTTCGTCGGCTGTTGCAGGACATAAAAGCCAACCGGACCGGGATGCCCGACCTGATCCAGTTTTTTCCGGAGCAGCGTCGTTATCGAATGATCGAGGTCAAGGGGCCGGGTGACCGCCTCCAGGACAACCAACTGCGCTGGCTGGACTTCTGTGCCGAGCATGGCATGCCGGTGGAGGTGTGTTACGTGCAATGGGCGACTGACGACAGTGCCTGCGTCAGTAGCGACCTGTCAGGTCATCAAGGGGCCTTGTGCCCGTCCTGAGTGTCCTGATGATCCGCATCATGGGGCTGTTTCGAATCATGAGGCTTGTCGTCCGCGCTGCCGTTCTTTCCCGGCAAGGGGTCCATGCCTTTGGTGCCGGGGCTTGTGCCTGGCGCGCCGGGGCTGGTGCCGTCGACGTTCTTTTCCGTTCCGGTGCCCGGGACTTTCGGACCGTCGCTGACCGGGTTGGTCGGTCCGGTCGAACCTGCAAGCGCACTGGTCGCCGACAGGGCCAAAAATGTCGCCAGGCTTATCGCCCCCAATCTATTCCTGATCATGGTGCAAACTCCGTGAGTACTTTGATCGAAACAGTACGTTGACTGAAACTGTACCGCGAGAAGGGTAGACCCGCGGGCAGGGCATAGTCCTACCCGCGTAAGACGCCTGATTACTGAGTCTTGGTCTTTTCAGTGGTGGTGCTCTTGTCGTGCGTACCGTGTGTCGTCTTGTTGTCGTGCTTCATCGAACGCTCGGCTGCCGCTTCCTTGCTTTCAGCTTGCGCGCCTGGAGTCTCGGACGAGGTGCGGTCCATCGGCTGGGTATTGGTGCCCGGCAGTTTGGTCGCATTCTTGTTGATCGGGGTTTCAGGGGTGGTGGTCGACTCGGCAAAGGCGGCACCCGAAGCTACAGCCATCAGGCCAGCAAGAGTCAGGGCAGTCAGTTTGGTCTTGATCATGATGATTACTCCGTTGTTTTAAAGTACTCACGTTGGTCATTGGCCAGTGGCCATAGGTGCCGTCGAACCCGACGAACGGTAGATGTGTTCGATGCATCAAGGCTTACGCCGTTGCTATCCGCCGTGAGAGTCATCACGCGCTCTTTTCGGTCATTCACGCCCCTCTTAACGCCGTCGACAGCGAAGTTTTAAGTTGATTTAGCTATAACGTGACCGCTCGGTCATTTACAAAGCTTCTTAAAATCACACTTTCTTACATTTTTATAACGAAGCGGGCATTCCGCTACCTGATGAGTGGTGGCAGAAGGCTATTTGGGTTTGCGGGTCGAAAATGTCCCGTAAACATTGGGTTTGGAAGGGGTTTTCTTAGCTGGCGACGTAGGAAATCACTTACAAAAAAGTTCCCCTAACGACACGATTCGTTGGATTGTCATTAAACAGCAACATTTGAGGTTTTAAATCCGCCTCGGGCCTCCTTAAGTGGACCACCACACAATCTCCTGGACTGAGGTATTACCGTGATTCTGCTGACTAAAAAACGCTTGTCGCTTCTGATCGCATCGCTGTGCCTTAGCGGTGTGGCTCACGCGACTGATGTAACAGGCGCTGGTTCGAGTTTCGTCTACCCGGTTATTTCGGCGTGGTCCCAGGACTACAGCAAGAGCAAGGATAACCGTATCAACTATCAGTCCATCGGTTCGGGTGGTGGTATTGCCCAGATCAAGGCTGCGACCGTTGACTTCGGTGCATCCGACGCCCCGATGTCTGCAGAAGATCTGCAGGCCGGCGGCCTGGGTCAGTTCCCAAGCGTGATCGGCGGTATCGTGCCGATCGTCAACGTCGAAGGCGTCGAAAGCGGCGAGCTGAAGCTGGACGGTCCAACCATCGCCAAGATCTTCATGGGCGACATCAAGAAGTGGAACGACCCGGCAATCACTGCGCTGAACTCGGGCGTCAAACTGCCTGATACCGCAATCACCGTCGTTCACCGTTCGGACGGTTCGGGCACCACGTACAACTTCACCAACTACCTGAGCAAAGTCAGCCCGGAGTGGAACGAGAAGCTGAAGTTCGGTTCGACCGTGCAGTGGCCAGCAGGGGTGGGCGGCAAGGGTAACGAAGGTGTTTCGGCCTACGTGAAGCAGATCAAGGGTTCGATCGGCTACGTCGAGTACTCCTACGCAACCACCAACAAACTGTCCTACACCCAGTTGAAAAACGCTGCCGGCAAATTCATCAAGCCTGACGCCAAGGCATTTGCTGCCGCCGCCGACACTGCCGACTGGGCAAGCGCCAAAGACTTCAACCTGATCATGACCAACGCGCCGGGTGAGGCTGCATGGCCGATCACCGCGACCACCTGGATCATCATGTACAAGAAAGCCAAGAACGAAGAGAAAAGCACGGCTGCTTTCGACTTCTTCAAGTGGTCCCTGGAAAACGGCCAGAAGCAGGCCGAGAAACTGGAATATGTAGCGTTGCCGAAATCGCTGGTTGATCGCGTGGAAAGCTACTGGAAAACGGAATTCACCAAGTAAGTGATTCAACCCGTACCACCCCTGTCATCAGCCGCGATATCGGCTCGGTGACAGGGGCTTTTCCTTGCGAGTGGCCTCAACATGACTGAAAACACCCAATACCTGTCCGCTAACGTCTCCGCTGGTGAGTCCGAGGGCGAGAAGCGCGCCAAACGGGATCATCGTCATGACCTGTGGTTCAAGCGTTCATTGCAGGCTGCAGCGATGCTGGTGCTTGCTTTGCTGGGTTGTATTGCCTTGTCGACCCTGTGGGGCGGCAGTCTGGCATTCCAGACTTTCGGGTTTGGCTTTCTGACCAGTACCGAGTGGGACGTGAACGCCGGCAAGTTTGGCGCTCTGGTTCCGATCTACGGCACCCTGGTGACCTCTTTTCTGGCTTTGCTGATCGCCGTACCGGTGAGTTTCGGCATTGCAATCTTTCTTACCGAAGTGGCGCCGCCCTGGTTGCGCATGCCGATCGCCTCGGCCATCGAGCTGCTGGCCGGTATCCCTTCGATCATCTACGGCATGTGGGGGTTGTTCGTCTTCGGCCCGTTCATGGCTGAACACCTGTCGCCGTGGATCACCGAAAACCTTGGCGCACTGCCGCTGATCGGTCCGATGTTCCAAGGGCCGCCGTTGGGTATCGGCATGCTGACCGCCGGTATCGTACTGGCGATCATGATCACGCCGTTCATAACCTCGGTGATGCAGGAAGTCTTCCGCACCGTGCCCGTGGCCCTCAAAGAGTCGGCCTATGCACTGGGCGGTACAACCTGGGAAGTGGTCTGGGATATCGTGCTGCCGTACACCCGTTCGGCCGTGGTCGGCGGTGTGTTTCTGGGGCTGGGGCGCGCGCTCGGCGAAACCATGGCGGTAACCTTCGTACTGGGCAACGCGCATCAGTTCTCGGCTTCGCTGATGATGCCGAGCAGTTCGATCGCTTCGGTGATCGCCAACGAGTTCAACGAGGCCTACACCGACTTGCACCGTTCGGCACTGATCGCCCTTGGCTTCCTGTTGTTCGTCGTCACCTTCATCGTGCTGGCCCTTGCACGCCTGATGCTGTCGCGCCTTTCGCGTAAGGAGGGGTTATGAGTAAGGATGTGACCGGCAGCGAGCACCTGTATCGGGTTCGCAGCATCAAGAACAAGATTGCGATGGTGCTCAGCTGTGGTGCCACTGCCTTCGGCCTGCTGTGGCTGGTGTGGATTCTGCTGACCACTATCATCAAGGGCATCGACGCGCTCAACCTGCAACTGTTCACCGGCATGACTCCGCCGCCTGGTACCGAGGGTGGACTGGCCAACGCGTTCTACGGCAGCGTGCTGATGTCCGGCATCGGCCTGCTGATCGGTACGCCGATCGGCCTGATGGCCGGCATCTGGCTGGCCGAGTTTGCCCGCTACACCAAACTGGGCAACGCCGTGCGCTTCATCAACGACATCCTGCTGTCGGCACCTTCGATTGTGCTCGGTCTGTTCGTCTACACCGTCGTGGTACTGCCACTCAACGCGGTGACAGGCCATCAGGTGGGCTTTTCAGCGATTGCCGGTGCGCTGGCGCTGGCATTGCTGGTGATCCCTGTGGTGGTGCGTACCACTGACGAAATGATGCAACTGCAACCCTCGACCATGCGTGAAGCTGCGCTGGCGCTGGGTGTGCCGCAATGGAAGCTGACCCTGCAAATCGTCCTTCGCGCGGCCAAGGCTGGTGTGGTAACCGGCGTATTGCTCGCATTGGCACGCATCACCGGCGAAACCGCGCCGCTGCTGTTCACCGCTTTCGGCAACCAGTTCTGGAGCAGCGATCTGCTCAAACCCATCGCCAGTGTTCCGGTGGTGGTTTTCCAGTACGCCATGAGCCCGTTCGATGACTGGCACTCCCTGGCATGGGCCGGTGCGCTGGTCATGACGTTGTTCGTACTGATACTGAGTCTGCTGTCTCGCTTAATTCTTCTGCGCAATAGGGCGTCCTGATGAACAACCTTTCCCTGGCCAACGAAAAAACCAAGATCCAAGTGCGCGGTCTGGAGTTTTTCTACAACAACCAGAAGTCGTTGAAGTCCATCGACATGACCATCCCCGAGAAGCGCATCACGGCGATCATCGGCCCGTCGGGTTGCGGTAAATCGACCCTGCTGCGCGTCTTCAACCGCATCTACGCGATGTACCCGAAGCAGGAAGCGCGTGGTGAAGTGCTGCTCAATGGCGAAAACATCCTGGCCCCAGGTTATTCGATGAACCGCCTGCGCAGTCATGTGGGCATGGTGTTCCAGAAGCCGGTGCCGTTCCCGATGTCGATCTACGACAACATTTCCTACGCCATCAAACATCACGAAAAACTATCGCGTCGGGAAATGGAAGATCGCGTCGAGCAGGCCCTGCGTGGCGCGGCCTTGTGGGACGAGGTCAAGGACAAGCTCAAGCAGAGCGCGACCGGTCTGTCCGGCGGTCAGCAGCAGCGTCTGTGCATCGCCCGTACCATCGCGCTGCGTCCTCAGGTATTGCTGCTTGACGAGCCGACCTCCGCGCTCGATCCGATCTCGACTGGTCGTATCGAACAGCTGATCACCGAGCTTAAAGAGCAGTTCACCGTGATCATCGTGACTCACAACATGCAGCAGGCGGCGCGTTGCTCCGACTACACCGCCTTCATGTTCATGGGTGAACTGATCGAGCACGGCGACACCGATACCATCTTCACCAAGCCCTCCAAGACCCAGACCGAAGATTACATCACTGGTCGTTTCGGCTGATCATCCGGCCAGGGCGGGCGCTTCCTGGCGCTCGCCCATGAACTCCTCGATCCTGCTGCGTAGCCAACGCTCGGCAGGGTCGCTGTCCATCACACTCAGCCACGTCATCGACAGGTCCAGCCCCGGTGTGGGGAAGGGCAGTGGCTCGTCATACAGCAAGCCCAATGCGCTCATGGCCTTTGCCGCATAGTCGGACAGCCCCGAAATCATGTCGGTGCCGGCCATCAATGCGGGCAGGGTGGCGAACTGCGGCACCGACAACACCACCTGACGCTTGCGCCCCAGCGCGGTCAGCCACTCATCGGCGAAACTGCTGACACTCGCGACGTGCGACACCACAACATGTGGGCGCGAGCAGTATTCGTCCAGGCTCATGGGGCTGGCAGGCTTGTCGGCGCGCACCAGCCTCGGCTGCACGTTACGCAGCGTCTTGCGCTTGGCATTGGCGGGCAGTTCACGGGTCAGGCAGACGCCAACGGTGATATCGCCGGACATCAGCACCTCGGAAATATTCAGGTAGTCGACGTGCTTGACCACGATCACCACGCCGGGCGCTTCCTGGCGGATGGCCTTGAGCATCGCCGGCAGCAGGCCGAATTCGACGTCATCGGTCAGGCCGATGCGAAAGGTCATCTTGCTGACCGACGGGTCGAAGTCGGTGGTCAGGCTGAGCGCTGTGGACATGGCGTCCAGCGCAGGCGTCAGGTGCTTGAGAATCTCGTGAGCGCGCGCGGTGGGTTCCATGCGATGGCCGACGCGGATGAACAGTGGATCATTGAGCAGACTGCGCAGGCGATTCAAGGCAGCGCTTATCGTAGGTTGGCCGAGAAACAGTTTTTCGGCTGCGCGGGTGACGTTACGCTCCTGCATCAATGTTTCGAATACCACCATCAGGTTGATGTCGGCCTTGCGCAGTTCATTTCGATTCATTGCTGTTCCTTGGCATCAGACCTGGACGGCCAAGTCTAGGCAGTCCACGCAGAAGGCGTCCAGCATTTTGCCTCTGCATGATGAAACGTCTGCTTACGGTTCTTCGGGCAGGAAAAGGGCGAATCTGTAAGGGGAAACAGGGTCTACTGGCAGGCCTGCGGTTTAACGTAAAAACCGCCTTGGATTCCCGATCCCTAGCTACAGGAGGTGCCCCTTATGCGGGCTGCAAAGATTGCCGGTATGTTGATGTCGCTGACGCTGTCAGGCGCAGCACTGGCTGAAACGCCCGGTTATGGCCAGCAACTGGAAGGTTTTACTTACCCTCACGCGCTGCATAAATTCAGTTTCCAGTCCCAGGGCCAGACGCTGGAAATGGGTTACATGGACGTCGCGCCGAGCGGCAAGGCCAATGGCCGCACGGCGGTGCTGCTGCATGGCAAGAATTTTTGCGCTGCGACCTGGGAAGACACCATCAAGGGGCTGAGCGCTGCGGGCTATCGCGTTGTCGCACCGGATCAGATCGGTTTCTGCACCTCGACCAAGCCGGAACACTACCAGTACAGCTTCCAGCAGTTGTCGATGAATACCCATGCGCTGCTGGAAAAACTGGGTATCGACAAGGTGTCGGTAGTCGGTCACTCCACGGGCGGCATGCTGGCCACGCGTTATGCGTTGATGTACCCGAAGCAGACCGAGAAGCTGGTGATGGTCAACCCTATCGGTCTGGAAGACTGGAAAGCACTCGGCGTGCCGTACCGCAGCGTCGATCAATGGTATGAACGAGAGCTGAAGACCACCGCCGAAGGTATTCGCGCTTACGAGCAGAAGACCTACTACGATGGCCGCTGGAAGCCGGAATATGACAAGTGGGTCGACATGCTGGCCGGTCTGAACAAAGGGCCGGGGCACAAGATCGTGGCCTGGAACTCGGCGTTGATCTACGACATGATTTTTACCCAGCCAGTGTTCTACGAGTTTCCCAGGTTGCAGGTGCCGACGGTGCTGATGATCGGCGATGCCGATACCACTGCCATCGGCAGCGACATCGCGCCGCCTGAGGTCAAGGCAAAGATCGGCAATTACAAGGTACTGGGCAAGCAGGTGACGCAGATGATTCCAGGCGCCAGGCTGGTGGAGTTCAAGGGCAAGGGCCATGCCCCGCAGATGGAGGATCCGCAGGGCTTCAACAAGGCACTGGTCTCCGAGCTTCAATAAGCTGCACGTCATGCCATGCAGCAACCTGGTCCGACAGCCACCAGGTTGCCTGCGACCGGCACTGCCGATTACACGGCAATTTCTACCAGATCACCCTTGAGCCTCACCGGCCAGACGTCGAGCCGCTGTTCCGGGTATTCGATGCAACTGCCGTCGTGCAGGCGAAAGTGCTGCTTGTACAGCGGCGAGGCGATGACCAGCTCGCCCGCGATCTGCCCGATCAGACCACGCCCGATCACGTTGGCCCCGGATTTGGGATCGCGGTTGTCGATGGCAAAGAGCTGCTCGCCCTGTGCGGTTTCGGGCAGGTAGAACAGCGCGACCTGCGCGCCGTCCAGCCACGCCACGACGCCTGAATTGGCAACCAGATCCGCGCGTCCGCACAGGGGCTGCCAGTGTAACTGCGCTGCCGCGGGCGCATTGTTGCCGGCGATTATTGTCTGAGACGCGTTCATCACACCACCTCCTTGAACAACGGGATAAGGACCAGCTCTTCGGGTTTTGCCGGCCGGCGCTGGGCGCGTTCCTTGACGAACTGCACGTCGGGGTCAGCACGCCCGTCGTTGACGAAGGTGCGGAAGCGCTTGAGCTTTTCCGGGTCCTTGAGGGCGTTGGCCCATTCGCATTCGTAGCGGTCGACCACCAGTTGCATCTGCGACTCCAGCTCTGCGGCCAGGCCCAGGCTGTCGTCGATGATGACCGCCTTGAGATAGTCGAGGCCGCCTTCCAGCGATTCACGCCAGACCGAGGTACGCTGCAGCTTGTCGGCAGTGCGGATGTAGAGCATCAGGAAACGGTCGATGTAACGAACCAGGGTTTCATCATCCAGATCGGTGGCGAACAGCTCGGCGTGACGCGGACGCATGCCGCCGTTGCCGCACAGGTAAAGGTTCCAGCCGTTTTCGGTGGCAATCACGCCGACGTCCTTGCTCTGCGCTTCGGCGCATTCGCGGGTGCAGCCGGATACCGCAAACTTGAGTTTGTGCGGCGAGCGCAGGCCCTTGTAACGGTCCTCGATGCGCAGCGCCATGGCGACACTGTCCTGCACGCCGTAGCGGCACCAGGTGCTGCCGACGCAGGATTTAACCGTACGGGTCGACTTGCCGTAGGCATGGCCGGTCTCGAAGCCTGCCTCGATCAGCTCGCTCCAGATATCCGGCAACTCGTGCAGTTGCGCGCCGAACAGGTCGATGCGCTGGCCGCCGGTGATCTTGGTGTACAAGTCGTATTTTTTCGCCACCGCGCCAATCGCTATCAGGCCGTCAGGGGTAATCTCGCCACCCGGAATACGTGGCACCACCGAGTAGGTGCCGTTTTTCTGCATGTTGGCCATGAACGTATCGTTGGTGTCCTGCAGAGGCACCAGCGAAGGCTCGGTGATGGGGCGGTTCCAGCACGACGCCAGGATCGAGCCGACTGCGGGCTTGCAGATGTCGCAGCCATGCGCGCCTTTGCCATGGCGAGTCAGCAGCTCGTCAAAGGTTTCGATGCCTTCGACGCGGACCATCGAGTACAACTCCTGGCGGGTATGAGCGAAGTGTTCACACAGGCTTTTATCGACCGCCACGCCGCGAGCCAACAGTTCATGCTCGAAAACCTGTTTGAGCAGTGCGGTGCAACCGCCGCAGCCGGTGGCGGCCTTGGTGCAGGACTTGATTGCGGTCAGATCGGTGCACCCATTGTCGATGGCCGAGCACACGGCGCCTTTGCTGACGTTATGGCAGGAGCAGATGGTCGCTGTGGCGGGCAGGGCATCGGCGCCCAGCGTCGGCGCGCCTTCGCCACGCGGCAGAATCAGGCTCGATGGATCGGCGGGCAGCGGGATGCCGTTCTGCGCATATTGCAGCAGCGTGTCGTAATAGCTGTTATCGCCGACCAGCACAGCGCCGAGTACCTGCTTGCCATCGGCCGACACCACCAGGCGACGGTAGCTGGCGGTGGCTTCATCAATGAAGCGATAACTGACGGCCCCGGCCAGCGCACCGTGCGCATCACCGATGGAGCCGACATCCACACCCAGCAACTTGAGCTTGGTGGACATGTCGGCGCCGAAGAACGCGTCGGTATCCTGTTCGCACAACTGTGCTGCCACGCCGCGGGCCATTTGATAGCCGGGCGCGACCAGGCCGAACACGCTGCCGTTCCAGGCTGCGCATTCGCCGATGGCATAGATATCAGCGTCGCTGGTGCGGCAGTGCTCGTCGATTGCGATGCCACCGCGTGGGCCGAGCGCCAGCTCACACTGACGGGCCAGGGCGTCTTGCGGACGAATACCTGCGGAGAACACGATCAGGTCGGTCTCGAGAAACTCGTCGTTGGCGAAGTTCATCCGATAGCGATACTGCTTGCCGTCGCTGATCGACTGCGTGGCGCGGGACAAATGCACGCCGACGCCCAGCGCTTCGATACGCGCCTTCAATGCAGCGCCACCGAGGTCGTCCAGTTGCACCGGCATGAGAAGCGGCGCGAACTCGACGACATGGGCTTCC
The DNA here is from genome assembly GCF_900119195.1 of Pseudomonas sp. NFACC10-1. Lineage (NCBI taxonomy): Bacteria > Pseudomonadati > Pseudomonadota > Gammaproteobacteria > Pseudomonadales > Pseudomonadaceae > Pseudomonas > Pseudomonas sp. NFACC10-1. Next base: position 505,900 of record NZ_FPJB01000004.1, on the reverse strand, counting down.
AGCCCCAGGGATTTAAGCGCATTGGCCGCTTCGAGTCCGAGCAGACCGCCGCCGACCACTACGCCTCGTCGGGCCTTCGACGCGGCATAGCGAATGCTGTCCAGATCCTCGAGTGTGCGATAGACCAGCCGGGAATTGCCCCGCGCGCCTTCGATAGGCGGTACGAACGGGTAGGAGCCCGTGGCCAGGATCAGTTTGTCGTAACCGAAGCAGCCTTCGGCGGTGATGATTTCGTGACGATCACGATCGATTTCCAGCACCGGTACGCCGAGGTGCAACGTCAGGCCGGGTTGTTCGTAGACAGACATCTCGCTCATGGCCAGCGATTCGGCGTCGCGGCCTGTGAAGTATTCGGACAGGTGCACGCGGTCATAGGCGCGCTGTGTTTCCTCGCCAAAGACGTGGATGCGATAGCGTTCGAGTGCGCCGCCTGCGATCAACTGCTCGACGCAATGATGCCCGACCATGCCATTACCGACGACGATCAGGGTTTTTACATCGTTGAGGGGGAAGACTGTGGTGTTCATAGCGAGTCCCGGCCGAGGCCAATCAGGTTTTTCAAAGCAAAAAAAAAGCGCCCGGAACCGTTCGGTTCCAGGCGCCTTTGCCTGTTGTCTTATTGGGTATTCGGGGGTGCCATCGAGCCACGTTGCCGGAAGCACCCGAGTAGCCCTCTGGTCTCTGCGAGACTGGCGATCCACGTCGATCAACCGGGGCGGCCCGACCACATTCATGGTGGGGTTGTTGAGGATTATGCAGAGGTTGTGCCAGCTTGCGTCGGCAGCGCTCCAAGCCCGAATTGGCAATGCACGCAAGGCTGCGCAGCGTTTACGGCGGCGTCCGGCGCATGACTTTTCCTGCCTTGCATTGGTGCGCATCGAAGGGTTTGCGCTGTAAAGCTGTGCGCCGTACGCGGAGCGTGGGCACGATAACGGCGTGCCTGCGGTCTGTCATTGATTCTGCCCGCAGGGCGCAGGAGCGACCGGGGCGGCGATCCTCATTGTTCGCGAAGACGGTGGGTAAGACGACGCATTTCCTCAGACTGTACCGGCCCTTTCGCGAACAAGTTCGCTCCCACGGCCTTCGGCCAGAATCAAAAGCGGACTTGCGTACAACGCGGAACGCTCCGCGTGGGAATGCCTGTCGTGACGCTCTGCGTCACAATTCTGCGCCGCACCGCTTGTTCTATAGTTAAGCAGTGCGTTCAAAAGCCCAAGTCTGGCGTAACATTTGTATCACCCTGCAATTCCCCCAATAAGTCCGTGCTCATGAACATCACTATTACTGAGGTACACCCCTCCGAGATCCCGCACACCGTCGATTTCGTCATGCGTGCGCGTGCCGGAATCTTTCCCTTGCTCGACACTGTCACCGTTCCGCCCGATCTGGCCGGTTTCGAGCAGGTGTATCTGCACGGGGAGGACGGCAAGTTTCTGATCGCCCGCAGTGAAGGGCAGATCATCGCGGCTGTGGGCTACCTGCCGTTTGATCATCGTTTCCCGCAGCTCGATTATCGCGGGCGCAGAACCGTTGAGATCGTGCGCCTGTTCGTCAGGCCGGAGTTTCGTGGCGACGGGCTGGCCAGCCGTTTATGTCAGGCGCTCTGGGCCCATGCCGAGGCAGGTGGCATAGAGGTTTTGTACCTGCATACCCATCCGTTTCTGCCCGGCGCGATCCGTTTCTGGGAGAAACAAGGCTTTGCCGTGACCGATGTGGAGAGCGATCCGGTGTGGAACACGACCCATATGGAGCGCGTTCTTTAAGAGGGCTTTGTCAGAAGACGAAAGGGGCTGGCAGGGCGCCAACCCCCTTGTACCGATCAGTGCGGAGAACGCTGACGCGCAGTCTTGAGCAGGTCTTCCGGTGTGATATGGCCGACCACCGATTTGGCCGCCGCGCTGCCGGGGAGCGGCAAGTCGAGAATGTGACCTTTCATCTTGCCGATCACGTGCATTTCGCAAGGCTTGCAATCGAACTTGAGGGTCAACACTTCATCACCGTGCACCAGTTGCATCGGCGCGACCTTGGTGCGCACGCCCGTCACACCTTTGGCCTGTTTCGGGCACAGGTTGAACGAGAAGCGCAGGCAATGCTTGGTGATCATCACGGGCACTTCGCCGGTCTCTTCGTGGGCCTCGTAGGCCGCGTCGATCAGCTGTACGCCGTGGCGATGATAGAAGTCGCGAGCCTTCTGGTTGTAGACGTTGGCCAGAAAAGACAGATGCGACTCCGGGTACACCGGTGGCGGGGTCGTCTCCGCCTTGCGGCCACCGCGCGGATGAGCCTTGATTCGCGCTTCGGTCAGTGCCTCGATGGCGTCGCGGCGCAGGGTCTTGAGCTGCGAGTTGGGTACGAAGAACGCCTGTGGCGCGTCAAGGCTGACGTCCTGGGCATGATAGATCGTAGTGCCCAGTTGAGTGAGCAGGTCACGCAACTGATCCAGCGCCTGTTCGGGCTTGTTGGCCGCGCCAAACGGTCCATCGAGACCGACCGTGACGCTCACGCCTTCTTCGCTGGTGGCTTCCAGACTCAAGTGATCTTCGCGCAGCGTAACCTGCCACTGAACGCCGATACGACGTTCGGCCGAGGTCTTGAGCAGCGCCTGTTGCCAGTTGTGGTCCAGGTTGCGGTTCAGCGGATGATTGGGGCGTACGCGCGACAGCGCTGCGGGCATCTCGTTGGGCTCTACGCGATAGCGCCAGCGCTTCTGGCCGTCCTCTTCGAACTCGCCCTTGAGCTCGGCGATGTTGGCACGGAAGCCCACCACTTCACGCTTGATCTGCACATTGAGGCCGTCGCCGTTGGACAGCGGCTCGTGGGTCACGGCGATCAGGTCGCGCTTGCCGAGCTTTTCAACGGTGCCCACCGCCAGACCGGTGAAGGTCGGCGTGTCGAACGCGCCGATGTCGATCTTGCGGTCGCTGACGAAATAATCGGTGCTGCCGCGATGAAAGGTCTTTTCCGGGTCCGGCACGAAAAAGTGCGCGGTACGGCCGCTGGAAGCGGGTGCGAGGTCCGTGCGGTCTTCGAGAATCTCGTCCAGACGCTGGCGATAATAGGCCGTGATGTTTTTCACGTAGCCCGCATCCTTGTAGCGCCCTTCGATCTTGAACGAGCGCACGCCGGCGTCCACCAAAGCACGCAGGTTGGCGCTCTGATTGTTGTCTTTCATCGACAACAGATGCTTTTCGAAGGCCACAACGCGACCCTGATCATCCTTGAGGGTGTACGGCAGGCGGCAGGCCTGCGAGCAGTCGCCACGGTTGGCGCTGCGGCCGTTTTGCGCGTGGGAAATATTGCACTGCCCGGAGAACGCCACGCACAGGGCGCCGTGGATGAAGAATTCGATGGCCGCATCGGTTTCATCGGCGATTGCGCGGATTTCCTGCAGATTCAGTTCCCGGGCCAGCACCAGCTGCGAGAAACCGGCCTGATCGAGAAACTTCGCCCGGCTCAGGGTGCGAATATCGGTTTGCGTGCTGGCGTGCAGCTCGATGGGCGGAATGTCCATCTCCATCACCCCGAGGTCCTGCACGATCAACGCATCCACGCCGGCGTCGTAGAGCTGGTGAATCAGCTTGCGCGCGGGCTCCAGCTCGTCGTCATGGAGGATGGTGTTGATGGTGGTAAAGATCCGCGCGTGGTAGCGGTGCGCGAATTTGACCAGCTCGGCAATGTCGCTGACCTCGTTACAGGCGTTGTGCCGCGCACCAAAGCTCGGCCCGCCGATATACACCGCATCGGCACCATGCAGGATGGCTTCACGGGCGATGGTCACATCCCGTGCAGGGCTGAGCAATTCCAGGTGGTGCTTGGGTAACGACATGGCAACGGGATCCGGCTGCGGGCAAAGCGCGCATTGTAGTGCCACAGACCGCGCGGTGCACCTGTTGCAGATGGCAGCAGGTGCCGGACTGACCATCGGCGTGGTTCAGCGCGAGCGCAGGCGCAGAATCTTCGCCCCGTCACTGGGGTCTGTCAGCCAGTGCGCCACCACGCCGAAGGTGCTCAGCAAGCGTTCCGGAGTCAGTACCTCGAGCGGCGCACCCAGCGCGACCAGCCGACCCTTTTCCATGACCGCCACACGGTCGCAGTCCAGCGCCTGATTCAGATCGTGCAGGGCAATTACGGTGGTCACCGGCAGGGCCCTGACCAGGCCGAGGATGGTCAGTTGATGCTGGATGTCCAGATGATTGGTCGGTTCGTCCAGCAGAAGGATCTGCGGCCGTTGCGCCAGCGCCCTGGCGATGTGAACACGTTGCCGCTCGCCACCGGACAAGGTGTGCCAGGCGCGTTTTTTCAGGTGCAGCATGTCCACATCCTGCAGCGCCTGGCGAACGATTGCATCGTCCTCGGAGCTCCACGGCTCGAGTGCCGACAGCCAGGGCGTGCGGCCCAGTTCGACGGCATCCAGCACGGTCACGGCGTCGCTGGTTTCAGCCTGCTGCTCGACCACCGCCAGCAGGCGCGCCACGTCCCTGCGGCTCAAGGCCTCAAGTGCTCGCCCGCCCAGGCTGACCGAGCCGCTGACCGGCTTCTGAATACCGGCCAGTAGCTTGAGCAGGGTGGATTTGCCCGAGCCGTTGGGACCGACCACGGCCAGGGTTTCACCTGCGGCAATGCTCAGGTCGACATCGCGCAGCAGCGCTGCGCCACGTACCGAATAACCCAGACCGGAACAACCGAGTACCGGTGCACTGAGCGGATGAGGTAAGGCATTCATCGCGTGCTGTTGCCCCGGATAAGAATCAAAGCGAAGACCGGTGCGCCGATCAGTGCGGTAATCACCCCGATCGGCAGCGCCTGCCCCTTGATCAGGGTGCGCGAAAGGATATCGGCAGCGATCAGAAACAGTGCGCCGCTCAAGGCGCTCAACGGCACCAGCCGGGCGTGCCGGACACCGACCAGCATCCGCACCGCGTGCGGGATCACCAGCCCGACGAAGCCGATGGAGCCGACAATCGAGACCATCACCGCGGTGACCAGCGCAGCGCTGGCGATCAGGATGATCTGCACGCGCCGTACCGCGATCCCCAGTGATGCCGCCGAGTCGCTGCCGAAGGTGAACGCGTCCAGCGCTCGCCGGTGCCAGAGGCACACCAGCAGGCCTGCCAGTACTGTCGGCACAGCCAGCCAGACCGAGTGCCAGCGCACACCGCTGAGGTTACCCAGCAGCCAGAACATGATGCCGCGTGCCTGCTCGGAGCTTGCCGATTTGGTGATCAGAAACGAGGTCAGGGCATTGAACAGTTGCGACCCGGCGATCCCGGCCAGAATGATCTGCCCGGCTGCCGTCGTGCCGCGTGAGGAATGCGCCAGCAGGGCGACCAGCGAAAACGCCGCCACGGCCCCGACAAAGGCGCCTGCCGACATCGAGATCGCACCTGCACCAAAGCCCAGAATGGCGACCAGTACCGCGCCTGTCGAAGCCCCTGCGGAAATCCCCAGCAGATACGGGTCTGCCAGCGGGTTGCGCAATAACGATTGCAACACCACACCACAGATCGCCAGCCCGGCCCCGCAGGCCGCCGCGACAATGGCGCGGGTCAGCCGGTAGTTCCAGACGATGCCTTCGTCTATAGGGTCGAGTACATAGCCAGCGCCCCAGAGTTTGTTGGCCAGCACCTGGAAAACCACGTTCAGGCTGATCGAGGTTTCGCCGATCGCGGCCCCGATCATGATCGCCAGCACCAGCACTGCCGAGACCCAGAGCACATGAACCAACGCTATCGGCAATCTCATTTGGCAGCGTTGAAACGGTTGGCGGCGTCAGCCAGTTCCTCGAAACCGGTAAACAGACGCAGGCCCGCCTGCATGCCCTCGGCGTCGATGATCACGATCCGGTCATGCTTGACCGCGTCCATGTTGCGGGTCACCGGGTCGGTCTTGAGGAATTCGATTTTTTTCAGGTAATCGTCAGCCGGGAAGCGGCGGCGATCCATGCGCGCGATGACCAGAATGCTCGGGTTGGCTTTGGCGATGGTTTCCCAGCCCACAGTCGGCCATTCCTCGTCGGACTGAACGATATTGCGCATGCCCAGGCTGTTGAGCATGAAGTCCGGAATGCCTTTGCGGCCGGCCACGAAAGGGTCGCTGGCGAGGTCGGAGCTGGAGAACCAGAACAGCGCCGAGACGTCATTGGCCTTGTTCTGCCGGACGTTGGCGATCGCTGCGCTCAGGCGGGCCTTGAGGTCGGCAACCAGCGCGTCGCCGCGATCCCGCACATCGAAAATCTGCGCCAGTTGCTCGATGCTCTTGTAGATGGTGTCGATGCGGAACGGCTCCAGGCGTGTGCCATCGGCACCGACCAGATTGTCCTTGCCTTCGCAGTCGGACGGCAGGATGTAAGTGGGTATCTTCAGGTCATGGAACTGCTCGCGGGTGCCGACCACGCCCTGTTTGCCGACCATCCACTCCAGTTGCACGGCCACCAGTTCCGGTCGCTTGCCAATCACCGCTTCGAAACTGGGCTCGTTGTCGGCCAGGCGCTCGACCTTGTCGTTCTGCGCCTTGAAGCGTGGCAATACGTTGTTGAACCACAGGGAAGTACCGACCAGTCTGTCGCCCAGGCCCAGTTCGTAAAGCATTTCGGTGCCGGCCTGGCCAATGGTGACAGCCTTGGTCGGCGCATGCTGGAAGGTCAGGGTCGCGCCACAGTTTTCAAGGGTCAGCGGGTACTGAGTGGGGGCGGCGAGGGCCAGGGTGGACAGCGTCAGGCTGGCAGCGAGTGCGGCGAGGCGGGGCAGCGACATGAAATGCGGTCTCCGTTGGAGCAGGTGCCAGGGCGCAATGCACATCAGGAAACACATCCCCGGATGATCACCGGGCACGACAGGAAATGCCGACGCGTGCGGATGTCCTTCCCGGACACCCCGCCGGTTAGTGGGTTGAAGCGGGTCGGCAGGTCTCCTGACTGACACGTCAGCGCCAGGCTCCGGCCTTCCCGGATCACGATCCAGTGGCAGTCATGGAGCAGGCTCGGTGCCTACAGTTGCGGGGGCAGTTTCGTTTTTCGCCTGGTGAGAAAGGCGTGCGAATTCCCTGTTAGTTCCTCTCGGAAACCGACGCGCGGCATGGTAAACGATAAGCGTTTTAGTGGCTAATCCTTTGCGCACAGCTGCTGCAGCAGACGGTCTGTGAGTCCAAAACCGTCCCGATGGGCACTGAACTTTCGGGAAAAACGCTTAAATTATCTTCATGTTCACGTCCGTAAAACCGCAAAGGCCCATTCCAGAGCGTTCGCGTGAAAAACATGGCGCTGGGCCACAACACGTTTTTCACATCTTCTTCACCGCATCGGGACGATGCTGAACCTATCTTGCCTGCATGGGAGCGGCACAGACCTCGGGCACTCCCTGGGTCAACGCCACACATAGGTTCATGGCAGGAGTGGTCCTTTGACCGACACGATAATCAACAAGAATGTACTTCCCCGTTCGGGCATCAGTCAGCGCTACAAATTGCATCGGCACATCGTATCGATGTCCGTTGCCGTCGTGCTGACGGCTATCTGTGCATGGTTCTACTCGGCGTTCTCAGGCGTGCATGTGGTGGACCTGGGGGTCGGCAGCAACCTGAGCGTTTCCGGCCTTCGCGAGCACTGGCGGCAAGGCAATGTGGTGGTGATGATTCGCCACGCCGAACGCTGTGACCGCTCGAGCAACCCGTGCATGAGCGACGCCGACGGCATTACCTCCAACGGCCGCGACGCCGCTTTGGCGGTGGGCGCCGGGTTGCAGAAAATGGGCATGGACCACGCGCGCATGATCGCCAGCCCCAAGACCCGCACGCAACAGACTGCGCAACTGTTGGCCGGGCACGCGGTGGCTGGCCAGGACTGGATCAACGACTGTGACAGCGGTTTCATGAAAGCGGTGCAGGCCCACAAGGTCAGCGGCGAGAACATGGTGCTGGTGACTCACAGTGGCTGCATCGATCAGTTCGAGCGCAAGGTCGGCGTACCTGGCGGCGAGCGCTCCAGTGAGTACGCCCAGGCGTTTTTCGTACAAATAGACGGCAGCCATCCGCCGAAAATCCTCGGCTCCCTGAATGCCGGGCAATGGGCAAACCTCAACAGCGAGCAATTCAATTGACGACATCTTCCAGCGCCAGGCTGCGGTTCTACGGCATCAACCTGGGTGTACCGGTGTTTTTCGCGTTACTGGTCTTCGTCACCTTCGACTTGACCACGATCGACCGGCAACTGAGTGACCTGTTTTTTGATTCGACGGCCGGGGTGTTTCCCATCGGCCAGAGCCATCTGTTCGAGAACATCACGCACAGATGGGCGCGGATCCTTCCGAACTGGACCGGAGAGCTGGCGATCATTGGTGCGATGCTGTCCTTGGTCTGGCCGTTGCTGGAAAAATATGATGATTCGCGCCTCGCGAGGCGGCTGACGGGTTCTCGGTTGGGCACCTTCCTGCGCTTTGCACGCAGGCACCGGCTGGACTTCTTTTTCGTCATCGTTGCCTTTGCGCTGAGCACCGCCATGATCCATTACCTGAAAAGCCACACCAGCGTTTACTGTCCTGTCGAGACTACCTTGTACGGTGGCAGTCAGGCGCACATCGAGTGGTTCAGGAACTTCAACCTGCTGCACGAGGCCGGCGCCGGGCGATGCTGGCCGGGCGGTCACGCGTCAAGCGCGTTCAGTCTGCTGGCCCTGTACTTCGTGGCTCGTCGCTATTGCTGGCGGCATTCGAATACTCTGCTGGCGACCATTCTGCTGCTCGGGATGATTTACGGCACCACGCGGGTGCTGCAAGGCTGGCACTTCATGTCGCACACCTTCTGGGCAGGTATTGTGGTGTGGCTGAGCACGTTGCTGGTTGCCTTGTGCTTCTATGGCCGATCGAGGTTGCAACAGCCGATTCGCCAGGCGTTGGCCGTCAACAAACCTGATGCATTCGTCACTCGACCTGCACACGCACTGGCGACAGGTTCCCGGTCGGCCGGGTAGAACAACAACAAGGCGCGGCAATGAACATTCTGGTTATTGAAGACCATCGTGATATCCACGATAACCTGCTGGAATTCTTCGAGCTCAGGGGGCATGCGGTAGAAGGGGCGCTGGACGGCCTGAGCGGGCTGCATCTGGCCGCGTCGAAACGCTTCGATGCGATCATTCTCGACATCATGCTGCCCGGCATCGACGGCAACCAGATCTGCCACAGCCTGCGCCAGTATTCGAAGTCGGAAGTCGCGATTGTGATGCTCAGCGCGCGCGATGAACTGGATGATCGGCTCACCGGTTTCAAGGTGGGGGCCGACGACTACATCACCAAGCCGTTTGCAATGTCCGAAGTGCTCGCCAGGGTAGAAGCGATCGTCAGCCGACGGCAGCGCCAGGACAACCGGATGATGGTGGTTGCCGACCTGCAGTTCGATCTCGACACCCTGGAGGTCACCCGCAAAGGCGTGCCTTTGAAGCTCAACCCGACCAACATGAAGCTATTGGAACTGCTGATGCGCAAAAGCCCGCATATCGTCAAGCGGGCCGAGCTGGAAGAGGCGCTTTGGGGCCGTGATGCCCCGAACAGCAGCAGTTTGCGCAGCAACATCCACGTGCTCAGGCGGGTACTGGATGGCGGGCACGACACGCCGTTACTGCACACGGCCCATGGCCTGGGTTACAAGCTGTGCGCGCAGCGCTGAGGCGGACTCATTCGAAGTTGAACAGGCGCTGGATCAGGGTCGGTGTGCTGCCGGTCCAGCGTTTGAATGAACGGCGGAAATTGGCCGGGTCGTTGAAGTTCAGGTAGTCCGCCACAGCTTCGTTGCTCATCCCCTTGATCTGATACAGGTACAACGCGACGTGCTTGCGCGCCAGGTCGTGCTGCGCCTGAAAGTGCGTGCCGTGCTTGTGCAGCTTGCGCTTCAGCGTGGCCGGGCTCATGGCGAAAGCGTGAGCGACCTGTTCCAGGCTGGTGGCCTGTCGCACATGTTCACGCAGGTGCTGGTGCAAGCGGTCCAGCAGGCTGAACGACATGCCCAGCGCGGCGAGTTGCCCGTCGGCTTCCTGCTGCGCGACCTGCACGGCAATGGGCGATGCGCCAGGCCAGGCATGGGTAAGGTAATACCTGGGCAGGCGCATCATGTTCAGCGGGCGGCCAAATGCCGTGTTTTCGCCCAGATGAACCCAGTACTGCTCGATGTAGCGTGGCTCTTCGTGACAGAAACTGCATTCCCACGGCAAACGCTCGCCGCTCAGCGACTGACTCATCGCCACCAGTGCGGTCATGCCGGCTTCGAGCAGGAAGCGTTGCTGTTCACCTGCACCACAACTGTCCAGCCAGTAGAGATAGGCGAACTGTTCGTCCAGCTCCAGACGCGGTATCAGCAGCGGGCTGAGCAGCGCCTGTTGGCGGATCAGTATCTCCAGCGCCTGATGCAGGTTTTGCGCATGACGCAGCGCGTGACTGGCCGCGCCGTAGTGGCCGGGAAACAGCCGCTGGCCGAACAGGAAGCTGGTGTCGTCGGCTTCCATCTGACGTTGCGCGTTACCGATCAGGACGAAAAACTGTTGCGGGCTCAGGCGCGTCTTGCCCGCAACGATGTCCTCGTAAAACAGCCCGGTGCCTTTGAGCAGGCGATGGCTGTCAATGCCGCGCGACAAGGCAAGATCAATCAGCGTTGCCGGCTGGTAGTGGCCGGGGATGAAGCGGCTGTCGATTTCATACCAGTCACTTTTAAGCGTCATGGCAGGCGCTCAGGCAGTGCAGGTCAGAGGGCGTCGGGCGCGAGCCAGCGACAGATTGAGGCGGCGCAGCAGGTTGTCCGGCGTTTCATTGAGTGCCATGACGACCGCCACGCTGGCCGACAGGTGAATGCGTTCGCCCTGTTGGCGGGTCTTGTGCGCCAGACTGGCGACCGCCTGCTGCAACTCCAGCGCCAGCAGCTTTGCCTGGCTTTCTCCGGTGTTGGGCAACAACACCACGAAACGGTCGCCAGCCAGACGGCAGAGCAGGTCCTGACGGCGTAGATTGAGCACCAGCAAGTGGCTGAGCGCCGACAGCACCTCATCGCCTTCGGCATGCCCGAAGGCATTGTTGATCGCGCTGAAACCATCCACGTCCAGCGCCAGCAGCGACAGTGGCTGCTGTTGGCAGACACTCTGTTCCAGGCTGACCACCAGTTGGCGCTTCAGGTAGTCGGCGCTGCCCAGCGGGGTGAGTTTGTCGTACAACCGGTGCTCCCGGAAGCCGCGCTCGCGTTTTTCCATTTGTGCGCTGATTGCCAGTTGTTCGCGATGCCAGTGGTAGATGCCCAGGGTCAACAGAATCAGGCCGACCGGCATCGGGCCGGATTCCAGCCAGTGATCCCATTCGATCGCGGCGGGCAGGCGGATGAATTCGTCGAGCGCGTCGATCCACCACGAGAAGAACACGCAACTCAGGCCGATCGACAGGTAATTGGTCACCCGGCCGGCCGGTCTGCTCTTGAACACCAGAAACAGCCAGACCAGCGACAGCAGGGCGGAGCCACCTTCACCGACGATGTCCAGCCACTGCCATTCGCTGACATGTTTGAGCGTGCCGAATGCCAGAAACGCCAGCAGGCCGAGATTGGAGGCGACCATCAGCACGGCGAGTTTCCAGCGATGAGGTTGGATGATCCTGAACATGAACAGACGGCTCCCGAGGTGCTGATTATCGGCCAGCAGAACAGATGCACATGACACTTCGGTGACGGGTAACGCGAACCGCGAAAGGTCGAATCAGCTCACGTGTGTTACAGGTTTTTGCTTCGCATCTGACGTATAAGCCACCTCTGATCAGCGCCAGGACTCAGCCGTCACTTACGTCGCACTCTGCGTCTTCAGTGCCATTGCCGCGTTGGCAGCGGTTGCGGGTAACGCATGAGGTTGTGTCGTATCAGAGTTACCTGCCTGTCGGCGTTTGATTCTGGCCAGCGGCCGTGGGAGCGAGCTTGCTCGCGATCTGTCGGGAACCGACAGTAGAGTCGGTATATACAGTGCGCCAGACACACCGAGCATCAGTACGGCCTGCAGCTCCAGCCCCGCCTGAAAGTCAAATCAGCTCATTTACCTGCTCGATTCCCCTCAAACCCGCTGTTTTCAGCCCCTGGGCCCGTTACCTGTCACAGAACCGTCACTGCACGACTCTAGCTTGCGCCTCCAGTTGCCGGGCCATTTGCCTGGTCTGTCGGGTTTATGGGGGAGGACTTACATGCACAGGCGTCGCAGCAGGGCCCAACTGGTCGGTTTCACACTCAGCGCGCTGGCGTTTGCCATCGGCAGCGAACGTTTGCAGGCCGCCGAAGCCGATACCACCGAGCACGTGCAAGTGGTCGGCCAGGCCGCGAGCATCGACAACGCGCTCAAGGAGCAACGCAGCTCCGACAGCATAAAGAGCGTGGTGCATGCCGACGGTGTTGCGCAGTTACCGGACCAGAACGTCGCCGAAGCGGTGCAGCGCCTGCCGGGCGTCAGCGTCGAGCGCGATCAGGGCGAGGGGCGCTTTGTCACCGTTCGTGGCCTGGCCCCCGACCTGAACAGCGTGACCATCAACGGCACCATGGTGCCTGCCCCGGAAAGTGATCGACGCGCCGTGGCGCTGGATGTCCTGCCCGCCGAACTGGTGCAGTCCCTGTCAGTGATCAAGACCCTGACCCCGGACATGGACGCCAATTCGCTGGGTGGCACCATCGATGTCGAGAGCCTCTCGGCCTTCGACCACAAGGGCCTGTTCTACACCGGCAGCAGCGAGGCCAGCTACGACAAGAACACCCGTCAGACCAGTCCCAAGTTTTCCGGCGCGGCGAGCAATCGTTTCAGCCTCGGCGACGGCATCGACAACTTCGGCGTGGCAGCAGCGCTGAGCTGGCAGAAGCGTGACTTCGGCTCCGACAACGTCGAAACCGGCGGTGACTGGGATGGCGCGCGGCTGCAATCATTCGAACAGCGCGACTACGACATCAGTCGCGAGCGCGCCGGTGGCGGCCTGAACTTCGATTACCGGCCCGATGACGTCAGCAAGTATTACCTGCGCACCCTGTACAGCCGCTTCAAGGACGACGAAGTCCGCACCACCAACGGTTTCGAGTTTGCCGATGCGCAAAGCGCAGGGCAGACAGGCGATGCCGAAGGCACGCGCAAGCTCAAGGCGCGTACTGAAACCCAGGAAATCCAGTCCTACGTGTTCGGTGGCGAGCGCATGGTCGGCCTGTGGACCCTCAGCGGCCAGGCCGGTTACAGCGAATCCAGCGAGGACAGCCCTGGCCATATCGCAGGCGCCACGTTCGTCGGCAACGATGACTTTGCCGACACCGGTTTCTACGACCGCGACAAGCCGCGGCCGATTGTCGGCTCCTCGTTCTACGACAACTCGAACTTCACCCTGGACAAGGTCGACTTGGAAAAGCAGTACACCAAGGACACCGAGAAAAACCTGCGTCTGGACCTGGCCCGTGATTACGATTTCAAGGGCTATGCCTCGCAGTTCAAGTTTGGTGGCAAGGTCAGCCGTCGCGACAAGAGCAATGACCTGGAAGTCTGGAAATACGAGGATTTCGATGACTTGGGCTTCAGCGACCAGCAACTCAACCTGACGCAGTTCCAGAAAGGCAACATCGACTACCGGCTGGGCAACTTCGGCAGCGGCATCAGCCCCGGTGCGATCAAGGGGCTGATCGGTGGCCTCAACGCTGCTGACGCCTACGACGAGGCCGAAAGCCGCGCCAATGACTTCAAGATCAACGAAGACATCAACGCCGGTTACTTCATGAATACCCTGGATGTCGACAAGTGGCGCTTCATCGCCGGACTGCGCTACGAAGGCACGGAAATGGACGCCAAGGGCACTGGTGTGCGTGATGGCGCGTTCGAGTCCAGTACCACCAGCCGTCGCTATCATCACTGGCTGCCGGGCCTGCATGCCCGTTATCAGATCGACAAGAGTACCCAACTGCGCGCTGCATGGACCAAAACCGTGGTACGTCCCACGTTCGGACAACTGGCACCGGGTTTTGTGATCGACGATGACGAAGCGTCTTTCGGTAACCCGAATCTCAAGCCGCTGGAGTCAAGCAACCTGGACCTGGGCATCGAACACTTCATGGGCCGTGCAGGCACGGTGTCGGCGTTCGTGTTCTACAAGGACATCCAGAATTTCGTCTACAACACCGACCTGGCCGGCACCGGGCAGTGGGCGAACTTCTCCGAGGCCAACACCTTTGCCAATGGCGACAAGGCCAAGCTGTATGGCCTGGAGCTGGCCTACTCGCAGAAGCTCGACTGGTTGCCTGCGCCATGGAACGGTCTGCTGCTGGGCGCCAATGCCACGTTGAGCCGCTCGGATGCCAGCATCAACGGTTTCGACCAGAGCACCGGCAGCAATCGCAAACGCGATATCGACCTGCCCAGCCAGTCGAAAACCGTCGGTAACGTCATGCTCGGCTGGGAGAACGACAAGCTCAGTCTGCGTCTGTCCGCCAACTACAAGTCGGCCTACCTCTACGAGCTGGCGGCGATCGGCGACAAGGACCATGACCAGTATGTGGACGCGCAGACCTTCGTTGATTTCAGCGCGCGCTATTCACTGACGAAGAACCTCAAGGTCAGCTTCGAGGCCCAGAACCTTACCGATCAGCCGTACTTCGTCTACAGCGGCCATCGCGCCTACAACGGCCAGTACGAAGAGTACGGCCCGACTTACAAGGTCGGCCTGACCTTCACCCATTTCTGATCGATCTGAAGCGCTCATTCAAAGGATTCAACCGTTCATGATGATTTCGCTATTACCCAAGCCAGTGTGCCTGGCGCTCTTGCTTTACCTGACGGCCGGGGCTGCGCAGGCCTCGTCGCCGATGGATCTGAACCTGACGCGCTGGGCTGAAAACGCCTCGTTCAAGGCTCAGTCTGTCGCCTTCTTGCCGGACAGTGACGGCAGTCGGCGTCTGGCCACGAGCATCAAGGCCGGCCTGTTGCTGCTGGATGAGCAGGGCCGCGAACTGGCAAGCATGCCCGGTTCATTTCAAGGGCTCGACAGCCGCTCAACGGGCGAGAGCGTCTTGCTCGCGACGCTGGACAACGCACGTCAACAGGCACTGCTGACCCAGCTGGACCCGGCGAAGATGCACTGGTCGAAGCCGGTCTACCTACCGGCACGCGACTATTCAGTGGCCGGCCTGTGTCTGTATCGCGATGACGCCAGCAACCTGTTTGTATTTTTGGTGGGCGAAGAGGGCAAGGGCGAGCAATGGCTGATTGGTGCGAACAACCGGCTCAATGGCGAGCCGCGCCTGGTGCGCAATCTGCCGCTGCCTCCCAACGCCGAGTTTTGTCAGGTCGACGATGCTGCGCACAGGTTGTTCGTCAATGAAGCGAACATCGGCTGGTGGGCTTACCCGGCGCATCCCGAGGCCGATGTCGCCCGGCAGCCGGTGGCGCTGCGCGAGCCGTTTGGCGAGCTGAAACAGGCCGCCGGGGCAATGGCTGTTGTGCCTGGCGGTCTGCTGGCGCTGGACCCGAAGGGCAAGTCGTTGCATCTCTATCAGCAGCAGGATGATCAACAGCAGGCAGCCTGGGTGCCGGTGGCCGATCTGTCATTGATGAACCTGAAGAAGCCCGAAGGTCTCTCGGTGCATGAGAACAAGGGTGGTTTGCAGGTGCTGGTCAACGACAAGGACGGTGAGCGTCTGTATCAGGGGGCGCTGAACTGGACGCCCAAACCGGTCGCGGTTGCTGCGCCGCTGCCGAGTGTCATGCCGGCCATCCAGAGCCAGTCGGTCGGGCGTCAGGGTGACGCCGCCGACGACCCGGCGATCTGGGTCAACCCGAAAAATCCGGCACTCAGCCGGGTGCTGGGTACCAACAAGAAGCAGGGTCTGCTGGCTTACGACCTGAGCGGCAAGCAGTTACAGGAGCTGCCGGTCGGGCGTTTGAACAATGTCGATGTGCGCCCCGGTTTCATGCTGGGCAACAAGAACGTCGACCTGGCCGTGGCGAGTAATCGCGATCGCAACAGCCTGAGCCTGTTCAGCATTGACCGCGCCAGCGGCACGCTTCACGAGGCGGGGGAAATTGCCACGCCATTGGCGGAAATCTACGGCGTCTGCCTGTTCAAGCCTGCCAGTGGCGAGCTGTATGCCTTCGCCAACGGCAAGGACGGCAGCTTTCTCCAATACCGGCTCAGCGCCCCGGACGGCAAGGCCAAAGGCGAGCTGGTACGCCGCTTCAAGGTCGACACCCAACCGGAAGGCTGCGTGGCCGATGACCAGCGTCAGCGCCTGTTTCTCGGTGAAGAAGACGTAGGTGTCTGGGAAGTCGATGCGCGGGCGGATCAGCCTGCAACGCTGTCCAGCGTGATCAAGGTGGGTGAAGTGGTGCACGCCGATGTCGAGGGGCTGGCGCTGTACCAGAGCGATGGCCATGACTATCTGCTGATTTCCAGTCAGGGCAACGACAGCTATGTGGTGGTGGATGCCGAGCCGCCTTATGCACTGCGCGGCGCCTTTCGGGTCGGCCTGAACGCGAAGGCGGGGATTGACGGCACCTCGGAAACCGACGGCATCGAAGTGACCGCCATGAACCTCGGCGGCCCCTGGAGCAAAGGCATGCTGGTGGTTCAGGACGGGCGCAAGCGCATGCCCGAGCAGGCGCAGAACTTCAAGTTCATGCCGTGGGCGGAGGTCATGAAGACCTTGAAGCTGCCGTAAGTCGTTTGTCATCAAGCGGTGCTAATCATTCGTTCCATTACAGAGGACTACCCCGATGCACGCCACTCTCGAACACATGACCATCTGGGGCCTGATCAGCGATGCCAGCCTGCTGGTCAAGGCCGTGATGCTGATTTTGCTGCTCGCCTCGCTGGTCAGCTGGTACCTGATCATTCAGCGCAGTCTTGTCCTGCGTCATTACGAGCGCTCACTGGATGCCTTCCAGCAACGCTTTCGCAGTGCCGCCGACCTGGCACCGCTGCAGGCGCAGGCATCCTCTGCGCAGCGTGATGCGACTGGGATCGAGGACGTATTTCAGGCGGGTTACGCCGAATACATGCAGCTCAAGCAGCGGCCGGGTATCGAGCCTGATGTGGTGCTCTCCGGCGTCGAGCGCTCGCTGCAGGTCGCCATCAGCGAGCAAGAGCTGCAATTGGAAAAAGGCCTGCAGTTTCTCGCCACGGTAGGCTCGGTCAGCCCGTATATCGGCCTGTTCGGCACGGTGTGGGGGATCATGAATTCCTTCATCGGCCTGTCGCAGGTGCAGCAGGCCACACTATCGACGGTCGCGCCGGGTATTGCCGAAGCGCTGATCGCCACCGCCATCGGGCTGTTCGCGGCCATTCCGGCGGTGATCGCCTACAACCGCTTTGCCGCCCGTGGCCAGACCCTCACGGCACGCTACTACAGCTTCGGCAACGAACTGCAGGTGCGCCTGAATCGCACTCTGCAAGGCCTGACACGCAACATGGCCGCTGCTGCCTGAGGACTTGTCATGCTGGTCAAACCGCAACGCAAACATGGCCCGAAGGCCGAAATGAATGTCGTGCCTTACATCGACGTAATGCTGGTGCTGCTGGTGATTTTCATGGTGACGGCGCCGATGCTCACCCAGGGCGTGAAAATCGAGTTACCCAAAGTGGCCAGCGAAGCGCTCGTCACCGACACCCGGCAGCGCATCGTGACGTTGTCCGTCAAGGCGCAGGGCGGCTACTACTGGAACCTGGGCGATACCGTCGACACTCAGGCGCAGACCGATCAGGCCGCGAGCCTGGAAGACATGCAGGCGCGCATTGCCCAACTGGTGGCCGAGCGCAACGACACGCAAGTGTTCATCCGTGCGGATGACAAAGCCGATTACGGTCGTGTGGTTGCTGCCATGGCGGCCCTGCAACGCAGTGGCGTGACGCAACTGGGGCTGGTGACCGAGGCGCCGCAATGAACACCCTGACCCTCGACTATCAGCCGCCGCGCCGCGAATGGGGGAACCGGCCCTGGCTGCGCCGCAATGGCCTCGCGGCGGCGGTCGCGCTGGCGTTGCATGGCGCTTTGCTGAGCGGTCTGATGCTCGGCTGGAACGCCTGGGAAAAACCGCCCGAACCGGTCAGAACCCTGACCACCCAATTACTGATTCTGCCGCCAACGCCCGCGCCTGAGCCGGTTCCAGTGGCAGCGGCACCGGTAAGCGAACCCGTGCAGATGCCGCCACCCCCTGCACCGGCATCGTTGCCGGTCAGCAAACCGCTCGAAGCTGCGAAACCGCAGACAGAGCCGCAACGTCAACCCGACCAGGCTGCAGTGGCCCGCAAGCGCGTCGAAGAGCAAAAGCGCGAGCGCGAGCAACTGCAGAATGCCCAACGCCTGCGCGAGGCCGAGCAGCGCAGGCAGCAGGAACAGCAATTGGCCGAACAGCAACGTCAGCAAATCGAGCAGCAGCGTCAGGCTGAGCAGGCACGCCAGTCCGCCGAGCGTGCCCGCCAGGCGCAGCACTCATCACAGCAGCAGACTGCCGCTGCCGACAGCAGCCAGTATCAGCCACTCAGCAAGGAGGCTCCGGACTATCCCGAACGGGCTCTGGACAAAGGCATCGAGGGTGATTGCACGGTGGTCTACGACGTGTCGCCGCAAGGCACGGTGGTCAACCCGCAAGTGCAGGGTGCGTGCCATCCATTGTTCATCCGTCCGTCACTGGCCGCAGCGCAAACCTTTCGTTATCAGCCACGGGTTGTCGAGGGCAGGGCGGTGACCGTGTCCGGGGTGAAGAATACCTTCCACTACCGGATCAAATAGACAGCGGGCCTGACGCAAGCTGCGACAGGCCCGCTGAGGTTTTAACTGACCTTGAAGCGCCGTACCAGCGCAATCAGGCGAGTGTTGGACTCGGAAAGGGCAGCGGTGCTGCGTTCGTTGCTGGAGCCGCCTTCGACCAGCTCTTCGACGATGTGCCGAACGGCAATGATGTTACGGCTGATTTCCTCTGACACCGCGCTTTGCTCCTCGGCCGCTGTGGCGATTTGCGTGCTCAGGTCGTTGATCTGCAGAACCGAGCGAGTCATGTCGTCCAGGCCGCTTGTTACGGCGGTGGTTTTGCCCGCCGTGGTCTGGCAACTCTGGCGGGTTTTTTCCATCGCGGCTACTGCGGCGCTGACGCCTTGTTGCAGGCTGCCGAGCATTTCGTTGATCTCCGACGTGCTGGCCTGGGTACGAGCGGCGAGGGCGCGCACCTCATCGGCCACGACCGCGAAGCCACGGCCCTGTTCGCCGGCGCGCGCGGCTTCAATGGCGGCGTTAAGCGCGAGCAGGTTGGTCTGCCCGGCGATTTCGCCAATCACCGCCAGCACCGCGTTGATGCGCTTGGCGTCCTGCTCCATCGACTGCACTTTGCTGGTGGCCGAATCGACCTCGCTGATCAGTGCATTCACGCTGTCAGAAGCGTCCGCAACCACAGTTTTCGATACCTGCGCGTTCTCGTTGGCCGACTGCGTGAAGCTTGCGGTCTGCGCCGCGCTGCGGGCCACTTCATCCGCAGTGGAGGACATCTCGGTGATCGCAGTAACGGCCTGATCGGTTTCGTTGGCGTGACGGATCAGAATGGCATTGGTAACGCCCGCCTGACTGCGCAGTTGTTCGATACCGCTGGCAATCTCGCTGGTGGAACTGCTGACGTCGAGCATCATGCGTTGTAGGTAGGCAATGAAGTTGTTGACCGACTCACCCACCTGATCCACTTCATCGTGCCCTTTGACGGCAATGCGCCGGGTGAGGTCGGCATCACCGGCCGACAGCGTGTCGATGTTGGTTTTGAGCACGCCCAGGCGGTTCATCAGCGTGCGCAACGCAACAATCATCAGCACCAGCAGCACCAGAACCATCGGGATCTGCAGCCAGGCCAGGGTCTTGAGGACGGTTTCGCTCTGGCTTTTCAGCAGGTCGGTGTTTTGCGAAACGGCCAGCAACCAGGGCGTGCCCGTGACCGGGATCAGAAACAGCGTCGATTCCTCGCCATCGCTGTTCTGGTAGGTCAGACGCGAGGTGCCAGTACCTTTGGCGGCGAGTGCCGACTTGATGCCATTGATGAACGGCGATTGCGCCGCCAGTTCGGAGACATTGCGCAGCACGATCTTGTCGCTGCTGCCCGGCACGTTGGACAGAATCTTGCCATCGGCCTCGATGATCATGATCCGGCCGTGGACTTCCTGCTCTTTGGCTTCAACCAGCTTGTTGAAGAAGCCCAGCGTCACGTCGATGGTCGACACGCCCCACGGCTGGCCGTCTTTGGTGATGGCCATGGCGCAGTTGGTGCGCGGTTCCGGGCTGGCGGCGTCCTGATAGGCGGGCGCCCAGGCGCATTGGCCAGCAGGCGAGTTCAAGCCGCCTTTGTGCCAGCCCTGTTCGAAATAGTTGAGCGACTCAGGCGAGTTCCAATGGGTGTTGACGATCAACTTGCCCGACGCATCGCGATGGTAAAAGGTGCTGTGCTTGGCACGACCGGGCGTGCGCACGTTCGGCAAAGGCCAGATCCCGCCGCCGAATACCTTGGCTTCGCCGTACTGGTTGACCATGAACGGCAGCAAGCGATCGATATCGTCACTGGACAGTTGCGGCACCAGTTCGGTAATGACCCGCGCCTGCGCCTGTACGCGGGCCAGTTCGGTCTTGATCTCGTTACTGATATCTGCTGCCTTGGCGGTCAGCATGTTTTCATCGTTGGCGGTGAGCCTGGGGGAGACGAACTGACCGATTCCATAAACCGTCAGAACGATGACCAGCGCCATGAATCCTACGAAGGTTGCGGTGTAGCGAGCTTGTACTGTCTTGAGCGAGGCCATTTTTTGTTATACCTGGTCCGTAGGAAAGGAATTGCCTGACTCAGGTGTCGACCGGGATAGATATTTCTTGATGTGACAAAAGTGCCAACTTCAGTACGATCAGCTGCGTCCCGTGTCGCGTAGGGCACTAGAGGCATTTTCTCGTGCTTCGGGCCGGAGGCCGTGGGAGCTACCGGGCCGCCGCGCATTGCTCGCGATCTGCCGGGAACCGGAAGCAAGATCGTTGCATACGGTGCATGAGGAACAACCGATATCGCGCAAGCCGCAACGCAGAAAATTTTTCAGTCCCTCGCTTGACTTCCTTTTCCTAATCAGTAACATAGCGCTCATTCCGCGATAGCTCAGTTGGTAGAGCAAGTGACTGTTAATCACTGGGTCCCTGGTTCGAGTCCAGGTCGTGGAGCCACCTTCCGTAATGCAAGTTCAGTGTTGATTTAAGTGATTGCTCTGCAATCACTTAACCGCGGTAGCTAGGGTTTGGAGCCTTACTCGCGGCAGTAATGAATTTAAATCTCGCTTTGCTCCTCCCTTTTCAAGCACTTTTCGCGTCATAGCCTTGAGCACCGCGTGCTACAGCGCATGTCGT
The DNA here is from genome assembly GCF_900119195.1 of Pseudomonas sp. NFACC10-1. Taxonomy (NCBI): domain Bacteria; kingdom Pseudomonadati; phylum Pseudomonadota; class Gammaproteobacteria; order Pseudomonadales; family Pseudomonadaceae; genus Pseudomonas; species Pseudomonas sp. NFACC10-1. The sequence goes on along the minus strand of NZ_FPJB01000004.1, from coordinate 484,525 downwards.
CACGTGTTGAATTCGCCTCTCGCCCGAACCGCCGTCAAACCCTAATCCAATAGACCCTTTCTTGGAAAACCCAGCGTTTTTTTCAGCGAAGGGCGATTTCGCGCGGCCGCTGCAGCCGCAGTCAGATGAGCCTGTAGCAGATGGTTCAAACCGTTCGTCGGATTTATTCGGTATTTGCAATAAAAGCAATCTGCCAGCACGGAGCGCAATTTACTTCCTCTACAGATTTGTACAAGATTTGATACAGGTCGACGAGGGCCGTTGTAGGTGGCTGAAGAAGACCCTCCACCGATGTCTTTTCGATATTTATTAGGACTCATGGCATGCAAAAAAATGCATGCCAGGCGCTTTACTGTTTGGATCAGCACGTTGGTTTGAAAACTACGTGTTGAATTCATTTGCATTATAGCGTTATCGAATGTAGATCACTTGGTCTGCATGTTTATTTAAATAATGTTGTGGCATCAGCGTGCTCTGATGATAAGGGAGAGGTGAAAATTTGGCGATCTTCGTAATGCCGTTGTTGTACTTATACTATGTTCTTGCTTTCTGGTTTATTTGCAAAGTTTCTCTGTGGGGTTACTCGAGTAATGTAAGAAAGGTTCACGTTGTAATAAGATTTCTCTGTTTGTCGTTTATATTCTATGGGTCTGAGCTTTATTCGTATGCTGAGTGGAAAGTGGCATGCGCTACTATGGCAGGGCTGCATGTTTATGCTAAAGAGCCTGTGCAGGGGTTTTTCTATCCTCGTATTAGGCAAGTAGAGTCTAAATATTTTCTGAATAAGGGGTATGGTTTTGTCGAAGGTGCAGAGCTTGCCAAGTTGAAGCCTGCCTCTGATCAAATATATAGATTTTATAAAGGGGAAGATGGGGATGTAAATAAGGAGGCTGTTACAAAAATTCAAAGTGTTTACCAGTACGAGTCCAAGCATATAAAAATGTTAGGCGGCGGCAAAATCGACAAAAACATAGTAAGGAAAATAGACTCTGATCAGATATTAGGGGAGTCAATAATTGTTCAGTACAATGGAGGCATAATACAAGATTTGCTATTTTCTTTCTTTTCGGCTGATCGGGTGGGGCTAAGTGCGCAGTGTGTCGGTGATTTGAATGGAAAAAACATCATCGAGGAAGTTATTCCTCCTATCTTGAGCAGGGAAATGAAATGAATATTAAAATTTATGCAGTAAATAGTTTGTTAGCGCAGGCATCATATGGGCTTTTTTATTCTTTAGCAGATACAGATGTAATTAGTGCGTTAATTAATCCTGACAAGGGAGGTTTTTCGGAGGTACAAGCTACAGATTTTGTTGAGCAGTACGAACTGGTCAGCTACCAGCAGAATACAGAAAATGGATTTGCCGCTGCGATATTTGAAAATCGTATTACACATGAGGTTACGTTTACAATCCGAGGGACCGAAGGCGATTTTAACGATATGGTTGAGGCGGACGCAATTGGGATTGGATTCAATGGAATTGCAACTTGGCAAAGCATTGATCTATTCAATTATTACCAAGAGCTTACTACGCCGGCAGGCCAAGCATACACTGCTTATAGTTACAGCTCGGGTATTTACACGCCTCTCGGGTTGACCATCGTTCCTGCAGGAATTACAACTGAGGTCAAGATTGCAGGCGACGGGTATAAATTAAGTTCAAGTGGTTTTAATATTGCAGGCCATTCTCTGGGAGGGCACCTGTCGATCGTGCTGAGCAGGTTGGCAGAAGACAGTGTAAAATCGGTATTTACATACAATGCGCCGGGTTTCGATACGGCACTTGTTCCCGCGGCTAATAATACCGAATGGTTATTTAACACGCTAGCTGCATTGCAGGTTGCGGAGACTGGAGCCACATCGATTGGTACCAAGTTCTCGCCGGAAAAAATAACCAATCTGGTATCTCCTGGCGATATGGTGTCCAAAATAGGTACCGTGCCAGGGATCATCTATAAAAGCTTCGATGAACTGTCAGATATAGTGGGGGCACACTCTATTGTCAATCTTTCGGATGCACTTGCAGTTGCATCATTATTGCACTTTTTTGACCCCTCTCTGACCCTTGGTGCTATTGCAGGTATATTGTCCAGCAGCACGCTTAATGAAAACCTGGCACTGGACTCCGTGGTATCGGCTTTAAGCGCGATTATCAATTCAAGCCCTGTCAAGGAGCCCGCAAGGGTTAGTGAGCTTTCACGTGACGATATGTACGAAAATATATTGTCTATGAACAATCACTGGGTGGCTGGAGATAAGCCCACTACTTTTGTTACTTCGTTGGTAGGTTTATCTGCTAACGCAATCGAAAGTCTCATGTATAGCAACGTTGCTTATAAATACGCAGCCTACAACTTTAATGGTTTTGCGTTGAAAAACGACAGTTTTTATCAGGGCATGCAAGGGATCGATACTCTGAATGATTACAATCAGGCGACAGGCACAGGTAATATAACTTCGGCATGGGTGTCAGATAGAGCGTTATACTTGAGTTTGCTATTGAAAGCTGATGCTGAAGGTGCTGATACGGCACTGGGTTCTCCTCTGATAACGCTGTCAAAGCACGCTTTCCTGTTTGAAGAAGGAAATACGACCTACAACACTCTTTATGTCAACGAAGGTATAGATCGGCAATCAATACTCTTTGGTTCTCGGGCTGATGATAACCTGCTTGGAAGCTTGGCACGTGATCATCTTTATGGCGAAAGTGGTAATGATTATTTGTACGGAGGTGATGGCGATGATCTGCTTGAGGGCGGGGAAGGTAATGACCACCTGAATGGTGGACGAGACGATGACCGTTTAATCGGTATGGGCGGAGCCGATACCTTAACCGGCGGCTCAGGAAATGATCAGCTTGAAGGGGGGGCGGGTATTGATACTTATAGCTTCTTCAAAGGCGACGGTCTTGATCACATTATTGACGGGGATGGTTTAATAAAAATAAATGAAGCGGCTGTGCACGGTGGTAAGCAAGTTGGTCCTGGTGCTAACACCTGGTTGAGTGAAACGGGAGATGTAAGATTTTCCTTAAGTGACGAAGGTGGTGACCGTAAAAGCTTGTCGATGTTTTATGGAGACGGCGATCGGATAGTCATTGATAATTTCGTAATGGGTACTTTTGGAATCACCCTAAGTGACTACATTGAGCCTGATCGAAGTTTTGGTAATTTAACTACCATTGAAGGAGATTTGAAACCTGAAGATCAGGATGTCACGGAGGCGGATATTCAGGTCGGCCTTGACGGCTGGGGTAATGAAATAGTCATGCCTGGCGTCGCAGATCCGGACCGCGAAAATAGATTATTCGATACCCCTGGGAATGATAATTTATTAGGGCTGGGCGGTGACGACGAGTTAACGTCTCGACAGGGTGGCGATGACAGGCTAGATGGCGGTAGTGGAGACGATACGTTAACAGGTGGTGTCGGTGATGATACCTTGGTCGGTGGTGTTGGAACAGATATTCTCATTTCCAGCGATGGTGATGATGAATTATATGCTGAAGTGGAAACAACGCTAGACGACTTTATAATGTCAACGTCAACCAAGAATGGGGCCAATTTCCAGGATTGGCTAGATGCTGGTAAAGGAGATGATCTACTTATCGGATCCTCATCACGGGATATGCTGCTTGGCGGTGAAGGAGCGGACACCCTGGCAGGTGGCAATGGTGATGATTTTCTTGGCGGTGACGAGATAGGAGGTATTCCTGATGCAGATTGGTCTTTTACTACGGATTTGCAAAACAATGGATTGATGTTACTCAACACGTTTAAAGCAGGGCTGAATGACGATATTGAGGATGGCGGTGATGACGTCATGTACGGTGGTGCAGGAAATGACATGCTTTGGGGGAGTTTTGGAAACGATTATCTAAGTGGCGACTCCGGTAATGACATACTTGATGGTGACGATGGAAATGACACACTTTTTGGAGGCACGGGAGACGATTTCCTAGCGGGAGACAGCCTGGACTATTCTGGAAATTTGGGAAAAGGGGCTGATTACCTGGATGGCGGTGATGGCAATGACCAACTGATCGGATCAGCTTTAAACGACATACTAATTGGGGGCACTGGCAACGATACCTTGTGGGGCGATAATTTTTTTGGAGGAGACGATCTTCCAGGTCAAGACTTCCTGGATGGAGGAGACGGCTCGGATTATCTGATGGGAGGCCAAGATAACGACACTCTCTATGGCGGCGATGGCGAAGATTTTCTGTTCGGAGATGAAACGTCTGCACCGAAAGCCCAGCACGGCAACGACGTCTTGTATGGCGGTCAAGGTAATGACGAAATTCAGGGTATGGGAGGCAACGATACCCTTTTCGGAGGGGGCGAGAACGACACTCTCTTGGGCGATGGTCGTGACGTTGCCGCAGAGTCGCATGGGGATGATTTGATCTTTGGTGAGGCAGGCAACGATAGCCTATGGGGTGGAGGCGGCTCCGACTCCTTGTATGGTGGAGAAGGTGCGGATTTTCTTGAGGGAGATTTTCCTGGCCTGACAACTTTATATGAAGGGAATGATTACCTTGATGGAGGAAATGGCGAGGATACCCTTCAAGGTGCAGGCGGTGACGATACGTTATTCGGCGGTAATGATAACGACGTGTTATTCGGGGGGATGGGAGATAACGTTCTGGAAGGCGGGCAGGGCAACGATTTTATTTCGGCTTCTACCGGCAATGATGTGTACCTATTTAACAGCGGGGACGGCGCAGACACCATCGAAGACAGCGGAGGCAATAACAAGATTTTCTTTGGTGGTAAATTTTCGGTCGACTCTCTTGAAGTCAGGATTTCAACTCCGTCGTTGGGTCAACAGTATCTTCATGTAGGCGACTCATTGGGCAGTTATGTTTTGCTCGCTAACATGCCAGCCTGGTCAACGTCCAGTTTTAGTTTTGTCGATGGGGCTACATTAAGCTATGCCGAGCTTATAAAACTCTCCGAAAATAGTTTGAAATACACCGGCTTTGAAAAGTCTGAGCTTGTATATGGCACCATGTTAGCTGATGTCATTAATGGTGAAGGCGGTGACGATTCCCTCAATGGCCAAGGCGGTGACGATCTGTTAGATGGCGGAGAGGGCGCAGATACATATATCGTCAATGCAAACGATGGTGATGACATAATATCTGATAGCGTTTGGGTTCCCGCTAGCACAGTCACTCCACTTACTGTTGAACAAGCCAACAATGCCGTAGCTGCAGACAGTGATATTTCAGGAAACGTTGTCCGTTTTGGGCAGGGGATCACCAGAGATAATGTTCTTTTTAAGGAGGCCTTGACGTTTTCATTGCAGAAAGTTCTCTTGGTAGAGTACCCAGGCGGCTCATTAACCATTCTAGGCGGTTTTGAAAGTGTCATCGCGAAGTATAGTTTTGCTGATGGATCGGTGCTCACTCACGCTGACGTGATGAAAATAGTATCTTCAACACCGGCTGTTTCCAGCAACGGCGCAGATACGATTACCGGCACAGATGCTGATGATCAACTTGATGGCAAAGACGGGGCAGACCTCATCTACGGCGGCTTAGGGAATGACAGTATCGTAGGCGGACAGGGAGACGATACGTTGTATGGGGGCTATGGTGATGACCACCTATACGGTGGGGATGGCGATGATCGTCTCGATGGCGGTTCAGGTAACGATGTGTTGGAGGGTGGCGCTGGAGATAATACATTCTATTTTTCGCGAGGTATGGAGAATGACACATTCATCGCGGACGGCGCATCGAATAACACATTGATTTTCGGCTCGGACTATAAGTTGTCCGACGTGCTGGTAACTCAATCGGGTGCTGATCTTGTTCTCACCAGCCGTAACGGGCCAGAAAGCGTTACATTAAAGGATTATTACACCCTACATCAAAGTTGGAGCGCGGTTTTAGCCGGTGTGACTTATAAGGGGTTTGATCAGGTCCTTGAAGCTTCCGCTTTTCAAGAAACTTCGGCGTACGCGTCTTATCAACAGCAATTTATTGACAGCGTCCAGAATGATTTGTTTTTACGGCTTACCAGTGATGTATACACTTCATTGGGGGACGGTAACTTTCAATGGGTCAGCAGGGGCGACAATGCTTTTTCGAGTTGGGTTTCCTATAAGAACTGGAACAGTGAGTTTGTCATTGGTCATGTTGAAGCTCCGGTCGGATCTATGCATCATAAACAGCCAGCGGTAGCTGTACTTTTCGAAGATACGAGTTCCAGTAAGCGCGTTGAGAATAGCGCTATTATTTCTGTCGCTCCTAGCCACTCAACAGGATCGAATTTTGTTCCAAAATCAGGTGCAGTGTTTCACCCTAGCGTGTCTAACACTGGATTTGATTTTGCTTTGGGTAGCACTATAGTTGAGGTTAACGATGTTACTGGAAAGCCGGATGGGTGGTGGGTTTATCCCCCAGCCAATTCGGCCTCTTCGAATTCCTATAAAGGTATTCCTGAAGGCTCCACACAAATTTCCAAGCTTTTTTCGGTGTCTACTAGCTTGACGACATTTACCCATAAGATTGTTTATGGCGACAATGTGAGCGGGCGAGTTGATGTTGAGCACGGTAATATTTTCTATGCAGGTAGTGGAGATGATCTATTAGTCGCTTACGCCCTAGATTCGTATCATGGTGATCTTTGGTACGGCGGGACGATGATGTCAGGTGGTGACGGCAATGATACGTTAGTCGGTCATCATGGTGACGATGTTTTAATTGGCGGCGGCGGAAATAACGTATTTTTTGGTGGTAACGGAAAAGACACTTACGTTATAGATAAATTTAGTGGTACTGATGTTATTGCCGACTTTCCAGAGCCTGATGATCATGATAGTTGGACTGCAGACAATAAACATATTTGGACATTTGGCTATGAAGAGTATTCGCTTGACGCCCTCGATACCGTCATTCTGCCTGACGGTGTCGCTATTGGTGATCTGAAACTTACCCAGAGCACTGTGTTGCTAGAGGGCTTGAGTCTTGATCTATTAAAAACTCCAGAAACAGAATTCTCGAATGCTGTACAAGCCGCCAAAGCCGCTATGGCTTATAATACCTTAGACCTTAATTGGAGTGGGCACAAAGTTCAAATCGTGCTTCCGCACTCTAACGATCCGCGCGGTTCGGGTATTGAGCAAATCGAGTTTTCTGACGGTACGAAAATTTCCTTAAAAGATTTGATGGCTAATAAAGGCTTCAGTAGTGTGCCCGATCTCTATTTAAACGGAGTCAACATAGAATACACCGGGTTGTTAGGTGCCCGCATTGATCAAAAATTACCATTTGCTGGCGGCGCCGGTCACGATACTATTACTACGAGCAGATATGACGCCTATGGATTTGGTGGTGACGACTACCTTGAGACTGTTGCTAACAAAGGACAGTATTCGCCCTATTTATACGGCGGGGACGGTAATGACACGTTAGTGGTTAACACTGTTGCTTCATCAGTCGATGGTGGATTTGGCGACGATGTTATCGTTTTGAATGGTGATATCTGGACTAATGTAATCGGTGCTGTTGAGGGACACGACAGCATCTTGTTTCGTAATGGCGTCACTGCTGAGAGATTATCGTTTCATAAAATGGCAGCGTCATTGGCTATTATTGTAGATTCTGATACTAATAAAATAACAGTGATAGATGAGTATTTTAGCACTGTCGGGTCGGGTGACTACACGGTACGTACCGCTGATGGAAAAGCTTACAGTAAAGAACAAATAAGTATGATGCTGACCGAAATGCCGATTCCTAACCAATCACTTCAAGGTAGCCTGGGCAACGATATGATTTTTGGTTCTGATGCGCCAGAAGATATCTATGGCTACAGTGGTGTCGACGACACTCATGGTGGCGCCGGCAGTGATCGATACTTTTTCTCTATGGGCGAACAACTTGAAGTTCAGGAGGGTGGAGGCACGAGCGACGCTGTTGTATTTGAAGGAGGGGTTGATGCTAATTTGCTTGCTGCTTCGGTCAGGAAAGTTGGCAATGATCTACTTTTCGATTTCAACGCTGTCTCAGCCGGCCACGTGACTGTCAAAAACTTTTTCCTCGGAGGTGAGTTTTTGGTCGAACAATTCGTGACCCAGGCAGGTGATGTCATACCTGCTCAAAAAATATTTGATATATTCAATGTCGTAATGCCGTTAATTTCTTCCTCTGCTTATGATTCGCGTATCAATGATTTGGCAGACGCTGATTCTGTCATTAACGGCTCTGACGTCCGCGATGACATATTTGGCTTCAATGGCTCGGATACTTTGTTGGGGCGTGGGGGAGACGATAGGCTTAGCGGAGGGAATGGCAATGATTTGCTGTCAGGGGGACTTGGAAACGACAGACTGATAGGCGGTCGTGGTGACGATATTTACGTTTTTGCCAAAGGTGATGGTCAGGATGTTATTGATAACACCGGGGGCGGGAAAGATATTTTGCGACTGGTGGGCATCAATGGTGCAGATATCAGTGGTGGTTTGGTTAAAGATGCCAATAATCTGGTTATTAATGTCAATTCCTCATCTGATTCTATTACGCTCGAAAACTGGTTTGTCGGCGGTGACTCTACAATAGAAAGTATAGTTTTTGATGACGGAGCCGTTGCATCGGCAGCGATTGCTTCTGCATACGGTATCAACACATCGACAAGCACTATTTCTGATGTTTATTCTTCCCTTCCGGAAGAGCGCGACTATTCAAATGTTATGGTTGCCAGGCACGATAATATGTTTCTGGTAGGTACTCAGCTTGGCGACTTTATTGAGGGGTCATCGGGTGATGATGTTTTGTATGGTGGTGGCGGTGATGATTACCTTATCGGCGGAAAAGGGAACGACAATTATCTAAATATTTTTTGGGGTGATACGGGTAAAGATGTCATTAATAACTACTCCACCGTGTCTTCAGATAAAGATTCCTTGATGTTAGATGTGATGGATATCAAAACGATCTGGTTTGCCAAAAATAATACTGACTTAATTATTTCACATTTGGGTACGTCTGATTCGGTCACTGTTGTTGATTGGTATTTAGGTGAGAATTATAAAATTGATCAGATGTCAACTCCGCGTTACAGCGTCAGCGCCGAAGGCATTGAAGACATGGTAGAGGTCATGTCGACGCTGGGCGAACCCGTCAATGGTCTTATAACTCTGACCGGCGACCAGCAAGCTGTTTTTGATTCGTTGATCGCCTCCAACTGGATTAACTACTCTACGCCCGTTGTCATGTGACCTTTCAGCATCCAGGCACGCTGTGCCTGGATGCTGGCTTCAGGAAGAAGAAACTTGAATATATTGATTATTCATCAGAATTTTCCGGGCCAGTTCAAGAATCTGGTTCGTGATATTTCACGTCGTTCAACGTGTGAGTTGACCGTCATTTCTCGGGATACTACGCCTGTCTATCACGGTGTGCGTCACATCAGGTACAGGCCCAAGAGGTCGGTATCAAGTACGACCCATAATTATTTAAGAACCTTTGAGGATGCTGTGCTTCATGGTCAGCAGGTTCTCAGAGTGCTGTTGCAACTGAAAAGAACTGGCTACCGTCCTGCTGTTATTCTGGCGCACCCAGGATGGGGAGAAGCTTTATTCATAAAAGATGCATTTCCGGACACGCCGCTTATTAATTTTTGCGAGTACTACTATCATGCTATGGGTGCTGATACAGGATTTGATCCCGAGTTTCCTGCATCAGCCGATAGCCGTGCTCGACTACGGATTATCAATTCTCTTCACTTACTCAACCTTGAACAGTGTGATGTAGGTATCACACCGACCCGCTGGCAGCACTCCCTTCATCCGGCTGCCTATCGAGACAAGATAAAAGTCATACATGAAGGAATTGATCTTGATGGGCTTATGAATGTTCACCGTAGTGACTTGATTTTAGAGAATGGTCAGGTTATTCGTTGTGGTGACCCTGTCATCACCTACGTTGCCAGAAATCTTGAGCCCTATAGGGGGTTTCATGTATTTATGCGTTCTTTGTCACGAATACTCAATCACCATGATTCGGTACAAGTTCTGATTGTCGGTGGTGACAGCGTCAGCTATGGAGCTCGCCCTCACGGTTCTTCAGGCTGGAGGGAGAAAATGACTTCTGATATGAGTTCATCTGATTTAAAGCGTATTCACTTTCTCGGAAAAGTCAGCTATGCCAAATACAAACAGGTGTTGTCATTGTCATCAGTGCACATTTACTTGACTTATCCATTTGTGTTGTCCTGGTCATTGCTGGAGGCGATGGCGATGGGGTGCGTTGTTTTGGGGTCAAGAACCAGGCCCGTCGAAGAGGTTGTTACTGATGGCGTCAATGGATACTTGGTGGACTTTTTTGATTGTTCCGGTATCGCCGATCAAACGCTGTCAATTTTAAATAATCTGGATAAGCAGGAATATATAAAGGGAAATGCACAGAAGAGCGCCCAAGCTTACAGTAGCAATGAAGGCAATTCAGCATATTGGGATGTCATCCATAGCGTGGTGATCTAATTTTTTTGTATGTGTTTACAAAACGGCTTAAGACCATTTCGTTATCTGTTGCTGCACACCAGAGGGCTTGCTCGATCAAAAAATCAGCCGCAACCTCAGATGAATTCAGGGCTGATGGCGCAAAGCATCTATCACGACGCCCAACGCTGACGACTGCTCGCGACGGTTGGGGTAGTAAAAATGGTATCCGGGAAACGGTTGGTACCAGTCTTCCAGTACACGCACCAGACGCCCTTCGGCAAGCTGCGCTAAAACCATGTCTTCCGGCAGGAAGGCCAGGCCACAGCCAGCAACCGCTGCGCGCAGAATTGGCGCGCTGCTGTTGAATGTCCATTGCCCTTCGACGCGCGCTTTCAGCTCGTGACCCTCCTTTTCAAAGTCCCACTGCAACAGGCTGCCGTGAGTGGGCAGGCGCAGGTTGATGCAGCTGTGTTCTGCCAGATCGCCGGGTGTGACAGGTGGCGTGTAGTTGCGAAAGTACTCGGGGGAGGCCACGACCGCCATGCGCAGTCTGGGGCCGATCGGCACGGCGATCATGTCTTTGGCCACCTGATCGCCCAGGCGGACACCGGCATCATAGCGCTGCGCAACAATGTCGGTGAGGGCGTAATCGACGGTGATTTCTACATGGATGTCTGGAAAGTTTGGAAGCACCTTCAGCAGTTTCGGCCAAAGGATGTTATTGGCGGCATGTTCTGAAGCGGAAATCCGCACATTGCCCGCAGGCGTGTCGCGAAACTCCCTGATGGCTGCCAGTTCCAGTTCGATTTCTTCGAAGCGTGGTGCCATCGACTGGTACAGGCGCTGGCCCGCTTCGGTCGGTGACACGCTGCGCGTGGTTCGGGTCAGCAGCCGCACACCAAGACGCGCTTCGAGGGCGCGCATGGTATGGCTGATCGCCGATTGCGACACGCCCAGCTGTGCCGCAGCGCGAGTGAAACTGCCTTCGCGGGCAATAACCACGAAGGCTTGCAGATCGTTGAGGTTGGCGCGAGACATTGAGGGATTCTGTGGTGAGTTGAACGGGCCAAGCGTAATGTAAGCATATTGTGTATCGGCCGATATGCCGTGCGTTGCCGATGACCTGTCAGTCCAGATTCTTCTCGGCGAGAAACTTCGCTACAAGGTCTGCAATCTGGACGTTGTTCAGGTCGGACATCGGGAAGTGCGTATTGCCCCTGATGCCGATTTCAGGAAGGTGAATCAGAAGGTTTCTTGCCACGTTCATAATCATTCCTTTGACGTTTCGAGTGCTTGTGTCAGCGCCTCGCGTGCGCGTCTGGCGATGGTTTCATCTGCCTGCTCGGCAAGTATGTTGGTCACCTCGCGCAGCTGTGCAGCGCTTAAACCCACCCTCATGCTCGCCAGCATATGGGAACGCAACTGCGGCTCGGCACCCGGCGTTGCTGCCAAGGCACCGACGGTGGCCAGCTCGCGTTTTTGCCAATCGAGGTTGTCGCGCTCGAAGATGTCGCCGAACAGATGCGTTTTCAGGAACTGATTGATGACAGGGGCGAAGTCAAATAAAGGCCCTTTGACGGTGCCACCGGAAATGCGTGTCTGATTGGCTACTCCTGCCTCACGCAACGCCTCGCCTGTGGGGATCGCCCGGCCGGGGTCGTTTCCGGGTGCGTCCTGAATACCGCGCTGTTTGCGTGCCTCGACCGTGTTCATCAGTTCGTTCAGCGCATTGAGGCTGCGCGGAAACCCGGCATAGGCGTAGAGCTGAACCAGAATCTCCTGGGCCTCGCTAATGGATAGGCCAGCGTCGAGCCTCTTCGTTGCTGAACGGGCCGTAGGCTTCCGCGGTATCGAAGAAGTCGACCCTGCGTTCTTACGCGCTGCGGATCAGGCTGATCATGGCTTGCCTGTCGGCGGCCGGGCCGTAGGCCGAGGTCATGCTCATGCAGCCAAGGCCCAGCGCCGATACCTGAAGAGAACTGTTGCCTAAATTACGTTTTTGCATTGTGTGCCTCCCGTGGAACGAACCAGCAAAGCTCGCGGGCGAAAAAACATGGATGGGCTGTTCTCAGTGACGATTTCACTGCAGCAACATCGGTCGAGAGGAAGTTATGCGAGGGAAGGCTGAGGTACTAGACGGGTAAATCGGCAAGGGTATATGAGGAAGACTAATTAATCGGCTGCTGAACGAGTTTCGAGCAGATTTTCGCGCCCATGCGCAGCATGGGCGCGATAGTCATCAGGACGTGTGCGTACAAACGTGAGCGATGAGCACGACGGCGGTAATCAATGCTCAATACGGCGAAATAGTCCCCAGCAAACCCACCGCAATCGCCAATAACAAAAAACCTATCAATGAAAGTCCGAGCTTGCCCATGAGCGTCTCCTGCTGGTCGATCTGTCTGTAACGAGCCGCAGGCGCCACTCTTGGCGGTTGGCCTGCGCGTTTCAATGCGCTGCCATTATCGTGCTCGGATAGATTCTGGTACAGATTCAGAAACGGCTTAAAAATACGGATCAGTTGTCTTTATGCAAGGCATGAAAACGCTCAGAACGACGCGATGATACGGCCCAGCATTGCCATGGCCTGCTCGCTGCGTTCGTCCCAGGGAGTGCCGTAGTTAAGGCGCGCGCAATTCTTGAAGCGCCGTGACGCGGAAAAGATCGGGCCGGGTGCGAGGCTGATGCCCTGCGCGAGTGCGAGTTGAAAGAGCTGCAGCGAATCAACCTGCTCGGGGAATTCGAACCACAGAAAGTAGCCGCCGACGGGGCGGGTGACGCGTGTCGCCGCCGGAAAATAGCGGGCGGCTGCAGCGAGCATCGCGCCTTGTTGCAGTTCGAGGGTGTCACGCAGTTTACGCAGATGGCGGTCATAGCCGCCGTGCTTGAGGTAGTCGGCGAGCGCGGCCTGAGCGGGGACCGAAGGGGAGAGGGTGGTCATGAGCTTGAGGCGGTCAATCTGCTCGGTGTAACGCCCGCCTGCCACCCAGCCGACCCGATAGCCGGGCGCGAGGGTCTTGGAAAACGAGCTGCAGTGCATCACCAGTCCGCTGCGATCCAGGCTTTTCACCGGGTGAGGCGCCTTGGCGCCGTAATACAGTTCGGCGTACACATCGTCCTCGATCAACGGGATTTGATGCTGTTCCAGCAGGTCGTAGAGCCTGATCCTGTTTTCCTGAGTCATGCTCGCGCCCAATGGGTTCTGAAAGCTGCTCATGAACCAGCAAGCCTTGATCGGCAGGCGTGTCAGGCTGTCCTGTAGCGAATCGAGGTCCACCCCGTCACGCGGATGCACGGGGATTTCGACGGCTTTCAGCTTCAGACGCTCCAGCACTTGAAGGCAGGCATAGAACGCCGGAGCTTCGATGGCGACCAGGTCGCCGGGCTCGGTGACGCACTGCAGGCACAGGTTCAGGGCTTCCATGGCGCCATTGGTGATGACCAGTTCGTCAGCGGGCAAGCGCACGCCACTGATCATGTAGCGTAGGGCGATCTGTCGGCGCAGTTCGGGGTTTCCGGTGGTCATGTCGCTGACGATGCCCGCAGGCGTCAGCGCACGCACAGCTGAAGCCATCGACTTTGCCAGGCTCGCCAACGGATACAGATGCGGGCTGGGAAACGCCGAGCCAAATGGCACGGTGTCCGGGTCCTTGAGCGAGCCGAGCACTGAAAAGATCAGGTCGCTGACACCCAGTTCGGTGCCTTCGCTGGCGTGTCTGATCAGTTCAGGTTCGGTCAGTGCATTGGCGGCATGCTCGCGCACGTAATACCCGGAGCGTGCGCGGGCCTGAATCAGTCCCTTGTCTTCCAGCAGGTAATAGGCCTTGAAGACCGTCGCCGGGCTGACGGACCAGGTGCGACTCGCGACGCGTACGGACGGGACTTTTTCCCCGGCGGGCAGGACGCCGCTGCGAATCATTTCCGAGATGTCGGCGGCGAATTTTTCGTAACGTTTCATAAGCGGCATCGAATGAACAAGGCTGCATCATGAGCGAAACCGGCCATAACGAACAGAGACACAACAGCTGTAAAAAACAGAATCAGATGGCTTGTTCACGTGTTTCAGGGTGTTGCGTCATCCGTCACTCAGGTCGTTCGGGGAGATGACTTGCGCTTGAATCACTCAAACGGATAGGTCTATGATGCCAGCGCCTTACGACCCATCGAAGGAAATAGACGTGTCCCGTTCCAACTGGCTGCCTACGCCGCCTTAGCGCTACGCCCCCCTCGCAACACCTGACTGCCTTCTTGCTGCAGTCGCCCGTTGCTGCGCCCGTTTTTTGGTCGCCGCCACTCCCACTCTGACTACTTAATCGAAAACCGATGCTCCTGCTCGTCCGGCAATCGCTGCCGTGCGTCTTGCTGCGTCTGTCACAGGTATTTCCATGCTCGAAAAAATCAAAGCTACGTGGTTTTCCAACGTTCGTGCCGATGTATTGGCCGGGCTTGTCGTTGCATTGGCCCTGATTCCAGAGGCCATCGCGTTCTCCATCATCACCGGGGTAGACCCGAAAGTCGGGCTTTACGCGTCATTCTGTATCTGCGTGGTCATCGCGTTCGTGGGCGGACGCCCGGCGATGATTTCTGCGGCTACAGGTGCGATGGCCTTGCTGATGGTGAATCTGGTCAAAGAGCACGGGCTTCAGTATTTGCTGGCCGCCACCTTGCTCTGCGGCGTACTGCAGATCATCGCCGGCTATCTGCGCCTGGGTGAGTTGATGCGCTTCGTTTCACGCTCGGTGGTTACCGGGTTCGTGAATGCACTGGCGATTCTGATTTTCATGGCCCAGTTGCCGGAATTGACCCATGTGACCTGGCCGGTTTACGCGATGACCGCAGCGGGCCTGGCAATCATCTACCTGTTCCCGCGCGTGCCGGTGCTGGGCAAGTTGCTGCCTTCGCCGCTGGTGTGCATTCTGGTGCTCACCGCAATTTCCATTTACATGGGGCTTGATGTACGAACCGTGGGTGACATGGGCGCAATGCCCGACAGTCTGCCGACCTTCATGTGGCCGGACGTCGCGCTCAATCTCGACACACTGCTGATCATTCTGCCGTATTCCGCCGCGCTGGCCGTGGTGGGCCTGCTGGAGTCGATGATGACCGCGACCATCGTCGATGACCTGACTGATACCACCAGTGACCGAAACCGTGAGTGCAAAGGGCAGGGCATTGCCAATATCGCCACGGGTCTGATCGGCGGCATGGCTGGCTGCGCCATGATCGGCCAGTCGATGATCAACGTGAAGTCTGGCGGCAGAACACGCCTCTCAACCCTCAGTGCGGGTTTGCTGCTGTTGATCATGATGCTGTTTCTGGGGGAATGGCTGGCGCGTATTCCGATGGCGGCGCTGGTGGCGGTGATGATCATGGTATCGATCAGTACCTTCAGTTGGGGATCGATCCGCAACCTCAAGGAATACCCGCTCTCGACCAACATCGTGATGGTGGTCACCGTGGTGGTGGTCGTGGCGACCCATAACCTTGCCTATGGTGTGCTGGTCGGTTCTCTGCTTGCCTCGATGTTCTTTGCCAGCAAGATCGCTCACTTCCTCGATGTCACGTCGCATCGTGATCCCTTCCACAGCCATCGCACCTACTACGTGACCGGCCAGGTATTCTTCGCCTCCGCTGACCGTTTCATGGCCTCATTCGACCTGCGCGAAAGCCTCGAGACACTGGTCATCGATCTGCGCGAGGCGCATTTTTGGGACATCACCGCTGTGGCCGCATTGGACAAGGTGGTTTTGAAACTGAGAAAGGCGGGCATCAGCGTCGACGTTATCGGCATGAACCGGGCCACCGCTACGCTGGTGGACCGCTTTGGTGTGCATGACAAGCCGGACGGTATCGATTCGTTGATGGGGCACTGATCTGCGGGGCCGGGCAGGCAGGCTCAGCCCGGAATCTCCAGGCGGATGACGGATCCTCCGCCTGGCCTGTTGCGGACCTCGATAGTGCCGTCGTGCTCGAGACAAATCGCTCTGGCGATGGACAGGCCAAGGCCGCTGCCTCCCGAATAGCGCGCCCGCGAACGTTCGGCACGCCAGAAGCGGTCGAACACCTGTTCGAGGTTCTCCGAGTCAAAGCCGGGGCCGCGGTCCGAGACGGTCAGTTCCATGCGCCCTGCGCTGGCTTTGCCGACAATCAGCAGCTCACCACCCATCGCCGAATAGCGCAGCGCGTTATCGACGAGAATATTCACGACCTGGCCGATCCGGTCACGGTCGGCGTTGACGGTCAATTTCCGCGGGATGTCGATCATCACGGCGACACCTGCCTCATCGAGCGGCGTGGCAAACCAGCCCAGACGTTCGACCACCAGTTTCTCAAGGGAAAACTCCGTCTTGTCCAGGGTCAACTGACCCGCGCTGGCGAGCGAGAGCAGGTGCAGATCGCTCACCAGTTTGTTCAACTGGCCGAGCTGGCGGTGGACCATTTCCAGTTGTGCCAGGTCACGCGGGAACACTTCGTCGATCATGCCTTGTATGCGTCCCATGGCGGCATTCAGTGGCGTGCGCAGCTCATGGGCAATCATGGCACTGGACTCGCTGACTTCCAGTTCGTAACGGCCGAGCTGAGTGGTCATGGTATTGAAGTCGCTGACCAGCGCCTGCAATTCGTCCGGGTCGTTGGCGCTCATCGGCAGGCGCGTCTTGAAGTCACCCTGGGCGACCTGACGTGCGCCTCTGGCAATCGAGGAGAACTGGCTGGAAAGCGGACGGGAAAACAGAAAGCCGAAGAATATGATGATCGGTATCGCGATCGACACCAGCGCTGCCAGCACCCACCATTCCTTGTTGGCAATGCCCGGCAGCAGGTTTTCGATCGGGTAATACTCGAAGAACAGTTCGCGCAGCTTGACCATGTCCAGGGTGGGCTCTGCCTGCAGCCGCAGGAACTCCATGCGCACGTCGGCCGGCATTGCCTGCAGGGTGAGCCAGTCAGAGACTGTGACGTGTAGCCACATGCAGAACGCGATGACGATGACCGCACCGACGGCGAGCATGCTCATGCGCATGCCGACCCAGTGCCACAACGGTTTTTGTCTGTGCCTGAAAAAATCTCGCATGAAGATCACCTGAACCGATAGCCGACCGAACGGACGGTGACCAGCACATTTTCCACGCCATGGATCTCCAGTTTGCGCCGAAGGTTATGCACATGCGCATCGACAACCCTGGCCAGCGCCTCGCTGTCGGGAAGGCAGATTTCCAGCAGTTCTTCGCGAGTGAAGGCCTTGGACGGCGTTTTCAGCAGCGTTGAAAGGATCTTGAACTCGGTAGGTGTCAGGTCGAGTACGGTCTCTGCGCCATCCTGACCTTCAATGATCGCGGTGACCGCATCCAGCTCCACCAGCAGGTTCTGGTAGCGCAAATGACGCTCGTTGTTGCCGTTCTGCTGGGAGCGCCGCAGAACCGCATGCACGCGGGCCACCACTTCTCGCGGGTTGTAGGGCTTGACCACGTAATCGTCGGCCCCATAGCGCAAGGCGCCGAGTTTTTCCGGTTCGTCGCCCATGGCGGTGACCATGATCACCGGCGTGTCGCTGCAGCGCCGGACGGCCGACAGCACGTCGGTACCACTGACAAGCGGCAGCATGACGTCCAGCAGAATCAGGTCGGGTTTCCACTGACGGTGCATATCGATACCGCGCTGACCGTTTTCGGCCAGCCCGACGTTGAAACCGTCACGACGCAGGTAAGCCTCGAGAATGCTGGCACTGTCGGCGTCGTCTTCAACGATAAGAATGCGTTTTCCTGACACGAGCGCGCCTCTTGATCAAATCTTGATAATTCACGAACGGTTTGTTGAAAGTCGACGTTCAGGATGCTGTCCAGAGCCCACTGTCGCGGACAGATCCTATGCCGATGAGTACACCGCTGTCCAAGCGTATCCACAACCGCCGCTGGCGTTGCCTGGCCATGCTGGCGAGCCTGACTCTTTCGGGCTGCTCGTTGATACCGGCCTATCAGCGTCCGGCGTTGCCGGTCCCGGTCGATCAGGCGTCCGCTGTGGTCCCGGCCTCGAATACCTCCAGCGCCGTCGTGCTCAGTGCCGACGAAGAAGCGCTGGCTGGCGAGTTGTCGCCAAAAGGCGAACTGCGCCGGTTGCTGCAATCGGCCCTCGCGTTCAATCGCGATTTTCGTGTGGCGGCGCTGCGTGTGGAGGAGGCCAGGGCAATGCGCGGCATTACCCGCGCCGATCGCTTTCCGACCCTTGCTGCAGGTGTCGAGCGCGATCGTCAGCACTTCGATAATGCGGCCGCCGACGAGCGTTATGGCCAGGACATTTCCATCGCGTCGGTGGGCGTCTCTGACTTTGAACTGGATTTCTTCGGGCGCGTGCGCAGCCTGTCAGAGGCGGCGCGGCATGATTATCTGGCCAGCACCTACGGCCAGCAGGCGGCACGCAGTGCGTTGATTGCGGAAGTCGCCCGCGCCTGGCTGGCCGAGCGTCTGGCCGCTGCTGTGCAACAGGATGCGCAGGCGGTTCACGAGGCCCGGCTGATGCTGGTCAAGGCGGCCGAAGAGCAGCAGCGTCAAGGTGCGCTTTCGCTGGATGATCTGATGGCACAGCGCCTCGACACCCTGAGCGCGCAACAGCAGGTGCAGGATGCGGCAAGCGATCACGCCAACGCGTCGCAGGCCTTGTTGTTACTCACCGGCTATTCGACGGTATTGCCCGTCAGCACGCCAGACACCCCTGCGCTGACCACCGCGCTGGTCGAGACGCCGTCCTGGCTGTCGAATCTGCCGTCTCAGCGTCTGCTGGAACGCTTTGACATCCGTCAGCGCGAAGAAGCCCTCAAGGCCAGCAATGCCAACATTGGTGCTGCCCGTGCGGCGTTCTTTCCGTCCATAAAACTCAGTACCGGCGTGGGCTTGCAGAGCGACAGCCTGCGCACCTTGTTCAGCAACGGCAGCGGGGCCTGGCTGTTTACGCCGCAGTTGAATCTGCCGCTGTTCGACGGCGGGCGTAATCAGGCCAACCTGGACCTTGCCAAGGTGCGTCAGCAGATCGCGGTGGCCGAGTATGAAAAGGCTGTGCAGAACGCCTTCCGTGAAATGTCCGCTGTGCTGACCCGCCGTCAGCAGGCCCTGAACCATGTCCGCAACGAGGTCGAGCGGGTTGCGCTGGTCCAGGAAAAAGTGCGGCGCCTGTCCTTTGAACTCAATGCGGGCGCCGTCGAGCGCACTGCATTGCTGGTTTCCACTCTCCGTATTGCTGAAGCCGACGCAGCCGCTCGCCAGTCCCTCGATGCGCTGCAGCAAAACCGCATCGATCTGTTTCGAGTGCTGCACGGAGCAGAACCGACAACCCCACCCCAATCCTGAATGACACCGGAGTATCCCCATGAGCCCTGCAATCTCTCGTACTCACCTGCGGTCTGCGCTGCTTAAACCTGTGCTGACCGTGTTGATCACCTCTGCGGCCATGACCCTGGCAGGTCAGGCCTGCGCCCAGGACAGCACTGCCGAAGGCCAGTCGATGCTGGGTGACCGGTTCAACGTCAATTTCGGGCTCGGCATGGCCGTGCTGCCGCGCTACATGGGGGCCGATGAATACCGCAGTCAGGTGGTGCCCATGCTGACGGTCCAGCGCGGTATCTTCTTCGCCGACACCACGCGCGGTCTGGGGCTGCAATGGCAGTCGGATTCCGGGTTCGGTGCCAGCGCTGCACTCAATTACGATTTCGGTCGTACCGAGAAAAACAGTACGAATCGGCCTGGTTCCAACGAGCTGAGAGGGATGGGCACTGTCAAGGGCGCGACCGTTGGCGACTTCATGGTTTCCCAGCAACTCATGCCGTGGCTGTCCGTCAGTGCCGAGGCCGAACTGCGGGTGGCTGGTGAAAAACGTGGCAATCGTTACCGGTTGGGTTTCGAGGGCATCGCCTACCACAGTCAGACCGATACGGTGACCCTCGACATCGATGCGCACGCTGGTGACGGCCGTTACAACCAGACCTATTTCGGCGTGAGCCCGATCCAGAGTCAGCGCACCGGCTTCTCCAGTTTCAGCGCAGACAGCGGCATTTACGCCTACTCGGCGGCGCTCGCCTGGCAGCATACCTTCGACGCCCACTGGTCAACCGTCGCAAGCGTCGGGGTAACGCATTACACCGACCAGACCCGCGGCAGTCCGCTGGTCGAGACCGATGCCGAAGGCAGTGGCCTGATTGCCTTGAATTACGCTTTCTGAAGGGTTGAAGCCTGCCATGCGATTGAATCCTGATGCGTTTCCGGCCCTACGGCGGTGTGTGTCGCGCGCTTGCGGCGTCGTGCTGATCACTCTGATGATCAGTGGCTGCGGTGATAAACAGACGGCCAGCGTTCCGCCTGTCCGGGCTGTCAAGGTTGAGACGGTCCGGGCAGGAGAGGGCGCTGCGTTGCGCTTCATTGGCACCGTTCGGCAGCAGGATCGCGCCAGTCTGGCGTTTGAATCGGCAGGCACCCTGACAGAACTGCGGGCCGACATTGGTGATAGCGTCAAGCCGGGCCAGGTGCTCGCCCGCCTTGATCCGCAGCCTGCGCAATTGCGTCTGCAGGAGGCGCAGGCCGCTTTGCGTCTGGCCCGTGCCCAGGCGCTGGAGCGCCAGCGTAACTACCAGCGTCAGCAAAACCTGCTCGCAGCGGGCAGTGTCGCCCAGAGCGTGGTCGAGTCGGCCCACTCGTCCAGTGAACAAGCCAGCGCTGAGCTGATGCGCACGCAAGCCGAGCTGGATCTGGCCCGTCGCGAACTGGATCGCACCCGCTTGATAGCACCCTTTGCCGGGCGCGTGGTGGCCCGTCATGCACAACCGCAGAGCTTGTTGCCCGCCGGACAGGTGCTGCTGGATATAGAGTCCGCCGCAGAGCAACAAGTGGTGGCGGCTGTTCCGTTGGCACTTGCCGAGTCGCTCGAGCCGGGCGACCTCGCCAGCGCCTCCAGCAGCGCAGACGGTACGGTAGGGTTTGATCTCGCCCTGGAAGGCATTTCGCCCCGCGCCGATGACGGGCTGGTCAGAACGGCCGTGTTCCGAGTGCTGCGGCCTGCCGGCAGGCTGCCCAGTGGCGTCACGCTGCTTGTGCAAATGCATCCCGCTGCCGACTCACAGACGCTGTCGGTTCCAGTGCAAGCGTTAAGGATGGGTGCCAACAGCCACCTTGCTGAAGTCTTCGTTTACCAGGCGGGAGGAACAGTCGCCGTACGCTCCGTGACGCTGGGTATGGTCAGAGAAGGTCGGGCACTGGTCGTCAGCGGGCTGGTCGCAGGTGAGCAGGTGGTCACTGCCGGCGCCGCCTTTCTGCAGGACGGTCAGCCCGTCACGCTGTTTCATTCAGACACTCGCCTGACCGGTGACCCGCAATGAACCTTACCTCCCGCGCCATGGGCGCAAGCCGCCTGACCCTGTTTGCCGCCTTGCTGATTTTGCTGGCCGGTTTTGTCACGTTTTTGAGCTTTCCTTCTCAGGAAGAGCCGTCGGTGACCGTTCGTGACGCACTGGTCAGTGTGTCTCTGGAAGGGCTGTCCGCAGAGCGCAGCGAGGAACTGCTCGCCAGGCCGCTCGAAGAGCGTATCCGTGAACTGGCCGAGATCAAGAACGTGCTCACCACGGTCCAGCCTGGCCGAGTGATCGTGCAGGTTACGGCGTATGACAACGTCAAGGATCTCGGGCTGCTGTGGCAACGGCTCCGGGCGAAGGTGAGTGAAACGAGCGGTGGTTTTCCGCCCGGCACCCAAGGGCCTTTTGTCGATGATGATTTCGGTCGCGTCGCCGTGGCTTCGATCGCGCTGACCGCGCCGGGCTTCACCATGAGCGAGATGCGCGGCCCGATCAAGCGCTTGCGTAATCAGCTTTATGAGCTCAAGGGCGTCGATCAGGTCCAGCTGTATGGGCTGCAGGATGAACGCATTTACCTCGACTTCAATCACCAGACGCTGGCCGCCGCCGGACTTTCTCCGCAACAGCTGCTTCAGCAACTGCAGGCCCGCAACCTGATCGCGACGGGAGGCAACCCGGTCATCGGGCAGCAGAGCACTACGCTTTCGATCAGTGGCGAGGTGCTTTCGCCGGAGCAGCTTCGGCAGTTCCCGGTGCAGTTGCCCAGTGGTCAGAAGGTCGCGTTGCAGAACCTGAGCAGGGTATCGGTGAGCCCTGTCGACCCGCCGGAAACCGAAGCGATCTATCAGGGAAAGAATGCTGTGGTACTGGCCGTTTCGATGCAGCCAGGCCTCAATGTGCAAACCTTCGGTGATGCCTTGCGCAAGCGACTCGCTGAGCTGGAGCAGCAACTTCCGACGGGTTTTACCTTGCACGTGGTGACCTTCCAGTCCAGCGTGGTCGAGCACGAGATGAGCAAGATGTATCACGTCATGGCCGAGACGGTGGTGATCGTGATGTGCGTGGTCATGCTATTTCTGGGCTGGCGCACCGGGCTGGTGGTCGGGGTGATTGTGCCCTTGACCATCCTCAGTACGCTGCTGGTCATGCGCGCACTGGGGATCGAGCTGCAGACGGTGTCGATTGCCGCGATCATCCTGGCGCTGGGCTTGCTGGTGGACAACGGCATTGTCATCGCCGAAGACATCGAGCGACGCCTGCATGCGGGGGAGGATCGACAGCGCGCCTGTGAGGAGGCCGGGCGCACCTTGATGATCCCTCTGCTGACTTCTTCACTGGTCATCGTCCTGGCGTTTTCGCCCTTCTTTCTGGGGCAGACCAGTACCAACGAATACCTGCGTTCGCTGGCAGTTGTGCTCGCCACGACGCTGATCAGCTCCTGGCTGCTCAGCATCACGGTGACGCCTCTGTTGTGCTTTTACTTCGCCAGGGTGCCGGCCGGCAAAGCGTCGGCGGATGATGCCGATGAGTATGCATCGCTGTTCTACCGTGGCTATCGCAAGGTCATCGAGCGTTTGCTGAATCACTCGCTGCTCTTCATCGCCTGCATGATGGGTTTGCTGGCGTTGGCGGTCGTGGTGCTGACCCGGGTGCCGTACGATTTTCTGCCGAAGTCGGACCGCATGCAGTTCCAGATTCCGCTGGTGCTCGAGCCCGGCAGCAGCTCGCGAGACACGTCGCGAGCGGTGCGTGATATCAGCCAGTGGCTAAGCAGCGATCAGGATGTGGAACACAGTATTGGTTATGTCGCCAGTGGCGGGCCGCGGATCGTGCTGGGCCTCAATCCCCCGTTGCCCGCGCCGAATATCGCGTATTTCACTGTCAGCGTGCGTGAAGGTGCCGACCTCGATGCGGTGATCGAGCGCACACGGCAGTTTATCCTCGCGCAGCACCCCGAAATCGAAGCGCAGCCCAAACGATTCTCGATGGGTACCACCGAGGCGGGGATTGCGGTCTACCGGGTCATCGGTCCTGATGAGGACGTGTTGCGCGGTATTGCCCGACAGATCGAGCAGGCGTTGTCGGCGTTGCCCGGAACCCTGGATGTCCACGATGACTGGCGGACGCGATTGCTGCGTTACGACGTTGTTGTTGATTCGTACAAGGCCCTGCAGGCCGGTGTTGCCACTCAGGACGTCGCCCAGGCCCTGCAACTGAGAAACAGCGGGCTGTCCGTTTCGTCGCTGCAGGATGGCGATACTGCTGTCGCCATTGTGGCGCGCGAGCAGAGCACCCTGAGCAAACCGGGCAATGATCTGGACAGCACCCTGATTTACCCGGCTTCCGGGGGCGCGCCGGTGATGTTGTCGGCCATTGCCACTGTCGAGCCCAGGGCCGAGGCATCGACTATTCAGCGGCGTAATCTGCAACGCGCAATCACGGTGGTGGGGCACAATCCGTCAATGACGGCGACCTCGATCGTCGAACAGTTGGCACCGCAGATAGCTGCAATCAGCCTGCAGGCGGGTTACCACATCGAACCCGGTGGCGAAATTGAAGACTCGGCCGAAGCCAATCAGGCGCTGTTGCAGTACATGCCGCATGCACTGGTCGCGATGCTGTTGTTGTTCGTCTGGCAGTTCAATTCGTTCCGCAAGTTGCTGATCGTCATCTCCAGCGTGCCCTTCGTGCTGATCGGCGTGGCGCTGGCGTTGGTGCTCACCGGCTATCCGTTCGGCTTCATGGCCACCTTCGGGCTGCTGTCGCTGGCCGGCATCATCGTCAACAACGCCGTGCTGCTGCTCGAACGTATCGAGGCTGAACGCGAGCAAGGCCTGGCGGTGCGTGATGCAGTGGTTAATGCAGCTATCAAGCGCTTGCGGCCGATCGTGATGACCAAACTGACCTGCATCATCGGGCTGGTGCCGCTGATGCTGTTTGCCGGCCCGCTCTGGGAGGGCATGGCGATCACCATCATGGGTGGCCTTGCGTTGGGTACGCTGGTGACACTGGGCCTGATTCCGATCCTCTACGCGCTGCTGTTCGACCGCTTCGAGCGCTGGCGCAAGGCGAGCTGAGCCATGACGGCCGGTGCGTGTGTAGGGTATGGTCCTGAGAAAACCTCGATGATCGAACACAAGGATGAAACACATGCGCTCATTTACCCGCTCGCCACTGGCCGCCCATCTCGCCCTGGCGCTTGCGTTGACAGCTCTGGCACCGGCGGCCATGGCCGAACCGCACAAGGCCATCCAGGCCGATGCCGAGCAATACAAGGACGAAGCCTTGAAGCTGCTGGAGCGTCTGGTGAACATCGACTCGGGTTCCGGGTATGTACCGGGCCTGACCAAGGTCAGCGACATCGCGATCGAAGAACTGAAAAAGCTCGGTGCCACCATCGAGCTCGTTCCAAATACGCCAGAGGCCAGCAACCACGTCATCGCCACCCTGAAAGGCACCGGCAAGGCGAAGATTCTGCTGATGGCGCACATGGACACCGTGTTCAAGGAAGGCTCCGCGGCCGAGCGTCCGTTTCACATCAAGGACGGGCGTGCCTATGGCCCAGGGGTGATGGATGACAAGGGCGGCATCGTTGCAGCTATCTATGCACTGAAGGTGCTGCACAACTTGAAATTCACCGACTACGCGCAAATCACGGTGTTGCTCGACGCCAGCGAGGAGACCGGCTCAGGCGTTGCTACCGAGCTGATCAAGAAAACCGCGAAGGAGCATGACGTCACCCTCAACCTCGAGCCGGGTCGTCCGGCCGACGGTCTGGTGGTGTGGCGCAAAGGCTCGGCAACCGCGCTGGTCGAAGTCAAGGGCAAGGCCTCGCATGCAGGCGTTGCGCCTGAGCTGGGACGTAACGCCGCGACCGAAGTTGCCCATCAGATCCTGCAACTCGGCAAGCTGGGTGACGATGAGAAGAAAACCACCGTCAACTTCACCGTGCTCAAGGCGGGGGATCGCACCAACGTGATTCCCGATCAGGCCAGCGCCAAGGCCGATGTGCGCGCTGCCGTACCGGAAGAGTTCGACCGCGTCGAGCAGGACCTGGCCAGGGTGTCGGCCAACAAGCTGGTGCCCGATACCGAGGTCAAGACCAGTCTGGTCCGTGGCCTGCCACCGATGCCGCAGACCGCGCAGTCCGATGCATTGGTCGCGATGGCGCAAGGCATCTACGGCGAACTGGGTCGCACCCTGACCATCGAGGGCAGCGGCGGGGCGGCGGATTCAAGCCTGTCTGCCAGCGTGGGTACACCAACGCTGGATGGCTTCGGGATTGTCGGCGGCAATATCCATACGCCCGAAGAGTATGCCGAAGTGGGCAGCGTGGCGCCGCGGATCTACTTGCTGTCGCGAATGATCATGAAGTTGTCCGGGCAACAGTGATTCGATAGGCCTCCCGTGCGTGGCGCGGGAGGCTGTAGAGTCGATGACTCGCTTTTAAACAAATGCAGGGCTGCACACCTCGCGATACTGCATACAGCGGGAGACGGCACTGATTCTGGCATAGCGGTTCATTGTCGAGTGTTGGCCGACAACTAGTTGTTATTGCTCATCCCCGTTTTGCTCATGCGCCACACCACAGGGTTTGATCGAAACCTGCTGCCTCTGTTTTACACCCCGTCCATGCAAAAAAGGACCGTCGGCGCCGATCCAGAGCCCTGAAAGGTCCGCATGCTTGCGCCTGTTTCCTTAGACCATAGTCATTTTACTAGTGTATCTGCGGCCTTGACACGATCCGGTTTTCGCGTGCTAGCCGATCAGCATTTCTGCATATATTTAATTATGACCTTAATACTATGTCGAAAAGATACGCTGTCCCCTATCAATATTAAGCACATGACCCTTGAGCGCTGGCTAAAGGTCAGTGTTGTAAAAATAAGCTTTAAAAAAAGTTCAACAAATCGGATACAAGGTCGATACAAATATTTGACGCCGCTATGATGGCGTTCTAGTATTGCCCACCTTTTTGATATCAATATGCTACCGCAAGGACGCGCCGTGTATCCTCATGCCCTAAAACTGGCTTTGCTGCTACTGCTCGCCCTCGCGCCAGCTACCTTGCTTGCAGCCACTGCTCCCGCCAGTTTGCCAGGTGACCAGGATCTTATTCGTGACCGTCAGGATCGCCTGCTCGAAGAGCAGCGCCGCCGTCTTGAAGAACTCAAGGACCTGCCGGGCAAACAAGCCGCACCCGCTGCCCCGAGTTCTCCGGCCGATACACGTTGTTTTACCATCAATCGTATTGAGCTCAAGGGCGCCGACTCGCTGTCGGCCGCCGAGCGCGATGCGCTGACCAAGCCCTATATCGGCAAGTGCCTTGGTGTCGCGCAGCTCAATGAGCTGCTTAAAGTCATCACCGATCACTACCTCGAAAAAGGCCTGGTGACGACTCGCGCCTACCTGCCGCAACAGGACCTGTCGACAGGCGACCTGCAAGTGCTGGTCATCGAAGGCAAGCTGGAGCATCTGCGTGGCGATGCCGCCAGCGGCCTGTCGGCGCGTGAGCTGGCCATGACGTTTCCCGGTAAAGAAGGCCAGATGGTCAACCTGCGCGAAATCGAGCAGATGGTCGATCAGCTCAATCGCCTGCCATCCAATCAGGCGCAGATGGAACTGACCCCCGGCCAAGTCGTCGGCGGCAGTGACGTAGTGGTCAAGAACACTCCGCAAAAACCATGGCGGGCCAACCTGTCGCGTACCAACGAAGGTCAGCGCAGCACCGGTGAGCAGCAATGGAACGCCGGCCTTGAGTGGGATAATCCGTCGGGGCTGGCCGACCAGTTCAGCCTGCGCGGCGGCCACGATGCGATCAGCGATCGGCAGAAAGCCTCCCGCAACGCCTCGCTTGCCTACAGCCTGCCGTGGGGCTGGTGGACGTTCAGCTACCTGTACAACATCAGTGAATATCGTTCGGTGGCGCAGGCCTCGAACGTCAACTTCAAGCAGGACGGCGATAGCCAGAACCACCAGTTCAAGGCCGAGCGGGTCGTGTATCGCGACGCGCTGAGCAAGACCTCGCTCAATGCCGGTCTGTCCTACCTGCGCACCAACAATTATGTCGAAGACAGCAAGCTGGCGGTCAGCAGCAATCGCATCACCGAGGCGCAGTTCGGTATCAACCATGGGCGGCGGGTTGGCTCGGCGTTCGTCAACATCGATCTGGGCATGCAGCAAGGCATCGGTGCACTGGACGCGCAGGGCAACCACGATCCTCGCCCGGGTGAGGCTGATGCACGTTATCGCAAATACACCGGCACCCTCAGCTACCTGCACCCCTTTCAACTGTGGGGCGAAAACCTGAGCTTCACCAGCCTGGCCACCGGGCAGCGCAGTGAGGATGTGCTGTTCAGCTCGCAACGCACCAGCCTGGGCGGATCAGCATCGGTGCGCGGTTACAAAGATGAGTTTCTGTCTGGCGACAGCGGTGGTTACTGGCGTAACGAGTTGCGCCTGACTCGCCCGGTCACCCTGGACTGGCTGCGCCCGGTGTTCGCCGAGTATGGCGCGGCTGCCGGTTACGACCAGGGTGTTATTCGCAATGACCGTTACAACGGCAATCAGCATGGGCGCTTGTCCAGTAACTCGTTCGAGCTGTTTACGCGTGGCCAGCACGTTGCTGCCTCAGTGACGTTCGCTCATTCCCTGGAACGTCCCGGTGTGATCGAGCGCGAAGCGCCGATCTATTTCCGTATGGACTTTTTCCTCTAATCACACCGTATTCAACCTACCTGTTCCGAGGTCATTTACATGGACGTTCACCAACTGGCTCTGCTTGCTCGTCAGCCTTCTGCTGTGCTGGTCGAGCGCCGGTCTTTCTGGGGAATGCCCAAGCGCGGCCTCGCGCTGATTCTCGCCAATGCGATGTTCTGGCAGCCGATGCTGGTTCAGGCCGAAGGCATCGTGGTCAGCGGCACGAATACCAGCCTGAATCAGGCCGGCAATGGCGTGCCTATCGTCAATATTGCCGCGCCGAATGCCAGCGGCCTGTCACACAACCAGTATCAGCAGTTCAACGTCGACAGCCAGGGCGTCATCCTCAACAACTCCACCAACCAGACCCAGAGCACTCAACTGGGCGGCATCATCGTCGGCAACTCCAACCTGCGCGGCACGGCGGCCAGCACCATTCTCAACGAAGTGGTCGGGGCCAACGCCAGTCAGCTTAGAGGCTATACGGAAGTGGCCGGGCAGGCGGCACGTGTCATCGTCGCCAACCCATACGGCATCAGTTGCAACGGCTGCGGTTTCATCAATACCCCGCAGGTCACGCTGACCACCGGCAAACCGGTGCTGGATGCCAACGGGCAGTTGCAGCGTTTCAATGTGCAGGGCGGCAGCATATCCATCGACGGTGTGGGGCTGAACGCAGACAACGTCGACCAGTTCGACATCATCACCCGTAGCGCGAAGATCAATGCCGAGATACACGCCAAGCGCCTCAACATCATTGCCGGTCGCAACGATGTCGACGCACAGACGCTGAATCCCACCGCCTTGCCTGACGACGGCAGCGCCAAACCGGAACTGGCCGTCGACAGCTCGGCGCTGGGCGGCATGTATGCCGGCGCGATCCGTCTGGTGGGCACCGAGGCGGGTGTCGGCGTCAGGCTGGCTGGCGATCTGGCGGCCAGTGGCGGAGATATCCAGCTTGATGCCAACGGCCACTTGAGCATGATGCAGACCGCTGCCAGCGGTGCTGTGGCGGTCAAGGCCAACAGTGCCGAGGTCAACGGGCCGGTTTATGCTGGGTCGTCACTGGGCATGACCACGGCAGGTGATCTCATCACCCGGCAGAACGTCGCCGCACGCGATGCACTGACACTTTCCGCAGGCGGTCAGATCAATAACACCGCGGTGATCGAGGCGGGCGTCAATGCAGACAACAGCCGCAACACATCGGGCGATGTGACGCTGTCTGCCAACGGTCTGAACAACAGCGGCAGCATCACCGCCAGCCGCGCCCTGCAAGCCAGCATCAGCCAGACCCTGAACAATCAGGGGGCCACACTGAACGGTCAGTCGAGCACACGCATCGTAGCTACTGCCATCGACAATCGTCAGTCAGGCCGAATTTTGAGCCAGGGCGGCACTGTCGATATCAACGCGTCTCAGGTGCTCAACAGCCAGAGCGGGCTGATCAGCAGCAATGGCACTATGACGATCACTGCGGGTTCGCTGGACAACAGCCAGCAAGGCAAGCTGTTCAGCAGCAGCGCTTTGTCCGCCCGTATTTCCGGGCCGTTGCTCAACCAGTTGGGGCTTATCAGCGCCAATGGCGATCTGCTGCTCAACGCGGCAAGCGTGGACAACCGCAGCGCGGAAATCTCCAGTCTCGGCAGTCTGACCTCGACTGTCAGCCAGTTCGACAACCGCGAAAAAGGCCGTCTGCTGGCCAACGGCGCGCTGCAACTGACCTCTGACCACCTGAACAACCAGAACGGCTCGGTCGCCGGACAGCAAGGCGTACAGCTGAATCTGGGGCAACTGACCAACACCGGCAACGGCAGTGTCTACGGCAAAAGCAACCTGAATGTGGCCGTCAACGGCGCTTTGGGCAACGATCAGGGCGTGCTGCGCAGCGACGGCACACTGGCCGTGCGCGCGGCCTCTCTGAGTAACAACAGCGGCAGCTTGACCAGTGCCGGCACGGCAACCGTCAGCACAACGGGCGCAGTCGCCAACCGTGGCGGACAGATTCTGAGCGATGCGGGCCTGACGCTTTCCAGCGGCAGTTTGGATAACAGTCAGAGTGGTCGCATTGCCGGCAATGGCGTGGTGCTCACCACTGGCGCTTTTGACAACCATCAGGACGGCCGCCTGACCAGTACCGGCGCGCTTCAACTGAACGCCGGGCTGGTCAACAACAGCGACGCCGGTCGCATCGCCAGCGCCATGGCGCTGACTGCCGTGGTTACCGGCCTTGATCAGACCAACGATGGCCGACTGTACAGCAACAGCGATGTCAGCCTGGACCTGAGCAATGGCCTGTTGACCAACCAGGGCGGCCAGATCACTGCGCCTGGTCAGTTGCTGCTGAAAAACCTCACGGCGGTCAATAATCAGAGCGGCAAGATTTCCAGCGCCAACAGCTTCACGCTGGCAGCCACTTCGCTGGACAACACCGACGGTTCGATACTCAGCGATAAAGCGCTCGTTGTGCGCATCGATCAGTTGCTGACCAACCTTCGCGGTCTGGTTTCTGCGACCGGTCTTGATCTGACAGCGGGCTCACTGAACAACCGCAATGGCGAAATATCCAGCCTTGGCAGTCTGACGGCCAACGTTGGCCAGTTCGATAACCGTGAAAAAGGCCGCCTGCTGGCCAGTGGCGCGCTGCTGTTGACTGCGGACGGCTTGAACAACCTGAACGGGATCGTTTCCGGTCAGCAGGGCGTGCAACTGAACCTGGGGCAATTGAACAATACCGGTGGGGGCAGCGTTTACGCTAAGGATGCGCTGAACCTGACGCTGGGCGGTGTGTTGCAAAACGATCAGGGCGTATTGCGCAGTGATGGCGCAATGGACCTCAAGGCAGCCGGTCTGGCCAACACCAACGGCAGTGTGACCAGTGCCGGCACAGGTGTGCTCAATTTCAATGGCACGATGGTCAATCAGGGTGGGCAGATAGTCAGCGATGCACAACTGACACTCACCAGTGGCAGCCTTGATAACAGCCGGAGCGGTCGTATTTCCGGTAAAGGTCTGGTGCTCGGTACTGGAGTCTTCGACAACCATCAGGACGGCCGCCTGACCAGTACCGGCGCACTCCAGCTCAATGCCGGGCTGGTCGACAACAGTGACGCCGGTCGTATTGCCAGCGCCATGGCTCTGACTGCCGTGGTTACGGGCCTGAATCAGACCAATGACGGGCGCTTGTACAGCAACAGCGATGTCAGCCTGGACATGAGCAATGGCCTGCTGAACAACCAGAGCGGGCAAATAACCGCTCCTGGTCAGCTGCTGCTGAGAAATCTGAACGTCGTCAATAACCAGAGCGGCAAGATCTCCAGCGCCAACGATTTCACGCTGGCAGCGACTTCGTTGGACAACACTGACGGCTCGCTGGTCAGCGACAAAGCGTTGATCGTGCGTATCGCTCAGCTGCTGACCAA
The DNA here is from genome assembly GCF_900119195.1 of Pseudomonas sp. NFACC10-1. NCBI lineage: Bacteria > Pseudomonadati > Pseudomonadota > Gammaproteobacteria > Pseudomonadales > Pseudomonadaceae > Pseudomonas > Pseudomonas sp. NFACC10-1. The sequence goes on along the minus strand of NZ_FPJB01000004.1, from coordinate 452,620 downwards.
CCTGCGCGGGCAGATCTCCGCCAACGGCGTCACCCTGAGCGCCGCAGCGTTGGATAACCGCAACGCCGAACTGTCCAGTCTGGGCAGCCTGACGGCAACCATAGGCCAGTTCGATAATCGCGAAAAAGGTCGCCTGCTGGCCAATGGCGCGCTGCTATTGACCGCGGGCGGCTTGAATAACCTGAACGGGATCGTTTCCGGGCAGCAGGGCGTGCAACTGAACCTGGGCCAACTGAACAATACCGGTGGGGGCAGCGTTTTTGCCAAAAGCAGTCTTGGCCTGACCGTCAGCGGGGCACTGAAGAATGATCAGGGTGTGCTGCGCAGCGACGGTTCACTGACCGGGAGTGCAGCCTCGCTGGCCAACAGCGCGGGCAGCGTCAGCAGCGCCGGTGTTGCGTCGATCATTATCAATGACGGCGTTGTCAACCGGGGCGGGCAGATACTCAGCGACGCGCAACTGACACTCACCAGCGCCAGCCTCGATAACAGCCAGAGCGGGCGCATTGCCGGTAAAGGTCTGGTTCTCAGTACCGGAGCCTTCGACAACCATCAGGACGGCCGCCTGACCAGTACCGGTGCACTTCAGTTGAATGCCGGGCTGGTCAACAACAGCGACGCCGGGCGCATCGCCAGCGCCATGGCCCTGACTGCCGTGGTCACCGGCCTTGATCAGACCAACGACGGCCGGCTGTACAGCAACAGCGATGTCAGCCTGGACCTGAGCAATGGCCTGTTGACCAACCAAGGTGGCCTGATCAATGCGCCTGGCCAGTTGCTGCTGAAAAACCTGAACGTGGTCAACAACCAAGGCGGTGAAATCTCCAGTGCCAACGGTTTCACGCTGGCGGCCACTTCGTTGGACAACACCGAGGGTTCGCTGCTCAGCGACAAAGCGCTGATCGTGCGTGTCGATCAGTTGCTGACCAACCTGCGCGGCAAGATTTCCGCCAATGGCCTCAATCTGAGTGCTGCAACGCTGGACAACCGCAGCGCGGAAATTTCTAGTCTGAGCACCCTGACTGCCAACATCGGCCAGTTCGACAACAGCGCGAAAGGGCGCCTGCTGGCCAACGGCACAATGCTGCTGACAGCCGATAACCTGAATAACCAGAACGGCGTGGTTTCCGGACAGCAGGGCGTCCAGTTGAATCTGGGGCAACTGACCAACTCCGGCGGCAGCGTTTATGCAAAAAACACGCTCGGTCTGACGCTCACCGGTGCATCGAATAACGATCAGGGCGTACTGCGCAGTGACGGCACGCTGGACCTGAAAGCAGCTTCTCTGGCCAACACCGGCGGTCGAGTCACCAGCGCCGGTGCTGCCACATTGAAAGTCGATGCTGCCGTCGTCAACCAGGGCGGGCAGATCATCAGTGATGCAGGTCTGACGCTTTCCAGCGGCAGCCTGGATAACAGCCAGAGTGGTCGCATTGCGGGCAATGGCGTGGTGCTTACCACTGGCGCTTTCGACAACCATCAGGACGGCCGCCTGACCAGTACCGGCGCACTCCAGCTGAATGCCGGGCTGGTCAACAACAGTGACGCCGGTCGTATTGCCAGCGCCATGGCCCTGACCGCAGTGGTCACCGGCCTGAACCAGACCAACGATGGCCGGTTGTACGGCAACGGTGATGTCAGCCTGGACCTGAGCAACGGCCTGCTGACTAACCAAGGCGGCCTGATCAACGCGCCGGGCCAGTTACTGCTGAAAAACCTGAGCGTGGTCAACAACCAGAGCGGTGAAATCTCCAGTGCCAATGGCTTCACGCTGGCCGCGACCACGCTGGATAACACCGAAGGTTCGGTGATCAGCGACAAAGCCTTGATCGTGCGTGTCGCCCAGTTGCTGACCAACCTGCGCGGCCTGATTTCCGCCACCGGTGTCGAGCTGAGTGCCGCGACGCTGGACAACCGCAACGCGGAGCTCTCCAGCCTTGGAGAGCTGACCGCAACCGTCGGCCAGTTCGATAACAGTGGCAAGGGCCGTTTACTGGCCAATGGTGCGTTGCTGCTCAATGCCGACAGCCTGAACAACCAGAGCGCTGGTGCCGTTTCCGGCCAGCAGAGCGTGCAGTTGAACGTCGGGCAACTGATCAACACGGGCGGTGGCAGCGTCTACGCCAAAAACAGTCTGGGTCTGAAAGACACGGGCGTCCTCAGCAACGATCAAGGGACATTGCGCAGCGATGGCACGCTGGTGTTGAGCGCCACTTCTCTGGGCAATACTGCCGGTAGTATCACCAGCTCCGGCAACTCGTCCCTGACGGTCGATGGTGCCGTGGTGAACCGTGGCGGGCAGATTCTAAGTGATGCAACCCTGACGCTGACCAGCGCCAGCCTGGACAACAGCCAGAACGGTCGTATCGCCGGCAAGGGCGTGAAGCTCGTCACCGGTGCTTTTGACAACCAGCAAGGCGGCCGCCTGACCAGTACCGGAATCCTTCAGCTCGATGCCGGGTTGGTCAATAACAGTGACGCCGGTCGTATCGCCAGCGCCATGGCCCTGACTGCCGTGATCACCGGCCTGAACCAGACCAACGATGGCCGTCTGTACAGCAACAGCGATGTCAGCCTCGATTTAAGCAAAGGCATGCTGAACAACGACGGCGGTCTGATTACCGCACCGGGCCAGTTGCTGCTGAAAAATCTCAATGCAGTCAGCAACCGCAGCGGTGAAATTTCCAGCGCCAACGGCTTCACCCTGGCTGCGACGTCGCTGGACAACACCGCTGGCTCGGTGCTCAGCGACAAAGCGCTGATCGTGCGTGTTGACCAACTGCTGACCAACCTACGCGGTCTGGTATCTGGCAACGGCATCGATCTGACGGCCAATGAGCTGAATAACAACAGTGGCAGCCTGAGCAGCGATGCCGACCTGCTGGTAAACGTCACTGGCCAGCTGTCGAGCCGCAGCGGCGAGCTGACCAGCGCCGGTAACACGACCCTGAATGCGCTGAGCCTCGATAACGCCGCTGGCCAGGTCATGGCTGACCGGTTCCTGAAACTGGTGATCACTGAAACCATCGACAATCAGGCCGGAACGCTGGGCGCAGGGCAGGGTATCGACATCGGTGCCGCGAGTCTGGACAACCGCCAGTCCGGTGTACTGGTCACAGATGGCCAACTGACTCTGAAACTGAGCGGAGCGCTGGACAATCGCGCGGGTGGCAGCCTGCAAGCCAAAGGCTTGATGGACCTGTCGAGCAAGACGCTGGACAACCGCGGCGGCCGTATTGCCGCGCAGAACCTGTTGATCGTGCATAGCGACAGCGTCGATAACCGTGGCGGTGCGATTCGTGCCGAGAAAGGCCTGCAGCTGTTCGTCGATGCCCTCGACAATAGCCAGACGGGTCTGAGCTCCACGCAAAAAGGCCTGATCAACAGCAATGCCGGTCTTGAACTGGTCGGCACGCGTCTGGACAACCAGAACGGTCTGCTCAACGCCGCTGGCCTGATGCAGTTGCAGGTCGACAGCGTTGTCAACGGCAACGGTCGTATCGCCAGTCAGGCAGATATGGTCGCCAATATCGGCAGTCTGACCCAGCAGGGCGGCGAGCTGGTTGCGCAGGGCAATCTGACCCTGACCGGCAAAACCCTCGACAACCGGTCGGGCGGCCTGGTGGGCTCTACAAAAGCGCTGAAAATCGATGTTGCCGACATCGACAACAAGGCCGGTGAACTGTCCAGCCAGATCGGTGTGGACATCATTGGTCAGACGCTCGACAACAGCAACGGCGGCAAGGTCCTCGCCGGTACGGCGCTGGGGCTGAAAGTGGCGCGTGTGATCAACCTCAACAAAGGCCTATTGTTCGGTAACACCCTGCGTCTCGACGGTGCACGGCTGGATAACGCAGGCGGTACGCTGGCCAGCCAGAAGGACATGAACATTGATGTGTCCGGTGCGCTGGACAACAGCGCTGGTCTGCTCAGCAGTGAAGCGGCGTTGACGATCAATGCCGCCTCGCTGCAAAACGCAGCAGGCAGCCTGTCCAGTGCCGATGCCTTGAGCGTCACCACCACCGGCGCTCTGGAGAACCAGGCGGGCTCCGTTACTACCGACGCCACGCTGACACTGACCAGCGCCAGCCTGGACAACAGTCAGGCGGGCAAACTGGCTGGCAAGGGCGCCACGCAGGTCACCACCGGCACGTTCGACAACAGCCAGGGCGGTCGCCTGACCAGCAGCGATACCCTGCGATTGACGGCAGGCAAGGTCATCAACCAGAGCGCCGGACGTATTGCCAGTGCGCTGGCGTTGACGGCCAGCGTGACCAGCCTCGACCAGCAGGGTGGTGAGCTGTTCAGCAACACCTCGCTGAGCCTCGACCTGAACAACGGCCAGTTGAACAATCAGGGCGGTCTGATCAACGCCCCGGGCATGTTGCTGCTGAAGAATCTCAACGGCGTGGCCAACCAGAACGGCGAAATTTCCAGTACACAGGCCTTCACCCTGAACGTCGACAGCCTCGATAACAGTGGCGGCAAACTGCTCAGCAGTCAGGCCCTGACGCTGATCGTCAACAAGGCGCTGAGCAACGTCAAAGGTACGATTTCCGCTGCGGCCCTTAATACTCGCAGCGACAGCCTGGACAACACCGAAGGCTTGATAAGCAGCCGCGCAGCTCTGGACTTGATGGTCAATACCGCCCTGACCAACGTCAAGGGCACGCTGGTCGGCGACGCTGACATGACGCTGAACGCCGCGACCGTGGACAACCGCCTCGGCCAGATCGCCGGCAAACAGAACCTCAACGCACGGATCGGCAGCCTTCTACAGCAGAACGGCCAGATGCTTGCCCAAGGCACATTGACCTTGCGTGGCGACGCGCTGGACAACCGTCAGAACGGTTTCATCGGCGCAACCCAAGCCCTCGGTATCAATTTCACCAGCATCGATAACCGTGGCGGTGAACTGTCCAGTCAGGATGAGATAACCCTGACCGGCCAGCAACTGAACAACAGCGACAGCGGTCAGGTGCTGGCGCAGAAAGCCTTGAATCTGAACGTTGCGCAGATCACCAACCGAACCAACGGTCTGCTCTCCAGCCAAGGCGGCTTGACGCTGGTCGGTAGCACCCTGGACAACACCGGTGGTGCGCTCAGTGCCCTCAAAGCCTTGGGTATCGACCTGTCTGCAGCACTCGATAACACTCAAGGCCTGATCAGCAACGAAGATGCTTTGACGGTAAGGACCAGCAGTCTGACCAATACCGCAGGCAGCATTTCCAGCGCTGGAAAACTGACCCTCGACAGCACCGGGGCAATCAGCAACCAGGGCGGCAAGCTTTTGACCGACGGCGCACTGGACCTGAAAAGTGCCAGTCTTGATAACAGCCAGAAAGGCAACATCAGCGGCAAAGGCCTGCTGACCCTGAAGACCGGGGATTTCGACAACAGCCATAACGGTCGCGTCAGCAGTAGCAATCGCCTGGACTTGACGACCGCACGACTGACCAACAGCGATGGCGGCAGCATCGGCAGCAGCCAGGCACTGACCGCCAGTGTCAGCCGCCTGAGTCAGCAGGGCGGTAGCCTGTTCAGCAACACCTCCTTGAGCCTGGACCTGAACAACGGCCAGCTCGACAACCAGGGCGGTTTGATCAACGCGCCGGGCGCACTGCTGCTGAAAAACGTCAACGAGGTTCTGAACCAGAACGGCGAAATATCCAGCGCTCAGGCGTTCACCGTCAACGCGCAACAACTGGATAACAGCGGCGGCAAACTGCTCAGCAACCAATTGCTGACCCTGCGCATCGCCCGTGCGCTGACCAACGTCAAAGGCATGATCGCCGCAGCCGGTGTCGATGCCACCGCCAATACCCTCGATAACACAGGCGGTACACTGACCAGCCGCAACAACCTGGACCTGACGGTTACCGGCCTGCTCACCAACCGTGACAAAGGCCTGATCAACGCTGCTCAGGCGCTCAAGGTGGGCGCGGCCAGCCTCGATAACCAGAATGGCCAAGTGCTGGGCGGCACCAGCCTGATCCTCAACGCAACATCGATCAACAACACCGCCAAAGGCCTGATCAACAGTACCGGCACCCTGAACCTGACGGCGGGCAGCCTGGATGCCGGCAACAGCGGCGAAGTGTCGGCCACGCGTGACATGACTCTGGTCCTCAATGCACTGTCGCTCAATGGCGGACGCGTGATGGGCGACGCCGGGTTGTCCATCGACATGCAAGGCAACGACCTCAACAACCTCGGCGGCCTGATTACCGCTGATGGGACTTTGACCCTTAACCGCATTCGCGACCTGAATAACCAGTCTGGCGAGGTCTCCAGCGCACAGAGTTTCAGGTTCGATGGCCGCACCCTCAACAACAGTAGCGGCAAGCTGATCAGCAGCAACGTGCTGACAGTCAACGCGACCAACCTGCTCAACCAGAACGGCCTGATATCCGGCTGGCAGGGCCTGAACGTTTCCGGCAACCGCCTCGATAACCGTACCAACGGCACTTTGTCCAGCCGCAACGGCAACCTTGTTACAACCCTGACCGGTGAATTGCTCAACGGCAGCAACGGTGCGTTGGTCAGCCAGAACACACTGAGCGTAACCGCTGACAGCCTCGACAACAGCGGCGGCATCCTCTCCAGCGGAACCGGCCAGACCCTGACCGTCGCGGGCCTGCTGAACAACAGCCAGAACGGCCTGATCGACAGTGGTGCAGGGCTGACCATCAAAGCCAATGCCCTGAACAACGCGGCCGGTAACCTGACGGCGCAGCAGGGTTTCAGCTTCGAAGGCAGCAGCCTCGACAACAGCGCCGGTAACCTGAGCAGCAAGGCCGATATGACACTCGACCTGCTGGGCAGCCTGACCAACACCAGCGGCAAGCTGGCCAGCGGCGGTAACCTGCTGTTGCGGCGCAGCGCGGCGATCAATAACCAGGCCGGGCAACTGATCAGCCAAAGCCTGATGACCCTCAACACATCCGGGCAACTGGATAACCGCAACCGCGGCACTGTTGCTGCCAACAACACACTGACAGTCGTCGCGGGTGGCAGTGTCCTCAACGATGCTGATGGCTTGATCTATAGCCAGAACGCCGATGCGCATTTGAATGCAGCGAGCCTCTCCAACGTTCGTGGCGCGGTCCAGAGCGTCGGCGCACTGGTTGTCGATGTCGCTGATACCGTCGACAACCAGAACGGCCGGATCATCGCGCAGAACGGCGACCTGAACCTGACCGGTGCCAACCTCTACAGTCAGGGCGGAGTGCTGTCCAGCCTGCAAGGTCTGTTCACCGCGAAACTGGCCGGCGTGCTGAAAAATGGCTATGACGCCAATCGCCAGGGCGGTGTCATTCAGGCGCAACGCCTCAACCTGACCGCGCTGGGCGGCTTCGACAACTACGGCGGGCGAGTCTCCGCACGCACCGGCGAAGCGCTGATCACCACCCCGGGTTTCGACAACCGCAACGGCGGCCTGTACGCCAAAGGCCTGGTGCGGGTCAACGGTGGCAACTTCGACAACAGCGGCGACAACGACGGCCAGATCGCCGGTGGCCAGGTCGAGCTGAACCTGAGCGGCGCACTGAACAACCGCCTTGGCATCATCGAAAGCGACAGCACCCTGGCCGTGACCGCTGCCAGTCTGGACAACCAGACCGGACAACTGCGTGCGCTGGGCGGTGGCGGCGCCACAAACTTCCAGATCGGCAACCTGTTCGACAACCGCAACGGCACCCTGGAAAGCGCCAACAGCGACCTGACTCTCAACGCTGGCAACTTCCTCAATGGTGGCGGTTCGCTGCTGCATACGGGTAATGGCACGTTTGATATTTCTACGGCCAACGTCACCAATGCTGGCGGCAGCGTCGTTACCCGTGGTGGTTTGACACTGAGTGCCGATAGCTGGACCAACAGCAACGTCATCCAGGCCGGGCGTCTGAACGTCAACGTCAATAACTTCAGCCAGACCGCCAGCGGCCAACTTCTGGCTTCCACCAGCTTCGTCGGTAGCGGCGGTAACTGGAACAATGACGGACTGATTGCCAGTGACGGCTCGCTAAGCCTCAATATCGGCGGTACATACGGCGGCAATGGCCGTCTCAGCAGCCTCGGGACGCTCGGACTGAGTGCCGCGCAAGTGAACCTCAACGCCGCTTCGACCATCGCTGGCGGCGGGGACACCACGGTTTCGGTTGGGGGGCAATTGAGCAATGTCGGCCGCCTGACCTCGGCGAGTAACCTGACCGTCAATGCAGGGAGCATCAACAACCAGGGCACGCTAGGCAGTGGTCAAGCACTGACCGTGACCACCGGCTCGCTGGTCAATGACCGCGGGCTGATCTTCAGTGGCAACAACATGAGCCTGCGGGTCAGTTCGCTGAACAACAGCTACGCCAACATCTACAGCCTGGGTAATCTCACGATTGACCGTAACGGGCAAGGCGCCCTTGCCGACAGCATCGTCAACAGTTCGGCGTCGATGCAAAGCGACGGCAGCATGAGTCTGGCGGCGAGCACGATACAAAATATCCGTGCGTTGTTGACCACCAGCAATGGCGGTATCTACACCGCCAGGATTGATGAGGGGGCATGTAACCGGGAGTTTTATAACAATGACTGCGGCGGCGGCAAGGCAACTCATACCTGGGAAATCACCCAGCGTGAAAAGCTGGAAGTAACCGCAGCCAGTGCTGCGTCCGGCATCACCGCTGGCGGTAATCTGAACATCAACGGCGGTGATCTGTACAACCAGAGCAGCACCATCGTCACTAGCGGCAACTTCACCGCTACGCTGAACAACCTGACCAACACCGGCATAGAAGCCAGCGATACCGAAACAGTGCGTGTTTACCGCAGTGCTCGCACCACCAACGCCGGTTCCTGGACCAATGCCGCCAGCGACTTTACTGAAAAGTACTGGCTTACCAGCAGCGGTTATAACGCCAACAACCTCAGCGGCCTGGAACCGGCAATGGCCGACTTTATCGCCACCACTGAAACCGAGATGCCCGAGTTCCGCAAGGTTACTCAGTTATCGAACGGCGATCAGAGCTATGCCGCCATTATTCAGGCCGGCGGTGCGGTCAACGTCAACGCCAGTAAAAACATCGGCAACAACGTCGTACGCGCTGGCTACAGCTACGTGAGCGGCGGTTCGCGCACTGATACCAATGCGCCAGGCAGCCAATTCTCCACGCGCATTACCGTCAACCAGCAACTGCCGCCAGACCTGGCCCAGCAACAAGTCAACCCGTTAAGTCTGCCAGGCTTTAGCCTGCCCACCGGCCAGAACGGTCTGTTCCGCCTGAGCGGCCAGACGGGCACCGCAGCCACTGTCGCTCAACCTGTAGGCCTGCCGCAAAGCTGGACGATGGGCAGCGCAGCGGTCTCCGTCGCGCAACGCCAGCAAACCGTTTCTGATGCCCAGGCAAGCACCATCCAGATCGGCTCGGTAGGCCAGATAGCCAGCGCCACTCGCCAGCTTGCTTCGGTTACACGGCAAAGCGCAGGCGTGAGCGCCAATGCATCTGCTTTCGACACCAGCGCCCCAGGTGCCGCACCTGTCGGCGGGCTTGTACTCCCTGGGCATACCTCTGATTCCGCAGGTGTCACCAGCGTCGACGGCGTGACCGGCGTTGCGACGGGCAATCAGGGCAGCGGCGTATTGTTGCCTGTCCAGAATGCAGGATCGACGGCAGGTGTTGCGGCTATCACCGCCATTTCTTCCGGTAACTCGGCCGCGGAAAACGCTGGAATGGTGCAGGGCACCCAGGTCAACAAGGCCGGTCAGATTGTAAATGGTACGCAAGGTAGCTTGGTCAGCTTTGTCAATCAGGCTACGACCGGTGCCCAGTCAGGCGCGACTGCTGCAGTCACCCAGGTGGTTGTAAGTGCTCAAGGCGGAACGGTCATTGCACCGGTTCGCAGCGCTGTGGCTGCTCCGGTCAGTCCTGTCACTGCTGCTGTTCTAAACCCTGTCACGACCACGCCTGCTTCAACCGCTATCACTCAGCCCGCCACAGTGGCACAGGCCAGCGCTATTACGCCGCTCGTTTCGGCGGCAGCGCAAACGGTGACCCGAGTAGAAGGCTTGCCAAGCAGCAATTTCGTCTCTAAACCGCAAAAATACCTGATCGAAACCAACCCGGTCCTCACTGAACTCAAGCAGTTCATGAGTTCGGATTACCTGCTCGCAGGCCTAGGCTACGACCCCGAAGTCAGTGCCAAGCGCCTGGGCGATGGCTTGTATGAGCAACGCCTCGTCCAGCAAGCAGTCGTGGCCCGCACCGGTCAGGCGTTCATCGATGGACAAACCTCCAACGAGGCCCAGTTCAAGTACCTGATGAACAACGCAATCGCCAGCAAGCAGCAGCTGAATCTGGCGGTCGGCGTATCGCTGAACTCACAACAAGTCGCAGCGCTGACCCATGACATCGTCTGGCTCGAAGAGCATGAAGTGAATGGCGAAAAAGTGCTGGTGCCGGTGCTGTATATGGCTCAGGCCGACAATCGCCTTGGCCCGACCGGTGCATTGATTGCCGGTAACGACGTCTCTCTGATCGCGGGGCAAAACCTCGACAACGTCGGCACCTTGCGAGCGGCCAATAACCTGTCGGCTGCTGCTGGAAATGATCTGGTCAACAGCGGCCTGATAGAAGCTGGCAACCGTCTGGACCTGCTGGCGGGTAACGACCTGGTCAACAAGTCCGGGGGCATTATCGCCGGACGTGATGTGACACTGACCGCCCTGCGCGGCGATGTCATCAACGAACGCACGGTGACCAGCCATCAGAGCGCTGCGGATGATGCGACCTGGCGTCAGGACTTTGCTGACAGCGCGGCACGCATCGAAGCGGCCAACGACATGTCCTTGCAAGCGGGTCGTGATGTGAAAAACACCGGCAGCGTATTGCAGGCTGGTCGTGATTTGAGCATCTCTGCGGGCCGTGACGTCGCTATCGATTCGGCCCAGACCGAAAACGGCCAGACACGCGGCGCGAACTCCAGTAATTCCAGCATTACGCAACTGGGCTCCACAGTCAGCGCCGGACGCGACCTGACGGCCCAGGCCGGCCGCGACATCAACGTGATCGCCAGCAGCATCGACGCCAAACGCGACATCGCGATGGCCGCAACGGAAAACCTGACCCTGTCCTCGGCGGCTGATGAACAGCATTCCTACGGCAAGAGCAAGAAGGTGACCGAGCAGGAAGATCATGTCAGCCAGGTGTCTGCGGACCTGAAAGCGGGCGGCAGTGTGGCTTTGCAGGCTGGGCAGAATCTGGCCGTGATCTCCAGCCGTATTACCGCTGGGAAAGAGGCGTATCTGGTTGCGGGTGAGAATCTGGACATTCTTGCTGCGCAGGACAGTGATTATTCGCTGTACGACATGAAGAAAAAAGGCAGCTTCGGCGCGAAGAAAACCCAGCGTGACGAAGTGACCGATGTGAAAAACGTCGGTAGCGAAATTACTACCGGTGGCGACCTGTTGCTGTCAAGCGGCGGCGATCAGAAGTATCAGGCTGCGAAGCTGAAGAGTGGCAAGGACCTGACGATTGAAAGTGGTGGTGCGGTTACGTTTGAGGGCGTGAAGGATCTGCATCAGGAGAGTCATGAGAAGAGTGACAACAACGCCTTTTGGGTTTCCTCCAAAGGTAAAGGTAATACCGACGAGACCTTACGCCAGAGCGAACTGGTTGCCGCCGGTGAAGTAACCATTAAAGCCGTCAATGGATTGCAGATCGATATCAGGCAGGTTGATCAGCAAACGGTCACCCAGAGCATCGATGCAATGGTCAAAGCCGATCCACAACTGGCCTGGCTCAAGGATGCTGAAAAACGCGGTGACGTGGACTGGCGGCAAGTGAAGGAGATTCACGACTCCTTCAAGTACAGCAACTCGGGCCTTGGTCCAGCCTCGCAAATTATCATCGCGATTATCATGGCTGCTGTTGTGGGGCCTATGGCAATGGGCGCGGTAGGTGCATCCACAGGGGCAGCAGTCACGGCAGGTACGATGAGCGCCAACACGGCAGCGTTCCTCTCAGCGGGCGCAGGTGCTGTTGCAGCGGGTGCCGCTACCAACGCAACGGTCAGCGTTATTAATAACCGTGGAAACCTTGGGGCGGTATTTAAAGATGTAACTTCTTCCGATGCCATAAAAGGGTATGTCATCTCGGGAGTGACGGCGGGTCTGACGGCTGCGTACTTTGATGGTTGGACGGGTACGCATAGTGATCCGAACACCGGCAAGATTGTTGGAGCCAAACTCTCCACTTGGGAAGGCGTGGGTCAGTTTGCCGGTAATCAGGTTCTGCAGAACGGGACGTCAGCGCTGCTGAGTAATGCTCTTGGCAAGGGCGGCAGCGGCAGTGATGCACTCAAGACTGCGTTGTTCAATACCTTGGCAGCGGCGAGTTTCAATGCAGTGGGTGACTATACCTACGGCAAATTTGCGGAGGGTATGCCTCCCAAGGTCATCATTCACGCAATGGTGGGAGGACTGCTGTCAAAGGCCACTGGCGGAGATTTCAGAACGGGAGCGTTGGCCGCAGGAGCTAACGAAGCTTTGGTTGGACACCTGAATAGTCTGGTCAACGGTAATAAAAACCTTCTGACCATGAGTTCTCAGATAGTCGGCGCTCTGGCTGCGGCCACTCAGAAAGACGCTGATGCCAGCTCGATTGAGAAGGGTAGTTGGGTAGCCAGGAACGCTACGCAATACAACAAGGGGTTACATGAACCGGCTGCGATGGAGCTTGAAAAAGCGCGTAATGAAAATCCGGATCGTGCTGAAAGGTTAGATGCCGCCGCCTGCGCCTTGGTCCATTGCAGCACCTCTGTACCTACCTCGGATAAAAACTACGAAGGACTGAAAGCTCTTGAAGCCAAGGGAGCTGGCTATACCCGTGAATTGGCTGATCTCAAGGCAACAGGTCAGTTTGACTACAGCTACATTGACAGTGCTGACGACTTTATCAGTCGGCATGATGAAGCGGTTACGCGGGCCGGTGCTGTCATTGATACCAGCGTGAACACCTACATTGGAGGGACTTCGGCGGTTGGAGCCGTCATAACCCTGCCAGGATGTGCTTCTATCATAGGCTGCCTGGCTCCTGCGGCCCTTGGCGGACTTGCGACCTTGTCGTTTAACAACGCTGCAGAGTCTGCTGGTGCTATCACTCAGCCTTATGTGTCAACCGAGGGACAACGGGTACTCAGCTCGTTCAACCCGGCGAGCAAAACGCCAGATGAAAGTGCGCTGACGGCGATGGCCATCAACGCTGCTGCTTCGGTCGCAGAGGCGATTATTTTGCGAGGAGCTGGTAAGCTTCTGTTGGATGCTTTTGGGGCAGGTGCAAAAGCGACAGGAGAATTAGCTAGTTCTGGTGGGAAACCCGCCGTTGAATTATTTGGTGGGAAAAATGCTCAAACTCCTGGTGCTATAAACGTGGATATCCGAGCAGATATTCAGTCTGGTATTCGAGCGGACGCAACGAAACTTCCTTTCAAGGATAGTTCGGTGGGAGAGATTGTTGCTAGTAATCCATTCATTCCCAAGAGTGCAGGTGGTACTAACTCAATGATGGATTTTCTTCCTGAAGCTACTCGCGTGGTTGAACCTGGTGGAAAGATATTTGTCAACGCAAATGCTGCGAACCCTTACGGAAAAATACCAAGTACATCTGAATTAGAGTCTCTAGGGTTGCGAGTTATACAAAATGGCTCTCTTGACTCTCGATTCGCAGGGCAAACATTCCTTCGTACAGATGGAAGTGTAATTACGAATCTAGATAGCATGAAAACTATTGTTCTGGAGAAACTCAAGTGATAGTTTTTGTTGGCTTTGATGATATTGATACATTTAATTGCACATATGGGTTCTCAGAAGAGAAGCTTGGAGTGCTTAGGGTTTTTGTTGAGGGAGGGCTAGCACTTCCATATGGCTTTCTTTCAAAAGAAGCAAGTGGGGTTCATTTTGTCAAGTGCGATAAAGATAAAGGCAGTGGTATAGAAGATATATTTCCGAGGCACTATATTTACGATCCGTCAAGGCAGACTGAATATGTTGAATGGAAGTTAAGTGATGGGCTTTTAAGAGCCCGCACTGACGCTGGCGAGTGGGTTCAATATGGAAGCAAGGCTGATAGCCAATATGCCATGCATGAGTTTGTAGGTGGCTGCTGGTTTGTTTTTGAAGGTGTTTCCTTTTCAAAAAGGATAATTACTGAATACGCAGCGGATCGTAAAAGATCAACTGGCAATGAAACAGTCGAAGAGTTTGGCTGTCGTGCTTATATTGAGCAATCTTCTAGAGAGTATTTATTAGAGGGGGTTCTAAATGTTTCGCCAGGGCCAGGCTGGATGTCTTGGGAGATTCATTCAGAGTTATTTTATATTGAGGTCCCAGAAAAGTCGGGGGTAGGCCACGGTTAACTAGCTTTTCTGCTTTTATCGTTGTGATATATATCCTGTTGTGATTGCTTGGTGCAAAAGCGACAGGTGGTGCAGTAGAGCTAACGTTTGACAAGTCTACCCGGACCTGGACAACTCCAGCCGGTCTAGACTATGGACAAGGATCGGTTCAAGGAAAGAGAGTTTTGCATGTTTTAGAGCATGCGGAGCCGAATCCGGCCAAGACAACACGTAGCGTCTTTGATATGGACAGAAAAGAGATTTTAGGCGCTGTCGATGAAGCATGGCTCAAGAAAGGTAGTTCTGTAGTAGATGATCCGGGTGCATATGTTGTCCCGAGTGGGCGAGCGATTGGTACTTCGGGAGAAACGAGTATCAAAATTATTGTTCGGCCTAGGACCAATCAGGTCATTACCGCCTATCCTGTTAAATAAAGAGGTTTTATATGTTGTGTCCAAGATGTGGGTAGGGAGATATTGATAAGGCTAAAGTTATAGCTAGCGACACTTGTCTGTTCGTATGTCAAGAGTGCGAGGCGTCATGTTTTTTATACGAATACATTGGGTTAGGGCCTTTTTCGACTATGGGGATTATATGGAAAGTTTAGGACTGAAACCACTATTGAGTGAGTTAAAAATTATTCCTGAGTAGGTGCAAAAGCGACAGGCGTTGCGGATGAAACTGCAGGTTCAATTAGGAACGTCAACCCAGGTTATCCAGATGCTGGACGAACCCACAACTGCGTTAATTGTTCGATTGCTACTGATGCAACACTGGCAGGTAACCCAGCATCCCTACGCCCGGTATAGTAGGGCCAGGACCTCAGCGAATTGTGGTAGTTAAAGGCGGCGAAATATATTACACAGCCGACCACTACAAAACCTTCATGATGTTGGCGGACATGCTCAGGCGTGTAGTCAAGGTGGTACTTGTGATGGTTATAATCTTTTTCCACAAGATGCAAGTTTTAATAACTCTGTTTATAAAGTATTTTATGAAAATAAAATCAAAGCAGCTTTGAATGATCCTGCTCAAGTGGTTGGTAAAATAACTATAAAGTATGAAAGAAAAGGTCCGAGCTCTCCTGGGCCAGATTCTCTACAGTTACATATACAATTAATGGTAAAGTAAAGACTGTTGATTTTAAGAGTTAAGCAAAAGCACCGCCGTTGGAGTGATTATGATTGCCAAAGATTTTGAAGTGGTACAAGAGATTTTTTCGCTAATTAGGGATGGCATTGTTAACGGGTATGATTCATTTTCTTTTAAGGCGGAGGTTCACTCGAGCTACATAGAGTCAGAATTGTTAGTGTCTGTTGAAGGGAATGAAATTAGCGATGCTGAAACGGACTTCAATCGCGCAATATTATATGAGTTAATAGAAAAATTTAAAAAGGGCTTTGCTGATCGTGGTGAGAGTTGGGAGTCATTCACCATGACTTATACGCAAGGTGGTAAAGTTGAAACTCACTTCGATTATTAGGCTGAGGATAGTCTGGCGTAATCGGGAGACACACCCCAATTAACCGTCGCTAACGATCTGCCCGGAGCGCTGGTTTGGCTGCCAGACCATGCTAGGCTGGCTTTGGCGGCAGCGTCAGCGGCTCGGTCGGGTACGGCCAGACCAACGGCTCCAAGAACTGGATCGAGGAACAGACCCGCATCACGGCCAAAGACAAGGTCGACATCCGCACCGAGAACCACACCTAACTCGACGGCGCACTGATTGCCTCCGATAGCGGCAATCTCAAGCTGGATACCAACACGCTGGGTTACAGCGACATCGCGGGCAAGGACAAGGAACACGGTTACTACCTGAACGTTGGTGGCTCGTACGGTACCAGCGGCAGTACCACGCAGGACTCGACTCAGGTAGGCAAAGGCGATGACCAGAAAAACGGTTGGAGCGTCGAGGGCTGGAACTACAACAAGGATCGTGAACAGATCGTCCGGGGCACCGTGGGTGCAGGCGATGTGGTGGTGCGCAGTGATACGGCGGGTAAGGACTCAACAGCGGGCTTGAATCGTGATGTCGACAAGGCATACGAGATCACGCGTGATGATGAACATCGGACTGATTTGTATGTGACGAAGAGTTCGTTGGAGGCGGTCGCGGATCCTTCTGGGACTGTAAATGCCTGGAAAACTGCTATACAGAGTTATCCCGGCAAAACTGTGGACTTGTTAAATGCTGCGAGCACTCTCCTGGCTGGGACAGTGTCTTCCGCTGAGCAGGTTTGGAAAAATATCCAGGCGCAGAGTGTTTCTATAAACGACGTACCAGACTCCGTAAGGGAGCAGTTCGGAGACGAGTTGGCGCTTAACCTGACCAAAGCTTTTGTGCAAAACGGCAGGAACGTTGAGGATATTAACAAGCTGTCACAGGACGATATTGCAGTCATACAAAGTTTTAGCAGCCGTTTTTCTGAATTTAATGTTCAGCAGGCCGCTTGCAACGCTGCCGGCGGGTGCAGTGATGGCTTTAACGCTGATGCAGATCCTATTCATTACAAAGATAAGGATGGCGTTAATAAGATGGTATGGCTGCAAGATGCAAATTCTGATACTCCAGGAGGGAAATTGCTGGAGCAGGCCGAGCGTCTTCAGTGTTATCTAGATAAATTGCCTGTCGAGCAAGCCGAACTTCTTGGGTTGGGCGTTCAAACGGTAATGGGTCCTGCAAAAATGGCACTGGGAATGGCCGGCAGTATCGTTCTGAATAAACTGTTTGGTGACAAGATTGCTGCTGCCAAAGACGCGATGGCTAAAACAGTGGCAAGCGATTTGAGTGGGAAGGATCGAGACGATCTAGTAAGCAGTGATAATAAGCTCAAGGAACTTTATGACGTTGATGCGAATGCTCAGAAAGGAGATGTTTACGTACGCGGTGCGACCACGCTGATTAATATTGCATTGGGCACTGCTGTTGCGTCTACGGGTGTCGCAGGCGCCGCAATAATCAAAGGCGTGGGAACGGGATCAAGCGTTGCTGCAAGCAGGCCAATTGATCCTGTGAAAGTGACCATTGATGCAAACTGGAACAAGGCATCCAGGCCAATCAAAACTCCCGACGCAGCACCGCAGGCAGTGGCAGGGGCAACGAAGGCCTCAGATCAGACAGCACTTCCTTCGTACTACCGCGAGGACAGCTCGGCCGGTGCCTCTTTCAATAAAACGGGTGGATTACCAGAAGGCTACCGTCGCGTGGTTAACACCCGCACCGGGAACGTCGAGGTTGTTGGTCCTGATGGCTCGCTCTATTTTGAGGTGGCGGGGGGTGGACTCAAGCCCAAGGCAGGGGGTAATCTTGCTGCTTTGGTGAAGGCTGAGCGGGACATTGATGGTGCAAAAGGCGTTCCCTCTATTGCTGATTCCGGCGCAAGCAGCGCGGCTAATGCTGCTAGACTCAAAATGCAAATGGTTGCTGAGCAGGCCGCCGGAGCAAGGGCTCCTACACAGATCACTAGCTATTCAAATCACGCATTAGAACAATTTGCAGGAAGGGATGGTGGTATTGGTGTAAGCGAGTCTGCACTCAGTGGCGCTTGGTCTAGCCCTCTAAAAATTGAATATGTCCCTTCAAAGTACGGTCCAACTTTTAGGTATACGGAACGGATGCAGTCATCGTGGTCAATACTGAAGGTAAAATCGTGACAGGTTGGGGGAAATCGGCTTCGGGGACCGGGAAATGAGCTGCCTCCTAACAAGCGCCCAATTGCAGCTCTTATTTTCCTTATGCTTTATGGCGGGTCAGTACCAACTCGCACTGGCTGAGAAATTACCTAATGGTTCATTATCATTAAGTGAGGTAGACGATCTTTGCGAGTTGATTTCTAATGAGTTTTTGCTGAACGGTATAGAGGAGAGCTTCGAGCCGAATAGTTATGGCCTTGAGCTAGAACTGCTTCTAGATGCGGTCAATAGAGGTCGTGGTCAAGGCCGTTAGAGTTCTGTGATTTTTTTGGCTCCTCTGTTTGTACAAAAGAAACTGCTAATACCGCATTGAAGCTTGGCGAAACCCAAACTATTAATGATGTAAGCATGACTAGTGTCGGGAGATGGATGTCTCCTGATGAACTGGCACAGATGCAAAGTAGTAACAAAATTGTTCAGGGAGGCGGCGGGCAAACCTTTATCTGAACTAACGGTGCCGCTGATTTTAAGGGGGGTGCGTCTAAAGGTTTCGTCTATGTCGAGTTTGATATTCCAAGTAGTGGATTGTTGCAGGGTGGTAAGGAAGGTTGGTATAAAATGATTGGTCTGGACGCAAGTAAACCCCAGTAGTATTTTCTTAATAAACAGGGTGGGGAACATCTCCCTGAGGTAAAAAATATTACTGTGCTAGATAGTAAGTGAGAGGGGTTATGGATGCTTTTCAGTTTAATAAAGAAGTTAAGTCTCTATTGAAAGGCTACGCCGTAGAGTATTCAACATTCGCCAGTGGGGATTTTGGTAACCTTGAGCGGATAGGGCTGGAAGGCTTTAACAAGCTGGCGACCGTAGAATTTTGGTCTGAAGGCTGGATAGGTATTGATATATATGACCGTGCTTGTGATGAGCAGGTCATGAATATTTTGCTTTCTCCAGAGGAAAAAGATCTTGTCCCTAAAGGATTTGAAAAGCTTCTGGATATATTAAATCGAAATAGTTAATAAGTATCTTCGGAAACTCAGGGTGCTTATTTATCTGTAGATCCCAGCCTCGATTTGACACCGGCCCTGCGCCGGTGTTGTTTTATCTGCTTACTGCAAAACCTCCCTTCCTTTGCTGCGCGCTTTAGTCGTGGCCTGAGCGATCAGGGCATCAAGCATCTGCGCAACGAATTTCTGTATCTGGCACAGGCCGACAATCGCCTTGGTCCGACCGGGGCATTGATTGCGGGTAACGACGTCTCATTGATCGCCGGCCAGAACCTCAACAACGTCGGTACCTTGCACGCCGCCAACAACCTCTCGGCAGTCGCAGGCAACAACCTGATCATCACCGGCCTGATAGAAGCCGGCAACCGGCTCGATCTGCTCGCGGGTAATGATCTGATCAACACCGCTGGCGGCATCATCAAAGGCCGCGATGTTTCACTGACCGCGATCAACGGCGACGTGATCAACGAACGCAGCGTCACCTCGCTGGACAACAGTGCACGCGGTCAGCGCCACAACGAGTTCGCCGACAGCGCAGCGCGCATCGAAGCCGCTAACGACATGAGCATCTCGGCCGGTCGCGACGTCATCAACAAAGGCAGCGTGCTGGAAAGCGGTCGTGACATGACCATCCAGGCCGGACGCGACGTCACCATCGCCCCGACCGAAGTCACCAACAGCCTGTTCTCGGACAGCAAACACAACAGCAGCGACATCACCCAACTGGGTTCCACCGCCAGTTCCGGACGCGACCTGACCGTTCAGGCCGGACGCGACATCTCCGTCATCGCCAGCCAGATCGACGCCAAACGCGACATCGCCATGGCCGCGACCGAAAACCTCACCATCAGCTCTGCGGCGGACGAAGAACACTCCCTGTCCAAAAGCAAAAAACTGACCCGCCAGGAAGACCACGTCAGCCAGGTTTCTTCTGATCTTGACGCGGGAGGCAGCGTTGCCTTGCAGGCTGGCCAGAACCTCGCCGTGATCTCCAGCCGTATTACAGCGGGTAAAGAGGCGTACCTGGTTGCCGGTGAAAACCTGGACATCTTGGCTGCGCAGGACAGTGATTATTCGCTGTATGACAAAAAGAAGAAGGGGAGTTTTGGGGCGAAAAACTTCAAGCGCGATGAAGTGACCGACACGCGCAATATCAGCAGTGAAATCACTACAGGCGGTAACCTGACGCTGGCAAGTGGCGGCGACCAGCGTTATCAGGTTGCCAAACTGAACAGTGGCAACGACCTGTTGATCAACAGTGGCGGCGCAATCGATTTCGAGGGCGTGAAAGACCTGCACGACGAGAGTCACACCAAGAACAAAAGCAGTGCAGCGTGGTTCTCGACAAAAGGCAAAGGGACAACCGACGAGACCTTTCGCCAGAGCGAACTGGTTGCCAAAGGCGAAGTTGCCATTCAGGCCGTCAACGGTCTGCGCATTGATGTGAAACAGGTCGATCAGCAAAGCGTAAGCCAGAGCATCGATGCAATGGTCAAGGCCGATCCGGAACTGGCCTGGATCAAGGATGCCGAGAAACGAGGAGACATCGACTGGCGTCAGGTCAAGGAAATTCACGAAAGCTTCAAGTACGACAACTCGGGCCTTGGGCCTGCTGCGCAGATTGTTGTCGCCATCCTGATGGCGGCGGTGATGGGCCCAGCAGGCTTTGGTTTAAGCGCTGGTATTGGCGGCGCTGTAGCAACCAGCGTTGCGACGACGGCGGTGACGAGCACGATCAACAACAAGGGTGATCTTGGCGCCGTGTTCAAAGACGTGACGTCTTCCAACGCCATCAAGGGATACGCCATGGCGGGCGTCATGGCAGGTTTCGTACCGACCATCAATCCGAAAAATCTGGGCTTGGACCTTGCGAGTGTTCAGACCGTTGCGACTAAGGTGATCACCGAATCTGTGATCAAGACCGCGATCATGGGCGGGAGTTTCAAGGATAACCTTGGCTCTTCCATCGTCAGTACGGGAATCGCTACGGGTGGCGCCATTGCCGCAGGCAAGATCGGTGATTTCACTCTGTTCGATGAGGGCAAACTCACCAAAGTCGGCATGCATGCCGTGCTTGGCGGGTTGATGTCCGAGGCCATGGGCGGCGATTTCCGAACGGGTGCCTTGGCCGCTGGCGCGAATGAAATGGTTGTCGATTATCTGGCGGAGAGGATGCTGCCAAGTGATTTAGACAAAAACTCCCAAGCGTATCAAGCAGGTGTCAGCAAGCTGATGACTGCCTCGGAGTTGATCGGTGCTCTGACTGCTGCCGCAACGGGCGGGGACGCATCGGCAGCAGCGGCGGTGACGGCTAACAGTACGCAGTACAACTACCTTGCCCATAACCAGTTGAAAGAGGCAGCCGAAAAGTTAAGGAAATGTGCCCCTGCCGAGTGCGATTCGATTGTGGCCGCTTACAAAAAAGTAAGCGAGGATCAAACGATTGAAGCGATCATCAATTGCAGGTTCGACGTTTCCCTGTGTAAACCGTCCTCAAGGGATGTTGCTAACACGGTAGCCGATCTTTCGAGTGTCTACGATGCTTTGGGTGATGGTTCTAAGTACGCCAAGGACTCGCTGCAGATCCTGATCAATGAGAACCTGGAATTTCAGGAGACCTTGGCAGTTGCGACGACCGGTGCTAGCGCGCAGGCCGTGGCAGAAACACTCCAGGCCAAGCTCAAGCTCACGCCCGAAGAAACTGTTGAGTTGGCGGAGGCCATTGGGGGAGGATTAGCAGCCGCTGCTGGGGGGGTGGTTGCATTCCGCAAGGTGCTTGCGAAAGCGTCAAAGCGGCTTGAAAAAAGCGGTGAAGCACTGGTAGATAGACAGATTGATGCAGGTTCAAAAGCTTTAGATGATAATGTCGTAGTGCGCAGCGATGATGATTTCTCTTCGCAGATCGGAAGTAACGGTAAACCGAAGGCGCACATAAATGAAAATGGCGAATTGGTGCCTCCAAATCAAGATGGTACTGGTAGTATTCAAACACATGTACGTGGCGGAGGGTCTGAAAATTCCCCCTATATTTCTGTGACCGATCCGCGGGTTGCTTCCGATCCTAAGGGCTATGGTTCGAATAAAATCGAAATCGATGTCGATCGTCTGCAAAAAGACATCGATTCCGGTCTATTGCCTGACACGAGGTTTTTGACAAATCGTGAAGTTGTAGCTGAGCTGCAAGCGAGAGTAAATGCGGCGCGTGAAAAATATATCATTAACCCTTCGCCAAAAAATCAAACTTCTTTATCTAGGGCAGAGTCTGATCTGGGTAATACTGTTCGCGATGGTGAGTGTCTGATCAAAGGTTGCGTTCCGGCCACTTATATAAAACATATCGATAAGTAGGTGTTTATTATGGACCATAAAACAAATTTTTTGCTTAGCAATATTCCGGAAGGCGCAGATTATGCTGCTGATGCAGGTGACTTGGATTTAGAAGATATTCCACAAGAAAGAATGGAAGCAGTAATTGATCTACTTCGTAACACAGATGATGAAGTAGTAAAATTTTTGGCTGCGAAGTTGCTGGCCAGTTGGGGAGTTTTTGAGGGGTTTAGTGTATTAAAGGAATTTGTCGAGAAAAAGTCTGCTATTATAAATAATATATATCCTCATAGATTGCATGGGTACGATGATACTTTTCGCCAGGTTCTTATGGCTGTGGTTATGTTTTATGCCAATATGGCTGGCGCGGGGAAGAAAGACGTAGCGAGAGCGGAGGTTTATCCCGTGCTGTCCAAAATAATAGAGTTGGCAGCTAGCAATCCTTTCGAGATCACTGATGTGTTATCATTTATAAAGCGTGAGCAGTATTTTGAATATCTCCCTCTTATTAAGGGTTATCTCATGTCGATAATTGATAACCCAGAAGTTCATCGATGGAAGATATATGACGCGATCGAATTTCTTGTGGAGTTTGATTCCCAGTTTGTTGTGTCTCTTTTGGAGGAGAAGAGAAAAAGTATTGAAGACTTTAAGCCTTCCATACCGGGTTGAGCGTCTTGAGAATTTGTAGTGGTCTAATGAATTCGGACACTCATTTAGGCGAGAATATCGCCAGACAGGGGGCGGGATGACCAAACAACGCTGTACCTCTCCGCTAATGCTACCCAGTACAACTGGTTATCACACGCTGAGATTCGGGATGCTGATAAGGCTCGGGCTGCCTGTGTGACGGCTGGTGGTGACGTTGGTGCTTGCCAAGCGAATGTCACTCGTGCAACGGATGAACTGGACAAGGCACGAGACTATGAACTGAAAGAGCGTAAACGTGCAATTCAGCTCCAGTCCTTTAAAGATGGTGGCTGGACCCTGGGCGAATACAACAACGCTCTGTTCGACGACTATTTTGCCAGTAAAGGTGTAGATCGGAGCCAGGTGACATTTGACGGATATGCTCCTGCGAAAACGTTGGGTTAGGGAAACTCCGAACAAGTTGCCCATCAGCCGGAAATGGACGGTTTGAGGATGCCGAAAAGCCCGAATTTCAGCCGCTGACTATTCGATAACCAAGGCATAGCCTTGGTTTTCTGATCTCACGGGCGCACCTCTCCCGTAGCAGGCAATAATTGCCGGCGCACCATCCACAGATTCGACAGGGCAAACAGCGTGGTCAGTTGCGCCGTATTCTTGGCCAAGCCACGGAATCGGGTTTTCACATAGCCGAATTGGCGCTTGATCACACGGAATGGATGTTCGACCTTCGCTCGCGCCTGAGCTTTGACCTTCTCGATCTTGCGTCTGGCCTTGTAGAGCAAGCTTCGTTTGCTCAAGTGTTTATAGGTGCTCCGACGAGCCGCAATCTGCCAGATCACCGGCCTTCCTTCATGCTCCGGCCGCTTCTCCACGCCGGTATAACCCGCGTCGGCACAGATAACATTTTCATCGCCATGCAACAGGTGAGCGACCTCCGTTACATCGGCCACATTCGCCGCTGTACCGTGGACGTGGTGCACCAGGCCCGACTCAGCATCGGCACCGATATGCGCCTTCATGCCGAAGAAATACTGATTACCTTTCTTCGTCTGATGCATTTCAGGATCGCGCTTGCCGTCCTTGTTCTTGGTCGAACTGGGTGCGTGGATGATGGTGGCGTCGACAATGGTGCCCTTGCGCAACGACAGGCCCTTGTCTAGCAGGTAATTGTTGATGGTTTCCAGAATGCCCGCCGCCAACTGATGCTTCTCCAGCAGGTGCCTGAAATTCATGATCGTCGTGTCTTCGGGGATCGGAGCGCTCAGCGTCAGACGAGCAAACTGGCGCATCGAAGTAATCTCGTACAGCGCCTCTTCCATGGCTGGGTCGCTCAACGAGAACCAGTTCTGCAGTAGGTGAATACGCAGCATGGTTTGCAGTGGATACGGCTTGCGGCCACCGCCAGCCTTTGGGTAGTGAGGCTCGATCAACGCCACCAACCCGCTCCACGGAACCACCTGCTCCATCTCGGCTAGGAAACGCTCGCGACGGGTTTGCTTGCGCTTACCGGCGTACTCGAAATCGGAAAAGCTCATCTGGCTCATGGGATGGCGGGCTTGTAGAGGGCAGTTGGACGGAAGGCTATTTCAGCACAGGTCAGATGGCCTGTGCTGACTTGATCGGAGAATCCTTAGTTGGGTTATTTGCTTTCCGAGCGTGGCCTTGGCAGTGTCAATCAGGCCTTGGAATGGCCTACTAAGGCTGCTGCCAACGCCGTAAATTTTGCCAGCCACCCTTACGACACGGTGGTAGGAATTGGCCAAAATATCTGGTCCGCAGCAGGCTCTGGGGTAGATTGGGCGACCAGCCCTATACCGGCTCAAGGACTTGAGCGTGCAGTGAATAAATTACTGGCGCAATCCGACCAGCAGGCGGGTGGGTTGATATTTGACGTCGCCAGTGGTTTGATCACCGCAGAGATTGGTGGGTTTGCGGTCAAGTGGGTTGGAGGGAAATGGGTTAGTGCTGGAAATGGTGCGAAAGGTGGCGGTTCTAGTGGTTTCAGTGGCGGTAAACCAACTATCGTTGATGATCCATACAGTCCGAACGCTGTTACTGAAAGGTCTAGCGTAAATAGAGATTATTATGGTCGGGAAAATGCTGCCGATGAGTTTTCTGCTGGTCTTCCAGACTATGCAACGCATTCAACAGCAAAGAGCTATTAGTCAACGGCGCCAAGAGATCTGAACGAGCAGACTTTGTGGAACAGAGTGACAGAAAATCCCTTTGCGGGTCGTGATACAAAACTAGCGGGCGATAAAGACTTCCCGCGGAGTGAGGGATGGAGAAAAATGGAAGTAAGTCACCGTCTACCTAGCGGAGAAAATATAACCATCCACTACCAGTACAACTCCGTAACCGATAAAGCATACGATATGAAAATTACTACGCCGCAACAGCTGCCCCCTGTGCTGCAGCCCGGTAGAACTATTGAGTGATGTGGATATGATTATTCGAGAAATTGGGCGAGAAGAGCCTGTGCAGGTGTTTGGGATTTACTGGATAGAGAACGAGCGTTTTTACTGGGTCATTCCTTATGATGGCTACGGTGGCCTGATGGCACTCAGCGATAGAGAAGTCAATGTTGTTGACTCTTCTTTGTCAAGTGATCTCATCCTCTGCAAAGATGGGGGGGGAGGGGACATGATTCTGCATTGGGCAGCGGAAGATTTGATTGAAGAACTTGTGGAGCGTGATCCACTAGCAATGGTCGAGTTCTTAGAGCGCATAAAAGGCTGATGGTGCAGAAGGGCCTGATCAGGTCGTTGTGCGCGGCGATAACGATTTTAGCGCAACAGTCAACGGAAACGGCAAGCCCAAAGCGTATATCAATGAAAGCGGTGATTTGGCTCCACCCAATGTCAACGGAGCTGGCAGCGTCCAAACTCACGTGCGTGGTGGCAATTCTGAAAATTCGCTCTATATATCTGTTACTGATCCAAATGCAACATCGAACCCGAAAAACTATGGTACTGATAAAATTGAGATCGACGTTAAGCGTTTGCAGAAAGACATTGATTCCGGCGCACTCCCAGATACCAAATTCTTGACGAATCAACGGGTGACAGCAGAATTACAATCGAAAGTGGATGCAGCCCGTGAAAGGTATGCAAGAAACCCAACTGAGAATAATAGCGATTCGCTGATTAGCGCGGGAGAGAGATTTGGGGGATGCTAAGCACGATGGTGAATTTTTGATTATAGGTTGTGTGCCAGCGGACTATATTAAAAGAGTAAAAGAGTAGGTATTTATGGAGCCGGAAATATACGAGCTGTTGAATGGCATACCAGAACATGCAGATTATGCCGTGACGGCAGGAGATTTGGATCCGGAGGATATTCCACAGGAAAGAATTGATGATGTTCTGGATTTGCTCCGTCATGCGACCACCAATGAGGAGCAATTCTTGGCTGCGAAACTACTGACTAGTTGGGGCGTTTATGAGGGCTTGATCGCTTTGGAAGGGAGTATGGAGGAACCTGAAGGCATCGAAGGAACCTATTCTCATCGACTATATGGGTACGACGACACGTATCGTCAAATACTCTTGGCTGTTACTCGGTATTTTGCCAATATGGCTGATCGCGGGGACGTTGAGGCGGCTAGAGTCCAAATCTACTCTCCGCTATCGAAAATTATTGCTTTAGCGAGTAGTAAGCCGTTCGAAATAGCCAAAATTTTTGATTTCGTTAGTAGGAAGAAATACCCAGAGCACGTGCCTCTTATTGAAGAACATCTTGCCGCCATAATTGATCATTCTGAAGTGCATCGCTGGAAAATCTATGATGCTATTGACTTTTTGATGGTTTGTAATCCCGATTTCATTGCGTCTTTATTGAAAGAGAAAAACAAGTCCATTGATGACTTTAGGCCTGTGACGTAAAGACGATAGCCTCGGTGTAAAAGGTTCAGGTAAGGCGAATGCTGCGAAGTGCGGTGAGCAACTTGCATGGCAAGAGATATCTGGTGGCCATGCATTTGAAAAGTATGTAGTTCAGCACGGCTAATATAAGGCTTTGAGTATAGCTGCTCGCGAGAGATTTGCCTTACATATTGAAAGCTTCGTTAATAACCCAAGCTCTTTTCGTGCACTAATTAGTGGGCGAAGTGCTTGCTGGAATAATGCCAGTGGTGCAGTTGTTATCAGGAGTTTTAAAGCAGTTGATGGTGGCGCTGCAGCTCGTCCCGTGGAGCCTTACCTCTGTTTAAGAGATGTCACCCTAGCAACCCCCCCCCCCACTCCGGACACCCCCGTCCCAAATCATCCGACCCCCACTCCGCAATACCCACCCGCTAATAATCTAAACTACCCAGCGGCACCCGCTCGCTGTCCGGGCCTGAGGAAGTTGTCAGCCTTATCCTTATCGTTCTAAGCATCTGCCAATACCCGGTTTAAAACATAACAA
The DNA here is from genome assembly GCF_900119195.1 of Pseudomonas sp. NFACC10-1. Lineage (NCBI taxonomy): Bacteria > Pseudomonadati > Pseudomonadota > Gammaproteobacteria > Pseudomonadales > Pseudomonadaceae > Pseudomonas > Pseudomonas sp. NFACC10-1. Next base: position 425,216 of record NZ_FPJB01000004.1, on the reverse strand, counting down.
AACTACCTGTTCGCACGAACCGCATAAGGATAAGGCTTGGATGACAATGACTCCAGTGGATGGATCAGTTTCCCTTGACGTTAACAACCTGTTCAGAAAACCCAGGATCTGTTTTGACTGGGAGGACCTGCGTTACTTCGTGATGTTTTCCACGGTCAGTTCCCTGAGTGGCGCTGCAAGGATGCTGGGTGTGGAGCACGCCACTGTGTCGCGTCGTATCGCTTCGCTGGAAAGGTCTCTGAATGTAAAGCTTGTCGACCGTCGCAAGCGTTTGTATGAACTGACTGATGAGGGACGGCGCGTGGCGGCGATCGGGCGGCAGATCGAGGCGCAGACTCAGGCTGTTGGCCGTCTCGCGGTTGCGGCTCAGGTGGTGCAGGGTGTGGAGGTGACCATCAGTGCGCCGCCGTCGGTGGCGGTCGAGAAGCTGGTACCGCGGTTGGGGGCGTTTCGGGCGATGCATCCCGGAATTGTGTTGCGCTTGTTGGGCGATCACCAGTATTCATCGTTATCCAGTTGCCAGTCTGACCTGTGTATACGGTTTTCCAAACCTGTTGAAAGCGGCATCGTCGCGCGCCGCATTGGCACAGCTTCCTTTTCATTTTATTGCGCACGTTTTTATCTGGAGCAACGCCCTCTGGAGCATTATGAGTTTATTGCTTATGACCATGAACTGATGAGTGACAATCAGAATGGTTGGCTGAGGGATATCGTCGGTGATCGACCCTTTGTGCTGGAGGCCAAAACGGTGGAGTTGCAAATTCGTGCTGCCGAAACCGGTGTGGGTATCGCGTTACTGCCCAGTTTTGCCGTAGAGGGTAATGATCGTCTGTGCCGGGTGGAATTGTCGGCTCCGCTGGAAGTCGATGTCTGGCTCGGTGTGCATGAAGACTTGCGCACGGTGGCTTCCATCCAGGCTGCCATGAATTATGTGGAAAGCTGTTATCGCTAGCCAGGGCTGAGTCCACGCTGATTGTGTTGGCGGCAAAACGATCTTGTTGTGAAAAAATTCCCATCCCCTCATCAAATATCGACAGTTTACAAGTTCGGCTGTTTTGACGAGGATCAATACCGAGTGGAGCAGTTCATGACTCGAAACTCCGAGACGTTAAGGTGTCGGCTCGGCAAGGTTTGTTAGATGGCGCGCTGTTGGATAATTATAAAAACTCAAGCAGTGTCAAGATCATCTCAAGCACCCTGATGACACCCTAAGGACAGCCGGAGATTCTCATGGCCGACGTAAAAATTCTCGACGTTACATTGCGTGATGGTGGTTATCGGAATAACTTCAACTTCACAGAAGATCAGGCGCAGATAGTGGTCGCTGGCTTGGCCAGTGCGGGTGTCGACCTCTGCGAAATTGGTTATTGCAAAGGATCCTTCGCCCCGAAAGGCGAGCACGGTCTGACCAGTGATGTAGGCGCAGGCTTCATTGAAAAGATTGCGCAGGCGGCCAACGGCCGTATCGAACTGGCCGTCATGGTTCACCCCAGAAACATCACCACGGATGACTTCGCCATGCTCAGGGAGCAGGGCGTTTCGATGATCCGCGTCTGTTTGAGGCCCGATCAATTGGATGAGGGGCTTGTGACCTTGTCGCTGGCTCGCGATCACGGCTTCAGTGTCAGCGCCAATGTGACGCATGTGACTTCGCAGACGCCAGGCAGTGTGCTTGATACGGCGGTACGCGCGGAGGGGGCTGGCGCGGATATCGTTTGCTGTGCGGATTCCAATGGCCATATGTTGCCAGCCGATGTAGATCGACTGTTCAGTCGTCTCTCAAGCCGACTATTGGTGCCGCTGGGCTTTCACGCCCATAACAATATGTCGTTGGCGCTGGCGAATGCAGTGGCGGCTATAGAAGCCGGCGCTGAATACATCGACACGTCCATATGTGGCATGGGCAAGGGAGCCGGCAATCTTCACCTGAGTATGCTGGTTGCCTACCTGGAGCGTACCGGCGTCAGTCATGGCTATGACCTGGTGAAGGTGATGGAACTGTCGGAAGCCACGGCCCGCGCGGTACCGCACAACAATATGCCCAGCCCGCTGATGGATATCATTCTGGGCACTTACAACTTTCCCTACGATGTCAGTCAGCGGGTGCGAGACACGCTTGAACGGTTTCAGTTGACCTCCGAGTACCGAGCGATCGAGGTCATGCATCAGCAGGACAAGGTGGCGCGTCTTGCGCCCCGAGCGGTGTTATCGACTATTGCCACCGGCTTGCCGAACAGCGTAAAGGGAGTCGCACTATGACCACTCAACCGCTCCGAAAGCGCATCTGTGTATTGCCCGGTGACGGGATCGGCATTGAAGTCATGGCGGCGGCACTGCCGGTGATTGCGGCGTTGAACCTGCCATTCGATCTGATTGCGGCGGACATCGGTTGGGAATGCTGGAGGGCCGAGGGGGAAACTGTTCCGGCCCGTACCTGGGAGATCATGGCCAGTTGCGACGCGACATTGCTTGGCGCAATCACCAGCAAGCCTCTGGCAGAGGCCGAAGCAGAGTTGCCACTGGCGCTTCAGGGCCAGAACCGCCGCTATGTCAGTCCGGTCATTCAGCTCAGGCAGAATCTTGACCTGTACGCCAATGTCCGCCCGGTCACTGACATGACTGGCGAACACAGATTTCGCTTTGTGGTGATCAGGGAAAACACCGAAGGGCTTTATGCGGGGCTGGACTTCGGTTGTATCCCGGATGCACTGGTGCCGCTGCTCGAAGAGCGAGAAGCCCTCGGCGCGGCGTGGCAGCGAGAAGGGCAGGATGATGCGACGGTGACGTTGCGCCTGCAGACGCGAAGTGGCCTGACGCGTATTTTCGAATACGCCTTCGAGTACGCCCGCAAGAATCATTTCACGCGGGTTACGTTTGTCGACAAACCCATGGTCCTGCGGCACAGCAGCGCCTTTGCACGGGGCATCTTCGAAGCAACAGCTCAGCGGTATCCGGACGTGACCGGGGTCATCGAAAACGTCGACGCGGTTGCCCTGTGGATGGTGCAACGTCCCGAGCGCTTCGGGGTGATCGTTGCCGAGAACATGTTCGGCGATATTCTTTCCGATCTCGGCGCTGGAGTCATGGGAGGCCTGGGGTTTGCGCCCAGTGGCAACTTCGGCAATTCAGGTGCCTATTTCGAACCGGTACACGGCAGCGCGCCTGCTCACGCGGGTTTGAACAAGGCCAACCCCGGCGCGATGTTCATGGCCATCGCGCTGATGCTGGAGCATTTGGGGTTCCCGGCCGAGTCGGCGTGTATCAGCCAGGCCGTCAGCCTGGTTTCTCGCACATCCACACGCACGTATGACCTTGGCGGTTCCCATACCACGGCTCAAGTGGGCGAAGCGATCGTTCAGCAGTGCATCGAGTTGCAGTCCCGCACGTTCGGGTATGGCAACGAACAGGTTGCAGCACAGGGAGAACGTCATGTCAGCGCACTTTGAAGCTGTACCCATTGCGCAAGCCGTGCTGGAGGCATGTGAACATCTCGACACGGCGTCCTTGTCCGACGCGCTGGACAGCCTGGGGATCGATGGCGGGCTTTCGGGGATTGCCTCGCAAGTCCCTGGCACTCGTTGCGTGGGCATCGCGTTTACCGTGCAGTACGAGCCGGTCGATGCATCTGCGGTCTTCAAGGGTGCTGCCAACTATATCGATCATGTACCGGCCGGTGCGGTGATTGTTTCCTCAAACAACGGACGCCAGGACTGCACGGTATGGGGCGACATCATGACCCACTTCGCGCTGGCAAACGGTATCAAGGGCACCGTGATCGATGGCGTGGCACGCGATATCGATACGGTCATCGAGTGCCGTTACCCATTGTTCAGTCGCGGGCGTTTCATGCAGTCGGCTAAGAACCGCGCTCAACTCCAGGCTATACAAGTGCCTCTGCTTATCGATGGCGTAACAGTCCGGCCCGGCGACCTTCTGGTGTGTGATGGCAGCGGCTGTGTTGTGATTCCCCAGCAACTGGCTGTCGAGGTCGTACGCCGTGCCCAGGCGGTCGAGCAGACAGAGCGCAGCATCATCGAAGCCATATCAGCCGGCTGGACGCTGGAAAAAGCTCGCAGCACCTATCGCTACGACCAGCCTTGGCTGACTGACGCTGAAAAAATCAGCGTCGCGATGCCTTCGCAGGCGTGAACCGAGCTGCCTTCCCACTTGAATGGAAATGATGATGAAAATGGAATTGTTCGACGCTCAATCCGTCACCGATGACAACGCGGTTTATCTGATCAATGTCGTACAGGTAAACGAGGGGGCTCAGGATCTGGCCATTCAGATTCTTGAAGAGACGGTCAGTTACGTGGCACGCACTTACAGTGCCTTCAAATGGAGCCGGCTGATGAAAAGCATCGACGGCAAGACTGTCATCAATCAGGCGCAATGGAGTGATCGCAGTCAGTTCGAGTCGCTGTTTACCGACAAAGAGTTTCTGTCGCGATACTCGCGGTTAAAGGAAACCGGTACCTGGGAATATCACCTCTATAACGTGGCCGAGTACATCACCCCTGAAATTGCATTACAAAAAGCGGGTTGATCCATTAGCTGCAGACGAAGGCTGCTTAGACGTCGCCTTCGTCTGACATTCACTCGGATTTTCACAGGTATCAGGCGATGGCCACGATCAATACAGCACTGACTTCTCTTCTTGGAATTGAACATCCTCTGATTCTGGCACCGATGGGTGGGGCGTCCGGAGGGCGTCTGGCGGCTGCAGTTTCCCGGGCCGGTGGTCTGGGTTTGGTGGGTGCCAGTTACGGCGATCCGCAATGGATGGCGCGTGAACTGGAGATGATGCACGACGTGCAGCAACCATGGGGTGTGGGCCTGGTCATGTTTACCGTGGCGAAGCAGTTCGAATTGCTTCAGCTGGCTCTCGAGTACCGCCCGGCAGTGGTTGCGTTGTCGTTTGGTGATGTACGTCCTTTCGTCCGGCCCATTCAACAGGCCAACGCCAAAGTCATCGTTCAGGTGCATGACGTCGACCAGGCGCTAGAAGCGCTGGACGCCGGTGCCGATGCGCTGATCGTGCAAGGCGCCGAGGCGGGTGGTCACAGTTTGCGCCGAGCTTCATTGCCGCTGTTTCCGGCAGTTCGCGACGCGGTGGGTGACGATGTTGTGCTTATCGGTGCCGGCGGGATTGCCGATGGCCGTGGCATGGCTGCTGCGCTTGCGCTCGGCATGGATGGCGTGATGATGGGGACGCGCTTTCTGGCTTCGAAGGAAGCACTGCCTTCCGAACGGGTAAAACAGCGCCTGGTGCAGGCTGTCGCGAGCGATACGGTGCGAACCCGGATCTTCGATGAGGTGCGCGGCATCGACTGGCCGCAGGGCTACAGCGGACGAGTGATCGCCAATAAATTTTCCGACAGTTGGGTAGGTGAGGAGCAGGCGTTTGCTGCATCAGCCGATCAATTGCGTCTTGAGTATGAAGCAGCACTGGCGGCCGATGATGTGAGTATCAGGGCGATCTGGGCCGGCGAGGTGGCGGACCTGATCAAGGAGGTGCTGCCCGCACAGCTCATTATCGAGTCAACCCTGCGCGGCTATGCCACCAGTGTTGAACGTCTGCGCACGACCCGCTGACCCGTCAGGATGGATCAACGACCGGACCCGCTCGAAACAGCGGGTCTTGTCATTTTTGCAGGAGCAAAAGCCATGAGTCATTGCATCACCTGCCAGACCTTCGGTGTCGGGCAATCAAGCGTATTCATTCTTTCACCGGTGATGCCGGTCTGGGACGCGGGTGGCTTCGCCAAACCGCTGATCGAGCATTTCACTGCGGCGGGTTATCAGGTCAGGGTTTTTGATTCCCTGTCCCTGCCGGTCAAGGCGGGCGAAGACTTTGACGGGTTTTCCCAGCGCTGGGTCAGCGCGCTAGAGCCTTGGGGTGTGCCGGATGTACTCGTCGGCGTGGCCTTGGGAGGTGCGTTGGTACAGGCGTTGGCAGGCACTTCATTACTGCGTTCGACGCCTGCGTTATTGCTGCTTTCTTCTCCCGCCAAAGCCGATGCGTTGCTGGATTCCAGGCTGGGACGTATGGCGGATCTGGCAGAACAAGGGCATGTCGAGCAAGCCAAACGCCTGCTGGACGATCTGGTGTTGCCTGAAGGCCAGAAACACGAGCACCCGTCCGTCAGCGAGAATGACGCAACGCTACCAACCCAGGGACAGCGTCTGACCCTGGGATTCCGGCTACTGAGCGGTCTGGATATCAGTGAGTGCCTGCTCGATTTCAAAGGGCGTGTGCTGAGCGTGTTTGGCGGGAAGTCGCAACTGGTTGGGGCGCGTCATGTGCTGCATACCAAAGGCCACAGACAACGCTCACTGTGTGTGCCTGATGGCGGGATGCGCCCGCTGGCAGATGATCTGGACCGGGTGCTGGAGAGCATCGATACATTTCTGATCGCCAGAGCGGAGTGTGTGCAATGAGTCAGATCGAGGAGCCAGGCTTCATTGATGTGCATTACCACGCCAATCCTGACGCGTTCATTCGCCGTCATGGAGCGATAGAGGCGGGCAGACGCTACGCTGCGGTGCAGGGCCGGGTCGTATTGAAAAATCACCTGGGGTGTACGGCAGCCCAGGCGTGGGAAGCACGCAATCAGGGTTTTCCGGTCAGTGGCTCGGTGGTGCTGAACGAGATTGCCGGCGGCATCGACTACCGTGTGGTCGAGCGCAGCCTCTGTTTGCGTGGCGATGAGCCGGGGCGTTTTCTGGTTCACTTGCCAACCGTCACAGGCAGAACGCATACCAGCACGCTGGCCCGTAACCTGAGCCATCCGCTGTTGCGCGAAAAGCCCATCAAGCCTGCCAGAGTGACAGCGCAGAACGGACGCCTTACGCCGCAGACGCTGGATATTCTGAAAATGGCACGTGACTATCCGCTGGTGATCTCGACAGGGCATGCCGATGCCAATGAAGTCAGGACGTTGATCGACGAAGCGCTGCGGATCGGTGTGCCGAGGTTGATGCTCAACCAGCCTGCCAATCCGTTGACCGGTCTAGACGCGGCCGAGCTTGCGCTGATCGGCAGAGAGCCATCGGTCTACATCGAACAGACCGCACTGACGTACCTGCTGGGCTATCAGGACTGGCAGGATTTCAGCGATGTGTTGAGTCATGTCGGCAATGTGGTCTACAGCTCGGACCTGGGGCAGACCAGTCAGATCGATGTCCACGAGTGGCTGTCGTTGAGCGGGCAGTGGTTCGATGCGTTCGGCTTGAGCGGCGAGCGCCGCACCGAGGTGACGCTGTTGAATCCGCAACGCATGTTGGCCCTTTAAACTGTCCGGATAAGGCCGCCCTGACCAGCACTGCCAGGGCGGCCTGGCCATCAGGCTACTGCTGCGGACACCTTCGAAGTAATAGCCTCCACAACTCTGGATTCACGCAGGCCCGCGTCTTCCATCAGCGGCAGTGTTTCTCTCACGAAGTCCTTTATACCCTCGTGGTAATCGAGCCACGTCAGGGCAATGCCGTCGATCCCCCAGTCAGAATACTTCCTGAACAGCTCCACGATCTTCTCGGGTGTGCCCACCAGTGGCACCCCGGCGAATCCGGCCTTGAAGTGGAAACGGAAACGCACGGCGTCTTCGGGGGTGAAAATGCCGGTCTGGATACCCAGCTCGCCGGTGATGATGTCGCAGCCCTCATCGTCACCCAACTGGTTGGCGTAATAGTCCAGGTAAGCGTCTGCTTGCTCCTGCGTGTCTTTCTGCACCACGTAGCCATAACACCATATCTTTATGTCACGACCGAACTTCTGTTTCGCCAGGTCCTTGTAGGATGCAATCTGCTCTCGCACCGCTTGTTCACCGTCCAGATGTTTGACGATCAGGAATGCGGCATCGCAATGTTCTGCGCAGAACAGTTTGCCGCGCGGCGAGCCTCCTGCGTTGATCAGGTAGGGCTTATTCAGGGGTTGTGGCTGCGAGATTGCGCCGCAGATGTTGAAATACTCGCCTTTGAAGTCGAACGGGGTCTGCTGTTCCCAGGCATTTTTTGCAATGTGCAGCCACTCTTCTGCGTAGTCGTAGCGTTTGTCGTGCTCCATCATGTGACCGCTGAACATGCGCATTTCCGCGCCATACCAGCCGCAAAGGATATTCAGCCCGAAGCGCCCGCCGCTGATGTGGTCGATGGTCACCGCCTGTTTGGCCGCGAACAGCGGGTGTACGGTGGGCAGGTGCGAGGTGGTGAAGACCGCGATCTGACTGGTCAGGGCTGCAATCCCGGCAGCCCAGGTATAGGTCTCGAAACAGACACCGCCCGTATTGTTGGTACCGCCGAAACCTTTCCAGCGGCCTACCGGTATGAAGGCTTCAAACCCCGCATCGTCGGCAATCCGTGCGATTTCCAGGTTGCCAGCCCAATCGTCTCCGCGCAGGCGTTCAGGCGCATTGGTGACGGTGCAGCCACCCTCGGTATTGGTGGAGAAAACACCCAGCTGTATCTTGTTCGGGCTGCTGCGCATCGGGTTGGTTTTTATCGGATAGGATTTTTCAGCGCGCATCGTGACCTCCCAGGTCGGTAGTTGAATCGTTCGTCCTTGCTACATCCTGAACCTGCGGTGGCCGTGCCGATGAAGTATTCGGTCAGGCATGATCACCCCGGCGGGTCGGGAAGTACGGCAGCACACACTCTTCCAGCTCTTGCAACACTTCTGTGGCCGGACGCCTCAGGGGCTTGAGGTTCAGCGCCACATGCGAAACCCCCTGTTCCCGCTGACGCTGCCACAGGGCGATGAGGGCGTTGCGCCCGGTACTGATTCCGCGTCCGACTTTCATCGGCGCGTCCTTGTTCTCGTCGAGGTCGAAGAACGTCGCATAGCCGTAGGGCTTGAAGTGTTTTTGCTCATTGGCACTGCGCCAATGATTGATCACTTCAGGCAAGGTGTCGAAGCCGCTCTGATGCCATATCCAGCCATCCATGTGATTGGCCAGCCATTTGATGTCCTGCTGACAGCGGCCGATGGCAAGCATAGGCAGCCGCCCGAAAACCGGTTTCGGCAGTAGATCCAGCGTGCCATTGAGTTGCCCGTAATGGCGCGATCTGAACACTGGAAAAGACTGCTCGGTCACCGCGTGCAGCAGTTCGACGCCGTCTCTGAAGCGTTCCGCGCGGGTGTCGAAATGCTCGCCGAACGCAGGATATTCGCCGGGCCTGTCCCCCGTCGACACACCCAGCAGGAAGCGTCCCTCGAGCAACACGTCCACGCTGCACGCCTGTTTGGCGACCATCAGCGGATTACGCAGCGTCAATATGATGCCTGCCGTGCCGATGCAGATTTGCCGGGTGACGGCAGACAGCAGCGCGGCGTAGACAAAAGGATCGAACACCTGACCGGCGTCGCCGAACCCCGGGTCGAGAAGCGGTACGTCGCGCAGCCACAGCGCGGCGAAACCGGCCTTGTCGGCCTGAATGGCCAAGGCCAGATGGTCTTTCATGGTCGGTGCTGCGGAGTCGGGGTAGCCCTCCAGAGGCGCGATCAGCCCGAACGTGAGATGACCTGGCGCGAACACCTTTGCAAAGGCGGGATGCCGCTTTGCGCCTGATATTTCATAGGGACTCACTTGATTTCGCCCGCCAGTTCAAGGGTGTCGGAGGCCTCTATGGGCGGTTCTTCATGAGCGCGGACGCGACCAAGCAGCGCAAAGACCGCCACGGCCGTCAGCACGGTGGCGGCGCTGAGAATGAACAGCAGATTGCGGAATGCGATGGCGTACTGTTGGTGCAGCAGTGCTGCCTGGCCGGGCAGAAGACCGATCGCATTCTGCAGGTCGCCCAATGCGGCGCGGTTGGCAGCGTTTGTCACCACATCAGGCGCGACACCCGTCAGGGCATCGAACAGGCCCCACTGAATGAACGTGGCGAGCAGTGCGCCTGCGATCGCAATGGCTATGCCGTCGGCAGAAACGCGTACGGCATTGAAGATGCCGGTAGCCATACCGGCGCGTTCCTTTTCAACCACACTGATCGCCATGCCATCCATCAGCCCCCAGGGCAGACCGATGCCGATGCCGATCAAGGCCATCGGCAGCAAGGCGGTTTTGATTGCTCCGCTGTCCAGCGCCAGCGCGAGCCACAGCAGACCGACAGCCACCAGCAGCAAACCGATACCGGACAGTAGCCCGGAGGTGAAACGACGTGCCAGTTGTGCGGCAAGCATCGGTACGATCAGCAGGGGCGCGGCCAGTGCGGTCATCATCTGTCCGGTTTCCAGCGCGCTGAGACCGTCGATACCAATGAAGCGCGCTGGCAACATGATGATCAGCACGACAAAGAAAAATGCCGGACTGGCTGCAAGAATCTGCACGCCGAGAAAGCGCGCGCTATTGAACAGTGACAGGTCCAGCATGGGACGGGCAACGCGCCGCTCCACGGCGATGAATATCCAGAACAGCAGCAGTGAGCCAATGATGCCACCCATCACCAGTGGATCGCTCCAGCCCTCTTCAGGGGCGAGCAGGATTGCGTAAGTGAACAGGGCCAATGCTGCGGTAAAACTGATTGCGCCCGGCCAGTCCATACCCGTGGCGTCGGGATCCTTTGATTCGGTGGCGCTGAACAGCACTAGCAGGAACCCCGCGACGCCGATGAGTGCAGTCGCATGAAATGACCATTTCCAGCCTGCCGAATCCACCAGCGAACCGGCTGCGAGTGGGCCGAAGGCCAGACCTATGCCGAAGGTGGTGCCCAGCAGGCTGAAGACTCGGGTGCGCTCGGCGCCATGAAAGGTCTGGGCAAGCGACGACATCGCCCCGGCGAACGCTGCCGCGCCGCCCAGGCCTTGAACCAGTCTGAGCAGGTCGATCTGGACCACGGAGGAAGCTGCCGGAATGGCGAAGGTGGAGAGCACGAATATCGCCAGCCCGATCAGCCAGACGCGTTTTCTGCCGTAGATATCCGTCAGGCTCCCGGCGGCCATCATGGCGCTGCCATAGGTCAGGATGTAGGCGTTGATGACCCAGGTCAGCTCGACCGCTGATCCGCCCAGCGCCTGGTTTATCGAAGGCAGAACCACGGCAGGGCCGGTGAAGCATAACGGGATCAGAATGCCGGTCAGGCAAGCCGCGAGCAGTTGCCCCCATCGTCCCGCAGTGGGTTGTGTTTGGACCCGATGTGCTGTGGTCATGTGCAATGTCCCTGTGAAGCGTGCCCGGGTTTTGCTGTGATGCACGCGTTTATCCAAGAGCGATTGCCCTGCCGGGAGATTAGGGGTTGCGCCCGCAAACAAAAACAGGCTTATGTTCCGAACGTATAGGACAGGGTTGTCCTGAATAGGAGTGGGTATTGGAATCGCTCGGAAGCATTGCCGTGTTCGTTCTGGTTGCCGAAACACGGAGTTTCACCCAGGCCGGAAAACGCCTGGGCATCTCTTCGTCGGGTATCGGCAAGAGCATTGGCCGTATGGAGGAGAGCCTCGGCGTTCGGCTTTTTCATCGCAGTACGCGCAGTATCGCCCTGACGCTGGAAGGCTCGATATTCCTGGAGCGTTGCCGACGCATTCTGTCGGAGCTGGAAGCGGCGGAAATGGAGTTGATCAATGCCAGGGATCTGCCCAGGGGCAGGTTGCGGATCAGTCTGCCGTTGGTCAGCGGACTGGTCATGCCGGTGATCATCGACTTCATGCGCACCTACCCCGATATCGAACTGGATATCGATTTCTCGGACCGGATGGTCGATATCATCGAGGAGGGCTTCGATGTCGTGTTACGCACCGGAGATCCCGTCGACTCGGGCCTGATGTCGAAGCGGATGGGCAGCTTCCAATTGCGCATTGTCGGCGCTCCGGACTATTTTGCCCGGCATGGTATACCCCGGCATCCTGGCGACCTGAGTCAGCACGCCTGCCTGTTGCACAAGTTTCCCTCCTCGGGAAAGTTCGAACACTGGCCGCTGCGTCGTGAGCCAGGCGTCGATGATCTTGAGTTACCTCAGGCCATGGTGTGTAACACCACCGAGATTCTGGTGGACGTTGCGCGGGCCGGGTTGGGCATTGCCTGTCTGCCGGACTTCATGATTTCATCGGCCGTCCGCGACGGCGAGCTGATACCTGTCCTGGCTGATTACACGGTGCACACCGGAACGTTCAGATTGCTCTGGCCGTCCAGCAAGCATCTTTCGCTGCGCCTGCGAGTCTTCATTGATTTCATGCACGCCCATTTGTTTGCTCCTCCATCAGTATGACTGTACGGAGCGAGCCTGCAGCACCTGGCAAGGAGCACTGGCATGTACACGCTTTTCGGCACGGAACGTTCGGGTTCAGCGGCTATCGAGATAGCGCTTCAGCGCTGCTCGGTACCTTTTACAGTGTGCAACGCCTGTGGATGGGAGGAGGGGCCAGGCAAGGAGGCGTTGAGGCGGGTCAACCCGCTGATGCAAGTTCCCACGTTGGTGCTCGCCGATGGCTCGGTACTCACTGAAAGTGCTGCGATCCTGATCCATCTGGGCCTGGAGTACCCAGGTTCCGGGCTTCTGCCTGGCGATTCCGCGCAGCGTGCTCAAGCGCTTCGCGCGCTGGTTTACATGGCAGCCAACTGCTATGCCGCCATCGGGATCATTGATTACCCGCAGCGCTGGCTGACGAGTGCCGACGATGGGCTGGAGAGGCTGCTCGAAGCGGGCGCCCGGAGGCGGTTGCATCAAAACTGGGAGACGTTTGCCGACCTGTTTGCTGATGCCGGGGTTTGGCGTTGCGATTCACCCGGCGCAGTGGAGATTCTGGCCTCTGTCGTGACGCGATGGAGTGGCGCCCGGGAGCACCTGCATAACGCCCGACCGGATTTTCATGCGCTGTTGTTACGGGTTGACGCTGAGCCGTTGGTCAACGCGGTCATAAGAAGCCATTGGCCATGAAACACCCGACGTTAATGATGAAGCAGGTTATAAAATTAAAAGGGCCGAACATTGAATGTTCGGCCCTTTTAATTCAAAGCGTGCCTGAAGTAACCACGCCTCGCTGGCGATGAGCTGTTGTTAATGTTCGGTTATATGGGCTGGCGCGTTGGTTGCACTGATCGGCCCCAGTATTCTCAAATAGAGATGCACCGTAGTACCGCTTCCCGGTGCTGTTTCGACGCGTGCGCCTCCGCCGGCATTTACCGCGAACTCCTGCACCTGAACAAGGCCGAGCCCGGCACCCGGGTCGGCACTTCTGGTTGTGAAGAACGGTTCGAAGATCTGCTCCTTGAGCTCGGCTGTCATGCCAGGCCCGTTATCGTTCACGCTGAGTACCAGATAATCGCCTTCCGGGAATTGCGGGTCTTCCTTGATGGACTCCAGCCGGGTCGAGATATGCACCTTGCCAGGGCCTGAAATTGCATCACGCGCATTGCTCAGCAGATTCAATAAGGTGGTATGCAATTGCGCTTCTGCGCACAACACGCCCCAGCCTCGGGCGGACAGGTCGAATGAAAGGTCCAGCGTGTCGCCTGCCGAACGCAACAGAAGGTCACGCGCGGCATCGATCCGTTCGCTGACATCGATGCAGATCAGTTCGGGACCGTCATGGCGAACGCTGTTGAGCAGGCGAGTCACCAGGTGGCGACCGTGATCCACTGCTCGCAGTCCGGTATCGCTGAGCGTCTCGACGTCGGTAGGGCGGCGTGAGCGCATGCGGATCAGTTGCAGGCTGGCACTCAGTGCCTGGAGCAGGTTGTTGAAGTCATGAGCGATGCTTGCCGTGAGCATGCCCAGCGAAGACACCCGTTGCGACTGGCGCAAATTGCGCTCCAGAGCCAGGCTTTGGCTCTGTGCGCTTTCGAGCCCCAGCGCCAGTTCGGCGGCGTGCTGGTCACGTTGCTCCGAGACCAGGCGGTATTGCATCAGGGCTGCGGTTTGCCGCGCCAGTGCCAGCAGGGCACGACGTTGCTGTTCGCTCAGTACGCGCGGCCAGATGTCGATCACGCAGACGGTGCCCAGCGCATGACCGGCCTCGGTACGAATCGGCGCACCTGCATAAAAACGGATGTAGGGAGGCCCGAGCACCAGCGGACTCTCTCTGAAGCGAGGGTCAGTGGTTGCGTCTTCCACCACCAGCACATCGGAAGGCTGCAGGATGGCGTGGGCGCAGAATGCCAGGTCGCGATGCGTCTCCTGCACGTCCAGGCCGATGCAGGCCTTGAACCACTGGCGCTCTCGGTCAACCAGCGAAACCAGCGCGATGGGCGCGTCGCACAATGTGGTGGCGAGCAGCACAATGTCGTCGAAGTCTTGCTCGGGAGCACTGTCCAGTATCTTGAGATGCTCAAGAGACAGGACTCGTTCTTCCTCGCTGGCGGGGAGTGGCGCAGGGTGGTGGGTCATGGGGCGCACCGCGATCGGATGAAATTGGGTCTTATGATGCCTATGATCCATAGAGTGCAGCAAGGTATACGCCGCATAAATCAGCTCGGCGTGCGCAGGTTTGAACGATGTCCCCTTTATTCAGCCTCCCCCCTCGACACGCAGTGAAGCAATCCTGCGCAATCGAAGGGCGTTCCGATCGTGTTCGAATACCCTCGAAGCAGTCACTTCTTACTGTCTTGGCTGGTGCTAAGAAACCTATATGGCGACGCGCCATTAAATGGCACTTGTAATAGAAGTTAAAGTTCACTCGTCATAAGAAGTTGGCAGGTATTGAGAGTAATGAACCGGCCGTTCTGAACGCTATTTTTGTAACTTATTATGTCCATATTATGTGTGCTGTGTAATAAACTGCTGTTCGGTTTTTGCGCTGGCAAAGATCGTTGGCCTATCACTAACGTCTGTATTCTTCAGGAGCAACGCCGATGCCCGGCCCAAATGAATCAAGTCCTGCCGAACTCTTGCCCGAGGGGGCTGCCGACGACCGAGTTACCAGTCTGCTATGGGGGCCATTCTGGCTCGGGGATTCTTCCGGTACCCATCTGACTTACAGTTTTCATCGGGCCGACTCTGTCTATGCCACTGACTACAGTCGCTCTCAGGAACCCGGCGATGCCTATTCGCTGACCGACGCCCAGGCGGCAGCCGCAAAAAGCGCACTGGATGCCTGGAGCGCTGTGGCTGATATCAAGTTCACCGAGGTTCAGGACACCCCCGATAATGTCGGAGACATTCGCTTCGGCGGCTTCAAGGGCCTGCAAGGCACCGAGTTTGGCCAGGCTTACGCGCCGGGCACGCTGGGCCGCTCCGGCGATGTCTGGATCGGACCGAACGTCAACGCGGCCGATCCAGCCAAGGGCACGGACGATTACCTCACGTTCATGCATGAAACCGGTCATGCACTGGGCTTGAAGCATTCGTTCGAAGGCTCGCAGTACAACGATGTCCTGCTCGATGCCAAGTTCGAAGATGCGCGTTACACCATCATGAGCTACACCAACAATTACAGCTTCAAGCCCACCACGCCGATGCTGCTCGATGTCGCGGCCATGCAGTTTATATACGGTGCCAACACCCACTATCACACTGGCGACGACGTCTATAAGTGGGCGCCCGGGCAATCGGTATTCGAGACCATCTGGGACGCTGGCGGCAAAGACACCATCGATGCCAGCAATCAGGAAGCTTCGGTGAAAATCAACCTCAACGAGGGTGAGTTCAGCACTATCGGCAAGGCGTTTCTCGATTACAACGCGAACCCTGACGCACCCACGCTGATGAATTCCGGATTGGCGATTGCCTACGGTGCGCACATCGAAAACGCCATAGGTTCTGCCTTCAATGACACGTTGATCGGCAACGATCTGGATAACGTGCTCAATGGCCGCGGTGGTCTGGATACCATGATCGGCGGACTGGGCAACGATACCTACGTCATCGATCAGGTCGGCGAACTGGACCTTGTTCAGGAAAAGGCCGATCAAGGCGTCGATACGCTGAAGATCACTTACGACAATACCTCGCCCATTGCACAGGTGATCAACCTCAATGCCGGGACGCTGGCGAACTTCGAGAATGTG
This sequence comes from Pseudomonas sp. NFACC10-1, assembly GCF_900119195.1. Classification (NCBI taxonomy): domain Bacteria; kingdom Pseudomonadati; phylum Pseudomonadota; class Gammaproteobacteria; order Pseudomonadales; family Pseudomonadaceae; genus Pseudomonas; species Pseudomonas sp. NFACC10-1. The sequence continues at coordinate 409,278 of NZ_FPJB01000004.1, read as the reverse complement.
CATCTCAAAGGCGAGGGTGCATTCACCGTGCTGGGCAATGACCGCAACAACACCCTGACCGGTAATGATGCGGACAACGTTCTGTTCGGCGGTGCCGGCAATGACAAACTGGTGGGCGGTCAGGGCGCCGATATCATGACTGGTGGTAGCGGTGCTGACCGTTTCGTGTTCAACGATCTGTCGGAAATGGGCAAAGGCCACAACAGCGACGTGATCACCGACTTCAATAGCCAGCAAGGCGACAAACTGAGCTTCCTGAAAATGGATGCCAACGTGGACACCAAGGCCCTCGATGCTTTCAGCTTCATCGGCAGCGGCGAGTTCACTGGCGCTGGCCAGCTGCGTTTCGCTGATCATGTGCTGTCCGGCAACGTCAACGCTGACCTGCATGCGGACTTTGAAATCCAGCTGGTTGGCGTCACCGAGTTCCATGCCCACGATCTGGCGGTCTGATCGCTGATCTGAAAGACCGACCTCAATGACAGGACTGCGTCGCTGACAGGCGCAGTCCTTTCCCGCCGACTTTCCCCTTCTTTTCTGGTTTTAATCGCGCACCGCAATTGGGCGAGGCAGCGCTTTGCGCGTTTTTTGGCACCGTGACGGTGCTGTTACAAAATTTAAAACCACAAATTCAATATATCCAACAAAACCCACTTGACTCATCAGAGCCTGCTGAATGTAATGCCCCGACAGCCGTTGGTGCCGTGCGTTGCGCATAAGTGTCTGAGAGGTATCTGCTTTGATTGAGTCCAAGCCATCTTCCATGCCTACCGTAATCGAGGCTGCCACGCTTGTTCGCGAAGGGGGCCTGACGCCGATACGCTTGACCGAGTTGTGCCTTTCAGCGATTGAAACCCACAATTCCACACTGAATGCATTTGGTGATGTGTATGCCGAGGCGGCGCTTGAACAGGCCGCAGGCATGACAGCCGAACTGCAGCGCGGTGATGTGCGCGGGCCGCTGCACGGCGTACCCTTTGGCATCAAGGATCTCTTTTCCACCGCAGGGCTGCGCACCACCCGGGGGTCGTTGACCGCTCTGGACTCGGTGCCGACCCAGGACGCGCCGATCATTCGTCGCCTGAAGAACGCTGGCGCGATCATTCTCGGCAAGACAGCGACCACCGAGTTCGGCTGGACGGGCGCCAGTACGTCGCGGGTGTTCGGCAACGGGCGCAACCCGTGGGACCCGAACCTCACCAGCGGCGGCTCCAGCTCCGGTTCGGCCATTGCCGTGGCGGCGCGAATGGTGCCAGCCGCACTGGGCTCCGACGGCGGCGGCTCGGTACGTATTCCGGGCTCGTTCTGTGGCGCATTTGCCCTCAAGGGCACGCTGGGCCGTATTCCCACCTGGCCCTGGTCGGCCACCGAGATGCTCAGTCATGCCGGACCGATCACCCGCACCGTGCGCGACAGCGCATTGCTGTTCGACATTCTGTCGGGCCCCGATCCACTGGATCATCAGGCGCTGCCAGCCCCCGACGAGTCCTTTCTGGCCCGTTGCGACCAGCCGCTGAAACCCTTGCGCATCGGGTTCTGCCCGACGCTGTTCGACACACCGGTCGATGCGCAAGTCGCAGCAGCGGTTGATGCCGCCGTGGGCAATATCGCCAGGTCGCTGCCCATCACAGTCAGCATACTCAAACCGGATTGGCATGACCCGCTGGCGACCTTCGAAACCCTGTGGGTCGCCGGGCGCGGTATTGCCTATGGCAAGGCGCTTGCGCAGAAACTGGACCAGCTCGATCCCGGCTTTGCCGATCTGATCAAGCGGTCTGCCCAGTACAGCCTGAGTGATTATTTGCAGGCTCTTCAACAGCGTGCGGCGTTCGCCAATCAGGTGCACGCGCTGTTTGAAGATTACGATCTGCTGCTCATGCCCACGCTGCCTATCCTGCCGTTTGCCGCAGACGATGTCGCCCCCGTGGGCTATGCCGGGCAGGACGGCGCTGTGCCGTGGGCGCGCTGGACGCCGTTCACTTACCCTTTCAACATCACCGGCAACCCGGCCGCCAACCTGCCTTGTGGCTGGAGTTCCGAGGGGTTGCCGATCGGCCTGCAAGTCGTAGGTCCACGCTTTGCCGATGCCCAGGTGCTGCAGTTCTGTGCCGCTGTAGAAGCCATTGCGCCCTGGGATCAGCACCTGCCACCGGTTTCGGGGCAATAGACATGTCGCTCTCGCACACGGATCAGGGGGCCAACGGCCCGGACACTGGAGTCATCACTTTGCAACGGAATGTCACCCCCATGCTCAATCAGCCGCGTCTGGACGAAATCATGCGCCTGCTCGCTCAACAGCAGCGGGTCAAGGCGTCGGACCTTGCACAATTGCTGTTTGTCTCCGAAGAGACCATCCGCCGCGACTTCAAGCATCTGGAGGAAGAGGGCAGGTTAAGGCGCATTCACGGTGGCGCGATTCTGCCCAGGTCCAGCGAAGAATTGCCGTTGCAGGAGCGCAGCAGGCTCAAGCCTCGCGCCAAGGCGGGCATCGCCGTGCGTGCTGCGCAGCTGGTCAGCGAAGGCATGGCCATCTTCCTCGACACCGGCACCTCGACGCTGGCGCTGGCCCAGCAACTGACCCGGTTCAGTCAGTTGAAGATCATCACCAATTCGCTGGACATCGCCCAGCTGATATCGCACCAGAGCGACAATCAGGTTCTGGTTGCGCCCGGTGATGTACGGCGCACCGACAACGCCTTGATCGGTCCCCATACGCTGGAATTCGCCCGGCAGTTTCACTACGACATTGCCTTCATGGGCATCGGCGGCATTGACCTGGACTTCGGCCTGATGGATTACCAGGAGCCAGAAGCCATGTTGCGCAGAACGCTGGTCAGGCATTGCACGCGCAGCGTTGTACTGGCTGACGATGGCAAGTTCGGTCATCGCACCTTTATCAACACCCTGCCATTTGCCGCGATCACGACCCTGGTCACCAATCGCGCGCTATCCGACGAGTTTGCGACACGCCTGGAGAAAGATCATGTCGACACCCTCTATTCCTGAACTGATCGAGCCGGGCGCAGCTGATCTGGCAGCGTTCGAAGCATTGTTTCGGCAAAGCTCGGCGATCGGTGCCACACCCGCCGGTGGTTTGCATCGGCTGGCGGCTTCGGTCGAAGACGGTCAGGTACGCGACCTGTTTCGGGACTGGCTCGACGCGCACGGCTTCGAAGTCCGTATCGATGCGGTGGGCAACCTGTTTGGCCTCATGACCTTTGATCCCGACGCGCCTTATCTGCTCTGCGGTTCGCACCTGGACAGCCAGCCGAGTGCCGGGCGTTTCGATGGCGTATACGGCGTGCTTGCCGGCGCCGTGGCGGTGTCCAGTCTGACGCGGCAATTGCTTGAGCGTGGCGAAGTCCCACGCTGTAATCTGGCGGTCGTCAACTGGACCAACGAGGAGGGCGCGCGCTTTCAGCCGAGCCTGATCGGCAGTGGCGTGTTCACCGGTGCCTTGAAGCTGAACGACGCCTGGGAAAGCCGCGATGGTGACGGCATCCGTCTCAAGGACGCCCTGCAGGCCATCGGGTATCTGGGCAACGATCAGGTTGATGTGAACATTGCCGGGTATGTCGAGATTCATGTCGAGCAGGGTGCTGGCCTGGAAAGCAGCCAGACGGCCATCGGCGTAGTGCGCGAGACCTGGGCCGCGCTGAAACGGCGAGTGCGTTTCGATGGCGAGCAGAATCACACCGGCCCCACGCCCATGGCCGCGCGCCGGGATGCGTTGCTGGCTGCTGCACACACCATCACTGCGGTGCATGACGAAGCCTTGCAGCACGGCGTGCAGATGCACAGTTCGGTAGGACGTATCGAGGTCTACCCCAATTCGCCCAACGTCGTGCCTTCGCGGGTGTCGCTGCTCATCGAGTACCGCTCCCGCGACGTCGATCTGCTGAGTGCTGCCTCGGAACGCCTGGATGCAACGCTGCACGCGATCGCCGACAAGACCATGACCGCGTTTGAAGTGGAAGGCAGCGTCTTGCGCTCGCCTGCCAGGCTGCATGACGGGTTCGCTGCACTGGCGCATGGCGTAGGCGCTGAGCTGGGTTTGTCGACCACCGACAGCATGACCGTCGCCGGTCACGATGCGATCAGTCTGAACCGGCGCTATCCCGTGTGCCTGCTGTTCATCCCCAGCAGCAATGGCGTTTCTCATAATGAGGCCGAGTACACCAGCGATCAGGACATGCACAACGGTTTGCGCATGCTGACCGGTCTGTTGCATCGGGCTTGCACCTCATCCGCGTCATTTAATTGAGGGGCTGAGCATGTCATATGCCGACGACCTGACCACACGCCTGCGCAGCGCACTGGCACCTTGCGGGTTCGCTGAGGACGCCGAGATCGAGAACGTGACGCAGGGCGTGGCCTCGCCTTCGAGATTGTCGACCGAGTGGGCAGGCTTTCGGGTCAGTAGCGCGCAGGGCGGTTGCTACGCCAAGGTTCTGCATGCCGACATGGCGCAACTGATCGATTTCGACACGGTAGCCCAAGCCAGCGAATGTGCCGGCCGCAGCACGGCGGCACCGCGTCTGCTTGGCGCAGACCAGGCCAATGGCGTGCTGATCTTCGAGGACCTGGGTTCGAACTGGCGAGCTGCGCGGCTCGACGATCTGCTCGCACCCGGTCGGCTTGCAGCGCTATGGGCACTCAAGCGGCAGGTGCATGCCGGACCTGTGCCTGATGCCGTGCGCTCGCCGATGGCGGATATCGAGCGTCTTCGCACCTTGTGCGAGCGCGATAACGTTGCGCTGCCTGCCGAGCATCAATGGATCGACCGTTGCGTCGATATGGCCTGGCAGGCGCTGCAGAGCCGCGCCTGCCAGGCTGTTCCGCTGCACGGCGACGGTGTGTCCAGCAACGTCATGGTGTCCAGCGAAGGCCTGTTGCGTCTGGTGGATTTTGACTACGGCGGCTGCATGGACCCGTGGTACGACGTGGCGATTACCCTCAATGAGCTTTATTCGTTCGAGCGTCAGTGGCGCGAGGGGATCAGCGCGTGGGCCGGACAATGCCTGGAAATCGACTACGCCGTGTGCCGTCTGTATGCGCTGATCAACGACTGGTACTGGACATTGTGGGGGCTTTGGGCCGGTACCACGTCCTCGCGGCCACTGGAGTTTTCCAAGGTCGGGCAATGGACGCTGTTGCGCTGCCGACAGTGCGTTCAGGACCCGCGGCTGGAAGGCTGGATGCGTCAGGTTCAGGAGGGTAGAGCATGAAAACGTTAGGGCAGTCGGTCAGTACCCAGGAACGACAACTGGAAGCCGCCGTGCGCAGCATCGACAGCTGGCAAGGCCGCCGCGTTGACTACGAGCCGGTCAGTGGCGGCATTTCCAATACCAACTGGCGGGTCGAGGTCGAGGGTGCGGACACGGCTTATTTCTTCAAGGTGCCAGGCGTCGGTACAGAGATGTTCATCGACCGTCACACCGCCCACGAGGCCAGTGTGAAGGCTGCGCAAACCGGGTATGGCGCGCCGGTTTTCGCTTTCCTCGAAGCCTTCGGTGTCGAGGTGTTCGAGTTCATGGAGGGCTGGCGGGCGTCGTCCAACCATGACTTCCTGCAACGCGACATACGCCACAGTGCCTTGCGCGGGCTCAAGGCGTTCAACGATCAGCCGCTGCTGCAACAGACCAAGACCGTGTTCGACATGATCACCGAGCACCAGAGCCAGGTGGCCGAGCTCAAGGGTATCAAGCCTCAGGATGACGACTGGCTGTGTCTGCAATATCAGCGCGCAAAGGCTGCGCTGCAGGCTTCCGGGATCGACTTGGCGCCGTGCATGAACGACACGCTGGCAGGCAACTTCATGCTTAATGCGGATCGCCAGATTCGCCTGGTGGATTTCGAGTACGCCTCCAACAACGACCGCCATTACGAATTGGCGCTGTGGTTCGGCGAGATGTTTTTCAGCGACGACATGGAGCTGGCGCTGATTGAGGACTACTTCGGCCAGGTCAGCGCGCAGACCGTCGCGCGGATCAAGCTCAACAAGGCCTTGGCCGACATCAAATGGTCGACCTGGGCGATGGTGCAGCACGCGGTGTCGCAACTGGACTTCGACTTTTACAAGTACGGCACCTGGAAGCACATGCGGGCGCGCAGCATCATCAATGATTCGCAATGGGAAACCTGGCTGCGGCAGGTCTGAGTCGATCTCGTCCTGTGAGCCTTCGAATACGTAAAACAAGTACTTCAATAATAAAAAAGTAGCGGGTAACCGCGTGTTTCTTTCACTGCTTGAGTTTTATCCGATCACTTATCCATAGCCAGATCCTGAAATTCAAGGAGCACTCCATGAGTAACGTTCCGTCTCTTTCTACCCCCGGCCGCCTGAAGAATCTGGTGTTTGGCCTGTACTTCTTCGCGCTGTTGATGATGGCGCTGTTTCCGCCGTTTTACCTCAAAGTCAGCGGCAGCAGCGTGCTGGTGCTCGGCATTCCGCTGCCGATCTTCTACTGGATTCTGATCGCGGTGCTCATGGGGCTGGGCCTGTGGATGCTCTACGTGGTCGAGTCGCTGCTGGGTGAAATTCCACAAGAGGGGGACGGGCAATGATCAGTACGACTACGGTTTCGGATCTTTACATCACCTTCGGCCTCATCGGTGTATTTCTGGCGGGCATGATTGCGGTGCTGTACGCGACGAACCGCAAGAGCGAGAGCTTTTCCGATTACGCCGTGGGTGGCCGCTCTTACGGGCCGTGGTTCATCGCCATGTGCTACACCAACTCCTGGTGGCCGGGCGCAACGTTCACAGCGTTTTTCGCCTTGTCGGTCGGTGGCGCGCTGGGCTTTTACGGCATGGTCTACGCCACGCTGGGCGTGACTGCGATGTACCTGATGGCCAACCGTGCCTGGACCTGGGGCAAGCGCTTCAACCTGACCACCCAACCGGATTTGCTGGGGATGCGCTTCAACAGTCCCGTGGTCAAACGCATTGCGTCGATCATCGGCATCATCTCGGTATTCCCCTGGGTGGTGATGGGGATTCAGGCCCTGGCGACGCTTTTTCAGTTCGCCAGCTTCGGCCGCTGGGGCGTGACCACCTGCCTGTTGGTCGGGGTGGTGGTGATCCTGATTCGTCAGTACTGGACGGTGAGCATGGGCATGCGCGGCCTGATCATGACCGACATGTATCAAGGTTTGATCGCCTACGTACTGTGCGCTGCGCTGTGCATCTTCCTGCTGTTCGGTGCGCAGGCGTCGTTCAGCAACCTGTCGCAGTTGCCCGCCAGCATGCTGGTGATTCCTGGCGGAGCAGGCAGTACCTATGGGCCGATGTACATGTTCAGCCTGATCTTTACCGGCGTGATCGGCTCGATGTGCTGGCCGATGAGTTTTCAGCGTATCTACACCGCCAGCGGCGTGCGCTCGGTGAAGAAGGGCACGCTGCTGACCATCCTGCTGGTAGGCGGCTTCTACGGGATTCTGATGCTCTTCGCCGCGGCGATCAGCCAGGACCCGAGCGTTGCGGCTCATCCGCAACATGGCTGGTTCCTGTCCCTGTTCGACATCGGCGGGCCATGGCTGCTCGGCGTGGCAATCATGATCGTACTGGCAGCCAGTATCGGTCATGTCGACGGCTGCGTGCAGGTGTGTGGTACGCAGTTTGCCAATGACCTGGCGACCTGGAGCAAGCCGCGCAGTGATCGCGAGAAGACCATTCTCGCCAAGGTCGGCATGGTGGTGTTCATTGCGGCGGCCTCATTGCTGGCCTACCTGACCTTCGACTATGCCCGCCTGCAATTGCTGGCGCAGATTTCCTATCAGGGCATCATCCAGTTGGCCGTGCCGCTGTTTTTCGGCGTGTTCAGTCGTCATGGCAACAAGCAGGGCGCGATTGCCGGCATGCTGGTGGGGATCGTGATCGCCATCGTGCTGACCACGATCTACCCGGATGACATTCCGGCACTGGGCTCGTTGACCAGTGGCATCGTCGGTCTGATTTTCAATGCGGGCATCTTCGTTGCCTGTGCCGTTGCCATCAAACCGAGTGCGGATGAAGTCAGACGCGTCGATGAGTTGTTCGCCATGGCGGCGCCAGCTCGGCGTGGCGTGGGTCCGGTTGTGGCGATGAGCTGACGCTGCCTGTGGCTCAGCGCGCATTGATAAAGTCGATGAAAGCCCTCAGCGGCGAGGGCAGGTAGCGGCGCCCCGGGTCGTACAGATACGGCCTGGTAAAGCGCTGCCACCAAGGCTCGAACAGGAGGCTGCTTAATCAGAGCCTGCCTTCCTCGCGCAACAGTGCGCCAATGCGTTCTATCTCCAGCTCGCCCTGAATCAGCGCGGCTTTGCTGGTGTGTACCGAGTAGTAGCCTGTGACCAGGTCGTGCGGGTGCTTGACTGCCGATCCCAGCACGAAGTGGGCATCACCCTTGGCGACGATGTCGATGGGGCGATCCGATTCCTCGAAAATCACCAGCTCACCCGCGCCGATCGGGCCGCCTGCGTCCAGCTGTCCGGTGTGGACTGCCAGCCAGCCCACGCTATGGCCAGCGGGTGGTGTATAGCGCCAGTGCTCGCCATCCTTGAGCTGTACTGCCAGATAATTCATGCCTTCCGGTGCCGGCAGGCTGCTTTTTGCGCTGCCATAGCGTCCCAGAAGCACGTTTGCCGGGCCTTGTTGCGCAACCTGCGCTGCCGACAGGTATGCGCTTTGTGCCGGGCCATTTTCCTGCGCGGCGGGCAGTGCGACCCATAGCTGAAAGCCCCTGACTGCCGAACCGCTGATTGGCTGAGCGTCATGCCAGACGCCATTGCCGGCGCTCATCCATTCCACACCGCCGCTGGGCAGTACTCCGGATTTGCCGGTGGTGTCTTCATAGGTGAGCTCGCCTTCGATCATGTAGGTCAGCGTCGCGATACCCGAATGCGGGTGCATGCCGAATCCTGTTTTCCCCGGCTCGGACGTGAAGCCGATTCGATCCAGAAACACGAAAGGCTTCAACAATTGACCCAGATCGCCCGGGCTCACCAGTCGGGTGATCGGCCCGCGGGTTTTGCCGGTAGTGCGATGGGTAATGGCGCGTGGCCGAATACTGGCGATGCTGTTCATGGCGTTCTCCTCTGGGTCTTGATGCCTGAGCGCCAAGAATAAGCGTCAATGGATTGCTTGATTAGCCGGTATAGTTGGCTTGGACTGATCCATAAATTGAAGGAATCCGTGCGTGGTGTTCGATCTCAATGACGTTGCCCTGTTTGTGCAGGTGGTGCGCAGCGGCAGTTTTGCCCAGGCAGCAAGGCACTTGGGCATGCCTTCCAATACGATCAGCCGCAGGGTTCAGCAACTGGAAATGCAGCTGGACACTCGCCTGTTGCAGCGATCGACGCGTAAGCTGGTGCTCACTCAGGCTGGAGAGGATTTCTACGGCCGCTGCGTCGGTGCGGTCGACGGAGTGATGGAGGCCGCAGAACAGCTTGCTTCAGGGCGTGATGAGCCGGGTGGTCTGGTACGCATCGCAGCGATGGCTGATTTCTTCGACTTTTTCTCGATGGACTGGGTGGCCGGTTTTCTTGCCCGCTACCCGCGCGTTCAACTGGAGTTCGTGCTCAGTGATGATCACGCCGACCTGATCGCTGACCGGCTGGACATCGCCTTTCGGGGCGGCCCCTTGCAGGACTCGGGATACGTTGGGCGGCAATTGATCGATGAAAGCCATGACACGATGGTCGCCAGTCCGACTTATATTGCCGCTTACGGCATGCCTGATTCCCTGCAGAGCCTGCACAGCCATTATTGTGTCAGCGCAGCGCATCGCGGTGGCGTCACAGCCTGGCGGTTGCTCGGGCCGGACGCGAAGATGCATGAGGTGCACATTGCCAGCCGGTTCAATGCCAACACCGCGCAGGCGTTGCGCAAGGCGACCCTTGCCGGGCTCGGTATCGCGTTGTTGCCAGCGACGCTGATCCGCTCGGATCTGCGGGATGGCCGACTGGTGCCGGTACTGGCGCAGTACCAGCGCACCAGCCATGGTTTGCATGTGCTTTACCCCAGTCGGCAACATCTGCCGCCAGCGGTGTCGGCATTTATTGCGTTGGTGATGGAGAAACTAAGGGACAAGGCGTTTGCGGCGCAATGAGCAGCCTTGGCGGCACGCGATACTTGCGCGTTACTTGATTCGTGACGTCATATAGATCAGCCGAACGGTGGCGACGGTGATCGCTTCGGCGTCGTTCTTGATGTTTTCCAGCTGATTGCTGTCCACATTGCCAACGCCTGGATTCGATTCGATCAGGCGGGTGAACAGGTAAAGGTTCTGGGTCACGTCGTGCAGGTTGCCGTGCAAGCGTTCGACGACGCGGTTGAGCGGGGCGCAGCTGGGGCTGTCCGACGTTATGACAGTGGGGACGTTATGCGTAGCGCTGAGGCCGGTGACCACATAGGCCACATCAACGCCGGCATTCGAAATGCTGGACAGATAATCCGCACGGGGAGAGCGGACGCCGTTCTCGTAATTGCCCTGAGCGTTGGTTTCCACGCCACCTATCGCGCCCAGTGCGCTTTGCGAAAGCTTGAGGCGCAAACGTTCCTTTTTCAGCCGTGGTCCGATCCCTGTCATCCGTTTGTCCTCGATAAACTGTGCACCGCTACAGCCAGGGTTAACAAGCGTTTCCGGCATCGACTGATCAGACATCCCGGCAAAGGCGAGAGGTTGCGTGTTCGGTCCGATCAGGTACTAACGTGCCAGACAGGCGGCAGAGTGTACGTAGGAATCAGTCAGGGTGATACATTTTTGTACGGAATTGAACGCTTCTGAGCTGCGACGTCCAGGCGGCTGGCAGAAGGGTTTCAGGCCGAATGCAGCGAAATCGGGAGGCCTTGTGCGCAGGCCTCCCGAGAGGTTTACAGGCAGCGAGAACCAGGCTGTGCGGTCCAGCGCGCTGCCGTGGTGGCGATCTTGTCCGCCAGTTGGGCAACCGCTTTCTGGTGAGCAATGATGAGATTTTCCATGCCTTCACCGGCCTGCTCGCGGATCACGCTGCTGCAGGTCAGGCTCTGCCGTTTGCTGCCCGCCGTGGCACCGGCGTCGCGAAGGCCGAGTGTCCACACCACATCAATGAGTGCGTAGTTGCCGGGCATCGACTCGAAGCGCCTGACGTCCGTACGGATCGACAGCGTTGGCTGATCGCTGTTCTTTGGCAAACCGGCCATGTCGCGGCTGCCGAAACGGCGCTCCAGCTGCGGGGTCAGCGCGTCATGAAACTCGTCGCCCAGCGGTGATCCCCAGCGTTCAGTGTCCAGAATGGCCAGGCTGCCGTTACCCTGACGAACCACCAGAGGCGGCTGGTCGACCTGCACCGGCATGATGACCGGCAGCATCTCGAACTGGAACGGCATGGGTTTGCTGGTGGCAGCGCTCGTCGCGCCCATTGGCGCGATCAGCGTGTAGTAGTGGGTCTGTGTCGATGTGCAGGCACCCAGGCCCAGTGCTGCGGCAAGTACCACCAGTTTCAGGCGCAAGGTCATTGTTTTGGCTCCGGATCAATGGCTCGGGACGAGGACGGGGCGTTGAACGAGCGTGGGGCAGCATCGCCCGTGCGGCCGCGAATCAACGACTCAGGATGGCGGCTGAGGAAGTCGGTCAGGACCCGCACCGAACGCGCGGTACGTTGCACTTCATCCATGGCCTGGCCCAGTTGCTGACGCGCCGGTGAATCTTCGGCGAACGAGTCGTTGGCAGTGCCTAGGGTTTTCTCGGCCTGCTGCAAGGTGCCACGCATCTGCGGCAACACGCTGCTGTTGACCTGCTTGAGGGTTTTCTGCAACTCGCTGAGGGTGCCGTTGAGGTTGCCGGCCAGTTGGTCGATCGGCAAGTTGCTGAGCTTCTCGACGAATGCCTGCAGTTGCTCCTGCAGCTTGTCGAAGCTGCCCGGCACGGTAGGGATCTCCAGCGGTCGGGCCTTGGCGTTGAACGCGACCTTCGGCGCCTTCGGATCGAACTCCATGGCGATGTACAACTGGCCGGTCAGCAGGTTGCCGTTACGGACCTGGGCACGAAGACCATTGGCCACGAAGGCGCCCAATACCCGGGCAGACTGTTCTTCTTCATCACCTGAGCCGCCGAGTTCCTTGAGCTTGGACTCGGCCGCCCCCAGGCGCTTGGGATAAATCACCGCGCCAACGATGCCGGGGAAGGTCTTGGTGGCCGGGTCATAATCCAGATCGACCGATACCACCTTGCCGATATTGACCCCGAGGAAGTCTACCGCGGCATTGACCGTAAGACCGCGCAGCGATTGATTGAAGCGCATGCGGATGTAGCGTGGCTCGCCATCGGGAGGTGCCATCGCCGTGGTCTGGTCATCGAATATCTTGAATTCTGCGTTCTCGTCCGCCGGCTTCGAGTCCGGGCTCCAGTTGGGCTCGCGAAAGGCGATGCCCCCGGAAATGATCGAGGTGAGGGACTGTGTATTGACCTTGACCCCTGATGCGCCGACGGTGATGTCCACACCGCTGGCGTTCCAGAAGCGTGTGTCAGTGGTGATGTACTGATCGTTCGGTGCGTTGATGAAAATCTGGATATCGACGCCGCGGCCGTCCTTGGACAGATCGTAAGCTACCACCTGACCGACCTGAATGCGTCGGAAGTAGATCGGTGAACCGATGTCCAGCGAGCCCAGATCGTCAGTGTGCAGGGTGAAGCGCTTGCCTTTTTCGCCAAAGGTCACTGGAGGCGGGGTTTCCAGGCCGGTGAAGCTGGTCTTGGTTTCCTCTGCGCTGCCGGCGTCGGCGCCGATGAAAGCACCCGAAAGCAGTGTGTCTACACCCGAAACACCGTGTGCGCCGATGCGTGGGCGCACCACCCAGAACTGGCTGTCGACCCGTGTGAACGGAGTAGCACTGGTGTTCAGTTCGATGTTGGCCAGCACATGCGTGCGGTCTTCACTGAGGCTGATATCCGTGACCATGCCGATGACCACGTTCTTGTATTTGACCTGGGTCTTGTTGGCTTCCAGGCCTTCGGCTGTCAGGAAGCTGACAGTGATTCTGGGGCCGATGTTCATCCAGTCATGGAAGGCCATGGATATGCCAATGATCGCAGCAACGATCGGCACCAGCCAGATCAGCGAGACACGCAGGCGACGACGTTTGACTTCAGGGCGTGGCACTGAAGGAGGCGGGGGGAGGGTACTGTCAGACATCTTCAACCTCTGCGTCCCAGATAAGCCGGGGATCGAAACTCATGGCGGCGAACATCGTCATCACCACTACCAAGCCAAAAAACAGAATACCGAGTCGCGGCTCGATGGTGCTGAGCTCACGAAACTGAACAAGAGACGCTACAAGGGCTACAACCAGCACATCGAGCATCGACCAGTAACCGATCAGTTCGATGAAACGGTACAGACGCGCGCGCTCGCGCATTGCCCAGGTGCTGCGACGCTGGCAGGTGATCAGCAGCATGCCGAGCACCAGAAACTTGATGCACGGCACCAGAACACTGGCGACGAAGATCAGGATGGCGATGTCCCAGGAGCCGCTTTCGAAAAACTCGATGACGCCGCTCATGATCGTGCTTTCGCTGCGGTTGCCCAGCAGGTTGGTGTACATCACCGGCAGTACGTTGGCCGGGATATAGAAAATCAGCGCAGCAATCAGATACGCCCAGGTGCGGCTGATGCTGTTGGGCTTGCGCCTGTGCACCGGCGAATCACAGCGCGGACAGCGCGTAGCGTCCTCCTGGCAGGCATAGCCACAGGTGTGGCACAGGCAGAGCTTGTGTTCATGGGCGAAGGGGATGCCGTTCATTGCGGCTGCACTCCCAGTTCATCCCACAACCGGCGGATATCCTTGTTGGCGATCAGCAGGATCAGCACCATCAGCATTGCCATGGCCCAAAGGCCGACGCCGGGGTGTACGTCAAGCATCCCGGACAGTTTGATGATCGCCACCAGAATGCCGAGCATGCACACTTCGAGCATGCTCCATGGGCGCAAATGCTCAAGCGCACGCATACAGGTTCTGAAGCCGGGCGCAATGATGCCCTTGTGTGCATGTACCAGCACCCAGAACAGCAGGACGATTTGCAGCAGCGGCGCAAAAATGATCGACAGCCCGGCCACCAGCGCAATGATCGTGATTCGTCCTTGAGCAAGGGCTTCAACCGACTGCCAGAGCGTGACCTCGTTGGACAGGCCCTTCATGTTGATGCTGATGACCGGGAACAGATTGGCGAACAGGAAAAGCATGGCTGCGGCGATGGTCAACGCCAATAGCTGTTCTATGGTCACCCGATGGCCACGACCGAGCAGCGCTTCGCAGCGAAGGCAGAATGCCGCCTCGCCGGGTTGCAGAGGGTGAGCTTCGTAGAGCGAGTCGCAATGCTCGCAGATGATCAGGCCGGAAGAGTGTTCGATAGGATGCACAGTGCTCATCGACGCCATTGATGCAGAGGTAAGGAGGTAAGAACGCGCAGCACGAAAAGATACCTCGTTAATGGCAGTGTGAAGCGTTTTTTTTTGTACGGTCAGCGCTAGCGGGCTGGTACAAATCATTGACCGTCAGGGTGTCGGGTGGTTCACATGTCACTGCGCCATTATTCCATGCGCGGAGAATAGTGGCGAATCCGGAAGCAGCGATGCCCTCCATCTGTCGACGAAAGGACATCGCTGCTGCCAGAGTCCTTTGGCAAACGCCTGTCTCAGAGCTGGCCGGGTTTGACGCGCTGCTTGAGAAAGCCGAGCAACTGGCGGGCGGATGCAGGCACGTTGTGTTCGTCGAACGTCAGGCAGATTGCCCTGGCGTCATCCTCGATGGTGATTTCGTACTGATTCAGGTCCCGCGCTTCGTCATTGAAAGCACTGCTGGACTGGTTCAGGCCGCTGTCGCTCACCAGCCGCTGCAACTGCTCGGCTTCGGGCTGCTCAAGGGTCGCTGTATCGACTTCACAGCGTTTGACTGCACCTGCAAAACCGCCGGATTGCACTAGACAGACCTTCATTTCAAGCACCTTTTTGATGGTTATGCCTTGGCTGACCTTGGCTATACCTTGACGCCGACCTCTTTCCAGGCCGCTTGTACGGCTTTTTTGGCTTTGGGGCCGAAGCGCGGGTCGGAGGCGATTTTTATGCTGGCCTTGGCACAATCGACGAATTGACTGTCCGACGCCAGCTTCAGCATCGTTTCATACCAGATTCTGCCCGCCACTTCCCAGGCATTTCCGCCCAGCGCCTTGGCCACCAGTACGAATGCCCGGTTGGGAATGCCCGAGTTGATGTGTACACCGCCGCGATCCTTGGCCCCGGTGTACAGGTCGGCCATTGTCGCGGGTTGCGGATCATCACCCAGATCCGGATCGTTGGAATACGCCGTGCCGGGTTTTTCCATATCGCGAATGCCTCGTCGCGTCGGGGCAGGCACCAGTAGCTCCTTGCCCACCACCCAGTCCGACTCGGCGGCGCTGGTGCCTTGTTTCCACTGGCGCACCAGCATGCCGAATACGTCGGCAAAGTGCTCGTTCAAGGCCCCGGATTGCCCGCGGTAGTCAAGGTTCGACGTGAAACTCTGCACGCCGTGGGTCAGCTCATGACCGATCACTTCAAGGCTGCCAGTAAAGCGCTTGAAGACCAGGTCATCTCCATCGCCGTAAGCCATCTGGCTGCCATTCCAATAGGCATTGCTCAGCGGTACATGATCACCGTTGAAATCCACCTCGGCGACGTGCACCGTCGAGACCAGCGACATGCCACTGTCGTCCAGTGAGTTGCGTTCGAACAGTTGCGCATAGAAGTCATAGACGTCACCTGAGCCATCGTAGGCTTCATCCGTCGCCTTGTCGCCCGTAGCTGCCTGGCCTTCCTTGCGCACCACGGCGCCGGGGAGATTGTCAGTGCCCTTGGCATCATGAATCACGCGGTGCTTTCGTCCGTCAGGCGATTTGATCGCATGCATGGAGGGCATGGTTCGGGCGGTCAGGCGGGAGGCGAGGAACGCCGAACTGCTCGTCAGGTTGGCAATGGCCCGGGCGCTGACCAGGGTCTTGGGGGACTGCGCCATACGCTCGAGCAT
Organism: Pseudomonas sp. NFACC10-1; assembly: GCF_900119195.1. Classification (NCBI taxonomy): domain Bacteria; kingdom Pseudomonadati; phylum Pseudomonadota; class Gammaproteobacteria; order Pseudomonadales; family Pseudomonadaceae; genus Pseudomonas; species Pseudomonas sp. NFACC10-1. The sequence continues at coordinate 393,258 of NZ_FPJB01000004.1, read as the reverse complement.
GTAAGGCGGAATGAAGCAATGCAGGGGATTTCGGTCGTCGCACATGATGAACTCCTGTACTAATGCACCGATGGCGGCAAGCCACCGATCAACATGGTCGCACTCGTGTGACACCTCCCGTGGCGTTTATATGCAACGAAATATCCGATTACATGATCAGTGGTTACTGCCAAACCTGACTGAAGTGGCAATAGCCCCGTATTGCGGGTACTTCAAGTCATTCCAGGGCCCATGCGACACCTCGACACAGGCGATCAACGGGCCGCGCGGCAATGTTAGACTCGCGCCACTTCAGACGAGGAGCAGACCTACGTGCGCAAGACGGTAATGATGATAGCGGTACTGGCTCTGGCCGGATGCGATGGAGGCGGGCCCGCCAGGGATAAAGTCCAGGGGGCGGCAGCGACCGCTCCGGTCTCTACTCCACAGTGGTTCATTCAGATGAACTCGCGGGAGGCAGTCAGCGATTCCAGCGCCTGGTTACTCGAGCGCAGTTATGCCCCGATCATCGTGGACGTGGACGGCAAACAGCAGGTATTGATAGGGCCTTATGAAAGCCAGGCCAAGGCCGAGGAGGAGCGCGTGGCGTTACAGGCGAAGGTGACCAAGTCGCACCGTTTTGCCCAGCCTTCGGTGGTACAGCACACCCGATAGGGCGTTCGCCAGGTTTACATCTGCTTCATCACACTTCAGTGCATCGGCATCGCGGGTCAGCAACTGGCCCGCGATGCCGTTCATCAGTCGATCAACGACGACCCAGCAGCAGGCCAACTACCAGGCCAAAGCCCGCAGAAATAGCCACGGTCTGCCATGGGTGACCACCGATGTAGGTTTCGGTTGCTTCGACAACTGGCTTGGTGCGCTCGCGGACGCTGGCCATCGAGTCCAGTGCCTGCTTGAGTTTGACACTCAACTGCGCGCGCAATGTCTCTGCTTCTTCACCCACCAGAGCAGCACTTTCCTTGAGCAGTTTGTCGGATTCTTCGATCAGTGCCTGCAGGTCACTGAATGCCTGATCCTTGATTTGATCGGCAGCTTGTTGAGCAGGGGTCTTACGAGCCATGGGTGTATTCCTTTCAAGTGGTGGCAACAGTGTTCAATGGAGTCTCGCGTATCCTTAAAAGTTGCAATTGCTTGAATGACCCGACGCAAGACTCTGCAAGCAATGCCCCTTACGGGTGTAAGATGCAGCCGTTTTTAGCCGTAGGTGACTGTGATGAGTTTCAATCTGGCCAATCGGCCGCTCCCTGAGCGTACCGCTCTCGAAGACGAAAAATCCCGTCTGTTCGAACTGTGGCAGAGCAATCTGGGCAAGGCCAAGGGCGAGGCGGCACGCTTGATGGGCGAGCGCGCCAAGCGCAAGGGCAAGTGGTCTGAATGGGTTCGGTCCGAGCTGGACACCATGAGTCCGCCGGAATACGCCAACATGGTTCGCAGTGAAGTGAATCGTCTGATGGCGGCGAGCAGATAGCAGCACAACCCGACAGCGCCCGACAATCCGCGTCGATCATTCTTCACGCTTCAGCGTGAGGGTGTCCTGGTGAGGGGTCTTGCCTTCCTGACCCGTCAGGCCTTTTGAGAACATTGATGGCCCAAGCCAGTGCAAGATTTACCCAGGGCAGCGTAGCGCGCCATATCGTCGTTACCGCCAGTGCCAGTGCCTTGAGCCTGTTCGCCGTCTTTCTGGTCGACATTCTCACGCTGGTCTACGTATCGATGCTGCATGACCCCGTGCTTCTGGCGGCTGTCGGCATTGCCAAGGTCTTGATGTTTTTCAACGGTGCGCTGGCAACCGGCCTGATTATCGCCGGGGCCTCGGTGCTTGCCGCACGCATCGGCCATCGGGCAGCCAGGTCGATACCCAGGCTCACCGCCAGCCTGATGCTCATGGTGATCATGGTCAGCGGTCTGGCCGCCGCCGCGCAATTGACGTTTATCGTGCCGATCATGCGATGGCTGGGTGCCGAGGCGGCCACTTACGAGGCAGCGCGCAGTTTTATCTGGCTGACTTTGCCTTTTACCGCGTTGCAGGCGGTGATGCAGATGTCGGCGCAAATGCTCAGAACCATTGGTGACAACCGTAGGGCCATGGGCGTCGTGTTGTCCGCTGCCGCCACACTGGCAGTGGCGGACCCGTTTTTCATCTTTGGGCTCGGCCTGGGGCTCGACGGTGCTGGTATCGCGTTTGCCGTGTCTGCAGCAGTTTCCGCGTCCATCGGTCTGTATTGGGTGCGCAGCCGAATAGGCATGGTGTTCACGCGTCATCTGAAACTGTTGCGCCTGCACGCGCGGCATACCTTCAGGCTGGCGCTCCCGGCGATGGCGGCAAATCTGGCGACGCCAGTCGGTTTGGCTTATCTTGTCGCCTCGCTTTCGGCATTCGGCACCTCGGCTCTGGCCGCGATGACCGTGCTGGATCGAGTCATACAGTTTTCGTACTGCGCTTTTTTTGCCTTGCCTGGCGCGCTGGCTCCGGTGCTGGGTCAGAACATTGGTGCGGGCCGCGATGATCGCGTGCGTTCCGCGGTCACTTTTACCCGGCGACTGGTGGTCTGCTACGGGCTGGCCGTGTGGATGGTGCTGGTGCTTTGTGGAGGCATGATCGCCGACCTCTACCAACTGGGGGACGAAGCCCGCGCCGTGTTCATGGCCTTTTGTTTGTGGGGCGGCGGTCTCTGGGTTTTGATTGGTCTGGATTTTGTCGCCATCGCGGTATTCATCACCATGAACAGGTCGTGGTGGGTCGCGGTGTTTGCCTGGCTCAGGGCAACGGCGGGTACAGTGCCGTTCGTCTTCGCCGGGACCCACTGGTTCGGCAGCAGCGGCGCCTTGCCCGGCATGTTTACCGGCAATGCGCTCATCGCGCTGATCTCCATCACCACGGCGTCGCTGACGGCGAAACGGTTTTTTACCAGCAGGGCCCCGGTCATGAGCATCGGGGCACATTGAATCAAGGCGTTATCAGGTTTTTATGGTCATCGAAGAATCAGGGAATGAATCCGCAGAAACGGCTCCACCCAAGCGTCGCCGCGCACCCAAGGGAGACATGCGCCGAAAGGCCTTGCTGGACGCCGCTACTGTTGTTTTTGCCAGAGACGGCTATTCGAGTGCGTCGATGCGCGAGGTTGCACTGCTTGCCGGTATCACCACGGTCGGATTGCTTCACCATTTCCCCAACAAGGAAGCATTACTCGCGGCCTTGCTGGAGCGCAGGGACCAGCGGGTCACGTCGCGCTTTCAGGATCTGGTCACCGAGCCGACGCTCGAAGGGTTTCTGAAGTTTCTCAAGCTGAGCATGAGTTTCAGCATCGAGAATGCCGAGGAGTGTCAGGCAGCTTTGCTGATGAATACCGAGAGCCTGTCGAAGGCGCACCCGGCCTGGGCCTGGCACCTTGAACGATTCCAACTGACCCACGAACACGCACGCGGGCATTTGCAGGGGTTGATAGAGGCGGGGGAAGTGCGCAGCGATATCAATGTCAAAGCCCTGGCCCAGGAGATCTTCTCGGTCATGGACGGCTTGCAGATTCAGTGGCTGCGAAGCCCTCAGGACGTGGATGTCATGGCGGTTTTCGATATCTACGTACAGCGATTGGGAAGGGATATCAAGGCTCATCCATGAGCCTTGAAGGGGTGCATCAGTAGGTCTGTGCTGCGCTGACCTGGACTGCCTTGCGCAGTGGCAATGGCAGCGGGTTGCTGTCACGCGTGGTCAGTTTTTCCGGGTACAGGGTGATCAGCGTCCTGTTGAGTGTGAGGTTCTCCGAATCCGCACCGACGAGGATCTTGAACTTCCCGGCATCGACGTCCCAGCTTGCAGTCTTGTCGACGTAGTAAGCCAGGGAGCGCGAGTCTATCGGTACGCTGACGGTCTTGCTCTCGCCCGGCTGCAGGTACACCTTGGTGAAGCCCTTGAGCTCTTTCTCCGGACGGTCCACAGCAGGTTTGACCGGCTGCACATACAACTGCGCCACCTCGAAGCCTGCCTTGTCGCCGGTGTTGGTCACCGTGAATTTCACGTCGATCGTCGAGCCTGGCGTCAGCACGTTGGTCGACAGTTTAAGGTCGCTGTAGCTGAACGTGGTGTAGGACAGGCCATAACCGAACGGATAAAGCGGCTTGGCGTGTTTCTTGTCATACCCGCGATAACCCATGTACAGGCCTTCGCTGTAGGTCATCTCGGTCAGCGGGTTGCTGCCGCGATAGGCTGCCGGATCCGGATAGGAGGCATAGCTCGGGTTATCCTCGATCTTTTTGTCGATCGTGACCGGCAACTTGCCCGACGGGTTGACCTTGCCGTAGAGAATCTCGGCCAGTGCCTGACCGCCTTGCTGACCCGGGAACCAGGCTTGCAGCGTGGCGCCGACCTTGTTCGCCCATGGCTGCATGTTGGCCACGCCACCGCCGTGCATGACGACGATGGTGTTGGGGTTGGCCTTGGCGACGAAGCTGATCAGTTCAGCCTGTTGGTCCGGCAGATCGAAGCCATGGTCGGAACCTTCACCTTCGTTTTCAGACGTAGTCCCGGTCGCAACCACCACCGCATCGTATTTCGACAGGTCCTTTGGCGGACGCAACGCAGCCCAGCTCATCTGCACGCCTGTCAGGCCGCCCAGTACCGGAATGAAATTACCCTGCACGCGCTGGTATTCCAGTTTCACGGTGTAGGTCTTGCCGGCCGACAATGCTGCAGTTTTCCCCGACGTTGTCAGCGCATTCACCACATCGCCCGAGTAAGGCACACCGTCGCTCTGCACGATGAGCTCATCGTTGACCCAGAGTTTGTATGGGCCGTCCGCACGCACCTTGAACGCCTGGGCGCCCGAGATGGTTGGCCTGATGGTGGTGGTGAAACGTGCCGAGAAGGCGCCGGGTGTCGGGCTGAAGCCAGACACCGCAGTGCTGCCTGTGTTGGTCACGTTGCTGCCGGTGGTCCAGTTCAGGTTCACGCCGGGTTCGACACGCGTCAGCACCGGGTCACCGGAAAAGCTCGTGTTGGAGAAGTATTCGGCTTTTACCCCGGCGTTGCTGATCCCGTTATCGCCGGTTGCTGGCTGATACCACACCGAACTCGCCGGATTCAGGCTCATCTCTGACAGATACGTGACATCGCTGCTGCTGGATGCCAGTTGCTGCAAACCGCTCAGCTCGGTCACGTAGCTGTTGGGCGGGGAATTGGCGGTGCCGAAAGGCGACGCCGGTACGTCGTGCGCCCAGTTGCCGATCACGGCGATTTTTGCCGAACGGTCCAGCGGCAGCAGTGGTTTGCCGGCAGCGGTGTTCTCGTTGCGCAGCAACACGATGGATTCGCGCGCGGTATTCAGCGCGGCACGCATGCCGTATTCCGGATGCTCGAGAGTCTTGGCGGTGTTGAGGTTGTTCTGGAGGTCGTAGCTGACGATGCCGCGCAGGTTGCGTTTGACCTTGTCGTCGATCACGTTCTGGGTCAGTTGCCCGCTCCACAGGTAGGGCAGGAGTTTGGCTTCGGTAAACTGCAGGCCGGAGGGCATGTCGATGTCCGTACCAGCCCATGCGCCCTTGAAGGCATCATGAATGGCGTTGAAGTCACTGATGACCATGCCCTGATAGCCCCATTCGCCCTTGAGCACTTCGGTGATCAGGTGATGGTTTTCACAGGCGTAGTCGCCGTTGACCTTGTTGAAGCCACACATGATCGAGGCGACATTGGCGTTCTTCACCATCGACTCGAAGCCTGGCAGGTACAGTTCGCGCAGGGTGCGCTCATCGACCTTGACGTCGACCGCCTGACGATTGGCTTCCTGTTCGTTGGCCAGGTAGTGCTTGCCGCTGGCCTGGATACCCTGAGCCTGGATGCCGTTGACGATAGCGGGTGCCAGCACGGCGCCGAGGAACGGGTCTTCACCGCTGACGTATTCTGCCGAGCGGCCGTTGTAGGGTGTCCGGTACAGGTTCACGCCTGGCGAGAGCATCTGCTGACCGCCGGAAATGCGCGTTTCATAAGCGATGGCCAGACCGAACTCCTTGGCCCGGTTGATGCTCCAGGTCGCTGCCAGCGCAGACTGCGAAGGGTATTGCGCGCCGAACGTGGCGTTGTTGACGTGTACCCCCATGGACGAGTCATACGCCACGGTGCCCTTGATGCCCCACTTGAGCAGGGACGGGATCATGTGGCCGTCGTCGACGCGGGTGAAGTTGATCTTTTCCGACTGGTTCATGTTGTCGAGAATCGAGCTGACGCGCGCTTCGACTTCGTTGCCGGTCGCCGGGGTCACGGCGGCGAGTGCCAGGTTGGCCTGCATGACGCTGAACGTCAGCAGACTCAGGCCCAGGGTCTGTTTGAAAGCTGACAAGGCAAGTGTCCTTCCGGTCGATGTGATCGGTTGATTGAGGTTGTTCATGGTCGTTGTGCCTGGGCAGGGGCGTCGTCGGTGTCCACCGGCGTTTCGAGCAGGGACGACGAACTCTGTTGTTGAGCCGGTTTGATCTTGTCGGCGCCTGATAACTGGTCGCGCTTGGCTTCCACCTGCGTCCGGATCTGTTGATCGGACCCGGTGGCAGGTGTGCTGGAAGTTGAGTCCGCGGCGAAAGTTAAGGCACTTTGCGCGCACAGAAGTACTGCACTGAAAACAGACAGCATTGATCTAGTCATCGATTGAATCTCGATTGATGGTTTGCAGGATAAAAACGGACGGCTGTTGCAATCGCCTATTGCTCGGCTGAACACTCAGTCCAGCGAGAGCGAAAAAAGTTCACCGGTCGCTAAAGTATGAGTAATGAAGATTTTAATAAATGATGTCATGTGGCTATCATCTGATTTTTCCAGATGAAGGCAGAGAATTTAAGCGCGTTTTAAAGCATAAATTAGAAAAAATGGCTATTTTTCAGCTATAAAAATCCAAAATAAATGCAAAATGTAGGGTTTTATTGTTTTTTGATAAACCTAATTGTCGTTAGGTTTAGAGGGCTGGTAAGCTTTGCATCCTCGCGGTTCATGCGCGCTTTAAAAAGCCTGGTACGAGAGATAAAAGTATTGGGATGCGCCAGTTATTTAATTAACCTGTAAAGGAATTGTTCAGGGCTTACCGTGCGCGACTGATAATCGGCGTCATTAATTTTATTCGTGGCCATTTAAAAAAATGGACGTGCAAGTGTGCATTGTCGATTGACCGAAGCTGTGTGTCGACGCAGAAAAACGACAGGCATATTCAGTCGGTCGCGCGTCAGGTTTCATTAAGTTAAAGGCAACAGTGGTGAGTGACGAAAAACAACGGCTGGACCTTGCAGTGCTGCACATCGTCAGTCGCCTGTGCTTCAGCAAACCGCAAAAACTGACATTCGGTCAGATCTACAGGGAGCTGGTGCGCGCGTATTCAAGCGCTCCGGCAATCCACGTCTGTGTGGCAACCGTCGACACGCTGGTCGGGGAAGGGCTGCTGATCTCGACAAGAGTCCTGGAGCCCGATCAATCATTTCCCTATACCCAGCACATCATCAGCGGTCTGACCGAGATCGGCGCGGCCTCGCTGAGAGGCTGCGAAGACGCGTTGGCCGAGCAGCGGGAGGTTACTCGCTGTGTGGCAGCGAGAGGTAATACTGGCCCAGTTCGGTCAGCTTGCCCTCAGCGTCCAGCAAGCTGGAAAAGTGCGGGTCAGGGTTCATCCGGCCCGTGAACCAAGCGTATCTGAACACGTCCTGGCGCTGCTCGAGAGTGGCGACCATTTCCGCCATCTGCTGCTTCTGCTTGTCGACTGAATCAATCTGCGCACCGTCATCCAGGGCGTGCCAATTGGCGAACTCGGTGACCCAGAAGGGTTTTCCGTACTTCGACAGCCGATCGAGCATTCCCGGCAAGCCATAGTCGTACCAGTGAAAAGCCAGGTAATCGATGCGCGGGTCCCGATTCTGATTCATCGATCGATAGGCTGTGTAAAAGGCATCGAGCCACACCACCGGGTCGCCGTAGCCCGGCATGGTTCCCCAGTTCATCGCTGGCCCCACCAGTTTTACGCCGGTCTGGGCGGCGATCTGTTCCAGCCTCGGCCAGAAGCTGGCTGCCGCTTCGGGCGTCATGTTGGCCTGGTCGAGCAGATTCGGCTCATTGATCACCAGCAAATAGCGGATGGCTGAATGAGCCAGCAGGTATTGCTTCAACTGCCCGTCGTCAACGTTGCCGTTCCATACCATCGGGATGAAATCCACGCCGTACATCGACGCATAATCGTACGACGCCAGACGGTCATGGGGTCTGGGGCTCCAGTTGTACCACCAGCTCACGCCCGAAGATAACGCACTCAGGTCGGCGGGCAGGGCGATGTCGTAGGCAATGCCGCGCTTGGCGCTTTTTTCTGCAGCCCATGTCGGTGCCATGCACAGGCTGAGCATCAGCGTCACAAGGGCCAGAAAGGTCGGGGAAAAACGTGCTGACGGGTTCTGCGGAGTCATTGGCAAATCTTCCTTGAGGGTGGGGAGGCGCAGGGCATGCGCTGCAGTCAGCGAGCAGAAAGCATGCCACCTGTATCGTCCCGTTTACCCTGCCAGAACCCGGACAGGCATTGCCACCCATAATCACTTGTTACCAGGGATCTCCCTCGGCCTGGCGCAGATCCAGCGTGCCGCTGTCACTGAAGCGCATCGTGCCGAACAGGCCGCCAGCCAGTTTGCCGCGAAGCGTATAGGGCAGATTGTCCAGACGCTGGCTCTGACTGAGCCCCAGTGCCTGGCGCAAGGCAGCGAATGCCGACACGCTGACCGGCACCACCAGCACCGCCTCGGAGAAGCGTCCTACAGTGCCTTTCTGGTTGCTGACCCCGGAGGCCAATAGTCTGTCGTTCACGTCGAGGTCCAGCGCGACGCCGTTGTAGTTGATCTCGGTTTCGTTTGGGTTCTGCACCCGCAACGTGACCGCCATGCGCAGTTCCAGACCCTGGCCGGGGATGGGTTCGATACCCACGACGCTGATCGTCAGCGGGTCTCGATGGGGAATCAGCGCACAGGCGCTCAAGCCGAGGATAAGCAGCCCGGAGAGCAGGGCGCGGATCAGGCGTAGCGACATTCGTGTGCTCCAGCGTCAGGTTCAGTGATCTTCAGACCTCGCCAGTGGTGAGAGATTCGTCGCGTCGGGCACGATGCCGGGATAGCGGCTAATCTGCCTGCCTCAACCATTGCGTCTGCAAGGCAGCAGGTTGATGATTCCCGCGTACCTATAGAAAACCGTACCTATAAAAACAAGACTGGAGATAGCCATGTCCATCGAAAGGACACCCCCTCATCAAGACCCCGTGGTCATTGTCAGTGCCCTGCGCACGCCCATGGGTGGTTTTCAGGGCGACCTGCAGAGCCTCAGCGCCACCGCGCTGGGATCTATCGCCATCCGTGCCGCTGTAGAACGCGCAGGCATCGAGCCTGCAGACGTGGAGCACGTGCTGTTTGGTTGTGTATTGCCGGCAGGCCTCGGCCAGGCACCCGCTCGACAGGCGGCGCTGGGTGCCGGGCTGAGCCATGCGACGCTGTGCAGCACGGTCAACAAAATGTGCGGTTCCGGCATGCAGGCCGCAATCATGGCCCATGACCTGTTGCTGGCAGACAGTACTGCGGTGGTGGTGGCTGGCGGCATGGAGAGCATGTCCAATGCGCCTTACCTGTTGGACCGCGCGCGCAGCGGTTATCGCATGGGGCATGGCAAAGTGCTCGATCACATGTTTCTCGACGGCCTTGAGGATGCCTATGAGCCAGGTCGGCTGATGGGCACCTTCGCTGAGGACTGCGCGCGGCTCAACGGTTTCACTCGCGAGGCGCAGGATGCCTTTGCGCTGGCGTCACTGGCTCGCGCGCAACAGGCCATTGCCGGAGGCCATTTCGACGCCGAGATCGTGCCGGTGCAGGTCACCGTAGGCAAAGAGTCGAAGCAAATCACCCACGACGAGCAGCCGCCCAAGGCGCGTCCGGACAAGGTTCCCACGCTCAAACCCGCGTTTCGCGAGGGCGGCACGGTCACCGCAGCCAACTCCAGCTCTATCTCCGATGGCGCGGCAGCGCTGCTGTTGATGCGCCAGTCCGAGGCTAGGCGGCGTGGCCTGCGGCCTCTGGCGGTGTTTCATGCGCACGCGGCGTTTGCCGACCAGCCGGGCCTGTTTCCAACGGCGCCGATAGGGGCCATTCAGCGCCTTTTGGGCAAGACAGGCTGGAGCCTGGATGACGTGGATCTGTTCGAGATCAATGAGGCGTTCGCCGTCGTGCCGCTGGTGGCGATGCGCGAGCTGGGGCTTGAGCACGAAAAGGTCAACGTCAATGGCGGTGCCTGCGCGCTGGGCCATCCGATCGGTGCCTCGGGTGCGCGGATCATCGTGACGCTGCTGGCGGCGTTGCAGCGTCGACAGCTCAAGCGCGGCATTGCGGCGATCTGCATCGGCGGCGGCGAGGCTACTGCAATCGCTGTCGAGATTTTGAATTAGCCTTATTAATCAATAACTTGATATAAGAATTGAATGTTGATTCTATAAAAAATACTAATTGACTAATTAAATAAAAAGGATATTTATCAATGCTTTACGAGACTATTCTCATAGAGGTTATAGATAGCGTAGGTCTGATCAAGCTGAACCGGCCCCAAGCGTTGAACGCCCTGAATGCGCGCCTGATCAACGAATTGAACCATGCCCTCGACCAGTTCGAGGCGGACAGCGCCATCGGCTGCATCGTACTGACCGGCTCGGAAAAAGCTTTCGCCGCCGGTGCGGACATCAAGGAAATGGTCGACCTGTCCTACCCGCAGATCTATCTCGATGACCTGTTTCGTGAAAGCGACCGGGTCGCCGCGCGACGCAAACCCGTGGTGGCTGCGGTGGCCGGTTTTGCCTTGGGGGGCGGCTGTGAGCTGGCATTGATGTGCGATTTCATTCTGGCTGCCGAAAACGCCAGGTTCGGACAGCCCGAGATCAATCTCGGCGTGTTGCCCGGCATGGGCGGTACGCAGCGACTGACTCGCGCGGTCGGCAAGGCCAAGGCCATGGAAATGTGCCTGACCGGCCGATTGATCGATGCTCAAGAGGCCGAGCGCGCCGGTCTGGTGGCCCGCGTGCTGCCGCTCGATCAGTTGCTGCCGGAAGCGCTGGCAGTGGCAGCGGTGATCGCCAGTAAATCCCTGCCAGTGGCGATGATGGTCAAGGAGAGCGTCAATCGCGCATTCGAGGTCAGCCTGGCCGAAGGTATTCGCTTCGAGCGCCGGGTTTTTCACGCCGCCTTCGCCAGCCAGGATCAGAAAGAGGGCATGCGCGCCTTTATCGACAAACGCCAGCCCGACTTCAAGGACTGCTGATCTTCATGGCCCACGATCAGGATACGTTGCGCGTCGACCTGCAGCGCCGCGGTTTGCCCGCGTACCAGCAATCCGTCGTGGGCATTGACGTGCAAGTGCCGACCGCTCGCCACTCGAATACAGCCAGCCGGCTGTGCGGTCATCCCGTCCAGCTCATGACCCGGTGACAGTACTGCGCAAATCACCGGCCGTTCGGGATGATTGTCGAGGTAGCGCACCAACACACGTGCGCCCGGCGGTAGCCGATGAACCTCCGCGCAAGCGACCTCGGCCAACGGCCAGCGCTGTGCGGGTTCGTCTTCCAGATCCTGTACGTGCCAGTCGAAGCGGATTGAGCGATATCCGGGTGGGTCCGGCTGCATGCCGTTGCGCTGTAATGTGGCGAAATGCTCACCGGTGACCGCAGGTCGAGGGTGGCTGATCGAGGGGCGAAACGGCGTCGCCCAGGGTATTACCCTGAAACTGTTGCAGTAGCCGTTGCCTTGCAGCTGTTCAGCCTCGGGTGACGAACGTTGCGCTTCCACGAGGATGCGCAGGATTGCCAGCGCATCATGAGCGGCGACACCCTTCAGCACCTGTAACTGCCTGCCAGCGTGAGCGACTTCGGTCACTAGCCATTGGTCGTTGAGCAATGGCTCTGGGTGATCGAGCACCTGAATGACTTCACCACACTGTAAGGCGGTGTCGGTGCTTTGGCCTCTGACATCGCGCCGCTCGCAACGCAGGCGCTCCAGCCTGCGACTGCCACGCTGCCGACTCAGTGCCTCCTGGTGACTGATTGCTCCACGAACGCCTGGCGGTTGAAAGGCATGATTGGCCGCTATCGTCAGAGGATGTTCATCGTGCAGCGATGAGGGTGCATGCGCAGGTTGCGGGTGCTCGGCGACTTGTTTTGAAACGTGCGCAAACGCCAGTCGCTCGGCCAGGTGCAACAGCGTATCTCGTAACGCGCCTGACGCTTGCGGTCGCTTGAAGCGCACCGGCAATGGCTGCGCCGGAAAGCTGGCTGGGTCGTCCGAGAACACCAGCCGGTGGCCGCTCCGTCGATGCTCGAAACGGAAATGCATGCCTTCTTCCTCACACAGGCGCTGCAACAGGTGCAGATCGCTTTCGTCGTACTGGATGTGCAACGGTTTGGCAGGATAAAGGCCGTTCATGTGCTCGAAGCGGTAAGCGTTTGCTCCGATGCCGTGCGCTTCAAGCAATCGCATGATCAGTTGAGGGATCGCAAGGTCCTGATAGGTGCGGCGATGTCGATGCTGCGCCAGTTGTTGCAGATCAGGCATCAGGATCAGATGGTAAAGGCTCATTCGAGCCCCCCTGTGGAGCCGGGCCGCATGCTCGATACGGCCATGCCTGCCGCCGCCGGATTCGCCGAAGCTTAAAAACGCTTCGCGTTGCAGCAGGCTGTGCACATCCCACTGCGGGTCGCTGCCGATCATCCAGATGTCGAAGCGATACGTTTCGTTGAGGGCTTCATGGCCGCCGAAGCTGATGATATGCAGATCCGGCTGGCAGTCGGTGATCGCCAGCATGAAGGGCACTTGCAGGTCCTTGCGCATCCGCGGGGCTCTCTAGCTTCAAAAACGGGGCCGCGAAGGTTACGGAATACGGGGTTACAAAAGCATTGCTGCAAGGTTTTTCGGAAAGAGCCTACAAGCGTTGATGGAAAGACGATGAGTGCCGTTGGCCGGATTGATAGTCATCTTGGCCAGTTCGTCAGGCCAATCTGCCTGTCGGGGGTTTCATCTGCCGTGATCGCGTATAAAATGCGCCGCGCCGGACAGGGTATTTGCCGGTGACCCTTTTTCAGCGCCTTGCCTGCGCCGCGTTCTGTGAGTCATGCAGACGCAGGCGGCGAGGCGCCTAGCGAATCAAGAGAGCAGACATGGGCGCACAGTGGAAGGTCAAGCATAAAGAAGCGGCAGCCAATGCCAAGGGACGTACGTTTGGCAAGCTGTCCAAGGAAATCATGATCGCGGCTCGTGCTGGTGCAGACCCGGACATGAACTCGCGTCTGCGGCTGGTGGTCGAGCAGGCCAAGAAGGCCTCGATGCCGCGCGAGACTCTGGAACGTGCCATCAAGAAAGGCGCCGGCCTGCTGGGCGAAAGCGTCAACTTCGAGCGTCTGACCTATGAAGGTTTTGCGCCACACCGCGTGCCGGTGATCGTCGAGTGCCTGACCGACAACATCAACCGGACGGTCTCGGAAATTCGCGTGCTGTTCCGCAAGGGCCAGCTGGGTGCTGCGGGTTCGGTTTCGTGGGACTTTTTGTATCAGGGCATGATCGAGGCTGTTCCTGCAGCAGCGGATGCCGACCCGGAGCTGGCGGCAATCGAGGCCGGTGCCCAGGATTTCGAGCCAGGTGAAGAAGGCGCGACGCTGTTCCTCACCGAGTCCACCGACATGGACGCAGTCTGCAAGGCGCTTCCGGAATTCGGTTTCACCGTCCAGTCCGCGCAACTGGGCTACCGCCCGAAAAGCACCGTGGACGGCCTGACCGATGAGCAGATGGCCGAAGTCGAAGCGTTTCTCGAAGCCATCGACAACCATGATGACGTGCAGAACGTTTACGTGGGTCTGGCAGGCTGATCACTGCGCAATGGAGCGCTTTACGCGCTCCATGTTTTTATCTGTAGAAGAATCTCTGCCAGCGACGGTCGTTGCTGGCAATCAGGCTGCACGCAGCTTGCCTGCAGCGCCGTTAGACCCGCCATGACGTCCTGATCCTGCGGATCTGCCTCGCAACGTTCGAGCAATTCCCCCAGCAAGATACCGAATGCCCGCGTTTCGATGCGCTCCAGCGCCTCTCCCAACCCGGCTGACGGGTGAAAGGACGCCGCACCGAAGTCGCTCAGCAGGCAATTGCCATCCTCCTGCACAAGAATGTTGTGGCCATACAGGTCACCATGCGTGATCCCGCGGGCGTGCAGGTGCGCGGTGACCGATGCAATACCTTCAGCGAGGCGCAGCAGTACCGGCAGGGAAAAGCGCGTGTCACTGGCGTAGACATCGCGGCTACAGGATTCCAGGCTCGGCGGGCCGGCAAGATTGCCGAAATCGGGGGCTATCAGTGCCATGACCAAGCCGCGCTGCTGCTCGGGATGCCCGCTGATCTGTCCAAGCACCTCGATCAGCTGTACGTGGCGGCCTGCGGCGATGCAGGCCGCCATTTCATTGAGCGGCGAGCCATCGCTGGTGACCGCGCCCTTGTACAGCTTGACCGCTGCCATGTGCTCAGCGCCGGCGTCGTGCCAGACCGCCTGCTGAATGATCCCCGACGCACCTTCGCCCAAGCGTTGATGGAGGCTGAGGTGTTGCCAGGGGATTTCACGAATCGGCGCGGTGGGGCGTTCAGCGCACAGCGGGTTGTCGGCGAAGGCGAGCCATGCCAAGGCAGGCAGGCTCAGCAGCCAGTCCGGCAGCTCGGTCAGACGATTGGCCGCAATGCGGATCAGCTCCAGCTTGTGACACTGCGCGAGGGTCGCGGGCAGGGTGCGTAAGCGGTTGCCGGCGAGCATCAGCTTTTGCAGGTCCGGGCGGCGGCCCAGTTCGTCGGGCAGCGACTCGATGCGGTTGTCGGTGAGTATCAGCCAGCGCAGGCGCGGCGGCAGTGCTGCGGCGCTGACCTGTTCTATGCGATTGGCCTTGAGGCCGACAATCTGCAACTGTTGGCATTGGCCAATGCTTTCCGGCAGGTGGGTAAAGGCGTTATCTGACGCGAACAGCACGCGCAGGCGGGTCAGGCGACACAGGTCGTCAGGCAGTGAGGTCAGCCTGTTGCCACTGAGATTCAAGACTTCCAGCGTGTCGGCCAGGTCAAAGATTTCAACCGGGAATTCGCTCAGGTCACAGGAGAGGTCAAGCCGTTGGGTGCCTGCCAGCTTGCCGGCGCGTAGATCTGCGAGGGTGTGCATGAATAGGTTCGGTCATTGATGTCGGACGAGGCGCGCATGATAACGGGAGTTGCGCCCGCTGACTCCCTGCAAAGCGGCTCAGCTCAGGCAGCGGTCGACCCATTGACGCACGCGTTCGGGCGTCGGCGCCGATTCGGCATACAGAATCCGGTAAATCATCGGCGCGATGACGGCATCGATCATGTCGTCGGCACTGGGGGAAACCTCGCCGCGAGCGATGGCGCGATCGATCATGACCTGCAACTGCTCGCGAACCATTGCCGCACACTTGCCGACACAGCCGGAGGTACTGGCGGCGACATCGCGCATCAATGCCCGGCCAGGCGCCGAGGACATTTCGTCCAGATACATTTCACTCCAGGTCAGCAGGTCCTGATGCAGACTGCCCTGATCAATCGGCACGTCAGGGCGCAGACGCTCCAGGGCAGCGTCCGCCAGCAACGTGGTCAGATCACCCCAGCGGCGATAAATGGTCGACGGCGTAACGCCTGCGCGGGTCGCGATCATCGGCACGCTGAGTGCCGACCGATCGTGCTCCTGCAACAAATCGCGGACGGCGCGGTGGATGGATTCCTGCACACGGGCACTGCGGCCTCCGGTGCGAACTGCTTCTTTAATAGCCATACGGCGGACCTTAACACAAAGTATTTGCTTTAAGCGCTATCACGTCGCACACTCCGCAAAAGCTAATTTATGGCTTTAACAGGTTGCATTGGCGGAGAGCGTATCCATGTCCCTTTCTTCACACGATTCGACGTCGCCAGACGTGAAGTCTGACGGTCGGGCACGAAACCATCTCGGGTTTCTGGCGTTTACCACGTTATGCTTTTTTGCCGCGTCCAGCACGCCCACGCCGCTTTATCACCTTTATCAGGAAGCATGGGGATTCTCGGCGGGCGTGCTTACCCTGATTTTTGCAGTCTATGCATTCAGCCTGCTGGCTGCCTTGTTGATGGGCGGGTCGCTGTCTGACTATTTGGGGCGGCGCCCGGTGATTTTCGGCGCCTTGCTGCTGCAAAGCGTCTCGATGCTGCTGTTCATTCTGGCCAGTGACGTCAGCTGGCTGGTGGCTGCGCGCCTGCTGCAGGGTTTTGCAACAGGTCTGGCTGCCAGCGCACTGGGCGCAGCCTTGCTGGACAATGATTCGGTCAAGGGGCCGTTGATCAACAGCATTTCGCCGATGCTCGGCATGGCCGTTGGCGCTCTGGGGACAGCACTGCTGGCGCAATTCGCGCCGTTGCCGTTGATACTCGGTTACTGCTTGCTGCTGGCCGCATTTCTGAGTCAGGCCCTGTACCTGGGACGCGTCGAAGAAACCGTCAGTCCTCAGCCTGGTGTCTGGCAATCCCTCAAGCCCTCGCTGCATGTACCGCAGCAGGCACGCCGCATGCTGTGGCTGGTTCTGCCGGTGGACATCGCCGCGTGGGCGCTGGGTGGCTTCTTTCTGTCGTTGAGCCCGTCCTTGCTGGTAGCGGCGACCGGCTCCACCTCACCGCTCAATGGCGGCCTGGCGGTTGCGGCGCTGACCCTCAGCGGTGCGGCGGCGATTCTGACGTTGCGTCAGCGCGAGCCGGTACTCGGCTTGTGGGTAGGTGCGAGCTTTCTGCCGCTGGGTGTCGCGGTGATCCTGCTTTCGATCAACCTGGGTTTGCTGTGGCTGTTTTTCGTCGGCGCAGTGGTCGCAGGTGTGGGTTTCGGGTCGAGCTTTCTGGGCGCGCTGCGCATGCTCATGCCCTTGGCGCATGCCCACGAGCGGGGCGGGCTGATGTCGGCTTTTCTGGTGCTCAGCTACCTGGCCTTCTGCATACCGGCACTGGTCGCCGGCTTCTTTGCCCACTCGGCGGGGCTGGTGATGACCAGCAATGTCTACGGGGCAGTGGTGATCACGCTGGCGCTGATCGCGCTGGCCAGTCTGATCGTACGCCGTGCCGCCAGCGCAAACAAAAATGCCCACGCATAGGTGGGCATTTCGGTTTGCCTGAAGGCAGGAGAGCCCTTAACGCAGCTCTTTTACCATCTCGGACAACACGGTCAGTATATCCCCGGCCAGTTGCGCGGAGCGCTTGCCTGACCAGCCGGTGACCGGGTCTGGCGCGTTGTCGTGATCCTTGAACGGCATTTCCAGGGTCAGTGACAGGCACTTGTAGCGTTCGCCCACAGCATTGGCGGCCAGGTTCATGTTGGCCTGACCGGGCGCGCTGCGTGGGTAGCCATGAGCCGTCTGGAAGTTGTCGCTGACCTCGCACAGGCGGCTGCTAAAGCGCTCTTCAAGCTGGCGTTGCTGTGCGCTATACCCCGGATTACCTTCGCAGGCGGCAGTGAATACGTAGGGGATTTCCTCGTCGCCGTGCACGTCGAGGAACATGTCCACGCCGTACTTTTCCATCTGCTGCCTGATGAAAGACACTTCCGGACTCAGCGCTTCGGTACTGTCCTGCCAGGCACGATTAAGGTCCTTGCCGTTGGCGTTGGTGCGCAAGTGGCCATGAAAGGCACCGTCCGGGTTGACGTTCGGTACCAGGTAAAGATCCGCTTCTGCCAGCAATTGCTGCAGCGCGGCGTCATCCTTTTGCTGGAGGCGTTCGATTACGCCCTCCATGAACCATTCGGCCATGTGTTCGCCAGGGTGCTGCTGGGCAATCATCCAGATCCTGCGTTTGCCTTCGGCACCGTCGCCTTTGCGCAGCAGTTGAATATCCCGACCCTCGACGCTTTTGCCGACAGCCAGCAACTGCGCACCGGCTTTTTCCTGCGCCTGTTCGATCAGCCACTCATGGCGTTCGCGGCTGTAGGGTTCGAAGTACGCAAACCAGACTTGCGGCTGGTCCGGGGCCAGGCTGAAATTCAGCGCCTTGCCGTCGAAATCCGACGCTACCCGAAACCAGTTCTCATGGTCGTAGGACGCCACGGCGTTGTAGCCGGTCCAGGCACTGTTGAACGTGGACTCGCTGGCATTGGTCAGGCTGAAGCCATAGGTCTGGCCGACGTTCAGGCCTTCTGCCTTGAAATGAAACCACTGGAAATGCGCGCTTTGCGTGTCGGGCCGAATCGCCAGCCTGATATGCGCCGGGTCGCTTGCGTCGAGAACCTGAATGTTGCCGCTGTCGAAATCTGAACCAATAGTGAGAGTCAAGATAGGTGCCTGCTTGCGTAGATGCCTTTTCAGGCCACTACTGTACACCGATCAACATCGCGCCCTGCGACGTAAACTTCACTGCAACGGTCATCTGCGCCTCAGGATATGGCTTCGGCAGTGACCATCAGGCTGCAGATGAAGGCGGTCAGCAGGCACCAGATCAGATACACACTGCGCTTGCGCCGATGCCAGCCGGATGCGCCGAGCAGCGAGGCGGGCGCCTGCAACTGACGCCACAGTCGCTCGCTGTTCTGGAAGGCCGAAAGGTGCGCGGCGTCGGCGTCCAGCCAGTGGCGAAATTCGATGCGTTCGCTGGCGGTTGCCGCTGGGCTCTGCAGGTGCACATACCAGCGAATGGCCTGATTCTGAATGGCAGCCTGAATGGCAGCGCTTGGGGTGTCTGCCGCGCCAGGTACGTGGGCCTTGCCCAGCGCACGAAGCATCGCACGCTCTACCCGGGCGATATCGACGTTCATGAAGCGCGCGATGTCGGCATAGGCCAGTCCGTCGAGTCGGCTGAGCAGAAATATCTGCCGGGTCCGGCGCGAGAGCTTGCCCAGTCGGTGACCGAGTTCAATGGCCTGCAGCGTGGGTTGCGGCTCGGGCACGCGGACAGGGAGGTGCAGTAGAGACGAGAGCTGATTACTCATGATGTATAGCTCGCTGATCGTCCATGGGAGTCTTCCTTGTGATGTCGGGTAGCGTCCGTGACAAGAATAGACTAGTGAATACGAGAATCATTCTCAAGTGAAAAGTCGCAGCAATTACTTTTTATCTGCCGCATTGTGGCGTTTTTGCCATAAAAGCATGGCCTTGATCGAGTGGCCTTTGCTATGATCCGCGTCATTGCAACACACCGCGCAACACCCAGACTTCATTAGCCTGAAGCAGCGAAACCATAAAGAAAGAACCAAAAAAAGACCCGGCAAAAAGCCGGGTCAAAAACCGTGATTAGCCTGATGAGGAGATAATCAGGAAGCCGACCTAAGACTTCCCGGTTATCCAGCGAGTCTCGCGACCCGCTGATGCAATAATAATCATTATCATTTGCAAGTCAAATGTTTTTATTGCCCTCATTGATACCGATAATCCGCCAGCGCTCGCTCGGCGGATTTTCTTTTCTGGCTTCTCCCCGATATCGCCTAGTCCAGCGGCAGCTCCGTGGTGCGCTTCACCGTGCTCATGGCAATGTTTGAATGGGCTTCGTGGACGTGGGGCAATTGCAGCAAATGATCGCGCAGAAAGCGCTCGTAGCTGGCGATGTCCTGAGCGACCACCTTGAGCATGAAATCCATCCCCCCGGCCATCGTGTAGCACTCCAGCACCTCGGGGTGGCCGATGATCGCCTCCTCGAACTCCGCCAGATAGCGACGGCCATGGCCTGACAGCTTGACCTCGACGAACACCGTCATGCTCAGTCCCAGCTTCTGGGTGCTGAGCAGGGCGACCGTGCGTTCGATCACCCCGTCTTCCTGAAGGCGGTGAATGCGCCTCCAGCAGGGCGATTGCGACAGCTCGACGCGTTCGGCGATTTCCGCTGCCGACAGGCTGGCGTCATGTTGCAGCAGACGAAGAATCCTGCGATCGATAGGGCTCAATTTTGGCTGCATGAATTGACCTTGTTTTTTGTTCTGGCCGAAAAAAGCATGCTGAATATCAGCAGATTTGCGCGCATTTAGAAAGAAAAAGCCTCTTTGCTGCTGGCAGTCTAGTTGCAAGGCTGCCGGGCAGGACCGTCCCGGTGCAAATGACCTGACTTATAAGAACAAGAGAGGTATGCGCATGTCCCTGGCTGATATTCGTCTGGATGATAAATACCGGCTTGCCACCGGCAATCTGTACCTGACCGGCACACAGGCCCTGACCCGCCTGCCGATGCTGCAAAAGCAGCGCGATGAGGCGCAGGGCCTGAACACTGCCGGGTTCATCTCTGGCTACCGCGGTTCGCCGCTGGGTAATCTGGACAAGAGCCTTTGGGACGCCAAGGACTACCTGCAACAAAACGCCATCCATTTTCAGCCGGGCATCAACGAAGAACTGGCCGCCACGGCGGTCTGGGGCAGTCAACAGGTCAACCTGTTCCCACATGGCAAGTACGATGGCGTGTTCGCCCTCTGGTACGGCAAGGGGCCGGGCGTAGATCGTTGCGGTGATGTGTTCAAGCACGGCAACTCGGCCGGTGTTGCGGCCAATGGCGGTGTGCTGATCCTGGCGGGCGACGACCACGGCTGCAAATCATCGACCATCGCTCACCAGAGTGAGCACGCGTTCATTGCCTCGATGATCCCCGTGCTCAACCCCAGTAATGTCCAGGAGATTCTCGACTACGGCATCATTGGCTGGGAGCTGTCGCGTTACAGTGGTTGCTGGGTGGCGATGAAGACCATTGCCGAGAACGTCGACTCTTCCGCGGTGGTCGAGGTCGATCCATTGCGGATCAAAACCCGTATCCCTGACGACTTCGACATACCCGAAGGCGGTTTGCACATCCGCTGGCCGGACCCGCCGCTGGCTCAGGAGGCCCGACTCAATACCTACAAGATCTACGCCGCCAGGGCCTTCGCGCGCGCCAACCAGTTGAACAAGGTGGTGATCGATTCTGCGCAACCCCGGCTGGGCATCATCACCACCGGCAAGTCCTATCTGGACGTGCGGCAGGCCCTCGAAGAGCTGGGTATCGATCAGGAGCTGTGCGAGAAGGTCGGGATTCGCGTGCTCAAGGTCGGCATGAGCTGGCCGCTGGAACCGGTGTCGGTGCACGATTTTGCCGAAGGGCTGGACGAAATTCTGGTGGTCGAGGAAAAACGCAGTGTCATTGAAGACCAGTTGACCGGTCAGCTCTACAACTGGCCTGTTGAACGGCGGCCAGTGGTGGTCGGCGAGTTCGATGAGCAGGGCCGTTCACTGCTGCCGAACCTCAGTGAGCTGACCCCGGCGATGATTGCCAGGGTGATCGCCAAACGCCTCGCGCCGTTCTACAGCAGCCCGCAGATCGACGCGCGCCTGCAGTTTCTCAGCGACAAGGAGCAAGCGTTGCAGGCGCCGCTGTTCACCACCCAGCGCACCCCGCATTTCTGCTCCGGCTGCCCGCATAACACCTCGACCCGGGTTCCGGAGGGCAGTCGCGCCCTGGCCGGGATCGGCTGCCATTACATGACCATCTGGATGGATCGCGAAACCGATACGTTCACCCAGATGGGCGGCGAGGGCGTGACCTGGATCGGTCAGGCACCGTTCACCGAAACTCCGCACGTTTTCCAGAACCTGGGCGACGGTACCTATTTTCACTCGGGGCACCTGGCGCTGCGTGCGGCAGTGGCCTCCAAGGTCAACATTACTTACAAGATTCTCTACAACGATGCGGTGGCCATGACCGGTGGCCAGCCGATCGACGGCGTGCTGCGCGTCGATCAACTGAGCCGTCAGGTGTTCAACGAAGGCGTGCTGCGCATCGCGCTGGTTTCCGACGAGCCGGACAAGTACCCGAGTCGTGAGGACTTCGCGCCGATTACCACCTTTCATCATCGGCGCGACCTGGATAGCGTGCAGCGCGAGTTACGCGAGTTCAAAGGCGTGTCGGTCATCATCTACGACCAGACCTGCGCCACCGAAAAGCGCCGCCGTCGCAAACGCGGCACCATGCCTGACCTGGAAAAGCGCGCGTTGATCAACCCGGCGGTGTGCGAAGGCTGCGGCGACTGTGGGGTGAAATCCGGATGCCTGTCTGTGCTGCCCAAGGAAACGGCACAGGGGCGCAAGCGCGAAATCGATCAGAGCGCCTGCAATAAGGATTTCAGTTGCGTCGAGGGTTTCTGCCCAAGCTTCGTTACGGTGCATGGCGGCAAACTGCGCAAGCCTGTGTTGCCCAAGCAGGTCGAGGCGTTCGCGCGTCTGCCAGAACCGGCACTGCCGTCGCTCGACAGGCCGTTCAATATTCTCCTGCCGGGTGTCGGCGGCACAGGGGTGACCACCGTCGGCGCGATGCTGGGCTATGCCGCGAATCTGGAAGGCAAGGGCTGCAGCGTGCTTGATCAGGCGGGTCTGGCACAGAAATTCGGTCCGGTGGTCAGCCATATCCGCATTGCCGCGCGCCAGGAGGATCTGTTCGCCGTGCGTATCGCCGCCGGTGAAGCGCACCTGCTGCTCGGCTGTGACTTGCTGGTGGCTGCCGGCCCGGATGCGATCGCCAAGCTCGACAGCAAGATTTCCCATGCGGTGGTCAACAGCCAGCAAACACCGACCGCCGAGTTCACGCGCAATCCGGATGCCGTGTTCCCGGCCGAGGCCATGAAGCAGACCATCATCGAGGCGGTCGGCGCGGCGAAGACCCACTTTGTCGAAGCCACCTCGCTGGCCACCCGACTGATGGGCGACAGCATCGCCAGCAACCTGTTCATGCTCGGCTATGCGTTCCAGCTGGGCCTGATTCCATTGACCTCGGCGGCCATCGAGAAGGCCATCAAACTCAACGGCGTTGCGGTCAACCTGAATCAGCAGGCGTTTCTCTGGGGCCGTCGTACCGCGCATGATCCCGCCGCCGTGGAGGCCTTCGTCAATCCGCAAGACAAGGTCAGCGAGCCGCAACCGATGGACCTTGATCAGCGTATCCAGAGCAACGTCGATGCCTTGAAGCAGTATCAGAACGCGGCTTACGCCAAGCGCTATCTGGCGTTGGTGCAACGCGTACGCGACAGCGAATCGCGGGCGTTCCCCGGTCAGCAGCCGACGCTGACCGAGGCTGTGGCGTTCAATTACTTCAAATTGCTGGCGTACAAGGACGAATACGAAGTGGCGCGGCTGTACAGCAACGGCGAGTTTACCCGCCAGTTGCAGGCGCAGTTCGAAGGTGACTATCGACTGGAGTTTCATCTGGCACCGTCGTGGCTGGCCAAGCGCGACCCGCACACGGGCCTGCCACGCAAACGCAGCTTTGGCCCGTGGATGCTGCGCGCTTTCGATGTGCTGGCGGCGTTCAAATTTCTCCGTGGTACGGCGCTCGATCCGTTCGGTCGCAGCCTTGAGCGTCAGCAGGAGAGGGCGCTGATTGATCACTATGTCAGCGATGTCGAACTGATCCTGCAGCACCTTCAGGCGCAGAATCGCCACACCGCCTTGAGTCTGGCACGCCTGCCGGAACGCATTCGCGGCTATGGCTACATCAAGGAAAGCGCCATGAAAGCAGCTGCCGTGCAGGCCGATATTCTGCGCAAGAGCCTGGAAAGCGGCGAAGTGGCCGCGCCGAAGCTGTATGAGGCGGCTGCCTGAGGAGGGCAATACCAATCAGCGTGCCAGCTCAACGTTGGCACGCTTTGCATTACGCGATGCGATCGTCGTGCCGCGTAGAGGTACTGACTACACCGGCCTGAACAGGTGGGCATGCCCGGCGCGGTACAGCGAGGACTCGCTGAAGGTGTCATCGGCAAGCACACGTCCGACCAGAATCAGCGCTGTACGGCGAAAGCCCTTGGCCTGTACCTTTTCCTGAATATCCGCCAGCGTGCCAACGGCCCAGTCCTGATCCGGCCAGCTGGCGCGGTGCACCACGGCAATCGGGCAGTCGGCGCCGTAATGTGGCACGAGCTCTTCGACGATCCGCTGCAGGTTGTTCACCCCCAGATGAATCGCCATCGTTGCCCGATGGCTGGCCAGACTGGCCAGTTCCTCGCCGCTGGGCATTGAGGTCTTGTCGGCATAGCGGGTCAGAATCACGCTTTGCGAAACGTCCGGCAGGGTCAGCTCGACGCCCAGCAATGCAGCGCAGGCAGCGGTCGCGGTCACTCCCGGAATGATTTCGAACGGAATGCCCAGTTCGCGCAGATGGCGGATCTGCTCACCGATAGCGCCATACAGGCTCGGGTCTCCGGAGTGCACGCGTGCGACATCCTGGCCCTGTGCGTGTGCGCGCTTGATCAGCTCGATGATCTGCTCCAGATGCAGCTCGGCGCTGTTGGTCACCTGCACGGCCTGATGACCTTCCAGCACTGCGAGGGGGACCAGCGAGCCTGCGTAGATAATGACCGGGCAGTTGCGAATCAGGCGTTGTCCCTTGACGGTGATCAGCTCCGGATCGCCAGGGCCTGCGCCGATGAAATAGACAGTCAATGAATTCTCCGGG
Organism: Pseudomonas sp. NFACC10-1; assembly: GCF_900119195.1. NCBI lineage: Bacteria > Pseudomonadati > Pseudomonadota > Gammaproteobacteria > Pseudomonadales > Pseudomonadaceae > Pseudomonas > Pseudomonas sp. NFACC10-1. Next base: position 368,793 of record NZ_FPJB01000004.1, on the reverse strand, counting down.
GTGAATGAGCGCGGGGAGATTATCCGCTGTGCGCAGGGCTGATTGCCAAGGCAAATGTGGCCTGCGCGCTTTTCTGCCGTTCTATCAGCAGCGTAGCCGTACCGTCTCCCAGTTGCGCCGCGAGTGCCAGGGCCGAGCCTTCGGCGACGCCATGACAGCCAGTGCTCTGGAAGACCTGCGCAGAGCGGTGCGTGAGGTGCAGTTCCCACGCTACCAGTTGCGCGGCGTTGAAGCATACCAGTGGCACTGCCAGTTGCTCGGCCAGCTCAAGCAGACCGGGCTCGGTTTGTTTCAGGTCGATGGACGCTAGCGCGGTCACCCGGGCAATGTCCAGCTCAAGTGCCTGCAGGCTTTGCTCAAGCAGATCGCGCAACAGCGCAGCCGAGCAGCCGCGCCGACAGCCCAGCCCGGCGACCAGAGGTGCGCCGGGTTGAAGGGTAACTGGATCAGGCCTGATGCAGGTCGACATGGTCGGCGTGCACATCGTTTTTGCGGAACAGCCAGGCACTGATCAATCCCAGAGCGACCCAGAACAGCGCGTTGGTCAGCAGCGAGGCCATCATGAACTGCGATTCCAGAGCCTCGGGAGCCAGGCTTTCATGGACCAGCGGCTGTGGCGCGCCAAGCACATGCGGGACCAGCAGAATCGCCACACCCAGTGCTTTGAGCAGCCAGTTCTGACCGAACACCAGCAAGGCCAGCCCGACGGCAGTCGACGCAGCAGCGCCGAGCCACCATAGCTGACGCTGACTCAACTCGGCGGCGGCCGTGCCTGGCAGTTCGGGTGGCAGGCCAAGGGTCGGGGCCAGCACGAACACGGCAAAACCGGCCAGCCCCCACCATGCGCCTTGCACGGTGCGACCCGGTGCCCGCAGGGCGTAAAGCCCGGCAAGCATCAGCGCAAAGCCCACCGCGACCACCAGGTTACCGCCGGTGGTGGACAGCACACGCTGCCAACCGGTTTCGGGCTCCCAGGCCGCTTCTTCATGGGCATGGCTGTGTTCGGCCAACGCGCCGTCCGTGTGCTGATGCAGTTGCTCGGCAGGCGCGTTTTCGTAGGTCTCGGCCTGCTGGATCAGCGGCACCACCCACAGGCTTTGCAGCAGGGTCAGCAGCAGGGCGGCGAGCAGGCCGGTGAAACCTGCGGTGTAGGCGATTCGCTTGAACATTGTGTAGCCCTCAATGGCAAGGAAAGGCAGCGCTGTGACGGGTGTCGTGTGCCGCGTTGTGCACGGCCGCGATGTGCGAGAAACCGGCGAAGTACACCAGGCAGGCGCCGAGAAGCGCAGCGCTGATGGCGGCTGTCAGGCGTTGAGTGCGTGTGGAGCTGGGCGCGGCGGCGTGGCTGCTGATGGTCGACATGGCGTTCCCTCTTGTTGGTAATCGGCAAGTGGGCCACGCGCAAAAGAACCTGCCGGCAGATGCCGGAGGTTTCAACTGCGCCCGCCCACCGCGGGTTTGTCATTGCAAGCATATCGGGCCGGTCTCCGGGCTCGCGAGGGGCCAGGACGTCAGTGCGTCAAAGCCTGCAAGGTCACCTTCCCATGCCAGCGGCACAGTGGATCAGACCTACTCTCGCTTACCGTTGCGGGGGCAGCACCGGACTTGCTCGACAACGCGAGCGCACCGGTTTCCCGTTTCACCCCGTGAGGGGCACCCGAAACAAGGCGCACAGGAGAGCATGGGCGGCGGGGCAGCGTCAATCTGAACGATTGACCTGTCTGCAGTCACTGCGTAGCCTTGCCGGTTCCAGGCTGTGTAAAAACTACTGCGCTTGGCAATACTGCGTTAAAAACAGGCGAAAAATGCTCATTTAGAACACCTAGACTCCGCTTTTTCGCCTGTTTTTGCCTTGTCTTGCCTTCGCTCGTGACGTTTTTACACACCCCGGTTCGAGGTTCTCCCCGGGTAAAACATCACTCAGTGGAGCTAAGACGGGAATGCGGTACAAGCCGCAGCTGCCCCCGCAACTGTAAACGGTCATGTTCATTGCACAGCCACTGCTGCGGCGGGAAGGCGCGATGAATGCGTGTCGGCGTTTCTCACTGCCTGCCGCACGCCGCCGTGAGCCAGGAGACCTGCCTCGAACGGGCCGCACATGCTGCGGCCCTGGAGAATTCTCACTACAACCGGGCGGGGTGATCCGGTGGCGATCCGATCTGCGTGTCATGCATGCGGTTCTCGTCCTGTTTGCCCGCCGCATTGCCAAAGGGCACCTGATGAAAACACTGGCCAAGCTTCCCGTTACCATCGTCACCGGCTTCCTCGGCTCGGGCAAGACCACCCTGTTGCGGCACATGCTCGACAACGCCGAAGGGCGGCGCATTGCGGTCATCGTCAATGAGTTCGGCGAGCTGGGCATCGACGGAGAAATCCTCAAGCAGTGCACGATCGGCTGCACCGAAGAAGAAGCCAACGGCCGGGTGTACGAACTGGCCAACGGCTGCCTGTGCTGCACCGTGCAGGAAGAGTTCTTCCCGGTCATGCGCGAACTGGTCGCGCGCCGTGGTGATCTGGACCATATCCTGATCGAAACCTCGGGGCTGGCGCTGCCCAAGCCGCTGGTCCAGGCTTTTCAATGGCCGGAAATCCGCAACGCCTGCACGGTCGATGCGGTGATTACGGTGGTCGACAGCCCGGCGGTACTGGCTGGTACTTTCGCTGCCTTCCCTGATCAGGTCGATGCGCAGCGCAAACTTGATCCCAACCTGGACCACGAGTCGCCCCTGCACGAACTGTTTGCCGATCAACTGGCCAGCGCTGATCTGGTGATCCTCAACAAGGCCGACATGATCGACGCCGAAGGTCTGGCGACGGTGCGTGCCGAAGTTGCCGAAGAGTTGCCGCCTGCCGTCAAGGTGATCGAAGCCAGCAGTGGTCGCCTGCCGATCAGCGTGTTGCTGGGTGTCGGTGCCGAGTCCGAACTGCATATCGATGCGCGCAAGACCCACCATGATCACCACGACGATGACGATCATGATGACCACGATCACGACGCGTTCGATTCGATATCCCTGAAACTGCCGCAAGCTGACGAGAAAGTCCTGCTCGATGCACTGAATCAGTTGGTGGTGCAGCACGGCATTCTTCGTGTGAAGGGCTTCGCGGCCATTCCCGGCAAGCCGATGCGCCTGCTGATTCAAGGTGTCGGGACGCGTTTCGACAAGCACTTCGACCGCGCCTGGCGTGCCGATGAAGAGCGTGCCACACACTTGGTGCTGATTGGTCAGGAGTTGGATGCCGCAGCCCTGCAAGCGCAACTCAACGCTGCGATTGCCGGCTGACCCATGCATTTACTGAGAACCCAGCCCGGCGGTTTCGTACCTGACGACAATATTGCCGATCTGGGCCAGACCCCGGCCGAGCTGGTGATTCTCTGCAGCGGCGACTCCAGCCTGGCGCTGCTGGCCGAGGCTGCCCGGCAGCTCCCCGAAGACTACCCCAGCCTGCGCCTGGCCAACCCGATGCAGGTCCAGAATCACGCCTCTGTCGACCTGTACGTCGATGAAGTGCTGCGTCACGCAAAGGTCATCCTGATTTCTCTGCACGGCGGTATTGGCTACTGGCGCTACGGCGTCGAGCGGCTGATGGAGCTCGCGGCACGCGGCGTTCAGGTCATTCTGGTGCCGGGTGATGACCGCCCTGATCCAGAGCTGAGTGATTTGAGCACCGTGCCTGCCGTAGAGCGCGACCGACTCTGGCAGTTTTTGCGTCAGGGCGGCCTGCAAAACGCGCTGCAACTGTACAACTGCATGGCCAGTCGCTGGCTGGACCGAGATTATTCCTGGGTCGAGCCCGCGCCGTTGCCGCGCACGGCGATCTACCATCCGCGTTTGGCAAGCGCGCAGCTTGCCGATTGGCAGGCAGACTGGCTTGCCGAGCAGCCGGTGGTAGCGCTGCTGTTCTATCGCTCGCACCTGCAGGCCGCCAATACCGGTTTCATCGATGAGTTCTGTGTGCGCTTGCAGGCGCAAGGCATCAACCCGCTGCCCATAGCCGTGGCCAGCCTCAAGGAGCCCGGCTGTTTCACTCAGGTGGAGGACTGGCTGGATGAGGCTGAAACCGAGTTGATCCTCAATACCACCGGTTTTGCCCAGTCGAGTCCGGAAGCGCCGCATCTGCGGCCGTTTCGGCGCAACGTGCCGGTCATTCAGGCCATCTGCGCGCAGGACAACGAGCCTGCCTGGCAGGCCAGCGAACAGGGCCTTGGCGCTCGTGATCTGGCGATGCACATTGCTTTGCCGGAGCTGGACGGACGGATCATCAGCCGGCCGATCAGCTTCAAGGACCTGGCCTGGCGCAGTGAGCGCAGCCAGTCGGACGTGGTCTGCTACCGCGCCCAGCCGGACCGGATGGATTTCGTCGCGCAACTGGCGCGGCGCTGGATCGAGCTTGCGCGCCTGCCCAATGGCGAAAAGCGCGTGGCGCTGATCCTCGCCAACTACCCGACTCGCGACGGGCGGATCGGCAATGGTGTGGGGCTCGATACGCCTGCTGCGGCGCTGAATATCCTGCGCGCCATGCAGGCAGAGGGCTATCCGCTGGCGCCGTTGCCCGACACTGGCACTGAACTGATCCAGCAACTGCTGGGCGGCGTGACCAATGATCTGGACAGTATCGACCAACGCCCGTGTCACCAGAGCATGGCGCTGGAGGAATACCTGGCGGCGTTCAACGAACTGCCGCAGGAAAATCGCGACGCGGTGAACGCCCGTTGGGGCACGCCGGACAGCGATCCGATGTTTCGCAGCGGCCGGATGATGATCGCCGGGCTGCGCTTTGGCCTCACCTTCATTGGGATTCAACCGGCGCGGGGTTATCAGGTCGACCCGAGCGCGGTGTATCACGACCCGGATCTGGTTCCACCTCATGGCTATCTGGCGTTCTACTTCTGGCTACGCAAGGCCTACGGCGCGCATGCGGTGGTGCATGTCGGCAAGCACGGCAACCTCGAATGGCTGCCCGGCAAGGGTGTGGGGTTGTCGCGAACCTGCTGGCCGGACGCGGTGCTGGGCGCCATGCCGAACATCTATCCGTTCATCGTCAACGATCCGGGCGAGGGCGCACAGGCCAAGCGGCGCACTCAGGCGGTCATCATCGATCACTTGATGCCGCCGCTGACCCGCGCGGAGACCTACGGCCCGTTACGCAATCTGGAACTGCTCGCCGACGAATTCTACGAAGCGCAATTGCTCGATCCGCGCCGCGCGCGCGAGCTGCAGCGTGACATTCTCGAGCTGGTCCGTGAAACCCATATCGACCGCGAACTGGCGCTTGGCGAGAACCTCGACAGCGATGCCGACGCGGCGCTCTGGCTGCCACGGCTGGACACTTACCTGTGTGACCTGAAGGAATCGCAGATTCGCGATGGTCTGCATATCTTCGGTCAATCGCCGCAAGGTCGTCTGCGCATCGATACCTTGCTGGCCCTGCTGCGTATTCCGCGTGGTGACGGGCGTGGCGCGCAGTCCAGTCTGTTGCGTGCGTTGAGCAAGGCGTTCGAGCTGGACTTCGACCCGCTGAACTGCGAATTGGCCGAACCCTGGACCGGCCCTCGTCCCGCTGCATTGCAGGCCCTGAGCAGCGATCCCTGGCGCAGTGCCGGCGATGCTCGCGAGCGGCTGGAGCTTTACGCCGCCATCCTTATCGAACGCGTCATCCAGGGCGAAGCGTTGACTGACTTGCCTGCACACGATGATCTGGCCCAGATCCTCGACAGCCTGCGTGACGTCGTCGCGCCGCGTCTGGATGCCTGCGGCCCCGGCGAAATGCAGGGCATGCTTGATGCCCTGAGTGGTCGTTTCGTGCCGGCAGGTCCCAGCGGCGCGCCGAGCCGTGGGCGTCTGGATGTGCTGCCCACCGGCCGCAACTTTTTTACCGTGGATGTGCGCAACCTGCCGACCACCACGGCCTGGCGAATCGGCTTCCAGTCCGCCAATCTGCTGCTGGAACGACACCTCCAGGACCATGGCGACCACCTGCGCCAGTTGGGCCTCTCGGTGTGGGGCACGGCGACCATGCGTACCGGCGGTGACGACATCGCTCAGGCCATGGCGCTGATGGGCGTGCGTCCGGTGTGGGCGACGGGCAGTCAGCGGGTCGATGACTTCGAGATTCTGCCGATCAGCCTGCTCGACCGCCCACGAGTGGACGTGACACTGCGGGTCTCCGGCTTTTTCCGCGACGCGTTCGCCAACCTCATCAAGCTGTTCGACGCTGCGGTGCAGGCCGTCGCGGCGCTTGACGAGCCCGACGACCTGAACCCGCTGGCGGCCAGGGTCCGTGAAGAACGGCAGGGCTTCATCGCAGAAGGTCTGAATGAAGACGAAGCGGCGCGTCAGGCTGGCTGGCGGATATTTGGTGCCAAACCCGGTGCCTATGGCGCTGGCGTGCAGGGTGCTATCGATGGCCGCCTGTGGCAGAGCCGCGATGACCTTGCCGAGGTTTACCTGAACTGGGGCGGTTACGCCTATGGCGCTGCCGATGAAGGTACGCCCGCACGCCAGCGCTTTGCCCAGCGGCTTTCTCAGGTGCAGGCGGTGCTGCAGAATCAGGACAATCGCGAACACGATCTGCTCGACTCAAACGACTACTACCAGTTTCAGGGCGGCATGCTCGCCGCTTCGGAAAGCCTCAGCGGGCAGAAGACCGCCAGTTACCACGGCGATCACAGCCAGCCCGACCTGCCGAAAATCCGTACCCTCAAGGAAGAGCTGAACCGGGTGATACGTTCGCGCGCAGCGAATCCGAAATGGATCGAAGGGGCCAAGCGCCACGGTTACAAGGGGGCGTTCGAGATGGCCGCGACCGTGGATTTCCTGTTCGCGTTCGATGCGACCACCGAGCTGATCGATGATCACCAGTACGCGCTGCTCGCAGACGCCTATCTGCTGGACCCGGCGACTCGCGATTTCATCGCTCAGCACAATCCTGATGCCTTGCGCGACATGACCGAGCGCATGCTCGAAGCCCAGCAGCGCGGCCTCTGGCAGGAGCCTGGCGAGTATCAGCAGGCGCTGGAAGACCTGCTCCTGGACATAGAAGAGAACTGATGACCGTGTCTGATTCAACGATGAGTGAAACACCGCATTTTCCGCTGGCCGCTGTGGTCGGTGCTGATGACCTGAAACTGGCGTTATGCCTGACTGCCATCGACCCGCGCATCGGCGGCGTGTTGATCGAAGGGCCGCGGGGCATGGCCAAATCGACGCTGGCCCGCGGGCTGGCCGATGTGCTGGCCAGCGGTCAGTTCGTCACCTTGCCGCTGGGTGCTACCGAAGAGCGTCTGGTCGGCACGCTGGACCTTGACGCCGCACTGAGCGAGGGCCGCGCGCGCTTCTCTCCGGGCGTGCTGGCCAAGGCCGACGGCGGCGTGCTGTATGTCGATGAGGTCAACCTGCTTGCCGACCATCTGGTCGACCTGCTGCTGGACGTCGCGGCCAGCGGCGTCAACCTGGTCGAGCGCGACGGTATCTCCCATCGTCATGCTGCGCGTTTCGTGCTGATCGGCACCATGAACCCCGAAGAAGGTGAATTGCGCCCGCAGTTGCTGGACCGCTTTGGCCTCAATGTGGCGCTGAGCGGTCATACACTGCCTGCCGAGCGCAGCCAGATCATCCGTCGCCGTCTGGATTTCGACACCGATCCGCAGGGCTTCTGCCAGCAGTGGCAAGCGCAGCAGGATGCCTTGAAGCTGCGCTGTGAACAGGCCCGTCAGCTATTGTCGAGCATCGAACTGGATGACCAGTCGCTGGCAATGATCACCGAGCGTTGCTTTGCCGCAGGTGTCGACGGCATGCGTGCCGATCTGGTCTGGCTGCGGGCTGCGCGTGCTCATGCGGCGTGGCGGGGTGCCGGGCACATTGAAGAGCAGGACATCGAAGCGGTTGCCGAATTTGCCTTGCGTCACCGGCGTCGCGAGCCCTCACCACCGCCGCAGAATTCCGAGGCGCCGCCACCACCACCGGGCTCGTCCAGCAAACAGGCCGAGCCTGACAGCGGGCAGGGCAGTTGGGGTGAGTTGCCCGCCCAGGCCGTCACGACCGGGTCACGCCGCGAAGTGCCGAGCTGGCCAAAAAAGCCCTAGGCATCCGTCCCCGCGCCATACAGGGGGCGGATGCCATTCCCCGTCCCGGTCGACTGGCCTGCGGCAGGCAGGGCGCTGTGCGTGTCGGTGCTGATGGCCCGGTGCAATGGCTACCGACCTTTCTGCGCGGTCAGCCGAAGAGCCACAAGGATCTGGTTCGCCAGCCGCGTAGCAGCCGGCCCAGCGAGTTATTGCTGGTGATTGTCGATGCTTCGGCGTCTACCCGCCGCCATCAGGCGTTGAGTCAGGCCAAGGGCCTGCTGTCGCAGATGTTCGACGATGCCTATCGACGCCGCGCGCGGCTGGCCTTACTGACCGCCAGCGGCACTGCGCCACGCTGGCAACATCAGGGGCTGAAGGCCTCATCGGCGTTGACACCCTGGCTGGATGCACTGGGGGCTGGTGGTGGTACGCCGTTGCTGGAAGCGCTGCAACAGGCAACTGAATGGCTGGGGCAACGGCAAAAACGCTATCCGGCCGAACAGCAGCGGGTTCTGGTGCTGACCGATGGCCGGATCAAGTCGTTACCGGCACTCCCTGCGTTCGACTGCGCCAGTTTGCTGATCGATATCGAGAAAGGCCCGATCCGCCTGGGAAGGGCGCGGGAACTGGCATCGAGTCTGGGGGCTGAGTACCGGCACATCGATGAGTTGAAGCGGGTCTGAGGGTGGGGAACCCCTCAGGCCCGGCTCTCTTGCCGATGCTCTGCGGGGGTGGAGCGCGCGCAGAGCATGGCACTGAAAACACACCTCTGTGGGCGCGGCAAGGGCGGCGATCCCACAGGGTTTTCCATTACGCCAAGCGGGGAGCCCGCTCAGTCAGCCATCAAGCCGGCATGGTCCACGGCTCAAGGTCGTAGCCTTCGTTGCTGATTTCTGCACGGGCCTGTTCCAGAGCGCTGGCCAGTTGGCGCTTGTCGGAATAGGTGCTGCTCGGGATCTGCTTGCGACCGATACGGTTGCTGGTGCGGTCGATCACCGTCAGGCTCAGTTCGCCGTTACCGTCCTGTGGTGCCCAGGCAACACACTGGAAGGGTTCAAAAGCGTGTCCAGCGATCAGAAGTGCATCGTTGAAGCGCAGTGGGGCGTTCATGGTCGTTTCCTCAAGTGCCCATATCAATTCAGTCTCGGCGGCGGGCTGACCGTCCGGCTGGTTACTTGTGTTGATGAACGACAAGGGGGCATGAGTCACACCGTTCATTGAAAATATTTGCGAATTATTTTTGATGGGGCGCGTGGAAGGCTGCCTGTTGCCGCAAGAACCGGGCAGGTAGCGCACTAATGACAGCAGGTTATGAGCGTTAGACCCAAACGGTACAACGCTGCGTCAAATATTTGCTAGGGTGATGAGTGGGCTCGCCAACAGACTGTTTATAAAAAGCTTTTCAAATCTTCCATACGCCGGGCGCCAAGGAAACCTCATGCATGGATCGGCCCCAACACGACGTCTGTTAATGCTCGACGGCGGTGACGACTGTCATCCATTGATCCCCGTTCTGGTCGAGGCCGGATGGACGGTGCAGGAAAGCCCATCGGGTTCGGCAATCATTGCTGATTGTGATGTAGGCCTGATTCACCTGACCCCCGATCATTTTGAACACTTGCCCAGGCTCGAGGCGTTGTTCATTAATAGCCCGGTGCGCTGGATTGCAGTGCTGGCAGCCAGTGATTTGCGCCGCGAGAAAATCGGTGATTTCGTCTGCCGCTGGTTTTTCGACTTTCATACGCTGCCTTTCGACGCGGATCGGCTGCATGCCTCGCTGGACAGAGCGTTTACGGCCGGGCGGCCGCAATTGCAGGGCTCGCCTTCGCAATTCAGCGTGGAACCCGAGTGGCTCGGCGACAGTCGGCCTGTCCGTGAATTGCGCAGGCTGCTGAGCAAACTGGCGCCCACCGATTCGCCGGTATTGATCAGGGGCGAACGGGGCACGGGCAAGGAACTGATCGCGCGCAGCCTGCATGTTCAGTCCTTGCGACGCGACAAACCCTTTATCGTGGTCGATTGCGCAGCGTCTGACGGGCAGTCGATCCACGCCGTGCTGTTCGGTCATGAGGACGGCGGGTTTGACGATGCTCAGGAACGTAGGGTCGGGTTGCTTGAAGCCGCAGACGGCGGCACGCTGTTGCTCGACGAGGTCGGTGAGCTGCCACTGGATACCCAGGCGAGCCTGCTGCGCTTTCTCGAAGACCGGCAGATCGAGCGCGCGGACGGTAGCGAACCGATTGCAGTGGATGTGCGGGTGCTGGCCGCGACCCGCGAGGATCTTGAAACGGCGGTGCGCAAAAAGCGCTTTCGCGAGGACCTGTATTACCGGCTCAATGTGCTGCAGGTCGGGGTAGCGCCATTGCGCGAGCGTCATGGCGATCTGGCGTTGCTGGCTAACCATTTCGCCCATTTGTACAGTCAGGAAACCGGCAGGCGGGCGCGCAGTTTCAGTCAGGATGCTTTGATTGCGCTGGGCAAGCACGATTGGCCGGGTAATGTGCGCGAGCTGGCCGGTCGCGTTCGGCGCGGGCTGGTGCTGGCCGAAGGCAGGCAGATAGAAGCGGCAAATCTCGGCCTGCTGGGTGAGGAGGACAGTGTTGGCAGCATGGGGACGCTGGAGGATTATAAGTCGCGGGCCGAGCGTCAGGCGTTGTGTGACGTGTTGACGCGCCACAGTGACAATTTGAGTGTGGCGGCCAGAGTGCTGGGTATTTCGCGGCCGACGTTTTACCGGCTGTTACACAAGCACCAGATCCGCTGAATCGCCCAGCAACTGCGAGACAGCGGTCAGCGCCTGTACGCGGCGCTGCTCCCAGTTACCGCCCACTACCCGGTAAGCCTGCCGGTGGTGTTCCAGCCATTCCCGGCTGGCGTTGAAAAAGGCCTGGCGTTCACCCAATTGCGGCTGGCAGCGCTGGCCGTCGCTGATCCAGTCAACGCCTTCAGGCGACAGCAGCAGATGCAGGTCATAGGTACGCCTCAGCAGTTGCTGTTCGATCCACGCAGGGCAGTCGCCGAACAGCGTGCGGCTCCAGAGCATGTTGCTCAACAGGTGCGTGTCGAGTATCAGCAAGTCTGGCTCGGCGCCGCGCGCGGCGTCCTCCCAGGCCAGTTGGCCCTGGGCGATGGCCGGAATATCGGCGTAAACGGTATCGCGGCCCTGCTGATCGATGAACTGCCGGACATATTCGCCGACCAGCAGGCCGCCGAACCTGTGTTGTATTTCCGCCGACAGCCAGCTCTTGCCGCTCGACTCGGGGCCGGTGAGAACCAGAACTTTCATCGCGCCAGCGCCAGATCGTTGCGCCACTCGCGCCAGCCCTGTACCGCCAGCAGGGTGAACAAGCCATACAGCGCAGCCGTCAGGTACAACTCTTTGTAGATGAACAAGCCGACGAAAATCACATCGAGCAGGATCCACAGCGGCCAGCACTGAACGCGTTTTTGCGCCATCCAGACCTGCGCCACCAGACTGAACCCGGTCAGCGCGGCGTCCAGCCAGGGCTGTGCTGCATCGGTGAAATGCGCCATGCCTGCCCCCAGTGCGACGCTGACAAGTGCGCCGACCGCCAGCCCCTTGAGCACCGAACGGTTCTGCAAGGTGGTCACCGCTTTGACCGGCAGGCCGTCACCGTGCCGCGTCCATTGTAGCCAGCCATAGACCTGCAGGCCTGCGTAGATGACCTGCAGGAGCATGTCCGAATACAGCTTTACGTCAAAGAATATCCAGATGTAGATCACCACCATGACCAGGCCGATTGGCCAGCACCAGGGATTCTGCTTCACTGTCAGCCAGACTGCGATAACGCCGATGGCGGCAGCGAAGAGTTCAAGCCCGGACATGGCGGCTCCTTGGTGAGGGTAGTGAGGGGCGGGGCCGGCGATTGTATGCGCTTCTGCGCGCTGCGTGCAGCTTGTGTTGCGCCAGACCTTACGTCAGCAGGCTTTGTGCGTGCAGGTCTGCTAGCATTCCGCGCCTTGCATTTGCGCGAGTTTCTTCAAGCTTCGTTCAGGCATGTGGCGGCATAGTGGCAAGCATTTTTTACACGACAACATTAAACAGCGAGCCTGCGGCATCGCTTCATGGGGGAATGATGGATCTTTGGACCGCTGCTCAGGCGTTGATATTGGGTGTTGTAGAAGGGCTGACGGAGTTCCTGCCGATCTCCAGTACCGGGCACCAGATCATCGTCGCCGACCTGATCGATTTTGGCGGCGAACGTGCCATGGCCTTCAACATCATCATTCAGTTGGGGGCGATTCTGGCGGTGGTCTGGGAGTTTCGGCGCAAGATCCTCGACGTGGTCGTGGGGTTGCCGAAACAGCAACAGGCGCAGCGTTTCACCCTCAACCTGCTGATCGCCTTCATGCCGGCCGTGGTGCTGGGCGTGATTTTCGCCGATACCATCCACCACTACCTGTTCAATGCCATTACCGTGGCCACGGCACTGGTCGTTGGCGGGGTGATCATGCTTTGGGCCGAGCGCCGCGAACACACCGTGCGCACCGAAACCGTCGATGACATGAGCTGGAGCGATGCGCTCAAGATAGGCTTGGTACAGTGTCTGGCGATGATTCCCGGCACCTCGCGTTCGGGTTCGACGATCATTGGTGGCCTGCTGTTCGGCCTGTCCCGCAAGGCGGCGACCGAATTCTCGTTCTTCCTGGCCATGCCGACGATGGTCGGTGCCGCAGTGTATTCGGGCTACAAGTACCGTGACATGTTTCGCCCTGACGACTTCGCGGTGTTTGCCATCGGCTTCATCACCTCGTTCATCTTCGCGATGATCGCAGTGCGCGGTTTGCTCAAGTTCATCGCCACTCACAGTTATGCGGTGTTCGCCTGGTATCGCATCGCCTTCGGCCTGCTGATCCTGGCGACCTGGCAGTTTGGCTGGATCGACTGGGCATCGGCCAAGGCATGACGGCGAGCCGCGGGTCGTCACGGCCAGCCAGCCTTGGCAGGCCGCCGGTACGGCAATTGCGCTTGAAGATCCTGGTGCTGTTGCTGCTGTGTGCGTTGCCAGTCTACGGCTCGGCATCGCTATGGCTGAGGCAGGTCACGCCGATCCCGGCGCTGGTCCTGATCGTCATGAGCCTGCTGGCGTTCGTGCTTTACCGGCATGACAAGCGACAGGCCGGCAGTGCTGGCCAGCGCACCCCGGAGAACGTCCTGCATGGTGTCGAGCTGCTCGGCGGCTGGCCCGGCGCGCTGCTCGCGCAACAGGTGTTCCGGCACAAGACCCGCAAGGTGTCTTTTCAGGTCGTATTCTGGCTGATCGTGCTGGTGCATCAGGCGTTGTGGATTGACTGGCTGTTTTTGGGCAAGCGGCTTGTGCAGCTGTTGCCGTTATAGCATCAGGCCGATCTGTTGCCGTTTCGGCAGCCTGCCGACCACCAACTGGTGCGAGCGGGTCAGCAGGTCGCGTAACTCATCGGCGCTCAGCGTCTGCAGGTCTGCCACGCTGATCCAGTGCGCACGCGCCAGGTAGGGCGCAGGTCGTATGCCGGGGCGATCCACGTAACCCAGAAACAACTCCGGGTGGACCTTGAACGCGAGGTCCTCGCCGACCAGGTCCATGACCGCGAACATTTTCTTTTCGGCGACGGAAAAAACCCGTACGCCGCCCCACTTGTAGTCTTCACGCGCGCCCGGCAGGTCGAGGCAGAATCTGGCGATGTCTTCCTTGTGCAGGGTCTTTTGCGGGCTCTTTGGCATGGATGCTCCCTGGGGTCTGACAGCGCACGGTAAGCTGTTCGATAGCCGCACGGATATTCGATCAGCGGATTGTATGCTGCTGCGACACTCATTAGTGTGCAGCTTTGCCTTTATCTGGAGTTTCGAATGTCTGCCGTGCAACTTGCTGATGGTCAACTGAACTACCTGCTCGAAGGCCCGGCGGGCGCGCCGGTGCTGGTCTTGTCCAATTCCCTGGGCACTGATCTGCACATGTGGGACAACCAGGTGCCTGCATTCACCCGTCACTTTCAGGTCTTGCGTTACGACACCCGCGGTCATGGCAAATCGCTGGTCAGCGAGGGCAGTTACAGCATCGAGCAAAACGCTCGCGATGTATTGGCGCTGCTTGACGCGCTGGACATCGACAAGGCTTTTTTCTGCGGCCTGTCCATGGGCGGGCTGATCGGCCAATGGCTGGCAATCAATGCGCCGCAGCGCCTGCACAAGGTCGTGCTGTGCAATACGGCCGCCAAAATCGGCAATCCCGATGTCTGGAACCCTCGCATCGAAACCGTTCTGCGTGACGGCCAGTCAGCCATGATCGCGTTGCGCGATGCCTCGATTGCGCGCTGGTTCACGCCTTCCTTCGCGGTCGCCGAACCTGCTGCGGTCGACACGGTTGTCGGCATGCTGGCACGCACCTCGCCACAGGGTTACGCGGCCAATTGCGCGGCCGTGCGCGATGCGGATTTCCGTGAACAGATCGCGTCCATCGAGCTGCCGGTGCTGGTGGTCTGTGGCACGGAGGATGCTGTAACGACCCCGGCGGACGGGCGTTTCATGGTCGACCGGATTCAGGGCTCGCAGATCATCGAGCTGCACGCGGCCCACCTGTCCAGTGTCGAGGCGGGTGAGGCATTCACTGTGCCGGTACTGGCATTTCTGACTGCCGAATAGCCGGGCGCGGTCCTAAGTCCCGGTCTTGAGACGCGGGGCACGGCGTTGCATACTCCCGGCTCTGAAAACGAGGTGGCCGGGTGTTTGATCTCAACGATCTGTTTTATTTCGTCCAGGTGGTCGAGTGCCTGGGATTTGCGCCGGCAAGCCGCAAGCTGGGGATCCCCAAGTCCAAACTCAGCCGGCGCATTGCCGGGCTTGAGGAGCGCCTGGGTGTTCGGCTGATCCACCGCTCGACCCGCACCTTTGCGGTGACCGAAAGCGGGCGTGACTATTACGCGCATTGCGTGGCCATGCTGGTCGAGGCCGAGGCTGCCGAAGAGGCCATCCTGCGTTCCAAATCTGAACCGCAGGGCAGGGTGGTGATCAGTTGTCCTCCGGCGTTGGCAGCGATGGGCTTCAACGAGACCATCGCCCGCTTCGCGGCCGAGCACCCCAAGGTTCAGATCCAGGTCGAAAGTACCAACCGACGCGTCGACCCGCTGACCGAGAACATCGACATTGCGCTGCGTGTGCGCTTTCCACCGCTGGAGGACGACGGCCTGGTGGTCAAGAAGCTCGGGCACAGCGCTCAGCGTCTGGTGGCACGCGCGGACCTGGCGGCCAGGCTGTCGGCAACGCCTTCTCTCGATGCGCTGTCGACACTGCCCAGCCTCGATATGCCCTCTTCGAATCACGAGCATCGCTGGTTGCTGGAGACGCAGCCCGGCCACTATGCCGAAATACGCCACACGCCGCGGCTCATCAGCTCGGACCTGGACATGATGCTGCAGGCCGCCTTGCAGGGAGTCGGCGTGGCACAGCTTCCCGAGCTGATTGTCAGGGAAGCCTTGCAGGACGGACGCCTGGTAGAGCTGTTCAGCGAGCATCGACCCAAGTGCGGCATCGTGCACGCTGTGTTCGCCTCGCGCCGTGGCCTGCTTCCCGCCGTCAGGGGCCTGCTGGATGCGTTCGAGACCTCGTTCAAAGAACTGAGCCTCAGTCCGGACTCACTCTATTGTTCTTTTAATAGAACGAACAGTCGCATTCAAGACCACTAATCATCTATTGCGATCAAGGATAGGATGCTCGCCACTTCATCGCTCAGTGGCGATTTTCTTAAGGGAGCTACGTTATGAAACTATTGCACCTCGACTCCAGCATCCTCGGCGATCACTCCGCTTCGCGTCAGCTGACCCATGAGGTTGTCCAGGCCTACCTGAATGCGCACGCCGACAGCCAGGTCACCTATCGCGATCTTGCCAGTGACGCGCTTGGGCATTTCTCTGCTGCCAGCCTCGCTGCGGCGGGCACGCCGGTAGAAGTCCGTGACGCCGCCCAGCAGCAGGAAGTGGCAGGCAACGAAGCCACTTTGCAGCAGTTTCTCGATTCGGACGTGCTGGTCATCGGCGCACCCATGTACAACTTCACCATTCCGACCCAGCTGAAAGCCTGGTTTGACCGGATTCTGATCGCGGGTCGCACGTTCCGTTATTCCGAAGCCGGCCCTGAAGGCCTGTGTGGCGGCAAGAAAGTCATTATCGTTTCCACCTCGGGCGGTCTGCACGCCGGACAACCCTCTGGCACCGGTCACGAAGAGCTGCTCAAGACGCTGTTCGCCTTCATCGGCATCACCGACCTGCAATTCGTCCGCGCCCACGGCCTGGCGTATGGCGAAGAGCCGCGTGCCAGCGCCATGAGTGCTGCTCAGCACTACATTCAGAACGAGCTGTTCGCGGCCTGATCAAAAGCCGTCTTCACGAAACTCTACAACCTGCACGGGGTTTTCCTGGCGGGTTGTGGAGTTTTTTTGTTTCTGATGCATGGCGATGGGCTGCGCAGAACGGCGCGTTAACGGGATACAACCTTGACAGCTTTCTTACAGGTAACGGGGTTCTTACGGGACTAGACTGGGTTTGTACGAAAAGTCGGCGAGCGAAGGTCAGGCAAGGCAAAAACAGGCGAGGAACGGCCGGGGTCGCGTTCAACTCTACGTGTTGTAAATGAGCATTCCGATTGGACTCGCATCCGAGCCTGTTTTTAACGCAGCATCACCGAGCGCAGCCACTTTACGTACAGAGCCTAGGGTTTTCGAGCATCGCCTTGTCAGGCTGGCGGGAGTATTCGCCCTCGAGAAAAAACAACGGGCAGTTTATGGCCCGGCTTGTGCACTATTTCTGTTTTCAACACTCATATCTGGGTGGGAACGGCGCGCTGGAGCATGATGCTCGACACAAGCGCTTGATGGATTGTCCGGGCGAAGTTCCGGATTTGCAAAGGTTGGGCCTTGCCATGGTACGTCTTTGTGCAGTGATGCTGGTTTTCCTGCTCGATAGCCTTGTTTCGGTGCACGCTCAGGCGGATGAAGCCTGGAGCGCGGGCTACCACCAGTTGAGTTTTCCTGATCCGCTGGATTCCCAGCCGGTGCAGGCCATCGCTTTTTACCCCTCCACCGCCGCCGAGCAGGTGAGCACCCTTCACGGCTATCGTGTCGAAGCCGGTGAAGAGGCGCCTATCGCAATGGGCCGCTTCCCCCTGTTGTTGCTGTCACACGGCAACACAGGCACTCCGCTTGCGCTGCATGACCTGGCCACTTCGCTGGCGCGTCAGGGATTTGTGGTGGTTGCCGTGGTTCACCCTGGCGACAATGATCGCGATCACAGCCGTCTTGGCAGCCTGAGCAACCTGTATGGCCGCCCGCTGCAGATTTCCGAAGCGATCAGCACGGCCTTGCTCGACCCCTTGCTGGCCCCCTATCTCAATGCCCGGCAAGTGGGCGTGATCGGTTATTCGGCCGGTGGCGAAACCGCGCTGATTCTCGCTGGCGCGCAACCTGATCTGCAGCGTCTGCGTCAGTACTGCGCCGAGCGCCCGACAGACCGCGATGCATGCAAGACGCAGGGCGAGCTTGTCGCAGACCGTGATGACCTTCACGCTCAGGCTGATCCACGGGTTGGCGCGCTGATGTTAATGGCCCCGCTGAGCCTGATGTTCGGCCGTCACACGCTGGGTGATGTGCACGTGCCGGTGCTGATGTACGCGGGGGATGACGATCAGTTGCTGGCGATCGACCGAAACGCAGAAGCGCTGGCGCGCAAGCTGCCGCAGCCGCCCGACTACAAGTTGCTGGCCGGGGCAGGGCATTTTGTCTTCATGGCACCGTGCAGTGACGAGCAACGCGCGACTGCGCCGTTGCTGTGCAATGACCCTGATGGCGTGGACCGCGAGGATATCCATCGTAACCTGAGTGCCGAAGCGGTGCGTTTCTTCAGCGCCGCGCTCAATTCGGCCGACGATGACCGTTCAGGCATGCAGACAGCGCATCACCAGTAAGCACGCCCTTCAGGCGTTCAGCGAACTCAGAAAATCACCGAACCCGCCCCTGGCTTTCGAGTCGAGGCGGGTGCTGGTGGTGACCCTGGGGCGGCAGCTCCAGGCGATCCGTGCTCCGATCAATTCCAGTTGCCGGACCAGATGCACGTCTTCATGGCAGGTCAAGGCAGGAAATCCACCTGCGCTGATATAGGCAATCGAGCTGACACCCAGGTTGGCACCATGAATGTGTCGGTGACCGTCACGGTGCTGGTAATGCTGCAGATAAGCAGCCTGCGCAGCAGCCGAGATGTCCTTGCTCCAGTCGCCGGGCGTCACCGTTCCGCACACTGCGTCGGCATCCAGCGCCAGCTGTTCGGCAAGCCAGTCACTGGCCACGGTACTGTCGCCATCGGTACACGCCAGCCAGCGTGCGCCTCGGTCGAGGAGAAACGCCGCACCCTGTGCGCGTGCCTGCCCCACGTTGCGCGCCGAGACTTCGAGAATCATCACACCATGGGCTCGTGCGATCTCCGCCGAGCGGTCAGTGCAGCTGTCGAGCACCACCAGCACTTCCACGCATTCGCCCTTGAGGTCGGGGTGGGCAGCCGCCTGCTTTATCGTTTCGAGACACAAGTCGAGTAACTGCTCTTCATTGTGCACCGGGATCAGAATGCCGATCATCGGAGAATTCCTGTTCTGCTACGGAGGTTCCATCACGACTCCACAGGTCCAGCAGGAAATCCTGTTCGTGATGACTGAAAAGTCGGTGCATGGACAATCGTGCAGCAAGGATGTCGTGGACCGCCTGGGCGTTCAGCGGGCAGCCTTCGATATCGGGCCGCCAGTGACAGGCGAGCAACTGGCCGTCCGGTGACAGGGCCGCCAGTGCACGGTCGATCAGGCCGTGCAGGTCGTCGGCGTCCAGGTAATAACCCATCTCGCTGAAGACGATCAGGTCGAATTCGCCTTGCGGCCATTGCTGTGGCAAACGCGCCTGTAACACTCTGGCATGGGGCAAGTCGGTCAGACGCTTGCGTGCCAGGTCCACAGCCAGGTTAGAGGTGTCGCAGCACACCAGCGCGTCGCAGCGCCCGGCAAGATCGGCACTGAGTTCGCCATTGGCGCAGCCGGGTTCGAATATCGAGCGGTAGCGCTCGCGGGGCAGGGCGGCCAGGGTCAGTGCGCGCTTGCGCCGTTCGTACCAGCGTTGCTTGAATGCCCACGGGTCATCGTTGTTGAGAAACAGCTCATTGAAATAACTGTCCTCGACGCTCATGTGAACACCACTTCAAAGGGGCGCAGCAGTCTTTCCAACACTGCAGCCGGCAAAACCGGCGAAAGACCGATTGCCGGATCACCCTGCAGCTGGCTGGTGAACGCTTGGGCGGCATTGCGTTTGTGGGCCAGGGTCACCGGATCGAGCAGCAGCTTGCGCGCTCTGTCCCATGGCAGACGTTCATCTTCGGGGTCGGCCCAGTGCCAGGCCCAGACCGGCACTTCGTAAAACTGTGCTCCGGTCGTCGCGCAGGCTTTTGCACTGGCTCTGCCGACCGCTTCATGGTCGCTGTGGCCATCTTCTGCCCAGGTGGCGAACACCACGTCCGCAGGGCCCAGATGCTGTTCGAGAAAGGCCACCAGCCGTTCCTCCGACTCGGCCACGGCGCCATCCTGAAAGCCGCAACGCAACCATTCGAGGCCCTCGGCAGGTATACCGAGGCGATTCAAGGCTTCGGCACTTTCCTCGGGCCGGGCTCTGGACAGACGATCGACAGGCCACAGCGTGGAGCCTGGATGGCTGGCTGTACCATCGGTGACCGAGATCAGTAACAGGCTGCGCTCCAGTTGTGCCAGTTGGCTCATCAGTCCGCCACAGGCCAGTACTTCATCATCCGGATGCGGGGCGATGATCACGGCTCGGCAATTGGTCGGCACCAGCAAGTCGGCAGTGATCGCTGGCAAGCCGTTCAGCCTGACCGAAGCATTCCAGGCAGCAAGGGATGTCCCCTGGCCGGACTCGTCATCATTCACTACGAACCCTTCGCTCATGCTCTATACGCTCTCATAGTGACCACGTCCGTGCAGCGGGCAACGCCTTGCCGACTGATTGGCCCAATGCTGCCAGGTCCTGTTCGGCGTGGCTCTGACGCAGGAAAACCGGCAGGTCGGTGATCAACCGGGCAAAGTGCGGGTCTTTGCAATAAGGCCCGGCGCCGACGGCCCGGCCCACATGCTGGATGACCAGATCGGCAGCTTGTTCGACATAGGCGCGGCAACGTCTGGCAAGCATCTCTGCATCGTCGGCTGGCGCTTGATCCAAGTGCGCGGCAGCTGCGCGCAGCACCTCGATTGCGGCATGCAGCGCCACGTCCGCAGCACCAAGGTGCGCAAGGGCGTGCGGCTCTTCGCGCTTGCCGACATGGGCCAGCAGGCGCTGCGCGATGGCGCGGGATGCGCCGTACCAGCAGGCCGCAATGCCGATGCCGCCCTGCCAGAAGCCAGCTCTGTCGAGATAGCCACCCGGCGCACCGATCGCTTGACCGACGGCATTGTCGAAAACCACATCGATGCTGCCGGTAGCACCCATGCCCACTGCGCGCCAGCCATCGCCGGTCATGTGTACGCCGGGCTGGTCAAGGCGCACTGCAATCAGTTGCTGCCGATGCTCGGCGTCCCATGCCGTTATCAATGCATGGCTCAACGCCGAAGCGCCCGAGCACCATGCCTTGCGGCCATGCAGGCGAAGTGCATCGCCAGCGCCGCTGATATTCACCCGTGCCTGTGGCGGCTCTGCCGCCCACATGCCCCAGGTGCTGAATTGTTCGGGGGGCGGGGCACCCAGTTCCGCCATGATCGCCAAGGCGTCCGTGTGCCCCTCGTACAACTTGCACAACCCCAGGTCGTGGCCTGCAACGCAGGCCAGCGCCCGCCAGCGCTCAAGTGTCTGACCGCGGGCAGGCAGGGGAAGCTGATCCAGACCTTCGTTGACCAATGCCTGCAAGCACTCGCCCAGCGCACGCGTATCGGCATAACCGTGCTTGCGCCAGTCGAGAAACTCACTCAAGGCATCGATCATTGCTGGTCTTCACGCTTCAGTTCGAACAGCAACAGCGAACGCGGCGTCACGGTGTATTCCGAACCGAACGCAAAGTGCTCCTTATTGCGTGCATCATCCTGATTGGTGTCGATCAGGCACTCGTAATGGGTACCTTCAGGCACTTCCGGCAGGGTGAAGTTGACACCGTCATGATGCGCGTTGACCACCAGCAGCAGCGTCGCGTCGGCACCCGCGCGACGGATACCGGTCTCCTGTGCACGACCATCCATCAGCATGCCCAGGCACCGGCCATTGGCATCGTGCCACTGCTCGACGCTCATCTCGTTGCCATCCGGAGCGAGCCAGGTCACGTCCTTGACGCCGATTTCCTCGTTGTAGTCGCCTACCAGGAAGCGGCTGCGACGCAGGATCGGGTAGGTCTGACGCAGCTTGATCACGCGGGTGACGAACTTGAGCAGCGCTTCGCCATCTTCGTCCAGATCCCAGTTGATCCAGCCAATCTCGCTGTCCTGGCAGTAGGCATTGTTGTTGCCGTGCTGGGTACGCGCGAATTCATCGCCCGCAACGATCATCGGCGTGCCTTGTGCCAGCAGCAGGGTGGCGAAGAAGTTGCGCATCTGACGCAGACGCAGGCTGTTGATTTCCGCATCTTCGGTCGGACCTTCGACGCCATGGTTCCAGGACAGGTTGTTGTTGCTGCCGTCCTGGTTGTTTTCGTCGTTGGCTTCGTTGTGCTTGTCGTTGTATGACACCAGGTCATGCAGCGTGAAACCATCGTGCGCGGTGATGAAGTTCACGGACGCCTGCGGACGACGGCCACGCTGATTGAACATGTTGCCGGAGGCGGTCATGCGCGCAGCGAAATCTGCCAGTTGGCCTTCGTCACCTTTCCAGAAGGCACGAACGGTGTCGCGGAACTTGTCGTTCCATTCCATCCAGCCTGGCGGGAAACCGCCCACCTGGTAACCGCCCGGACCGCAATCCCAAGGCTCGGCGACCAGTTTGACCTGACGCAGCACCGGGTCCTGACGGCAGGCGACCAGGAAGCTGTGGCGCTCGTCGAAACCGTCGTGGTAGCGGCCCAGAATGGTCGCCAGGTCGAAGCGGAAACCGTCGACGTGCATTTCCGAAGCCCAGTAACGCAGGGAGTCGGTGACCATTTGCAATACGCAAGGGTGGCTCAGGTCGAGGGTGTTGCCGGTGCCCGAGTCGTTGATGTAATAGCGCTTGTCGTCAGGCATCAGCCGGTAGTACGAGGCGTTGTCGATACCGCGCATCGACAGGGTAGGACCCATCTCGTTGCCTTCGGCGGTGTGGTTGTAGACCACATCGAGGATGACCTCGAGGCCCGCGTGATGCAGGTGCGCAACCATCTCCTTGAACTCGGCAATCTTGCCGCTCGCCAGATAACGCGGATCCGGGGCGAAAAACGCGATGCTGTTGTATCCCCAGTAGTTGGTCATGCCCTTCTGCAGCAAATGCTGATCGTTGACGAAGGCATGGATCGGCAGCAGCTCGACGGAGGTCACACCCAGCTTGCGAATGTGCTCGACGACCGGCGCTGATCCCAGACCGGCAAACGTGCCGCGCAGCTCTTCGGCCACCTCAGGGTGACGCATGGTGATGCCGCGTACGTGGGTTTCGTAGAAAATCGTCTTGTCCCAAGGCGTACCAACGCGCTGATCACGGCCCCAGGTGTAGGCCTCGTCGATCACTTTGCTTTTCGGTACGAAAGGGGCGCTGTCGCGTTCGTCGAAGCTCAGGTCGCCGTCAGGATGGCCGATGGTGTAACCGAACAGCGCTTCCGACCACTTCAGTTCGCCGACCAGTTGCTTGGCGTACGGGTCGATCAGCAGCTTGTTATGGTTGAAACGATGACCATTCTTCGGATCGTACGGACCGTACACGCGGTAACCGTAGATCAGGCCCGGGTGCGCGTCCGGCAGGTAGCCGTGGTAAATCTCGTCGGTGTATTCCGGAAGTTCGATGCGTTCCAGTTCGATTTCGCCGGTGGAGTCGAACAGGCACAGTTCTACCTTGGTGGCGTTGGCCGAGAACAGGGCGAAGTTGACGCCCAGGCCATCCCAGCTTGCACCGAGAGGAAAGGGAAGTCCTTCACGAATGCGAGACGGGGTACTGCCAGGGTTGTCTAGCGGGGCCGAATTATCTTCTGCCGGTGTAGTGGACTTCGTATTCATGATGACTTCCTGACGTCGAATGATTTTCTGAGCGGCCAAGACCGCTATCGAAGCCGCAGGCTCCGATACTGACGATAATCTAAGGGGGTGTAGCAGGCCTCATCTCTGGTCAGAGCGAGACCTGCAATAACTGACCGGTGCGCGGCCAGAAGAGTTTCAAGAATTCGACGGCTTGCGCGGCTTCTTCGGAGCAGGCTTGGCAGGAGCCTCTTTGGCAGGGGCGTCGGTTGCAGCGGCTGCAGCGGGCTTGGCCTTGGGTGCAGGTTTGGCGGCCGCCTTGGGAGCAGGCTTGGGCTTGGCTTCACCGGCAGGCTTTGGCGCAGGCGCCGATTTCGCTGCGGGCTTGGCTGCGCCTTTAGCCGGCGCCTTGGCGCTGTCTACCTCAGGCAGCTTGGGCTTGGTCAATTTGCGTACGCTGGACTTGTTCGGCGCCAGCGCTTCGGCTTCGGCCAGCTTGCGCGCCATTTCCCAGTGACGCTCGTCGTGACCGGAGGGTTTGCCCTCCGATTCCCAGATTTGGTAAGCAAAGTCGCGAATTCTTTTTTCGTCGGCACTCATCTTGAGACTCCCAGCTATTACATAGTTTGAATAAGCAGATTGACGGAAAATCTTTCAAGCGCTGCACTGAGCGGTACTTCCCGATCACTCGTCACGATAACGTCAGAAAAGAGTCCCTTCCAGTCAGAACCGGAGTCGGCAAACGGCAATATGATCCGCGTGTCGCCCCAATTGGCAGCATTAATCAATGGAGTTTGCGCAGTACCCAATAGTTCACTGCATGTGCGTGGTACTACGATGATAGCGCGCACTCCTTGCGTCTCCCGGGCAAAGGCCATCACCTGCTCGGCGTGACTGCCCTTTATTTCCAGAGGTTGATAACTGCCCTCGCTGAACAATACCGGATGTTCGGCGCGCAGGTTCAAGACCTTCGCGATCAGAGCCTGCTTGATGCGCCCGTCCTTCCAGTCAGTCAGCAGCTCGGCAACGCCTGCGTCTTCGGCCAGGGCCTGTTTCCGTGCAGCGTAGTCAACCGGGCGACGGTTGTCCGGGTCCACCAGGCTGAAATCCCAGAACTCGGTGCCCTGATACAAATCGGGAACACCGGGTACGCTCAAGCGTAGCAAGGTTTGCGCCAGGCTGTTGAGCGCGCCTGCGGTGGCAATACGGTTGGCCGTCGCACTGAGGGATTGGCGCAACGCCAAGGCTTCCGGTGCCAGCAGCAAACGCTCCAGAAATTCGCGGCAAGCGGTTTCGTAGGGCTGATTCGGTGCACTCCAGCTACTTTGCAGCTTGGCTTCGCGCAGGGCTTTCTCTTGCCACTGGACCATGCGTTTCGCGTATTCCTGGTGAGCTTCTTCACCCTCCAGGCTCAGCGGCCAGCTGCCCAGCAAGGCCTGGTAAAGCATCAGCTCGTCGCCGGCACTGATGGTCGGCTCGTCACCCTTGAGCGGCATTGCCAGCTGTCTCCAGCGCTCAACCTGTTCGGCGTACCACGGGGCGCACTCACTCAGGACCGCAAGACGTGTACGCGTATCTTCACCGCGCTTGTGATCGTGTGTTGCAGTGGTCAGCAGGTTGTCCGGAAACTTCTCCAGACGCTGCAGGCAGACCTGATGGAAGTCATCTACCGGCGCACCGAAGTGCTGCGGATGAAAACCCACATCGTTGCGCGAGAGCAGCACGGCAGAGCGGTAGAACGACGTGTCTTCGACCGACTTGGCGGCAACCGGGGAGGTCAGTTGCTGGAAGCGTACGCAGGCATTCTTGTAGAGCTTGCGCAGCGGGCCGCGTGGTAGTTTTCGCCACGGTTCGCCACCGAGCCAGCGTGCCAGGTAATCCAGCACTGGCCAGTCGCCTTCGTTCAGCGTCGCACGCGCGCCTTCCATTGCCTGCTGGAAATACTTGTCGTCCTGCGCCGAACGGCCGCATACCGAGATGTAGGTACGATAAATCGGGAAATTGACGATCAGCGCGAGCAGGGCACGGCGAATTGCACCCAGGGTCAGGTCGCGACTCATCAGGTCGCTGCGAGCAACCTGCAACAACGATTGGGCAACGTTCTCGAAATCGCCCGCCAGTGTGCCATGCAGGACCAGATCCCGGGCCACCAGCACTTCCTGATCGAAGTCGGCGGTACGCTCGGTCAGGCGGCTCCACAGCTCACCCAGAGGCTCTTCGCCCTTGGGGTCGTGTTGCAGCAATGACACCTGATTCATGAACTCGTAACCCGTCGTGCCGTCAACGCTCCAGTCTTCACGCAGCGGCTCGTCGGGGCCGAGAATTTTCTCGACGAAGATCGGCAGATGATCGATCTGTGCATGCTCGGGACGCAGCTTGAGCAAGCTCTTAACCCGGCGGTGCAGCTTGCGACCGTAGCCGCGCGGGTCCGCCAGACCATCGATGTGGTCGATACGCAGCCCGTCGACCAGGCCGTCGGCAATCAGCTGGAATATTTTTCCGTGGGTCGCCTCGAACACCTGTGGCCGCTCGACACGCAGGCCGCCCAGCTCGTTGATGTCGAAGAAACGCCGCCAGTTGATGTCATCGCCAGCGGTGCGCCAGCTGGCCAGACGGTAGTGCTGACGCTCCAGCAACCGGTGCAGGCGCTGGAAGCCTTCCGGCTTGCTCGAATCGAAATGCGCGAGAATCTGCTCAATACCCTTGAGTACCTGCGGGTCCTTGGCCAGCTCGGCCAACTCGGTCCTGGCCTGACGCGCGCGCTCATAAGCTTGCGGGAACTGCGCCAGAGCGGTGAAACGCTGGGCCATTTCCTTGAGTTGCGGGTGATCCACGGCCTGCAACAATGAGTCGTAGGTCAGTGGGCAGATCGGAAAGTGATGCTGATAGTGCTCGATGTAAAACGAGCCATGCTCGGCATCGAAGCGCAGCGGAATTTCACCGGCCTGCAATACCGTGCCGTAATCACTGCTCAGGAATGGCAGCAACAGCTGGCCTTCCAGCAGCGGGTCCGGCGAATTCCACTGGATGTCGAAGAACTCTGCATACGGGCTGCGACGGCCCCATTCGAGCAGGTCCAGCCACCATGGGTTGTCGGCACCGCCGACCGCCATATGGTTGGACACGATATCGAGAATCAGCCCCATGCCGTGCTCGCGCAAGGTCTCGACCAGGCGCAGCAGGGCAGGCTCGCCGCCCAGTTCCGGGTTGATGACCGTGGGATCAACGACATCGTAGCCGTGCATCGAGCCGGCACGGGCTTTGAGCAGCGGTGACGCGTAGACGTGGCTGATACCCAGGCTGGCGAAGTAGGGCACCAGTGGCACAGCGTCGTCGAGGGTAAAATCCTTGTGGAATTGCAGGCGCTGGGTGGCGCGCAACGGCTGTAATGGACGGGTCATTGATCACGCTCCGTAGCCTGCAGCCGGGATCGGGAAAGCAATTCCAGTCGTCGAGCAGCATTCGGGTTATCAAGCAGAGAGGCCGCATCGCCGGGAAGACGTCTGCGCCAGTTGGGGTGACTGTCAATGGTGCCGGGCAGGTTGGCCTGCTCTTCGACACCCAGGGCGTCTTCTATCGGCAGCAAGACCAATGGCGCACGTGTATGGCCAAGGTAGCTGATGCTCGCGTCGATGATCTGGGCCGGGTCTTCAGTACCGGAGGGCATACTGTCGATGTTTTGGCTCAAGGCACGCCGCAGGCTTTCATATTCCCGTGTGCGCTCTTCGCGCCACTGCGATTCATGCTGCTCGTCAATGTGGCCGAGGCGGGCATTCCATTCGATATCCAGCTCGCTGAGCCAGCCTGCGAGGGTAGGCAGGTCGTGGGTACTGGTGGTCGCCAGCGCTTGATCCGACCAGTCGAGAATCGGCTTGAACTGACCGTTGTTTTGTTCGAACAGCAGTACGCGCATGCCAAGAATCGCCCTGGCACTGAGTTTTTCGCTCAGGCCCTCAGGTACCGTACCGAGGTCTTCACCCAGCACGATCGCCTTGTGCCGCCAGGATTCCAGACTCAGCAGGCGAAGCATGTCGTCCAGCGGGAAATTAAGGTACGCGCCTTCACTCGGAGGCGCCCCCTGCGGGATGACCCATAGGCGCTGCAAGCCCATGACATGGTCGATACGCAAGCCGCCGGCATGGGCGAAGTTGGCCCGCAGCATCTCGATGAACGCACGAAAACCGTTGCGCTTGAGGCCGTCCGGTGAAAACGCGGAAATCCCCCAGCTTTGGCCAGCACGGTTGAGAATGTCGGGTGGTGCGCCGACGGTCAGGGCTGACAGCAGCTCGTCCTGGCGGCTCCAGGCCTGGCTTCCGGCGCCATCGGCACCCACGGCCAGATCGGCAATCAGGCCGACGCGCATGCCGCTGCTGCGTGCTGCCACCTGCGCGCGCTCCAGACCACGGGCTATGAGCCATTGGGCGAACGCATGAAAGCTGATTTGCTCGCTATGGTTTTTGGC
This sequence comes from Pseudomonas sp. NFACC10-1, assembly GCF_900119195.1. Lineage (NCBI taxonomy): Bacteria > Pseudomonadati > Pseudomonadota > Gammaproteobacteria > Pseudomonadales > Pseudomonadaceae > Pseudomonas > Pseudomonas sp. NFACC10-1. The sequence continues at coordinate 341,118 of NZ_FPJB01000004.1, read as the reverse complement.
AAACTCTGCGACGGCTTCACCGCGAGGGTCTTTGAACTGTTCCGGCCATTCATGCCAGTTGTTACCGATGTTCAGTGTTTCGGATTCGGCACACAGCGCTTCGAAGCGGCAGTGATTTTCCAGCGCTTCACCACCGCTGTGGCGGAAGCTGTTGAAGTCTTCGTGCAGTGGGTGATCACCCGCACTGAAGCCCTCATAAAGCGCGTGAAGCGCTTTCCATTTGGCATTGGCCGCAGCTGGCCAGTCGATCAGCGTCTGTGTTTCAAGACGCTTCATCTCGTCGCCGACACGCGCGTCTTCGATTGCCTGACGCCACGCACTTTCACCGAGAATCGCACCCGGCGACGCATACAGGCTGTTGAGAAACAGCCTGCTGGAAGGTGAATAAGGGCTGTAACGGTGAGGGTCGTTGGCGAACATGGCGTGGATCGGGCTGATGCCCAACGCGTCGGCACCTCGTTCCCCGGCAGAGCGCAAGACCTTCTCCAGTGCTTCGGTGTCACCAAAACCGCCATCACCTTCACGGCGCAAGCTGTAGAGCTGAGCGGTCAGTCCCCAGCCGTGCGGCTTCGAGGTGTCGGTCGCCATTGCCATGCTGAAGCAGGTTTTCGGTGCGACCGCGATGGTCAGGTGCTGGCCGGCAATTTCCAGCTGTTGGTAGCCGGGCGGGGCAAGTGCCGGAAGCTCTGCACTGGAGGTCAGTCTGGCATCCAGTGAAGAGCCGTCTTCGAGGTGAAGCGTAAACGGCGTTTGTGGAGCAAACCATTGCGACAGGTCCAGGTTGCTTTCTACATCGACCGTCAGCAGCGGCGGGGCAGTGGTGCCGTGACTGGCCTTTTGCAGGCGCAGCAGGCTGGCATCGATAGCCTCGCCGTTTTCAGCCGGATAGCCCAGCGCCTCCAATACCTTGCGCAGCACATCAGGGCTGACGGTCTGCGGTCGAGCGTTGGCATCGACCCAGTGAACCGACAATCCTGCCTCGGTTGCAAGCCTCTCCAATTGCTCATTGTTCATCCTGTTCCTCCAGAACATCGCTTGCTTTCAGGCTGACAATGGCCGTGTAAGCATTGAGGATGCCGCGTGGGGAAAGTTCGGACGATTTTTCGGCACTGGAGAATATCTCGCGGGCACCCGTTTGCGGCGGTGCGTCGACCGCGTGCTCACTGAGATTGAGATCAATGCGCAGTTCGCTGCCATCACCCAGCGTCCAGCGCGCACTGACCGCCTTGTCACCAAGAATATCGGTCTTCAGGAAGCGTGCACCCTGCAGGCGCGGCATGATTTCCTTGTGCCGCAAGGCCAGCAACTGCGTGTAGAACTCCAGCCAGCTGCGATGATCAAGGCCTATGTCGGTGTCGAGATCGACCGCGGAAAACGCCGGGCGCGACGCTTCGAACGTCTTGATGTCATTGGGATCAGGGATGTGCTCGCGCTTTTCCGGGTCGGCAAACGCGGCGAAATCAGCGAACTCCTTGCGACGTCCTTCACGTACCGCATCGGCCAGTTCGCCGTGGTGGCTGGTGAAGAACAGAAACGGTTCGCTGGCCGCCCATTCATCGCCCATGAACATCAACGGGATCATCGGTGAAAGCAGCAGCAGGGCGGTGGCGGCCTTCAATGCAGCAGGCGCGCAGAGCTGCGGGAGGCGTTCACCGAGTGCGCGGTTGCCGATCTGATCGTGGTTCTGCAGAAACAGCACAAAGGCCGACGGCGGCAGATGCGCGCTGGGCTCGCCTCGCGTGTGCCCATGACGCGTCGGTTCGCCTTGGTAGACAAACCCCTCGCTGAGCAGGCGCGCAAGCTTCTGCGTCGGCTCTTTGGCAAAGTCGGAATAGTAGGCGTCGGTTTCACCGGTCAACAGCACGTGGAGGGTGTTGTGCCCGTCGTCGTCCCATTGTGCATCGAAGCCTTTTTCCAGAAGACTGGCCTGGTTGAACTCGTTCTCAAGGTTCAGCCACACGTGCCTGCCCGGTTCAATGCGCCCGCGAACCCGCTCCGCAAACTCCGGCAGGAAGGTCTTGTCGCGAATGGCGTGCACGGCGTCCATGCGCAGGCCGTCGAAGCGATACTCAAGCAGCCACATCAGGGCGTTATCGACGAAAAAGTCGCGCACCTGCGGGCGCCTGAAGTCGATCGCATCGCCCCATGGGGTGTGCAGGTCGCTGCGGAAAAACTCCTTGGCGTAACTGCCCAGGTAGTTGCCGTCCGGGCCGAAGTGGTTGTACACCACGTCCAGAATCACCATCAGGCCAAGACCGTGAGCGGTGTCGATCAGTTGCTTGAGCTGTTCGGGCGTGCCGTAGGAGGATTGCGGAGCATAATGAAGAACGCCGTCGTAGCCCCAGTTGCGATCACCGGGGAACTGCGCAAGCGGCATCAGTTCGATCGCAGTAACACCCAGTTTGGCGAGTCGCGGCAGGTGCTTTTCCACGCCAGCGTAGCCGCCCATGGCGCCCACGTGCAGTTCATAGATCACCGCTTCATGCCATGGACGTCCGTTCCATGCAGTGTTTTGCCATGAATAAGCGTCAGGGTCGACTACAAGGCTTTCAGAGTGAACGTCATCGAGCTGTGCGCGGGAGGCGGGGTCAGGAACGTCCAGTTCGTGGTCGATCCTGAAGCGGTAGCGAGTACCCGCCTTGCAGCGGGCCTCAAGGACGAACCAGCCGTCGGACTGAGGCAGCATGGCCAATGACTGGCCATCCTGCAGTTCGACATTTACGAAGGAGGCATCCGGTGCCCAGAGGGCAAACCGGGTGTGTTCAGGGTCCAACAAAACGGCGCCGTGGCGCCAGTTATCGTCTGTACGCAGGGGCATCCATTAAATCCTTAACCTAGTAGTTGCTGGAAATACTCACGTTTTTCTTCAACAGATCGCGATAGAGATCTGCGTAGGGCTCTACCGCCTGATGCCAGTTGAAGGGAGCCGCCATTGCACGGCAGCGCATGGCGTTGAGCAGTTCGGGATGAGCAAAGACCTGAAAAGTACGATCCAGGGCCTTGGTGTAGCTTTCGACTGTCGATTCGTTGAAGAGGAAACCAGTGACACCGTCTTCAATCGTATCGGCCAGGCCACCGGTATTGCGTGCGACAGGCAGAGAGCCGAAGCGTTGCGCATACATCTGGCTCAGCCCGCAAGGCTCATAGCGGGACGGCATCAGCAGGAAATCGCTGCCAGCGAACATGCGTCGCGCGTCGGTTTCGTTGAAGCCTATGCGCACGCCGATACGCCCGGGGAAGCGTGCCGCCAGTTCACGCATGGCCTCTTCTTCCTCGGGTTCACCGCGGCCGATGATTGCGATCTGCCCGCCATTGTTGACGATGTGTTCGGCGACGCCGATCGTCAGGTCCAGACCTTTCTGATACACAAGGCGTGATACCACTGCGTACAGCGGCCCGGTCGAGGCGTCCAGTTCGAACAACTCACGAACGTAGTCAGCGTTGATTTCCTTGCGCATCCATTCATTGGGCGCAAAGTGGCAGATCAGGTGTTCGTCGGTGGCCGCATCCCAACTTTCGTCGATACCGTTGGGGATACCGCTGAGCTGACCCTTGTTGGCCTTGCTTTGCAGGAAGCCTTCCAGGCCGCAACCAAACTCCGGAGTAGTGATTTCCCGAGCGTAGGTGGCGCTGACGGTCGTGATGTGGCTGGCAAAGGCCATTCCAGCCTTGATGAAAGACAGCTGGCCGTAAAACTCCATGCCTTCAGGGGTAATGGCGGAGTCCGGAATGCCCAGCTCACGGCTCGACGTCGTACTCACGGTCCCTTGATAGGCGAGGTTGTGAATAGTGAAGATGCTTGGCGTGGACTGCCCGCGCCAGCGCATGTAAGCAGGCGCCAGGCCGGCTGGCCAGTCGTGGGCATGAACCAGCTCGGGGCACCACTGGCTCTTGACTTCGCCAGCGGCGAACTCGGCAGCTGCCAGGCCCAGACGGGCGAATCGAATATGGTTATCGGACCAGTCACGGCCGGTGCTGTCGGCATAAGGGGTGCCTTCGCGCTCGTAAAGCTCCGGGCAGATCAGCACGTAGATCACCAGGCCATCTTTCATGTCCATGCGACCCACCTTGCAAGGCGGCAGCGCTGCATGCCCGCCCAGCTGGCTGATGATATGGATCGGATTACCGCTGTTGATGACCTGCGGATAACCTGGAATCAGCACTCGCACGTCGTGCAGGTGGCGCATGGCTCGCGGCAGTGCGGCAGACACATCGCCCAGGCCACCGGTTTTCACCAGATCGGCCAGCTCGGAGGTCACGAACAACACTTTGCGTCTGTTGACTTGAGACATGGTCGACTGAGGCTGAACAGTCGACGTTGGCATTTGCAGCACAGGAACGCTCTTGGTAGAGAACACCGGCAGATGAGTCAGCTCGCCGACAGGCTGGTTAAAACTCTCTCCCTTCTGGGTTTTCACAGCGGCGCTAATCATCAATTTTCCCCTTAAAACAGTCTTGGTGCATCACTTGATTTTTATTGGCCATTTCCTATGGCCGGGTACACATACGTGCACTACGCAAGATCGATACCCGTTTGGACCATGCATAGTGACAAAGCGGTGTGATGTCGCCATTACCGGATGTCAGCCAATAGCATAGATGCTCTAATCAGCTGACCCGGCCGTTTTGGAGAAGTTTCGACTTTTTTATTTGCGAATGTCTGGAACAGGCTTCGACGCCGCACGTGATGGCACGCTGCAGGTAGCAGCCGGGCGGTCGCTGCGCTTTTTTACCGCTGTTTTCGGCGTCCGTAGGGCTCATTACCGGTCGTCGGATCGTTGGACAATCCCGTCCAGGCGTTTGGTTTTCATCACTAAATCCCGATGCTGTCAGGCCGTAATGAGCAGCAACGGTGCGTAGCGCCTTTTCCGGGTGCGTGTGGCGGTCAATCTGCGGGCACGACGAGAAAATCCTTACATCTGCGCCGGAACATTTTGAAGCAGGGCAGGATAGAATCGGGCCGCAAGCCCCGGCCTTGACGTTGGCCTGAGGCGTTTACCCTATGACTGATTTCACTGAATCACTCTGATTGAATTGACGAGGATGGAAATGGAAGCCCCCGAGGTACTGGTACTGCAAGCGAGTTACACCAATCCTGTGCACGCGGATGCAATCGGGTTCGTATTGAATGAGTATTCAATGGATGCCTTGGGGACGGGGCGGCCTCTGTCGAACGACACCCGCCAGCAATTGGCAATCGAACTCGCGAAGCGTCCGTATGCGTTCAGTGTGCTGGCATTTATCTCGGGAGAGCCGGTGGGGCTGGTCAACTGCTTCGAGGGGTTTTCAACCTTTGCCTGTCGTCCGTTGGTCAATATTCATGACGTCGCGGTGATCTCGCAATATCGAGGCCTCGGTATCAGCCAGAAAATGCTGCTCAAGGTCGAGGAGATTGCACGCCAGCGTGGCTGCTGCAAGCTGACGCTGGAGGTACTGGAAGGCAACGAGATTGCGCAGGGGGCCTACAGAAAGCTTGGTTTTGACAACTATCAGTTGAGCCCTGAAATGGGGCGCGCGATGTTCTGGCAAAAAACGCTATAGAGAGCCGATTCGCCAGGGTTCTTTTCTTGATGGCGCTGGTGCAGACGTGCGCTAACCGGAGAGTGGAACTGGTTGCAGGGATCGACAGGAGGGCAGGTCAGGTGGGCAAGCCGAGTTATCGGGCTTGCCCTGAGGCGTTTTGAAGGATGATACAGTTACGGTCAGGCCTGAAGCATCTTGACGGGGGCGGATAACTGCGATTGCTGCAGCATCGAGCTCAAATGAGCCACTTTTTTCTGCAACTGCTCGCGCTCTTCTTTTAATGTGCGCAGTTCGTCACGACGGATAGTGACATACAGGGTTTGTGGTGCAAGTGCTGGTAGTACAGTGCCCATTGCTCACCTCGCAAATGGCGGATTCAACCTCAGAGAGGCCCGTGGCAATGACTTTCAATCCCTGACCGCCGCTGCTTACCCTCTCTATCGGCACCGATTTTGATTTCTTTTGCATGATTTTGGAACTTTTTTATTTTTAATTGTCGCGAATGTCTCTTAATCGCGACAAAATGCACCACAGGAGGGCGCTCGCGTCTTCATCTTCTCGCAAGGGAACCGACGTTCCGCCTCGCTTGACTAATCAGCATGCTCGTAACCTGTCGATGCGCTGGACGGCAAGCGAGGCACCTTTTTACGATTTAAGGAGCACCTTCATGCAACTTGGGATTATTGGACTGGGCCGCATGGGCGGCAACATTGCACGCCGTCTGATGCTGAATGGTCACACGACTGTGGTGTACGACCGTGATGAAGCATCGCGCAACGCCCTGGCCAATGACGGTTCGACTGCGGTCGCAGATCTGAAGGAACTGGTCAGCACGCTCGCTAAGCCCCGTGCTGTCTGGGTAATGCTCCCGGCAGGTGCGCCCACCGAAGACACCATTCAGACCCTCAGCGAGTTGCTTGACGCCGATGACGTGATCATCGACGGCGGTAATACTTTCTACAAGGACGATATCCGGCGCGCTCAGGAGCTCACTGAAAAGGGCCTGCATTACGTCGATGTCGGTACGTCAGGTGGCGTCTGGGGGCTTGAGCGTGGCTACTGCATGATGATCGGAGGCGAGGCCGCCGTTGTCGAGCGCCTCGATCCGCTGTTCGCGACACTGGCTCCGGGCCTTGGCTCGATCGAGCGCACTCGTGACCGCAAATCGACCGACGACCGCGCCGAACGTGGCTATATCCACTCCGGCCCTGCGGGTTCCGGGCATTTCGTGAAGATGATCCACAACGGCATCGAGTACGGAATGATGCAGGCCTTCGCCGAAGGCTTCGATCTTCTCAAACAGAAAAATTCCGAACACCTGCCGCCTGAACAGCGTTTCGACCTCAACACGGCCGACATTGCCGAAGTCTGGCGTCGTGGCAGTGTGGTGTCGTCCTGGCTGCTGGACCTGACTGCCGATGCCCTGGCTACCGACCCGCACCTGGATGCTTTCTCCGGTTCGGTTGCCGACAGCGGCGAAGGTCGCTGGACCATCGAAGCGGCCATCGAGCAGGCGGTTCCGGTTCCTGTACTGTCCAGCGCCCTGTTTGCGCGTTTCCGTTCTCGCCAGACAAGTTCGTACGCGGACAAGATGCTGTCCGCCATGCGCTTTGGATTCGGTGGCCACAAGGAACCCAAGTAATGGGCCTGTCGCGTGGCAGTGCCGAGCAAAAAACCGAGGTAGCCCCACCCACGACCCTGTTTCTGTTCGGTGCGCATGGAGACCTGGTCAAGCGCCTGTTGATGCCGGCGCTTTACAACCTGTCACGCGACGGTCTGGTGGATGAAGGGCTGCATATCGTCGGCGTCGATCACAATGCGATCAGCGATGCCGACTTTGCGAAAAAGCTCGAGAACTTCATTCGGGATGAAGCCGCCGGCAAGGTTGCTGGCGGTGGCAAGGATCCCCTCGACCCGGCCCTGTGGAGCAAGCTGGCCGAGCGCATCAGTTATGTGCAGGGCGACTTCCTCGACGATTCCACTTATCAGGACATCGCCAGCAAGATCGAGAGCACTGGCACCGCGAATGCGGTGTTCTATCTGGCCACTGCGCCGCGGTTTTTCAGTGAGGTTGCCCAGCGGCTGGGTTCGTCAGGTTTGCTGCAGGAAACCGAAAACGGGTTTCGTCGCGTCGTGATCGAAAAGCCCTTCGGCTCCGATCTGGCCAGTGCGGTCGAGCTCAATGGCTGCCTGCTCAAGGTCATGAGCGAGAAGCAGATTTACCGGATCGATCATTATCTGGGCAAGGAGACGGTGCAGAACATTCTGGTCAGCCGTTTCTCCAATGGCCTGTTCGAGTCGTTCTGGAACAATCACTACATCGACCATGTCCAGATCACGGCTGCGGAAACCGTAGGCGTCGAAACCCGCGGCAGCTTTTACGAACACACCGGTGCCTTGCGCGACATGGTGCCCAACCACCTGTTCCAGCTGCTGGCGATGGTTGCGATGGAGCCGCCTGCCGCTTTCGGTGCCGATGCCGTTCGCGGCGAGAAGGCCAAGGTGGTCGGTGCAATCCGGCCCTGGAGCCAGGAGGAAGCCCTGGCCAATTCGGTGCGTGGCCAGTATGCGAAGGGCGTGATGGGCGACAAGCAGGTCGTCGGTTATCGCCAGGAAGATCGCGTGGAGCCGGACAGCAACACCGAGACCTACGTTGCGCTCAAGGTCATGGTCGACAACTGGCGCTGGGTGGGCGTGCCTTTCTACCTGCGCACCGGAAAGCGCATGAGCGCTCGCAGCACTGAGATCGCCATCTGCTTCAAGCCTGCTCCGTACGCGCAGTTCCGCGATACCGAAGTCGACCGGCTCAAGCCCAACTACTTGCGGATCCAGATCCAGCCCAACGAAGGCATGTGGTTCGACCTGTTTGCCAAGCGTCCTGGCCCGGAACTGAAGATGGAAGATATCGCGCTGGGCTTCGCCTACAAGGATTTCTTCGAGATGCAGCCCTCCACCGGGTACGAAACCCTCATTTATGACTGCCTGACCGGTGATCAGACGCTCTTCCAGCGGGCCGACAACATCGAGAACGGCTGGCGTGCAGTGCAGCCGTTCCTCGACGCCTGGGCCGCGCAGCCGCAAGTGCAGCTTTACGAAGCTGGCAAGGATGGTCCGCAAGCGGGCGAAGAGTTGCTGAGTCGTGATGGTCGGGAATGGAGAGAATTGAATGTCTGAACTGCCCGTACAGTTCCTGTTGTCCGACATCGACGGCACGTTACTGCGCCGTGATCACAGCCTTAGCCAAGCCAATATCGACGCCATCAAGCGCCTGCGTGATGCGGGCGTTCACTTCACGCTGGCCAGCAGTCGCCCGCCCAGGGCCATGCGCCAGGTGATCGAAGCGCTGGGTGTGGATTTGCCCACCGTGGCATTCAATGGCGGCACCATCACTCATCCCGATGGCAGCCTGTTGGTGGCTCATCGCATTGACCCGCGCGCCGTTCGCATCTGTCTGGAGTTGTTTGCCGGGCAGAACGTTGCCATCTGGGTATTTGCCGATGATCAGTGGCTGCTGCTCGATCCCGACGCCGATTACGTCGATCATGAGCTCGATGCGCTGGGCTATGACTATGTTCAGGTCGAGAGTTTCGAGCCGTATCTGGATCGCGTCGACAAGATCGTCGCGGCCAGCGGTGATTTCGAGTTGCTCAAGACCCTTGAGGCGCAGCTCAATCCGCAGATCGAAGGACTCGCGCTGGCGGCCCGCTCGCAAAAATACTACCTGGATGTCACCGCGCTGGAGGCCAACAAGGGTTCCGCTCTGGTCGCGCTGGCGGACTATCTGGGCGTCGACCTGTCGCGTACGGCGGCCATAGGCGACGGCGGTAACGACGTGGCGATGTTCCACAAGGCAGGCTTGTCGATTGCCATGGGGCAGGGCGAGCAGACAGTCAAGGGACAGGCTGATCATGTTACTGATAGTAATGAGCAGGACGGAGTGGCCAACGCCATCGAGCGTTACATCCTGAACGCCTGATCAGCTGTTTACCCACGTTAACGAATCATCATCACGACGGGCATTTCTGGATGGCTGCACTGATCGAAGACTACGCATTGCTGGGCAACTGCGAGACGGCGGCGCTGGTCGCCCGTGATGGTTCGCTGGACTGGTTGTGTTTCCCCCGCTTCGACTCGACGGCCTGTTTTGCCGCTCTATTGGGGAGTGATGAACATGGCCGCTGGAAGATCGCGCCGACCGCCGAGGTTATCGCCGTCGAGCGCCGTTACCGCGACGGCACGCTGATTCTCGAAACCGTTTTCGAAACCCGTGACGGTCGCGCCATGCTGATCGATTTCATGCCCATGAAGACCTCCGGCCACGTGGTGCGCATGGTGGTCGGGCTGTCCGGTCGGGTCGAGTTCGCTGTAGACCTCGCCATCCGTTTCGATTACGGCAGCAGTGTGCCCTGGGTCGAGCGAAAGGATGCTCATACGCTGACGGCAGTGGCCGGACCGGAAATGCTGGTTTTGCGCAGTCCTGTGGCACTGCATCCTCAGGATCATCACACCGCCAGCCGTTTTCACGTCGATGAAGGCGAGCGCAAGGTCTTCACGCTGGCCTATCAGGCATCCTTTGCACCCTTGCTCGAGCAGATCGATGCCGACCAGGCTCTGGAAAGCACCGCTGCCTACTGGCGCGAGTTTTCTGATCGCTGCCCTGACGTCGGGCCGTGGACGGCTCAGGTAAAGCGCTCGCTGATTACGCTGAAAGCCATGACCTACGCGCCCACCGGCGGCATCGTTGCCGCCGTGACCACCTCACTGCCCGAACAGTTGGGTGGCGAGCGCAATTGGGATTACCGCTATTGCTGGCTGCGCGACGCCACCATGACCCTTCTGGCATTCATGAATCTGGGTTATTTCGAGGAAGCTCAGGCCTGGCGGGACTGGCTGTTGCGCTCGGTTGCCGGTAACCCGGAACAGATCCAGATCATGTACGGCGTAGGCGGCGAGCGGCGTTTGCAGGAGTATGAGCTGCCCTGGCTGGGTGGCTATGAGAACTCACTGCCGGTGCGCGTCGGCAATGGTGCGGCGACGCAGGTTCAGCTGGACGTCTACGGCGAAGTGGCCGACGCCATGATCCAGGCGCTGCGCGGCGGTATGGCGCAGCACCCGCGCAGCGTGGCGATTTCCAAGGTGGTCATGCCGTATCTGGAGAAAATCTGGCACCTGCCGGATGCGGGCATCTGGGAGATACGTTCCGAGCCGCGGCACTTCACGCACTCGAAAGTCATGGCCTGGGTGGCCTTTGACCGTAACGCCACGCAGATCGCCCAGGCTGCCGAGAGCGATGAGGATCGTGCGCTGGCAGTGCACTACCGGAAAGTGGCGGACGAAATCCATGCCGATGTCTGTCGCCACGGTTTCGATGCCGAGCTTGGCAGCTTCGTACAGACCTATGGCTCGACAGAAGTGGATGCCAGTCTGCTGCAGATTGTGCTGACCGGTTTTCTTGCGCCTGAAGACCCGCGAGTTATCGGTACTGTCGCGCAGATCGAGCGTACGCTGATGCAGGATGGTCTGCTGCTGCGCTATGACAACGAGCGCAGTGTCGATGGCGTTGCCGGTCGGGAAGGGACGTTTCTGGTCTGTTCGTTCTGGCTGGCCGATGCCTACGTCTTGCTGGGCCGGGCTGATGATGCCGCGCGGCTGTTCGAACGGTTGGTGGGTCTGTGCAATGACGTTGGTCTGCTGGCCGAACAGTACGATCCGAAGGGCGGGCGCATGCTGGGCAATTTCCCGCAGGCGTTCAGCCACATCGGCATCATCAATACAGCACTTAACCTGCACCGGGCGGTATGCCCGGCGCTGGCCCGGACGTCCGGCGTGCTCGAAGAGGCCTGATCAGCTGTCGCGGCCGGCCTTGCGAAAGGTCAGGTTGATCCGTTGCTCACCCAATTGCGGATGTTCTGCCTGCTTGATGGGCAGAATGCCGTGAAAGCGCAATCTGTCCTCGCCGCCCCAGACCACCACGTCGCCATGAAACAGGGAAATGCGTTGAGTCTTGTCGCTGCGCAGCAGGCCGCCGAACTGAAAGATGGCCGGTATGCCCAGTGATACCGACACCACTGGCCAGCGATGGTCGTGTTCGTTTCGGTCCTGATGCAGGGACATCCTGGCGCCCGGGATATAGCGGTTGATCAGACAGGCGTCAGGCACGAACCCGGCATAGCCGGCTGCGAGTGCGGCGTCCTGCGCCAGGTGCATGAAGGCGTCCGGCATCGCCGGCCAGGCCTGTCCTGTTTGCGGGTCGGTTGCCGTGTATCGATAACCATGACGGTCGGTTATCCAGCCCAGTTGTCCGCAACTGCTCAGCGCTGCAGACATGCTCAGACCGCTGGGGGTCTGCATGTGCCGGAACGGCGAAAGGCCCAGCGTTTCCTCAAGGGCGGCCAACAGTTGCGGCATGTCGGTCAGCGCAAAGCCTCTGAACAGCCACGACCCAGGCCCGATCCGCTCATCGCTGCGAGGCTGGGCCGTCTGGTCTGCGAACAGGTCCAGCGTGGCGGGAGTGTCACCTTTGCGTTGCATGGTCGGATCGAGCTCCGGTGAGTATCAGAGAGCCTTGCTGACCTTGACGTCGGTAATAAGGTCGTCGCTCTCGCCGTGCATTTTCTTCAAGGCGGCTTCGGCTTCCTCGGTGGACGCCGATTGCAATTGGGCGAATTCGAAGCGGCGTTCGCCATTGAGCTTATAGCTGACAGCGAATTTGGTCGTACGCGGGGCTGGATTGTTCACGGTGACTCCTTGCATCATCCCAGGCGAGAGGTCGAGCGCCGGACGATCTTGATCTTGTGAGTGAAAGGCAGTTTGCGTCCGGCGTTGGTGTCTGCCTTGCGGCCTGCAGTATCGATGGTGATGTTCCAGAAACCGGTGCTTGGCGCGGCGATCTTGGCCGGAAATCTGTCGAACGCGCCGCCATGATAGGTGTGCCGACCACCATTTTTAAAGCTGCGAAAATTCGCATCGTTCATCAGGCGAATATTGCAGGTCTGAGAGCACTCGATGACGACAAGGTCGTCCTCGTTGAGATGCTCACGCTGGTGTACGAATTTCATGACGGGCTCCGAAATGGGGGTTTTTCTGAAAAATCAAAACGATAGCATGCGACGCCCGCAATTTGACGTCGGTGAGCATTAATTTGCCGTGTTTCCGGGAAAAAATGCCTCAGCCGGGATTTAATTGCGCTGGGGCTTGTCGTAGGACCTTTATTTGGAGGCTTTGTATGAAACTGGCTGCTGTAGTAGTCCTGGCCCTGGCAATGACTGGCTGTGCCACAGTGAACGACATTGAGCATACACCCCCCACCATGAACGTGATGTCGGGCAAAAATCCTCAGGAATACGCCGATTGCTTCGCTGGCAAGATCAGCAGCAGTCGCAAGCCGCCTCTGATCGAGCCTCGCCATGACGGCCTGCGGGTCATCGTCGCGCAGAAACTCAGCAAGTCACCCGCGGCAGTAGTGGATATCGAAAGCCGCTCGGGCGGTAGTACGATCAAGGTCTACGAACGACTTTCCAACGTGCCCATTCGTTTCAGGGATGTGCAGAACGCTGCCGAAGCGTGCATTTCAGGCTGATCAGTCAGGCCGGGTCAGCTGGCCCTGTCCGCGGTGGACAGGGCGGCAGACCTGATTACTTGCAGACCACCAGCACGCTGCGGCTTTTGTAGTTGCCAACGTCCACGCCCAGCGTCTTGTCGCTTTCGGCAGGTTGCGGGGTGCCATCTGTGCCGACAATTTCATAACCTGTGCCTGCACAGGACGCATCCGCCTTTTCGTAGCAGCTTGCCCAGGACATCGCCTCGCCGGAGCAGTCGATGCTCAAGCCCTGTTTGCCGTTTTTCAGGTAGGTATTGGAGGCGGTTGCGCAGCCGGTGAGGCCCAGCACAGCAATAATGCACAAAATTCTGATCATGTTTTTCGCTTCGAGATAAGGCCAGGGAATTAACAAATGCGAGCGTTGGACTGATAACGGGTGCCATCGTTCCGCCATGTTTTGCATCATAAACTGCCTGCCTCCCACTTGTCGCCGCTTGCCGTTGGCGAAGCCGGGCGTAAAGTCCGCAGTCGTCGAGAAACGGTGTTGAGGTCCGGCCGCGCAGGCCTTGAGGGCAGTTTGACGGTGCCTTGAGCTGCTTTTATGTAAAGGCAATATCCAGAAAGTGCGGAACTATCTGTACGAGTATTCCTCTATCATGGCATCGGACGGCCAAAGGCGGGGCATTGTAAGGTGCCTGCCTCATCATTAGACTGCGCCGTTAACACCAACAGCCCTTACCAAGGACTTTTATGATCAAGAAATGCTTGTTCCCAGCAGCCGGTTACGGTACTCGCTTCCTGCCAGCGACCAAGGCCATGCCCAAGGAAATGCTGCCGGTGGTCAACAAGCCACTGATCCAATACGGTGTTGAGGAAGCCCTCGCTGCAGGCCTGACCGAAATTTCCATCGTGACCGGTCGTGGCAAGCGCGCTCTTGAAGACCACTTCGACATCAGCTATGAGCTTGAGCACCAGATCAAGGGCACTGACAAGGAAAAGTACCTCGTTGGTATTCGCAAGCTGATCGACGAGTGCAGCTTCTCGTACACCCGTCAGACCGAAATGAAAGGTTTGGGCCATGCCATCCTGAGCGGTCGCCCACTGATCGGCAACGAAGCTTTCGCCGTGGTTCTCGCGGACGACCTGTGCGTCAACCCTGAGGGTGACGGTGTGCTGGCGCAGATGGTCAAACTGCACAAGCATTATGGCTGCTCGATCATCGCCATTCAGGAAGTCGATCCGCAGGAAACCAACAAGTACGGCGTGATCGCGGGTGAAGAGATCAAGCCGGGCCTGTTCCGCGTGACCAACATGGTTGAAAAGCCTAAGCCTGAAGATGCGCCGTCCAACCTGGCGATCATTGGCCGCTACATCCTGACTCCGGACATTTTCGAGAAAATCGAACAGACCGAGCCGGGCAAGGGTGGTGAGATTCAGATCACCGACGCCTTGATGAAGCAGGCTGCCGAAGGCAACGTACTCGCTTACAAGTTCAAGGGTGAGCGTTTTGACTGCGGTGGTGCGGAAGGCTACATCCAGGCGACCAACTTCTGCTTCGAGCATTTCTACAAAACCGGCAAAGCGCATTGATTTCTGATTGATGACGCCCGGGACAAAGCCACCTTCGGGTGGCTTTGTCATTTCTGACTGGCCGCCAAGCGGCTATGCTGTGCCTCTGCCAAGGAGATATCGATGGCCTTTGATTTTGATCTGTTTGTAATTGGCGCCGGCTCGGGCGGCGTCAGGGCGGCGCGTTTCGCTGCCGGTTTCGGCGCAAAGGTCGCTGTGGCCGAGAGCCGCTATCTGGGCGGAACCTGCGTCAACGTAGGATGCGTACCCAAAAAGCTATTGGTGTACGGGGCGCATTTTTCCGAGGATTTCGACCATGCCAAGGGCTTCGGCTGGTCGCTGGGTGAGGCCCAGTTCGATTGGGCCACGCTGATCGCCAACAAGGATCGTGAGATCAATCGCCTTAATGGCATCTATCGCAAGTTGCTGGTCGACAGCGGCGTGACGCTGCTTGAAGGGCATGCGAAATTGACCGGCCCGCAGCAGGTCGAAATCAACGGTCAGACCTACAGTGCCGAGCGCATTCTGATTGCCACCGGCGGCTGGCCCCAGGTGCCTGACGTACCAGGGCGCGAGCACGCGATCACCTCCAACGAGGCGTTCTATCTCAAAACGCTACCCAAGCGGGTCGTCGTAGTGGGTGGCGGCTACATCGCGGTGGAGTTCGCCTCGATTTTCAACGGGCTCGGCGCCGACACCACGCTGGTCTATCGCCGCGAGTTGTTCTTGCGTGGCTTTGATGGCGGTGTTCGCACCCATCTTCACGAAGAGTTGCTCAAGCGCCACATGACGATTCGCTTCAACAGCGATATCGAGCGTATCGACAAGCAGGCCGACGGCAGTCTGCTGTTGTCCATGAAAGGTGGCGGCACGCTCGAGACCGATTGCGTGTTCTACGCAACAGGGCGCCGCCCAATGCTCGACAACCTCGGTCTGGACAGTGTCGACGTCAAGCTGGACGAGCACGGCTATATCAAGGTCGATGACAATTACCAGAGCAGCGAGCCTTCTATCCTGGCCATCGGCGATGTCATCGGGGGTGTGCAGCTGACGCCGGTCGCTCTGGCTGAAGGCATGGCGGTCGCGCGCCGACTGTTCAAGCCCGAGCAGTATCGCCCGGTAGACTACAATCACATCCCGACGGCGGTTTTCAGTCTGCCGAACATCGGTACGGTCGGTCTGACCGAAGAGGATGCAATCAAGGCCGGGCACGATGTGCAGATTTTCGAGAGTCGTTTCAGGCCGATGAAGCTGACCCTGACCGATGATCAGGAGCGCACATTGATGAAGCTGGTCGTCGATGCCAAAACCGATCGTGTGCTGGGCTGCCATATGGTCGGGCCGGATGCTGGCGAAATCGTCCAGAGCCTGGCCATTGCCATCAAGGCTGGCGCGACCAAACAGGTATTCGACGATACTATCGGGGTACACCCGACCGCGGCAGAAGAGTTTGTTACCATGCGGACGCCTGTCAAACGTTAAGTCACGCAACGTCCGGAGTTCAGGAAGAACTCCGGGGTAAGAGTTTTGAGAGGATGGATCCCGACGTGAATAGAGAGCAGCCACCGGCCAGAATGCCATTGCATTCTGCCGAGCAGGACCGCGAAGTCGCGCAGCACATTGATGCCTTGCGTGAAAGCGAGCGTCAGTTCAGGGCATTGGCTGACAACATGAGTCAACTGGCCTGGACTGCCAGCCCCCGCGGGCAAATCCATTGGTACAACGAGCGTTGGCATGCGTACACCGGCGCTTCGCTCGAGGCCATGACTGCCCTGGGGTGGCGCTCGGTTCTGCACCCCGAACATCGCGAGCGCGTGATGGCGCGTCTGCAATACTGCTTTTCCACTGGCTCGATCTGGGAAGATACATTTCCGATACGTGGCAAGGGCGGCGCTTTCAACTGGTTCCTTTCGCGTGCGCTGCCGCTGCGCGACGCAAGGGGGCACATTACCCACTGGCTGGGTACTCACACCGACATCACCGCTCAGGTCAATGCAGAAGAGGCGTTGCGCGAACTCAACGAAAGTCTGGAGTTGCGCGTCGCCGAGCGCACGCGTGAGCTGGAAGCTGCAAATGAGCTGTTGCAGGCTGAAATTGCCGAGCGGGCGATGGCTGAAGAGGTCTTGCGCCATGCGCAGAAGATGGATGCTATCGGTCAGTTGACTGGTGGTATCGCCCATGACTTCAACAATGTACTTTCCGGCGTGATTGGCGCACTGGACATGATCAGGCTGCGTGTGGCTGCCGGGCGTGTCAGTGAGGTCGATCGCTACCTGGATGCCGCAGCGAGTTCTGCAAACCGTGCTGCTGCACTGACCCGCAGGCTGCTGACATTTGCCCGTCGGCAGTCGCTTAACGTCACCGTGGTGGATGTCAATTGCATGGTCCGCTCCATGGAAGAGTTGTTGCGGGGGACGGTCGGCGCTCATGCGCACCTGGAGATCGAGCTGGAGGAGGGGCTGAGCGCGGTGCGCACCGATGAGCATCAGTTGGAAAATGCCTTGTTGAATCTGGTCATCAACGCGCGCGATGCCGTACCTGTCGGAGGGAGGTTGTGCGTGCGCAGCCGCGCGTTAACGCTGGAGACGCAAAAAGACGGTCTGCTGCCTGGCGACTACGTACAGCTTAGTGTTGAAGATAACGGCTGTGGCATTGCTCGGGATGTTATCGATCAGGTGTTCGATCCGTTTTTCACCACCAAACCGGTAGGCCAGGGAACCGGCCTGGGTTTGTCGATGGTCTACGGCTTTACCCGGCAAGCCGGCGGACACGTGCATATAGAAAGCGCCGAAGGTCAGGGCACCCGGGTTGATTTGCATCTGCCATGCGGCGAGATAGCGCTGGCCTGAAGCTTGCTGATCAGGCTTTGTCTGATGGTTTCTTTCTGGTGGCTTTGGGTTTGTCCGGCTGATCGAGCCTTGTCTGCAGGCTCTCCAGTGCCGCTTCCTTCTTGGTCAGCAGTAGTTCCAGCATGCGGCTCTGTTGCTGCGCATCGGTCATGCCTTGTTTAAGTGCGGTGTTTTCGTCCTGCGCGCTGCGTAACCTTTCTTCCAGCAGCGCGCATTGGGTGCGGGTGTGGTGCTGTTGTTCGGCGAAGGCGGCATTCTGCGTGTTGGCCTGCTTCAGCTGGTCGGTCTGGCTGTGCAGTTCGCGCAGGGTGTTGCGATTTTCAGCCAGCAACCTTTCGTTATCTCGATTGAGCTGTGTAATGTTTTCCTGGTGCATGGCAAGGCCTTGCTGTGCCTGTCGCAGTTCCATTTGCAGCTGCTGAACCTGGGTTTCGTGGCGTCGCTGCTCCTGCTCGCGTTGCTCCCTGATCGAGTTGCGATAGTGCTCCAGTGCCTCGCGGGCGTGCTGGTGTTTTTCTTCAAGCGAATGGATCTGCCCGTCCTTGTCGCGCAGGCGTGCCTCCAGGTCCTGATTGGCCTGAAGCAACCGGGCGTGTTCTGTCTGCACATCCTGCAGTGTGCCTTGCGTGTGGAGCAGGGCGGCGGCCTGCTGTTCCAGAGCCTGTTCACGCTGCTGTGCGTGTTTTTCCAGCTGGCTGATCTGCTCTTGAGTGCCCGCAAGTTGCCGCTGCAGGGTGTCGCGCTCGGCCTGATATTCATCGCGCGCCTGATCAATACGCTCTTGCGCCTGTTCCTGAAGCCTTTGGGCGAGATGCGCGACCAGATCGCTCAATTCCTCATTGATATCCGGCGCTGGGGCTTGCGTGGATTCAAGCTCCTTCAGATAGCGGTGGATAGTGGTTTTCGAGCCGGTATTGCCCATTTCGATACGTACCGCGTCGATGCTGGGGTTTTCGCCTCGGGACAGCAGGGACGCCCTCGCTTTCTGCACTAACGCCTTATTTACACCGCCACGGGCCATGCTGTCTCCTACGATTTCATACTGTGGTATGTACTCTGTAATTACATACTATATGTTTTGAAATAATTAGCCATTTTTTGAATTAATTAACACGGGATATTGGCGTATTATCCCGTGTCAGGCGTCTTCAGCTCCCTTTACGGCGCCCTTACCGGTACACCCGAGCAGGTTTGAGCCATGAATGACGTTGATCGCTACATCGAGGCGGCGACCCGCGACAACACGCGCCGCAGCTATCGGGCTGCCATCGAGCATTTCGAGGTGACATGGGGCGGGTTTCTGCCGGCGACCAGCGAAAGCGTGGCGCGTTACCTGGCCAGCCATGCCGGGACGCTGTCGGTGAACACCTTGAAGCTGCGTTTGTCAGCGCTGGCCCAGTGGCACGTCAGCCAGGGTTTTGTCGATCCGACCAAGGCACCGATGGTGCGCAAGGTCATCAAGGGCATTCGTGCGCTGCACCCCGCACAGGAAAGGCAGGCCGAGCCCTTGCAGTTGCAGGATCTGGAAAAAGTCATCGCCTGGCTGGAGATCGAAATACGCGAAGCAAGCGCACAACACGATCAGCCACGGCTGTTGCGCGGCCGACGCGATTCGGCGCTGATCCTGCTGGGGTTCTGGCGCGGGTTTCGTAGTGACGAGCTATGCCGCCTGCAAGTACAGGACGTCAAGGCCATCGCCAACTCGGGAATCAGCCTGTATTTGCCGCGGAGCAAAGGCGATCGAGATAATCTGGGCCGCACCTATCAGAC
Source organism: Pseudomonas sp. NFACC10-1 (assembly GCF_900119195.1). Classification (NCBI taxonomy): domain Bacteria; kingdom Pseudomonadati; phylum Pseudomonadota; class Gammaproteobacteria; order Pseudomonadales; family Pseudomonadaceae; genus Pseudomonas; species Pseudomonas sp. NFACC10-1. The sequence goes on along the minus strand of NZ_FPJB01000004.1, from coordinate 321,867 downwards.
CCCGGCCTTGCAGCGGCTGTGCCCGGTGCAGGCCTATATAGAATGGATCAACTGTGCCGCGCTGGTACGCGGTCCGGTCTTTCGGGCAGTGGACCGCTGGGGTAACCTTAAAGAGGAAGAGTTGCACGCCAACAGCATCATCCCGTTGCTGCGTCAGGCGCTCCAGCGTGCAGGCATCGCCGCCGAGCGCTACACCAGCCACTCGTTGCGTCGCGGTTTTGCAAGCTGGGCGCACAGCAACGGCTGGGACCTCAAGTCACTGATGTCCTATGTAGGCTGGAGGGACATCAAGTCGGCGATGCGCTACATTGATGCCGCTCCGTTCCTGAGCCCATTGGAGGCGGGGAGCGGTCGGAAGGTTTCTTCTATCGATAAGCTGCCTTCATAGTGAAAAGCAATCAGTGACATCAGGTTTGCCAATGAGCGATTGTCATCGATCATGCGTAAGCTTCACTCCATCGAATTCACAACCCATCAGGAGATATACCGATGCCTATCATCAACAGCCAAGTAAAACCGTTCAAGGCTACCGCATTCAAGAACGGCGCTTTCGTTGACGTCTCGGACGCTGACTTCAAAGGCAAGTGGTCTGTCGTATTCTTCTACCCGGCCGACTTCACCTTCGTATGCCCGACCGAGCTGGAAGACCTGGCTGACAACTACGAAGAGTTCAAGAAGCTGGGCGTTGAAATCTACAGCGTTTCGACCGACACCCACTTCGCCCACGCTGCATGGCACAACACTTCGCCAGCAATCGGCAAGATCCAGTACACCATGATCGGTGACCCGACCCTGACCATCTCCCGCAACTTCGACGTGCTGATCGAAGAAGCCGGTCTGGCGGATCGCGGTACTTTCGTGATCAACCCTGAAGGTCAGATCAAAATCGTCGAACTGAACGACGGTGGCGTTGGTCGTGACGCTTCCGAGCTGCTGCGCAAGATCAAGGCTGCTCAGTACGTTGCCGCTCACCCGGGCGAAGTCTGCCCAGCCAAGTGGAAAGAAGGCGAAGCTACTCTGGCTCCGTCCCTGGACCTGGTTGGCAAGATCTGAGTCGCATGAATCGGCTGGGGGCGTTGAGCTCTTGAGCAAGTAAACCGCATCGCCCCAAAAAACGCCCGGGCGGTAATCGCCTGGGCGTTGTTATTTCTACCCTTTGTAAACAGGAAGCCGCCACATGTTGGACGCCAATCTTAAAGCCCAGTTGAAATCCTATCTGGAGCGGGTTACTCGCCCCATCGAGATCGTCGCGTCCCTTGATGACGGCGCGAAGTCTCAGGAAATGCTTGCACTGCTCAATGATGTGATCAGTGTTTCCAAGGACGTCACCCTGAATGACAGCGGCACCGACGCACGTACGCCGTCGTTCTCGCTGAGCAGCCCTGGCCACGATATCAGCCTGCGTTTTGCCGGTATCCCCATGGGTCACGAATTCACCTCGCTGGTCCTGGCGCTGCTGCAAGTCGGCGGCTATCCACCCAAGGTCAGTGCGGAAACCATCGAACAGGTTCGCGCACTTCAGGGCGAATTCCATTTCGAAACCTATTTCTCGCAGTCCTGCCAGAACTGCCCGGACGTCGTCCAGGCCCTGAACCTGATGGCAGTGCTGAACCCTGGTATCAAGCACGTCGCTATCGACGGTGCACTGTTCCAGGAAGAAGTTACCGATCGCAAGATCATGTCCGTGCCCAGCATCTATCTGAACGGTGAGTTGTTCGGTCAGGGCCGCATGGGCCTGGAAGAGATTCTGGCCAAGATCGACACCGGCGCCGGTGCGCGTCAGGCGGAAAAACTCAACGCCAAGCAGGCTTTCGATGTGCTGGTCGTCGGCGGTGGCCCGGCTGGCTCGGCCGCGGCAGTCTATGCTGCGCGTAAAGGCATCCGCACCGGTGTTGCTGCCGAGCGTTTCGGCGGTCAGGTGCTCGACACCATGGCCATCGAGAACTTCATCTCGGTACAACATACCGAGGGGCCGAAGCTGGCCGTGGCGCTTGAAGAGCACGTCAAGCAGTACGAAGTCGACATCATGAACCTGCAGCGTGCCGACAAGCTGATTCCTGGCGCAGCCGGCGAGTTGCACGAAGTGAAGTTTGCCAGCGGTGCCAGCCTCAAGGCCAAGACGCTGATCCTTGCCACTGGCGCACGCTGGAGGGAGATGAACGTGCCGGGTGAGCAGCAGTACCGTAACAAGGGTGTGGCTTATTGCCCGCACTGTGACGGTCCTTTGTTCAAAGGCAAGCGCGTCGCTGTCATCGGTGGCGGTAACTCGGGTGTCGAGGCTGCAATCGACCTCGCAGGTATCGTGTCTCACGTGACTCTACTGGAGTTCGACGTGCAATTGCGTGCCGACGCGGTGCTGCAGCGCAAATTGCACAGTCTGCCGAACGTGACCGTGATCACCAGTGCGCAAACCACTGAAGTGACAGGTGATGAGCAGAAGGTCAACGGCCTGCGCTACAAGAACCGCACCACAGGCGAAGAGATCAACGTACCGCTCGAAGGTATCTTCGTGCAGATCGGCCTGCTGCCCAACAGTGAGTGGCTCAAAGGTGCCATCGAGTTGTCGCCGCGCGGTGAGATCGTAGTCGATCCTCGCGGTGAAACCTCGGTGCCAGGCATCTTCGCTGCCGGTGACGTGACGGTTGCACCGTACAAGCAGATCATCATCGCCCTGGGCGAAGGTGCCAAGGCCTCCCTGAGCGCCTTTGACCACCTGATCCGTACCTCCGCCCCGGCCTGATCGGAGAGCGGTAAACGAAAAGCCCCGTGAGCGATCACGGGGCTTTTTGCTTTCTACGCGGATCGCCCCTTGCCGAAGCGATCACCGGCAGTCTCAGAGCGGCGTTGGCTGGATGATCTCTACCCAGTAGCCGTCCGGGTCCTTGATAAAGGCCAGGCTGTTCATGCGGCCATCGGACAAGCGCTTCTGAAAGTCGACGCCCAGGCTTTCAAAACGCTCGCAGGCGACTTTCACATCCGGCACCGACACGCAGATATGGCCAAAGCCGCGCGGGTCGCTGTTGCCGTTATGGTAAGACGCTGTGGCATCGCTTTCGGTACCGTGGTTATGGGTCAGCTCCAGAATGCCGGGGATCGACTTCATCCACTCGTTGCGGGCGGCGTCGTCTTCCGGGATCTGTGCCTTGTCGACCAGCGCCAGGAAGTACAGGCTGAATTCGGCTTCCGGGAAGTCACGCTTCTCGACCAGGCTGAAGCCCAGTACGCGGGTGTAGAAATCAAGCGATTTGGTAATGTCCTTGACGCGCAGCATGGTGTGATTGAACACAAACTGCCGGGTGGCCGCTTCAGGATCGGCTGTGACGCCCGGTAGTGTGTTGAGTTCGTGCAAGCTCATCAATGTGTCTCCAACAGAATGTACAAATAATGCCAAATGATACGGGGCAGGGCGCGCAGTGCCAAACCCGGCTAGGATAACGTCGCGTCGGCCTTGCTCGATGCCGACAACAGGCTCAGAATTTCGGGTCAACCGTTCTGGCGACCCGATCATGATCCTTTCGCACTACCGACGCTCCGTGCCAAGCCTGTGCCTGTTCCTGCTGTTGGGCACTGCACAGGTGCATGCCGCCGATGCAATGATCGTCTGGCCCGCAGGCTGGGAGGTCGAGTCGATACCGACCGAGTCGGGCGAGCCCGTTCAACCTTCCGTGCAAGTCAGACAGCGCGCGGTGAAAAACGATCAAAGTGGAAATCCGCTGATGGTCATGGAACTCACCCAGACGCGCCTGACGCCAGGGCATGAAGTCAATGTCCAGGGCGTTCTGCTGGAAATGCGCAAGTCGATTCAGGTCAATTTTGCCCGGAGCGGACTGCAGAGCGCTTGCACGCATGTCCGTGAAAGTCGACTCAGCGTCGTGCCCGCACTCGAAACCACCTGCACCATTACTCAGAATGGTGTGCACGTGCTGACCCAGACACTGGTCGCGGCCGCCAGCAAGGAGCTGGCCTGGTCGTTGTCCTATGCGGGATCGGCAGACGGCTATGCGAGCAACAAGGATGAGGCACTGCGTATTCGCGAGAGTCTGCGCCTGGACGATACGCAGTGACCTCTGCCTTTTCGCAGGCAAAAAGAAGCCCGCCGAGGCGGGCATGGGGCGCTATTCCTTTAGCGGTCTTCATCATCCGAGAGTGCATGTGAAAAAAGTGTGAAGCTCCGCTGTGCTGCGAATGGGGTGCTCTTCGACGCGCCGAATCATTGAGAAACAAATAAGGATGTATCTCATTACACCGCCAAACTGAATAATTACTCTACACACTTCAGGGACTGTTCAGGTTTGTAACTGTGTGCTGAATCGCATAATCCAGATTTATTGGCGTCATTATTCTCGCGGTATTTTCCCGGTGCCCTGAAGTATATGTACCGGGCAGTTCACTCAATCATGTATATGAATTCCCGGTGTCCAACGAAAGGAACTGTGTGTGCGTCCGGGGAAAAAGCTGCAGTGCGCAGGTGATCATATGCAGCGGCGCAGACAAAAAAGCCCTGCACGTGCAGGGCTTCAAGTGACAACTTGCAATCAGGCACGAAGCCATGAATCAACAGTGTCTACACCGTATTGCTCTTTCCACGCCTTGAGGCCGCGATGGTTGCCGCCCTTGGTTTCAATCAGCTCACCCGTGTGCGGATTCTGGTAAACCTTGACCACACGTGCGCGGCGACGCTTTGGACCTGCGGGTGCGACCAGTGAGGTAGCGCTTGCAGGGTCAAGGATTGCAATGATGTCACGCAGGCTTTTGCCGTAGGTGCCCATCAGGTCCTGGAGCTTTTGCTCGAATTCGATCTCCTTTTTCAATCCGGCGTCATTCTTCAACGATTCCAGCTGTGCAAGCTGTTCCTGAAGGGCTTTCTCTGCTGCTCGAAACTCGGCAAGTCTGGACAATTAATATACTCCAACAATGTAATGGCTGTTGTCAGCCCTATAAAGCGATGAGACAAAACTGATGACCGATTCGCTCACTCGAGGGTGCCCGATACCTGCGGTTTCTATGCTGAAACTTGGCCTTCGCGGCTTGTCATTGCGCAGATAGAGGGTATTTATAACTCAGTCGCCCGCAAATGATGCACTTTTTTTTTCAGTTAGAAAATAGCCTTTTTCAAATTCGTTAAATGAAGCGGGGAGACGATGTTGGATATAGGGGATGATGTCCGTGTTGTACGCGGAGGGGCAGTGTAAGTTATTTCCGATATTAGCCACGGATGGAAAACGTGTCATGAGAGAGTGGATAGCTTAAAAAGAGAAATATCCGACAGGCAATAGGACTATCGGATGAGGAAATGGCAGAGCAGTGCGAACGCCGCGGACTGAAAGGCGTGTAGACCATGCAAAGATAGCCTTTAGCCTGTCTCGGCGTTGCGTTTCTGACCCTACAGTCCCTGTTGCAGCACAGGGTCATCCGGGTTCTGCTGTTCGAGCTCGGCCAGCAGAATCTGCACGTTCTGCAGCTGACCGTTCTCTTTCCAGTACTGGATCAGCAGCACTCTGGCCTTGCGATTGGCGGGCTGGTTTTGAACGATCTGAGTCAACTGCCGCTGTGCCGCTTCAAGCTCGTTCAACGAGTGCAGGGCAACCGCCAGGTCATAGCGATAGTCGTTGTTATCGGTCGCCAGTTCCGTGGCCTTGGCCAGGCTGAGCACGGCGAATTCAGCCTGGCCGTGGTTCAGCAGCCACATGCCGAGGGCATGCTGGAGCAGGGACGAGCCAGGGTTATGCTCAAGCAATTGCGCGAAAAGGCTGCGCGCCTGCTCGGCCTGGCCCTTGCGGTCCAGTAATTCGATATGCGCCAGCGCTGCTTCGATATTGCCCGGGTCCAGCGCGGTGGCGCGCTGTAGCGCCGCGAGCGCGGGTTCCAGGTCGCCGGTCTGCAGATACAGCCTGGCCAGTTGCAGCTGGTTTTGTGCGCTTTGCGGCTGGCTCTTGAGTGACTCCTGAAACGCCTCGGCACTTTGCTGCAGCACGGCAAAGTACAGGCCCAGCTCATCAGGTGAGAGGCCAAGCAGGGCGCTGGTGGCGCGAAACCTGACGGATTGTTCGGCGTCATCCAGCAGGGGGCCGAGCAACAGACTGCGCTGACTGTTGGAGACCAGCCTGACACTGACATCGATGGCCGCTTCGCGCACTTGCGCGGACGGGTTACTCAAGGCTGCATCAAGCAACTTGAGGGCCTGGGGGCTGGGATAGTCGCTCAGTTCGGCGAGCAGGCTGATGCGTTGCGTGTCAGACAGGTCAGTCCGTCCCAGTTGTTGATACAGCACGCGCGCGGCACCCGGTTTACCGTCGTGTGCCTGTTCCAGCGCCTGGGCATAGGTATGACTCAGCCTGGCCGGCGCGGTCTGGACGGGCGTGCGCCACCACCAGAAAACCAGCGAAAGCACCAGCAGCGCTGCAGCCGCTGCGCCGATCAGCCAGCGACGTCGAGAAGTGGGTTGAGGCGATAACCCCACGGTAGAAAGTCTGGGCATATCGATTTCCAATGCTTGACGGGTTGCAGCTTCGGGGAGTGGCTGGCAGCTGTCAAACGGCAATCATGATGCAGCCGGATTTCAGGCAAAAAAAGCCCCGCGGCCTGATCGGGCGCGGGGCTTTTTTACCGGTTTTTCAGGTTCAGGCCTGAGGTTGCCAGCCGCCACCCAGTGCCTTGTAAATGGCCACGATGCCACGGTACAGCTCGATTTCTGCCTGCGCCTGAGCATCCTCGGCTGCCAGACGTTCGCGCTCGGCATCCAGCAGGACCAGGAAGTCCGCCGTGCCTTCTCGATATTGCACCGAGGCCAGCCTGGCCGCCGAGCGACTCGCATCGCTCTGGCGCATCAGCGAGACCAGCCGCTGCTGGCGTTTGTCGTAATCGCTGAACGCGTTCTCCGACTCCTCCAGAGCAAGCAGTACCTGCTGCTCGTAGTTGGCCAGTGCGCCCTCGGCGTCGGCGTCGGCGCTGCGAATCTGCGCCCGGACACTGCCCAGATCGAAGGCCGCCCAGGTGATGCTCGGGCCCAGCGACCAGGCTCTGGCCGCTGACGAACCGATCTGCGAGCCGCGCCCAGCGGTAAAGCCCAGAAAACCGCTCAGACTGACCCTCGGGAACAGGTCGGCAGTCGCGACGCCGATACGTGCGGTCGAGGCAGCGAGTTGTCGCTCGGCTGCACGGATGTCCGGCCGATTGCGCAGCACTTGCGTCGGGTCGCCGATCGGCAAGGCCTTGGCGATGGCAGGCAGCTTGCTCGGGCTCAAGTCGACGCTGAGGTTTTCCGGGCGCTCGCCCAGTAACGTGGCGATACGATTGCGTTGGCGAGCCTGCTCGGCCTGCAACTGTGGAACGGTGGCCTCGACGGCAGCCAGTCGTGCCTCTGCACGCACCACATCCAGCTCGTTGCCCACGCCCGCATCACGCAATTGCGTAGTCACGTCCTGAGAACTCTGCTGGTTTTTCAGGTTGTCGCGGGCAATGGCTTCACGCAGTTGTGCGCCGCGCAGTTGACCGTAGGCGTCGACCACCTCGGCAATCAGCGTGACCTGAAGCTGATAGAGGTTGGCCTCTGCAGCATCCTGATCGGCATCGCTGGCTTCCAGTTGGCGCTGAATACGCCCGAACAGGTCCACTTCCCACGCCATGTCCAGGCCCAGGTCGTAGCGCTCGCTGTTGACCCGGCGCTCGGTGATGCCGGGTTGCTGACCCTTGCCGATGTCACTGCTGGCGCGACTGGTCACCACGGGCATCACATCGTTGGCGACGTCATCGCGTATGGCTCGCGCCGACTTGAGGCGGGCGAAGGCGACGCGCAGATCGCGGTTGCCGTCCAGTGACCTGGCCACCAGTTTATTGAGGGTCGGATCCTCGAACTGCTGCCACCACACCCTGTCCACTTTGCTGCGGTCATAGTTGCCCTGGGCGGCGGACGCCAGTTTGGCTGGCGCCGTGACCGGTGCCTGGTAGTCCGGGCCCACGGCGCAGGCCGCTAGCGCCATGACCAGCAGGCTCGGGATGAAGACTTTGTAGGCGCTCATCAATGCATCTCCGCAGGCAGGTTTTGCTGGCTGTTTGCTCTGGCGGCCTTGCGGGCCTCCTGGCGTTCGACGTAATTACGGATAAGCACGTAGAACACCGGCGTCAGCAGCAGGCCGAAGAAAGTGACCCCCAGCATCCCGGAGAACACCGCGACACCCATGGCATGGCGCATCTCGGCACCCGCGCCGCTGGACAGCACCAGAGGCACGACCCCCATGATGAAGGCGAACGAGGTCATCAGGATCGGACGCAGACGCAGGCGGCATGCTTCCAGTACCGCGTCCAGCGGGCTCATCCCTTCGGCCTGTTTGTCCTTGGCGAACTCGACGATCAGAATCGCGTTCTTGCACGCCAGGCCTACCAGTACGATCAGGCCGATCTGCGTGAAGATGTTGTTGTCGCTGCCGGCGATCATCACCCCGGCAATCGCCGAGAGCAGGGTCATCGGTACGATCAGGATCACCGCCAGCGGCAGGCTCCAGCTTTCGTATTGAGCCGCCAGTACCAGAAACGCCAGCAACACACAGAGCGGGAACACGAACAGCGCGGTATTGCCCGAAAGGATCTGCTGATAGGTCAGGTCGGTCCATTCGTAGATCATGCCGGTGGGCAGTTCCTCGCGAAGCAGTTTCTCGACCGCCGCCTGAGCCTGGCCAGAGCTGTAGCCTGGTGCTGCTGCACCGTTGATTTCAGCAGTGATGAAGCCGTTGTAGTGCATGACGCGGTCGGGGCCGGCGGTGTCGCTGACCTTGACGAAGGTCGCCAGCGGGATCATCTCGCCCAGGTTATTGCGCACCTTGAGCTGGCCGATCTGGTCGGCATCCTGGCGGAACTGCTGCTCAGCCTGGACATTGACCTGATAGGTGCGGCCGAACCGGTTGAAGTCGTTGGCATACAGCGACCCCAGATACACCTGCAGGGTGTCGAAAATATCGCTGACTGCCACGCCGTGGGTCTTGGCCTTCTCGCGGTCAATCGCGGCATCGACTTGCGGTACGTTCACCGTGTAGCTGGTAAACAGCCCGGCCAGTTCCGGCACGCTGCGGCTTTTGGCGATGATGTTCTGGGTTTCCTTGTACAGCTCGTCATAGCCCAGGTTGCCACGGTCCTCGATCTGCAGACGGAAGCCGCCGATGGTGCCCAGGCCTTGTACCGGTGGTGGCGGGAAGATCGCCATGTAGGCTTCCTGAATCGAGGCGAACTGACCGTTCAGCGCGCCGGCAATCGCGTTGGCCGAGAGGCTCGGGTCCTTGCGCTCGTCGAACGGCTTGAGGGTCACGAACACCACGCCGTTATTCGGGCTGTTGGTGAAGCCGTTGATCGACAGACCCGGGAAGGCAATGGCGTCCTGCACGCCAGGCTGCTTGAGGGCCAGCTCCGACATGCGTTTGATGACATCCTCGGTGCGGTCCAGGCTCGCGGCGTCCGGCAACTGGGCAAATGCGACCAGGTATTGCTTGTCCTGGCTCGGGACGAAACCGGTCGGTGTGCTGGCAAAGCCCATCCAGGTCAAAACCATCAGGCCCGCGTAAACCAGCAAGGCAATGCCGCTGCTGCGAATGACCCTGGCAACGGTGCCGACATAGCCGTGGCTGGCTTTCTCGAAAAAGCGGTTGAACGGGCGGAACAGCCAGCTGCCGAGCATTCTGTCGAGGAAGCGCGAGAAGCGATCCTTGGGCGCGTCATGACCTTTGAGCAATACCGCCGCCAGTGCAGGCGACAGAGTCAGCGAGTTGAAGGCGGAAATGACCGTCGAAATGGCGATGGTCAGCGCGAACTGCTTATAGAACTGACCGCTGAGTCCGGAGATGAATGCCGCAGGCACGAACACGGCGCACAGCACCAGCGCCGTCGCGATGATCGGCCCTGTTACTTCAGCCATGGCCTTGTGCGTGGCAGCGACCGGTTCCAGGCCCAGCTCGATGTTCCGTTCGACGTTCTCCACTACCACGATGGCATCGTCGACCACGATACCGATCGCCAGTACCAAACCGAACAAGGACAGCGCGTTCAGCGAGAAACCGAACATGTGCATGACCGCAAAGGTGCCGATCAGCGAGACCGGTACGGCCACCAGCGGAATGATCGATGCGCGCCAGGTCTGCAGGAACAGGATCACCACCAGCACGACCAGTATCAGTGCTTCGAACAGCGTGTGAATCACCGCCTCGATGGAACCGCGGACGAAGATCGTCGGGTCATAGACGATGCTGTAGTCCATGCCTTCCGGGAAGCTTTGCTTGAGCTCGGCCATTCGTGCCCGTACATCGTTGGAGATGTCGATGGCGTTGGAGCCGGGACGCTGGAAGATCGGGATCGCTACCGCAGGCTGATTATTGAGCAACGAGCGCAGCGCATACTGGCTGGAGCCCAGTTCGATGCGTGCAATGTCCTTGAGGCGAGTGATTTCGCCATCGGCACCGGCGCGCACGACCACGTTTTCGAACTCTTCCTCACTGACCAGGCGGCCCTGGGTGTTGATCGACATCTGAAAGCTGGTGGCATTCGGCGAGGGCGGGGAGCCCAGCTGGCCAGCGGCTACCTGACGGTTCTGTTCGCGAATCGCATTGACCACATCAGTGGCGGTCAGGTTGCGTGAGGCGGTCTTGTTCGGGTCGAGCCAGACCCGCAGCGAATAATCGCCCATGCCGAACAGCTGCACATCACCGACGCCGCCCAGTCGCGCCAGCTCATCCTTGATGTTGAGCACGGCGTAGTTGGACAGGTACAGCATGTCGTAGCGTTTGTCCGGCGAGGTCAAGTGCACAACCATGGTCAGGTCGGGGGAGGCCTTGTCCACGGTGATGCCGATGCGTGTCACTTCTTCAGGCAGCTTCGGCTCGCTGCGGGTCACGCGGTTCTGCACCTGCACCTGCGCATTGTCCAGGTCAGTACCCAGTGCAAAGGTGATGGTGAGGGTCAGTTTGCCATCGGCAGTGGCCTGCGAAGACATATAGAGCATGCCTTCGACACCGGTAATTGCCTGTTCCAGTGGCGAGGCTACGGTTTCGCCGATCACCTTGGGGTTGGCGCCGGGGAAGTTGGCGCGTACCACCACGGTTGGCGGCACGACTTCCGGGTATTCACTGATCGGCAGCTGGAACAGCGAGATGGCACCGGCGATCAGGATCAGCAGCGACAACACTGCGGCGAAGATCGGCCGTGAAATAAAGAATTTGGAGAAGTTCATCGGACGAGTCCCTTAGCCGCGCGGCGCGGCAGCGCTGGCGATTTTGACGGCCGCTTTGGGCGCCACTTGTGGCAGGTTGCTGGCTTCAAGGGCCTGGCGTTGTTTGAGCAGTGCGGCGAGGGTGTCGGCGCTGGCCATCGGAGTGACTTCAGGGTCTACAGGCTGGCCGGGACGTACGCGCTGCAAGCCTTTGACGACGATGGTGTCATCCTTGCCCAGGCCGTTACGCACAATGCGCAAGCCTTCGATTTTCGGTCCCAGCTCGACAGCCCGGTAGGCAGGCTTGTTGTCCTTGTCCATGACCAGCACAAACTTCTTGCCCAGGTCGGTGCCCACTGCTTCGTCATTGATCAGCACGGCCGAGTAAGTGCCGCTGCCCACCAGTTTCAGGCGCGCATACAGGCCGGGAGTGAACGCACCGTCGGCGTTATCGAACACGGCGCGGCCACGAATGGTGCCGGTCCTCGGGTTGACCTGATTGTCGACAAAGTTCATCTGGCCCAGATGCGGGTTGCCGGGTTCGTTGGACAGCCCCAGATACACCGGCGTGCTCTGACCGCGCTGGCCTTTGCGGGCCAGTTCGGTGTACTTGAGGAACACACGCTCGTCTGCGTCGAAGTAGGCGTAGACCTTGTCGGTGGAAACCACGCTGGTCAGGGCGGTGACATCGGCGGTGACAATGTTGCCGGCGGTGATTTCGGCACGACTTACGCGGCCTGAAATCGGTGCGGTGACACGGGTGAAACTGAGGTTCAGTCTAGCCAGGTCCAGTTGCGCCTGAATGGCCGCGACACCGGCCTTGGCTTCCTGCGCCGAGGTGGTACGCGATTCGGCCAGCTCGGCGGAAATCGCATTGTTGCTGCGCAGACGCTCTCCACGCTGGGCTTCGCTGTCACTGCGCGAAGCGACTGCGCGGGCCTGTTGCAACTGGGCTTCGAGACGGCGGACTTCCGACTGGAAGGGGCGAGGGTCGATCTGGAACAGCAGGTCGCCTTTCTTGACCAGCGAGCCGTCGGTGAAGGCTACCTGATCGATCTGACCGGAGACTCTTGGGCGAACTTCGACCGTTTCAGGTGCTTCGAGACGACCGGTAAATTCATCCCACTCGTTGACTGGCTGTTCCAGTACCTTGGCCACACTGACTTTGGCTGCGCCAGGCGCACTGGTGGCTTCCGGCGCACGGCCGCAGGCACTGATGACGATCAAGGCGAGGGCGGTGAGAGGGTAGCGCAGATGGCTGATTGTCTGGTGCATGGGAAGTTCCGCCAATAGTGAAGAATGGGGCGGATTCTGTTGCGCACGGGGTGTTATTAACGAATCGAATAAACCGAAGGTTACTATCACTGGCAATGATGAGTACCCATAGGTCTTCGAAAAGCTGCAGCCGGGTGACCCGCAGGGTGGATAGCGGCCAGGCATTCGGGGCTGAGAATGCTCCCCTTACGGTGAGCCAAAAAAGCTCATGTCATATTGCTATCTCTTCGATCAATCTTTGCAATCGCCGCGGCTATCAAGTTGTCCAGCGAACAGTCGATCCTTGGTTATTGCGATAAATCCCGAGGAAAAGTTTGATGAAGTCGACATGGCTGGACAATTTGAAGGTCAGCAAAAAGCTGAGTGTAGGCTTCGGTCTGATACTGCTGGGTGTGCTGACGGTCACCGCGATCGGTTACCTCAGCACCAACCTGCTGATCGAGCGGCTGGGCAAGGCAGCCAGGGTTTCTGAGGTGAAGGCCGATGCGCTGAGCCTCAGGATCGCTGCGCAGGCCTATACCGCTAAGCCTGACGCGAGTAATACGCAGGGCTACACGGCCGCCCTGGACAATCTGGGCAAGACCATCGAGGAAGGCCTGAAGATTCTGACCGTTCCGGCCAACGCCGATATCCTCAGAGGTATTCGCGATCAGGCGGGTGGCTTGAGACAAACGTTCAGTCAATTGGTCGATAACAATCGGCAAATTGATCAGGCCATGCAGCCGCTGATCACCATTTCCGAACAAGTGAGCGGAAGCTTTGAGACACTCCTGCAAAAGACCTTGGACGACGTTTCCCGCTCGCTGGATCAAAGCGGTATCGACCAGGTAAAGATTGCTGGCGACCTGCGCAATGGCATGACCAATTTTCGCCTGGTGTTTCGCCGTTATATCAGTATCCCGACCGCTGAAAACAGGCAGATCACCTTCGATGCTGCCGACTCACTGATCGCTCAGGTGAGCAGTGCGCGCAACCAATTGCCGAACAAGGCCGGCCCGGCGGTGGATGAGGCGCTCGCGGCGCTGCAACAGTACAAGTCGTTGATGGTCTCCATCTCGCAACTGATGCAACAGAACGATCAGATTCGCGACAGCCTTCGCCAGCAGTCAATGGACGTCGTCACCAGTACCGAAAAGCTGATGGCGGGCCAGGTAGTCAGTGCCAATAAAGAAAAAGACAGCGCCGTAACCCAGTTGCTCACGGTGGCGGTGATCGTATTGCTGCTGGGCATCTTCGCGGCGATTCTGATTACCCGTCAGATTACCCGTCCGCTCGATTCCACGGTGATCGCTGCGCGTCGAATTGCCGACGGCGATTTGACCAATGACCTCAGCACCACTCGCCAGGATGAGCTGGGCCTGCTGCAAAACACCATGCAACACATGACCGTATCGCTGCGTACCCTGATTGGCGGTATCAGCAATGGTGTGACACAGATCGCCACGGCGGCCGAGGAGCTTTCAGCCGTCAGCGAACAGACCAGCGCGGGCGTTACTCAGCAGAAACTGGAAGTCGACCAGGTGGCGACCGCCATGAACCAAATGGCGTCCACCGTTCAGGAAGTGGCGCAGAACACTGAAGATGCATCGCAGGCCGCCAGACAGGCCAGTGACCGCGCAACCCACGGCAGCAGTGTGGTGCAAAACGCCACGCGTGAAATCAGCCAGCTTGCCGGTGAAGTGGGGCAACTGGGCGAGGCCATGCAGCGCCTGATTCAGGACAGTGACAAGATCGGCGGTGTCATTGATGTGATCAAGGCGGTCGCGGAACAAACCAACCTGTTGGCCCTCAACGCGGCGATCGAAGCCGCACGTGCGGGTGAGCAGGGGCGCGGCTTTGCCGTGGTGGCCGATGAGGTGCGCTCGCTGGCTCAGCGTACACAGTCATCCACGACTGAAATCGAGGCGCTGATAAAGTCCTTGCAGGATGGCACCGGCGCGGCATCGGATCTGATGAATGCCAGCCGTCAACGTACCGAAGGCACCGTGGCGCTGGCGCGGCAGGCCGAAGAATCGTTGCTTGAAATCACTCATTCGATTGTGACCATCGAACAGATGAGCCAACAGATTTCTGCTGCCGCTGAAGAGCAGAGCGCCGTCACCGACGAAATCAATCGCAGTGTCATCAGCGTACGGGACATCGCCGACCAGTCGGCTACGGCCACCGAACAAAGCGCAGCGTCTACCGTGGAGCTGGCGCGCCTGGGCAGCAACCTGCAAGGCATGGTTGCGCGCTTCCGGATCTGATTGCAGCCACTTTCAAAAAGTCGCGAGGCCCAAAAGTCTCATCCTGTAAAAAGAGCGGCGCTGGCAATCAGCGCTGCTCCACCCTCTGCAGAAACCTTCGAGTCCGCTCGTTTTGCGGATTCAGCAGAATTTCGCTCGGGGTGCCGTCCGCCACGATGCGCCCGCCCTCCATGAACAGCACCCGGTCAGCGATGTCCTGAGCGAATTTCATCTCGTGGGTCACGAGTAACATGGTCATCTGAAACTCGTGGGCAATCGAGCGAATTACCGCCAGTACCTCGCCGACCAGCTCAGGGTCGAGCGCTGACGTGACTTCATCGAACAACATGACCTGCGGACGCATGGCCAGTGCTCTGGCAATCGCTACACGTTGTTGCTGACCACCGGAGAGCTGGCTCGGATAGGCATCGGCCTTGTGAGCGAGCCCGACCAGCCCGAGGTATTGATGCGCGCGTTCAAGGGCCTCTTCGCGAGGCAGCCTGAGTACCCGTAGCGGTGCTTCGGTGACATTTTCCTGCACGGTGAGGTGTGGGAACAGATTGAACTGCTGGAACACCATGCCTACCCGATGTTCCACCGGAGCCTTGCGTGCGCCAGGCCAGTGCCATCCGGATGTGCGCGCGGGCACTGCTTCACCTGCGACTTCTATGCTGCCTTGCTGATAGTTTTCCAGCCCCTTGATGAGGCGCAATACCGTTGATTTACCCGAGCCACTGGGGCCGATCAAGGCGACTTTCTGACCTTGAGGAATGCTCAGGTCCAGATGGTCGATGATCCGGTTGCGGCCGAAGTCCTTGACCACGTGTTTCAGCTGTATCTGCGCAGTGGTGACGGGTGGGGTTGCGGTGTGTGCGAGATCAGACATGGTTGCGCCTTTCCAGGTATTTGAACAGCAACGAGGTCGGCACACTGATCGCCAGAAACATCAGCGCCATCACTGTGTACGGTTCGTTGTAACGATAGGTCATGCCGGCGACCTGCTTGGCAGCCTGAAACAGTTCAGGGATGGTGATCACCGCCAGAAGCGGCGTTTCCTTGAACATGCCGATCAGGTAATTGCCGAGCACCGGCAGCATGGGTTTCAACGCCTGCGGCAGGATGATGCGCCGCCAGGTGTCGCCACGATTGAAGTCAAGGGCGCGTGCGGCTTCCCACTGTCCGGCCGGGATGTCGTCAATGGCACCGCGATACGCTTCGGCAATATAGGCCGCGTAATAGCAGCCAAGGCCGATCACACCGGTGGTGATCGCCGGGAAGGTGATGCCCGCCAGCGGCAGCGCGAAGAACAGCACATACAACTGGACCATCAACGGCGTATTACGGAAAAAGCTCAGGTAGCCTTTGCTCAGGCGATGCACGACGGTTATCTGCGAGCGCAGTGTCAGGGCCAGGATCAGACCGAGCAACACCGCGAGCAGGAACCCCAGCACCACGACCTGCACGGTCACCAGCAAGCCCTGAAACAGCTCCGGCAGAATCGACCGGGCGAATGCGATATCAAACTCCATCGTTCATCCCCTGGCCGTGCGCCACGCGGTGGCGTGCTGCTCATAACGCTTGACCAGCCAGCTCAATGGCCAGGCCATCACGAAATAGCACACCAGCACGATGCTCCAGATCAGCGTTTGCTGGCCCAGCGTGGTGATCAATTGACTGCCGGTAAAGGTCAGGTCGGTGAGGGTGATGAGTGAGACCAGTGACGTGGTTTTCAGCAGCTCGACCAATTGATTACCCATCGGCGGGATCATGAACGGCAGGGCCTGCGGCAGAATGATTCGCCGAAAGGCGCTTATCGGCCCGAAGTCCAGCGCACGCACAGCGTCACGTTGACCCTGGCTGACGTTGATCAGTGCTGAACGAATGATTTCCGCGCCATACGCCGAAAACGTCAGGCCCAGCCCCAGCACGCCGGTGGTCATGGGGGACAGGCGGATGCCGAACAGCGGCAGAATGAAGAACAGGTAAAACAGCAGCACCAATGCCGAGATGCCACGCAGCACCTCGACATACACCGTGGCGAACCAGCGTAACGTCCGGAATGGCGACAGGCGCATCAGGGCGATTACAAACGAGAGCACCAGTACCAGCAGTTCGGCAAGCACAGTGATCTGCAGGGTGATCCAGGCGCCGTGGGCCAGTTGTCTGGCAATGAAACCTGCGGTTTCCAGTGTTGCAGCATCAACAGGCATGGCCGTACTCGTGTGGGTCAGGGCCGTTTACTGCGCGCCCTTGCGGGGCGGGGCAGATCATGGGTTGCAGCGTTGGGCTGCGGTGATGGCCGGGTCAGCCAGTTCGTTTTCGGTATAGCCGTACTTCTGCAGGATTTTCAGCAGCTCGCCCGATGCCCGGAGTTTGGCCAGTTGTTCGTTGAAGGCCTGTTCGAAGGCCGGATCGTTTTTTGGCAGGCCGTAGGCGTGGTAATTCCAGCCTGGTTTGCCACTGGCGTCCGGAATCTGCTCGAAAGGCAAGGCGCGCTCGATGTCCGGACTGTTGGCTTTCTTGATCAGACTGATGACTTCGGCGTCCGGGAAATACACCACGTCCACGCGACCCGCCTGCAAGGCGGCCAATGCCTCGGTGTCCTTGTCGAACAACACCACGTTGCCGTTGGCGATACCGCTGTCTTTGGCTTCCTGAACCTGATTGCTGCCAGGTTGAGTGGCCAGGCGCACCTTGGCGTTGCTGGCGACGTCCTTGAGGCTGTGCAGGTTCAGCGGGTTGCCGGTTTTGACAATGAACGCACCGCCGGATCGCGTCACCGGGTTGGAGAACGCGATGACCTTGCAGCGATTCGGATTGATGAACAGGCCTGCACCGATCAAGTCGAAACGACCTGCTGCCAGACCCGGCACCAGCGAACCGAAGTCAGTGATAGGCGTCTCGATCTGCTTGATGCCCAGCGGTTCGAGAATCGCCCGCAGTATCTCGACGTTGGCCCCGGTGGCTTTGCCATCGGTGCCGATGTAGGCATAGGGCTGTTCATTGGCGATGCCAGCGGTCAGGCCGTCAGTGCGGCCTTTTTCCAGCAGTCCGGCCAGGGCAGGGAATGAAACGACGGCATTCAGCAGCAGCGCTGAACCCATCAGGGCTGGGAACGACAGGGGGTTGATGCCTTTCATTGCGGGTGCTCGAAGTAGGGGGATGGGGCTTGTTGCTGATGCGGCCTGAACATGCGAGTCAGGTGCGCAAGGTAGCCTGGTCTTGCCTGCATCCTGCTTCGGCAACGTTTGGTGCATAAGGCGAAACTCTATAGCTATTAAAAAGATAATTTAAATATCGATAAGGAATATGCATATACGCAGTCGCCGAGGCCATGGGTTTCAAACGTCGTGCGACCCATTGATGCAAGCCCAGGTATTTGTCAGTGCGTCCCTGTTTGTAACTCCAGACGCCGGCCAGGTATCGCGGCAATCAACTCCTGGGTGTAAGCCGCTTCAGGCCTGGCAAAAACATCCTCGGCCAGACCCTGCTCGACGGTCTTGCCATGCTTGAGCACCAGTACCTGATGGGCAACGCTGGCGACCACTGCAAGGTCGTGGGACACCAGCACGTAGGCGATGCCCGATTCGGCTTGCAGCTCGACCAGCAAGTCGAGAATCTGCGCCTGCACCGACACGTCCAGTGCCGAAACCGGCTCATCGAGCAGCAGCAGATCGGGCTGCAGGGCCAGCGCTCTGGCAATGGCAATCCGCTGACGCTGGCCACCGGAAAGCTCGCGGGGCAGGCGGTCCAGATAGGCCACGGGCAACTGCACTCGCTCTATCAACCGGCGTGCGGCCTGCTCCAGTTCGCGGCCTTTGAGCAGGCCGAACGAGACCAGGGGTTCGACGATGCTTTCGAATAACGTGAAGCGTGGGTCAAGGGCCGCGAACGGGTTTTGCTGCACTAACTGGATACGCCGCCGCAGCGGTCTGAATTCGCGCCAGCCCAGGTCGGTGACATCCTGGCCGTCCAGCTGCACTCGTCCGTGGGTGGGTTTTTCCAGACCCAGT
Organism: Pseudomonas sp. NFACC10-1; assembly: GCF_900119195.1. Lineage (NCBI taxonomy): Bacteria > Pseudomonadati > Pseudomonadota > Gammaproteobacteria > Pseudomonadales > Pseudomonadaceae > Pseudomonas > Pseudomonas sp. NFACC10-1. The sequence goes on along the minus strand of NZ_FPJB01000004.1, from coordinate 303,166 downwards.
GCGATGCGCAACACAGTACTTTTACCAGAGCCGGACTCGCCGACGATGGCCAGGGTCTGGCCGGGATACACCTTGAAGTTGACGTCTTGCAGCGCCTGGAAGTCGGCGTCTTCGCCTTTCACGTAGGGCAGACGATAGGTCTTGCCGATGTTGCTCAGGGTCAGCAGAGGTGTGTCGCTGCTCGCGACCGGTCGCACTGTTGCCGGGCTCTTGCGCTGGCCGAAAGCCGGTGCTGCGGCGATCAGTGCGCGGGTATAGGCATGGCGAGGCGCGATGAGTATCTGTTGCGGAGGACCTTGTTCGACCAGTTCGCCCTTGTTCATCACCAGCACTCGATCGGCCCGGTCGGCCGCCACGCCCAGATCGTGGGTGATGATCACCAGGGAAATACCACGCTCGGCCACCAGACGTTGCAGATGATCGAGGATCTTGCGTTGTACCGTCACGTCCAGCGCGCTGGTGGGCTCGTCGGCGATGATCAGGCGAGGATTGCCAGCCAGGGCGATGGCGATCAACACGCGTTGGCGCATGCCGCCTGACAGTTCGTGCGGGTACTGACGAGCGCGCAATACCGGCTTGTCCAGACCGACCTGCTGAAGTAATTCCAGCACATCGGCATCCACTGCCGGGTAACGCCGGCCGTGGGCTTGAATCAGTGCTTCGGCAATTTGCCGGCCGATGCGCAGGGTAGGGTTGAGGCCGACCATCGGGTCCTGGGGCACCAGGCCGATGGTGCTGCCGCGAATTCGCCGTTTCTCGCGTTCGCCGGCATGGCCAAGATCGTGTCCATCGACGTGTAGATCGCCGCTGGTGATGGCGGCATTGTCCGGTAACAGGCCGAGTATGGCGTTGGCCATCGTCGACTTGCCGGAGCCGGATTCGCCGACAATCGCTACGGTTTCACCCCGGGCGACCTGAAAGGATACGTTGCGCACGGCCTGGTTGATCTGGCCGTCGAAACGGTAAGCGACACTCAGATGACGAATGTCGATCAGTTGAGCGGTATCGGTCATCGTTGAGTCTCTTCCAGAGTGCGGGCGATGTGGTTGAAGCTGAACACTACGCCAACCACGAACAGGCCCGGCAGCAGCGACACCCAGGGTGCGGTTATCAGGAAGTGACGACCGTTGGCGATCAACGTGCCCCATTCGGCAGCCGGTGGTTCGGCACCAAAGCCGAGGAAACTCAGCCCGGCAGTCGCCAGAATCGCTGCACCGAAATCCAGTGTGGCGAGCACCGCTACCGGGCCCCAGGCGTTCGGCAGGATGTGGCGCAGCAGGGTTCGCGTCCAGCTTGCACCGCCCAGCCGCGCGGCCTCGACGTAAGGCAGGGTCTTGACGCGCAATACTTCGGCGCGGGTGGTGCGCGCGAAGCCGGGGATGATCCCCACGCCTACTGCTATGGCTACCGGAAGGGTGCCGAACCCGATGGCGGTGACAATCGCCAGCGCCAGTAGCAAGCCGGGCAGGGCCAGCAATACATCGATCAGACGCATGATCACTGCATCGATGCGCCCGCCTGCGAAACCGGAAATCACCCCCAGGCTCAGGCCACCGGCCATGGCGATGCCCACCGCCAGCAATGCGGCCTGTACCGAAAGGCTCGAACCGTGTACCACGCGGGTGTAGAGATCACGACCCAGTTCGTCGGTACCGAACCAGTGCGCTGCATTTGGCGCGGTGAGCTTGTCGCTGGGCGAGGTGGCGTAAGGTGCGTAGCTGCTCAGCAGGTTGGGTGCCAGCGCCGCCAGCAACGCAAAGGCGACCATTGCCACAGCGAGCAGAAACCCCGGGCGGCGCAGCAGGGGCCTGGCGGCCTCCACGGCGCGACTCAGGCTGCTGCGTCGCTGCCACTGCGCGGCAGGTGCGTTGTTGCCGGGAAGGTTTTGACTGGGATCAACAAGGCGGGTCAGGCGCGCAAGGCGGTTGTCGAAGATAGTCATGGCGTCAGGAGACCTTTGGCGTGTGGGCGATGCGCGGATCCAGCGCGGGGTACAGCAGGTCAACGATCAGATTGACCACGACGAAAGCAGCTGCCGAGACTGCTACGATGGCCTGCACCACCGGAATGTCCTGGCGCAGCACGGCCTCCTGGGCAAGTCGACCGACCCCGGAGCGGGCGAAAATGGTTTCCACCAGCACTGCGCCGGACACTGTGTTGCCCACTTGCAGGCCGATCAGTGTGAGCAGCGGCAGGGCAGCATTCTTGAACGCATGGCGGGCCTGAACCTGCGCGCGGGTCAGGCCCTTGGCATAAGCGGTGATGATGTAGGGCTCTTTCCAGACGCCCTGAAAACCACGTTGCAGGACCTGGGCGTACACCGCGGCGCTGGGGATCGCCAGCGTGACGGCGGGCAATATAAGGCTGGAGAATCCCTGATTGCCGGTCGCCGGGAACCAGCCAAGAGTGAACGCGAACAGTTGAATGAACAGCAGGCCCATCCAGAAGACCGGCACCGAGAAGCCCAGCGACGGCAGGCGTGACAAGGCGACTTTCAAGGGCTGCCAGCGTACGTAGGCGGTGAGATACGCCAGACCTGTCCCGCCGATCAGTGACAGAACAATGGCCAGCCCCGCAAGGCTCAGGGTTTGTGGCAGACGCTCGATCAGTAATTCTGAAACTGGGCGGTTGAGCGTCAGCGAATTGCCGAAGTCGCCATGTAACGCTCCCCACAGCAAATCGACGTATTGCTCGAAGATGCCGCGGTCCAGTCCGTAATAGAGCTTGGCCTTGGCGAGGTCCTGCGGGGACAGGGAGTCGATTTCGACACCCGAGGCGCTGAGCATGATCGACAGGCTGTCGCCGGGCAGCAGGTAAAGAATGAAATAGGTGACGCTGTAGGCACCCCAAAGTACCAGTAGCGCTTGCGCGATCCGACTGAGGATATAGCGACTCATGGCGTTGCCAACTCGATGTCGTTGAACAGCGCAAAGCCTTCCGCCGTCCAGTGGAAATTGCGTACGTTTTTCGCCGTGGCGGCTTGCCAGACGCGCTCGTAAACCGGGATCGCCGAGCCCTCGTCGACCAGCAGGTCCTGCAACTCGCCATAAGCCCTGGCGCGCTGTTCGCTTTGCGTGGCGGTCAGTCCTGCGTCGAACAGCTCAAGGGCCTTGGGCAGCGTTTCCGGCGCGTAAAGGTTGGTCGCCAGCGTCGAGCTGTTGGCACTGCGCGGGTCGATGATGGTCTGCAGAATGATCGGGTCGGCGCGGGTCATGTAGGTGGACGTCAGGTCATAATTGCCTGCCGCATTGGCCGCAGCCCACTCGGCGGTGGTCACCACGTTAAGCTTGAGCTCGATACCCACCTTGCGCAGTTGATCCTGAATCAGCACATCACCAGCGGTTTCGGCGGGTGACAGGTTGTAGGCCAGCTTCAGGCGCTTGCCTTCCTTATAACGATAGCCGTCGGCGTTTTTCTGCCAGCCCGCAGCGTCGAGCAGGCGCTCTGCACCTTGAGGGTCGTAGGTCAGTTTGTCGGCCTGGCTTTTATAAAACGGCGTGGTGACGTCGTAGATGCCGGAGACCACCGGGAATTGCGGGTTGTAAACGGTGGCTGCGTAGGTCTTGCGGTCGATTGCCTTTTGCAGGGCCAGGCGCACGTTGCGGTCGGCAAGAATGCGATTGCCACGCGTGTTGGGGTACAGGTTCAGCGCAGGTCCTGGCAGCGAACGGCTCTGAATGGTCGCGCCCCTGGACTTGAACAGGTTGAGGTCCACCTCGGAGAACGGATTGCGCGGCCAGAGGATGTCCACCTGCCCCTGAACGAACTGGCCGTTACGGACGCTTTCTTCCGGCACGTAGCTGACCTCGACCGCATCCAGATGCGCCTCGCCCTTGTTCTGCGCATTGGCCGATGGCCAGGCATAGCCCTTGCGTTTGATCAGGCGCAAACCGCTTTCAGGCGTGTAGCGCTCCAGCACGAATGGCCCGGTGCCAATGATCGCGCCCAACGAACGCTCCTTGACGCTGAGTGCGTAGGACTCTGGAGCAAGAATGGCGAGATTGGTGGTGGAGGTGGCTTGCAGGAAGCCCGCGTTGGGTTGGGCCAGCACCAGTTTGATGGTGAAGTCGTCCAGTACCTCGGCGTGGTCGTAGCCTTTGAGGTAAGTGGCGCCGAAGGTGGCTGGCAGTTGTGCGGCGAACGACTTGTCCGCGTCGTAGGCCGTCTTCACCGCTTGAGCGTCGAAACGTGTGCCGTTGCTGAAGGTCACGTCCTTGCGCAAGTGAAAGGTATATTCCAGCGCGTTGTCACTGACTTCCCAGCGTTCTGCCAGCCAGGGAATGATCTTGCCGGTCTGCGGGTCCTGATCGGTCAGGGACTCGGCAATATTGCGCAGCACCACCCGATGCTCCAGCCAGTACACCTGAAAGGGGTCAAGGCTGACCAGCGTGGTGTTGTCTCTGAAGAACGCCACTTTGAGGGTTTTGGCTGCCTGGCCGTCCGGGCCGGAGGGTGAGCAGCCGAGCAGGGTAATGGCTGTGAAGGCGGCGAACAGCAGGCGCGGGAGGAACGTGCGCCCAGTCATCGCACTGCGCTCCGGGGGGCGAGTCCAGTCGAAAAAGTCGAAGGCGGTGTACGGCGCATGGAAGGTCCTCTTCAAGTCGAGCACAGTGCTTCAGCACTGATTTCTTAAGACCGTATTCTTATGGTCATGCGCTGTAAAAGTCTTTTTTCTTCTAAGCTAATATAGGTTTTTGTGATTAATTTATTTTTTATTATGCTTATTTAGTATTTTTTAAGGCTTTATGTTCTTGGCAAACAGCGCTTTGTCAAAAACCAGACTTTTGGTCGTCGTCACTGAGTCCGATCAAAATCGTCCCTTTCATCGGCCAGACCGACGCCTGAAGTTGCAGGTGGCTGCTGGCAAATGCCCTGCGACCACTTGCACGCGATAAACCATGCAGCGATGGCGATGGCGACGTCACTGGCGCTTGGTCGAAGACAATCTACGCTTGAGGTCGCAGAGACACGCCAGGGCAGGCGGACGGTGTCCTCTGGTCACCTCACAGTATTCAGGATTGAAAACGAGTGTCTGATTGATGAAGAAAAGCTCTCTCACGTGGCTCGTTGGCTGGATGGCTGTGGTTCTGCTGGCCGGGCTCAGCGTCAGTTTTATTGCCAGCCATGAACAGCGCAGATCGATCGATGCGCGTATAGAACAGGCGCTCAAGGAGGCCGGAGAGGGCATCGGCGATAACTTGCAGGCACGACTCAGGGTGTACGAGTACCGTCTTCGAGGCCTGCGCGGTGCCGTTCATATGCTGGACCTCGAGCATATCAACAGCAGCCAGATGAGCCGCTACAGCAAAGGGCGCAATATCGAGAAGGAATACCCTGGCGCGCGCGGGTTCGGCTTCATCCGTCGTGTCGCGGCCAGCGATGAGGCCGAATTCGTGAGGCGTGTCAGGGAAGATGGCAGGCCGGACTTCAGTCTTGGTCGGCTGGGTGCCCAGCAGGGAGACCGTTTCATCATTCAATTCATCGACCCGCTGGCCCGCAACGTCCAGGCACTGGGGCTGGACATCGCCTCCGAGGAGCATCGTCGCGATGCAGCCCTTCAGGCCATGCGCAGTGGCGCTGCCACCCTGTCGGCGCCCATTACCCTGCTGCAGGACAATGATGACCACTTGCGTGCTTTCCTATTCCTGTTACCGGTTTACAGCACCCCTGAAACCCCGACCGATATCGCCCTGCGCGAAACATCCCTGATCGGCTGGACCTATGCGCCGTTGGCCATGCGTGAGGTGATGAGCAATCTGGACCCTCTCAACCACAGAGTGCACTTGAAGCTTTATGACGTCAGTGAAGGCCAGCATCTGATCTACCAGACTCCGGAAAGCGGTCATGAGCAGGAGGTCTTGCAGACCTATGCTTTCGAACGAGACATCTATGGCCGCGTGTGGCGCATGGAGGTAGGCGCTCACCCGGCATTTGCCGAGGCACTCGATCCGGTTCCGGCGGGCAGGGTGTTCATGATCGGCACATTGGTCAGCCTGATGTTGACGGTGCTGGTTGGCACTCTACTGTTGTCCCGTCAGCGCAAACAGCAGGTGGTTGCCGGTCAGGCCAGGCTGGCCACTATCGTCGAAAACTCCAGCGACGCGATCATCGGTGAAGCCCTGGACGGTCGGATCATCACCTGGAACCGGGCTGCCGAGCAGATGTTCGGCTATGACGAGCACGAAGTGCTGGGCTGTCCATTGGCGCCACTGCTGGTTCCGCCAGATCTGGTTCATGAAGACGAACAGTTGTTGGAAAGGGTGGCCCGCGGTGAGCGAGGCCCGACGCTGGAAACCCGGCGTCTGCACAAGAACGGTCAATTGATCGATGTGACCATTACCTGCAGCTTCATCCGCGAGACGGACGGCACCATACTCGGCGCGGCGAAAATGATGCACGACATCACCGACCGCAAGCGCGTCGAACGCTATCTCATGGAGTTCAACGCACAGCTTGAGCAACAGGTCAGCGAGCGCACTGCAGAGCTGTCCAGAGTGGCGGGTTTGCTGCAGGGAGTGCTGGACGCCTCTTCGGAGGTTTCGATCATCGCTACCGATATGCAGGGGCAGATCTTTGTGTTCAATCGGGGCGCCGAATTGCTGCTGGGCTACAGCAATGCGGAAATGGTCAGCGGCAACGGTCCAGGCGTGTTTCATCTTCCTGAAGAAGTGGCCGCACGCTCCGCTGAGCTGAGCCGTGAATACGGCATCCCGATCGAAGGCATTGACGTCTTTTGCTACAAGGCATCCCTCGAAGGTTCGGAAACCCGACAATGGACCTACGTACGCAAGGATGGCACGACGGTCCCTGTGCTGATGATCATCACCCCGATCCGTACCGCCGATGGAGAACTCATCGGTCATCTGGGTATCGCTCAGGACATCACCGAACGGCTGCACCATAGCGCCGAATTGCACGCGGCCAAGTCCAGCGCCGAAGCTGCCAATGCGGCCAAAAGTCTGTTCCTGGCCAACATGAGCCATGAAATTCGCACGCCCATGAACGCCGTGATCGGCATCTCCCACCTGCTGCACAACACCGCCTTGAACGACCAGCAACGCCAGTTGCTGACCAAGCTGCAGATTGCCGGCCGGACCTTGTTGGGGATCATCAACGATATCCTCGACATCGCCAAGATCGAGGCGGGAGAGATGCGGCTGGAACATAACCCCTTCAGCCCTCGACAACTGCTCGACGAACTGGGCGAGCTGTTCACGCCCCAGGCGCAGGAGAAAGGCCTGCGTTTTTCTGTCAGCGTCGTGGCATCGCTGCCTGGCCAGTTGATAGGAGACGCATTGCGGGTCAACCAGATCCTCATGAATCTGGTCGGCAATGCGCTCAAGTTCACCACAGTCGGCGGAGTCGATGTGACAGTGAGTCGTGAAGACGATCACGCCGATACTTGCTGGTTGCGCTTCTCTGTGCAGGACACGGGCTGTGGCATACCGGCCAATGCACTCGGCCAGCTGTTTGCGCCGTTCACACAGGCGGATGCGTCTACCACGCGGCGTTTTGGCGGCACCGGACTGGGTTTGTCGGTGGTGCGCGGGCTGGCCGAGCAGATGGGCGGCCGGATAGGGGTGGAGAGCGAACTCGGCACCGGCAGCGAGTTCTGGGTGGAGTTGCCGTTTCAGAGCAGCCAGAGCGATCTGGAGCCGTCCGGCCCGGGAAGCAGTCTGGAGGTCATGCTGCTCAGCGACGACGTGCAGTCGTCCACGGCGCTGCAACGGTTATGTCGCGGCCTGGGCTGGCGAGTGGCAAACCTGACCGACGAACAGGCGCTGCACGTCGCCTTGCAAGAGCGTAATCACGTCAACGCGCCCTTGCCGGATGTGTTGTTGGTGGACTGGCAGCAGCCGCAGGTTGAGCAGGTGCAACAACTGATCGAGGCGACGCCGCTTCCGGTCATTCTGGTGACCCCGTCCGGGATCCGGGAAGAACTGCTCCCTCTGGTCGACAAGGTATTGCTCAAGCCGCTGGACAGCTCGGCCTTGTTCAACGCGATCAATGCCTGTATCGCCAAGTACCAGGGCAGCACCGAAAGGGTCATTCAGGCCACGCGAATGGATACCTCCATGACGCTCTGGCTGAGTGGATTGCACCTGCTGCTGGTGGACGACAGCGAGATCAATCTGGAGGTCGCCAGCCTGTTGTTGCAGCAACAGGGCGCTGTGGTTCAGACCTGCAGCAATGGTCTGCTGGCCCTTGAACGACTGCGTCAGACGCCAGATGTCTTCGATGCCGTGCTGATGGATGTGCAGATGCCGGAAATGGATGGTTATGAGGCCACGCGGCGCTTGCGCAATGAACTGGGCCTGACACGATTGCCTGTGCTGGCGTTGACCGCAGGCGCCCTGGCAGAGGAGCGGCGACAGGCCGAGCTCGCGGGTATGGATGACTTCCTCACCAAGCCTCTGGACCCCGCCGCCCTGATCCGGGCGGTACGTCGTGCCGTCGAGCGTGTTCGAGGCGCTCCGCTGGCGGTCGGCACCTTGCTGCAGGAAGCCCCGACAGGCTCTGCATGGCCGGTGATCGAAGGTATCGACACCCAGGAGGTCGCCGCTCGGCTAGGCAATGATGTGCCCTTGTTTCTCTCGTCCCTGCGGCGCTTTTTCAATGAATTTGTCGCGTTCGGCGAGAGCGAGAGCCTTCTGGCACGGGCGCGACAGAGCCCCGATCAAACGATGGCTGACCTGCACAAGCTGCGCGGTGCTGCGCTGCTGCTCGGCGCTAGGCAAGTAGGGCTGCATGCCGGGCAGGCGGAAGCCCTGCTGCGCCACGGTACGGACCCTGAGCCGGCTCTGCGGGGTGTGAGCGCCGCTTTCCGTGCTTTGCAAGACCGCACGCCGGTACTTGAGGAAAGGACACCGGCCCCGCGTATCGATGCGGATCCCGATGCCTCCCGACAGGCGTTATCGACCTTGCGTGAATTGCTTGAAAACCGTGATATCGCCGCGCTGGACCAGTTTCCGCTGGCTGCTGCCGCGCTTCAGGAGCTGGCCGGGCAGGCACTGGTCGAACAGCTCTGGCAAACCATTGAAGGACTCGAGTTCGACCAGGCACTGCACCTGCTCGAACGTGCCGACTTATAAAAAGGAGCTTCATCCATCATGCAACCTGTACCTAGCCTGCTGATTGTCGATGATGATATTTCCGCCATTCGTGTGCTGAGCAAAGTTCTCAATGGCCTGGGACAGATTCGTTTTGCCACGGGTGGCGCCCAGGCCCTGAAGATGGTCCGGGACATGCGTCCGGACCTTATCCTTCTCGACGCCGAGATGCCTGGAATGAGCGGGTTTGAGGTCTGCGAGACGCTAAAGGCCGATCAACTGCTGGAAGACGTCCCGGTCATCTTCATCACCAGCCACACCGAAACCCGCATCGAGGAAGCCGGACTGGCGCTGGGTGCGGTGGATTTCATCGGCAAACCCATTCAGCCGTTGATCGTCACGGCGCGCGTAAAGACCCACCTGCGCCTGAAAATGGCGATGGACCAGCTCAACCTGCTGGCCCAGACCGATGGGCTGACGGGGCTGGCCAACCGGCGTTTTCTCGACGAGAGCATCGAGCGTGAATGGCTGCGCGTGCGGCGCAATCAGGGGGCATTTTCGCTGCTGTTGCTCGATATCGATTTCTTCAAGCGCTACAACGATCACTATGGCCATTTGCAAGGCGATGAGTGCCTGATTGCCATTGCCCATGCCGTGAAAAATTGCGTGCACAGGTCTACCGATCTGGTGGCCCGTTATGGGGGCGAGGAGTTCGCCGTGCTATTGCCGGATACCGGCGCAGAGGGTGCCTGCCGGCTGGCGGAGGAAATCGTGGAGCACATTCATGGCCTTGCCAGGCTCCATGAAACCAGCGACCTGGGCCGGGTGACAGTGTCGGTGGGGGTGGCAAGTCTGGAGGCTGGCGCGCTGCCCATCCCGCGCCCGGGCGTGGCGGCCGGTACTGCGCCTGACCCGATTGCAGCAGCATTGCTGGCGGAAGCCGACCGGGCCTTGTACCGGGCCAAGCATGAAGGACGAAACTGCAGCCGGTTTGAGCCGATACAGGTTGCACCATGGCACTGACACCTTGCTTCAAACCGTACTTTTCTTGAGCTCTGCTTCAAGGCGGTCGACGAACAGGCGTACCCGGTGAGGTACGCGCTGGCGGGTCGGCAGGACGGCCGTCACCGACAGTTGCTCGGGGATGACGTCTTCGAAGTGTATCTGCAGAAGGCTGCCTGCACGGATTTCCTGCTGAACGTCCCAATAGGTCAGCATGGCCAGCCCCAGGCCCTGTTTGCACGCCGTGCGCACCGCTTCGACGCTGTTGGCCGAGAACGTACCCTGAGCGCGAATGGCCACCGGCTCGCCCTCTCTGATGAACGTCCAGTAAGGCATCGCATGCAAGGTTATGCATGGGTGTTGGCGGAGCTCGTCGAGTACCGATGGCTGGCCGCGCCGCATCAGGTAGTCGGGGCTTGCACACACGACCCGTGGGTTGGGCGCCAGCGATCTGGCCACCAGCGCAGAGTCACGTATCGTGGCGATCCGAATGGCGACATCGATGCCTAACCCGGCGATGTCCACGATGCTGTCCGACAGTGTCAGGTCGACACTCAGTGCCGGGTTCTCCTGCATCAATACCGGCAGCAGCGGCATGATGACAGTCTGACCAAACACGCTGGGTGCTGTCACCCGCAACACGCCACTGGCCTTACCGGTATCGCCTTTCAGCGTGGCGCGGGCGGTTTCGCTGGTGTGCAGCATGGTTTTGGCGTGGGGCAGAAACACTTCGCCCTCCGGCGTCAGCGATACCGAGCGGGTTGTGCGGTGAACCAGCCTGACGCCCAGGTCGTTTTCCAGCGCAGCCAGACGCCTGGAGATTGCCATCGGCGACAACCCGAGTCGACGCGCCGCTTCCGACAGGCTCCTGCTGGAAGCAATGGCGGCGAACACCTCTATGTCAGATATTTGCACGGATTCTATCCATTTTCGTTAAAGCGCCTTATCTGCACGGCCGGGTTCCAATGGGCTGCGCCACCCCTTACCGTTGCTGCAGGTTCTGTCAATGACAGCGGGCAATTGGTAGCCGGTCTGCACAGTGAGGATTTGAAGTATGAACGAGACAAACAAACACGTTACAGCTCCGTTCGATATCGGTCATCTGAAACTGAAGAACAGGTTTGCGGTGGCGCCCATGACACGCGTGAGCGCGGACGAGCAGGGCAGTGCAACGCAGGCCATGACGCGCTATTACGAGCGATTCGCCAAGGGTGGTTTCGGCCTGATCGTCACCGAGGGTAACTACACCGATCGCCGTTTTTCCCAAGGCTACCGCTTCCAGCCCGGGCTCACCGATGACGAGCAGGCTCAGGCCTGGCGTGCTACGACCGATGCTGTGCACCGGCATGGCAGTGTCATGATTGCGCAACTCATGCACGCCGGCGCGCTCAGCCAGGCCAATCGCTTCGTCAGCGAGTCTGCGGGTCCTTCGGCCATTCGTCCCAAGGGCGAACAGATGGCGTTCTATTACGGCGCGGGCAGCTACCGGATCCCGCAAGCGATGAGTGACAAGGACATTGCCGAGGCCATTGACGGGTTCGCCCACGCGGCGCAACTGGCTATCGGCACTGCAGGCTTTGACGGTGTCGAGATACATGGGGCGAACGGCTACCTGCTCGATCAGTTTTTGACCGACTACAGCAATCAGCGCACCGATCAATGGGGCGGTGAGGTCGGACAGCGTCTGCGACTGACGCTCGAGGTCATCGCCGCAGTGAAAAAAGTCGCCGGGCAGGCACCGGTGGGCGTGCGTCTTTCACAAGGCAAGGTCAACGACTTTCAGCACAAATGGGCGGGGGACGAGAGCGATGCCGAAATCATTTTCGATGCGCTGGCCGATGCCGGCGTCGATTACATCCATGTGACCGAACATGAAGCATGGCAGCCGGCCTTTGCCCAGGGTGAAGCCAGCCTGGTCGAACTGGCCCGTCGCTACGCGCCGGGTGTTGCGCTGATCGCCAATGGCGGCCTGCACGATCCGCAAAAAGCCGACCAGGTGCTTCGCCAAGGTGCGGACATCATCGCAGTGGGCAAGGGTGCGCTGGCCAATCCGGACCTGCCAGAGTTGTTGCGTCAGGGCGCGCCACTCCGCGACTTCGATCCAGCCATTCTCGGGCCGATTGCCAATATCAAGGACAGCGAGCTGGCATTCAACGGGATGAATTGAACAGGTTTTCATAGGTGGGCTCGCTTCCGGTTCCAATCCTGCATTACCTTTGACTCTATCCTCCCTGGGGGGATAGAGTGCCGGTCTGAATTGTCCAGGCCAGAGCTCAAGCCATGAGTGAACACGACCACCCCCACGGCCATACGCACCAGTCCCACATAGCTGTTATCAAGCGCCTGAAACGGGCCGACGGCCATTTGCGCAGCATCATCACCATGATCGAAGACGGGCGCGAGTGCGTGGACATCGCCCAGCAGCTGCACGCGGTCGAGAAAGCGGTGTGCCAGGCCAAGCGAACGTTGATTCAGGATCATATCGATCACTGCCTTGAAGACACGCTCGGTTCACTCGCCAAGGGCGAGCGGGCACCGCTGGAAGCCTTCAAGCAAATCACCAAATACCTCTAGGTCTCACATGCCCAACTTCGTCGAGCTGTTACAGCAAGGGGGGTCGCACGCCTGGCTGTATTTCCCCAGTGCCATTTTGCTGGGCGCGTTGCACGGGCTGGAGCCTGGGCATTCAAAAACCATGATGGCGGCGTTCATTGTGGCCATTCGTGGCTCTGTGAAACAGGCCGTGATGCTCGGCGTCGCCGCTACCGTTTCGCACACCGCCGTTGTCTGGCTGGTGGCAATCGGCGGGATGTATCTGGGCCAGGGGCTGGATGCTGAAACCACGGAACCTTACTTCCAGCTCGGGTCATCTGCCGTGATCATCGCCATTGCATTGTGGATGCTATGGCGCACCTGGCGTGGCGAGCAGTTGTATAAGGTCGAAAGTGCCAGGCTCAGTCACGGGCATACAGGCCATGGCCATGAGCACGGCGTGGACTCCCATGAGCACGAGCATGGTCACAATCACAGCCATGACCACAGTGATCTGGACGGCTTGAACCTGAGCGCCGAAGGCTATCAGGACGCCCATGAAAAGGCCCATGCCGACGACATTCGCAAGCGCTTCATCCATCGCGAGGTCAGCAATGGCCAGATCCTGATGTTCGGCTTGACCGGGGGGCTTATCCCTTGCCCAGCAGCCATCACCGTGTTGCTGCTGTGCCTGCAGGTGAAGCAGGTCACCTTGGGCGCGATGATGGTGATCTGTTTCAGCCTGGGTCTCGCCGTCACGCTGGTCACCGTTGGCGCTGCCGCCGCCATCGGTGCGCGAAAAGCCTCGAATCGTTTCCCCTGGCTCAGTGCAGCCGCTCGACGCGCACCTTACCTGTCCAGCGTCCTGATTATCTGTGTCGGGATGTATGTAGGGATCAACGGCTGGATCAGCCTGCATTCGTGAGCTGGCCTGGTGCTTGAGCGTGGCCGCTATCACAAAAATAATTTGTGCATCTTTAAAATATATATTGATTTTTATTGGTGTCGCGTGGCCTTAGCATGAGTGGAACTTGAATAAGTCGCCGGACAGCGAGCACGCTGTCAGGCTCACACGCCACCAAGAGCTGCAATCGGAGTCCTGATGAGTCTTTCTCCTTTCCACCTTGCAATCCCGGTTTATGACCTGGCCGCGACACGTGCCTTCTACGGTGAGGTGTTCGGTCTTTCCGAAGGGCGCTCCAGCGATCAGTGGGTCGACTTCGATTTCTACGGGCACCAGTTGGTGATTCATGAACACCCGAAAACCGCCTCTCAAGAGAGCGTGCACAGCAACCCGGTAGACGGTCACGACGTTCCGGTTCCGCACTTCGGTATCATTCTGGAATGGGCTCAGTGGGAAGCTCTGGCCGAGCGCTTGAAATCCTTCGGCACCGAGTTCGTCATCGAACCCTACATTCGATTCAAGGGGCAGGTGGGTGAGCAGGCCACCATGTTCCTGTTCGATCCCTGCGGCAATGCGCTTGAGTTCAAGGCGTTCAAGGACATGAGTCAGCTGTTCGCAAAATAGTAAAAAGCCTGGCGCACACTATGTTGCGCCAGGCCTGCTAGAGCGGGCGCAGCGCTAACGAGTCAGAGCGTGTTCGTTGATCAGTTGGACCAGCGCGGTTACCGGTTCGGTCAGGCTGCGGCGAGCGCGATGTACCAGCCCGATATCGCGATGGAACGTATGCTCTTTCAAGTCGATAGAGCGCACACCGGCGTGCCATCTCTGCAGGGTTGCCGTTTCCGGAACCAATGCGACGCCGACGCCGTTGGCGACCAGTTTCATAATCGCATCCAGTTCATCGAGCTCGCAGACTTCGCGCAGCGAGACATGGGTCTGGCGCAGGAACCTATCGACCTGTCGGCCACCAAATGACGATCGATCGTAACGAATGAATGGATGAGCCGAAATCAGTTCGGCCCAGTCATCCCCCTGCATGTCAGCTGGCACGATAAGGCGATAGGGTTCACGGACCAGCGTTGTCCAGCGCAAGTCGCTTTGCAGTGAGAAGGGCGGGCGGATGATCGCTGCCATGTCGATCTCGCCAGCGTCCACCTGATTGACCAGGTCCATGGACAGGCCGGGAATGACGCGCGTCCTGCACGCGGAGAATTGCTGATGAAACCGAGCCAGCGCTTCCGGTAGAAAGGAGCGTTGTACAGAGGCAATTGCGCCGATGGTCACCAGCACGCTCGCGGGTAGCCCTACTGTCGTAGTGCCGAGGCTGCTGAACTGGCGCACCAGATCCTGACCTTGTAACAACACCTGCTGCCCCATGCGGTTGAGCTGGGCTGAACGTCCTTTTCGGTCGAACAGCTCGACGCCCAGTTCAGCTTCAAGGCGCTGCATCTGCGCACTGACAGCGGCCTGGGTGAGCCCGATCTTGCTGCCCGCCGCAGCGAACGTGCCTTCTCTTGCCACGGCGATAAACGTTTTCAGTTCTTTGATCATGGGCAAAGAATAATTGTATTTTTGCTAAAAATGCATTTGTTTATTTTGTTGTTGGCGGGTTGTCGCCGCTTCAGCGTCATAGGCGCCCGGGCGCTGCCTCAGACAAAAGGTACTCTTTCCTGGAACCAGGCAACGGCCTGATTTTTGAATGCTTCGGCGGGCGGCGTTAACGGGTAGCGCTGATCGTAGGCCAGTACGATGCGCTGGGTGGGCAGCGTTTCGCGTATCGGGCGACACACCAAGGGCTGACCGTCGTAGCTGCGGTCGCCGAAGGGCCTGGTATAGGTCAGGGAAACACCGAATCCGTTGGCGACGAGGCTGCGCTGAAACTCGAAGCTGTGGGTGCGCTGGAGGCTTTGAGGCGACAGTCCATGCATGTTGAACAGGTCCAGCACGTGCTGCCAGCTGTGGACCTGATCAGTAACTACCAGATTGCCTTCACTGAGTGCTTGCAGACTGACATCGGGCTCGTTTGCCAATGGGTGATCAGCCGCCAGCAGGGCATGGGCAGTCAATTGACGCAACTCGATACACGCCATGTTTGCCGGCAGCCCCAGGTCGTAGGTCAGCGCCAGCTCCAGAGTACCTTCGGCGAGGCGCTTGCCCAGATAGTCGAAGCCGCCTTCGCGCATGTCGACCCTCACTCGCGGATGTTCCTGTTGCAGGCGCCTGAGGATCTGCGGCAGGCAATAGGGTGCCAGGTCCTCGTAACAACCCAGTACCAGCTCTCCGGAAAAGTCGTTGTTGTCGCTGCCGATGTCTGAAAACGTCCGGGCTTCGGCCAGAACCCGCCTGGCCTGGGCCATCACTGTGCGCCCGAAAGGCGTAAGCGATACGCCCAGTCCGCGTTGACGAACAAACAGCGGCTGACCAAAAAGCTGCTCGAGGTCGGTAATCGCCGTTGAAATTGACGGTTGGGAAACATGCAGCTCTTCGGCCGCCAACGTGAGATTGCCGTGTTTGGCGGCAGCGAGCGCATAACGGAGTTGTCGCAGACTGAACTTCATAAGAATTTCTTGGGTGATAAATCAATACATATTATTTTATCTTCGCTGTGTGTCATGAAATATTTGCCCTTGCCCACATTTATTCTTCTCCGAGGGAGTTTCAGGTCATGACACAACATTCGTTTGCCCTCACGACAGAAGACATTGAGGCCTTTCAGCGCGATGGCGCAATTTGCCTGCGCGGCGTTTTCCGCGACTGGATCGGCACCATTGCCGACGGAATCGAGCGCAACCTCGCCGAGCCGGGAGCTTACGCCAGCCGTTACGTCGAGAAGGATGACAAACCGGGCGGCTTTTTCGACGACTATTGCAACTGGCAGCGGATTCCAGAGTTTCGCGCCATGGTCGAGGATTCACCGGCAGCGTCTGTCGCGGCTGCCGTGATGCGCTCCAGATCGGCACAGTTTTTTCATGATCATGTTCTGGTCAAGGAACCCGGCGCGCAGAAGGCCACGCCATGGCACCAGGACATCCCTTACTATTTTGTCGAAGGTAGCCAGAACGTGAGTTTCTGGATCCCCGTGGACCCGGTGCGCGAGTCGACGCTGCGGCTGCTTGCCGGCTCACACCGTTGGGAGAAGGGCATAAAACCGGTGCACTGGGCCGATCAAAGCGATTTCTACAAAGATGCTGGCGGGTACCGCGACGCGCCGGATCCAGATACTGATACCGAGCAAGGCCTGCAGGTACTGGAATGGGAGATGCAGCCGGGCGACGCGGTGCTGTTCGATTTCCGTACCGTGCATGGTGCTAGAGGCAATGCGTCGGCTCAGCGCCGTCGTGTCTTGTCGCTGCGCTGGCTTGGCGACGATATACGTTACTTCGAGCGTCCAGGACGGACCTCTCCACCGTATCCAGGGCATGCGATGCAGACCGGTCAGAGACTGCGCGAAGATTGGTTCCCGACGATACATCAAGGAGCTTGAGTTTCATGTAGATGAAACAGGTTCGCCACTGATGTGACGAGCATTTGCACTGCCATAACCCTGTTCACTGTGTTGGAGCGTGCGATTGTGAAGATCAGAAAAAACCTTACCGCCACACTGATTGCTCTCGGGCTGTTTGCCGGCAGTGCTGCAAGCCAGGCCGCCGGTTGGTGCGAGTCGGGTAAACCGGTCAAATTTGCCGGGCTCAATTGGGAAAGCGGCATGTTGCTCACCGACATGCTGCAGATATTGCTCAAGAACGGCTATGGCTGTGCGATCGATACATTGCCAGGCAACTCCATCACCATGGAAAGCGCCTTGAGCAATAACGATATTCAGGTACTGGCGGAGGAGTGGATCGGGCGAAGCGAGGTCTGGAACAAGGCGGCGGCCAGTGGGAAGGTAGTCGGTGTGGGGGCACCGATTATCGGGGCCACCGAAGGTTGGTATGTGCCACGTTATCTGGTCGAAGGCGATGCCAAACGCAACCTCAAGCCCAAGGCTCCCGATCTGAAGAAGATCGCCGACCTGACCCAGTACGTGGCGCTCTTCAAGGACCCGGAAGAACCGGACAAAGGCCGTTTCTACAATTGCCCGGCGGGTTGGACCTGCGAGTTGGAAAACAGCGAGATGCTTAAGAGCTATGGCCTGGAAGCCAGTTATACCAACTTCCGCCCGGGTACAGGCCCGGCGTTGGATGCTGCCGTTTTGTCGAGCTACAAGCGGGGCGAGCCCATTCTTTTCTACTACTGGTCGCCGACGCCGTTAATGGGACAAGTCGATCTGTTGAAGCTGGAAGAAAAGCCGGGCGTCGATAAGAAAATCAGCATTCAGGTAGGGCTTTCCAATGTCTTTCACGAGCAGGCACCGGAATTGGTAGCCGTTCTGGAAAAGGTCAATCTGCCGATCGACCTGTTAAACCAGAACCTGGCCCGCATGAGCAAGGAGCGTATCGATTCACCCAAGCTGGCGAAGATATTCTTCAAGGAGCACCCGGAAATCTGGCACACCTGGGTCAGTGACGCTGCTGCCAAAAAGATCGAAGCAACGCTTTAAGGCAAGAAAGGGCATGGATGCCCTTTCTCTTATCGCCGCTGGAGTGCTTGCGTACGCCACCAGCGACCTGGCCGGGCTCTTGGTCAGTCTGCCTAATCGATGATATCGGCCACACCCTGATCCTCCCCGAGAAACCCGCCGCTCTGGTGCTGCCACAGCCGCGCATAGGTACCGTTTCTGCCCAGCAGTTCGGCGTGAGTGCCTTGTTCGATGATGCGGCCGTCGTCCATGACAATCAGCCGGTCCATGGCAGCAATCGTGGACAGACGGTGGGCGATGGCGATCACCGTCTTGCCCTGCATCATTTCATCGAGGCTTTCCTGGATTGCCACTTCGACTTCCGAGTCCAGCGCACTGGTGGCTTCGTCGAGCAGCAGGATCGGGGCGTTCTTGAGCATCACCCGGGCGATGGCGACGCGTTGGCGCTGGCCGCCCGACAGCTTGATACCGCGCTCACCCACCAGCGTGTCGTAGCCACTGTGGCCTTGCTTGTCGCTCAGCTGGCTGATGAACCCGTCGGCTTGCGCACTCGCCGCAGCGCTACGGATTTGCTCATCGGTCGCATCGGGACGCCCGTAGGCGATATTGTCGCGAATGGAGCGGTGCAGCAGCGAGGTGTCCTGCGTGACCATGCCGATGGCGCTGCGCAAGCTGTCCTGAGTAACGTGCGCAATGTCTTGCCCATCAATACTGATCGAGCCCTTGTCCACGTCATAAAAGCGCAGCAGCAGGTTGATGAGCGTGGACTTCCCGGCGCCGGAGCGACCCACCAGGCCGATTTTTTCACCTGGACGAATGCTCAGGCTCAGGGCATCCAGTACCTGGCGTTCGCCGTTGTAATTGAAGCTCACGTTATCGAAGGTGACCGCGCCGCCTCGGGTGACCAAAGCCTTCGCGTCCGGCGTATCCTGAACCTTGGGACCGCGAGTCAAGGTTTGCATGCCGTCCTGGACGGTGCCGATGTTCTCGAATAACGAGGTCATCTGCCACATGATCCAGTGCGACATGCCGTTGATGCGCAACGCCATGGCGGTGATCGCCGCAACCGCACCGGTGCCGACCTGGCCCTGGTGCCACAGCCACAGGGCGTAACCGCCAGCACCCATGATCAGTGCGACCACCAGGGCCTGATTGACGATTTCGAACTGACTGACCAGACGCATCTGGCGCAAGCCGGTGAGCTTGAAGTCCTCCATCGCCGCGCGCGCGAAATGCGCTTCACGCTTGGAATGGGAGAACAGCTTTACCGTGGTGATGTTGGTGTAGGCGTCCGAGACACGTCCGGTCATCGATGAGCGCGCGTTGGCCTGTTCCTGCCCGACCTTGCCCAGGCGTGGCACGAAGTAGCGCATGGCCAGACCGAACAGCATCAGCCAGACAAGGAAAGGCAGCATCAGCTTCAAATCGAAGGCGCCGGCCAGGGCAATGATCGCGATGAAATAGACGCCGATACCGGGGACGATTTCGATGATGGTGAACAGCACCTCGCGCACCGACAGCGCTGTCTGCATCACCTTGGTGGTGACGCGGCCGGAGAACTCATCGGAGAAGAAAGACAGGCTTTGCCGCAACATCAATCGGTGGAAGTCCCAACGCAGCCGCAGGGGCAGGTTGATCGCCAATACCTGGTGCTGCACCATCGTGCGCAATGCCACCAGCACGATGCTGCTCAGCAATACCAGGCCAATACCCCACAGCACGCTGCTTTCCTGCGCGGCCGTATCGCCGCCAGCCTGCCACGTGGACAACAGATCCACGACCTGCCCGAGGAAGGAAAACAGCCAGGCTTCGTAAATCGACACACCGGCACACAGCAGCGCAAACGCAAGGATGTAACCGCGTGCCCCTCGCGTGCAGGCCCAGAGAAACCGCGCCAGGCCGTCAGGTGGTGGTGGCACTTCGTCAGGCGGGAAGGGGTCAAGCCATTTTTCAAACGCGCGAAGCATGGTGTTCTCCAAAAAAAACAGTGCAAAGAGTCTGGCGTCCTCGACGCCTCCCGAACCTCTTCCATATTGAGCTTCAGGGTCAATGATTGTCGGCAACACTGCCCAGGCTGTCCCACAGTCTCATCACCTGGGTCACTGCGGCGTCCAGTGTGGCATGTGGGACACCGTCGCGCGCCAGTGTAGACAAGCCCAGAAGAAAACTGTCAAAAACGGCCGCGAGCGTTTCCGGTATTACCGTTGCGGGCAACTCGCCTGCCGCAACGGCGCGCTGGATGCAGGCCACGATACCTGTGCGGTTCAGATCCCTGGCCCGAGCAAGGGGTTCGGAAATGGCCTTGCTCTCGTCCGAGCAGGCGCTCATCAGCCCCAACGCCACCAGACACCCTTTAGGATGCCCAGGCTCACACTGCATTTTCGCTGAGTGACGAAGGGTGATTTCAATCGCGTCTCTGGGCGGCAGGGTCGTATCGAACAGGCTGTCGGTGACTCGGCCGTAGGTGTCGAGGTAGCGCTCCATCACTTCATTGAACAGGGCGTTTTTAGAGCCAAACGCTGCGTAAAAGCTCGGCGCCGTGATGCCGCCACCTATGTTTGCCTTGAGCTGGCTTAGGGAAGTTGCGTCGTAGCCGTGCTCCCAAAACAGGTGTAGCGCCTGGGTGATCGCCAAGTCACGGTCAAATGTACGCGGACGCCCCAGCTGTGCCATGTCGAGTCTCCTATGGAATTACTTAAATACTAATCGATACATAAGTCGTTGACCACCTGACTCCATCTGCCTATATTTGTACCGATCAGTATATTAGTGAGGGTTTTGCAATGATTACAGATGAGAAGCAGGGCGAAACACTCCCGCTGGGGGCGTTGCTGGCGCTGGCAATGACGGGTTTCATCTGCATTGTCACCGAGACTTTGCCGGCAGGTTTGTTGCCGCAGATCGCCGACGGGTTGGAGGTGTCTGCATCGTTTGCCGGGCAGATGGTGACTGTTTATGCGTTGGGCTCATTGCTGGCCGCCATTCCGCTGACGATCGCGACGCAAAGCTGGCGGCGCAGGACGGTCTTGCTGGTGACGATTGCCGGCTTTCTGGTTTTCAACAGCGTCACTGCGTTGTCGTCCAGTTACGGACTGACGCTGATCGCAAGGTTTTTCGCAGGCGTCTCGGCGGGCCTGGCGTGGAGCCTCATCGCCGGGTACGCGCGGCGCATGGTGGTCCCGCAACTGCAAGGCCGTGCACTGGCCGTGGCGATGGTCGGTACGCCCGTTGCCTTGTCGCTGGGCGTGCCTCTGGGAACCTGGCTTGGCGGGTTCATGGGCTGGCGCATGGCGTTTGGCTTGATGTCCGGGATGACCGTGCTGCTGATCATCTGGGTGCTGGTCAAAGTGCCGGACTATTCCGGCAAGTCCTCCGCACAGCGCATGGCGTTACGTCAGGTCTTTTTCACGCCCGGCGTACGCTCGGTGCTGGGCGTTGTGTTCACCTGGATGCTGGCTCACAACCTGCTTTATACCTACGTCGCTCCCTTCGTTTCCGCGGCGGGGCTGGCGAATGATGTGGACCTGGTATTGCTGGCATTCGGGGTCGCCGCGCTGGCCGGCATCTGGGTCACAGGACGGCTGGTTGATCGACATTTGCGCAAGACAGTACTTGCCAGCCTGGCAACATTCGCAGCGGTGTCAGTGTTCTTCGGCGTGTTTTCCGGCTCTGCACCGGCCATTTACGTCGGTGCTTTTATCTGGGGACTGACCTTCGGTGGCGCCGCCACACTGCTGCAAACCGCGCTCGCCGATTCGGCAGGTGAGGGCGCAGATGTCGCGCTTTCGATGAACGTCGTGGTCTGGAACAGCGCCATCGCAGGCGGAGGGCTACTGGGTGGCGTGTTGCTTGGCCAATGGGGAGCAGGTTCCTTTCCTTGGGTCTTGCTGATGCTGTTGTTGCTAAGTCTGGTGATCGCACTGCGCGCAGGTGCTCATGGTTTTGCACGGGGCAGCCGGCTGGACCGGGAGTGTGGTCTGGCTGGTTGAGCACAGCGAGCTCAAGCCAGCCTAAAAATCGGCCCCCACCAGCGCATCTACCTCCTCACGGCCAGGCGCCGTCGCCGGCCCCCGGCGTGTGACCGCAATCGCTGCTGCCGCATTGGCGCGCAGCGCCGCGCGGTCGACACTGCTGCCTCTGGCCAACTCGGCCAGCAGCACACCCGCGTGGGCGTCGCCAGCTCCATTGGTGTCGATTGCCGTGACGGCAAAGCCGGGTATGTGTCGCGTCTGTCCGGCATGGTGGACCCAGCAACCTGCGGGGCCGTCACGAATCACTATGAGCGCATCTTCGCGCAGAATGGACGCCAGGTGGTGGAGCGCGTCGGCGCACGTCCGGGTTTGCGTGAAGCGCAGGGCTTCTTCGCAGTTGCTGGACCATACGCTGATAAGAGGAAGTACGGCGCGCATCTCGACGCCATGAAGCGCATCAACCAATGGGCTTGGGTCGAATACCACGGTAGTGCCGCCGGGCAATCCGTCCAGCCAGGCGAGCAGGGCCGTGACCTTGTTTTTGTGTGCCAGGCTGTAGCCGCTGACAACTACGTAATCTTCGGCGCTGACCTGCACGCCCTGCAGGTCATCGGCAGACAAACCACCTTCAGCGCCCACATAGGAGATGAACGAGCGCTCGGCCGAGGCTTCTACCAGGGCAACGGCCAGGCCGGTATCCTCTCCGGGAACAGGCATCGTAGCAATCTCCACACCTTCGTCGCGCATGGCCTGGCGAGCAAGGTCGCCGAAGCGGCCCTGGCCATGGCGACCCAGATAAACCGTAGGCAAGCCATTGCGGCAGGCAGCGGCCATCACATTGAAGCCGCCTCCGGCCTCGAACGTGGCGCTGCTGGCCAGTACATCTCCGCCCGACGGCGGCAGGTGGTCGATGGCCATGACCAGGTCAACCACGACCTGGCCGGTGTAGAGCAATTTAGCGGGCATGGGCAGCCTCTTCGGTAACGACACGGCGATCACGCGCCCCGCCGAGCAGCGCATACAGGCCGCCGGCGACAATGAAGGTCACGATCCAGCCCAGGCCGTTATGACCCAGCCAGGAATCGGCGAGAAAACCTTTGAACAGCACATGCTCCGGGGTGGTGGCCACGGTGGTGAAGCTGAAGCCGAGCACGATAGCCAACGCCCACGAGCCCAGCGCGCGCCATTCGACACCGCCGCGATACCAGTAGGCGCTCTTTGGGGTCTGGTCCAGCAGGTCGTGTGGGGAGTAGATGTGGCGATGCAGCAGGTCGACGACAAAGATGCCTACCCACGCGGTAATGGGCACCGCCAACATCGAGATGAACGTAATGAAGGGGCCGTAGAAACTGTCGGCGATCAGCATGAAATAGATCGAGCCGGCAAAGATCGCGATGATATCGACGATGACTGCGTGTACTCGCTTGACCTTCAGGCCGAGGGTCAAGGTGGTCAGGCCAGCCGAGTAGACCGACAGGTTATTGGACAACAGCAGGCCGCCGAACGCAGTGATCAGATAGGGCACGGCCATCCAGGTGGGCAACATTTCGCGAATGGCGATGATCGGGTCGGTGGCTGACGCCAGATGATCGTTGCCCACCGACAGCAAGCCGCCGAGGGTGATCAGCAAAACCAGAGGGATCCCTGCGCCAAATGCCGCCGAGGCCACCAGTCGAGTGGCCTTCACGCTGGCGTGCTGATAGCGCGACATGTCGGCGCCCGCGTTGGCCCAGCCGATACCCGTGCCTGCGGCCATGGTGCCGACGCCAATGATCATGGCACTCAGTGGCGCTGCCGGCGCGTCGAAGACCAGGCTCCAGTCGATGTGGGTGAGCAGAAAGCCACCGACCATCAGGTTCAGCGCGCCGAACAGGTAAGTCGCCCATTTCTGGATGACCAGCAGGGTGGCATGGCCCAGGCCCGAGACGGTCAGGGTCAGCAGCACGAACAAGGCGATGAACAGCAGGGTCAGGCCAGGCGAGTTTTTCGCCTCCACGGGGGTGCCGAAAAGGATCGCGAACAGTGACAGCAGGACAAACGCGGCGGTGGTGGTGTTGACCGTTTCCCAGCCCAGGCGCGACATCAGTGAAACCAGCGTGGGCCCGATATTGCCTCGCACCCCGAAGATGGCCCGGGACAGCGTCAGGCTCGGTGCCCGCCCGCGGCGCCCAGCAATGGAGATAACGCCGACCACGGCGAACGAGCCGGCGGCACCGAGGATGGCGACGATGATTGCCTGCCAGATGGCCAGCCCCTGAAACGCTACCAGGGTGGCACCCAGCGGCAAGCCCAGGATGCTGATGTTGGCGGCGAACCAGACCCAGAACAGTTGCAGCGGGTGGCCGTTGCACTCGTTTTCAGGAACCGGCTCGATACCGCGGGTTTCCAGCTGACCCGCACCTTGAGAGGCGGACGATGTCGTCATTTGCGTTGCTCCTATTGCCTTTATTGTGGTTGTGGCAGTACGTCAGCAGGTGCAATCCAGTGCAAATTGGCTATTCCGAAATCGGGTCAGCCAGATCGCCGCTCGGAAGGCTGAGGGCGAGGGTGATCTCGTTCACAGTGGGCGAGCACAACCCGGTCTATCAACCGGTACGCAGGACCAGCAGTTGTTCGACCAAGAGCGCGAGATCGAGCGCGTTGACCGCATCAATTTGCTCGATCAACGCCGCCGGCCAGGCTTGCATGCCATTGCAGGCACCCAGCATGGCGCCGAGAATGGCGGCAATCGTGTCGGTGTCACCGCCCAGGCTGGCCGCCATGCACACTGCATCGAACGGACTGAGCTGGCTGCTCGCCACGCGGTGGGCGAGGGTGAAGGCAGCGACCACTGATTCCTGTGAGGCGACCGAGGTACCAATCACATCGTGCACCCGGTCGGCCAACTGTTCGTCTGTGCAGTCAGCGCACAGTGCCTTGGCCCATTGAATGCGCGCGGCGATACGCCCACCCGCAACCCAATGACCATGGCGTTCGGCACTCAGGGCTACCTCAGTACCTATCTCCAGAGCTTCGGCCAGGGGCGTGCCATTGATCCCGGCGGACACCACGGCCGCGACCGCCGCCGCGCTGGAGATGCCCAGCGTGGTGTTATGGGTCACCTGACAGGCTTGCACCACCAGCGCCATGAAGGCCTCGCGGTTGCTCACGTCGGCTGCGATGCCCACCGGGGTAATACGCATTGCCGCGCCATTGGTGGTGCCGAAGCGGCCGGCTTCTTCGGGGCTGTGGCCGTCAAGGATCATTTCAATCGCGCGCTTGGTCGAAGGCCCCAGCAGGTCGTAGGAGCCCTTGGCTTTCATCGCGGCTTCCCACTCGATCAGGCTGTGGGCCAGGGCTGTCGGGTCGATGCTGCCGCAGCCGGCCACCAGCAACTGTGCCACCAGGATCGCCTGCTCGGTGTCATCGGTGATGGCGCCCGCAGGCATGTTCGGTGCGATCGGCTGGTCGGCATCGGCACCGATCAGCGTATTGATACGGCCATAGCGTTGCAGGATCAACGCGCGCGGCAGCGACTGCGTCGGCATGCCCAAAGCGTCGCCCAAGGCCAGGCCATAAAAGGCACCCAGGCCTCGGTCTTGCAGAAATGTTGCGCTCATGTGGACGATCCGAAGGCGAGGTGAAGGCGAAAATGCACGGGGTCCAACAGGCTCTCTACGTGCTCCATAAAACGTTCACGGCGGTCAAAGGTCGTGCGCACGGCCTTGAGAAACACCGTGCCGGGCTCGCGTGCAAGCAGCACGGCATCATCACGGTTCAGAGGCCCTGCACCGATCCACTGATCGCCCTTGTCGCCGATGAAGCCGTGGGCGGCCATGGTCACTGTCAGTGACTGTTCCAGCAGACCGTTTTGCGGCAGGTTTTCCAAACCATCGACCGCCGGGATCAAGGCGCGCTCCAGGGAAACGATACTGCCATCAGCGGCGATACGCCGGCGATCCAGGGCCACCAGGCTGGAAGTGCCGAGGCGCACCTCCATGTCGGGCCGTTGCACCGCCACCAGACGCAGGATTTCCGTACGCACGCCAGCACCCGTGTCGGCCAGGGCCTGAGCCCAGCCGGCACGCTGGTCCAGGCTGAAGCCGTCGTAGGTGACGATCGAACCCACGCCGGTCTGGGTGGCAATGAAGTTACGCCGCTTGAGCTCGGACAACGCCTCGCGCAGCGTGCCGCGGCTGACGTTGAATTCCTGGGCCAGAAGATTTTCCCCGGGAAGCAGGGCGCCGGAGCTCATCTGGCCGCTTTCGATACGGCGGATCAGCTCATTGATCACCTGGGTTTTCTTGTCGAATCGAACCTGTCTAGTCATGTACATTTTATAGTTGCATGTTGGATCAGAATGCAAGCTGTTTTTGTGCGAATTGATATGCGAGGCACCAATGTTTAACGGGTTACGCGAATGATGCTCGCAGTTCGACAAGTCACCTCGCGGTCACACGCTCTCCAGTGCCATTCAAGGCAGTCCGATGCGGGCCAAAACTTTGGCAGTAGGGGGCTTTTCGATTATTTTCCTGTGTGCAACCCGATCACTCGGCCGAGGAGTTTGGGCCTCGGCAGATCGGACTGCCCGGCGCTTATAGCGTCAAGTCTTTCCTTTGTTGCCTCGGTAAACATCGTTGCATGCGGGCCGCTCAGGTCGACGTGCAACAGCATTTGCTCATTGCCGGCCAGCTCCATGTCATCACCTGCCAAATGCAGGCTGTGATAGAGATGCACGCGCTTGGCGTCGTGGGCGATCAGTTGGGTATGCACCTCGACCTCGGCGCCGAGTTTCACTTCGTGCAGGTAGTTGAGGTGCAGTTCCAGGGTGAACAGCGAGTGGCCGCTGGCTTCGCGGTTATCGCTATCCAGTCCCAGGGCGTCCATCAGCCCGTCAGTGGCGTAGCTGAAGATCAGCAGGTAGAACGCGTCACGAAGGTGGCCGTTGTAGTCGACCCAGTCGGGTTGGACTCGGGTGGTGTAGGTGGTCAGTGCAGGCATGTCGGAGGATTTCGGGTCAGTTCTGATCAAATGAGGTAACTGGCGTGCTTTGCAGGGTGATGGAAGACTCACAGCCACTCACTGGAGGCAAGCCAGCTACCGTAGGTTCATTCCGCGAAGCTCATGCCATGCCTGGCCTTGGTAGTCTTTACCGCCTCCAGCACGGCGAGCAAGCAATCGTCACGGTAGCGCTCCAATGCCGAAATACTGTGTTTACCCAACTGGTCAGTGGTGCCGTCGACCACATCGTCGATCAGTTTGTCGGTCAGTTCCGGTGCCGGCAGGTAGGTCCACGGCAACTGCAGTGCCGGGCCGAACTGCGTCATGAAGTGGCGCATGCCTGCATCGCCACCCGCCAATGTGTAGGTGAGAAAGGTGCCCATGAACGACCAGCGCAGTCCGGCGCCGAAGCGAACCGCATCATCGATTTCACCGGTGGTTGCCACGCCGTCATTGACCAGGTGCAGCGCCTCGCGCCATAGCGCTTCGAGCAAGCGGTCAGCGATAAAGCCGGGGACTTCCTTGCGCACATGCAGCGGGCGCATACCGAGTGATTCATAGACCTTGATTGCCGCCTGTATGGCCGCCGGAGCAGTATTTTTGCCGCCCACCACTTCCACTAACGGCAGCAGGTACACCGGATTGAACGGGTGACCGACTACGCAGCGTTCCGGGTGCGCGGAGCCTTCGTAGAAGTCACTTGGCAATAGGCCGGACGTACTCGAACCAATTAACACATTCGGCCTGGCCGCCGCGCTGATTCTGCTGTGCAGATCCAGTTTCAGTTCCAGGCGTTCCGGGGCGCTTTCCTGAATGAAGTCGGCGTCGCTGACACATTCCTCGATGGTGGCCACGAAGCGCAGGCGGTTCTGGGATGCACCGGGTACCAGACCCTGTTGTTCCAGCGCACCCCAGCAATTGGCGACACGGTTACGCAACGCTGCTTCGGCGCCGGGCGCGGGGTCCCAGGCGACCACATCCAGTCCATGGGCGAGGGCGCGGGATACCCAGCCACTGCCGATGACGCCGCTGCCAAGAGCGGCGAAGGTTTTGATTTCAGTGATAAAGCTCATGGCGACGATCCTGAAGAGTGCGGTGATTCAATCACAGGGTTTTATGTCCTGAAGGCATTAGCCGCGCTTGGCAAGGCCCATCTTGATGCGGCCTTCTGCCGGGGTCATGACTCGTGCGCCCAGGCGGCTGAGAATTTCACTGGCGCGTTCCACCAATTGACCGTTGGTGGCGAGCACGCCCTTGTCCAGCCACAGGTTGTCCTCCAGACCGACCCGGACGTTGCCGCCCATCAACACCGCTTGCGCGGCCATCGGCATCTGCATGCGGCCAATACCAAAGCCCGCCCACACCGCATCGGCGGGCAGATTATCGACCATGGCTTTCATGGTGGTGGTGTCGGCGGGTGCGCCCCATGGAATACCCAGGCACAGCTGGAACAGCGGGTTGTCGAGCAGACCCTCCTTGATCATCTGTTTGGCGAACCACAGGTGGCCGGTGTCGAAGATTTCCAGCTCGGCCTTTACGCCCAGCGCCTGGATACGTCTGGCGCCGGCGCGCAGTTGCGACGGGGTGGACACGTAAATAGTGTCGCCGTCGCCAAAGTTCAGGGTGCCGCAGTCGAGGGTGCAGATTTCCGGCAGCAGTTCCTCAACATGGGCCAGACGTGTCATTGGGCCGACCAGATCGGTATTGGCACCAAACTCCATCGGGCGTTCACCGTCGCCAATCTCCAGATCGCCACCCATGCCAGCGGTGAGGTTGACGATGATGTCGATGTCGGCCTCCCGAATACGCTCCATCACTTCGCGGTACAGCGCCACGTCGCGGCTGAACTTGCCGGTGTGCGGGTCGCGCACATGACAGTGCACCACGGTGGCACCGGCTTTGGCGGCCTCAACCGCGGCGGCCGCGATTTGCTTGGGCGTGACCGGCACGTGAGGGCTTCGGGCGGTCGTGTCGCCAGCACCGGTGAGTGCGCAGGTGATGATGACGTCGTGGTTCATGGGGTGGCTCCTTACAGGCGTGAGGATGCCGTTCGCGACGATGGTTGATCGCGAAGCGGCCGTTCAAAATCAGGTTATTGGCTGCTCAATTGGAGATTTGCCGCAGCCGGTTTGCCGTCGAAGGTGGTGACGCCCTCCAGCCAGCGCGCCTGGTCTTGAGGATGGTCTTTGAGCCACTGTCTGGCGGACTCGAGAGCATCCTTGTGATCCAGTAGCGGCTGCATCATCCGGCTCTCGTCGGCGGCGGTGAACGTCAGGTTAGTCAGCAATCTATGCACGTTGGGGCACTGTTCGGCATAAGTCGGCGAAGTGACCGTCCACACCGTAGCCATGCCCTCGTTCGGGCCCAGGGCGTCGTCGCTGCCATTGAGGTATGTCATCGCCACGTTGACGTTCATCGGGTGCGGCGTCCAGCCGAAAAACACCACGGCTTCCTTGCGGCGTACGGC
Organism: Pseudomonas sp. NFACC10-1; assembly: GCF_900119195.1. Taxonomy (NCBI): domain Bacteria; kingdom Pseudomonadati; phylum Pseudomonadota; class Gammaproteobacteria; order Pseudomonadales; family Pseudomonadaceae; genus Pseudomonas; species Pseudomonas sp. NFACC10-1. The sequence continues at coordinate 273,741 of NZ_FPJB01000004.1, read as the reverse complement.
ACGGTCCACGGCGGCGAGCATGCCGGCTTCGCTGGACTCAACCAACTGGAATTTGCCCAGGCCGAACTGGTTTTTGGCGATCATCGCCTTGATCTGGGTATTGGCGCCTGAGCCAGGCTCGATGCCGTAGATTTTGCCGCCCAGTTCCTTCTCGAACCTGGCGATGTCGGCAAAGGTCTTCAGGCCCTTGTCCGCCAGGTAAGTCGGCACGGCGAGGGTGGCGCGAGCGTCTTCCAGGCTCGGTTTGTCGAGCACTTTGACCTTCCGGGCCTCGACAAACGGCGTGATGGTCTGGGTCATCAACGGGTTCCAGTAGCCCAGAAAGAGATCCAGGCGCTGGTCGCGGATGCCGGCGAAAATGATCTGCTGGGAAGCGCTGGTCTGTTTGGTCTTGTAACCCAGGCCGTCGAGCAACACTTGGGTCATGGCGCTGGTTGCGATCACGTCGGTCCAGTTCACCACACCCATGCGCACGTTCTGGCATGAAGCGGCATCAGCCGCTATTACATTGCTGCTCAAGAGCGCGCTGGCGCCGAGTGCAAGCACGCTGCAACTAATCAGTCGGTTCATGGTGGGTTCCTCGGCAGATCGTTATTGTGGGGTGTCGGCGTCTTTGTGCACCGTGGAAACAAATTACCCTGCCTGGAGGGCGGCCAAGCGCACTGCAGCGACCCGCTTTTGCACTGCGGCGACCTGCCCCTTGAATGTGCCCATGAACGGGAGTATCAACGTGCCACGCTGCAGGTCCGAGGAGAGCGTTACCATGGCCCAGGATTTCTATTTTTTGCTGATGCCGGGGTTCTCGGCCATCGGCTTTATCTCCGCGCTAGAGCCCTTGCGGGTGGCCAACCGCTTTGGTGGCGAGCTGTACCGCTGGCACGTCCTCAGCGCCGACGGCGGCGCGGTACAGGCGAGCAACGGCATGTCGGTCAACGCCGACGCGGCGCTTGAGTCGCTGAAAAAAGGCGCGACCCTGCTGGTGGTGGCCGGCTTTGAACCGCTGCAGTTCGCCACGCCGGCCCTGCAGCAATGGCTGCGTCGCCTTGATCATGAAGGCGTGACCCTGGGCGCCATCGACACTGGCGCCTGTGTGCTCGCTGAAACCGGCTTGCTCGATGGCCATCGCCTGACCCTGCATTGGGAAGCCATTGAAGCGTTCAAGGAGTCCTACCCACAGCTCACCGTGACCCAGGAACTGTTCGAGATCGACCGCCGCCGCATCACTTGCGCAGGGGGCACAGCGTCCATCGACCTGATGCTCGACCTGATCGCCCAGGCGCACGGCCCCGAGTTGGCGATTCAGGTATCCGAACAATTCGTACTGGGCCGCATCCGCACGCGCAAGGACCACCAACGCATGCAGATCGCTACGCGCTATGGCATAGCCAACAAGAAGTTGGTGCACGTGATCGGAGAGATGGAACAGCAAACCGAACGCCCCCTCAGCACGCTGGCCCTTGCCGAAGCGATCAACGTCACCCGGCGCCAGCTGGAACGCTTGTTTCGCCTGCACCTGAACGACACGCCGAGCAACTTCTATCTGGGCCTGCGCCTGGAGAAAGCCCGGAAACTGCTGCGGCAAAGCGGTCTGAGTGTGCTGGAAGTGAGCATCGCCTGCGGGTTCGAATCGCCGTCGTATTTCACTCGCAGCTATCGAGCGCGGTTTGCGAAATGCCCTAGGGAGGATCGGCGGCGGGAGGGGATTTGAGTCTTGTTTTCAGGGGGCGAGGTTGGGCTTTGCGTAGGCGGGTTTTGGTGTTGGCTATAGCTGTACTCTTCGGCTGGTGTTGGTAGCAGTGGAAGTAGGAGCGCCAATTTGAGTGATTATGTTCGTGCGTTTAGCGGGGGCTGTAGATGTCTAGGCGATAGGGTGTTAATTCGTTTAGAGGCTATCCGGATCCCCAAAAAACATCTGAATCCGCGACCTCAACCAACGCTCCCCCGGATCATTATCCTGCGCGCCGCGCCAGGCCATGTGCAGTTCGAACGTTCGGGTTTCAATCGGCAGGTCCTCAGAGCGCACGCCTCCTGCTGCGGTCAGCACTTGCGCCGCATAGTCGGGCACGGTGGCGATGATGTCGGTGCCGGTCAGCAGTGTGGCCAGGCCGTTGAACTGGGGCACGGCGAGGACGACGTGGCGTTTGCGGTCGAGTTTCTCGAGGTGTTCGTCGATGAAGCCGCTCAGGTCGCCGGCGAAGGAGACCAGTGCGTGGGGGCGGGCGCAGAAGTCGTCGAGGCTCAACGGGCCGGGTATCGAGTCGGCGCGCAGCAGTTGCGGCTTGCTCCTGCGCAAGACTTTGCGCTTGGCGTTGGCGGGCAGGTCCTGGGTGTAGCTGACGCCGACGGAAATCTCCCCGGAGGCGAGCAGGGGCGGCATGAGGATGTAATTGACTCGTCTGACCACCAGCACAATGCCCGGCGCTTCGGAGCGCAGACGCTTGAGCAGGGTGGGCAGCAGCGCGAACTCGACGTCATCGGACAGGCCGATGCGGAACACCGAGGTGCTGGTCGCCGGGTCGAACTCTGAGGCACGGCTGACCGCTGTCGAGATGGAGTCGAGTGCCGGGGAGAGCAGGGCGAAGATTTCCGTCGCTCGGGCGGTGGGCTCCATGCTGCGCCCGGTGCGCACGAACAGTGGATCATCGAACAGGCCGCGTAGCCGCGACAGCGCAGCGCTGATTGCCGGCTGGCCGAGAAACAGCTTTTCCGCCGCACGTGTGACGCTGCGCTCATGCATCAGGGTCTCGAAAACGATGAGCAAGTTGAGGTCGACGCGACGCAGGTCGTTGCGATTCATGCGGAATATCTCGGGCCATTTGTCGGTTGAGGACGTGAGCAGGGTGCGATAGTACGAGCAAATGCGGGTCGGGCGCAGCGAAAATTACTGTGAGGGTTACTGAATGTCCACACGGCTTGCAATGTTTCGTCGACATGCGAACAATGGCGGCCATTACGCGCATCGATGCCCAGACGCTGTCTGGCTGCGCCGTGCAGCGCACAGGACACAATCGATGACAGGCATGTCGACTATTAATAGCCACCGATGGTGTTGCCGGCAATGCCCGGATAAAGTTTGTGGCATGAAGGTTCACCAGGCGAGGTTCTAAATGTCCCGCACGATCCGTTTTCACCAGTTTGGCCCGGCCGAGGTGCTCAAAGTCGAAGAGCATCCTGTCGCGTCGCCTGTCACCGGCGAGGTGCAGGTGCGTGTTCAGGCCATCGGTGTCAGCTGGTACGACGTTCTTTGGCGGCAAAATCTCGCATCTACCCATGCCCGGCTGCCTGCCGGTCTGGGTTATGAGATGGCTGGCGTGGTTACCGCGCTGGGCGACGGTGTGGATGATCTGCAAGTAGGCGACAAGGTCGCCAGTTTTCCTGCGGCCGATGCCAACCAGCACCCGGTCTACGGCGAATCCATCGTCATGCCGCGCCGTGCATTGACCCGCTACCCGGATGCGTTGACGCCGGTCCAGGCCAGCGTGCATTACACGCCGTATCTGGTGGCGTACTTTGCATACGTTGATCTGGCGCGTATCAAGTCCGGTCAAACCGTACTGGTCACCGACGCCAGCCACTGCTCCGGCCCTGCATTCGTGCAGTTGGGCAAGGCACTGGGGGCTCGGGTTATCGCCGCGACCAAGACCGAGGATGCTCGTGAGTACCTGCTGTCACTGGGCGCTGAAAAAGTGGTGGTCACCGAAGAACAGGACTTGTTGATGGCGATCAACAAGTACACCGACAACCGTGGTGTCGATGCCGTCTTCGATGGCCTTGGCGGTCCGCAGATGTCGATCATGGGCGATGTGCTTGCGCCGCGTGGCAGTCTGGTGCTGTATGGCCTGCAAGGCGGTAATCAGACGCCGTTTCCGGCCTGTGCCGCTTTCCAGAAGAACATCCAGTTCTACGTGCATTGCCTGGGCAATTTCACCGGCAAGCCCGAGCTGGGCATTACCCAGGATGAGGCCGCACTGCAACGCGCCTTGCAGCAGATCAATCAGATGACCGCCGACAAGGTATTGGCGCCGTTGCAGACGCGCAGCTTTCCGTTCGAGCAGGTGGTGCAGGCGCACCGTTACATGGATGTCTGCCCGATTGGCGGGCGTGCGGTGCTGGAAGTCGAGGGGGTCTGATTCATCACCTCCTGTCAGCGCTCGTTATTGAAAAGCCTTCCGAACGGAAGGCTTTTTGCATTCCGCATCGAAAAAGAACACCACGAATTAAACACTTCTGAATAATGCCCCTGTCAGTTTTTCTGGAAGTGGGGTAGCCGTGAATGAATATTAAAAAGAGCATCGCAGCGGCAGGGCTGTCTCGACTGTTTATTTAAGTGTATTGGCGCTGACAGTCACGGCGACTTATAAATTTCCTTTCCCACGGGCTAGAATGAAACAGTAACTGGATCGATGCCCCAAGGGCATCGGTAAAGCCTGAACAGCCTGCCTGAAGGGTTTGCAGGCTATGGCTTTCAAGCGTTTCGCGTGTCTCATGAGTTCGATAGTACAATTAAACGATTTGTTTAAGTTGTTGAGGATGTTCTGCTGACTGCACTGTTTTTTAAAGCAAACTGTCTATTGTAATTGTTTTAAAGATACTGATAATGCGTCGGTAATTACCACTCAGGGAATGAGTCATGCTCGACTATAAATTGAGTTGTCAGCTTGATGTTCAATGTTCTGTCTGCACCGTGTCATGCCTTGAGCGACGGGCAGGTGACGCACGATGAGTTCTATTCACGAACAAGCAATGAATTATGTCTACCAGCAAGTGCTGCAACGCTTGTTGGGGTACTTCTCGCGCGCAGAGCGCACCGCGCTGCAACTGTTGATCCAGCGCCTGATTGTTGCGGCTGGGGGCATCGAGCAGATTGCCGGCTTCAAGGTGCTGGTGGCTTTCGGTGGTGGCAAGGACAGTGCCTACACGCTGGCCTTTCTGCGCGCTGCGCAGTTGAGTATTGCCTGCCGTTCGCCCGGCACATTCAACCTGCGGGTTGCCAATCGGCGTCACGCGGGCATGACCCCTGCGGTGATGGATAACATCAACCGCACCTATTCAGCGTTGTTTCTGTACGACGACCCGCGTGTCGAGATGCTGATGATCGACAGTCAGTACACACAGGCCTTCGAGCCGGATCTGCCTTTTTCCAGCGCGGGGCGTGAGCAGAATCGTCTGGACATGCTGCTGGGTGGGCACCTGTCCGCTGGCGACGCCCGCACCACGTTTTGCAATACCTGTTACCTCGGGCTTGCGGAGTTTCTAGGACGCGCCCTGAGCTGGGGCAATGGCGTCGATGCGGTCGTCAGCGGCGACTCGCGCAGAGAGCAGCGTCAGTATGCGACCTGGATCATGCGACTGGCCCAGCGTACCGGGCAATATTCGGGCAGTTGGGGCAAGCAGACGCTGGCCAGCGTGCTCAAGGTCATCGATACGATTGGCCAGGCTTACTATCATGAGCTGTACGGGGAGGGCGATGACAGCCCGCCGGCAAGTCGAGCCATGACGCTGCCTGAAAAAAGCAGCTCGCCGGCGTTCATTACCATTGCCGATCTGGTCAGTTGCAAGGCGGACGAACACTGGAACCTGCTGACCGAGTTTCTCGATTTCCGCTTCGATGATCTGTCGTTCAGCTTCAGTGAGTCCGATTGCGCCAACCCTTTGTTGATGGCCCACATGCGTGGCCTGACCGCGCAATACCTGCAAGCGCGTACTTATGCCGACGGGATCGCCGAATACCTTGAACTGGCGACGTCACTGATGCGCAGAAAGCAGATGCCGCCACGATTGATCGACCAGACGCTCAGCGCTTATGCCGGTCGGGCGCGCATCGAGGCGCGCCGCGAGCTGGCATCGGGCTTCGCTCAGGAGGGCTTCGGCCTGAACGAGACTCAACTGGTGTGCATGCTGTTTTCGCCGTTCGTCGATCATGGCCATGGCCTGGAGTCCTTTCTGCGCAGTTGCCACCCAGGGATGCTGGTAGCGCTGCCGGATCTGCACAAGGCGCTGTCGGGTTCGACAGCGCCGGATCAGGTCATGCAGTGGCTGGTGGATATCAGCGGTCTGAGCCTCAAGTCATTGCACAACCTTTACGGCAAGCAGCGGGTGAACTTCGACGACCCGCAGTCAATCATCGCCAGAATCCGTGCAGCCGATCCTGACAAGCGCCGGATCATGACCGTCGACCCGGCGACGGGGCAGGCAGTGGCCGAGATGCTCTCGGGACGCTGATCCGGTTGCCAGGCATGGCTGCTACCGGCAAACGGCGGCGGTCATATAGCAATGTTCTGAAGCCTGTTCTGGTTGAACGGTGGATACCTGCATGAAAAACAACACGGATTTCGCCTATCAGGCGGTCTACCGCTACCTGGTGCGTCTGGTTGACCAGCAGCAGGGCGAGCTGGCACTGAAAATGCCGTCATTGCGACAGCTGGCCCAGCGACTGAACGTATCAATATCGACGGTGCAAAGCGCCTACTCGCTGCTGGAAAAGGAAGGGCGCGTTTATTCGCTGCCAAAATCAGGCTATTACTCGGTACCGCGCAGCTTGAGTGCGCAGGGCCTGGTGATACCGGACGCAGACGGCGATCTTTTGCAGGCCTTGTATGACAACGCCCGTCGCCCCGGCATGGCGTTGCTGGGCTGCGATGAACCGGCGCTTTTGCACGCTCAGGACAATCCGCTGCCGGCAATGGAGCGCGAGCTGGGCAGGCATTACCCGCGTCAGCGGGACCCGGTTTTTCAGCCATGCGGTGAGCCAGAACTTCGCACGGCAATTGCCGCCCGTTATACCTACGATGCAGTGCATTGCTGGCACGCTGAGAATGTCTATATCGCTGCTGACTTTCATGGCGTATTCAAGGCGGTGCTCGGCACGCTGGGCCTGCGCGGCGGCACGGTACTGGTGGAATCGCCCTGTGCCTGGGCGTTGTTGCGCTTGCTGCAATCCTTCGACATCCGGGTAATCGAACTGCCGCTGGACGAGACCGGCTGCCTTGATGCTGTCCGGCTCGACGGCCTGTTGCGCGGCCATGACATCGGGCTTGCCGTGTTGCCCTCGTTGCTGAACCCGGTGCGAGGCAGCATGCGTGCGCAGAACAACAGCCAGACTGTCGCCGAAGTGCTCAACCGTCATCAAGTCTGGGTGCTGGAAAACGACAGTCACGCCGGGTTGCAATTTGCCGCCGGGCAGTCTCCGCTGCGGCACTGGATCGACCCTCAGCGGTTGGTGGTCATGGGCGGATTCGAGAAAAGTCTCGGGCCTGAGGCGCCCTATGCTTACTTGCTGTGCAAGAGCCTGGATGCGCGTTGGCAGCAGTATTTCTGCCTGCGAGCATTCGAGCTGCCGCCGCTTCGGCAAAGGGCCATCGCCAGGTTATGCAGCAGCGGACGTCTGGACAGGCAACTGATGGTGTTGCGCGAGACGCTGACCGAACGCATGCAGTCGATGACCCAGCAACTGGATGAACGGACTGGCGGGATGCTGCGTTATCAGTTGCCCGAGGGCGGCTGCGGCATATGGGCTGAGAGTGCATACCCCGTGGACCTGCGCCAGGTCTTCGTTGCGCTGCTGGCCCGGTCGATTGTCGTCAGCCCCGGTGAACTGTTCACTTTGCAGAACCGCTACTCGCAACATCTGTGGATCAGTTATGCCACTGACTGGACTCGTGAACCTGCCAGGCTGCTGGGCGCGTTGGCAGAGGCATTGACTCACGCTCGTCTGCCATAGACCTCGACATGGCAGGCCGTCGATCCATTTGTGTTTGCCAGACGTGGTTCAAGGTTGTTAACTGGACGCCTGTCCAGTATTCACAACCAACGGCTCCCCAGCGCAGTGACCCCGAACGCCCCCGTAAACCCTGATCCCGAGCCTGTCCTCGCCAGCGACCTGCCTGCGCGTTATGTCGTGGCCGTGCGCGCGTTGTGTGAGTTCACCGCCAAGGTGGGCGACCTCGACCTGCGATTCACGCCGTCACCCACGGCGCAGGAAGGCATTGCCGGGCATCGCACGGTTGCCACGCGGCGCGGCGCCGATTACCAGGCCGAGTTGTCGTTGAGTGGCGATTATCGCGAGCTGACGGTAAGGGGCAGGGCGGACGGCTATGACGTCAGTCGCAATCAGCTGGAAGAAGTGAAGACCTATCGCGGTGAACTCGACGCGATGCCGGCCAACCACCGTCAGTTGCACTGGGCGCAGGTGAAGGTCTACGGCTGGCTGCTTTGCCAGCGCCTGCAGCTTGAAAACGTGACGCTGGCCCTGGTGTATTTCAACATTGTCAGCGAGCAGGAAACCCTGATTCGCGAGCCGTTCAGCGCGGCTACGCTGCAAGCGTTTTTCGAACGACAGTGCTCGATTTTCCTCGGCTGGGCGCAGCAGGAGCTGGCGCATACGCAGGCGCTGCACACGACACTGGGCAGCCTGAAATTCCCCCACGCGTCTTTCCGCACCGGGCAGCGGGTGCTGGCCGAGTCGGTGTACAAGGCCGTCAGTACTGGCTGTTGCCTGATGGCTCAGGCGCCGACCGGTATTGGCAAGACGGTGGGCACGCTGTTCCCGTTGCTTAAGGCCGCGCCCGGCCAGAAGCTCGACAAGATTTTCTTTCTCACCGCCAAGACGCCAGGGCGTCGACTGGCGCTGGATGCGCTGGAAGTCATTAATCACAGCGCGCCGGAGCTGAAGCTGCGGGTCCTTGAGCTGGTGGCGCGCGACAAGGCCTGTGAGCATCCGGACAAAGCCTGCAACGGTGATTCCTGTCCGCTGGCCAGAGGCTTTTATGATCGTCTGCCAGCCGCTCGCTCGGCGGCGCTGACCTCGCCGTGGTTGAATCAGGCGGGCGTACGCGATGTCGCCTTGCAGCATCAGGTCTGCCCGTATTATCTGAGCCAGGAACTGGCGCGTTGGGCTGACGTGGTCATCGCAGACTACAACTATTACTTTGACCTGAGCGCACTGCTGTTCGGCCTCGGTCAGCTCAATCAGTGGCGCGTTGCGGTGCTGGTCGATGAGGCCCACAACATGGTCGAACGGGCACGCCAGATGTACAGCGCCAGTCTTGACCAGAGCCAGCTGAAAGCCTTGATTCAGACAGCGCCGGAACCGGTGAAAAAAGCCTTGCAGCGTCTGGATCGACAATGGAATGCGCTGCACAAGGCACAGCCCGGCGCCTATCAGGCTTATTCGGCAGCACCGGAAAAATTCATCGGCAGCCTGAACCAGTGCATCTCGACCATCGGTGATCATTTCAACGAGCACCCGCAGGCAGTGGATGGCACGTTGCAGGGGTTCTACCTGGAAGCCATCGGCTTTGCGCGCATCGCCGAGCTGTTCGATGAGCATTTCATTTTCGACATCACCCGGCGCGAGGCGGGCGGCAAGCGCATTCTGTCGCGCCTCAGCCTGCGCAACGTCGTCCCCGCGCGTTTCATCCGCCCGCGCCTGACCGCTGCGCGCAGCACCGTACTGTTTTCCGCAACGCTCAACCCGCGCCACTATTACGCGGACCTGCTGGGTTTACCGGGCAACACGGCATGGATCGACGTGGAGTCGCCGTTTCATCACGATCAGCTCGACGTGCGGATCGTCAGTCGCATTTCCACCCGTTTCACCCATCGTCAGGCTTCGCTGGCGCCGATTGTCGAACTGATGGCCGAGCAGTTCGACGCGCGGCCGGGCAATTACCTGGCGTTCTTCAGCAGTTTCGATTACCTGCAACAGGTCGCCGAGCTGATGGCGCGCACTCACCCGCACATCAGCCTTTGGCAGCAGGCACGGGGGATGGGCGAGAGTGAGCGCCACGCATTTCTCGACCGGTTCACCCTGAGCAGTCAGGGCATCGGTTTTGCCGTGCTGGGCGGCGCGTTCGGTGAAGGCATCGACTTGCCGGGCGCACGCCTGATCGGCGCGTTCATCGCCACCCTGGGCCTGCCTCAGCTCAATCCGGTCAACGAACAGTTCAAGCAGCGCATGGCGGCGCTGTTCGGCGCCGGTTATGACTACACCTACCTTTATCCCGGCGTGCAGAAGGTGGTGCAGGCTGCGGGGCGGGTTATCCGCAGCCAGAGTGACAGCGGTGTGGTCATGCTCATCGATGACCGTTTTGCCGAGCACAAGGTGAAGCAGTTGTTTCCAGCGTGGTGGCGGCCCGAAACGTCAATGGCCTGAGGTCGGTTGCCGTTTTGGCGATTGAGCTGAAACAGAAGCAGATACCGGGGATCGATACTCAAGCAGCGCTGTCGAACTGCCAGTAAACTGCGGCATTGATCACCTTGGCAGCCGCAGCAAGTCTTTATTTTTTCTCCGTATTTCATTTCTTCGTGGAGGTTGTATGAGTCTCAGTCCTTTCGCCGGCAAGCTGGCACCTTCGCAGTTACTGGTCGATATTCCGAGACTGGTCACGGCTTACTACACCGGCCAGCCCGATGCATCGGTGCCCACTCAACGTGTTGCGTTCGGCACTTCCGGGCACCGTGGCACATCGTTTGACCTGGGTTTCAACGAATGGCACGTGCTGGCTATCAGTCAGGCGATCTGTCTGTACCGCAAGGCCAACGGCATCGACGGCCCGTTGTTTCTGGGTGCCGATACCCACGCGCTGTCGACCCCGGCCGCGGCCACCGCGCTTGAAGTGCTGGCCGCCAATGGCGTGCAGGTGATGATTTCGCAAGGTGACGAATACACCCCGACGCCTGCGGTGTCCCACGCGATCATCTGCTACAACCGCGGCCGTACTTCAGGGCTGGCGGACGGCATTGTCATTACGCCTTCGCACAACCCGCCGCAAAGCGGTGGCTTCAAGTACAACCCGCCCAATGGCGGCCCGGCCGACAGTGATGTCACCAAGTGGATCGAGAACAAGGCCAACGAACTGCTGGCCGAGAAAGTCACTGGCGTTTCACGCATCAGCCATGAAAAAGCGCTGCGTGCCGATACCACGCACCGCCATGATTACGTCAACACCTACGTGGCCGACCTTAAGAACGTGATCGACATGGACGCCATCCGCAATTCGGGTCTGCGTCTTGGTGTCGACCCGCTGGGCGGGGCCGGGGTGAGCTACTGGTCGGCAATTGGCGAGCATTACGGCCTGAATCTGGATGTGGTCAATAAATTTGTCGACCCTACGTTCCGCTTCATGACCGTCGACTGGGATGGTCAGATTCGCATGGACCCGTCCTCCAGCCATGCCATGCAAAGCCTGATCGGTCTCAAGGACCGCTATCAGGTTGCATTTGCCTGCGATCCGGATCACGACCGTCATGGCATCGTGACCCCGTCTGGCGGACTGATGACACCCAACAGTTACCTCGCCGTGTCCATCGACTACCTGTTTCAAAACCGTCCTGAGTGGCGTGCCGATGCAGCGGTCGGCAAGACCGTGGTCAGCAGCGGCATGATCGATCGTGTGGCCAAACGCCTGGGCCGTCGCCTGTATGAAGTGCCGGTCGGCTTCAAGTATTTCGCACAAGGCCTGTTTGAAGGCTCGTTAGGCTTTGGCGGCGAAGAAAGCGCTGGTGCCTCGTTCCTGCGCCGCGACGGTACGGTCTGGACCACCGACAAGGACGGTCTGATTCCGGCCTTGCTGGCTGCGGAAATGACTGCGCGTACCGGTCGCGATCCAAGCCAGATCTACAAGACCATGACCGAAGAGCTGGGCGAGCCGTTTTCGACCCGCGTCGATGCCAAGGCCAACCCGCAACAGAAGGCACTGCTGAGCAAACTGTCGCCGGAGCAAGTGACTTCCACTGAACTGGCGGGCGAGCCTATTCAGCAGGTGCTCAGCAACGCGCCGGGCAACGATCAGGCGTTCGGTGGTGTGAAGGTCATGACCGAAAATGGCTGGTTTGCCGCGCGCCCTTCAGGGACTGAGGACATCTACAAGATCTATGCCGAGAGTTTTGTCAGCGAAGATCACCTCAAGCGTCTGGTGGCAGAAGCTCAAGTGCTGGTAGATGGCGCCATTTCGCCGAACTGATTGCCACACTGGTCAATGCCTGAAAAACCTCGAACCTCACTCGGTTCGGGGTTTTTCAGCTTTTGGCGTGTGCTTCAGTCGCGATAGAACACCTGCACCAGGTGATAGCCGAATTTGCTCTTGATCGGCCCATGCACGACGCGTAGCGGCTTTTTGAAGATCACCTGATCGATCGCACCGACCATTTGCCCAGGCCTGACTTCACCCAGATCGCCGCCACGTTTGCCGGACGGGCAGCTAGAATGCTTTTTAGCCAGCACGTCAAACGCCTCACCCTTGGCAATGCGCAGCTTGAGCTGTTCGGCCTCTTCGGCGGTCTTCACCAGAATATGGCGGGCTTGGGCTTTCATGTCGCAATATCACCTGCTGCAAAAGGCTGCCATTATGCCTGCTCTTGCTGAGCGACGCCCGCGCGTCACGCGTGCCGTCCTGACGGCCGTGGTCTTTTTACTTCATTTTGTACGGTATTGATTATGGATTTCCCGGCGCTGTTGAAGATTCTGGCCAGTCAGGACGGATCGGACCTTTACCTTTCCACCGGAGCGCCACCGTGCGCCAAGTTCAACGGTGTGCTCAAGCCACTGGGCAGCGAAACCTTCAAGCCGGGAGAGGTGGCGGTGATTGCCCAGGGGCTGATGGACGAGGAGCAGAAGCTCGAGTTTCAGCGCGAACTGGAGATGAACCTCGCTGTTTCGATGGCCGGCATCGGCCGGTTCCGGATCAATATCTTCATGCAGCGTAACGAGGTGTCCATCGTCGCGCGGAATATCAAGCTGGACATCCCGCGTTTCGAAGACCTGTTTCTGCCGCCCGTACTGCTTGACGTGATTATGGAAAAGCGCGGTCTGGTGCTGTTTGTCGGGGCCACCGGTTCGGGCAAATCGACCTCGTTGGCGGCGCTGATCGACTACCGCAACCGCAACGCCAGCGGCCATATCATCACCATCGAAGACCCGGTCGAGTTTATCCATCGCCACAAGAAGTCGATCGTTAACCAGCGCGAAGTCGGGGTCGATACCCGCAGCTTCCATGCGGCACTGAAGAACACCCTGCGCCAGGCGCCGGATGTGATTCTGATCGGCGAGATTCGCGATCGCGAGACCATGGAGCACGCGCTGGCGTTTGCCGACACCGGCCACCTGGCGATCTCGACACTGCACGCCAACAACGCCAATCAGGCGCTGGACCGGATCATCAATTTCTTCCCGGAAGAGCGTCGCGCGCAGTTGCTGCATGACCTGGGCAACAACCTCAAGGCGTTCGTCTCGCAGCGACTGGTCAGAACCCCGGATGGCAAGCGTCGTGCGGCGGTGGAAGTGATGATGGGCACGCCGACCATTCGCGACCTGATCCAGCGCAATGAACTGACCGAGCTCAAGGGCATCATGGAGAAGTCCGGCAGCCTCGGTATGCAGACGTTCGACTCGGCGCTATTCAATCTGGCCGTCGAAGGTGCGATCAGCGAAGAAGAGGCCCTCAAGAACGCCGACTCACAAAACAACGTGCGCCTGCGCCTCAAGTTGCACAGTGAAGGCGGCGTCGGAACACTGACCACAGCGCCGCCGGCTCCGACCGGCAGCAGCACGGCAAGCACCGCCGAGTGGGGGCTGGTCGATGATGACGAGCCGGGTCCGCAAGCGTAAATCGGAGACGCTCCTAAACCTTCCGGGCAGAAGCTTCGTTGTGGGTCAGATCATTCAGGATGCGCGGCCGCCAGCAATTCCTGTGTGTACGGATGCTGCGGCGCATCGAAAACGTCATGGCTGGCACCGCGCTCGACGACTTTGCCATCCTTGACCACGATCACGTCGTGGGCAAGGGCTTTGACTACCGCCAGGTCATGGCTGATGAACAGGTACGTCAGGCCGTGCTTTTCCTGAAGTTCGCGCAACAGCGCGACGACCTGTTTCTGCACGGTCCGGTCCAGCGCCGAGGTCGGCTCATCGAGCAGAATCAATGCGGGTTTCAGCACCAGCGCCCGGGCAATGGCGATACGCTGACGCTGGCCACCGGAAAACTCATGGGGGTAGCGATGCCGGCTCTGCGGGTCGATGCCGACTTCTTCCAGTGCCCGAATGACCTCTGCATCGCATTTCGCCGGGTCGTACTGGCTGTGTACCTCCAGTCCTTCACTGATGATCTGCGCCACTGACATGCGTGGGCTGAGGCTGCCGTAAGGGTCCTGAAAGACCACTTGCATCTCTTTACGCCACGGTCGCATCTGTTTCTGACTCAGGCCGTCCAGCGCCTGCCCGCGAAAGCGGATACTGCCGCGCGACTCCAGCAGACGCAGGATCGCCTGACCAAGAGTCGACTTGCCAGAGCCTGACTCACCAACGATACCGAGGGTTTTGCCGCGCTCGATGCTCAGGCTGATGTCATCCACCGCCTTGAGGTATTCCTTGTGCCGCCGCAGGATGCCACCGGTCAGGGAAAACCAGACCTTCAGGTTGTCGACTTGCAGCACCGTTTCCCGGGTGTCGCGTCGCAGCGGCTCGCCGGCAGGTTCGGCGTCCAGCAGCAGGCGGCTGTAAGGGTGCTGAGGTGATTTGAACAGCGATTTGCAATCGGACTGCTCGACGATTTCACCGGCGCGCATCACGCAGACGCGCTGCGCGACGCTGTGCACAAGATTCAAGTCATGGCTGATCAACAACAGCGACATGTTCAGGCGCTGTTGCAGCTCCTTGAGTAGCACGAGGATCTTGCGTTGCACCGTGACGTCCAGCGCAGTGGTCGGTTCGTCGGCAATCAGCAGCTCCGGCTCGCAGGCCAGCGCCATGGCTATCATCACCCGCTGGCGCTGGCCTCCAGAGAGTTCGTGCGGGTAGGCTTTCAGGCGTTTTTCCGGCTGTTGAATGCCTACCAGCTCCAGCAGCTCGACAATGCGTTTCTGCGCTTCACGACCGCTGATGCCGCGATGCAGCAGTAACGTTTCGCCGATCTGTCGGGCCACGCTGTGCAGCGGATTCAGCGAGGTCATCGGTTCCTGGAAAATCATCGCAATCCGGTTGCCGCGCAGCTCGCGCAGAGTGCGGTCGTCGGCACCCACCAGCTGTTGACCTCGGTAGGTGATGTTGCCCGTGGTCAGGGTGCCGCTGCGGGGCAGTAATTGCAGGATCGAGTGAGCGGTGACGGACTTGCCGGAGCCGGATTCCCCCACCAGTGCCAGACACTCGCCGCGGCGCACATCCAGGCTCAGGTTACTGACCACTTTCTGCCCGTTGAAGGCGACGCTCAGGTCGCGGATTTCGATCAGGTTTTCCGACATGTCAGGACCTCGGGTCGAAGGCATCACGCAGCGCCTCGCCTATGAATACCAGCAGCGTCAGGATCAACGCGAGGGAGAAGAACGCTGTCAGCCCCAGCCAGGGCGCTTGCAGGTTCTGCTTGCCCTGGGCGATCAGTTCACCCAGTGACGCGCTGCCGGCAGGCATGCCGAAGCCCAGAAAATCCAGCGCAGTGAGGGTCGAGATGGCACCGGTAAGAATGAACGGCAGGTAGCTCAACGTCGCATTCATCGCGTTGGGCAGGATGTGGCGCATGATCACTTTTCGATCCCCCAGACCGAGCGCCCGAGCGGCCTTGACGTACTCGAGGTTGCGCCCGCGCAGAAACTCGGCGCGCACCACATCGACCAGGGTCAGCCAGGAAAACAGCGCCATGATGCCCAGCAGCCACCAGAAATCGGGCTCGACGAAACCTGACAGGATGATCAGCAGGTACAGCACCGGCAGGCCTGACCAGACCTCCAGCAGACGCTGGCCGAACAAGTCGACCCAGCCGCCGTAGTAGCCCTGCAACGCCCCGGCGCTGATCCCGATCAGCGCGCTGATGAAGGTCAGCACTAGCGCAAACAGGATCGACACCCGGGCGCCGAAAATCACCCGCGCCATGACGTCGCGCGCCTGGTCATCGGTGCCGAGCCAGTTTTCTGCAGACGGCGGGCTGGGTGCCGGGGTTTTCAGGTCATAGTTGGGCGTGTCGTCACTGAACGGGATGGGCGGGAACAGCATCCAGCCGTCCCCTTTGCTGATCAGTGTGCGTACGTAGTCGCTGCGGTAATCGGGCTGGAAGGGCAGCTCGCCGCCGAATTGCTGCTCGGTATAACGCTTGAATACCGGGAAATAGAGCGAGTGCTGATAGCTGACCAGCAGAGGCTTGTCATTGGCGATCAGTTCGCCACCCAGTGTCAGGGCAAACAGACCGCAGAACAGCCACAGCGACCACCAGCCGCGGCGATTGCTGCGAAAACGTTCCAGGCGACGACGGGCCAGCGGCGAAAGGCTGCGCATCATGCATTCCTCGCGCTAAAGTCGATTCTGGGGTCGACCAGCGTGTAGCAGATATCGCCGATCAGCTTTATCAGCAGGCCGAACACGGTGAAGATGAACAGCGAACCGAACACCACCGGGTAGTCCCGCGACACAGCGGCTTCATAGCTCATGCGGCCCAGGCCATCCAGCGAGAAGATCACCTCGATCAGCAGCGAACCGGCAAAGAACACGCTGATGAACGCCTGCGGAATGCCCGACACCACCAGCAACATGGCATTGCGAAACACATGACCATACAGCACCCGTCGCTCGCTCATGCCCTTGGCGCGGGCCGTGGTCACGTACTGACGGGTGATTTCGTTGAGAAAGGAATGTTTGGTCAGCAGGGTCAGCGTGGCAAAGCCGCCAATGACCAGCGCCGAGACCGGCAGCGCCAGGTGCCAGAAATAGTCAGCGATCTTGCCGATCGTGGTCAGTTGCTCGAAGTTGTCCGAAACCAGTCCGCGCACCGGAAACCAGTTCAGCGACGTGCCGCCACAGAACACCACCACCAGCAGCATGGCGAACAGGAAGGCTGGCATGGCGTAACCGATGATGATGGCGGTGCTGCTCCAGATATCGAACTGGCTGCCGTGTTTCACCGCTTTGTGAATCCCCAGCGGGATTGATACCAGGTACGTCAGCAATGTCGCCCAGAGCCCCAGTGATATCGACACCGGCATTTTCTGCAGAATGAGGTCGGTCACCGTTGCGCCGCGAAAGAAGCTGCTGCCGAAATCCAGTCGTGCATAGTTCTTCAGCATCAGCCAGAGACGTTCGTGCAGCGGTTTGTCGAAACCGTATTGACGTTCGATCTGCTTGATCAGCGCCGGGTCCAGCCCGCGGGACGCTTTGGAATGACCCGCCCCGGCAGACTCGCTGGCACCCGCGCCCACGGTTGCACCGCCGATCCCTTGCAGGCGAGCAATGGCTTGCTCCACAGGCCCGCCCGGTGCGGCCTGCACGATAAAAAAGTTGACCAGCAAAATGCACAGCAGGGTAGGGATGATCAGCAGCAGGCGCCGCAGGATATAACCGAGCATTCACTGCATCTCCGAAACGATGGCCGAGGCGCCGCGTTTTTCAGCGAATTGCTCATTGGTCAGCGGTGTCGGGCTGATTTCCCACCATGTTTCGATGGCCTCATTGTTGCTGGCCTGAATTTTGGGGATGCCGAAACGGTTCCACCAGACGGTTGAAGAGCCGGGCGGATAGTAGTTGGGAATCCAGTAGTAGTTCCACTGCAGTACGCGGTCCAGGCAATGGGCGTAGTCGGTCATGGTCTGCTTGTTGTCGGCCTTGAGCAGGCCGGCAATCAGCGTGTCGACAGCAGGGTCTTGCAGCACCATATAATTGCTCGAACCCGGGTCCATCGCCACCTTGGAGCCAAAACTGCTGTACAGCTCGGCACCGGGCGATGTCGAGACCGGGTAGCCGGTGACAATCATGTCGTAATCGCGGGCCATGACGCGGTTGAGGTATTGCGCGGCATCGATGCGGCGAATGTCGAAGTGGATACCGATCTGCGCCAGGGTGCGTTTGTAGGGCAGCAGCATTCGCTCGAAACCTGTTTGTGCATTGAGAAAGGTAAAGCTGAACGGTTCGCCCCGGGCATTCACCAGCTCATCGCCCTTGGGCGTCCATCCAGCTTCTTTCATGAGGGCCAGCGCTTGCAGTTGCTTGTCGCGAATGAAGCCTGTGCCATCGGTTTTGGGCGTCTCGAACACGCTGTCGAACACCTGCTCGGGGACTTCGCCGCGCAGTGGCTCGAGGATTTTCAGTTCGGCAGGCGTGGGCAGTTCGCTGGCGGCCAACTCCGAGTTGGAGAAGAAGCTGTTCTGGCGAATGTACATGTTGCGCATCATCTGCCGGTTGGTCCATTCGAAGTCCCAGAGTAGCGACAGCGCCTGGCGCACGCGACGGTCCTGGAACATGGGGCGGCTCAGGTTGAAGACGAAACCCTGCGAGCTTTGCACCGCGCCCCTGGCCAGTTGGGCTTTCTGCAGGCGCCCGTCGCTGAGGGCGGGGCCGTCATAGCGAATTGAATAGCCCGTCGCCGAAAACTCGCGGTTGTAATCATAGGCGCCACCTTTGAGTACCGTACGTGCGACATCGATGTCGCCGAAGTACTCGATGCTGAACCTGTCGAAGTTATACAGGCCTTTGCTGACCGGCAGGTCCTTGCCCCACCAGTCCGGATCGCGCTCGAAGGTGACAGTGCGGCCCGGGTCCACATGGCTGATCCGATAGGGCCCGCTGCCAGGCGGAATTTCAAAGCCGGCACCGCTGGCGAAGTCACGGGATTTCCACCAGTGCTCGGGGAATACCGGCAGCGAAGCCAGATCAAGGGGCAGGGTGCGGTTATCGCTGTTTTTGAAGTCGAAGCGGATTTGCGAAGGCGATTCGACCTCCAGGCCCTGGACCGCTTCAAACTGGGTCCGGTATTGCAGGTTACCCTGCGTCATCAGCAACTCGTAGGTGTACTTCACGTCACTGGCGGTAATCGGCGTGCCGTCCGCGAAACGTGCCTTCGGGTTCAGGTAAAAGCGCAGGGAGAGGCCATCCGCGCCACGCTCCATTTTCTCGGCGACAAGCCCGTAAACGGTGTAGGGCTCGTCCATCGAGCGCGTAGCCAGTGGGGAGTAAAGCATGCCATTGATCTGCGAAACGCCCATCCCCTTGTCGGTGAAGGGCATCAGGTGGTCGAACTGGCCGATTTCGATGGCCGAGCGTCGCATGCTGCCGCCTTTGGGCGCGTCCGGGTTCACGTAATCGAAGTGCTTGAAGTCGGCTGGATAGCGTGGCGCTTCGCCGTAAACGGTCAGGGCGTGTTGCGGGGCTGCGGACAGCGATTGGGTTGCGCCAATGAAGGTCAGCGTCAAGGCGAGCAACGATGAAAAAACAAAACGCATGACTCGAATCCTGACTGACGTTCGCAAGCGAATGTCAGGGTTAAAGGCGACTGGCTGTACAGCGGTGACAACAATCATGACAGAGCTCATGGCCCTGCATTGCGCTATCTTCTACAGACAAATGGCCGCTTCGCCAAGCCACTGCGCTGTTGAAAACGACCACATACAAAAACGGCCCATCCGAAGATGAGCCGTCTGGCATGCGGCGCGACAGGATCAGTCCTGACGGCTGGTCACTTCCAGCAGGTGGTAGCCGAACTGAGTCTTTACCGGACCCTGAACGGTGTTCACCGGAGCACTGAATACGACAGTGTCGAATTCCTTGACCATCTGGCCTGGACCGAACGAACCCAGGTCACCGCCCTGGCGGCTCGATGGGCAGCTGGAGTTGGCCTTGGCGATTTCAGCGAAATCAGCGCCGCCTTCGATCTGAGCCTTGAGTTCGTTGCATTTTTCTTCGCTCGAAACAAGGATGTGGCGGGCAGTGGCTTTAGCCATGGGGAATAATCTCCTGTGAAAAAAAAGAAACAGCCTACCGGATTCAGTGCGGTATTTCCCGACAAAGTTCCTTCGCTCTGTTTATCTGTAACGCAGACGGTCAACCGCGCGACGCAACAGCTGTTCGGTGCCTTCCCAGCCAAGGCAGCCATCGGTGACCGAAACGCCGTACTGCAGCGTCCCGCCCAATGCCTGGCAGCCGTCGAACAGGTGGCTCTCGATCATCATGCCGATCAGCGAGGTATTGCCCGACAGGCGCTGTTCAAGCACGTCTTCGAATACGGCTGGCTGACGCAGCGGGTCCTTGCCACTGTTGGCATGGCTGCAATCGACCATGATCCGCGACGCGACATTATTCCTGCTCAGGCTCGCCTGCACCTTGGCCACACTCTGGCGATCGTAATTGGGGCCGCCGTGACCGCCGCGCAGCACAATGTGCGTGTCCGGATTGCCTTGCGTCTCGATAATGGCCGGGTGGCCATGACGGTCCATGCCAAAGTGACGATGCGGATGCGCCGCCGAACGCATCGCGTCGCTGGCCACCGTTACGCCGCCGTCAGTACCGTTCTTGAAACCGACCGCCATGGGCAGGCCGCTGGCCATTTCGCGATGGATCTGCGATTCGGTGGTGCGAGCGCCAATCGCGACCCAACTGAGCAGATCGTCGAAGTAGCCTGCCGCCATGGGCTGCAGTATCTCGGTGGCGATCGGCAGGCCCAGGCCCAGCATATCCCGCATCAAATGCCGCGACAGCGTCAGGCCCTCGGCCATGTCGTCACTGCCATCGAGGCGCGGATCGTAAGCCAGGCCTTTCCAGCCCACCGTCGTGCGCGGTTTTTCGACGTAGGCGCGCATTACCAGCAGCATCTGGTCACTGACTTGCGCGGCAAGGTCGGCCAGTCGCTCAGCGTATTCAAGGGCGGATCGAGGGTCGTGGATCGAGCAGGGGCCGACGATGACCAGCAGCCGCGAGTCTTGACCTTCAAGGATGGCGCGTACGGCGCGGCGGTGGGCTGCAACCTGTTCGGTGAGCGCTGCGTCGAGGGGCAGGCGCATCTTCAATTCCAGGGTCCCTGGCAGGCGTTTCGAGGCGGGGCTGTTGTCTGCCAGTTTTACGGCGTGGCTGGACAGGTCGGACGGGGTTACGGCAACGGACGAATTCATGTTCTGGCTTCCTGGGCTGGCGGGACGCTCCCGCGCAGACCTACTGGGGTGTTCGACAAAGGGCTTCTAGAACCGGGGGTATGTGATTGCCACCTGGCAGAGACCGAACGGAGGCGGCAGGCTGTCCCGAACGGAGGTGGCTAAATCGCCAGGCAAAATCGATGTCGTTGCGGTAATAAGTGGCGTAGTTCATGTCGTGTCCTCGATGCAATGCAGATTGATGGTTTACGGCTGTTCTTGAACAGACCGTTGAAATACGTGGCCCTGAAAAAACAAAACCCCCGGTCGGGAAGCCGACCGGGGGTTAGAGAATTCTCTGGTTGGCGTCCCCTTAACGTGGGCGCCGGATGGGTATCAGGCGCGCCAGTGGCTAAACCAATACCCATAATAAGAGTCAACGGATGCGCTCACCGAGGCAGTCTGGACAGCCACAGTGCGTGCACGGCAAGTAATGCCGGTAACAGCGTCGAGTAGCGGTGAAGTGGATTGCAGCATGGTGGGTCTCCGTGAATTGAGCGCAAGCTTACTTCAGGAAACCAGGCGTCTTCAATTGGAAAATTCAATCAACGGGATTATCGTTTTTCGCGAATGCAGGCAGGTGGAACCCCGGTAGCGACAGCGAACCGCTCAACGGTTGATGGCATGCCGTATTCGGCGCGGGCTATTTTGCCCGCAACCCTGTATACCTGAATGCAGGCAACGGCTTTGGCGTTTTGTCCGGGATGCGTTGTCACCAGCCAATAACGGCTATTCTTCACGTGCTTCTTCATGCCGGGCTTCCGTGTTCGGGATCGTCCCGATCTTCATGCCCAGCAGTACAGCTACCTTATGCGCTTCACCGCGCCTTCCTTTCTTGCGTCCTGCCAGTACCTGGTAAGTGGTCGCCGGATCAATGCTGTTTTCACGAGCGAACTCCTGAACAGATTTGCCCTGTTGATCCAGCCAGGCCTTGGCTTGTGCGGCGGTGCGAATTCCGGGCATAGTTCAAAACCGTTCAAATCTATTCAATTCCGCGAGATTCTAACACTCGTTCGGATGGCTTCAACAGGATAATAGGTTCAAATGAGTGGAATCGGTTACCGACTGAGAAAGGAAAGAGAACGTCTGAGCATGTCTCAGCGTACCTTCGGTGAAATAGGAGGCGTCGAGGCTAATGCCCAGGGAAAGTATGAAAATGGTGATCGTGCACCGAAGGCCGATTACCTGGCGGCGGTTGCAGCCAAAGGTGTTGACGTGCTTTACGTGTTGACGGGGACGCGAACGCCGGTGCCGATCGACAATCTCAGCCTTATCGAGGAAAAAATCCTGGGCAATTACCGAGTGCTGGGCAAGGAAGATCAGGATGCTATCCGGCGCCTGACAACCACTATCGCCGAGCTCTCGGGGCCATTATCGGGGGCTGC
The DNA here is from genome assembly GCF_900119195.1 of Pseudomonas sp. NFACC10-1. Taxonomy (NCBI): domain Bacteria; kingdom Pseudomonadati; phylum Pseudomonadota; class Gammaproteobacteria; order Pseudomonadales; family Pseudomonadaceae; genus Pseudomonas; species Pseudomonas sp. NFACC10-1. The sequence continues at coordinate 251,485 of NZ_FPJB01000004.1, read as the reverse complement.
GAAGCTTCCGTCGGTCAAGTGATAAAAGCCCGGGGCGGGCGCCGCTCTGCTGTCGTATCGAGATTTTTGCAGCACTGCCTGAGGTGCTTGCCATCATATTGATGTGAGACGGTGTTCGCAGTGCTAGGTCTGACTCGTTGTTTTTGTTATGGTGATTGGCATTCGTTATGACCGTTGCGCGAGGTGTCTGCTTGATTAAGGTGCTAGTTGTCGATGACCATGATCTTGTCCGGACAGGCATCACACGCATGCTCGCCGACATTGATGGTCTGCAAGTTGTCGGGCAGGCCGATTCCGGCGAGGAATCCCTGAAGAAAGCGCGCGAGCTCAAGCCTGACGTCGTATTGATGGACGTCAAGATGCCGGGCATCGGTGGGCTGGAAGCGACGCGCAAGATGCTGCGCAGCCACCCTGATATCAAGGTCGTCGCTGTTACCGTCTGTGAAGAAGATCCTTTCCCGACCCGTTTGCTGCAGGCTGGCGCTGCCGGTTACATGACCAAGGGCGCCGGGCTTGCCGAAATGGTCCAGGCCATTCGCCTGGTGTTTGCCGGTCAGCGTTACATCAGCCCGCAGATTGCCCAGCAACTGGCATTGAAGTCGTTTCAACCGCAGGTCAACAATTCGCCGTTCGATCTGCTGTCCGAGCGCGAGATCCAGATTGCCCTGATGATCGTCGGCTGCCAGAAAGTCCAGACCATCTCGGACAAGCTGTGCCTTTCACCGAAAACCGTTAATACCTACCGATACCGTATCTTTGAAAAGCTCTCGATCAGCAGTGATGTTGAACTGGCTTTGCTCGCTGTACGTCACGGCATGGTTGATGCCAGCGCCTGAACATGACCCAGACTTTCGATCCAAGTGCATTTCTCGCGACCTGTAGCGGTCGTCCCGGCGTCTACCGTATGTTCGACGCCGAAGCCACACTGCTTTACGTCGGCAAGGCCAAGAACCTCAAGAAGCGTCTTGCCAGCTATTTTCGCAAGACCGGACACGCGCCCAAGACCGGAGCGCTGGTGTCGCGCATCGCCCAGATCGAGACCACCATCACGGGCAACGAAACTGAAGCGCTGTTGCTGGAGCAGACCCTCATCAAGGAGTGGCGGCCCCCGTACAACATTCTCTTGCGTGACGATAAGTCCTATCCCTATGTGTTTCTGTCCGATAATGCCTTTCCGCGACTGAGCATTCATCGTGGTACCAAGAAAGCCAAGGGCCGTTATTTCGGGCCTTACCCGAGTGCCGGCGCGATTCGCGAGAGCCTTAGCCTGCTGCAGAAGACCTTTCAGGTGCGGCAGTGCGAGGACAGCTACTTCAAGAACCGCACGCGTCCTTGCCTGCAATATCAGATCAAACGTTGCAAAGGGCCGTGTGTCGGGCTGGTCGATCCTGAGGTGTATGCCGAGGACGTACGTCACTCGGTGATGTTTCTCGAAGGGCGCAGCAATGCCCTGAGTGACGAACTGAACGCCTCCATGGAAAAAGCCGCGATGGCGCTCGATTTCGAACGCGCAGCCGAGTTGCGCGATCAGGTCGCCTTGCTGCGCCGCGTCCAGGATCAGCAAAGCATGGACGGCGGTACCGGCGATGTCGATGTGGTCGCCGCGTTCGTCAACCCTGGCGGCGCCTGCGTGCACCTGATCAGCGTGCGGGGCGGGCGGGTGCTGGGCAGCAAGAACTTCTTCCCGCAGGTCGGCATAGAAGAGGAGGTCGGCGAAGTGATGTCGGCATTCCTGGCTCAGTATTTCCTCGGCGGCATCGACCGTGAACTGCCCGGCGAAGTCATCGTCAATGTCATCAACGACGATTTCCCTGCGTTCGTCGACGCCGTCGAAGAGCTGCGCGGCGTCGAGATGGTTATCAGTCATCGCGTGCGCGGCACCCGGGCGCGCTGGCAGCAAATGGCGGTCACCAATGCCGAGCAGGCACTGACCGCGCGGCTGGCCAACCGTCAGCATGTTGCGTCGCGGTTCGAAGCGCTGGCCAAGGTGCTGGGTCTCGAAGACCCACCGATGCGTCTGGAATGCTACGACATCAGCCACTCCAGTGGTGAGGCGACCGTAGCATCCTGCGTGGTGTTTGGCCCCGAAGGCCCGATCAAGTCCGATTACCGGCGTTTCAATATCGAAGGCGTGACGGCAGGCGACGACTATGCTGCCATGCACCAGGCGTTGACCCGACGTTATAGCCGCATCAAGGCCGGGGAGGGCAAGTTGCCGGACGTGCTGCTGGTGGACGGCGGCAAGGGTCAGATGTCCATGGCGCGTGACGTGCTCAATGAATTACAGGTTCCTGACCTCATCCTGCTCGGTGTGGCCAAGGGCACCACGCGCAAGGCAGGTTTCGAGACGCTGTACCTGAACGACTCAGCGCATGAATTCACGTTGCCCGGCGACTCTCCGGCCCTGCACCTTATTCAGCAGATTCGCGACGAGGCGCACCGTTTCGCGATCACCGGCCACCGTGCGCGCCGGGGCAAGACCCGGCGTACATCGACCCTCGAGGGCGTCGCGGGTGTCGGGCCGACCCGGCGTCGTGATCTGCTCAAACATTTCGGTGGATTGCAGGAATTGTCCCGTGCCAGCATCGATGAAATAGCAAAAGCACCCGGAATCAGCAAAAAGCTGGCAGAGTCGATTTATGCAAACCTGCACAGCGAGTAGAATGCTCGTTCACCTCGTAGCCAGTTGTGCCGATGAATATCCCTAATCTGATCACCGTACTACGCGTTTTACTGATTCCGATCTTCATTTTGTTGTTCTACATGCCTTACCACTGGAGCTACATGGCGGCCAGTGCAGTCTTTGCGTTCGCTGCGGCGACCGACTGGCTCGACGGGTATCTGGCCCGCCGTCTTGAACAGAGCACGCCCTTTGGCGCCTTTCTCGATCCAGTAGCAGACAAACTGATGGTGGCCGTGGCATTGGTGCTGCTGGTTCAGGCGCATGCCAATCTGTGGCTGACGCTGCCCGCAGCGGTGATCATCGGCCGTGAAATCGTAATCTCTGCGCTCCGCGAATGGATGGCGGAAATTGGCGCGCGTGCGCAGGTTGCCGTTTCCAACATGGGCAAGTGGAAGACAGCGGCGCAGATGCTCGCGCTGGTCATTCTGCTCGGCAACCCGCCGGCCATCACCCTGTGGGTGATTCTCGGCTATGCGCTGCTGCTCATTGCTGCGGGGCTGACACTCTGGTCCATGGTGCAATACCTGAGAGCCGCGTGGCCACACCTCAGGACGACTGCAGAAAAAAAATAAGTTTTTGAATCAAAGGCTTGACGCCGCTATCTGAATCGCTAGAATAGCGCCCGTCATCAAGACAATGCGGGAATAGCTCAGTTGGTAGAGCACGACCTTGCCAAGGTCGGGGTCGCGAGTTCGAGTCTCGTTTCCCGCTCCAAATATTGATTCACTGAATCCTCGAAGTTCACTGAGTCAGCAAAAAAAGACGCTTAGGCGTCTTTTTTCGTTTTTGCGGTAGGCAGTCCTTGTTTACCTTTCCGTACTGGAAGTCCGCTTGTCCGAAGCAGGTTTTGCGTCCGTGATCGCACAGCTGTTGCTACTGCAACGGCGGCTGCCGTCAGGGTGGGGCAGCCAGGCAAGGTAAGGGCGCGAGCGGCAGAAAAGCCGATAGCCCAGGTTGAACAGCGGCCTCATGAATCGCCATGACAGCGGCGCGACCCACGCACCCAGGCCGGCCGCTCGCCAACTCCAGAGTGTCGCGTCCAGACCCTTGACCCACGTGCCATCGCTGAATCTGGCGTGCAGTAACGACTCCATGTCTTCAAGTGTGAATCCCAGAGAAGTGGCGTCAAAGGCGTCATCACGGATATCCACGAACAAGAGCCGCTCAGGCTTTGCATGGGCGCGCAATGTTCTGACTTCTCGGGCACAGAGCGGGCAGTCACCATCAAAGTAAAGCGTCAGCGGCCAGTCAACTTTCTTGTACATCGCTAGTAGTCTTGTATAGGTTTTTTACACCTTATGCTCAAAAGGCCGTGCTGACAATGGGCGGTGACTGTCGTCCTGGTCTCCAAGGCTCCGACAGTCGCGGATCCAGACACGTGTCATAGCGGCATTAGCGGCCCAGCGCTTGGGCACACTCGGCCAGCTCGGGCCGGTGCAGCCAGATGGCCAAGGGACCTCGTACACCTTTGCGAGGGCCATTGGCCATGCCATCGAACGACCGGGCATTCGCTCCACGGTTTCGTTGACCACGCTCAAGGATCGTAGAAGCAGCCGCCTGGCGTTGAGTTGGGAGAAAATCCTGTTGGAGACTCTGGAGGAACTGGTGACGGTAGGCGCGTGGAAGGACGCCACGCTGTGGCTGGGGCGGGATTGAAGAGGAGTGCTTCAAAGAGATTCAACAGCAGTGAAGCCAAGGCTAATGATACTTCTCAGGCAGCCCGGCCTCACAGCGGGCTTCCCATCAGCGCCGCCCGGCGCGGGTACTCACGTCTACCCACACCGCCAGCACCAGAATGCCGCCCTTGACGATCATCTGCCAGTAAATGTCGACGTCGAGCATGGACATGCCGTTGTCGAGACTGGTGATCACCAATGCGCCGAGCAGCGCACCGTAAACAGTGCCTGAACCGCCACGCATGGACGTGCCGCCGATGAAGCATGCGGCGATGGCGTCGAGTTCGCCCATGTTGCCGGCCGAGGGTGAGCCGGCGGCCAGGCGTGCGGTGTTGACCAGCCCTGCAAACGCGCACATCACGCCCATGATGCCGAAGATCCACAGCTTCACGGCCTGTACGTTGATGCCGGACAGGCGCGTGGCTTCCATGTTGCTGCCAACGGCGTAGACCCGGCGTCCGAAGACCGTCTGGCTGGTGACGTAGCTGAACACGCCGAGCAGGACCAGCAACAGCAACACCGGAACGGGGATTCCGTCGTAGCTGTTGAGCACATAGACAAAGCCGCCCAGCACGGCGCCGATCAGCAACACACGCAACACATCACGAATCAGCGAATGTGCCGCCAGCCCGTGCAGCGCTCTGTTGCGCCGCTGTTTCCAGGTCAGGAACAGCGTCAATGCCAGCAACAGAATACCGAGCCCTGTGCCGACCGCATGCGGCAGATAGCCCTGGCCGATATAGACCAGCGACGGCGACACCGGGGCGATGGTCGTGCCGCCGGTGATCCCCAGCAGGACGCCACGAAACGCCAGCATGCCACCCAGCCCGACGATGAAAGAGGGAATCCGCAGGTAGGCAGTCATGTAGCCATTGGCGAGGCCGATCATCAGGCCGCACAAGGCCACCACACTCAGGTTCGCCAGCAGCGGAACGTGGTAAACCACATCCAGAATCGCCGCCAGGCCACCGAGCAGGCCAAGCAATGAGCCCACCGAGAGGTCAATCTCGCCGCTGATGATCACCAGCACCATGCCGCAGGCCAGAATCCCGGTAATGGACATCTGTCGCAGCAGGTTGGACAAGTTGCGCGGGGTGAGGAAGCCGCCCTCGGTCTGCCAACTGAAGAACAGCCAGATAACGGCAATGGCAATCACCAGCGCGAGCATTTTGTAGCGGGTAAAGAACTGTTTGACCTGGTTCATCTACGCAGTCTTCCGGGCATTATTGTGAGGGGCATCGGAGTGGCTGAGTGCAGCGGCGAGCACCTGCTCCTGAGTCAGTTCATGGTTGATGAAGTCGCCGCGTAACTGGCCTTCGCCAATCACCAGTACACGGTCGGACACGCCCAGCACTTCGGCCAGTTCCGAAGACACCATGATGATCGATACACCCTCGGCTGCCAGCGCACCCATCAGCTTGTAAATCTCGTACTTGGCACCGACATCGACGCCGCGGGTGGGCTCGTCGAGAATCAGAACGCGCGGGCGGGTCAGCAGCATCTTCGCCAGCACGGCTTTCTGCTGATTGCCGCCTGACAGGCTGGTGATCGGTAAAAACGGGCTGGCCGTCTTGAGGTGCATGCGCGAGATTTCCCGGTCGATACTGCCCAGCTCGGCTTCAGCGTCGATGCGGGTCATGTTCGAGTAGCTGTCGAGGACCGCGAGGGTGATGTTCTGACCGACACCCAGGTCCGGAATGATGCCCTGGCGCTTGCGGTCTTCGGGGACCATGCACAGGCCGGCGCGGATCGATTTGAGCGGCGTGCGCGTGTCGATCATCTGGCCATCGAGCCACACTTCACCGCTGTATCGACCCGGATAGGCGCCAAACAGGGCGGATACCAGTTCGGTGCGGCCCGCGCCCACCAGCCCAGCGATGCCGAGGATCTCCCCGCGCCTGAGGCTAAACGACACGTCGTCGACCCGCTTGCGCCTGGGGTTATCGACGTCATGGCAGGTGATATGCCGCGCTTCGAAAATCACCTCGCCGACATCATGCGGCTCGGTGGGATAGAGGTTGCTCATTTCGCGTCCGACCATCTGGGTGATGATCTTCGGAATGTCCATGTCCGCCATTGCGGTGGTTGCGATATGTTTGCCGTCGCGGATGACTGAAATGGTGTCGCATACGGCGGCCACTTCATCGAGTTTGTGCGAGATGTACACGCACGCGACCCCTTTGGCCTTCAGGTCACGAATGATGTCCAGCAGCACCTCGATTTCGGAACGGGTCAGGGCCGAGGAAGGCTCGTCGAGAATCAGCAGGCGCGCCTTCTTGTTCAGCGCCTTGGCGATTTCCACCAGTTGCTGGTAGCCGCCGCCATACTGGGAAACCGGCAGCGCCACGTTCATGTCAGGCACTTTGAGCTCACGCATCAGCGACTCGGCGCGGTGGATCATGGCCGGATAATTCATGCGCCCGCCGGGAAGCGTCAGCTCGTGACCCATGAAGATGTTTTCGGCCACCGACAGGTCCGGGACCAGCGTCAGCTCCTGATGGATGATGACGATCCCGGCCGCTTCCGTTTCGCTGATCGATTGTGCCTTGAGCGGTTGGCCGTCCCACAGGATCTCGCCCTCCCAGGTGCCGTGGGGATAGACCGCCGACAGGACTTTCATCAATGTCGACTTGCCCGCGCCGTTCTCGCCGCACAGGCCGACGCATTCGCCGGGCTTAACTGTTATATCAATGCCGTTGAGCGCTTTTACACCGCCGAAGGATTTGACGATGCCGTTCATTTGCAACAGGTAGTCAGACATGGCGCAGGGCTCTACGAAGGTGTGATGGCTTGGCCTGAGCGGCGACCCTGCCTAACTGCAGGGTCGTGCTCTGGCTTTCAGCGACGTATCAACGATCGAGGCTCATTGCCCGTCAATCTGCGCCTTGGTGTAGAACCCGTCTTTCTCCAGCAGGTCGATGTTGTCCTTGGTCAGCAAGGTCGGGGTCAGCAGCATGGTGTCGACTTTCTTCATGCCATTGTCCGACTGCGAGTCAAACTTCGGTTTCTCATCGTTGCGCACCAGTTGCACGGAGAGCTTGGCGGCTTCCGTGGCAATCAGTTTCAGCGGCTTGTAGACGGTCATGGTCTGCGTGCCATCGATGACCCGTTTGACCGCCGCGAGGTCCGCATCCTGGCCCGAGATAGGGACTTTGCCGGCCAGTTTCTGTGCGGCGAGGGCCTGAATCGCGCCGCCGGCAGTCGCGTCGTTGGAGGCGACGATGCCGTCAATCTTGTTGTTATTGCGGGTCAGGGCATTTTCAACAATGCTCAGGGCTTCGGTAGGGTTCCACTCCTTTACCCACTGCTGGCCGACGATCTTGATGTCACCTCTGTCGATAGCCGGTTGCAGCGCTTTCATCTGGCCTTCGCGCAGAATCTTGGCGTTGTTATCGGTGGGCGCGCCGCCGAGCAGGAAGTAATTGCCCTTGGGCGCTGCTTTCAGCACGCCGTTGGCCTGCATCTCGCCGACCTTTTCGTTATCGAAGGAGATGTACGCATCGATATCGGCATTGAGGATCAGCCGGTCATACGACACCACCTTGATCCCGGCCTTTTTGGCTTCGGCAACGGCGTTGGTGAGCACGGTGGCGTTGAACGGCACGATGACGATCACATCGACGCCGCGAGAGATGAGGTTTTCTATCTGCGAGATCTGTTTCTGTTCATTGGCATCCGCCGATTGCACGAAGACCTTGGCGTCCAGCTTTTCCGCCGCAGCAACGAAGTAATCACGGTCGCGTGACCAGCGTTCCAGGCGCAGGTCATCAATGGAAAAACCTATTTTCGGGTGCGCAGAGTCGGCCATGACCGGCAGGGACAGCAAGGCCAGCGCGCTGGCGAGCAGCGTACGTTTGAGGGTGTTCATAGGGTGCGTCCTTTTATTGTTGTTTGAGACACTTCTTGACTGAGGGTGATACCGATAGAACTGTAGAGCGTTGCCGGACGTCGCGTATGAAGATTTGTCGCCTGAATGTCACGGCGATGTCCAGCTACGCCGGTCAGGTGTAGATAAAGCGATTGACCACACCTTCGAGCAGTTCCTGGCGGCCACTGACGGCCTGCGGGTTCAACTCGTTGGCGAAGGCGTGTTCGGCGAGCGATGCAAGGCTGAACTCGCCCGCCAGTACCGATTGTCCGAAAGGCTGCTGCCAGCCGGCGTAGCGCTGATCCTTGAAGTGCTGGAGTTTATCGTTCTGCACCATGGCGGCGGCACGCTCCAGCGCCAGGGCAAGGACATCCATCGCGGCGACGTGGCCGTGGAACAGATCGATATCGTCGAGGCTCTGGCGACGCACCTTGGAGTCGAAATTGAAACCGCCATTGGTGAAGCCGCCAGCCTTGAGGATCTCGTAGGTGGAGAGGGTCATTTCTTCGACGCTGTTGGGGAACTGGTCCGTGTCCCAGCCGTTCTGTGGGTCGCCACGGTTGGCGTCGATGCTGCCGAAGATCCCCAGCGAGACCGCCGTGGCGATTTCGTGGTGGAAGCTGTGCCCGGCCAGCGTGGCGTGGTTGGCCTCGATATTGACCTTGATCTCGTTTTCCAGGCCGTACTGCTGCAGAAAGCCGAACACTGTGGCGCTGTCGTAATCGTACTGATGCTTGGTCGGCTCCTGTGGCTTGGGCTCGATCAGCAAGTCACCCTTGAAACCGATCTTGTGCTTGTGTTCAACGACCATGCGCATGAAACGACCGAGTTGCTCGCGTTCACGCTTGAGGTCGGTATTGAGCAGGGTTTCGTAGCCTTCACGACCGCCCCACAATACGTAGTTGGACCCTTTGAGACGCTGGGTGGCATTCATCGCGCTGAACACCTGGGTCGCGGCGTAGGCAAACACTTCAGGGTCCGGGTTGCTGGCAGCGCCTGCGGCGAAACGCGGGTTGCTGAAGCAGTTGGCCGTGCCCCACAGCAGTTTTATGCCGCTCTGTTCCTGATGGCGCTCCAGGTGATCGACCATGTGCGCGAAGTTGTGGCGATACTCCTTCAGTGAGGTGCCTTCCGGTGCCACATCGGTGTCGTGGAAGCTGTAGTAATCAATGCCGAGCTTGGAGAAAAACTCGAACGCCGCTTCGGCCTTGCCGATGGCCAGTTCCATCGGGTCACCGGAACCTTGCCATGGGCGCTTGAAGGTGCCGACACCGAACATGTCGGCACCCGGCCATACGAAGGTGTGCCAATAACAGGCCGCCATGCGCAAATGCTCGCGCATGGGTTTGCCGAGGACCAGCCTGTCGGCGTCATAGTGGCGAAAGGCGAGGGGCGAGTCGCTGTCAGGGCCTTCATAGCGAACCCTGTCGACGTCGGGGAAGTACGGCATGAGCGTTTTCCTTATTGTTCTTGGCGGTGTCTGGATACTAGCAACGGCCCAGCGTGCGCTGATTATGAAAATCGCCAACGCACAGTGCGATTTTGAGTGTTGAGATTCGCCGGTCAGCGGCCTAGTCTGTGGCCAACGGCGTCGTGCTTATCGAATCGGCATAAAAACAATGAAAACCGTACCTCCCGTTCACCGTATTGCGCTGTTATTCAACGGCAGCAAGATTTATGACCGCGGTATCATCAGCGGCATCGGCAACTACCTCAGCAGCACCCGGGTGTCCTGGGACCTGTTTCTGGAGGAGGATTTCCTCTGTCGCCTGAAAGGCATCGAGCGCTGGCAGGGCGACGGGATCATTGCCGATTTTGATGACCCGCTGATCGGCGAGGCACTGGCCGGGATCAAACTGCCGGTGGTGGCAGTCGGTGGGTCCTATCAGGACGAACGCGCCTACCCGAAGGGCATTCCTTATGTGGCGACTGACAATCACGCCTTGATCAAGGCGGCCTATGAGCACCTGATCGAGGCCGGGCTGACACGCTTTGCCTGCTTCAGCCTGCCTGAAGCGCAAGCCAATCGTTGGGCCCAGGAGCGCGAGCAGGCCTTTCGCCGCTTGCTGCAACGCGACGGCCTGCACGCCGAGGTCTATCGTGGTCTGGGCACCAGCGCGCCGCTCTGGGACAGCGCCGTAGAACAACAGATCGCCTGGCTGCAAAGCCTGCCCAAGCCGATCGGCATCATCGCCGTGACCGATGCGCGCGCTCGTCAGCTATTGCAGGCCTGCCTGACCGCCGGAATCGCCGTTCCCGAACAGGTGGCACTGATCGGCATCGACAATGATCCTTTGACCAGAACCCTCACTCGCGTGCCTCTGAGCTCGGTCGTTCAAGGCACCGACACCATGGGTCGCACCGCTGCACGTCTGCTGCACCAGATGTTGCACGGCATGCCGTCCTCGGGCACACACATTCTGATACCGCCGGATACTGTCAACGTGCAGGCGTCGAGTCTGCATCAGCCTTTGGGTGACCCCTATGTCATGCAAGCGCTGCTGTTTATCCGGCAGTACGCGTGCCAAGGCATCAAGACTGCACAGGTAGCCGCCTATGTGGGCGTTTCGCGTTCGTCACTGGAGTCACACTTTCGCCGGGTAAGGGGCTGCAGCGTGCATGACGAGATTCTGCGTTTCAAACTGGCTGCCGCTGCAAACGGACTGGAAAACACCGGGCTGGCCATTGCCGAGATCGCCCGCGATTGCGGTTTTCGGTCTGCGCAATACCTGCACACTGTGTTTCGTCGCGAGTTCGGCTGCACGCCGCGAGAGTACCAGCAGGGTGGAGGTGCTGCGGCGTCATGAACGCTGGAGGCCTGGGCGGTGAGCGACAAGCTTTGAATGCATTCCTTCCTATACCCCTCATAAAAGTACCAATCGGTTCGCTTAAGTTGACAGTTTCCAGGCGTCCGGGCTAAAACATACACCTTGGTACAGTTATGAACGAATCATCAGTCTTCACAGCACGATGGGACGTAGGGGATAGAGACGATGCAGTTGCATGAAATATTGACCATTCACCTGCGTATCGATAAGCCGCAATTGCTTTGCGACCCTTCGAAGATGCAGCGCAGCAGCTGTGAAATACAGGGTGGAGAGTTTCGTGGCAAGCGATTGCAGGGGCAGGTACTTCCTGGAGGCAGCCTTTATCTGGTGCCCCAGGGCGACGACCTTGCGCGTGTCAGCCTGTACTACACCTTGTTCACTGATCACGGAGTGAATATAGAGGTAGTAGGCGAGGGGCTCCTGGCAGGGCATGAAACGGACCGGGCGCCTTTGACCGAATCGCGTTTTACGTGCAGCAAGCAGTTCAGCGTGCCTGCCGGTGCGCATGATCACTTGCAGCGGAATCTGTACGTCGGCAGGGTAAGCATCAAGCCGGGGGATGACAGCCTGCGTGTCAGCATTTTTCAGGTCAACGACCGGCAAGCAGACATTGAAAAAAACAGCTGACGTGAAGACGCGCAGCGAGCTTTAATTCTGACGGCGTGGGGCTGGTCTCTCCCTCACGCCGACCTCTTCCTGTTTATGCAGTCATGCGTTGAGCCAGCTCATCCGGCAAAAAAGCTTAGTCCCTTGCCGACCGCACACTCATAACTCACCGGAGTGCCCACCTGCTGATAACCAGGAACATTCAGTGTCGTCATGCTGAATGTGGCTGTGCCGTTCGAGCGTATCTGATAGCGAATGAATTGCTCGATGGGCTTGTTATCGCGATCGAGGCTGAAGTGAGTGTCCGAAAACGCCAGGGTGCCGTCGGGTGTGATGCGATAGGCATCGATGCGTTTGCCGCCTTTGGTTTTGGACGGCTCGGCGCCTGCGATCGAGGATTTGCATTGTCCCAGGTCGATCACCACGGCGACCGATTCTCCAGTGTTCAACGCCTGGGTGATGGCGGAGTAGGTGGGTAGCGCATCGCCTGCGTGAGCGAGGCCTGGCAGTGAAAGAGCAAACAGTGCGGCGGCGTAGCAAGGTTTCATGGCAGCTCCAGGAAGTCAGTCTGAAGGGTGAAAAGACCCGTCCATCTCGAGATTATCGAGCGTCGCGAAACCTACCATAAGCTTCGATTCGGGTGGGCCTTGATAACAGTGGCACCTCTCTGTTCGGAGCATCTTCATCCTTTTTCCTGTTCTGCCGATAGGAATGACGATACTCATTTATTTACCGGTCACGGGAAGGGGATTGAAGATGCTGAGACAGCTGAAAATAGCTGCGCGGACCTCCGCCTGCTTTGCTGTGATGGTGGTGCTGGTGTTCGGGCTTGGTATTTTCAGCATTCAGCAATTGCACGGTATTCGTGAGCAATCGCTTGAAATCGAAAACGACGCGCTTCCAGGGATTGCGCTGGGTGACGATATTGCCCTGGCGGTCGAGAAAACCCGCACCACCGTGGCCAAAATGCTTTCCACGCATGATCTTGCGCAGGTGGCTCAGGCTCACAACGAGTTTCTTGAAAGGAAGGCCGGTTTCCAAAAGGCCGTAGAGGCCTACGACCCGCTGATCACCGATGATAATGAGCGCGCGCTTTTCGAGGGGCTGAAGAGCACTTATCAGGGCTACATCGAGCGTGCCGAGAAGGTCTATACGCTGATCAACGAGAATCAGGCAGAGGCCGGGAGGGCGCTCGTCTGGGGCGAGATGAAGGCCATGGCGGAAAGTATCGAAGCCGCCCTTGGCAAGCTGGAAAAAATCAATGATGACTCCGAAGCCGAATCCAGCGCTGCAGCGACGTCGGTGTATGAAAACGCCCTGATCGTCACTCAGGGGGTTATGTTTCTGACGGTGTTGCTGACCGTATTGCTCGCCTGGCGCCTGACCAAAAGTCTGGCAGTGCCGATCAGTCAGGCGCTGCACAGCTCGGAAACCATTGCTGCGGGCGACCTGCGTCCCAGCGCAATCAACCGTGAGGGCACTGATGAAGCGGCCCTGTTGCTGCAATCGATGGAGCGCATGCGCGGCAATCTGAGCCAGACCCTGACTCAGGTGGGCGATGCCGCTCACCAGCTGGCGTCGGCCACGGAAGAAATGAGCGCCCTGATGGTCAACAGCAACGCCGATCTGGTGGTGCAGAACAGCGAAATCGAAATGGCGGCCACGGCGGTCACCGAGATGAGCCAGGCGGTCGATGAAGTCGCGCGTAATGCGGTGGCCACCTCGGAAGAATCCAAAGCCTCTTCGGTGTCGGCCCGCGAAGGTCAGGAAGAGCTCAATCAAACCGTCCAGTCGATCCTTGAGCTGACCCGCAATGTCGGCACCGCGTCGGTCGAGGCGCAGGCGCTGGCAACCCGCACGCTGGATATCACCAAGGTGCTGGATGTCATTCGCGCGGTGTCCGAGCAAACCAACCTGTTGGCCCTTAACGCTGCCATCGAAGCGGCACGCGCGGGAGATGCCGGACGGGGGTTTGCCGTGGTCGCCGACGAGGTACGCGCTCTGGCACACCGCACCAGCGAATCGACTCGCGAGATCGAAACCATGGTCGGGCACATCCAGCAGGGCACCAAAAGTACTCTGGTTGCGCTTGAAGTCAGTACCGATCAGGCGCAGCGCACCAAACAACAGGCCGAGTCGGCCAATGCTGTGCTGGCCAGCATCGCCAGTTCGGTCATGGTCATCGATGAGCGCAACACAGTAATCGCCAGCGCCTCTGAAGAACAAGCGCTGGTCGCGCGGGAAGTGGACCGCAACCTGGTGCGCATCCGTGACTTGTCGGCACAATCGGCGGTGCGCACCGGCCAGACCGGCAGCGCCAGCCAGTCGCTGGCCGAGCTGGCGAGTGATCTGACGATCACGCTGGGGCAGTTCAAGCTCAGATAACACGCTCCTGTAGCAGGCACGCTCCCGCATCGGTTCGCTGTTGTCCGGGCAACAGCGAACCGACAATGTGTTCGGCGTTTGCGCCGGTAAAACCGGCTACTGCGCACCTACACCATCCAGCGCAACGGCGTGAAAGCGCCTGCCGCCGGGCCACGCGCCATAGCCAGTCGCAGCGCACGGCTTTGGGCATGACCTGTGCACTGCCGATCAGGATTGTTTTCCTGAGCCAGCGGAGCCACCCGAATGCCTGATGCCGTCCCGACCTTCAAGACAAACCGCCTGCATGCAATAGGGCGCACACTGTTGATGACCCTGTTGGCCACCAGTCTCGTCGCAACTGCGTATGCCGAGGACAGCGACGTGCCTTCGCTGGCGGGCAAACGCATTGCGATCAGCATGACCGGCACCAGTCACTACTTCGATATCAAGACCTTCCAGGCGCAGGTGGCTGAGGTCAAGCGCCTGGGCGGCACGCCCATCACGCTCGATGCCGGTCGCAACGACAAGAACCTGGTCAATCAATTGCAGACCGTGGTCACGCAAAAGCCGGATGCAGTGATCCAGACTCTCGGCACCCTCAGTGTTATCGACCCTTGGCTCAAGCGCATCAGCAAGGCGGGGATTCCGCTGTTCACCATTGATGCGCCATCGCAATACAGCCTCAACAACACCACGTCCGACAACGTGGCCACGGGCAAGGCACTGGCCGGGCAACTGATCAAGGACGCAGGTGGCCAGGGTAATGTGCTGGTGTTCAATGGCTTTTATGGCGTGCCGGTCTGCGCCATTCGTTATGACCAGCTCAAGTTGGCACTCAAGGATCATCCGCAGCTGAAAATCATCGAGCCCGAGTTGCGCGATGTCATTCCCAACACGGTTCAGGACGCCTACTCGCAAGTCTCGGCGTTGCTCAACAAGTACCCCAAAGGCACTGTCTCGGCGATCTGGGCCGCTTGGGACATCCCGCAACTGGGCGCCAGCAAGGCACTGATCGATGCCGGCAGAACCGAAATCAAGACCTACGGCGTCGACGGCACACCGGAAGTGCTCGAGCTGATGCACCGTGACGATTCGCCGGTGGGCGCCGTGGTTGCCCAGCAGCCTGCACTGATCGGCAAGACTGCGGTGCAGAACGTCGCCCGCTACCTGGCCGGACAGCACGATCTGCCGAAGGAGACCCAGGTGCCAACCCTGCTGACGACGGCCGCCAACCTGCCTGACGTGCAAAAGCTCAGAGGCGATAACTGACGCGGGAGATCGATCATGGGATCAGCGATTGCAGACGTTGAAGTGGCGCCACCGGCCTTGCACTTGGCGGGTATCAGCAAGTGCTTTGGCGCCACCCAGGCGCTGGACGGCGTAAACCTTAAGGTCGAGGCCGGAACGATTCACGGGCTGGTGGGAGAAAACGGGGCGGGCAAGTCGACCCTGATCAAGGTCCTCGCTGGTATTCATCGTGCCGATGCTGGCAGTTTGAGTATTCACGGCCAGCCGTTCGACAGTTTCACGCCGCGTCAGGTCGAAGCCGCAGGCGTGCATTTCATTCATCAGGAGCGACTGCTGCCGGGCAGCTTCAGCGTCGGCGAGGCACTGTTTTTCGGGCAGGAAATCAAGCGTGGCCCCTTCGTCGATCGCCGCGCCCAAGAGCGCGAAGCGGCAAGGCTTCTGGACGATTACTTTGCCATGCGCCTGCCTGAGGGGGCTTTGGTACGTGACCTGGACAGCGCTCAGCGGCAGATACTGCAGATCACTCGTGCGTTGCTGGCCAGGCCGAAGGTGCTGGTGTTCGATGAGCCGAGTGTGTCACTGGTCAAGCAGGAGGTGGACCGCTTGCTGGGCATTGTCCGCCGCCTGCGCGATGAAGGGCTGACCATTGTTTACATTTCCCACTATTTGCAGGAGATCGAATCGCTGTGTGATCAGGTCACCGTGCTGCGTAACGGACGCGATGTGGCGGTGGTCGATCCGGCACTCACCAGCACCGCGCAGATCGCCCGGCTGATGGTCAATCGGGAGGTCGGCGAGCAATATTTTCGTGCCCGGACATTACCCGGCACGCCCGTGCTTCAACTGCGCGGGCTGGGGGCAGGGCGCTTCTACGACGGCGTTGACCTGAGCGTGCGGCGTGGCGAAGTGCTGGGCCTGACCGGGCTGGTCGGCTCGGGTGCCAAGGAGCTGCTCAAAAGCCTGTTCGGGCTGCTCAAGCCGGATCGCGGCGAACTGTTGTTGAACGGTCAGCCGTTGCAGCTGAAATCACCACGTGACGCGGTACGCCATGGCATCGCGCTGGTCCCCGAGGAGCGCCGCACGCATGGCGTGGCACCGGCGCTTTCGGTGCTGGAGAACATCACGCTGGCCAGCCTGGGGCGCTTCAGCCGCTGGGGATTGCTCGACGCTGCGGCGCAAGCCGGGGAAAGCCAACACCTGATTGATGAACTGGCAATCAAGACCTCAGGTCATGATGCGCCGGTGCACGCGCTCAGCGGTGGCAACCAGCAAAAGGTTGCGCTGGGCAAATGGCTGAGCCGCCATTCGACGTTATACCTGCTGGACGAGCCCAGCGTGGGTGTCGACATCGGCGCCAAGGTGGAGATCTACCGGTTGATTGCCCGGCTTGCGGAGGGCGGTGCAGCGGTGCTGGTGCTGTCGTCGGACTTGCCGGAGCTGATTGGCATCACTCAGCGCATTGTGGTCCTGCACAGAGGACGCATTGCAGGCGAATTCGACTCATTGAGCACCGACAGCGACCAGTTGCTGGCCTGTGCCACGGGCGCCAGTGAAAGCGACCATGACAGCCAATCATGCCCTCCGGAGGCCCATTATGTCCGCGCTTGATCTATCAATCGCACAGGCTGGCGATCCAGCGCAACGCTGGCTCGTGCAACTGGCGCAGCGCGGGTCGTTGCTGGTGTTTCTGGCGATTCTGCTCGGCTTTGCTGTCAGTGCGCCTGACTTCCTCAGCCTCGGCAACATCAGCAACGTGTTCGCCCAGTCAGCAACGCTCGGCATACTCGCGCTGGGCCTGACCTGCGTGGTTATCGGTGGTGGTTCCAATGTGGTCAGCGGCGGCCTGGACCTGTCGCTGGCGGCCAATCTCGGTCTGTGTGCGGCCGTCTACAGCAGCCTGAACAATGCCGGGCTCGATGCCTGGCAAGCGATTGGCCTGACGCTCGGCTGCGGCCTGCTGGTCGGCGCGTTCAACGGTCTGGCGGTGGTGTTTTTACGCTTGCCGCCGTTACTGGCAACGCTGGCGAGCATGAACCTGATTGCCGGCCTGGAACTGGTGCTGACCCAGAACACTGTGCTCGCGACCGACTCGGCATTGCTGGACAGCCTGGCGTCCGGCGTCTGGCTGGGTGTTCCTGCGCTGGCCTGGGTGCTGCTGGGCGTCGCGGCGGTGTTGTGGCTGGTGATTCAGCACAGCGCGTTCGGCTTGCGTCTGTACGCCATCGGTGAATACCCGCAAGCAGCCGAGGCTGCCGGGTTGAATCTGCGGCGCTATGTGCTTGCCAGTTACCTGATTGCCGGAGGCTGCGCCGCGCTGGCTGCATTCTGCTCCGCAGCTTTTTTCAGTGGCAGCACGACCGGTTCCGGTGACATGTTGCTGTCAGTGGTGGCCATTGCCTTTCTCGGTGTGGTGTTCTCGCGGCGTCTGACCGCCAACATTCCCGGCACGCTGTTGGCGACGCTGCTGCTGGGCTTTTTGATCAACGGCTTTCAATTGCTGAACATTTCCAGCTTCTGGGTCAACGGCGTGCAAGGCGTGTTGATTCTGTTGGTGGTGGCATTTTCCGGAGCATTCGGCCGCCGGGAGGGTGAACAATGAATACGCTGACCCTGACGAGCTCTTCGACGCTGATCAAGGTTCTGCCGCGCCTGTTGCCAGCGGTCCTGCCGCTGTTGGTGCTGATCATCCTGCTGTTTTTCGCGATCAATGCGCCGGGCTTTCTGAGTTGGGGCAACCTGTCGAGTCTGGTACTGAACAACTTCGTGTTGCTGGCCATCGTGGCAATCGGCATGACCTGGGCTGTTGCGGCTGGCGGTATCGATCTGTCGGTGGGAACGGCGCTGGACTTTGCCAGCCTCGGTTTTGTGGTCACGCTGAATGGCGGTCATGGTCTGGGGGCGGCCATTGCGGTCGCTATGCTGGCAGGTGGCATGGCCGGGGCGTTCAACGCGATGCTGATCGCCGGGCTGCGTATTTCGCCGTTTCTGGCGACGCTGGGTACGCTGTTTATCGGCACCAGCGTGCAGCAGTTGTTATCCGACGGTGGCCAGCCGATCTATATCGCTCAGGGCGTGTTACCGGGGATCAGCGCTGTGCTGATCCTCGGCGTGCCATTGCCGCTGCTGGTGGTCGGGTTGCTGGCAGGACTTTACGGGCTGGTCCTGGCGCGCGGGCGTCTGGGACGGGAAATCCTTGCGCTGGGCACGCAGCCGCAACTGGCGTATTACTCGGGCCTGCCCACGCGACGCATTGCCGTGCAGGTGTTTTTCGCCAGCGCGCTGGCCTGCGCAGTGGCGGGTATCCTGCTCAGCTCGACGGTCAACGCCTACGTGCCGATGTCAGGCAACGCCTACCTGATCAATGCCATCGGCGCCGTGTTCATCGGTACGACGCTCAGCCGTCAAGGGCGTCCGAATATTCCGGGCACACTTTTGGGCGTGCTGTTCATCAACGTGATCGCCAATGGCCTGTTGCTGATCGGCTGGAACTTCTATTGGCAGCAGGTTGCGACCGGGGCGCTGATCTTTCTGGTGCTGGCGTTCAGTTTTACCAGTCGCCACCTGCTGCGTAACGCGGCGTAATTACCCCTCAAGCGTTACCTTTACCGCTGCCGATCTGCCAGACAAACGGCGGCTCGGTGCCGTTGATGCGCCAGTCACCGACAATGCGCGCCTTGTAGATCAGCGGATTGTGCGATGCCGCTGTGCGCGCATTACGCCAGTGGCGATCCAGCGCCTTGTTGACGCTGACACCTGAAGCGCCCAGTGCGTTGAACAGATCGCTGGCAGCGCGCAGTACCAGTTCCGAGACGATCACCTGTGCCTTGGCGGTCTCGATTTCGGCGGCGATATTGGCGTCTTTTTCCCGCTGTGGGTCATCTCCGAAGCGTGCCAGGTACGCACGCTGCAACGGCTCGGCGGAGCGCAGCGTTGCGGCCTCGGCGGCGTAAACCTGAGCGGCGACCTGACCGACCACTTGCTGCACTTGTGAGTCCTGGCTGACGCTCCCGGCGTTGCCATGGCTGAAGACGCGTTTGCGATCGCGCACTTCCTGAGCGATGTCGCGTTCGACAGCTCGACCAATCCCGGCCAGCACCGCCAGCAGCACCAATTGATAAAACGCCGTCTGGTATTTGAAGCGTTGCTCGAACGGTATGACGTGTGTGGCCGGCAGCGGTACGTTGTTGTAGACCGAGGTGCCGCTGCCGGTGGTGCGCTGGCCGAACCCGTCCCAGTCGTCACTGTGACGCACGCCGGCATGCCTGGCGTCGACGACCGCGATCACATCGGCGCCGGTATCGGAGCGCTGGGCGTAGACGTCTATCCAGTCGGCAAAGATGCTGCCGGTGCTGTAAAACTTGGTGCCGTTGAGCACGAAACCGTCGCCTTGCGGGCTGACTTTGGTAATCACGTCGCCGATTTTCACCGCACCGACTTCGGTCCAGCCGTTACCCACCAGATCCCCGGCCACAAAGCGCGCAAACCACTGGTCACGGTCCGCGCCGGGTGGTGCATTCAGGCGGTCTTCGACGAAAGCGAAGTGCGCGCGCAGGGCTTGCGGAATGTTCGAGTCGGCTTCGGCCAGCTCGATCAGCAGTTGAAACAGCTGGCTGATCGATGCACCCGCTCCGCCATATTCGATAGGCACACGTACAGCGCCGAAACCGGCTTTCTGCAGCCAGGCAATCGGCTCATGGGGCAGGGCGCGAGCTTTTTCGCGTTCGACGCTGCCAGCGCCAATCTCACGGAAGATCGGGCGAAATCGGTTGGCCAGGGTTTCGTAATCGGTCCCCAGCGAGAGCGGGTTTGAGCCGGTTGTTTGAGTCATGCAGTACTCCTGAGCGCGAAGAGATCGGCACATGGGCCGGTGGAAGGTTCGCGAGGCTCTCTGCATGCTTTGTGCCTGAATGTAACTGCCTGATTTTAATGATTTATTTATGAGTCGCTGTTTTTCTTGTTGATCAGCCAACAGTGGCATGACCGCTGGCTGGCCAATCGCACAGCATTGTCAGCCATGCCGGCAGCTCGTCGGCCCTGGAATACCTGTGTCTGCGCTGGATGCGCTGTAAATGCGCTGCTGTCCGGCCAGCAACAGCGTTCGGACATTTTGCTCGGCAGGAGGCCGTCAAGTCCTGCGCGGGTATAGGCAACTTACTGCTTTTAAAGGGAAATCTTTTCAGGCACGGGCTGTGCAATGTTCAGGGTCAAGCGTGTTGAATGTTTTCAACCTGTCGCCAACGAGCAGGAGCCTGTCCATGAGTTTTCCTTCCTCTCTTCCAACTGCCGCACCTCCCGCCGCGCACGTCATTGGTTCGGATGCCGAAGCCATCGAAGTGGCCAGGGCACTGGCCGGTCGCTTCGCTGAGGAAGCTTCAGCGCGTGATCGCGAACGGCGTCTGCCAGTCGCCGAGCTGGATGAGTTTTCCGCCAGCGGACTGTGGGCCATTACCGTACCCAAGGCCTACGGCGGTGCGGGCGTTTCCTATGTCACCGTCGCGGAAGTGATCAAGCTTATTTCTGCCGCCGACCCTTCACTCGGGCAAATCCCGCAGAACCACTTGGGCGTGCTCGATATCCTCCTGCAGACCGGCACCGAGGAGCAGAAACGCCACTACTTCGGCAAGGCGCTGGCCGGCTACCGCTTCGGCAATGCGTTCTCCGAGTCGAAAAGCAAGAACGCCGGCGCCTTTCAGACCCGGATTCGCTTTGAGGGCGAGCACGCGGTGCTGGACGGCGAAAAGTTCTACTGCACCGGCGCACTATTCGCGCACCTCGTGCCGGTTTCAGGCGTCAACGAGCAGAATCAGGCGTTCATCGCCTTCGTCGAACGCGACAATCCGGGCCTGACCATCATCGATAACTGGGACGGTTTCGGGCAGCGCACCACGGCCAGCGGCGGGGCTGTTTTGAAAGCCGTTCGCGTACCGTCGAGTGCGGTGATCCCGGCGTATCGCGCTTTCGACGAACCGACGGCCAATGGGCCGATTTCGCAGATCATTCAGGCCGCGGTGGATACCGGCATTGCTCACGGCGCGTTCGAGGAAACCCTGAAGCACGCCCGGTTGGCGCGGCCATGGATCGACAGCAAGCAGGATTTCGGCTGGCAGGACCCGTTCAGCATTGCCGCCATCGGCGACTTGCAGTGGCGCCTGCACGGCACCGACGCGATCCTCGCCAAAGCCGGGCAGGCCATCGATCACGCCCTGGCCGAACCCAGTGAAGCCAGCGTTGCACAGGCCTCGCTGATTGTCGCCCAGGCCAAGGTGCTGTCGGCGCAGATTGCCTTGCTCGCCGGCAGCCAGCTGTTCGAACTGGCCGGCACCCGCTCGGTGCTCGGCAAACTCAATCTCGACCGCTACTGGCGCAACGCGCGGACCCACACGCTGCATGACCCGGCGCGCTGGAAATATCACCTGATCGGCAATCAGGTGCTCAACGGCATTGCACCGCCACGCCACGCCTGGAACTGATCAAGGAGTATGCCCATGACGCATCCCGCTATTACCGCACAACTGGCGGTCGCCGCCGAAGACCTTGATCGGGCGCGCCAGGGCCTGCAAGACACCCTCGATTACCTGCGTGAGCACGGTCGGCCGTGGTCGCTCAGTGGTCTGCAGCGCGTGGTCGATGACCCTTATGTGATCAGCAAGGTCGGGGACCTGCAGATTCGTCTGGACGTCGCCGCCGCGCTGCTGGAGCGCGCCGGGCGTCTGGACGCTTCGGCCGAGCAACACCTTATCGCCAGCAGCGAGGCGGTCATTGCCAGCGCCGATGCTCTGCAGGCGGTGGGCAATATTCAGTACGAATTGACCGGGCAGCGTCCGTTATTGCCAGCCCCGGCCGGTCGCGAGCCGCTGCGCTGGCACTATCAGGTTATCGGCAATCAACGCCTCAACGGCGTGGTTCCGCCACAGCTTCAGGAGTAAGTGCATGCCTCGCCAAATCCGCCTTAATGCGTTTGACATGAACTGCGTCGGCCATCAATCGCCGGGCCTCTGGGCACATCCGCGTGACCGTTCCTGGCAGTACAAGGACCTCGAATACTGGACCGATCTGGCGAAAATTCTCGAACGCGGCAAGTTCGATGGTTTGTTCATTGCCGATGTGCTGGGCATTTACGACGTCTATCGCGGCAACGGTGAGGCGGCAATTCGCCAGGCTACTCAGGTGCCGGTCAACGACCCGTTGCAGCTCATCCCGCCCATGGCGCTGGTGACCGAACATTTGGGCTTCGGCCTGACCGCGTCGCTGTCGTTCGAACATCCCTATCCGTTTGCCCGTCGCCTGTCGACGCTGGATCACCTGACCAAGGGGCGTGCGGGCTGGAATATCGTCACCTCGTATCTGGAAAGCGGTGCGAAGAACCTGGGCCAGAAAACCCTGACCGAACATGACGCGCGCTACGACTACGCGGAGGAGTATCTGGAGGTTTGTTACAAACTCTGGGAAGGCAGCTGGGAAGACGGCGCGATTCTGCGTGACCGGGAGCGCCGCGTATTCAGTGATCCGACCAAAATCCACGAGATTCGCCATGTTGGCAAACACTTCCAGGTGCCTGGCATCCATTTGTGCGAGCCGTCGCCGCAACGCACGCCTGTGCTCTATCAGGCCGGCGCTTCAAGTCGCGGCAAGCAGTTCGCCGCCGAGCACGCCGAATGCGTTTTCGTTGCAGCGCCCTCGAAAGTCCTGCTGAAAAAGACCGTGGCTGATATCCGCCGGCGCACCGTAGAGGCCGGTCGCGACCCGTCCAAGGTGCTGATTTTCAATTTACAGACGGTGATCCTTGGCGAGACGGATGCCAAGGCCAGGGCCAAATTCGAGGAATACAAAAGCTGGGTCAGTTATGAGGGCGCGATGGCCTTGATTTCCGGCTGGACCGGTATCGACTTCAGCCAGTTCAAGCCCGACGAACCCCTTCGTCACGTTCACACCAATGCCATTCAGTCGGCGGTCGAGACCTTTTCCAGTGCAGACCCGAACACGATATGGACGCCGCAGGCACTGGCCGATTGGGTCGGAATCGGTGGCTTCGGCCCGCTGTTTGTCGGCAGCCCGGAAACGGTGGCGGATCTGCTGCAGGAGTGGGTGGAAGAAACCGACGTTGACGGGTTCAACCTGGCGTACGCGCTGACCCATGAAACCTTCATCGATGCGGTCGAGCTGTTGGTGCCTGAGCTTCAGAAGCGCGGCGTCTACAAGACCGAATACGCCAAGGGCACGTTGCGCGAAAAGCTGTTTGGCGATGGGCCACGTCTGGAAGCAAGTCATCCGGGCGCTGCCTTCCGTGACCTGGCTGCGCTGCAGAGGAACCGGCAGACGGAGAGTGCCTGAGGTGTGATGACTGTCGTTGCGCAGGCAGCGTGGCTCAGATTTGTGACGCGGAGCGTCACGACAGGCATTCCCACGCTGGAGCGTGAGGAACGATCGTCCTGTAACGATCGTACCCACGCTCCGCACAGGACCGGTCACAACTCCAGCTTGTAGCCCACCCCGTACAGCGACTGGATCGGGTCCTGACCCGGGCAGGCCTGCTCCAGTTTGCGGCGCAGGTTGCGGATGTGGCTGTCCACGGTGCGGTCGGTCACTACGCGGTGATCCGAGTAGAGCCTGTCCAGCAAGTGGTCACGGGAGAAGACCCGGCCCGGTGAGCGGGCGAAGGTCGCCAGCAGACGCAGTTCCACCGGGGTCAGGTCCAGGGTGACGCCGTTGAACGAGGCCTGGTAATGCGCTTCGTCCACCTGCAAACCCTTGGGCGTGTGCGGCTCGGTGGAAACGCTCCGACGCAGGATGGCTTTGACGCGAGCGACCATCTCACGGGGGCTGAACGGTTTGCAGATGTAGTCGTCGGCACCGAGGTCCAGGCCCAGCAATCGGTCGATTTCCTCGACGCGTGCGGTGATCATCACAATGGGCACGTCGCTGAAGCTGCGCAGCTCCTTGCAAATGTCCATTCCATCACGCCCAGGCAGCATGATGTCGAGCAGAATCAGTTGTGGCGCGTTCGCTCTGACAGCGGGCACAACGTCCAGCCCGTTACTCAGGCAGTGGGTCGAATACCCGGCCGCGATCAGGTAGTCGCGCATCAGCGACGCCAGCTTGGGCTCGTCTTCGACAATGAGAATCGGTGTTTCAACGCTTGTAGCGGTCATGGGCGCAAGTGTCCGGGCAGGCATAGGGTCAGCCAGAGGCCGCCTGT
Organism: Pseudomonas sp. NFACC10-1; assembly: GCF_900119195.1. Classification (NCBI taxonomy): domain Bacteria; kingdom Pseudomonadati; phylum Pseudomonadota; class Gammaproteobacteria; order Pseudomonadales; family Pseudomonadaceae; genus Pseudomonas; species Pseudomonas sp. NFACC10-1. Next base: position 227,016 of record NZ_FPJB01000004.1, on the reverse strand, counting down.
GGGCGAATGGTCGGCGCTCAGGCTGCCGCCGTGGGCGAGGGCGATGCTGTGACAGATCGCCAACCCCAGACCCGCACCGCCGCTGGCGCGGTTACGTGAGGTTTCACCGCGATAGAAACGTTCGAACAGTCTGGGCAGTTGCTGCGGGTCGACGCCGGGGCCGGAATCCATCACATCGACGCGCACCTCATTACCCAGCAGGGCAGCACGCACGTGCACTGTGCCACCGGCATCGGTGTAGCGCACTGAGTTTTCCAGAAGGTTGCTGATCAATTGCTGCAGGCGTCCCGGATCTGCGTGCACCGGTAGAGCTCCGCCAGCAAGCTCCAGCTGCAAATGTAACTGACGGGCTGCGCAACGCTCTTCGAACATGTCGGTGATATTCGTCAGCAGCGCCGCCAGATCACAGTCGACCTTGCGGTAGGTCAGGGCGCCCACATCCGCCAGGGACAGCTCATACAGATCATCCACCAGCTTGCTGAGCATGCCGACTTCGCCCTGCAAAGACTTCATCGACGCCTGATCCAGTGTGCGCACGCCGTCCTCGATGGCTTCCAGTTCGCCACGCAGGACCGACAGCGGGGTGCGCAGCTCATGGGACACGTCGGCCATGAATTCGCGGCGCATCTTCTCATTGCGCTCCAGGGTGTACGCCAGCTGGTTGAAGTCGCGCGCCAGTTGACCCACCTCGTCGTTCGAGGAAACCGCCACGCGACTGGCGTATTCACCGGCGGCAAGGCGATGGGTTGCCGCAGCCACACGTTTGACCGGATCGAGCAGGGTGCGCGCGATCCACCAGGCAATCAGCACCGCCAGCAGCAGCGACAGCACGCCCATCGCCAGGCTGGCACGCAACTGGTACTGCTGAAAGCGCTCGCCACCGGCTTCGCTGACACTTTGAAAGGGCGTGACCGCCATCCAGCCAACAACTTTGCCGTCGACTTCCACCGGGCGCATGAACTCATCATCATGGACCCCTGGAAAGCCCATCACCAGGTTCTTTTGCGCATCCAGCAGCGCGATCCGGAACACCGCGCCGGTCAGGTCAGAGGTAGGCGGCGTCGCCAGCCCGGGGATGGCGAAATCCTGCGCCGGCTCCGGGCGCATCACTTCGAACCAGCGATCCTTGTTGTCACGCATGAATTCCCAACTGCCTTCGCGCGCATAGGCAGCGGCCAGCCGTGGCAGGACCGGCGACATGCGCTGCATGGCCTGTTCGTTGAGGTAACCCAGAAAGCCGCGGGCAAAGCTCCAGTTCGCGGTCAGGCCCATGATCAGGATGACTGACAGCACGCTGGCCAATACCGCGACAAAGAGTTTGGTGGAGATGCTCGATTTCATGAAGGCTCGGGGTTTCCCTGAAGACGGCGTCCATTTAGGCCTTCGCGACGGCAAGTTTCAAGTCAACGCGGCAATCTTCAATTTTCCTGCACATTTGCCTCGCACTCTGACGTCAGGCTTTCGCCACAACGTCCTGAGGCAATCATGTCGAGCAAGATTTTCGCCAAATACCTGATGACTTTGACCTTTGTCATCTACGCAGCCCTTATCGGTCTTCTGAGCGGTTGTTCAGACGGCAATTCGCCGCCTGCTGCGGAGAAACCGAGCGTGTCGGTGGTCACCGTCAAACCGCGCAGCCAATCGCTGACCACCGAGCTGGCGGGGCGCACCAAAGCGTACATGGTTGCCGAGATACGGCCTCAGGTCAGTGGCATCGTGCAGCAGCGACTGTTCGTCGAAGGCGCCGAAATCAAGGCTGGTCAGCCGTTGTACCAACTCGACAGCGCGACCTATCAGGCGGCTCTGGCAGAGTCGCAGGCCACGCTCGCCAAGTCCCGTGCCACGCTCAAGTCCGCACAGGCCACCGCCAAACGCGATGTGCAACTGGCCAAGATCGATGCCATCAGCCAGCAGGATAAAGAAGACGCCGAGGCCAGCCTGCTGACTGCCGCAGCCGAGGTGAAAGTGGCGGAGGCCGATGTGCAGACCGCACGCATCAATCTGGCCTACACACGGATTACCGCACCTATCAGCGGCCGCATCGAGACCTCGACCGTGACCCCCGGTGCATTGGTGGTGGCCCAGCAGGACACTGCGCTGACCACGGTTCAGCAACTGGACCCGATTTACGTCGACGTTACCCAGTCCACCACCGAGTTGCTGCGTCTCAAGCGCGACCTGGCCAGCGGCAAGCTGCAAACCAACAGCGACGGGGAAGCCCGAATCACCCTCAAGCTGGATGACGGCAGCACCTACAACCAGGAAGGCCGCCTGCAATTCAGCGGCGTAAGCGTCAATGAAGGCACCGGCACGGTGACGCTGCGTGCCAGCTTTGCCAATCCGGAGCGGCTGTTGCTGCCCGGCATGTACGTGGTGGCGGTGCTGGAGCAGGCGCAGGATCAGAATGCGATCCTGATTCCGCAGAAGGCCGTCACCCGCAGTGCCAGTGGCCAGACCACGGTGTTGCTGGTGGTTGACGGCAAGATCGAGCAGCGGGTGATCAGCGTCGACCGCACGGTGGGCAACCAGTGGTGGGTGAGCAGCGGGCTCAAGGCCAATGATCAGGTCGTGGTCGAAGGCGGACAGAAAACCCCGGTAGGCACCGAGGTTACCGTGCAGAGCGCTGACAACGCCGATTCGCCAGCGTCTGGTACTGCGGCCACTACCGCTGCCGTGAAGGAGGGCTGAATATGGCTCGTTTCTTCATCGATCGGCCCATCTTCGCCTGGGTCATTGCCATCTGCATCATGTTTGCAGGTGGGCTGTCCATCAGCCAGCTGCCACTTGAGCAATACCCCAATATCGCGCCGCCGACGGTAAAGATCTCCGCCACTTACACTGGTGCATCGGCCAAGACCGTCGAAGACTCTGTCACGCAGGTCATCGAGCAGCAGATGAAGGGGCTGGACCGGCTGACTTATATGTCCGCCTCCAGCAGCTCTGCGGGCAGTGCGAGCATCAGCCTGACCTTCGCCGCCGGCACCGACCCTGATGTGGCGCAGATGCAGGTGCAGAACAAGCTGCAGCAGGCTGAATCGCGCCTGCCGCAAAGCGTGCAGAGCGAAGGCTTGACGGTGACCAAGGGCAGTTCCGACTTCCTTATGCTGGTCGCCCTGGCCTCCGATAACGAAAGCGTCACCGGCACGCAGATCGGTGATTACATTTCCAGCACGCTGCTCGATCAACTGAGCCGTGTGGATGGCGTCGGCGACGTTCAGACCCTGGGGTCGGGGTACGCGATGCGGATCTGGCTGGACCCGGCGAAGATGGAAAAGTACTCACTGATGCCCTCGGACATCAGCTCGGCCCTGGAGGCGCAGAACACCGAGGTCTCGGCAGGCCAGTTGGGGGCCTTGCCCGCGGTGGAAGGTCAGCAACTGAATGCGACCATCAGTGCCCGCAGCAAGCTGCAGACGCCCGAGCAGTTCGAGAACGTGGTCGTCAAATCTTCCAGTGACGGCGCGGTCGTGCTCTTGCGCGATGTGGCGCGGGTGGAGCTGGGCAGCGAAAGCTATGACATCAACTCGGCGCTCAATGGCAGGCCTGCGGCGGCAATGGGTATTCAGCTGGCGTCAGGCGCAAACGCGCTGAGCGTTGGTGAAGCGATCAAGGCCAAACTCAAGGAGCTCGAACCGTTCTACCCCGCGCAAATGCAACTGAAAACAGTCATTGCCTATGACACCACGCCATTCGTGAGCCTGTCGATCAAGGAGGTGGTGAAGTCGCTGGGTGAGGCGATCGCGCTGGTGGTGCTGATCATGTTTCTGTTCATGCAGAACCTGCGTGCCACGCTGATTCCGGCGATTACCGTGCCGGTGGTGCTGCTGGGCACGTTCGGCGTGCTGGCGCTGTTCGGCTATTCGATCAACACGCTGACCATGTTTGCGATGGTCCTGGCCATCGGCCTGCTGGTAGACGATGCCATTGTGGTGGTGGAAAACGTCGAGCGGGTGATGGGCGAAGAGCACCTGAGCCCGCTGGAGGCGACCCGCAAATCAATGGATGAAATTACCAGCGCGCTGATCGGTATCGCGCTGGTGCTGAGCGCCGTGTTCATTCCGATGGCCTTTTTCAGCGGTTCCACCGGGATTATCTACCGGCAGTTTTCGGTGACCATCGTTTCGGCCATGCTGCTCTCGGTACTGGTTGCAATGACCCTGACGCCAGCGTTGTGCGCAACGATGCTCAAAGCCTCGGATGCGCAACTGCACGCACAGCGCGGTGGCTTTTTCGGCTGGTTCAACCGCATGTTCGACCGCAGCGCTGATCGCTATCAGCGAGGCGTGGGCGGAGTCATCGAACATCGCGGACGGGGCCTGCTGGTATATGCGCTGGTGCTGGTGGTCATGGCGGTGGGTTACGTCAGTCTGCCCACCTCGTTCCTGCCGGATGAAGACCAGGGCGCGCTGATGGCGCAGATCCAGCTGCCGGTGGGCGCTACCGACAGCCGTACGCAGGCGGTGATGCGGCAGTTCGAGGCTTACATGCTCAAACAGCCGGAAGTCGAGGCGTTGATCAGTATTTCCGGGCTGGGGATGGGCGGTAACAGTCAGAACACCGCCAGGGCGTTCATCAAGCTCAAGGACTGGAGCGAGCGTTCCGGCAAGGAGCAGGGCGCAGCGCAGGTGGCACAGCGCGCGACGCTGGCCCTGGCGAGCATCGGTGACGCCAGCGTGTTTGTCATGCAGCCGCCTGCGGTACGTGGCCTGGGGCAGAGTTCGGGGTTCGATGTGCAACTCAAGGACCTCGGCGGAGTGGGGCATGAGGCACTGGTGGCGGCACGCGAGCAGTTTATCGAGCTGGCGAGAAAGGACTCGAGCATGCTGGGCGTGCGCAGCAACGGCCTGGACGACACTCCGCAGCTGAAAGTGACCATCGACGATCGCAAGGCCGGAGCGCTGAGCCTGTCCACCAGCGACATCAACTCGACCCTGTCCACTGCGCTGGGCGGCAGCTACATCAATGACTTCCTCAATCAGGGGCGAGTGAAGAAAGTCTATGTGCAGGGCGAGGCTGCTTCGCGTATGCAATCAGCCGATCTGGACCATTGGTTCGTGCGCAACAGCAATGACGAAATGGTCCCGTTCTCGTCGTTCGCCAGCAGCAGCTGGAGTTATGGTTCGCCGTTGCTGGAGCGTTACAACGGCAGCTCGTCACTTGAATTGGTGGGCGATCCTGCGCCAGGTGTCAGCTCGGGTACCGCGATGGATGCGGTTGAGGCCATCATCAAGCAACTGCCCGAAGGCATCGGGTACGAGTGGACCGGGCAGTCCTATCAACTGCGCCTGTCCGGCTCCCAGGCGCCGATGCTCTATGCCATTTCAGTGCTGTTCGTGTTTCTCTGTCTGGCAGCCTTGTACGAGAGCTGGTCGGTGCCGTTCTCGGTCATGCTCGTGGTACCGCTGGGCGTGGTCGGCGCGGTACTGGCGACACGGATCAGTGGCTTGAGCAATGACGTGTACTTTCAGGTGGGCTTGCTGACCACCGTGGGCCTGGCGGCGAAAAACGCGATTCTGATCGTCGAGTTCGCCAAACATCTTCAGGAACAGGGCAAAAGCCTGCATGAAGCGACCCTTCTTGCCGCCCGGCAACGACTGCGTCCGATTCTGATGACTTCGCTGGCGTTCATGTTCGGTGTGCTGCCGCTGGCCCTCAGCAGCGGTGCCGGCTCGGCTGGGCGTAATGCGATCGGCACGGGCGTACTGGGCGGCATGTTCAGCGCCACCGTGCTGGGGATTTTCCTGGTGCCGCTGTTCTTCGTGGAAGTGCGTCGCCGCTTCAGTCGTTCGTCAGGCACTGCTCCGGCGGCTCAACCCACATCTACAGGTGAAGCATGATGCGTCTTTTCTGGCCTTCGCTGGCTGTCACGGCGCTGCTTGCGGGCTGCGTCAACCTGGCCCCGGATTACCAGCGCCCTGAAGCGCCGGTTTCAAGCCAATGGCTGCCAGCGACGGCTGCCCAACCGGCTGCGTCGGGCAGCGTGCCCACGGATATCGAATGGCAGAATTTTTTCATCGGTAACCGCCTGGTGCGCCTGCAGAACCTGGCGCTGGTGAATAACCGCGACCTGCGCCTGGCCAGCCTCAATGTCGAGAAAGCGCAGGCGCAATATCGCATCGAGCGGGCGGCGAGCCTGCCGACCATTGATGCCAGTGGCAGCGGCACGCATACACGCACGCCGTCATCCACCTCGATGACCGGCAAGTCGTCGATCAGCCACGAGTACAGCGCGCAGTTGGGCTTGAGCAGCTATGAGCTGGATGTGTTCGGGCGTATCCAGAACCTTCAGGACGAAGCGCTTGAGGATTACCTGGCGTTGACCGAAACACGGCGCAGTACGCAAATCAGCCTGATCGCAGAAGTGGCGACCGGCTGGCTGACCCTGGCCGCCGACAACCAGCTTCTGAAACTTGCCGAAGACACGCTGGCCAGTCAGCAGAAAAGCTACGACCTGACCAGAAACAGTCATGCGCTGGGCGGTTCTTCCGGGCTGGAAGTGGCCCAGGCGCAGACAACGGTCGAATCGGCGAGGGGCGATGTGGCGCAATATAAAAGCCAGATTCTTCAGGACCGCAACGCCTTGCGCCTGCTGGTCGGCAGCGATCTGCCGGAGGAGCTGCTGCCCGATGCCGACATGCAGTCGGTGGCGCAATTGGTGCAGGTGCCGGATGGCCTGCCTTCCAGCCTCCTGCAGCGTCGCCCGGACGTGCTGAGTGCCGAACACACACTCAAAGCCGCGAACATTGATATCGGTGCCGCGCGTGCGGCGTTCTTCCCCAGTATCACCCTGACTGCCAGTGCAGGCTCTTCCAGCACCAGCCTGTCAGGTCTGTTCAAGTCCGGAACCGGCGCGTGGAGCTTTGCGCCAAGTATCAGCGTGCCGATTTTCGACGGCGGCGCCAATCGGGCCACGCTTGACTCGGCCAAGATCGAGAACCAGATCCAGCTTCAGACCTATCAGCAGACGATCCAGACCGCATTCAAGGAAGTGGCCGATGCCTTGGCGGTGCGCAGCACGCTGGATGAGCGGCTTGCCGCGCAGCAGGCATACACCGATGCCAGCCGCAGAAGCTACGAACTGGCCGACGCCCTATACCGCGGCGGATCGCAGAGTTATCTGGAGGCGCTCGAGTCGCAACGCTCGCTGTACAGTGCCGAGCAGGACCTGATTTCCCTGCGCCTGACAGAGCAGAGCAACTGCGTCACGCTCTACAAGGTCATGGGCGGCGGATGGAATCGGTGATGGTTTTTTCCACTAGCCTTTGAATAATCGCCAGGCTTGAACGTTTTACCCTTGCCCACAGTGCGGCCATTTGCAGGTTCGCACTGTGGTTTTGATCCTTCATGAACAGGAGTTCTCATGAAACCCTCCCAGCCGAAGTACGCCCACGCCTTGTTGCTGCTGGTCACTTCACTCAGCATTCAGACGCCGGCTCTGGCCCGTATGGCATCCGCGGCGACCGCCGACAATACAGCCCGGCTTGCAGTGGTCAAACCGGTCAGCAGCTGTGCTGCACTGAGCAGCTTGGAACTCAGTGACATCGGCGGGCAGGGCAGTCGTGTGCTGGCGGCCAGTGAATCGACCCGTGATGGTGTTGCGGTGTGTGCCGTGGAAGGCCAGCTGGCGCCGGAGATCAATTTCAGGCTTGAGCTGCCAGCCGGGACCTGGGAGCAGCGCTACCTGCAAGTCGGCTGCGGCGGATTGTGTGGCAACGTCAACTCGACCGTGCGTGCCGCTGATGGCTGCACATCCCTGAATGCCGGCGCCTTTGCGGTGGCCTCCACTGACATGGGCCATCGGGCGGCAGACGAGCATTTTGGCGATGATCCGCAAAAACGCGCCGATTTCGCCCATCGTGGTGTGCACCTCACCGCGCTGGCCTCAAAGAAACTGATCGCCGCGTTCTATGGTCGCAAAGCAGAATACGCCTACTTCAGTGGCTGCTCGGACGGCGGTCGCGAGGCGTTGATCGAAGCACAGCGTTACCCGGACGATTTCGACGGCATCATTGCCGGAGCCCCGGCGCTCAACTTTCAAGTGCAGAAAACCCTGTATCACGGCTGGATGGCGCGCTCCAACCGAGGGGCAGACGGCAAGCCTATCCTGCTCGCCTCACGACTGCCATTGCTGCACAAGGCCGTACTTGACCAATGCGATGTGCTGGACGGACAGATTGACGGCCTGATAGCGGATCCGCGTATCTGCCACTTCGATCCCGCCGCGCTGCAATGCAAGGCGTCGGCCGACCCCGCCACGTGCCTGAGCGCAGAGGAGGTGGCCACGGTCAGACGCTTTTACGAAGGCCCGAAGGACGCTGCCAGTGGTGAGCGACTGACCCTGGGCGGCCCGCAGCCGGGTTCGGAATTGGCTTGGGCCGGCGTGTTCGTGCCGGTTAGCGCCGATCAGACGGTATACAGTGAAAAGGCCGCGCTGGAGGCTATTCGCAACGTCGTGTTCGAGAAGAACCCACCGGCAAGTTTCGATTTGAATGCGCTGAACTTCGACGAGAAAACCTTTGATCAACTGCGCCCGTTGCATGCGCTGTACGACGCCACCAACCCCGATCTCTCGCCATTCGCCAGCCACGGCGGCAAGCTGATCCTGTGGCACGGCTGGGCCGACCCGAACGTCTCACCGCTCAACACCCTGGCGTACCACGAGGCGCTTGAAGCACAGATGGGCAAGAGCCGCACCGAGGCATTCTCGAGGCTGTACATGCTGCCCGGCGTTTATCACTGCGGCGGCGGGGAAGGGCCAAGCCTGGTCGATCTGCTGACGCCGATCATGGCCTGGGTCGAAAAAAGCCGGGCCCCGGACGCCATCGTTGTCCGACAGGCAGGCCCCGACAAGGCCGGCAACAGGCAGAGGCCGCTGGCACAGTCGCTGCCGGCGTCCATGGTCAAGGAAAACGTGGGCAATCGCGGACGTACCCGCAAGGTGTTCCCGTACCCGTTCATGGCCGAGTACGACCACAAGGGCTACGCGAAAAACGCAAACAGCTACCAGCGCGCCCAGCCGCTGACCACGGAAAAAACACCGCAATGGATGGGCAGCGGGTTCTTCAAACCGTATACGCCTCTGGAACGCCAGGCGCAGTAGCGGTTGCACTGGTACAGCGTGGGCGAATTATTTTCTCCTCGTTCTTGACATGGCATGCGAACCAGTACAGAATTGCGTCCATTCCTGAGCGAGGAATTGAAAAAAACCCTTTAGATTCAATGGGTTGGAAGCCAAAGAAATACAGGTTTCCCGCGAAATCAAAACACGTTTGATGTTCAAGTGAAGCATCTTTCGTTTGAGGCCGAGTAGCAAAATGGTTATGCAGCGGATTGCAAATCCGCCTACGCCGGTTCGATTCCGACCTCGGCCTCCACTATTCAAAGCCCCGCAGATTAAAGTCTGCGGGGTTTTTTATTGGCCGCTGGAAAGCGAGGAGTTCCGAAACTTTAAGGGGTGGAGTTCCGAAACTCTCTCATTTTGAGGGCTGCGCGACGGCGCCGATCCGGCGGTAAACGCGCTTCGTTATCTCCTGTTTGGAGTGGCCCAGCAACAGGCTGGCGTCTGCGATATCGGAGATCTCGGACGCGGCTTTCGGCCTGATATCCTTGAATTGGAATTCCCTTATTTTCTCTGCATCGTCAGCCCTGCCATTGGCAACGGCAGAAAGGCGCGCTGCTTCCCGAGCTTCATCCCATCGGTTACGCAGCATCTGCTGAGAAACGCGCATGCCGGTCCTGCTCAAAATGAAGTGATGGGATACGTGCTTCGCGTTTCTGAGCATTATTGCGCCTATCAGCAGGCCCAGGCTGTTTGGAACGCCGCTGTTCTGCATCTGAATGCGCAGACGCTTCCCGGTCTTTCCTTGCTGGACATTGAGGTAGTCGCCCTCAATATCGCCTCGGTTCATCGCGATAACGTCAGCAGGGCGCTGACCGGTTAGGTAAGCCAGGTCCATCGCATCCTTTAGCTCCTGCGGGGCTTGCCCGTACACAGCAGCCCAGACCATGTCATTCGCGTAATAATCGCGCACCTTTTCCTTGTTCTTGCGCACCCCGGCGCAGGGGTTCTCGCGATCTGTGAATCCCCATTCACGCGCCATGTTGTAAACATGAGATAGCAGCGCAATTTCTCGGTTTGCTCTGGTCTTGGCCGTCCGCGCGTCTCGATACTGGGCGACCATTGACGGGGTGATCGCGTCAATCGGCGCACTCTCGAAACCCTTACGCAGGTGTTTCAATTCAGCCTTGTTGTCTTTCTGTGTTCGCGCAGCTTTCTTCGGGATTATGTCCCGCTCGTACCGGTCAAAAATTCCCTTCATGATCTTCAAGTCATCTGGCTTGGCCTTTGCTTCCAGCTCAGCCCATTTCAGTCTCGCCTTATCCAAGTCGCCGCCCAACGGCAGCTCTTTTCCGTTAGCGTCCCGATAGTAGTAACCCACCCAGACAGTTCCGTTTTTGCGGGGGCGCTTGCGCCGTACCATCCCTGGCGGTAAATCCCTGTTCTCAGTATTCCGGGGGCGCATTTCAGTTCACTCTGGAAAAGTCCGGTGTCCAAGCTGGGCGCGCCGGGGGAGGGTTGTGGTCACCGGCAGGCGCCGGTGCCATGCCGAGTTTCATGCGTGCGAACATCCGACCTACCAGAGGTCGCCCGCCACGGCTTTCTACAAAAATCCAATTGCGGTCGTTGAGCCATTTTCGCTGATGCGCTCTGTGTTTGTAGCCGGTCAGGTCGGCCAACTCTTGGTCTGTAAGTATTTCTGCTTCCACGGTAAAGGCTCCAAGCCGCGCTGGGCGGCGGAATGGGTGATCAGGCAAGTTCTGCAGTTCACTGCTATGGTCCACGCAGCCAGCAGGAGCTGGTGCAGCACCAAGGAGAGGTCATGGAATGCACCACAGCCACGAACGAGGTTTACGGGCCGTATAACGCCAAGCTGGGTAGGCGCGGCGCTGACGGCAACATATGGTCGGGCAGGACCGTCATTTTCAGAATCATCGATGACCGGGTCTACTCAATGCACGAGCAGTACCTGGGCAGGCTCAAGTACGGCATGGCGATGACTGACAGGGGAGAGCTGATCTTTATGGTGCGGTAGGCTCACGTCTTGCCCACTGCACATATGGGCCATCTTCGGTATCGAAAATTCCGAGCAGGAACCAGTCGTAGGCCGGTGGTTTTTCAGGCTCCCAGCCGAGGCAGTTGGCTGCTTCTTCCTCCCAGTAGGGGTGCGACTCAAGGTCGGAGTCCATGTGCCAGCCGACCACCATCAGATGCTGACCATCAAGCCAGGCTTTGTAGGCGGCATGGTCTTCATCGAAATCAGGAATGTCTGGGTGATACCAGTAGCCGTCCTCGTCGCGAGTGACTTCGACGGGGCCTATCAACTTTTCTTTGGGCATGACTTCGTCCTTGCCGCACACGCGGCTGACATTGAATTGATTGAGAGGGGGTGGTTACTGCGGGGTGTTCAGCTTTCTTTTGAGCCTGGCCGGACGCCGTCACCGTTTACGTCTTCGCAAAGTTGAGCATCGCACTCCGGGCAGTCGGTGAGCCCGCAATTCTCTGCCTCCTGACACTGCTTGCATCCTGGAGTGGGTCCGTACTCGACAGGACCGTCCTCCACTGGCGTGGACTGGGCAGCGTCAAACATCGGCTTGTACTCAAACCCCTGCGCTTCCCATTCCTCGACAACGTCCCACTCTTGAGTGAAATGGTTTATCGCGTTGCCGCGAGTCTGCACCCAGCCATAAGGCTCATGGTTTTCCTGTTTACCGCAATTCGTACAGTGCAGATTGAATTCGCCGTCGTCAGTCCATTCGTGATCGCATTCCAGCTCATCACACCGCTCCTTGAACTGGTCGCGCTCTTTTTCAGTTCCGGTTAACTCATTGCGAAGTCGTTCGATCTTTTTGATGGCGTTGTCACGGTAAGTCGTAACCTCGCGCACGTTGTCTTTAAGCCGCTCAGTCTCGGCCTGTAGCGGGGCGAGGTGGGCGCTGATCCGGCTAACGGCGCGATCAATTCCCGCTTGGATAAACGGTGGTGGCGGCTCGCTTGCCGGAGGGCTCGTGCTCGTCACTGCCGCTATCATGCCCATCAACGCTTCGGTCACGATCCGTTGCAGATCGAGACCAGCCGGAACGCCGTCTAGTGCTGGCGGTTGAGGGGCTGCTGCGAATGCTGCATACCAGCACTGGAGTGCGCCGTTACCTTTCTTGCGCTCGGTCGTTATTGCGTCCAGCATTTCCTGCGTGGGCTCAATCGACAACACCTTGCATTCGTTGCTCATGATCTTTCCCCTGTGTATATGGGTAGTCCTAGGTCAGGCGCTGGCAGATAGGGCGGGTGCATGCTCGGCGCCATTGGCCAAGCCTGCATGCAAGTCGACCTTGGTGCCGGCCAGCATTCCGGCGATCTGGGCGTTGAGGTCGAGCTCTGCCTCTCTGACCTTCCTGGCTTTGCCGATCTGCTTGTCTGCGAGGTAGCTCTCGATGAGCGCTTGGTGCTGGGCTTCTACTGCTACCAGCCCCTGTCCTGCGCTTTGGTGTTCTGGTGCTGTCGGTTCTTCACCACGCGGCACAAGCTCTTGCAACTTGCTCTCAACCGCGAACACCCAGGCAATAGCGAAGTGATCGCCGGCAGTGGGGGCGGAATAGCAGCTCCGGTACTTGCCGGCACGCACCCCGGAAACGTATGCGTTCCGAGCCTGCGTCAGCTTCGCAAGAAGAGTTTCGTAGGCGTAGAGAGCGATGTGCTGGGCAGGGCTCACCCCCACAAACTTCGCACGCTCGACGCGATTCTTTTTGGTCTCGCACCAATGGGTGTAACGCAGGGCTTTGACGTTGAACACCTTGGCCACAACGGCGCTCAGTTGTTGGTCCCATAACGGGCGGCGCGCAGCGCGCGACATCGAGGATTGAGCCTCGCCAACGTCGCTGACCTTCACGTCCGTTTCGCTGAGGTGGTATTCACGCATAAGGGCCTGCGCCTGGCGCATCGCTGTGGCCGCTTCGTTCTCGTTCGAGCTTTGCGAAAGCGCCAGACAATGCTTGATCTTGCGGATAGCCCGCTCGAGCTTTTTCGGGTCAATGGTATTTTCGGACATAGTTCATCCTCGCCGGGGTGGCGTGAGTGGTGGAAGTAGGGTTCGGATGGAGTTGACTTGCTGTCTATCAGACCAAAACACCTTTGCTCAATTGACGTAATGGTGCGGAGCGTGGGATGAATCGATGAATTTAGGGCCTTTTGATTAGGGGACACATACAGTTACAACAGCCTTGCCTCTTTAAACCCTTTGTTTGCAGGGCTTTCCGTCTGCACCCGACGAACGGCGGTCGTGGTGAACGTCAGGTTTGACGACATAGGGGAACATGACCTGGAGTTCTCGATATGATGCTGCGTAAACTTAATCTTGCCCCCCGATCCGCTGTCTGTTTTGGATTGTTCTGTCTGATGATTCTTGCATTGGGAATTATCTCGCTTAGGCAGGTATCAAGCTTGAATGCTTCAGAGAAGTTTGTTGAAACGAACGTGGTACCAAGCATCTCGCTCGTGGGATCGATGGACCGTGAGTTCGTGAGTATCAGAGGTAGCAATTCCAGACTGCGCAATCCTATTGAACCTGCTGATCGCAAAGCCGCTGCATTGGAAGATGTCAAAAAATCAAAACAGGCAGTACAGGATTTAATTTCGAAACTGCAACCACTAATAGTGACACCAAAGGGCAAGCAAATTTTCGGCGAACTATCCCAAGCCTATTCTGAATACCAAGTCCTTCAAGACCAATATTTGGTCCTGATCGCTGCAGGAAATGTTGACGACGCCGTTAAGCTATCCAGCGGGGCAATGAAGCAGTCTGCTGATGCCGTAGAACGCCTCATGAAGAGCCTAATTGAGCTGAACAACGCTAAAGCGAAAAAGGCTGGCGATGAAGCTACGGCTATTTATGCGGATACGAAGCTGATTGTTGGAGGTTTCATCGCAGCGAGCACGCTTGCAGCAATCGTTCTTGCTCTGATGTACACGCGCAGCATCACACACCCAATTAGCCAGTCGTTGACCATCGCCGAACGCATTGCCAAGAATGATTTGACCGAAGTCATTGAGCCTCAAGGACATGATGAAGTCGCTCGGCTCATGATGGCTTTGCAAGCGATGCAAGGCGGGCTGCGTAACACGCTTTCCTCCATCTCCGATTCTTCCAATCAGCTCGCTTCAACGGCTGAAGAAATGCATGCGGTTACAGAGGACGCAAATAAAGGAATGCTGCGGCAGAACAATGAAGTCGAGATGGCCGCAACGGCTGTAACCGAAATGAGCGCTGCCGTTGAAGAAGTCGCTCGAAATGCTTCGGCAGCATCTGAGGCTGCTACTCGTTCAAACTCTTCAGCAGTGTCTGGGCGCGCACGTGTAGATCAAACCGTCGAGGCTATCAGTTTGATGGTTGGTAGCGTCGAAGACGCTACCAAGGAAGTGCAAGGGCTCGCCGTTATGGCTGCTGATATCAGTAAGGTCCTGGACGTTATTCGCGCAATCGCTGAACAGACCAATCTCCTTGCACTCAACGCCGCAATCGAAGCTGCTCGAGCCGGTGAGGCTGGTCGGGGATTCGCGGTGGTGGCGGACGAGGTGAGAGCGTTGGCCCATCGTACCCAGCAGTCGACGAGCGAGATTGAACAGATGATCAGCTCGATACAGAAGGGTACTGGAGCTGCTGTGTCCGCGATGAGCCACACGAACGCCCAAGCTCAAAAAACCCTCGATACTGCCCATGGTGCCGGATCTGCGTTGGTCGAAATCACCGAGTCGATCGACAACATCACAGAGCGGAATGTTCTGATTGCAACGGCCTCGGAGGAGCAGGCCCAAGTTGCCAGAGAGGTGGATCGCAGCTTGGTAAGCATTCGCGACCTCTCTAACCAGGCATCCGACGGGTCAAGTCAGACAGCAATCGCGACATCTGAATTGACCAAGCTTGCTGTCGAACTGAATAGGCTTGTCAGCCAGTTCCGCATGTAGGTCTGAGTTCGAACCAAACCACTCGGCTGCGCTAGCTCGCAGTGATGAGTGAGCCGTTGACACATGTGTGCACCCTGTCGTCTGGCAGCGTGCACATCATGTCGATGCAGTCGCCTACCAGTATCTGGTGGAGCTGGCTCATAAGCTATTCCAAAGGGTGGCGTGAGTCGTTGAAGTGGGGTATGAAAGGTTTTCCAGATAGACAGGCAGGGCGTTGATATGACTTTGAACAGTGATATAGAAGCGCTTGAGGCAATAGCGGAAGAGGCTGAGGAGCTGTTAACCAGGCTGGAGCTATTGGAAGGTCATCAAAAGTCGGAGCTACTCGCCGGCATTCGGCAAATAATCGCGATGGCGCGCTACCGCAAAGCGCCGGGCAGGGCAGAAGGCGTTCATCCCGACATGTGAGGATGGAGAAGAGTACAAAAGCGTTCAAAAAAACTTTGATTCGTCTCTGGACCCTCTATCACTTCAACTGAACCCTCACGGCCAGCGGCTGCCAACCATGAACATCAATATTTGGAGCACATGTCATGGAAGCCATAATCAGCCTACTCTGGTTGCCGTTCTCACTACTCATCCTGTTCGCGAACATTGTCGTGATCATCGGCATTTGTAGGAGCCAGAGAAGTGTGGGAGAGAAGGCGGCTTGGAGCATAGGCATCATGCTATTCCCAGTTCTGGGTCTGATCGTCTGGGGTGTAGCAGGGCCGCGCGGTATAAAGCCGGGCACCGGGCCATCTTCGGATCAGCACAGCAAAGGGTAAAAGGAACTGCAGACATCACACCGTCACTTGCTCGCCGGTTTACGTCGTTGAGGGCGTCACGGCGTACGCTCGTGCGGTGCTGAAATTCCCGCCGCTGCTATCACGGCTCATGTCTTTTTGGTCTTGGTCCCCGGACCGGTGTGGGTCACATGAAGCTTGCTGCGTTGCAGGGATCAAATTTTGGGAACTAGTGATAATCGATCTGACCTAAACTTTACGGTGCCTTAATACCGGAAAAGGAGGTGGAGGTATGGTTTCTAGTCTGGAATTACGGCATATCATTGAATCGGCTTTTCTGCCCATGAAGTGCGTCTGTACGATTGAGCCGGACGGTTCAATTTTCATTCAGATCTTCGACCAAAGCACAGGTAAGGAGGAGTTGACGGTTACGGGAATTGCCCCGTCATGTCTTGGCTCGAGCCGCGCGATTGCGTCTTTGGTCACGGAGCTAAAAGAAGATATGCGCCGTCGTAGCCTTGCACCCGAGCGCTGGAATAAAGCGCACAAGGCTTAGAAAACTGAAGCCCGCGTTTTGGCTCGCGCGCCTCAGTATGGGGTGGCGTGCTTACCCGGTACGCGGCGCAGTCTTCGACGTTCTGACCGCCCAGCTTTTGCCCCTGAAGCGAATGCCGTAGGGCGGGTCAGTGACAACGCTGTCTACGGAATCGACGGGCAGGCTGCGCATCACCTCCAGGCAGTCGCCCAGGTGCAGTTCATATTCCGTGGGTGGCTCCATGCATGCGCCGCCCTCCGTGTGCGGTGGTGGCAAATCGGTTGGGGATGCGGTATTACGGGTGACCGGCATGGAGCCGGATCAAAAGGAGTTGCAGGTGTCGAATGAAAACAAGCGAGAAGTCGCTCTAGAGCAGGCAGCAGTTGCGCTACTTAGCGAGATGGCTAAGCATGGAATCGACCTATCTCGATTAGGAGGCTTGGCAAAATCCGGGATTATGGGAAACGCGATGTACACATGGGTATCCGATACTGAGATCAAATCCCAAGCGTGCGAAGCTATCGACTATCTGATAGGGCGAGTCGAAATAAAGCAGGGCTGATAACTTCATTCCCCGGATATTGCCGAATCATCAGCAAACTTTTGCGTCGCAACTCCAGTGCCACGATTAGGATACGGTTTTCGTGGCGCTGGGGGATTCATCTTTTAGGCTGAAAAGCTACCCAGCGCCAGCTGCGCAGCATCGCCCACCTTCGCTTCCAGCACCGACTTGAACTCTTGCGCAATCTCTTCGCGCTGCACGTCCTCGCCGACCCAGCGCAGCTTCAGCACCGGCTGTGCGCCGCTGGTGATGACCGAGATTCGCAGGATGATTTCTCGCAGTTGCAGGCCTTCAAACGGAATAGCCGAGAAGATCAGCGACGTGGGTAAGGTTTCCTTGCTGATCGCCTCGATGGCATCCATTGCGCTGCGGCTGGCGCGTGTCTCGCTGACGGTGTGATCGCTTTCCGACGATGCCTTGACCGTGATCGTGCGCACGGCGGCGATGGCTTTGGCCAGCGGGATGTTCTGCAGTTCATCGCCGACCGCCGACAGGGTGCTGTGCCAGTCTTCAATCCAGTCGCTCATATCCTTCTGCGACATGGACCGGCCACTGATCGCCTGCACGGCCTGATAGGCAGCGGTGGGCTTGAGCTTCAGCACAGCGCGATCATCTGCGTGGCCTGGCACTTCTTCGTTGCCCAGGTTGAACAGCACCGAACAGGTCATTTCGTCCTGATTGATGAAGCCCTTTGCGTCGGCGACTGCGCGGTTGGAAACGTATTTGGCGAAGTCCGCCAGGGCGTTGGTGGAGAACGTGCCCCGGAAGCGACTTCGGCCTGCGCCGAATTGCTCAAGGTTCACGACCTTCGCGCCTTCCGGCAGCACGATGGTTGGCGTGACGGTGTTCAGCTCTTTGCCTTCCGCGATCAGCGCGGTATCAGTGATCAGTTGAATTGCTTCTTTCGTGAGGGACATTTGTCAGCTCTCTTTTGGGAGGAAGGGTGGTTGCGATTGATCAGGTGCGAGGCTTGACCGGTGCTTGGTCGCGCTCGAATAGCTGGCCAGGGTGCGGAGCCTCAGCGAACAGCGTTACCTGGCCGCCGGTGCCGACGTTCATCGGGGTATCCAGCGCGGTGTTCTCGCTACGGGTGCCGCGCTTGGTCGGCACCTTGTAGTCGAGCTTGTGTTTGATTTTCACCATGTGGGAATCGCCGATCTGGCTCATGTCTAGGGTGATGACCAGCTTCCCGGCCTTGCCGTGCTCAACAACGCCCGAGGCGACTTCGGAAATTGCGTAACCGATCTGGCTGGCGAACGCGCCGCCATTCAGCTCGTTCAGGAATTCGGTTGTATCGGTAGGCGTAGACATTGGAGTTTCTCCGGGGGCTTGATTCCACTGGGTGGGATGTTGAGTTGAAGAGGGCGGCGGCGATGGTTGGCGCGGGACTGCATGCGCTTCACTTGCGATAGATCCTGTTCACCGGGTAATCAATGTTGAAGTCTGCGATGAGTCGTTCCATCAGCGTGCTGCTGATGCCGATCAGGTTCTTGGCGGCGTACCGAGACAGCCCGCGGTCCCTCGCTTCCTTGATGCGCAGAACGTTCAACGCATCCGCGACGGGGTCTATGCGCTGGACCTTCACACGCGAAAGGTGTGGGCTTGGATCGAAGCGCTTGTACTCGAACCGGTGCTCGGCGGCGATCTTACGCAGCATGTGGTGGCTGACCCCGGTGGTACGGCTCACGTCGGTGACGGTGGTTGTCTGTGCCATGTGGCGGATCTGCGCGACCACCTCATCGCTGACGTGGCCCCGTGGGAGATTCGTCTTAGGGGGCGGTGGAGTTGATGCGCGCATCGCTTCCTTGGTCCGGCGGCGAGGTGCTGGCTTTGCTGCTGGCCCCATGCGTCCGTCTGGCCTGGGCTTGTATGCGAAACCCTGCAGCGTGGCGATCACGCCGCCGCTCTTCAGGAACTCAGCCACTTCGGCCTCAAGGACGGCGGACCGCTCTTTGTTGCGCTGAATCGTGCTCAGCTCTGGACTGATCATCAGCTTGCACCGTACAGCGCGAACAGCGCCAAGCCGGTGGCGATCGCAGCAGTCCAGCGCAGCATGTGAGTGGCGAACGACAGCTGACGTACAGGCTGGGCTTCCAGTTGCTCAGCGATTTTGCACGCCGCGCAGTGGCCGCGATGAACGCCGCGCACAGTACCGGTTGAACGCTCGACGATGCCGAACTCGTTATTGCCATTTGGCACGACCGTGAAGCGCGGCAGAGCTGCCGGGTTCTTGCGGCCGACCTTGTCGTAAAACTCGGCAGTGGAAAGGGTGCAGCGCTGACGCAGGCCTTCGAGGATTGCACGACGCTGGCTGATTGTCTGATGCATATGAGGCTCCTTGACCGCATTGGCCAGATGCCAGGCGCGGGTGACCAAACCCAGCCGTGAGACTGGCCTGGCACCTGCCGATGCGGTCGTAACGATTTGGGGGAGGGTGATGCAGGGGGCCGATTTAACGGTTTGAACTCATCCGCATCGGAGATTGATCGGAACACCAGGGCGCTACCCCTGCTTGATTCCCGCCGCGTTTCAGGTATTGGCCGACAGATTCGGCTCAGGACTTTTCCGGGGCTTTGCGATCCTAGCGCTGCAGCCCGCTTGGGCACGCTCCGATCAATCTCCGATGCGGACTGGTCTGCGTTGAAGCGTTCCAGGCGATCGGGAAGGTCTCCAACCTTCAGACGGGGACTCTGATTATTTACATTGCCGTAGGCCCGTGAAGCGGCAATTTCTGTCTGGCTTTCGCCATGTTCCTTGGTGCTGCTATCAGCAGATCGCCGCCACTGGCCTCAGCTTGTCCGAGCCCTTACGGCTGATCTTCTGTTCGTACCCGCCCCGGCGTGACTCAGGGGCTCTGCGCTCGCGCCTCATCGATTCATCGCCCAGCACCGCGTGCAGAACGATGATCGACATGAACAACAGGCAGAGCGGGGAAATGATCTGTCGGCGCATGGCCTCGGCGATCATCGCTGTCTGGCGATTCACGCCGAGTTTGAACATTGCGACCGACAGCCGCTTCACAACCGTGCCCGGCGCGATGCCGAACGTGCGGGCGATTTCCTTGGCTGTGCAGCCCTGGGCGGCTGACAACAAATACTGCAACTCTCGCGGCGCAAGACCACGGCCGAGGTGGCCTCTCCATGCCCCGCATACGATGGTGGTATCCATTACGTCTACTCGGTGGTTGTCATCCCAAAGCACCCGGTAAGCCAGGTGCTTTGGTGATGATGTGCACCGCGACCCGCTGCTGGCGTCGGTCGCGGCTTGCTGCGTTAGCGATGTTGGTCAGTTGCCCGCTGTTGATTGCAGGGCTAACCGGTCGTTTTCATAGGTTGGCGGTGAGCTTCCTCCCCAGGGCGTCAATCAACATCTGTATCTGTTCGCCGTGGATCACAGGTCCCTACAACATGCACGCTGCAGCTCGTTTGCCCGGTTAGATGGGCAGGGTGCATGAGGTCCAGCACCCCTTAACGCCGAAGCTCAGGGTGCTAATTCGAATCGGTGTCTCTCCCTTCTGCCGCCGGGATTCGCGGGGCGCATTGCTTGCCGGGTCATTCACTCGGTCAAGGCGTTTCACCATCGTCAGCCGTACAGGGTTTTCCCTGTCGTGGGCAGCCCTTCGGGGCTGTCTGATCGCCGGTCGCCGGTAGAGGCAATGCGGTCTGTTGTTTGTTGCGCAGGCTGTTAAAGAACTGGTCGATCCGCTAAGCCTGTTGAGGGGTTGTGTTGCGTTTCGATGGATAAACAATAAGCCAATGCCTAATTTTTGTAAATAGGTAATGCCTAACTATTTTCGCGTACGTCTCGAGCGGAAAATGGAGCCGGTTAGGTTTTACTTTTTTGGATCAGCTGGGATAAGCTTTTAAAGTCTGGATGGACATACAGTATTTGCTGAGGGGGATTTGTGGCGCGGCAGAGCAATAGGAAAGAATCACTATCCAAGCCACTGAGCGGCATGGAGCGGCTATCGCTACGCGTGTCGTCGATGATCAATCATCCGATCGCGCAGCAGAGGCGGACGGTCAGGATTCATCGTCTAGATACTGACGGGGAGAGGGAGTGGCAGGAGATGCTCGGCGCTCTGGCGGAGGCGGGGGGAGTCGCCCTGAAGCATCATGAGCAAGATGCTTCGATCACTTTGCGCTGGGGGCCATCAGCAGATGATGAGCGACAAACACTCGTTGTGGACCAGCTCAATTCGGAGGAGGCCGCGCCGTTCTGACAGAAAATGCCCGCGAAGGTGGCGGGCTTCAATCATGCGGCTTTGGCTGCCCTTGGGATCTTAGCGTCTGGCACGGTAATCCCTTCTTTGAAGAACATCACCTCGTCGCCAACGTAGCGAGCCTGCGCGGTGTAATGAAGGCCGTAGTTGAGCACTTCATTTTCTCTGTACATCTCGCAAATCTCTGGGGCGCTGTCATAGGAGACGACCCAAGGGCGCTGGAACTCTGGCGATTGAAGGAGCCCTGCAATCTGCAGGTGGTCTTCATGCTTATAGAAATTTCGGTACAGGCCGCGCCCTTTCACATAGTAAGGCGGATCCAGGTAGATCAATGACATTTCTGGTAGAAGGCCTGAGGCACGATTAAGGAGCTGAAAAGCATCCTCGCAGTAAACGCTGATCGACTTAGCATTAAGAGCAATGCGCTCCAGTCTCGCCGAGATCATTTCCTTACTGAACCTGGCGTCTAGCTTGTAGGTTCCAGCCTGCGCCTTACCGCCGATTACGCCACCTTTTAAGATTCCTGACCGGTTGGTGCGATTCACGAATAGAGTGGCAAACCCGCGCTCTGCTATCGTTAATTCTTGATCTTGCCCAAGCATGACCGAGCGCCAGTGATGCCACTGATCCATAGTGATCGGGGTGTCGTGGAGCAGTTTGACCAATCCATCCGGATCGGACGTTGCGGCCAGCCAGAACGCGTAAACAGCGGGGTCTAAATCGTTGATGTGGATGTGGGATGCGTGTCCTTCAAAAAGAAGCTCCAGTGCCACCCCAGCACCACCGGCGAACGGTTCGAGATAATGCCCTCCGGCCAGCCTATTAGCACGCATAACCTCCGATATGAAAGGTGCAAATCTAGCCTTCCCTCCGGGGTAGCGCAAAGGGCTGTAAAGTTTTTTAGAATACATTCGAAAATTCATCCCTGAAGATGGATTGGAGGCAACCCGATTCTAGCATTAATCAGGTTCAATGTATCCATTAATGAAACAGTGAATTGATCTTTGTCAAGGTTATGCGTTACATAATGAGTTACGTATTTATTGAATTCCCCCGAGCATGATTTAGACCATGCCTTACATGCAGATATTTTAGTTGTGACTTCATTTAGGACGTCAGCTTCAGATAAAGATATACCCATGCTGGAAAAATCACCAAGAAACGCATCTCTTTCTTTTTTGAATTTTTCAAAGAATAGATCGTTATTTGGTCTTGTCATGATGTAATATATCATGCGTCTTTCCAGTGCGAGTCCATCTGTGTCGGGCAGGCGGAGGCAGAAGTCCTGGATTTTTAGGTTGCTCATGAATTTATCAGAAACGTCCGCATCTAACACAACAAGACTGTGTTCGAAAAGGACCGGGAATCGTGAGCACGCGTCTGCTAATGGTTTTACCTCAGTATATGCGATGCCAGGCTTTGAGCTATTAATATCCAGTGACTGATGAAACTCTAGAGTGTCAAGAATCTCGCGCTTCCTGATAATTCTTTTTAGAAAATGTATGGCGGTCTCATCTTCGCAAAATATTTTAAGCTTTCTGATTTTTGCCAGCTCTATAGGGCTAGTAAAGGTAAGCTCTTTGTAAGCAAGATCGTAAGATGGGTTGTGCAATATAGGGTAGTTGGAGCCGACAGCTTTCGACTTGCTAACAAAATTTACAGCAATTTGACCTCTTTCAAGCAATTCTGAGTGTTTCAGATAAATGTCGGATATGAGACCCAAGGAGTGAGTCGTGACTATGACTTGAGTTTTGAAGTCTCCGGCCCATCTCAAAAGGTAGTCAAACAAGCGCAGCTGCGCCACCGGGTGTAGCGTAGCTTCAAATTCGTCGATACATAATATTCCACCACCAGTTTTCTGGCCCACTTCAAAGTCACGCTGAAATCCTATTAGTCGGTTGAATATGGATCCTAGGTTATCTTCACCGGAAGATATCGACTCCCAGTCATAGCCTAAATCACCTCCGCTAGGCGCCCAGGTTGACTTTATCTTTGGTCTATAAACGCCTACAAAAGAACCATAGCTAGAGCTTGGAAATACCTGTTCGTAGAATTTCTTTAATTGCTCTTTTTCGCCCGCTGATAGTAATGGTATTGGCGTCGCCTTACGCTGAGCTGCGAGATCAACAATGGGATATAGACGTTTTAAATTCAGAAAAGATGTGTTGTACGAAAGATTGCCATCGCCTTGCTCCGAGCCAGATACTACTATCCTATGACGATTTGTCTTGTCTGCCGTAAAATAAATTTGAACTGGCGACCTAATGTAACGACCATCGGTCATTTCGGAGATGATTGCATACTCATAATCTTCCAAGTCATACGTCTTTGAAAGATTAAAAACTTCAGATAGAGTCGTCTTCAATCTCTTTCCCAAGCCATCTTCAGCACTGCTGGAAAATGGGTGGGCTATCAACGCCATCAACGACGTCTTCATAGTTCCATTACGGCCTGACAAAACCGTGAGTTTTGAACCTAGAACTATCTTCTGATTCTCGAGCGAGCGGAATCGTTGAATATCAATTCCCCTAACTCTAACAATTGGAATTGTTTTGTTATCGGTTATCCCTAGTTCTGCTTTTGTTTCCCCTTGAGGGAGAGGACTTGCCTTGGATGTACTCACTGTAATACCGATAATAGGTTGAAGGGTTTGTGATGTGCCATAAAAAAATTTCGCTGCGCAGAACTCTGCAGCCTTTATTACTAGACCGGGTTCCCGTTCCAGACAAACAGTACTCGCGCCTGGATGTATGTCTCTTCGATGAAGATATCCTCGGACTTGTGCTTGCGGTTATCTGAGATCATTTTGAGCTTATCTTTGCCCTTCATCTGCAGACGTTTTATGTACTGGAAGCCCTGATATGAGAAGTAATAAATCCCGTCACCGACGAATTCCTTTACGCTAATGTCCACCAGGCATGGGTCGCCATGCTTAATTGTAGGAGTCATTGACTGCCCCCACCCGGTGATCACCTTTAGGTGGTAATGCTCTTTGAACTCAACCCCCATTGAGCGGAGCTGGGAGGGGCTAACCCGCACGTCCTGCAATAACTCAGGGTAGTCGTGAGCCACCTCACCACCACCTAAGGCACCCCGCACATCGTAGTGGGCAATCCAAACCTCATCGCCGACCCTGCCGGGCCTGTAAGCGTCACTCGCCAAAACGCTGACCGTTCTCTCCGGCTCGTTGCCCTCAGCAATCGCCAGAATCCTTTGCAGGCGATCCTCGCCCAGGCTTTTGCCCGACAGCATCTCGCGAACCTTATCTGCAGCAGATAGTGCAGGCGCATTTTCATTCACTGCATAAACGGACTGCTCTGAAAGGTCGCCGGAAACGCTCGAGTAGGAGAAGCCTGGGCGCAACCCCCAGTGCTCCGGCCCGACCACGTCCGAAAAATAGGCGATAACGTCCATCAGCTTCGACTTATCGATCCGGCCGTTATTCACCCAGCCCTGGACCGACGGGGGCTTCACTGAGAAGTCGTCTGCAAGTTTCTTCTTTGATACGCCCTTGGCGATCCGCGCGGCCTCGATGGCGGCGCCTAAATCCGGTCCGGTAAGCATTGCCTAATTTAGCCTATTGGTGAGTTGGTTAGGCAATGGCTTGTACTGAGATAAGGTAATGCCTTATATTCACGGCAGAATCTCCAGGAGACAACACATGAAATCAGCAGAAGCAGCCAAAGAAGCTTCCCGCTTGCTTGGCAGCCAAGCGGAAATGGCGCGTCGCCTGCGGGTTACGGCGCCCACCGTCAACCAATGGTGTTCGGGGGAGCGTGCTGTTCCTGCTAAGCGCGCCCTGCAAATCGAGGCATTGACCGACGGTGCAGTAGCTCGTGCTGATCTTTGCCCATCTTTTCCTTGGGGCCAGATTGGTTCTGGGCCAAGACAAAACCTTTCAGTCGCTTAACCCATTTATAAGCGAAAGGTGCAACACATGTAAGACGAGCTAGGCCACTTGAACGGCAAGGAAATAATTATCCGCTCAGGCGGGAGGGGCAGGTAGTACAGCGGATGGGCTGTTAATTCATCCAGTACGAAGTTTTAGAAACAAAAAGGCCCGAGTAGGGCGGGGAGAGGGCGATGAGTAAGAGAGTAGGTCCAGCGCACGCTGGCGTGGAGGAACGAACCCAAGTGTCCCCTGGTAAGAACCAGCCATCTGGCTCGGCATGTGATGCAAAAGTAAAAGCAGCACAGCCGGTTTGGGTGCTGGACAGCCGCGGCGGCATTCACTTCGCCACCGCAATTGTCAGTAAGCCTGAAACTTAGATCAGTGAGTGGGCTTATTCATCAGCTCGATTATTTCGAGGTGATCAGCCTCCACGCAGCTGATTGGCAGCTCAAAAGCAGCTCGATCGCCTACGCCTTGCATCTTGTGCTTCAAGGTTTTGATCGCTTTATCCAAGGCTTCGATGTTGAAGCCTGGCGTTTGAGTAGCTGCGATTTTCAGCCCGGCCAGAGCGACCATTACACCTGCTTCGAAATCTGAAATTACCGGTTTTGACATGTTCGGTCTCCGTGACCTTCTTGTGTGGAAGCAGAAAGCTACCACGGATGCACCGGACACCTACAGAGCTTGAAATTCAGGCAAAAAAAAGCCGGTGGCTAGACCGGCTTCTTCACAACATTACGAGACAGATTATGCACATCAGACCTGAGCAAGGCAACACAGGCAAAATTGGAGTATCACTGTGAGCGTTCAAGCAATGTCGTGGGCGCTACAGATCCCGCGCGTGACCCTTTCCGATTCCAGCGCTAGGCACGTCCTGCTGTGCTTGGCCAACTACGCCGGTACTGACGGACGCGGGGCGTTCCCTTCGGCCACCACTCTGAGCGAAGACACTGGCCTTTCTGAGCGCACAGTTCGTTCCAAGCTTGAGCTGTTGAGGGCGTCCGAACTGATCGTCCCAGGCAATCAAGCGCTGGCCGCTGTGTATATCGAGCGGCACGACCGCCGACCAGTTGTTTATGACCTGCCGATACAGCGGGGTGCAAATCCTGCACCCCGGATAGAGCGGGGTGCAGATGACGCCACGGGGTGCAAATTACAGCAGAACGGGGTGCAGAATTCGACCGAACGGGGTGCGAAATCTGCACCCAATACATCACTTAACCATCCATTAACCGAACAGCAGCAGCCGCGCGAGATTTCGGAAGTGATCGACGAACAGGACAAGCAGGCCCTGGAATCGACCGACGATCGCCAGCGCTTCGCCATGTTTGCCGACTGGGCACCAGAAGTCCGTTACTTGATCACCCAGGCTCAGATCGCCGGAGTCAAACCAACCGATATCTCTGACGCGCTGATCCGCAGTTTCATCGGCTGGTTTGTGGCCAAGCAGAACACCGTAGACACATCCGCCGGTTGGTGTAACCGCTTGGTGGGCTGGTACGTAAAAGAGCGTGCAAAAGGCTCGCTCTTAGCCGATGAGGAAGTGGCAGTCGGTGGCGACTGGGCTTCAAAGGGGGTGATCCTGTGAGTGGGCCTGTTCGAGCTGGTTACCTGGTACGGAATCGGAGAACCGATCCGACCTACACCCCACCGCCTGCGGTCTCTGTCGAGATCGACCCGGCCACCCGCCAAGTAATCGACGAATTGTTTCTGCGGCTGCGTGGAGCTTGCGGCGCATGGAGACAGTCTTGGCCGACCGAGGAGGTGATGAACGCCGCAAAACTGGAGTGGCTGGCGGAATTCATGCGCTCCGGGATCAACTCAATGGATCAACTGCGCCACGGTATGCGAATGGTCAGCGCGAGCAAATCAGCATTCGTGCCCGCGCCTGGCGTGTTCGTGAGCTGGTGTTTTGCTCCAGAGGGTCTTGGCCTACCCAGCGTCGAGGTCGCGTATTCCCAAGCTCTGCGTAACTCACACCCAGGCATGGAAGGGCGCGGCAAGTGGTTTCACCCGGCGATCTACCACGCCACTGCCGCCTCCGGCTTTCTCAGCCTGCAAACGCTTCCCCGCGACCTGGGGATGACTCGCTTTGAGCAGAAATACCTCGAGCAGTGCCGCAAGATCTGGCGTGGTGAAGAATTGCCCCCCGTGCCGGTAGCTCAGCTCGCAGCACCGGGCAAATCAATCACCCCCGAAGTGGGGAACAAGGCGTTGGCCGCGCTCCGTGCCAAGCGCAGCGGAGACGTGCAATGAGCAAACTCACCAACGCAGCGCGTGACCGCGAGTGCCAGATCCGTTACCCAGGATGCTCGAGCGAATCCTCGACCACCGTGCTCGCCCATTACCGACTGGCTGGTACTTGCGGCATGGGCATCAAGCCAAACGACCTGCAGGCCGCTTGGGCGTGTGCTTACTGCCACGACATCGCCGATGGCCGCCTGCGCGCCCCGGCGGTGTTGAGCCGAAACGAAGTCCGCCTGTTTCACGCCGAGGGCGTCATGCGGACCCAGGACGTGCTCATTCGTGAAAGGAAGGTGAAGGTGTGAAGTCCGCCGAAATGAAGTTGTTCAAACCTAAGCGAACCCGCGCCAAGCCTGTCGACCGTGAGGGCCTGGAGCAGGCCGCATTGCTGCGCGAGCTCAAGCTACGTATGCCTCTGGTGGCTGCGCTGATCTATCACGTTCCCAACGGTAGCCACCGGCACAAGCTGGTTGCGATCAAGCTGAAAGAGCAGGGCGTGCGCGCCGGTGTGCCCGATCTGGTGCTGCCCATGGCTCGTGGTGGGTACTTCGGTCTGTACATCGAGTTCAAAGCCACGCCGCCGCACGACGCTGCTGTATCGGGCAGCCAGTACGAGTGGATACGCCAACTCGGCGAGCAAGGCTATCTGGCGATCATCTGCCGTGGTCACTTCGACGCGATGGAGCAGATCCGCGCGTACCTACGACTTCCTCAGACCACGGTGGCAGCATGAACCATCAATTCAAGCCGGGCGATCCGGCGCTGATCGTGGGATCTAGCAGCAACCTGTCTCCGAATATTGGAATGGCAGTTGAGCTGGTTCAGCATCTGCGTATGAATGATAAGTTCAGCCTTCCAGATGGCAGACCGCTTCTAAATCGAGGTCCTGCTTGCTGGTTGGTTCAGGCCCCTGGGCTGGCGGCAGCTCTTCACCACGGGGGCTGGGCAGACATTGGCGGTATAGCACTGGTTATGGAGCATCACCTCGTCCCGCTGCGCGGTGACTTCGCCCCAGAGCAGCAGAAAGCGCAGGCGGTGCCGGTATGACGGCTGCCGTGCGCATCACCGATGCTGAAATCAAGCGCCAGGCCGCTGGCACCGAGCGTGACCTGCGCGACGTGGAGAACCGTGGCCTGTACCTGCGCTTTACGCGGGACCGCGCCCGGGCTTCGTGGTATTTGGTCAAAAAGGGCGAATGGAACCACATAGGTAGCTTCCCCGATCTGTCAGCCAAGCAGGTCGTTGCGGCATTGCCTGCCATCCGCTTGCGCCTTGATGCCGGTGCCGGTTCGAACCTGTCGAAGTGGGTCACGACGGGCGAGCTGCTGGACTGGTACGCAGACCGCATGGCGCGCGACCGCAGCCTGTCCGCGAAGCGCAAGAAGACCGGCGCGTCGCTAATCAAGTGCCACCTCAAGCCGCGTCTTGGAGACCTGCCGCTGACCGGTATCGACAAGGCCAGCCTGGACGATCAGTTCATGTGGCCAGCGCAGGAGACCATCGGCATCGATTACGTGCGCTCGGCGTTCCAGCTGCTGGCCCTGGCATTCCGGCAGGCTTTCAAACTCCGGTTGATCGCGGCCAACCCGATGAAGGACATCAAGTTCAGTGACTTCTCGAAAGCCAAGGTCGGCATCAAGCCTTCCCGGCTGCGCGGCACGCAGCTGCAGGACCTTATCGCGCACCTGCTGACCGTGCTTGAGGACGAACCGGCGGACGGCCTCCTGGCGCTGATGATGCTCTGCCACGGCACCCGCATCGGCGAGACGCGGCAGGCGCGGTGGGCACACATCAGCCTGGCAGAGCGGGAATGGTTCATTCCTGCCGAGAACACCAAGACCGGCGTCGAGCACCACCTACCGCTGACAGACCAGGTACGCAACCTGCTGATCAGCTATCGGGACATTCAGTTGGCCGGCGGGTACAGAGGACAGTTCCTGTTCCCGTCCCGCAGCGGCAACGCACTGAGCGAGGGCCAGGCCAGCGCAGTGTTCACCCGGCTGGGTCAGGGCGAGTGGACGAGTCACGATCTGCGCAAGGTCGCGCGTACTGGCTGGGCAGACATCGGCATCGACCATCTGATCGGTGAGCTGCTGATCAACCACGCGATGGGTCACAACGTGAAGGTGTACATCCAGTCGGACGTGATGAGCCGCAAGCGTGATGCCCTTGAGAAGTGGCACGCGCATCTAGATTCAAAGGGCCTGAACCGCATTCAGACATTGACCGGCTTTAGATCGGGAGATTCTGGTAACGGGCTACAGGACACGGAACATAAGGGCTGCGACCCTATTCAAGAATCAACCATAGGCGAGGTTTAAAAATGGCCGAATTAATCGCAAACGTGTTGTTTACAGGCCAGGTCGCCACGCTGGTTGAGGGTGAGAGCGCCGCCGACGGTAGCCCTATTTATGAATGCAGCGGCCGCCGTTATTCGGCCCCCTTGCGGATTGGCGTTATGGACAAGCACGGCAATCCAGTCCACGGCCAAAACCTTTGGGTGGCATTGAGGGCTATAGCGCCGGAGGCAGATCAGTGAAGAAGAGTCACGGGCCTGACCTGCGTCGTCGAGTGATCCCACTAAAGACCTGCGATATGTGTCGTGGTCGCGCAGTCATCAAAGGCGTTTTCCACGATCTGGACTGCATCGCCTGCAATGCATCGGGTTGGGTACGGCAAGACAACGGCGAAGCGTTGGAGGCTCAGGAATTGATTACGCAACTGAGCTTCAATCTTCAGAAAGCCATGAAACAGCTTGCCCAGTTCGTTGACCTTAATCAGACCGTCGATGCTGCTGCCGCCAGGCATTACCAACAGAACAACCGTCTGGGTGCAGGCGGAACGCATTACACAGGGGATTGACCATGAAAAAGCGTACATACGTCGACAAGCCATTGGGCGACACCGAATACCTGCTGGAAAACTGGGGTTCTTGGCGGATGTCTGGCATGGGCGTGCCGCGCTATGTCTCCCCGCTGGCAGCCTTGATGAACCAGTGCGCCCCAGAGGCGACTGCAATGAGTTATGTCATCACCGACGACACTGCAATGCTTGTGGATGCAGCTATCGCAAGGCTGATCGCGCGCAACCAGCAGATGGGCGACTTCATCTGGTGGTACTTCGGCTCCAAGTGGACGATGGTCCGGATCGCCGAGACTCATAAGATGTCGGAACGGTCAGCACGCGAAATCATCCGTCAAGGGGTGGCATGGCTTGACGGTGCTTTGGGGAATTTTTGCGAAGCAGCGTAAAAAGTTCTTTCAGGCCTGATAAACACCTGTTTTGATGGCACGGTGTTTAGCTGTTCCAGCGCGGCACCCACCCAATTCCAAAGGCTCGCCATATCGGCGGGCCTTTTTCATTTCTGGAGTAACGATGGACCCGACCGACCTCGGCCCAGGCACCGCCACCTGGCTGGGCGGCACGGGCACCATTCTGCTTGGTGGCTTCCTCTGGTTGAGGAAATTCCTCTCCAGGGATGCGACCGATCGCGCCATGGACAACGCCGATATCGGCACCGTCCGCAGGCTGAACGAACTGCTCGACTCTGAGCGCCTGGCTCGCAAAGAAGCCGAGGCCCGAGCCGACCAGTTCGCCAAAGAACGTAACGAGCTGGCCGCCGCTGTTGGCCGTATGGAAGGGAAGATTGAAGCCCTGACCGGCCAGGTTTCCCAGCTCACTGACAAGGTGACCAGCCAAAGCGCTGAGATAGCCCGTCTGCGTTCACAGCTTGGAGGTATCAACTGATGGAAAGATGCGTTAGAGACTTCATCGCCCGGCGGTGGTGGCGTCGCCTGGAAGTGTGGGTGATTGCCTCGCTGTTGGTAACTGGATCGTTCGCGCTGGGCTTCGGTGCCTCGCAATGGTCACTTGCCAGTTGGTATAGCGCCCAAGTCTCCGAAGTGCGCCGTGGTTATGACGAGGCCACCGTGCAACGCGACATGCGCCTGAACAAGCTGGCCAAGACCGCGACCGATGCAGCTGTTAAGGTTGAGGGCGCAGCGGGGAAGGCGACAGAAGCTGCCGACACCGCGAGTAAGGCAGCTGACAAGGTACATGAGGTGCTGGAGCGCCAGACAACGGACTTAACCCCAAATGACTAATCAACTCTATTGGACAGATTAGTCACTCCTCACTGAACAGACGTGCGCGTATGACCATTACAGGGTAGCGAAGCCATCCACCCTCCTCGAAAGGCTGTCTTCGCATTTTGGTAATTTCAAACGTGTGATAGTTATGGTGGCCGTCGTAAAATACTAAGGAGACCATATAGGTGCCAGCCCACAGTTTGAACGGAGCCAGCTTAAAGCTAAGAGTACCGCTACCACTTACGGCACCACCGGTGTTGTCAGCCCCAACATACGACACGGTTTCACCTTCAGTGTAAGTGAACTCGACGTCTTCAAACTCTATATCTTCGTCTTGCCCGGTAATGCAAAACTTGGCGTTTCCTTTTCCTTGAATCATGTCAGTTTACCTGGACGAAGTAGAAGTCTAGAGATACGCGTGTTTCATTGGAAACTCAACAGTTACAGGCGTTGTAATAGCGTCTAGTGACATTACCGTATTTCAATTCGCGCTGTAGGTACGAGATGTCCCGCACGCGTTGAGCAAGGTAGATCCCAAAGTTATGGCTTGTTTCGGCTGCGCTGCGCGGCGTGATTGGATTAAAAAGTGGACCAAGGTGGCATATGAACGAGCACAGCAACTCCTTGCTAAGCCAGATCCTGGCCGAGCAGCTGAAGCAGACCCAACTGCTACAGCGGATGGCAGAGCAGCAGACGCTGCTGGTCAACGCACTGAGTGAAGAAGAGCCGGAAGACCCCGATACCCAGCACCGCACCTACCTGGACGGAACACTATGCCGTTGAGGCCGCAGAAGCCATGCAATGCCCAGGGCTGCAACACATTGACCCGCAACCCTCGGTACTGTGAGGCCCATAAGGATGTAGGCAAGCAGTTCGAAGTGAAGCAGCGGGAGAAGCAACGCGAGACCAGCAGCCAGCGCGGCTACAGCTACAAGTGGCAACAGGCGCGCAAGGGCTTCTTGGCTAAGCATCCGCTATGCGTAGAGTGCGAGCGCGTTGGACGTGTCAAAGCGTCGACAGACGTTGATCACATCGTTCCTCACAAGGGTGACATGGACCTGTTCTGGGATCGATCCAACTGGCAGGCCATGTGTCATCCATGCCACAGCACTAAGACAGCGGCAGAGGACGGCGGATGGGGCAACA
The DNA here is from genome assembly GCF_900119195.1 of Pseudomonas sp. NFACC10-1. Lineage (NCBI taxonomy): Bacteria > Pseudomonadati > Pseudomonadota > Gammaproteobacteria > Pseudomonadales > Pseudomonadaceae > Pseudomonas > Pseudomonas sp. NFACC10-1. The sequence continues at coordinate 194,586 of NZ_FPJB01000004.1, read as the reverse complement.
CCCAGGCTGCCCCGCGCCGCTGACCGAAACGAGAACGATTCCCGTCAAGATTCACGAAAATGCACCGACATGGTGCGCGCACTAGTCTGGTGCGGTAGGGGAGGGTCAAAAGTCTGGGCCCTTTCGCTTCTAGACCGCGCCCTCAATCGTTTTTTTACACCCGCGAAATTAAAAATTCTGGAGTTGCGCGATGGGAGGTACCGCCACGGTCGCCGGCCGTGGTCGCAAACCCAAGCCGACCGCCAAGAAAGCACTAGCCGGAAATCCCGGCAAACGCGCGCTGAATAAGGCCGAGCCCGCTTTTTCGAAGATCACAAATGTTGATCCGCCCGAATGGCTCAGCGACCGCGCTTCGCAGATGTGGAAGATGATTGTTCCCGAGCTTCTGCGCGAAAACGTGGTCGCGATAACTGATTTACACAACGTCGAAGCGTTCTGCGTTGCATACGACAACTGGCGAATGGCGCAGGAGTCAGTCCAGGCCCACGGCATCGTGGTTACTGGTGCCACCGGCGGACCGATGAAAAACCCGGCACTGACCGCCGCGAACGAAACGATGCGGCAAATGGTTACGTTCGGGGCGATGCTCGGCCTTGACCCGGCCAACCGCACACGTCTTATCGGAGGAAACAAGGAAAAAGAGACCAACGAATTCGAAGAACTATTGAGATCCTGAATGGCCAAGTCCGCCCACCCCAACGTTGATAAAGCGATGGTTTGGGGTAGGTCTCTGCTACGTGGAAAGGTGCCAGCTTGTCGGTACATCCATCAGGCAGTGCAGCGCCATTTCGATGACATGGCAGCCAGCCGCAAGCGCGGGTTCAGGTTCAAGTTCGATCCGGCGAAGGCTGAGAAAAAGCTCAAGCTGATCCAGCTGCTGCCGCATACCAAGGGCGAATGGGCTTTCAAGCGTCAACGGATCACGCTCGAGGGGTGGCAGCTGTTTGGGCTGGCCGTAACGTTTGGTTGGGTCAAAAAGAGGGGGGGGCACCGCAGGTTCCGTGAAAGCTACTGGGAAGTGCCGCGCAAAAATGGCAAGTCAGTCGTAGCCGGTGGCGTAGGCATCGGCATGTTCGTTGCTGATGATGAGTACGGCGCCGAAGTTTATTCCGGAGCGACTACCGAGAAGCAGGCATGGGAAGTGTTCAGGCCCGCGAAGCTGATGGTGACGAAGTCGCCCAATCTGATTAAGGCGGCGGGCATCGAGGTCAATGCCTCGAACATGAACATCCCGTCCGACTTCAGCAGGTTCGAACCGCTTATCGGCAACCCGGGCGACGGTGCGTCACCCAGCTGCGCCATTGTCGATGAATACCACGAACACCCAACGTCTGCTCAGTACGACACGATGCTCACCGGCATGGGGGCAAGGCGTCAGCCGCTGATGTTCATCATCACCACGGCCGGCGCTGACATCGAGGGGCCTTGTTACGACAAGCGCCGCCAGGTGATCGAAATGCTTGCCGGCACGGTACCCGACGACGAGCTGTTCGGCTGGATCTGGACGCTTGATGAGGGCGACGACTGGACCGATCCCAAGATGCTGGCCAAGGCCAATCCGAACCACGGCGTATCCGTGTTTCAGGAGTACCTGGAAAGCCAGTTGGCCCGCGCGATCCGCTCGGCTCGGTTCACCAACACCTTCAAAACGAAGCACCTCAACCTTTGGGTGAGCGCCAAGTCTGGCTTCTTCAACATGCAGGACTGGAAGGCTTGCGAGGACACCTCCCTTACGCTCGATCAATTCGAGGGGCAAGAGTGGATCGCCGGTTTCGACCTTGCGCGAAAGCTGGACATGAACTCGAGGGCGCGCCTGTTTTGGAAGGTGATCGACGGAAAGACTCACTACTACAGCGTGGCTCCCAAGTTTTGGGTGCCATACGACACCGCTTATGACAGCGACAACAAGCGGATGTCCGAGCGTTTCCAGGCCTGGCTGAACTCGAAACACCTTGAGGTCACCGATGGTGCCGAGATCGATTACCGCGAAATTCTAGAAGACACCAAAGAGGCGAACAAACACGCACCGCTGCGCGAGTCGCCGATTGACCCACACGGTGCTACTGGGTTGAGCCATGACCTCGACGACGAGGGGTTCAACCCGATCACCATCACCCAGAACTACACCAACATGTCTGACGCCATGAAAGAGCTGGAAGCGGCTATCACCGCTGGAAGGTTCCACCATGACGGCAATCCGATAATGACCTGGTGTATCGGCAACGTGATCGGCAAAAACATGCCCGGTAACAACGACGTAGTACGGCCCATCAAACAGGGCGATGACAACAAGATCGATGGCGCTGTTGCACTGATCATGTCGGTCGGGCGGGCGATGATGCAAGTCGTTGTCGGCGATGGCGGCGTGGACCGATTCATGGATTCAATCCGGGACCCAATATTCGAATGAACACAGCATCAATCATTTACCTGCTGACTGCAGTGCTGGGCTTTGCCCTAGCGGTGGCAGGCGTTTACGTACTGCTTGGCGTGGGTTGGGCGCTTCTTGCCGCTGCTTCGTCGTGCTTCGTAGCGGCAGCATTCATTCGAAGGGGACTGACCGGTGGCTAAGTCTTTCAAATCCGTTTTGAGCGGTGCAATCAACGCGCCTCGGTCATCAATAATCGATTGGGTGGGCAGGTCGCTCTCCGGCAGCGCTTCCGGAATTTGGGCGCAAACCGTGGGCAGCACATCCGCCAATGGCAAAACCGTGACGATCAACAAAGCCATGCGCCTGGCCGCTTGCTGGTCTTGCGTGCGCCTCATCTCCGAAACGATCGCAACGCTGCCGCTCGGCCTATACCGGCGCATGCCTAATGGCGGTCGTGAGGTGGCCGGTGACAATGACCTGCATTGGATTCTTAACACCAACCCGAACAGCCGCATGACTGCTGTGCAGTTTTGGGAGGCCGTAGTGGCTTCGATGCTGCTTCGGGGTAACGCTTTTGTCGAGATCATCCGTATAAGCGGCCGGATCGTAGCGCTTGAATTCCTGTTGCCCAACCGCATGGATTTGGATGTCGCGGACAACGGCGAGATTCTGTACCGGTACCGGGAAAAAAACGGGCAGCTCCGCGATATTGCTGGCAGCAACATGATGCATATCCCTGCGTTCTCTCTGGATGGGCAAATCGGGCTCTCACCCATCGCCTACGGCGCCGACGTATTCGGCGCGGCAATGTCGGCAGAGGACGTTGCGAGCTCCACGTTCAAAAACGGCATGCACCAAACCGTGGCCTTTGAGGTTGATGCAACGCTGAACAAGCAGCAGCGCGACGATTTTCGCGACTATGTCCAACGCATCAGCGGGGCGATGAATGCCGGTAAATCACCGGTGCTGGAAAAGGGTGTATCCGCCAAGGTGATTGGTATCAATCCGGTGGACGCTCAGCTGCTGGAATCTCGAGAGTACAGCGCCGAAGAGATCTGTCGCTTTTACATGGTGGACCCGACGCTGGTCGGTTACAGCGATAAGGCATCGAATTGGGGGACCGGCCTTGAGCAGAAGTTGCTTCGATTCCTGACCTTCACGCTGCGCAGCTACATGCGCCGCATCGAGGAAGGCATCAGTCGCAGTTTGCTGGCTCCTGCGCAGCGCCGTCAGATTTACCCCGAGTTTTCCATTGAAGGCTTGATGCGTGCTGATAGCGCCGCACGGGCAACGCTGTATTCGGGGATGGTGCAAAACGGCATCTACACCCGCGACGAATGCCGCATGAAAGAGAACCTGCCCAAGATGGGCGGCAATGCCGGTGTACTAACTGTGCAAACCAACCTTTCGCCGATCGACAAACTGGGTCAGGGCGATGACGGGCAAGCCGCAAGGGCAGCTCTACAGAACTGGCTGGATCAGCCGGCAAACTCGAAGGAATAAATCATGCAACCAAAATCCAAGGCTGGCAGTTTTAACTGCGAGCTGAGCCCGCGCGCGCTCGACAGATGGAATCCCGCCATCAAGGCGGCCGTGGAGTCCACCAGCGATACCATCACCATCTACGGCGTTATTGGCCAGGACTGGTACGGGGAAGGCGTTACCGTCTCGCGTATCGACGCGGCCCTTCGCTCAATCGGCGACAAGCCAGCCACCGTGTACATCAATTCGCCAGGTGGCGACATGTTCGAGGGCCTGGCCATCTACAACCGGCTGCGCGAGCACAGCCAGCCGATCACAACCAAGGTCCTGGGCCTGGCCGCATCGGCTGCTTCGGTGATTTACATGGCCGGCGCAAAGCGGGAAGTGGCCAGCAGCGGGTTTCTCATGATCCACAACTGCTGGACGCTTGCAGTCGGCAACCGCCATGACTTGCGCGATGTAGCGAACACGATGGAAGAGTTCGACGCTGCGATGGCCGACCTTTACGCGGAAGGCAGCGGCCAGGCCGTTGCTGACATTGCCGAGATGATGGATGACGAGACGTTCATACGCGGCCGACGAGCAGTTGAGCTCGGCTTTGCAACGGCCGTTCTCTCTTCTGATGAAATCACCGAGCGTGAAGACGAGCAGGCCCAGCAGAGTAACGCGCTGAAAGCCATGGACATTGCTCTGGCAAAGGCCGGAATGGCCCGAAGCGAACGCCGCGAACTCTTCGCCAATTTCAAGTCCAGCACGCCGCGCGCTGCTGGCGGGGGTACGCAATACGCTGCCTCGTCCGATAAGCCACGCGCTGTCGCGCCAGACCTCACCGCCTCCCTGAGCGCGGCATCCGACATCCTCAAATCTTTCCAAGGACCATCGCAATGAGCGACTTCGAAAAGCAATACACCGAGCTGAATGCCAGCCTTAAGACCATTGGCGACCAGATCAAATCCCAGGCGGAGACCAGCAACAAGGAAATCGCCCGTCACGGTGAGATGAACGCCGAGACTCGTGCCAAGGTTGACGAGTTGCTGATGAAACAGGGCGAACTGCAGGCTCGCGTTCTGGAAGCTGAGCAAAAGCTTGTCAATGCCAACCGTGACACTCAGCGCATCGAGAGCCCGAAGTCCGCTGGCGAGTTGATTGTTACCAGCGAACACATGGAAGGCGTCAATTCGTCTTTCCGTGGCTCCCGTCGCGTTTCCGTACCCCGCGCCGCTATCACCACCACATCCGCCGGTGGCTTGGCGGCCACGGAGCGCCTGGACACTGTCGCGCTGCCGGGCATGCGTCGGGCCACCATTCGAGATTTGATTGCACCCGGCGAGACTGAGGCGGGCTCCCTTGAGTATGTCCGCGAAACAGGCTTCACAAACAATGCCGCGACCGTAACGGAGGGCTCCGCAAAACCGTATTCCGAAATCGAAACCGCCTTGATCACGGCGTCGGTTCGTACCATCGCCCATCTGTTCAAAGCCTCGCGTCAGATTCTGGATGACGCAAAGGCTTTGCAGAGCTACATCGACGCGCGCGCTCGTTATGGGTTGCTGCTCGCTGAAGAGGCTCAGTTGCTGTACGGCAGCGGAGCAGGTGCAAATCTGCAAGGGCTCGTTCCAGTTGCAAACCAATACGCGTCTCCAGCTGGCTGGACCGTAACCGGCGAACAGCGCATCGACCGGATTCGCCTAGCCCTTCTTCAATCCGAGCTGGCAGAGTTCCCTTCGGATGGCATCGTGCTCAACCCAACTGACTGGGCGCTGATCGAGTTGATCAAAGACAGCCAGGGCCGCTATCTGATCGGTCAGCCGCAGGAAGGCACTGCGGCTCGTCTGTGGAATCGCCCGGTAGTCGCGACCCAAGCCATGAAGCCAAACGACTTCCTGGTGGGAGCCTTCAAACTTGGTGCGCAGATCTTCGACCGGATGGAAGTTGAAGTTTTGATTTCTACCGAGAACGACAAGGACTTCGAAAACAACATGGTCACGCTTCGCGCCGAAGAGCGTCTGGCGTTTTCCATCTACCGTACCGAAGCCTTCGTCACTGGCAAGCTCACGGCTGCCGCCGCTGCGGCCTAAGCTGCCCAACCCCTAAAGTGGCCGGCACCGTCGGCCCACCGAGGTGAGACATGTCAGATGTATTGATCAAGCCGCTGCGGGCTTACGAGGACCGCGGCATCATCCGTGATACCGACAACGAGCCTTATGCCGCGCCTGTATGGCTGGCCAAGGAGCTGGAGCAACTCAAGCTTTGCAAGATCGTAGGCGAGGCTGAAGCGCCTCTGGATTTGGCAAAGCCCGAGGCAGATCCGAAAAAAAAGGTCGAAAAAAAATGACCGTGGCCGCTGCTGATCTGCTCCCAATAGAGCTGATTCGCAAGCAATTGCGTGTGGACTATGATGACGAAGACGACCTCATAGCCCTATATGCCGAATCGGCTTTGGCGTGGGCTCTCTGGTATTGTGACAACCCAGACCTCGCAGATGTGAGCGATTTTCCCGCCAGCTTCAAGGCGGCATTACTTTTGTTGATCGGCCACTCCTTTGCAAATCGGGAGGCGGTTGTGATCGGAACAATAACTGCCGAATTGCCAATGGGCGTTGAACCACTGCTTTGGTCTTGTCGGAGCTGGTCGGGTCCCCCTGACCATGTGGTGCTCTCATGAGAGCTGGACGACTTCGACATCGCATTACGTTTCAGGCGCTGGGCCGCATGCAGGACCCTAAAACCGGTGAGGAGCTGGAGAGCTGGCAAACGGTGTGGGACAAAGTCCCCGCAGCGGTCGAGCCGCTGAGCGCCAGGGACTTTATTGCTGCCCAAGCCAGCCAGTCAGAGGCCACCGCGCGGATAGTGATCCGATACCGAGCCGGCGTCCTGCCGACGATGCGGATCCTTTACCGAGGGGATGTCTACGACATCAAAGGCCCGGCGCTGCCCGATCCCGATTCAGGTCTGGACTATCTCACCATCTTGGTGGCCGAGGGGGTCAACGATGGCTGACTCAGTGGATTTCCAGCTGGTGGGGATTGACTCTCTCGTTGGAAAACTCGAATCGATCACTCAGGACATGAAGCGTAAGGGCGGGCGGTCGGCGCTACGTAAGGCTGCCCAGCTGGTGGCCAACAAGATGAAAGAAGGCGCGCAGCGGATAGACGACCCTGAAACAGGCCGATCTATCGCGGACAACGTCGCTCTTCGCTGGAACGGGAAATTGTTCAAGTCGAGCGGGGACCTCGGTTTCCGGGTTGGTGTTCTGCAAGGCGCTGTCCTCAAGAAGGGCGGCGACAAATCTGCGAACGCTGCGACGCCTCATTGGCGCCTCATCGAATTCGGTACTTCCAAAATGCGTGCAGATCCATTCGCGCGAAAGGCGTTGGCCGACAACATAACCGAGGCAACCAATACATTCATCACTGAATACGAGAAGGCCATTGACCGCGCGATTAAACGAGCGGCCAAGGCTTCAGGGGGGGCGTGATGTCATATGCACCCATATTCGCCGTATGCGCTGCTGACGCCGGGGTAACGGCACTACTGGGCGTCAGCCCCACCAGGCTTTATCCGTTCGATGATGCGCCCGAAGGCGTGGCGAAGCCGTATGCAGTCTGGCAACTCATCACCGGCAGTCCAGAAAACTACCTCGCCGGCCGTCCTGATGCTGACAGCTTCACGCTGCAGGTCGACGTGTATGCCGCTACAGGCGCGCAGGCAAGGGCAGTGACTGACGCAATCAGTCACGCCATTGAGCTGCAAGCTTACGTGGTCCGCTGGGGTGGCGAGAGCAAAGACGCCGAAACAAAGTTGTACCGGTCGAGTTTCGATGTCGACTGGATAGTGCTCCGGTAGCCCCAACCAACTTTACAGCCCGCCATGAGCGGGTTTTTTTATGCCCGACATTTGGAGAACACAATGGCGATTTTGACTCAAGGCACCCAGATGTATGCGCTGGTGCCTACAACCGCAGACCCGACAAAGCTGGAGGTCATTGAGGTGGAATGCATTACAGCGTTCAACCCGGGCGGCAACCCAGCAGACCAAGTTGAAATTACGTGCCTGAGTGACAAGGTAAGGCGATACCTGCGCGGCTTGCGCACGCCTGGACAGGCTTCGTTCTCAGTAGACGCTGATCCGAAAAACGCCTCACACGTCCGGCTTTACCAGCTTTCCGAGGATGACTCGGTCGAAAATACGTCGTGGGTCATTGGCTGGGCTGACGGCTTCGATATCAAGCCCACCTTAAATGCGGCTGGCGATGATTTCGAGCTGCCACCGACACGCACTTGGTTCGTGCTCGACGGCTATGTCGCCGACTTCCCATTCGACTTCGCAGGAAACACAGTCGTTAAGACTGCGGGCACCATCCAGCGCTCCGGCGGCTCCGCCTGGATTCGCAAGTCGGCTAACGCATAAGGCATCGCGATGAAATTAAGTCTTGAAAGCTTGCGCGGCGTGGGTGCGTTCACCGGTCGCCCGGTCGAGAAAGAAATCAAATGGCAGCAGGGCGAAAAAGAATTCGTCGCCACGGTCTACGTCAGGCCGCTGGGGTTTCAAACGGCGATCAACGATGCACTATCCGCCGCTGGCAAGGTGCAGGTTCACGCGGGCCGAATTGCCGCAAGTATCTGCGACGAAGAGGGAAAGCCCGTCTTCACGGTTGAAGACATCACCGGAGAAGCTGATCCAACGCGTGGCTCGCTCGACCCCAGCCTGACTTTCGCGTTGCTGACAGTCATCGCCCAGGTCAACAACCTGGGAAAGACGGCGCCCTCTCCGACGACGAAGAGTTCTGGCACGAGCTCGTCCTCGCCGGCATCGGCGGGCGTACGATCGCGGAAGCCAAGGAAAGCCTCAGCCTGAACGAGTTCAGGTCCTGGCTGAAGTACCGGGCGCTACGTGGCTCTCTGAACATCGGCATGCGGGTGGAACGAGGATCGGCATTGCTCGCAATGATGTACGCCAACGTGAATTACAAGGACGGTCCGTACAAGATTTTCGACTTCATGCAGCATGAGGTCGAGCCGGCCATCAGTCTCGAGCAGGCTATGGAAAGCTGGGCATAAAACTTAAAAGGCCCGCACAGCGGGCTTTACCTTTGGAGGCGAGTTGAATGAGCAAGTCACTGGGCACGCTCACGTTGGATTTGGTGGCCAGGATCGGTTCCTTCACTGGCCCTCTTGACAGGGCGAGCCAAGAGGCAAAGAAACGCAACGCGGAAATCGCCAAGTCTTTTGAAAACCTGGCCAAGGGTGTGGGCGTTGCCATCGCAGCTGTCCCTGCCGCTCTGACAGGGCTGGTCGCCTACACGGCCGGCAGCGCTAAGGAAATCTCCAACCTTGCAGCGCTGGCTGGTCTTGGAACAACCGAGTTCCAAAAATACGCAGCAGGCGCGAAAACTGTTGGCGTTGAGCAGGACAAGCTCGCGGACATCTTCAAGGATACCAACGACAAGCTGGGCGACTTTTTCAACACCGGCGGCGGCGAGCTGAAAGATTTCTTCGAGGTCATCGCGCCGAAGGTAGGTGTGACAGCGGAAAGTTTCAAAAAACTCAACAGCGCCGAAGCTCTTCAGTTGTATGTTTCGACCCTTGAGAAAGCGAATGTCTCACAGGCTGAAATGACCTTCTATATGGAAGGCATTGCCGACGAGGCTAGTGCTCTCGTTCCCTTATTGCGCAACGGTGGGAAAGAATTCAAGCAGCTTGGCGATGCTGCGGAGTCCGCCGGCGCTATTCTCAGCGTTCAAACCATAGCCGTCTCGAAACAGTTTTCGAGCGAGCTTATGGGGCTCATGCAGAACTTGCAGGGGACAAAAAACAAGATCGCTGATGATTTCATGCCAGTGGTTCAGCAATTGACAAAAGACCTTAACGACAGCGTCAAAGCGGGTGGCGGTGTAACAAAGGTCGTGGGGGAGATGGGCGAAAAGCTCGTTACCGCAACTGCATTTGTCGTTAGTGCTGGCGATGGAGTTACGAGAGTATTCAAGATCGTTTCGGATACCCTTGTAGGTATGTACGCGACGGCAGTTGGCTACACGTCTTCGATGATGGCGGATGTCGCGGCGGGTTTGGCAAAGTTCACCATCGGTGATGTGTCCAAACAGTTCATAGCAGACAGTGTGCGCCTGCGCGATGAGGCTAAAGTGAACTTTGGCGCTGCCGCTGAGGCGGCAGCTGGGATCAAGGCAAGTCTCGAAACGCCTCTCGCGGGCGATACGATTAAGAAATACATCACGGATGCGCGGGCTGCTGCAGGCGAGTACCAGCGCCTATTTGGTGGTACCGGCTTCAGTGATCAGGGTGGAAAGGGCAGCGGAGTCGACCCTAAAGCTCTGGAAGCGGCCAAGCAGGCTGCAAAGGACGCCGCGTCGGCGGCGAAGAAACTGAGCGATACCGTCAAGGGTTCTGAGACCGACCTGCAGCGTCAGATCGCGCTGATCAATACCAGCAAGGACGCGCAGAAAAACGCTACGGAAGTGGACAAGATTCGCTTCGAAGTTGCATCGGGCAAGCTAGTCGGGATCAACGCTGTTCAGCAGAAGCGCCTCGAGGGCCTGGCATCGGAGCTGGATGCTCTCCAAAAACTCAAGGTTGCGAACGAGGAAGAGGCCAAGGCCGTCAGCTTCCTTGCGACCCTCAAGGATGATAACGCTGCCACTCGCGGCGGCTTCGATATGGAGCTTGCTGGCGCAGGGATGGGCGACAAGGCCCGGGACCGCCTGAAGCAGGATATGGCCATTCAGGAGGATTACGCGCGCAAGGCTGCGGACCTCCAGGCGCAGCGCAACTCCGGCGATATCAGCGCCGAGCTGTACGCCAAAGAGACAGGCATGCTCTCCGAGGCGCTAGCCGAACGAATGGTCATCCAGCAGGATTATTACAATCGGATTGACGAGGCCCAGTCCAACTGGATGGCGGGCGTGAGTGATGCCTGGCAGAACTACGTTGATGCGGCCGAAGACTACTCGGCGATCGCGGCCGATTTCGTCTCCGGCAGCCTGAATGATTTGACCGGCGGCCTGGGCAACGTTTTCTCCGACGTGGTCACCGGTGCAAAGGACGCTGGAGACGCTATCGCTGACTTCGCGGGGAACATGGCGAAGTCGGTTATCAACGCTCTTAGCGACATGGCAGCGCAGTGGCTGGTATATCAAGGCATTCAACTGCTCGTTGGTAAAAGCGGGCAATCGGCGGCGGCCACCGGCTTGATCGCCAACGCGCAGGCAGCGTCTGCGCAGGCTGCGCTGAACGCTTACGCATCTACTGCTGGCATTCCATTGATCGGCCCGGAGCTTGCGCCTGCCGCAGCCCTCGCTGCTACGGCGGCAACCACCCCAATGGTCGCCGCAGTATCTGCATCGGCGCTCGCCGGTATGGCCCACAACGGCCTGGACAACATCCCGAAGGAAGGCACCTGGCTGCTCGATGGCGGTGAGCGCGTGCTCAACCCGAACCAAAACCGCGACCTGACGAAGTACCTGGCTGATAAGGCCGGGAGTGGTACTGGCGGGGCGCCGTCTTTCACCATCAACGCGCCTGTCACGGTCGAGGCACAGCCCGGCATGAGCGCTGCTGAAGCTGCAAGTCAGGGCAAGGCGATAGGCGACAGTGCTGCGGCGCAGATCCGCCAAGTGCTCCAGCAAGAAATGAGGCAGGGCGGCCTGCTCTGGAGACGCGCGTAATGGCTGAGACATTCGATTTTGATGTACAGGTCGGCGCGTCCGGCGATGTGAAGCAACGCACATGGTCGAACGACTTTGGTGACGGCTACACCCAGGCTGGCGGCGTCGGTATCAACACCAAGTCGCAGGCTTGGGACGTGACGGTGACCGGACGGTTCGCCGCTGGCCAGAAGCTCCAGCAGGTTCGGGACTTTCTGGACCGGCATGAGGGGTTCAAGTCATTCCTCTGGACACCGCCAGGCAGCGGGCAGGGCCGGTACGCCGCCAACGGCTACAAGTTGTCGACCCTCGGCAACGGCCTTCACTCGTTGTCCACGAACTTCAAACAAACATTCAAACCATGAAACAACATGATGCGGCAGAGCCGCAGGAGGATGAGATGGCGCTACAGACAGCGGTGACAGAGGCTGGATTGACGGTGGTAGTTGGCTTGGGCATTGGATTGGTGCCGCCCACAGCAGCGGCACCGCCCATTCGATTAGGAAATGCGTGATTGAAATAACGTGAGTATTTCTGAGTACTGGGCTTGATTGCCGTTTTGGACCTGTACCAGCTTCAGAGTTTCCAGCTCCGCTTTCAAAGCATTCTTGTCAAACGAATCCAATTTAGAGATGGATGTGATGATTGCCAGAAGCGCATTGATAGTTACCGCAGACACCGAGTTTGTCGCTTGCTCAAGCGCGACTATGCGCTGATCAATAGTTTGCATATTTGACCTCTTGGTCATAAACCCGCCGATACTGGCGTATTCCTGGCCCAAAGGGTCGTATGCAGCGGGCCAGGGAAGGAGTTACCCCTTTGTTTGAGTTTCGACGATCAAGCGCCATTCGACTTTCGCTTTATTGGCGTGCTGGTGCTTATTTTGAGGAGGGAATATGTCGTCCTTGTTTGAAGTGATTTCATCTCCACAGCCTTCGCATCGGTAGATTCCTGACACCGGAACTTTGCTGGCAATTTGGTATAGCGTGTCCCACACCACGCCACCCAACACAGACTTCGGCGTCTTTTTTAGATACTGCACTGTCTCTTCTACTACGTGTGCCATTTTCATTCCTTTCATGGTTTGTGAAGGCGCAACGCTACTACGACTGGATCCAATCCCGTTACTGGCTTTTTGGCCATGCTGTATGGGCGGACAGGCCCTAATTAAATATTTCAAACCCTGACCCCGCCGAGCGCGGGGTTTCTCGTAGGTAACCACCATGATTTACAGCTCGGACATCCAGAAGCTGGAGCCCGGCAACCAGATTCGTCTGTACGAACTGGATGCGACGAGGCTGGGAGCCACGCTCTGGCGCTTCCACGGGCATGAGCATGAGGGCGACATCATCTGGCAGGGCCAGTTGTATTCGCCTATTCAGATCGAGGTCACCGGCTTAGATATCCGTGGTGATGGCCGCCCAGCCACACCCAAGCTCAGGCTGGCCAACGAGCTGTCGGGCATTCCGCGAGCTGTTTCTGCTCTCTGCCTGCAGTTCAAGGATCTGGCCGGGGCGAGCTTTAAGGTGATCGAAACCTTCAAGCACTTCCTGGATGCCGCGAACTTCGACGGCGGCAATCCGGATGCTGCTGATCAGAGCCGCACCAGCCTGTGGAGAATCGAGCAGAAGACCGAAGAGAACTTTTCGGCGGTCGGCTTCGAGCTTTCCAGCCCCATCGACATGGAAGGCCAGCAACTGCCGTCCCAGCAGATCACCAAGTTGTGCCGCTGGGCGATGCGCGGTCAATACCGGCAGGAGGCTTGCGCCTACACAGGCACCGCGTATTTCGACAAGAAGAACGAACCCACCGACAACCCTGCGCTTGACCGCTGCGGGGGCTGGTGGAGCAGCTGCAAGTTGCGCGGCAATACCCGCCGGTTCGGCGGCTCAATGGGCGCAAGCCTGATCGCCAAGGGATAACCATGCGAATCAATCAAAAGCTTCAGGACGCCATGCGGGCGCACGCCGAGCAGTCACACCCGGCCGAGGCCTGCGGGCTGCTGATCAAGACCGAGGCCGGTCGTGAGTACGTACCGTGCGGCAACGTGGCCACCAACCCGCTGCAGCACTTCCTGATCGACAAGCACGACGCGGCGGCGGCAGAAGACAGGGGCGAGGTGCTGGCCATCGTGCACAGCCACCCCGACCGAGCCGCAACGCCGAGCATGACCGATCTGGTCAGCTGTGAGCTGCATGAATTGCCCTGGGCGATTGTGGGCTGGCCTGGCGGTGATATTCAGTGGTTCAAGCCGAGCGGCTTCCAAGCCCCTTTGCTGGGCCGGGACTTCTCGCATGGCCTGCTCGATTGCTGGTCGGCCTGCCGCGACTGGTACGCGCGCGAGGCCTCACTGCCGCTGCCGAACTTCGAACGCAAGGAACTGTGGTGGGAAGATCCGGACAGCCCCAGCCATTACGAAGAGAACTACGAGGCCTGCGGCTTCGTCCGGGTCGAACAGCCCCAGCGCGGCGACCTGCTGGTGTTTCAGATCCCGACCGTGGGCAGGCCTTGTCACTTCCCGAACCACGCCGCGATCTACCTCGGGGCCGATGCCAGCCTGCACAGCGAGGACGCGCCGGCACTGGGCGGGTCTGGTCCGTTCATCTATCACCACATGCCCGGTCGCCTGGCTGCCCGTGAGGTCTACGGCTGGTCGATGGCCAACCGCGTGAAACTGATCCTGCGCCACAAGGAATACACCCCATGACCATGCGCACCATCGTGCTCTACGGCGTTCTGCGCAAGCAGTTCGGCCGGGAGTACCGCATCGATGTACACAGCGTGCGCGATGCCGTGAATGCCCTTTGCGCGATGAAGCCTGGCTTCGAGAAGTTTCTGCGGACCGGCGAAGAGCGTGGCTTGGTGTTCAGCGTCTTCTGCGGCAAGCGCAACGCCGTCGAGGCCGAGTTCGATATGCAGGGCAGCGACAACACCGATATCCGCATCGTGCCGCTGATCCAAGGCAGCAAGCAGGCTGGCCTGTTCCAGGTGGTGCTGGGCGTCGCGCTGGTTGTGGGCGGCCTTGTCTCCGGTGGTACGAGTACAGCGCTCGGCCTGGGCCTGCTCGGCGCAGGTGCTGCGACGGGGCTTGGCGGCGTGGTGCAGATGCTTTCGCCGACGACCACCGCCAGCGTCGGCAGCAACAATGACGCCGGAAACAACCCCAGCTATGGCTTTGGGGGCGCGGTGACCACCGTTGCCCAGGGCAACCCTTATCCCGTGCTCTACGGCGAACGAGAGATCGGCGGTGCCGTCGAATCGGGCGGCATCTACACCCAAGACCAACTTTAAATATCGCAAAACACCCAACCCGCTCCGGCGGGTTTTTTATTGCCTGGAGATCCGCATGGGCGCAGCACGCAAACTCGTCGTTCAAGGTTCCAAAGGGGGCGAGTCGACCCAGAAGCAGCCGACGATTGCAGCGAACAGCACGGCTTCGATCGCTACCGCCCGGATCGTCTATCTGTGGAGCTGGGGCCCCATCGTAGGCCCGGTCGACGGCCTGCGCTCCGTGAAGCTCGACGGAACCCCGTTGGTGGCCGAAGACGGCACTGTCAACTTCCCGGGCGTGAAGTGGCAGTTCCGCAATGGCGAGCTGAACCAGCAGCGTCTTGAGGGCATTGCCGAGTCCAGTAACGAAGTTGACGTAAACCAGCAGCTGCTCAGCACCACGCCCTACCTGCGCACCGTGAATAACCCGGTTCTGGATGCGCTGCGCATCCGGCTCAGCTGGCCACAACTCCAGTCGCAGGACCAGAGCGGCAACATCAACGGCGTGCGAATCGATTACGCGATCGACCTGGCCACTGATGGCGGGCCATTCGTTCAGATGCTGGCGGACTTCGTAGACCGCAAGAACGTCACCAAGTACGAACGCAGTCACCGCATCAACCTGCCTGCGGGCAGCCGTTGGACTATGCGCGTTCGCCGGATCACACCCGAAGCCAACAGCTCGCTGATTCAGGACAGCATGTTCATCGAGGCGGTGGCCGAGGTCGTAGACAGCGATCAGGAATTTCCGCTCACCGCCGTGGGCTGCGTGGAATACGACGCCCAGCAGTTCGGCGGCGATATCGCCAAGATTGCGGTGCTGATGCGCGGGCGCATCGTGCGTGTGCCGACCAACTATGACCCGGAGACACGGACCTATGCCACGTCTGGCGCGGGTACCAGCAACGGGATATGGGACGGTACGTTCAAAGAGGCTTACACGAACAACCCCGCATGGGTGTGCTACGACATTGCGCTCAACCCGTATTACGGCCTCGGGCACCGGATCGATGCCACGATGGTGGATCGCTGGAACTTGTACCGCATTGCGCAGTATTGCGACCAGATGGTGCCAAACGGCATGGGCGGCACGCACCCCCGGATGACTTGCAATATCTACCTGCAAAAGCAGGCGGATGCCTACGCGGTGCTGCAGGACCTGTCGGCCATCTTCCACGGTATGAGCACCTGGGATGGCAGTCAGATCACGTTCAACGCCGACATGCCAGGCGACCCGGTCTACACCTACAACCCGTCGCAGATCCTGAACAATGGTGAAATCCAGTATTCGGGCACCCGGGCGCGCGACCGCCACAACTTGGCAATGGTGACGTGGGACAACCCGGACCAGAGTTTTACGACGGACAAAGAGCCTGTCTTTGATGATGTGGCGATGGCTGAATCTGGATCGCTCAACGAACTTTCGGTAGACGCCTACGGATGCACTTCACTCGGGCAGGCGCAGCGCGCTGGCCAGTACGCGCTGATCACCGAACAGACGCAGACCAGGCCCGCGACCTTCCGCGTCGGCCTGGACGGCGGCATTCCGAAGACAGGGCAGATCATTGCCGTGGCTGACCCCATGCTGGCCGGTCGTGCGAACGGCGGGCGGATCAGCGCGGTGGCGGGGCGCGTCATCACCGTTGACCGCGACATCGATCTGTCGACCGGTGCCAAGCTGCGGGTTAACCTGCCCAGCGGCAAGACCGAGGCGCGGGTTATCACCTCGCTCACAGGCCGGCGGGTAACTGTGGCTGCCAGCTTCAGTGAACTGCCAGAAGCCGAATGTGGCTGGATACTTGAATACGAGGACCTGAAAACCATGCAGTTTCTGGTGCGCAACATCACGCGCCCAGAATGGCACCAGTACCAGCTCGAGTGCATCCAGCACGAACCGAGCAAGTTTGACGCTATCGACTTCGGCGCCGTCGTGGATATCCGGCCAATCAGCGGCATTCCAGTGGGCGTGCAGGCTGCGCCCGCTGGCGTGTTTGTCACACAGCACGTCGTGGTCGAGCAGGGTATTGCAGTCGTCAATATGACGATCAGCTGGGAAGCTGCGCCAGGCGCGGTTGCATATGACGTGGAATGGCGCTGGGGCTCGCGTGAGTGGGTCAAGGTGCCGCGCACGGGCGAACAATCGGTTGAGGTAGCCGGCATATACTCCGGCCAGTACATGGCCAGGGTACGCGCGGTCAGTGCGCTGAACGTTTCGTCGTTGCCTACCACGTCGCAATTGACCAATCTGGAAGGAAAGGTGGGGCTGCCTCCTGCAGTCACCAGCCTGACCGCCGAAAGCTTGCTGTTTGGGATCGGACTCAAGTGGTCTTTCCCGCCAGGCGCAGAAGACGCCCAGCGCACTGAAATCTGGTACGCGCTGGCGAACGATCTGAAAGCAGCCACGAAGCTGGCCGACCTGGCTTACCCGCAGGCTGAGTACGTCATGCAGGGGCTGCGCGCCGGGCAGACGTTCTTTTTCTGGGCGCGCCTGGTTGATCGCACCGGCAACATCGGTCCGTGGTTTCCACTGGTCGATGGCGTCATGGGGTCCGCCAGCGCCGATGCGACTGCAATTCTTGAGCAGATCGCCGGTGAAATCACTGAAAGCGCGTTCGGCAAAGATCTGCTTTCCAAGCTGGAAAAAATCGAGGGTAACGGACCTGGCTCGGTTAACGAGCGCCTAACGATCATCAGAACAGCGCTGAACGAGCAGATTGCTGACGTTGACGGTGCGCTGGCGGATGTCCGGGCAGAGCTGCAACAGCAGATCGAAAACATAGCCGACCTTGCCGATTCCATGCCTTACAAACCGGGAGATACTTACTCGGTCGGGCAGGGCGCGCTGGGCTCGGACGGCATCATTTACCAGGCCACGCAGAACGTACCGGTCAACACTCCGCCGCCGAACTCCACGTACTGGCTGAACGTTGGGCAGGCGGTGGCCACAGCTGTGGGTCTGGCTTCGCGGGTGCAGACCGTAGAAACAAAGGTCACGTCCATTGAGGGTGTCAATACCGCGCAGTCGCAACAGCTAACAGGCTTGCAGACCTCTCTGGACGACAAGGCCTCCGCCAGCAGCGTGCAGACCATCGGCAACCGGGTTACCGATGCAGAAGGGAAGCTCACTAGCCAGGGCTCGGCCATTACCGGCATCAACAATGAGTTGGCCGGCAAAGCCAGTAGCGCTACGGTACAGGCGCTGGGCAATACCGTCACTCAGCAGGGCCAGGCCATCACTGCCCAAGGCCAGGCCATAACGAGCGTGACCGCAAGCCTCGCCACGGTCGGCGGGGCCAACCTGATGTACAACCCATCGTTCGAGAAGAAAGGCACCGGGGGTGCCAGCTTGATCGCCGACGGCTGGAACATTGGTGGGCCTGCGACTCTGACCAGCACTAGCTATGTGCAATCCACCCTTGATCCAAAGGGCGTTGCGCAGCGAGCAGACGTAACCAATCTTTCTGCATCTCGATTTTTGGACGTGGTGCCGACTGATGAAAAAAGGCCTTCGGCGGGCGCAGGCCAGCCGTTCGCGTTTTCGGCTTATCTGCGCGCAACGCCAGGGCTCGCGATGCAAATCTACCTGCAGCCACTTAATGCGGCGGGCGCGGTGATCACGACGGCCAATGCCCCTTCACTGATAGCAACCGGTGACTGGCAGCGGCACAGCCTGATTATTCCAGCTCTCCCCGCCAACACGGTGGTGGTGCACTGCATCATCCGACTGCTGAGCGTCAACTCGACTACCACAGGGTTTATTGAGGTGGATCGGGTCCAGGCGCAAATGTCGTCGGTAGTCAGCGGGTGGCAGGACAGCCCGGATGTGTTGCGTGTCGATCTAGCTGGGCAAGCCGCGGCAACCTCGGCGCTGACTGGCCGGGTTAGCCAGACCGAAACCGGCCTGACCAGCGTGAGCGGACAGGTGACGAACCTGAGCAACAGTATCGGCACTGCAGGAAGCCAGAACCTCTTTTTCAACCCTGCCTTTGCCAAGGAAAGTGCATCTGCTGGCGTGGCCGAGGGCTGGCTGATTGATGTTGGCCCAGGGGGTGGGACGCATGCCGCCTCGTTGGTGGCCTCATGGCTGGTCGGGTCCGAGAAGTCCCAAAGGCTGGATGTCACCGGCTTGAACCTCTCTACCAGCTATCGCAGCATCAGGGTTTCGGGCTCGAACTACTGGCCTAAGGTCACTGCAGGTAACTCTGTTGTCGCGTCTTGCTACGTGCGTGCAACAGCAGGGCTGGTTTTCAAAATCTTCCTTCAGGGCGTCAATGCAGCAGGCACAGATGCGGTAACCGTATCTGGCCCCTTGATTGTGGCTACGGGCGGGACCCAGCGAATCGTCTACGACTATCCAAATCTCCCGGCTGGTACCGCATCAGTGCAGGCCTACTTCCGGCTGTATGGTTCGGACACTGTTGGAGCTGGGTTTGTTGAGTACACCAGAGCACAGCTTGAGGTGGGTACGATCGTTACCGGGTGGAGAGATAACACCGGCGTTCTCGCATCGGATCAGTCAGCCACGTCCGTGGCGGTTTCCGGGCTGAATTCAACGGTTAGTCAGCAGGGCGCTGCGATAAGCAGCGTGAGCGGGCGCACGACCAGCCTAGAAAATACCATCAACAGCACCACCAACGGGCTTGCGACTAAAGCCTCTGCTTCAGCCTTGAGTTCGACTCAATCAACTGTAAGCCAGCAAGGGCAAACGATTACCGCCCAGTCAACTCAAATTCAAGGACTGAACGCGAGCTTGGGTGACACAAACGCGAATGTCAGTAGCGTCAATCAGGCGCTTGCGAACGTGAACAGCGTTCTAGCGTCCAGAATTGATGGGCTCAACTCAACTGTGGGCAATGTAAACGCTGCCCTTCAGAGTGAGTCGAGCACCAGGGCGAATGAGACTGGCGCTCTTTCTAGACGCGTTGACGATGTACAGGCGACGGCGGGCAACGCCAATTCTTACGCGCAGCAGGCGATCAACACTGCTGCATCCGTAGATGGGAAAGTGTCAGGTTCCTACACCGTCAAGCTGGGAGTTACGGCAAACGGAATTCAGTACGCATCAGGCTTTGGGCTGGGGCTCGACAACTCTTCAGGGACTACTCAGTCAAGATTTGTAGTGAGCGCTGACTCGTTTGCGATTTTGAACGCTAACCCGAATAACGGGACAGTGTTCTCGCCTTTCGCTGTTACTGGCGGGCAGGTTTTCATTAACGAAGCGTTTATCAAAAACGGATCGATTGATAATGCCAAGATCGGAGATCAGATATTTTCCAGTAACTATCAGCCTCAACGGGCGGGCTGGCTTCTTAAGAAGGATGGAGTTTTCGAGATTAACAGCACGATACCGGGAGCGGGCAGGGTGCTCATTAACGGGAATGGAGTTTACATATACGACGAAAATAACGTTTTGCGCGTTCAGTTAGGGAACCTTGGATAATGGCATTCGGACTCAGAACCTATGGTGCTGACGGTGCACTGCAAATCAATGAAAACTCTTTCACTATGCGCGTCGTGTTCACCACTGTAGTGGATAATTCAGGCTGGACAGCGGACGGCGCGTTTAGCGGTTCAGGCTACAAACAGTGGGCGGCGGATGGAAAAGCCGGTAACGCCACCGCTTGCCTTATACCAATTGGTTCATTCAATGAAAACACCACTCAGTATGAGGCAGAGATGCTTGATGGAGTGGTGCGAGTCTATAACTACAACCGGGGGTTTCCTGCAGGCAAGGTGCTGGCAAACGCTTCAAGCATGCGCCTTCTTGTCGTGAGGTTTTCATGAGCTTCGGTCTTCGGTTCATGAACAACAGCAACGTCGTGACGCTGGATAGCGAGTTCGCAAGGCTGGCTATTGCTGCGTCCGGCACATACTCACCTAACGCCGAGAGCGGACTCACAGCCATCGTCACATTCCCGGCAGCCATCACTACACAAGAACCACCGTTGATTTTTGCCCGGCCAAATACTTCGGCATCTGGCCGGGCCGTAATCTCGTCAGTGATCATCTATGGCTCGCCGGGTAACTGGACAGGCTTTCAGATTCGAACTCGAAGCACTGAGTTTTTACAGCCCAATGGTCGCTGGTTTGCGGGGGTGTTCAAGTCAACGCCTGTTGCCAAATTCGGGATGAGACTTTTCAATGCTCAGGGAGGACTTATATTTGATACAGGCATTCCATGCGCTCAGTTTACAAGATCGTTTCAGAGCTGGAGTTATGAGTTCAATCAGCAGCTTACAATTGGTTCTACGAACTTCTACTCTGTACCTTTCGACTTTCCAGAAAATGAATATATCATGATCAACAGTTTCTCCATGAACATGGTGGCTGCAAACATGCCGGGTAGAACGCTGGGCTGTATGTGGGATTTCTCTGCACGCAAGCTTTATGCATTGACAACTGGCTCCAGCAACCCTTTTGCCTTTTATCTTCCGGCGCTGTTCGCCAAGATGCAGGCCTAACTTTTTACAACCACAATCCAATGCGGAGATTCACCATGCCTTTCATCGCAGTCAACAGCAGCAACGGTTTTGACATGGCCAACAACACCCGGTACGCCACCGAGGCCGAGGCTGACAGCCGTGCGCGCGAAATCCTGAACCAGTTTCCTACCGCCCAGGTGTTCACCGCTCAGCTGCTCAAGGACTACAGCGCCAAAGTCACCGTGACTGCCAAGGAACCTGCCGAGCCTGTCAGTGATTCGCCGGCCGATACCGTTTCGCCGTAATCGAGTCGCAGTACCCAGGCCCGCCACGAGCGGGTTTTTTTTCGTCTGGAGAAAACCGATGCCAATCACAGCGCAGCAGCTGCTGCAGATCCTCCCGAACGCCGGTCAGAGAACCGGCGTTTTTGCACCTGTCCTGAATACCGCTATGAGCAAGTACCAGATCGTTACCCCGCTGCGCATCGCTGCGTTCATCGCCCAGGTCGGCCATGAGTCCGGTCAGCTGCGTTACGTCCGCGAGTTGGGCGGCAGCGGCTACCTGTCGAAGTACGACATCGGCAAGCTTGCTGAGCGCCTTGGCAACACGCCCGAGGCGGACGGCGACGGCCAATTTTACCGTGGCCGTGGGCTGATTCAGGTGACTGGGCGTGCCAACTACGAGGCTTGCGGTGAGGCACTGGGCCTGGACTTGGTCAACCATCCCGAATTGCTCGAGCTGCCGCAGCACGCTGCGATGTCGGCGGCGTGGTTCTGGCACCGGGCCGCGCTCAACACGCTGGCCGACAAGGGCGATTTCCTGACTATCACCAAGCGCATCAACGGCGGCACGAACGGCCTGGCTGATCGGCAGGCGCTTTATGCGCGGGCGCTTGAGGTGCTGGCGTGAAGGCCCTGCCGTGGAAGGCAGTCGGCCTGCTGCTGATCCTGCTGGCGCTGGCTGTTGCGTTGTACGGGGCATACCGGCACGGCGTGACCGTCACCGATCTGGCCTGGAAGGCGAAGTGGGCCGAGGAAGTCAGCGCCCAATCCGAAGCGGTGGCCACCACGGCCACCGATTACCGAACCGAAGAGCAACGCCGCCAGAAAGCGGCCAACCAGGTGGCAAACGATGCAAGGCAAAACCAGACCGCTGCGCTTACTGATGGCTCTGTCGATGATGCTTCTGGTGAGCTCATGCGCATCGAGGCCGGGAAGATGGCAGCAAGCGCAAGTTGCGTGCCCAGCGATACCGGAGCTTCCGAGCGAGGCAAGGCAGCCACACGCGCCGCCATGGTGCTCTCCGACTTGCTCGGCAGGGCTGACGCGCGAGCGAGAGAGCTGGCTAAGGCTTATGACCAGTCCCGAATAGCCGGGCTGGCGTGTAACCGCTTTGTCGAAGAGCTATCCAACACCACCAATTTAGCCAGGCCGTAGGCCGCCGGGGAAGCACTGTGCAGACAGCAACGAAGCAAGAAACCTACGACCGCACGATGAAAGTGACGTTGGCAGTGAAGGCGAACGGCGGGTCGGTGACGGTCCAGATCCAGGCCGGTGATAACTGGATCACCACCGACACATTCTGGAAAGACGGTGGCTATCAGCTGAGCATTCCGCCCGCGACCATCCGCTACGTGCCCGCTGCTGGCGCTTCATTTGAGGTCTACGCATGAGCCTTCTGGTCAACCCAATCCCACGTCGCCAACCGATCCGGCGCGGCCTAGGTCTGCTCGGCGATAGCTTCTCGGGCAACTGCCACACCATCGCGGCGACGGCGTTTGGCACCGAGGCCTATGGCTATGCGGGCTGGATCGCGGCGCGTACCGGCCTGTTCCCGAGCTACGTAGACAACCAAGGCAAGCTCGGCGACCACACCGGGCAGTTTCTGGCCAGGCTGCCGGCCTGCATTGCGTCGTCCACTGCCGACCTTTGGCTGCTGCTGTCGCGCACCAACGACAGCACCACGGCAGGTATGAGCCTGGCCGACACGAAAGCCAACGTGATGAAGATCGTCACCGCGTTCATGAACACGCCCGGCAAGTACCTGA
Organism: Pseudomonas sp. NFACC10-1; assembly: GCF_900119195.1. Taxonomy (NCBI): domain Bacteria; kingdom Pseudomonadati; phylum Pseudomonadota; class Gammaproteobacteria; order Pseudomonadales; family Pseudomonadaceae; genus Pseudomonas; species Pseudomonas sp. NFACC10-1. The sequence goes on along the minus strand of NZ_FPJB01000004.1, from coordinate 171,335 downwards.
TCGTCGGCACCGGCACGCCGCGCTTCGGCAACAGGGTGCTGACCGGGCAGGCGCTGTCCGATGCGATCGCTTACAAAGACTGGGTGTTGAACTACGTCAGCCAGTTCGTGCTGGTGGTGAACATCTGGGACGGCTTCACCGAGGCCATGACAGTGGAAGGCCTGCACCCGAATCTCTTGGGTGCCGAGTTCATCAGTTCGCGGGTGGTGCCGATCATCACCGCCAACTTCGAATTTCCCGGAATTCCGCTGCCCACGGACGCTGGCGACGTTTACTCGGCCATCCGCCCGTTCGGTTGCCTCAATGCCAACCCGCTGCTGGCGGGCACTGGCGGCGCGCTACCGGCGGGCGTGAACGCTGTGGCCGGGTCAGTGCTGGCGGACGGCTACAAAGCCGTCGGGTCTGGCCTGACCGGGATCACGACGCGGTGGTACAAGGAACCCTCCGCCTATGGTGAGGCGCAGTGCATCGAGCTGCGTGGCAACATGGCGGCGGCGGGCGGCTACATCTACATGCAACCCACGGCCAACGTGGTAGAGACCAACCTGGCGGCCGGCGACGTTATCGAAATGGTGTCGGCGGCGGAAATCATGGGGTCGTCGCGCGGCATCCTGGCCTGGGAGGCTGAGTTGACCATCACCAAGACGGTCAACGGCGCGTCGTCCACGTTCTACTATCGGTCAATGGACAAGTACCAAGAGCCGTTCACCATGCCGGCCAGCTTTTCCGGGGCGTTGGAAACACAGCGCGGCACGATTGACATGAGCGAAACCGTGATCACCTCACGCATGGGCCTGTACCTGGCTGCAGGCGTACCGCAGGACTCAACGGTCAAGGCCGCGCAGTTTGGGATACGCAAGGTGTGAAGGGTGGCATCTACTCTGCCTGATACGCACTACCGTTATCAAAACGTATTTCAGCTCGTGCTGTCGTGCCATCGTTGAATAGGATCAAGGCTTTATCTTGCGTCCCGCCATATGGTGCAAATACGCTATCAGCATCTGCAGGTCAGCATCCGGCAATACCGCTTCCGAAAACGCGGGCATCTTCGCCTGAGGCCACTGACGCAAATCCTGAGGGTTTCGAATGTAGAGCTTGAGTAAATCCATTCCCAAATATTCGGTCGGGTTGTAGGGAATGTTTAGATCCGGCCCAAACTGCGCATCGCCCGCCCCGTTCAATCGATGACAAGCCAAACAGTTTTTCTGAAATAGCGCGAACCCTTTATTGACCGGGTCATCAGTCTTGAGCACAGGGTCTGGTAACAGAGCGGGGAAACGCTCGGCAACCGAAGTCATGCTCTTAATGCTGGCCACTTGAAACGGCCATTGCTCCGGGCTGATATTTCCAACCTGAGGATCTGTCCATACTAGGTAGAAAGGCCCTGCACTAGGTTTGCCAGCGGCCAGCGGTGGCCATGGATGGGCAGGATCTTCAATCGCCAACCAAGCCCGTGCGCCTTTGTCGTTGAGTAATGGCGCCGCGGCCAGCTCTGCGGCAAACCCGTCCAGAGCGACTGCCTGCAGGTGGTCACTGGGCTTGATGCCTGTCAGTAGCGCACTCAAGGGCACGGCGTAATAAGTCATGTCCTTCTTGTAGGCCACATCACTTTTAACTGTAATGACTTGCAGTTGAGGATGGGTTAGTAAATCTTCTGTTTGCCAAGTGCGACTGATCTGCCCCAACTGCATGTCCAGTTGAGCCGCGGAAAGCTGCCCGCTCAGCAACAGAGCACCGAATAGAATAAGGGCTTTCAAAGGATCTCTCCCTTACCATCAACTGCGGTAAGTCTGGCACAGCCAAACGGACGTGAATAGCTGGCTGACTCAGGATGGCTATTTTTTATGAGTTCAATAGACATCCGCTGTCGGCTTCCTGAACCGTAATCGCCTGTCTGAGGAGGCGATTTACTATTTTTTCGGCGCGCTTCGCTGGCTGTTGAGCGACTGTGGCAGTTTATTCGCGCACTGCGGGTCTTCGGTAAAGCCTCGTCCATCGCAGTGTGTGCAATCGTCACGCACTGCGAATCCATCCAAGCAGTGAAGGCATCTGATAAATATCGAGTAGCTATGACGCTCCCATAGCGAAACGTAAGCCTTGAAGTCGCCTTGGTCGAGAGCTATCGCTGAGGCGTCGACGAGCGCTCGATATTGATCCTCATCGCTCAGGCGTTGATAGCTCACGCCGTTGATCTGCCTGGATTGCTCAACCAGCGTCAGCGTCTGGCCGGTTTCGGTGTAGATGTAGCGACCCTCAAGCACGCCGTACTTTTTGTAATCCCTCATGATGAGGTCGTTTTTCTCGTCGAGAAAAGCGAAGTGGGCGGCATTGTAGGGTGACTGGTCGGCCTCATGAAGCACGTATCGGGAGTTCAGCAGGCTGCCGACTACGACGCCGCCCTTGTTGTAGGCCAGATAGTCCGACGCCTGATGCCGCCATTCGTGGTTGCCTTCCTCGGTGAAGTGGCAGAAGGCAGCGCTGGCCAGTTCGAAGAGCTCAAAGCGCTCCAATGGATCGACCAGCCCGCCAGCCTGCATGTCTTCGGCCATGCGCGCCAGAAACCGGTATGTGATTGCAGGGTTCGTCCATTGCCTCCTGTCGTTGAGCCTTTTGTGCCATTCGGCCAAGGCGTCTGAGCTATTGCTCTCGTTCATGGGGGGGATTCTCAAATGCTGTATGTGCATACAGTAGTTGAGTGATTTGGATTTGGGGAGTGGTGTTCGTCGGCAGGACGCCGGGAAGGGGGAAAATCAGTTCCGAAATAAAAAGTAGAGTCCGCATTCCACGGGGCCTCCAGAGGACTTTTTTTGCTTCTATTTCGGAACCAAATATCGCCACAGGCCGCAGCCTGATTGTGTTTCATGGCCGGATTGCAAATCCGCCTACGCCGGTTCGATTCCGACCTCGGCCTCCACTATTCAAAGCCCCGCAGATTAACGTCTGCGGGGTTTTTTATTGGGCGCAGATTTGTATTTTTCCATCTGATCAGGACAACTCCGGGACACTGAAATCATTCATAGGCACCGCGCTCAGCCAGCAAACAAAAGGGCTGGCTCATACACGATTGGAAAGTGGCGTGAGTTGCTTGAGTGGTCTATTAATTTCATGTGTGTCTTAACGAGGGCTCAGCCTTGGTCGGTAGAATTTCTGATTCCGAACTTCATGAAATGCGGATTCGCAAGTTGCAGAACGACATCGCCGACTCAGAGCGCCTCGGGATGCCGGTGAAATTCATGCACCTGTCCGCGTTGACATCCACCAGTCGGGAGCATCATATCGAACGACATGGCGCGTTGTTCACGGGGCAGCAGATGCTCGATTGGTGGGCAGAAGGGGATAATCGGGTGCGCTGCCGATGCGCATGCACCCCGATACTTCTGGACAGGCAGGGAAGGCCAATGACGCCTGACCTGATAGCCAATGCCAAAATGGAGTTGAAGAACTTCAAGGATTCCTGAGCTTTCGTTTGATGCTTTTTGCGCAATTGAGGCGTTTCTGCAGATCCGATTCCCACCTGTGCTCCCACCATTCAAAACGCCGCAGATTAACGTCTGCGGGTTTTTTATCGGGCGCGATGAAAGTGATGGATTCCGAAAGCCGAGCTCAGCCGCTATTTAAAGCGGCTTGCGTTGATATAACCGTATTGGTTTTGCTGATAAATCGTGTAAGGCAGGAGCAATGTATCGACGATGCCTGATAAGCCCATGTCCAGTAAAACCCACTCGGGCGCATTGGTCTTCTGATAAGCGCTACTCTGTTTGGGCTCGGCGTTCAGTTCACAGAAATCGAGCATGACCCGCTGTAAACGCGCGGAATGGAGGAGCAATTTGATTTCCAGTCAGTGAGCTTTTCACCTGCGACGGAATCGGGTCTGAACGTAGTGTTGATCGTTCCGCACCCCGTCAAGGCAAGTGCCAGCAGTAGCATGCCATGGGTTTTCAGATGAAACCTGCCTGACGGTTTTTGCTTTACGAACCCCGGCTTCATAATAACGCTCCTTGTATTTTCGATGCGTTTAGGACGGAAACTCAGTCGCGCGAGGCACATACTCTGCACTGCCGCGTGACCGGTGCGCAGTTCTTCCATACAGATGCCCTGAAGACATACAGCACGATTATTGCTTGGCAAGGCTATCCAGCCTGTCAGGCTCAATCGAGGTAAGTCCCATGAGCAAACCCCTTGTCCGCTGGCCGATCATTCCGCGCAGAACGGCGGTCATCGTTGTAGACATGCAAAAGGTCTTTTGTGAGCCCACCGGGGCGTTGTACGTAAAAAGTACTGCGGGCATCGTCCAGCCCATTCAGATGCTGCTGCAAACCGCACGGGCTGCGCAGGTGACGGTGGTTTATCTTCGCCATATCGTGCGCGGCGATGGTTCTGATACCGGACGCATGCGTGATCTTTATCCGAATGTGGACCAGATACTGGCACGGCATGATCCGGACGTTGAGGTCATCGAAGCGCTAGCGCCTCGGTCGGGTGATGTGATTGTCGACAAGCTGTTTTACAGCGGCTTTCATAACACGGACCTGGACACCGTGCTGCGTGCGCGGGATGTCGACACCATCATCGTCTGCGGTACGGTCACCAATGTGTGTTGTGAAACCACGATCAGGGACGGGGTGCATCGAGAATACAAAGTCATCGCCCTGAGCGACGCCAACGCTGCAATGGACTACCCGGATGTCGGGTTCGGCGCTGTTTCAGCCGAAGAGGTACAGCGAATATCGCTGACGACGATTGCCTATGAGTTTGGCGAAGTGACAACGACTGCCGACGTCATCCAGCGCATTGAAAACGCCTGAAAACAGCGGGTCGAATGTGCGCAATTCTGGCCCGTTTTTCAGACCTGTGCATTCAAACCATGCGTTCTGTTTCAGACCGTTTGATCCGGTTTTAACGGTCGAACCAGCTAACTGCTTGTATGAGCGATGAATTCTTCCAGTGGCATGCTTTCTGCTCTTGCCTCGCTGACCTTCACCCTTGTTGGTGAGCCTTTCCAGCAGCGTGTCAGCGAGAGGAAACAGCCGTATGACTCTGCAATATGTGCCCATTATCAACCTGGCCCCCTATTTCTCAGAAGACCCGGACGGTAAGGCTGCCGTAGCCAAGGCAGTCAATCAGGCGTGCAGGGACATCGGGTTTCTGGTCATTACCGAGCATCAGATTCCCGGAGAGCTTATCGACAGGGTCTCGCGTTTGACCCGCCAATTCTTTGATTTGCCGCTGTCGGAAAAGCGCAAGGTAGATCGGCCCAGCCCGGAGATGGTGCGGGGTTACAGTGCGGTGGCCGAGGAGAGCCTTTCCTATTCTCTGGAGGAAAGTGCGCCGGGGGATCTCAAGGAGTCTTTCTCAATCGGGCCGAGCGATGTGCCGGATGAAGATTATTATCACAATGCCCAAGCCGGCTCGCACTTCGCACCGAATGTCTGGCCTGCGCAAAACCTGCTGCCCGGATTCAAGGAGGCTTATCAGGCCTATTTCGATGCCATGAGCGAATTGGCCCAATCGCTGATGCGCCTGTTTGCCTTGGCATTGGAGCTGGATGAATGTTTTTTCGATGACAAGATCGACCGGCATATCAGCATGTTCCGCAGCCTGAGTTATCCGGACATCAAGACCGAAGTCGAGGCTGGTCAATTACGTGCGAGTGCGCATACCGACTACGGCAGCCTGACCATCGTGCGCCCCGATAACGCGCTGGGCGGCTTGCAAGTACGTAATCGTCAAGGCGAGTGGGTCGATGTGCCGTATGTCGAGAATGGTTTTGTGGTCAACATTGGCGACCTGATGATGCAGTGGACCAACGACCAGTGGATTTCCACGCTGCATCGAGTGGTCAACCCGCCGATGACCAGCGAGCAGGACAACCGTCGACAGTCTTTGGTGTTCTTCCATCAACCCAACTACGACACGTTAATTCAATGCCTGCCAGGCTGCCTGCCGTCTGGCGCCACGCCTCGGCATGCGCCGGTGACATCAGGCGATCATTTGCTGTCCAAGTTCGTCAAGCAGACCACTTTTGGCGGTAGCAAGGTGGCCTGATATGAACTCACTGTCTTACGTCAACGTGTTCGCGCAGGACATCGTCCGCCTGAGCACGTTCTACTCGAACCTGTTCGGCTTTCGCGAAATCGAGGCCATCAGGTCACCCATCTTTCGCGGGCTGGACACCGGCAAGTCCTGCATTGGTTTCAACGCACTGGATGCGTACGAGCTGCTTGGCCTGGAAGCATTTGCAGGCAGCACGGGGTGCAGGTTTTTGCTGAACATCGACGTGTCCGACCAAGCCGAGGTGGACCGACTGGTGCCGCTGGCAGTGGCGCAGGGCGCGAAACTGATCAAGGAACCGTACCTGACCTATTACAACTGGTATCAGGCCGTGCTGCTGGACCCTGAGCAGAACGTCTTTCGCATAAACGTGATGCTCTGAAACGCTGCTGCCGAGTATGGAGTGGCGAGCGGGCCGGCTTGGTTAGCTTCCCGCACCCTTGGTTCAGGGTTTTACGGAAAAATCTACTCGCTGAACTGCTAGCTATTCCGTTCATGAAAGCAGGTCTTCAATTGTGCAACAGGCAAAGGATGCCTGATTCAATAATTGAGGATATGGACATGAGTACATCTGATAGCGCACAACCCAGACACGGCATGGTAACCAGTCCCGAATCCCGTGGTTCTTATGCCATATCCAAAGGGCTGTTGCTGGAGTGGGAGGTGGTCGCTATGGAAGGAGGCAAAAACTTTCCAGACGAGACATTTGGTCTTGCGCACGACTTCCCTGGCGTCGATGAGCCTATTAATCTCGATCCGCCTGCGTCAGCGCCGCCGCTTGCCAACCCGCCACCAGACGGACTCATACTGAGCGGGGGGCAAGATGATCGGCGTAAATGCTTGAACCTGACGGATGTCGGGATCATTGAGGAAATAACGCAAAAAGGTCATGGTACGGCTGAAAAGTGGCCTCGGTTGAGCGTTGCGGGTGGAGACGAGTTTGAAGTTAGATGGGCGTACCATGCCGTACATGTCACACGCGGCTACCGGTGGTTTATTACCAAAGACGGCTGGGATGAAAGCAAACCCATTAGCCGGGAGGCCTTCCAGGGAAAGAACTACGTCAGTGATAACCACTTCAAAGCGGACGGTCAAGACGGGTTGATGTGGAGCGATATCTCGCCGTTGAGTCCTTTTGATAAACACCGGGATGAGCTTCAGCCCGCAGAGATTACAAAAGCAACATTACCCAGCGATAAACACGGACATCATGTCATTCTTCTTGCTTGGATCGTCGCCGAAACCGATAAAGCATTTTATCAGGCGTTTGATGTTGATTTTGGTGAGTAAGGCTCATTCGGCCAGCAGTGTAAGCTCTGCGCCTTGATGACTCCTGGATCCGCTCTGTTTAAGATGTGGCCGCGTTCGGAGAGTGAGGCGACGGATGTGAAGGGTAGGGTGCAAGCGTCCAGCGACGTATTACCCCCGCTTATACTACAAGGCCTGCGCAGAGAAGAAATTGATGATCAGAAGGCCCGGCCTCAGCGCCGGGCTTTTTTTGCATCATGAAAAGGCTTAAAACAACCCACGTTTTTTTATGTGGAGTTTCAAGTGTGGGTCGACTTTTAGAACGATTGCTTGCCCTTGCTTTGTTTATGCCGCTGATGTTCGCAGGTGCATGGCTGGGATTCGAGATTCCTGGAATAGATCACGACACACGGACAATATTTTTCCTCGGCTGGATGATCGCGATGGCATTTGTTGTCGATCGAATCTGCACAAGTGTATTTAGGGAAAAGTAGACATTAGAGCCGGGATCTACATGACCGTGCCTGGTATCTGCTATTGCCTCGAAATCTCGCTGAATGGAACCATGGTGGCGATGAACTTTTTTGGTGTACTTGACGTACGTGGAGTGACCCCTAATCGCGGTGAGGGCGTGCAGTGCTTGAGTGCTTCAGATTTGGAGAGTGGTGTTCGTCGGCAGAGCGCCGGAAAAGGAGTTTTTTGGAGTTGCGGACCACGACTATTTTTCCGCACCAAAACAAAAAGGGCCTACCCGGCAAAATGCCCAGTAAGCCCTTCATATATGTGGTGCCCCGAGCCGGGGTCGAACCGGCACGTCCAAAGGACGAGGGATTTTAAGTCCCTTGCGTCTACCAATTTCGCCATCGGGGCGGTAGCGCCAAGAGCAGGGAATATATACACCCGGCCCCCATGAAGCAAGCTTCAAAGCGTCTCGAAGGGTGCAAGACGCTGCTTTTTTGTCTGTCAGAAATGCTTGGCAAATCATGAGGCTACGAAATTTTATTGCAGCAAAGGCTGATGCCGTGGTCGGGCGGCTCAGGCTTTGCTGTCTTTCACCACCGCATCGTTAACCACGGCCTCGACCTTGTCAGCCAGTATTCGCAGGTAGCTTGCCAGGGCGACTTCTTCCAGGCGCAGGCCTTTGCGTTGTCGGGAGCGGGGGAGTTTGGCCAGGTTGCCGAGCAGGAAGCCCTCCAGAACCGCAGGGTGGATGTAGCATTTTCGGCAGATGGCGGGGGTATTGCCCAGTTGTTTCGAGACTGCCTTGACCATGTCGACGATGTGCCGTTTGGCGTCGGCTTCTGGCTCCCAGTGCAGTTTTTGCAGCGTTGCCAGCGCCAGCGCGCTGGCCGCCCAGGTTCGGTAGTCCTTGGCCGTGAAGTCCGAGCCGGTGAGGCTTTGCAGGTAGGCATTGATATCGGATGAGGTCACTGCGTGGCGCACGCCGTCTTCGTCCAGGTACTGGAAGAGGTTTTGTCCGGGCAGCTCCATGCAGCGCTTGATCACGTTGGCCAGACGTCGATCCTTGACGCTGACCTTGTGCTCGACGCCGCTCTTGCCGCGGAATTCGAAGAGGATCTGACCGCCTTTGACCTCGACGTGTTTATTGCGCAGGGTGGTCAGGCCGTACGAACGGTTTTCCTTGGCGTACTGGCTGTTGCCGATGCGGATCAGAGTGGCGTCCAGCAATGAAATGACCGTCGCCATGACTTTTTCCCGGCCCATGCCCGGCTGGGCGAGCTGTGCTTCGATCTGCTTGCGCACTTTGGGCAGCGCATGGCCGAACTCGATCAGCCGCGAGTATTTGTCCTGATCACGTATTTCGCGCCAGCGCGGGTGGTAGCGATACTGTTTGCGCCCGCGGGCGTCGCGGCCAGTGGCTTGCAGGTGACCCAACGGGTCGGCACAGATCCACACGTCGGTGTAGGCGGGCGGCACTGCCAGAGCGTTGATGCGCTTGATCTCCGACTCGTCCTTGATGCGCTGACCGTTAGTGTCGAAGTACGCGAATTTGCCGCGCAGTACCTTGCGTGTAAGGCCCGGTTGAGTGTCGTCTACGTAATGCAGTTCACTGGCGGGCTGGCTGATGGCAGTCGAGTCAGGCATGGCTAAGTTCCAAAGGCAGTTAAAAACACTGACCTCGGCCTTTTACGGTGGTGCCGTCTATTTGCTGCGTGGCAGTTTTTTTCGAAAGGTCAGGCCAGCACCGCGACCGCCTTGATCTGCGCCCAGAGCGACTGGCCTCTGTGCAGGTTCAGTTGGTCGCTGGAATAGCGAGTGATGCGCGCGAGCAGCGGCGTGCCGCCCGCGTCCAGCTTGACCAGGACGTGCGCCGAATTGTCGGCCAGCGCTTCCTCGATCACCGTGACCGGCAAGCGGTTGAGGATGCTGCTCTGGTAATCGGGTTGCAGGTTGAGGCTGACGTCCCGGGCCTGGACCTTGATGCGCAGCAGGGTGCCGACCTGCATCTGCACGTGGGCGACGCGCATGCTCAGTTTGCTGTCGGGCAGCGTCACGGTGAGCAACTGGTAATGGTGATCATAGGCGCTGACCGTGCCTTCGATGACCACCCCCGCATCACTGCCCATCGCCAGAGGCAGGTCCAGCCGCGCCAGGGTTTCGTGGATCGGACCGCTGGCCAGCACGTTGCCTGCGTCGAGCAGTACCAAGTGGTCCGCCAGGCGTGCGACTTCATCCTGAGCGTGGCTGACGTACAGCATGGGGATGTCCAGCTCCCGGTGCAGGCGCTCCAGGTACGGCAGAATTTCACTTTTGCGCCGGGTGTCCAGCGCCGCCAGCGGCTCATCGAGCAGCATCAGCCGCGGGCTGGTCAGCAGCGCGCGTGCGATGCCTACGCGCTGGCGCTCGCCACCGGACAGCTTGTCCGGGCTGCGTTCTAGCAGGTGATCGATGCCGAGCAATTCGCTGGCCTGCAGCAGTTGAATGCGGCGCTGCTGGCGCGGGATACGTTTCATCCCGAACTCCAGATTGTCCCGTACCGACAGATGCGGGAACAGGCTGGCTTCCTGAAACACGTAGCCGATCGCCCGCTTGTGCGGAGCCAGGAAAATACCTTTTTCAGTGTCCTGCCAGACTTCATCGTGAACGCGGATGAAGCCCTGATCGGCTTTTTCCAGGCCGGCGATGCAGCGCAGGCAAGTCGTCTTGCCCGAGCCGGAAGGCCCGAACAGCGCGGTAATGCCCGAACCCGGCAGTCTCAGGTCGGTACGGACGGTGAAATCCGGGTAGGCCATTTGCAGGCGGACTTCTATCGGCGACGCCATGACTCAGCTCCATGCCGTTTTGGATTTGCCGCTGGAATACAACGCCAGCAGCACCAGAAAGGAAAAGACCAGCATCGCGCCGGCCAGCCAGTGCGCTTGCAGGTACTCCATGGATTCGACGTGATCGAAGATTTGCACTGACACCACACGGGTTTTCTCGGGAATGTTGCCGCCGATCATCAGCACCACACCGAACTCGCCGACCGTGTGCGCGAACCCGAGGATCGCCGCGGTGATAAACCCCGGCTTTGCCAGTGGCAGAATCACGTGGAAAAAAGTGTCCCAAGGGCCGGCCCGCAAGGTGGATGCGACCTCCAGAGGGCGGGTGCCGATCGCTGCAAACGCGTTCTGCAGCGGCTGCACGACGAAAGGCATCGAGTACAGAACCGAGCCAATCACCAGCCCGGCAAAGCTGAAAGTCAGGGTGCCCATCCCCAAGCTTTGGGTAAGCTGACCCACCGCACCGTTAGGCCCGAGCAGCAGCAACAGGTAAAAACCGATAACGGTTGGCGGCAGCACCAGGGGCAGGGCGACCACTGCGCCAATCGGCCCCTTCAGCCATGAATCAGTGCGCGCCAGCCACAGCGCGATGGGCGTGCCGATAATCAGCAGGATAACGGTGGTCAGCGACGCCAGTTTCAGCGTCAGCCAGATCGCCGCGATGTCGGCACTCCCCAGCGGCATTTACAGCTGGTATCCGAAGGACTTGATGATCGCGGCGGCTTTCGGGCCCTTGAGGTACTCGACCAGCGCCTTGGCAGCGGCGCTGTCCTTGCCTTTGTTAAGGATGACCGCGTCCTGCTTGATCGGGTCATGCAGGTCATCCGGTACGATCCAGGCCGAGCCGCTGGTCAACTTGCCATCCTTGTAGACCTGCGACAGGGCCACGAAACCCAGCTCGGCATTGCCGGTGGACACGAACTGGTAGGCCTGGGTAATGCTCTGACCTTCGACGATCTTGGCTTTGGTGGCTTCGGTCAGGCCCAGTTTGCTCAGCACCTGGGTTGCTGCCAGGCCGTAGGGAGCGGTTTTGGGGTTGGCGATGGACAAGTGTTGATACTGATTGGCCTTGAGCACCTGGCCCTTGCTGTCGACATAACCATCCTTGGCTGACCACAGCGCCAGCGTTCCTACCGCGTAGGTGAAACGCGACCCCTTGATGGTGTCGCCTTCCTGCTCGAGTTTTGCGGGTGTCGTGTCGTCAGCCGAGAGGAACACCTCGAACGGCGCGCCATTTTTGATCTGCGTATAGATCTGACCGGTAGCGCCAAACGCAGCGACCAGCTTGTGGCCGGTGTCCTTCTCGAAGTCAGTGGCTATCGCCTGGATCGGCGCGGTGAAATTGGCCGCCACGGCGACCTGCACTTCGTCGGCAGACGCATGGGCTGCAGCAGAGGCGGCCAAGGCCAGCACGGAGAACTTGAGAATGGCGCGCAGCGTGGTCGTTCGCATGAAACAGCTCCTTGATGATGAAAACGCACGCCATCGAGATAAGGGCGTTTCGCTATATAGATAAATATATAGCGTCAGCCTATTGTTCTGAAAGCACTGTTTTATTGCGGAGACAGAATTTTCAGCGCGTTTTCAGCCAGTTGCCGCGTCAGTTCGGTGGCCCCCAGCTGATGTTTGATACCGACTGCCTGGCCTGCCCAGAGGTTCACAAAGTCACTGCTGCCCAGTTTTTCCGCCTGCGCGCGCAGCGGCATCAAGGCACCGCCCGCCAACGGAAATGCCGGGGCTAGCGGGCTGATGGGGCCTGCCTCGCGCATGATCCGGTTGACGATGCCTCGCGCCGGGCGCCCGGTGAAGAGGTTGGTCAGAGCGGTCTGGCTGCCCGAGGCATCGTATAGCGCCTGGCGGTGCAGGGCGCTGACGCTGGCTTCCGGGCAGAATAGATACGCGGTTCCGACCTGTACCGCCGAAGCGCCCAGGACAAATGCTGCTGCGACCCCGCGACCGTCTGCAATGCCACCTGCCGCGATGACCGGGATACTTGTCGCGTCAGCGATTTGCGGCACCAGCGCAAAGGTGCCGACCTGTGTGTGCAGTTGATCGCTGAGAAACAGCCCCCGATGGCCGCCTGCTTCATAGCCCATGGCAATGACCGCATCGCAGCCGTGTCGCTCCAGCCAGACCGCTTCCTCGACTGTGGTGGCTGACGAGATGATCTTCGCACCGGTGGCCCGGACCCGATCCAGTAACGATGGCTGCGGAAGGCCGAAATGGAAACTCACCACTTCCGGCCTCAATCGTTCGATCAGCGTGCAACTGTCACTGTCGAAAGGCGCGCGGTTGGAGACAGGTGTTGGCGCATCGAAATCGGCACCCAGTTCCTCGTAATACGGCTTGAGCGACTGCTTCCAGCGTTCAGCACGCTCGGCATCGTCGGCCGGAGGCTGATGGCAGAAGAAATTCAGGTTCAGCGGGGCGTTGCCGGTCTGCTGTCTGAACGTCGCGACTTCCTGATCGATTTTCTCAGGGGTGAACATGGCGCAGGGCAATGCCCCCAAGCCGCCAGCCTGAGCCACAGCAATGGCCATCTGCGATCCGCTGGCGCCCGCCATGGGGGCTTGCAACAGGGGCAGTTCGATGGCGAACAGGTCAATGATGCGGCTATCTGGCCATTGGCTCATGGGATTCTCCGGCAGGCATTCGGCAAACGCTCATTGAGCGCGAGAATGGTGTGAATGGCAAACGCAACGGCGAGCGTCGACAAGCCGACAGGGCCATTCGGTTGACATAAAAAACGATCGGTCTACTATTCAGGCATGACTCAGCCAACTATCCCACTACCCACTCCCTCACTCGCCAGGCCCCGGCGTCCCGGCCGGCCGCCGAAGGTTGATCGCGATAACCTCGAGACCCGCGAGGCGCTGTTGCGCCGCGGTCTGGAAGTGCTCACCGAACAGAGCTTTTCGGCCACGGGGCTGGATTACATCCTCAAGGAAGTCGGCATTCCCAAAGGCTCCTTCTATCACTATTTCCCCAGTAAGGAAGCCTTCGGCCGGGCGGTGCTGGATGAGTACGCGCGCTATTTCGCACAGCGGCTGGACCGCTGGCTGCTGGATGAGGCGCTTTCGCCACTGGAACGACTGGTCGGCTTTGTGCAGAGCGCCAAGGGCGGTATGGCGCGACACGACTACCGACGCGGTTGCATGGTCGGCAATCTGGGCCAGGAAATCAGTCTCTTGCCGGACGGATTTCGAGAGGTACTGGAACAGACGCTGCTGGACTGGCAGTCAAAGCTGGCGGGCTGTCTGAGGTCTGCGCAATCAATGGGCGAATTGGCTGCAGACGCTGATTGCGATGAGCTGGCCGCGTTTTTCTGGATCGGCTGGGAAGGCGCAGTGCTGCGCGCCCGGCTGGTCAAAAGCGCTACACCATTGAACACGTTCATTGCCGGCTACCTTCGTGGTTTGCCGCAATGATTTCTCTTCAGGGCTATTTAAAGACGATCAGTCTAAATTGGAGGCGCATATGTTCAAGGGCATCTTGATCGACAAGGATGAGGCGGGCTACCACGTCAATCTGACCGACATCGACGAAGCGCGGCTGCCCACGGGCGACGTGACGATCGACGTGTCGCACAGCACGCTCAATTACAAGGACGCGCTGGCGATCACGGGTAAGAGCCCGATCGTGCGCAGCTTTCCGATGGTGCCGGGTATTGACCTGGCCGGTACGGTTGAAGCCAGCGATACCCCTGAGTTCAAGGTCGGGGACAAGGTTCTGCTCAATGGCTGGGGTGTCGGTGAAGGGCATTGGGGCGGCCTGGCGCAGAAGGCCCGGCTCAAGAGCGAATGGCTCATTCCTTTGCCCGAGGCCTTCACGCCGGCGCAGGCGATGGCCATCGGCACGGCGGGCTACACCGCGATGCTCAGTGTCCTGGCATTGGAAAAGCACGGCTTGACCCCGGACCACGGTGATGTGCTGGTCACCGGCGCCAATGGTGGGGTCGGCAGCTTTGCCATCGCCATCCTCGCCAGGCTCGGCTATCGGGTCGTTGCCTCCACCGGGCGGGCTTCGGAAAGCGAGTACCTGCAGCAACTCGGCGCGGCACAGATCATTGACCGGCAAACCCTCTCGCAGCCTGGGCGACCGCTGGCCAAGGAGCAATGGGCGGCGGCAGTCGACTCTGTCGGCAGCCATACACTGGCCAATGTGTGCGCCGGTATTCGTTATCGCGGCGTGGTGGCGGCCTGTGGTCTGGCGCAGGGCATGGAGTTTCCGGGTTCGGTTGCGCCGTTCATTCTGCGCGGTGTCACGCTGGCGGGTATCGACAGCGTGACCCGCCCGCGCGCGGACCGGCTGGAAGCCTGGTCGAGGCTCGCGAGCGACCTGGACATGTCGTTGCTGCCGCTGATCAGCCGTGAAGTCGGCCTGAGCGAGGTGATCGACCTCGCGCCGCAATTGATTGCAGGGCAGGTTCGTGGGCGGATCGTGGTGGATACTGCACGCTGAGTGAATCACGGCGCGTCAGCACTGGCACACTCGAGTGCGACCAGTGCGCGATGCACTTGCGTCGTGCCGAGCCCGGTTTCGCATAATTGCAACGGCGTGCGACCGCCGAGTGACGTGTTGCGCGTAACCAGCCATTGGCCGGCACGCTCGGGCGTTGCAAACACCTGCAGAGCGTGGCTGGCAATCATCGCCACACGGTCCAGGCGTTCGGAGGCCACCAGGTCCAGTGACTGCTGCTGGCGCTGGCGCCGTTCGAGGGTTGAAATCGATGCGTTGAACAGCGCTTCCATTTGCCGGGGACCAAGGGCCAGCGCGTCCCGCACTGCACGGATCCAGCGCGGCGCAAAACCCGCCTGAATGTTCGTCAGGCGTTCGGCTTCGCTGCGCTGACTGAGCTGGTAAGTCAGCAACCAGAAACTGGCCGCCGCTTCACGACGACCACTTGTTTTGCTGGTAGAGGACGGAATCAAGGTACGCGCCGACCTTCGGTGGCGGAAAGGACGGCAAAGGCTATCTCAAGCGACACGTTGTTCAAACACCACGATGTTACCGGGCGTTGCCTGACGGCGCTGCAGCGCAGGTGTCGCGCCAGAGCCCCCGTGCTAAAGTCGGTCGCCTGAATACGAATGAAAAGCGCCGTGGCTGTTGGCACGCGCTTGCACCAGAAAAGGCGTCGCTCCCTATGCCGCACGACCCTCACACCGACCAGGACGCACGTATTGTCAGCCAGCCTTCGCTGCCCGACGTCAACAAGCCGCTGCGCCTCTACCTCGACCGCCTGGCACCTTCAAGCCGCCTGACCATGACCTACGTTCTGCAGGATGCGGCAGACCGGCTGGGCATGGCTGACGTCGATATTCATGATATTCCCTGGCACACCCTGCAACCTGGCCACGTTACCGCGCTGGTCGCAACGCTGCGTCAGGATGACTATGCGCCCAATACCACCTCGCTGTATGTGAACGCTATTCGCGGGGTGATGAACGAAGCCTGGCGGCACGACCTGATCAGCCACGATCAGTTGTTGAAAATCCGCTCGATCAAACCGGTCAGCGGCACGCGATTGGTCAAGGGCCGCAACATCCGTCGCACGCTAATTCGCGAGCTGATGGAAGCCTGTGCTGCCGACCCCAGGCCGCAAGGGCGTCGCGATGCCGCGATCATTGCCATTCTGTATGGCTCGGGGATGCGCAAGTCCGAGTCGGTCAACCTCGACCTTTCCCAGATCGATTTCGCCGAGCGCAGCCTGCGGGTGCTGGGCAAAGGCAACAAGCAACTGATCAAGTACGCCCCCGAATGGGCCTTCAAGGCGCTGAACGACTGGCTGGCGTTGCGCCGGTCGTGCCTCCCGCCGGGGCAGGGCGATGACCTGTTCCTGTTCAACCGGATCCGCCGTGGCAGCCATATCACCCGCGACAGAATCACCAAACATGCCATTTACTTCATCGCCAAGCAGCGCGGGCGGCAAGTGGGCGTGAACATCATGCCCCACGATTTTCGACGTTCGTTCATCACCAGGGTGATCGAAGAGTTCGATCTGTCGATTGCCCAGAAGCTCGCGCACCACACGCACATCTCGACCACCGCCAGTTACGACATGCGCAGTGACAACGAGCGGCGCAACGTTGTGGACGGGTTCGACCTTTGAGCAAAAAAAAGCCACCTCGCGTAAACGGGGTGGCTTAAAAGATCTAACCAAAGGAGTGATGAAGCAGAGCAGAGATTCACCGGCATCGCGACGCGGATTCGCGGGGCCGGGAGAAATGTTCGTTCATCGCCGGCAACGTTAACACCGCCGCTCCCGATTCAGTTATCAGCGTTATCGATAGCCGTCATTGTCAAAAAAAATAGGACGGTGGGCCTGCCTGCGGATCGCCATCCAAAAAGTGGATAGTTCGACCCTGAGGTATCCGGCAATCGGATAGCCAACAATTGGCAACAATTTCATGCTTTGCCGCACTTGAAACGTACGGGACTGAGCATGGAAAAGTTCGATATACACCGTAAAACCCGATTCGACTCGTTGGTACAGGAGTACGGTCTGGATGGCAGCCGCCTGCTGCCGTGGGAAGGCTATCCGATGCCGTTTGCTGGCGGCTGGTGCGTGGTCCGTCCGGGCACCTGCAGCGAAGCACACACACAAATCGATCAGGAAATCTTCATCGCCATCAAGGGCAGTGCGCGTCTGGTTGTCGGTGACAGGGAGATGGATTTCAGCGTCGGCGATATCGCCGCCATTCCGAAACACACCAACCATTACGTCATCAACGACTCCGCCGAGGACTTCCACTTTTATGTGGTCTGGTGGGACATGAACTACGTCAACGCGTTCGTGGCGCAGCACAGCGAGACCACGGGGTGCCTCGATGAGTAAGTTCATCGTCACCATCACGCCACCGACCCCCAACGGCGATTTGCACATAGGCCATATCGCCGGGCCGTTTCTGGCCGCTGATGTGTTTACCCGGGTGCAGCGCCAGCGCGGCCACGAGTGTGTGCTGGTGTCCTACTCCGACGACTACCAGTCCTACATGCTGCGCAAAGGACTGGAGCAGGGCGTCGACCCGGTCGAGCTGGCCAGGTGCAATTCCGACCTTATCGAAGCTTCTCTGACGGCCATCAACATACAGCCCGACAACTGGATGCGCCCGCACGACAATGCGTGGTTCGCCGAAGCGGTGGGTGAGGTGTTCAGTGCGTTGCGTGATGTCGGCGCAATCGAATGTCGGGATTCCAGCGAGCCGTATTGCCCTGATTGCGACGTCTGGGGCTACGAGGCCTTTGCCCGGGGCAACTGCAATTACTGCGGTGCCGAGTCCGACGCCAGTCAGTGCGAGAACTGTGCTCAGGCCCCTGACGCCGAGCTGATGACGGACTTGCGCTGCAAGCTCTGCGGTCAGCCCTCGCAATGGAAAACCGTCCATCGCGCGTTTCTGAAACTGGCCGGGTTCAAGCCGCAGTTGCGTGACCGCCTGCTGGGCCAGTCATGGCGCAAGCCGCTCGACAGCTGGTTGCGCGACAGCCTGGAGCACTTGCATGACTGGGGCGTCACGCGTCCGGGCGACGGCGGGCTCGACCTGCAGGCCGACGGCTCGTGCCGGGTGCACACCTGGTTCATGGGGCTGGCAGGCTATATGGCGGCATTTCGGGAGTACGCCGACCGCGTCGGGCGTCCGGAGCTGTTTCGTCAGTACTGGCAGTCGGGGCAGGGCACGCTGGTGCACTTTCTCGGCTTTGACTGTGTGTTCAGCCACGCCATCGTCTACCCGGCACAACTGTCGGCGCTGCGCGACATCAAGGTCCGCCAGCGCTTCATGCCCAATCAGTTTCTCAAGCTGGACGGCCTGAACCTGTCGACCAGTCGCAACCACGCGATCTGGGTCGGTGACCTGGCCCGTGAAGCCTGCGCCGACAGTGCGCGCCTGTATCTGGCGAGTATCGCGCCGGAAGAAAGCGAAGGTGATTTCCGCCTGGCGCAGTTCCTCGCATGGCGGACAGAGGTGTTCAGCGAGTTTTTCCCGGCCTTGCTGGACGCTGGAAGTAATCGTGACGACCACTGGTGGAGCGGCCTCTGCGGGGCCGACGCCGGACTCCTGGAAGCGCTGCGCTTGCAATGGAGCAAAGCCTCGGAGCCTGCGCAGTTTTCGATGAAACGCATGGCCCAGGTGCTGCTGGACGTAATCGCCATTACTCGCGCGCGTTTGGCCGAAGGTCGTCCGGTCAGCCATCTGGCGGCATTCATCGCGGTGCTTGGCAAGGCGCTGATTCCGGACATGTCAGCGCAGATCATCAGCGCGTTCGGACTGCCCGAGGCCCGCGTCCACGCCACGCTGATGAACGGCCCGGCCGCTGAATACTCCATCTGAACGGATTCACGACAATGCTCATCGATTATGAGATAGCGGTCATTGGCGCCGGGATCACCGGCGCCAGTATCGCGGCGAAGCTGTGCAGCGCCGGTGTGTCGGTCGCGCTGATCGACAAGGGCGCAGCCGGCAGCCTGGGCGCAAGCGGCTATTCCGGCGGCCTGGTTCGCCTGTATGACAGCGATCCGCTGCTGATGGAGCTGGCGGCCTATTCCATCAGCCTGATGGACGACGGGGTTTTTGCGAGCACTTACGCCACTGCGTTGCGGCGTACCGGGGTGATTTACCGGGCGGCTACGGACCAGCTGGATAACCTGCACCGCGCCATCGACCAGTACGGCAGCGAACGCTACCCGATGCGCCTGCTGTCAGGTCACGAGCTCGATGGCCAGCGCTACCCGCACTGTCCGATGCTGGAACGCGTCAACCTGTTCGAGCCGCGCGCCTGCGTCGGCAATGTGCGCCAGGCCGTTGCTGCGCTGTGTCAGTCGGTGCGCCAGCAGGGCTTGCTGCTGGAGCACCGCGAGATCAAGTCCATCGACTGCCGTGCGCCCGACCTTGTGCACATCGACCTGGGCAGCGCCACGCTGCGTTGCCGGGCCGTGGTGGTCGCTGCCGGTGCCTGGAGCCAGCACCTGGTGCCGCACTCGGGGCTGGAAGCACGCTCGATTCCCCTGGCCCGGGTGTTGACCGAAGGCGACTGGTCAATGCCGGTGATTGATGCGGTGAGCCAGAGCTACGGCATACCGCTGACTCGGCATATCGTGCAGACCGGCTGTGGCGCGCGTGACAGCGGCCTGTGGCTCGAGCACCTTGCGCAGCCTGACGCACGGCATGCCGAGGACGCCTGCAAGCGCGTCGCCCAGTTGTGCGCCTCGGTCGGCAAGCCGCACGTGCTCGATGTGTTGCCCGGTTTCGACAGCTACAGCACCGACGGTCGGCCGATGCTGGGGTTCTGTGCCGAGCGCAGCCCGGTGTATCTGGCCGCAGGCATGTCCGGGCTGGGCTTCAAGTTTGCGCCCGGCGTGGCGCACATTGCTGTCGAGCAACTGCGCAGGCACCTGGCCGGAACGGAGCGCGCTTGCCCTGGCTGGTCGGCATTGTCGCCAGGCAGGTCGATGCCGGGCTTTTCAGTCCAAGGCCTCGCGCTGGCGAGCGTGCAGTCATGACGTCCTCGATCGAATCGCGCCTGCCGGGCTTGCGAGTCGGGGTCAGCGCTCTGTTCGACCCCGACGACACGCCGCATGCACGGACCTTCTTGAGGGCGCTGGCGGTGGCGCGCAATGGCATGCCGGGGCTCGAGCAGGTGCAGTGGCACTTTCTCGACGACGCTGCCGATGCCGTTCGCGGTGCCGATGTGGCCCGGCAAATGATCGACTGGAAGGCAGATCTGGTCATCGGTCATTTCTCTTCGGATGCCGCCGTCGCTGCCGCGCCGCTGTATCAGTATGCCGGCATTGCCCTGCTGACCCCCGCGGCGACGATCGATTGCCTGACCCTGGAGCATCACAACGTCTTTCGTTTCTGCCCCTCGGACCGGCAACTGGCGGCGGAGCTGGTCCGCTGGCTGGCGACTCGTCAGTGGCCGCGCGTGCATGTTCAGGCCGACGACAGTGCTCACGGTCGGGCCTTGTGCGTCGCCATCAGCGCGGCACTGGCCAGTGCCGATTTGCAACGTGTCGACGAGCTCGACCAGGCCGATGTCGAGGTGTTTGCCGGACGCCTCAAACCCAGTCGCGAGCACTGGCAAGCGCGGCGGCAAGCGGGCAGTACTCGACCGCTGGTGCTGACCGACGACGCTGCCTCGCCGTATCTGGGGCGCGCCGCAGCGCACGACAGCAACACCTTCGTGATCGGCTTCGGAGCCCCCGGCAGCGCCGAACATCGCTGTCAGGCCCAGGCACTGCACCGGTCGCTGTTCGCTGCCGAACCGCAGACCTACTTTCGCGAAAGCCTGCTGATGCTTTACGTGCTGGCCGAGGTGGCTCGCAGCGCTCTTCGCGCCGCACAACTGCCTGACGCACTTCGGCACAGCACCTTCAACACACCGCTGGGCGCGGTCAGCTTCGATCAGGGTGAGCTGCGCAACGCGACGACCTGCCTCTGGACGCCAGGCCCCACCGGGCTGAGCCGCATCACCTCATAGCACCCAGAACACCGCTTTACACCAACTCTAAGGACAGGAACTTCATGGGTAACTCGACACCACACACCTTGCATTCGGACGCCGTCTGTATCGGCTTCGGTCCGGCCGGTATCGCGCTGGCCTGCGCGTTTGCCGATGCGCGGGAGGCCAATGACCCGCTGGGCGCGCTGTCCGTTCGCTATCTGGAGGCCGCGCAGGACAGCCAATGGCATCGCGAACTGCTGCTGGCCGGAACGGACATCAACCATCACGTATTTCGCGATCTGGTGACCCCGCGTAATCCACGCAGCCGCTTCTCGTTCGCCATGTACCTCAAGGAACACGGGCGAATGTTCGATTTCGGCCTGCTGGGCCGCCCGGCCAGTCGCCATGAATGGTCGGACTATCTGGCCTGGGTCGCCGCACAGGTGGACAGTCAGACCTGCTTCAACACGCCGGTCACAGGCATTGACCCGGTGCTGCGTTACGGACGCCTGCATGAACTACGCGTATGCACGCCGGATACCAGCTTCACGACGCGCAATGTCGTGCTGTCCAGCGGCAGTGCGCCGCGTATTCCGCACGCGTTCGAGGCGCTGATCGGCCCGACGCTGTTTCACACGTCGCAGTTTCTGAGCCGCCTGCAAGCCTTTGGCGAGCAGTTGCCCAAGCGCTGGCTGGTGCTCGGTTCGGGGCAGAGCGCCAGTGAATCGGTGCTGGAACTGGTCAGCCGCGACCCCAACATCGAGGTGCATTCAGTGCATCGCTCGGCTGGTTTCAAACTCACCCAGTTGGGCCAGTTCCCCAACCGGGTATTCGCTCCGGATCACGTCGATTATTTCCATAGCCTGGACCCCGCGGCGCGGCAGCGTTTTCTCGACTGGAGCCGCTCGACCAATTACGCAGGGATTGATCCGGACGAAAGCCAGAAGCTGTTTTCGTTGATCTACGAAGACGCCATCGCTGGTCGCAAGCGCCTGCAGACCTACGCCTACAGCGTGATCAGCGCCATCGAGCCCGTCGCCGAGGGCTACCGGGTCGAGCTGACCGACACGTTCAGCCAGCGCACTCAGGTGCTGGAGGTCGACGCCGTGGTGCTCGGCACCGGGTATCAGCACTACCTGATACCGCCGTTGTTGAGTGGTTTGCAGCCATGGCTGCAGGCCGATGTCGACGGGGGGCTGCTCATCGATCGGGATTATCGGGTCGCCACTCAAGGCGAGTGCGACGTGAATATCTGGGTCAACGGTCTTTCCGAACGCAGTCACGGAATCAGTGACAGTCAGTCGTTTTCACTGATGGCGTTGCGCGCCGAGCGTATCGCCACGGCCCTTCAGGAGGTTGTAGCACCGGCCGCCGAACCCTTGCTGGCACAGTGGAAGTGAAGCCCATGTACAACTCTCTTTGCGAAATCGTTCACGATCAGACCTTCCTCAAGGTGACTGGCCTGGGGGCCGATTTTTTCCTGAAAATGGAATCACTCAACCCGGCAGGCTCGATCAAGCTCAAGACTGCCGTGGGGTTGATCAATGACCTTCAGGCGCGAGGGCTGCTGGGCCCGGACACGATTCTGATCGAGTCCTCATCGGGCAATCTCGGGGTGGCGCTGGCGATGATCTGCGCTGAACGGGGCATCCCGTTTACCTGCGTGGTCGACCCCAACAGCTCCAGCCACAACATCCGCATGATGCGCAGTTATGGCGCCGAGGTCATCCAGGTCGAAATCCCGGACGCCAACGGCGGCTTCCTCGGGACGCGTATCGAGCTGATTCGTGAAAAAGTGGCCAGCGACCCGCGCTATGTCTGGCTCAATCAATACGAGAATGCGGCCAACCCGCGTGCTCATGCGCTAACCACAGCGCGTTCGATCAGCCAGTATTTCGGCCATGTGGATTATGTGTTCGTCGGTGCCGGGACTACTGGCACGCTGATGGGCTGTGTCCAGCATTTTCAGCGGCATCACCCGACCACCAGAATCATTGCCGTCGACAGCGTCGGTTCGGTGACCTTTGGCACTCCGGCCAGCCGTCGTTTCATACCGGGACTGGGCACCAGCCAGCATCCGCCAATCTTCAAGGCTGATGGTATTTACGCGCTGGAAATGGTCCCGGAATCCCGTACCGTCGCCATGTGCAGAATCCTGGCGCGCAGCAAGGGCCTGCTGGTCGGCGGGTCCACCGCAACGGTGATCGCTGCGGTGCATGCCTGGCGCGAGCGCATCGAGCCCGGTTCAGTGGTCGTGGCGTTATCGCCGGACTGGGGCGAGCGCTACCTGGATACTCTTTACGATGATCAGTGGGTCGAGCAGCGTTTTGGCCATGAAGTGCTGAGCATGACCTTGGCGGATCTTTCCTCATCAGAGGCTGTAACATCTCCGGGAAGCGTGAAAACGCCTTCGCGAGCAAGCTCGCTCCCACAGAATAGGTGTGTAAAGGTCGTGCGCGCGCACGCGACGCGTTGTGGGACCGAGTTTGCTCGCGAAGACGGCGGTTCAGTCGCAGCGCCTTCGGGTGCAAGCGCGCTTGCGCGGGAGCAGAGTTCAACCTTCTGGCTGGCCGCCGAGCGGCTGAAGCAGTCGGCTTTCCATGTGGTCGACGGTGAGGTGGTTGCACGCCTGCTGGCGGCAGACCCGCTGGCCTGTATCGATGACGTGCAGGCGGCGTATCTGGCCCATGAGGCTGGTCAGACCATCAATCCCGACAGTTACTTTCTGCGCTTTGCGCAGGCACCGGCCAATCGCATCATTGCCTTGCCCGCCAGCCTGTCGGGCGAGCAGCCAATCAGTGGCATCAAATGGATTTCCAGCTTTCCGGGCAATATCGACACGGGCCTGCAGCGCGCCTCGGCAGTGCTGATCCTCAACGATCCGCTGACCGGCTATGCCTTTGCCTGTCTGGAAGCCTCGCGCATCAGCGCCATGCGCACGGCAGCCTCGGCGGTGCTTGGGGCGCGCTGGATGAACCGCCAGCAGCGTCATGTCGGACGAATGTCGTTCATCGGTGCCGGTTTCATTGCCCGCACCATCCTCGACATGTTCGTCAGCGATGGCTGGACGATGGAGGCCGTCAGCGTCTTCGATCAGCACCATGACTCGGCGCTGGCGCTGGTCGGGCATGCTGCCAGTCGCCATGGACTGCACAGCGAGCCGAGTGACCTGGTGACGTGCCTGCAAGCCGATGTGGTGGTGTTCGCCACTACCGCGCCAAGCCCTTATGTACTGGAACCGGTGTTTCAGCCGGGGCAACTGGTGCTGAACATCTCGTTGCGCGATCTGGGTCCGGAGGTCATTGCACAGGCCAACAACATCCTCGATGACGTCGAACACTGCCTCAAGGCTCAGACCTCGCCTGACCTTGCCGTGCAGCAGTATCAGCATCGCTCGTTCATTACCGGGACGCTGGCACAGCTGATGACCGGGCAAGTGGAGCTGAGTCCGGATAAGGCTTCGATCTTTTCGCCGTTCGGGCTCGGCGTGCTGGACCTCGCCGTGGGGCAGCGGGTGTATCGCCAGGCGGTGGCCGAGTGCAGCGCTTTGCCGGTGCCGCAGTTCTTCTTTGAATCGGCGCGCTGGTGATGGCCATGCACACGCATACCGTCGCCATTATCGGCATGGGCTCACGCGGGTTGAGCATTCTGGAGCAGTTGATCGGCATGAGTCGCCAAGACGTGCAGCAACCGCTGCGTATCGAGGTGTTCGATCCGCAGCCGCCGGGCAGCGGGCTGCACCTTGCGCAGCAGCCGGATTACCTGATGCTCAACACCATGGCTGGTCAATTGTCAGCGTTTTCTTCGGCATTCCCGGCGTGCGAACCGCCAGGCCCGACCTTTTTGCAATGGTGCAGCCGTGAGGATGTACGCCTGGACGCGCGCGGTCATGTCAGCCTGGACGGGCAGGGCAGAGCGGTGGCATTTGGCGACTTCGTGCCGCGTGCATTGCTCGGGCGCTATTTGCAGGACAGTTACCGTTTCCTGCTGCAACGCTGCCCGGCGCATGTGCAGGTGCGTCACCACACCGAGCAGGTGCTGAGCGGCCAGCCAAGGTCAAAAACGCCGGGTTTCCGGCTGCGCACCGGCAGCCTGGTAATGGACGTCGACGGCGTATTCCTCACCAGCGGACACGCACCTGAAAACCCCGCGCAGCAGGACGTCGGCGATTGCGTGGTCATCGAAGGCCTGGGACTCACGGCCATGGACACGCTGGCCCATCTGACTGAGGGGCGCGGCGGGCGCTACGTGCGCGATGGTGGCTTTGCCGGCTGGCGCTACCTGCCGTCCGGACGCGAGCCCAGGGTGCTGATGCATTCGCGTAGCGGATTGCCGTTTCATGCCAGGCCGCAATGGCATGCCTGCCGTCACGCCCCGTTGCCAAGGCTGTTTTTTACGGCCGATGCCATAGCCCGTTTGCGCGAGCAGAGGGAAGGCGGGCGGCTCGACTTTCGCGCCGATGTGCTGCCCCTGATCAAGGATGAGATGCGTGCCGTGTTTTATCAGGCCAGGGTCCGGATGGAGGCGCCTGGGCGATTGGACTCTGTTCAGCGCCTGCTGCGCGAGTCCATCACCAGATCGGCAGTGTTTGCCCGTCTGGCAGAGCAATGGGGTGCATTCGATCCTGAGCACTGGCTGAGCACTCAGACCTGGTCTGGCGCCGAAGACTCGTATGGACCGTGGTTTGTCGACTGGATCAAACGTGACCTGGCCCTGAGTCGGCTGGGCACCGCGCACAGCCCGATCTGTCAGGCGCTGGAGGTCTGGCGCGATTATCGCGACCTGTTGCGTCTGGTCGCTGATCGCAACGGCCTGACTGAATCCTCGACGCGGGAGTTCTATGGCGTATGGGCGGGGCTGAGCAATCGTCTGGTCGGTGGGCCGCAGAAGGAACGCCATGAGGACCTGCTGGCGCTGATCGAAGCCGGGGTCGTGACGCTCTTGCCGCCGATGAGTGACGTGCAGGAGCCGCATAACTGCCTGTCTGCCCGCGTTGCCCACAGCGGCGTGTCGGGCAGTCGTCGGGGGTTGATCAACGATCTGCGCGAGCGCGGGCTGATTCGCGCCGCCCATGCCTGGCCTGCCGATGGCATCGACACCGACGTAGCGGGCCGCGCAATCGGTCGCGACGGTGAGGTGCAGCAGCGGCTATGGGTTCTCGGGCCCGCCGTGGAAGGCTGCACGTTCTACAACCACTACGTACCGACACCTGACCCGAGCTGTCGCGCGCTGATCGAGGCGCGCCGGGCGGTCGAGTCCTGCCTGGATACGCTGACAAACACAACTTCAAGTGGCATCACATTTCAGTTGAATAAAGCCATTCAAGCCATTAATTAAAAAGGAATTATTGCCATGTACGAAATCACTTTGCTGACCGCTCTCGCTGGCGCGTTCATCGTGCTGATCATCAGCCCCGGTCCGAATTTTCTGGTGATCACCCAGCTCTCGTTCAGCCAGTCGCGGCAGCAGGGTATCTGTGCCGGGCTGGGCGTGGCCTCGGGCAGCATTCTCTGGGCCTTGCTGGCCGCCACCGGGTTGGGGCTGGTATTTCAACAGTTGCCATGGCTGCAACCGACCCTGCAATTGCTCGGCGGTGCCTACCTCACCTGGCTCGGCAGCAAAAGCCTGCGCAGTGCCGGCAGCCAGCCCAAACCCAGGGACATCGCTGCGCTGGGCATTGGCAGTCTGAGCCGTGCCTATCGGTTCGGTCTGCTGACCAACCTGACCAATCCCAAGGCACTGGCGTTCTACACCAGCGTGTTCACCACCGTGACCACGCCAGGCATGCCGATGTGGGTGCGCACTGCGGGTGTGTCGATCATCGCGGTACTGGCGATTTCCTGGTTCGTGCTGCTCGCCACGCTGTTTTCGATACCTGCGGTACAGGCGCGCTATCAACGCATGAAGAAGGCCATCGACATCGTCACCGGCCTGTTCATGATCGCTTTCGGCCTGCGCCTGCTGATCGGTTTGCTGCCTGCTGGCTTCATCCACTGAAATCATCTGTAAAGGAATACCTGAATGCATCGCAACGACTGGCACTACCCGACTTCCATCCGCGCAGGCGCAGGACGCGTCAACGAACTGGCCGACGCCTGCAGGGTGACCGGCATACAACGTCCGCTGCTGATCACCGACAGCTTTCTGGGCAGCACCGACATGATCGCCAGCGCCGTAGAGGACTGCCGTAGTCAGTTGGGCCACTGCGGCCTGTTTGACCGGGTCAAGGGCAACCCGACCGGCACCAACGTCGCCGAGGGGCTGCACGCTTACAGAACCGGTGGCTACGACGGTGTGATTGCGTTTGGCGGCGGCTCGGCGCTGGACGCTGCCAAGGCAGTCGCGCTGATGTCGGGCCAGACCCGCCCGTTATGGGATTTCGAAGACATCAACGACAACCACCTGCGCGCCGATCCGGCTGGCATTGCGCCGGTGATTGCGCTGCCGACGACGGCCGGGACCGGCTCTGAAGTCGGGCGTGCGTCAGTGATTACCGATGAACAGGCGCAGGTCAAACGCACCATCCTGCACATTCGCATGATGCCGCGCATCGCGATTCTGGATGCCACGCTGACACTCGACCTGCCCAGGCACCTGACCGCCGCCACCGGCGCCGATGCCTTGACCCACTGCATGGAGTCCTGGTGTTCGCCGGCCTGGCACCCCATGGCCGAAGCGGTTTCGGTCAAGGGCATGCAGATGATCAAGGCGTTTCTACCGCGTGTCGTCGCCGACGGGCAGGACCTTGAGGCGCGGCAGCAGATGCTGGTGGCCTCCAGCCTTGGCGCCGCTGCATTTCAGCGCGGTCTGGGCGGCGTACACGCGATCGCCCAGAGCCTTGGGGCGCTCTACGATCAGCATCACGGCTTGCTCAACGCAATCCTGCTGCCCTATGTGCTGGAGGCCAATCGTTCGGTGCTGCAGACGCAAATGGACGATCTGGCGGTTTACCTGCGGTTGCCGTCGCCCGGCTTCTCCGGGGTGATGGGCTGGCTGCTGACGCTGCGCGAGCAGATTGGCATTCCACATACGCTGAGCGAGATCGGCATCGATGATCGCGAAGCCGAGCGGGTCGGGCGGATGGCTTTCGTCGATGGCTGCTCGCACACCAACCCGATTCGCCATTCGGCGCAGGTCTACGCGCAGATTTTCAGCCGCGCTGTGAGGGGCGAGTGAACCATGGCCGCCCTGACGAGGCGGGCATACAGCGTCTTGACCAGGTTTGGCGGGGATTCGTCGAGCCGGGCCGGATCGTCGGCGGGGTGCTGTTGCTGGCTCGCCAGGGCCGTCTGGAATACGCCAGTGCACGCGGTTGGGCGGATCGCGAGCAGCAGATTCCGGTCACCCGCCACACGCGTTTTCGCCTGGCCTCACTGACCAAGCTGTTGACCTCGGTTGCGGTGTTGCGGCTCTGCGAACGGGGTGTGTTGGATCTGCAGGCTTCGGTGACTCATTGGTTGCCAGCCTTTCGACCGCATCTGGCCAATGGCCGCGAACCGTCCATCACGCTGCAGCACCTGCTGTCGCATACGTCGGGTTTGAGCTACGGCTTTGAGCAGGCGCCCGAGAATGCCTATCAGCGGGCCGGGGTGTCGGACGGGCTGGACCGGGTCCCGTTCGACCTGCAGGAAAATCTGACACGTTTGGCGAGTGTGCCCTTGCTCTTCGAGCCCGGCAGCGCCTGGGGATATTCGCTGGCCACTGATGTGCTGGGTGCAGTGGTCGAACAGGCCACTGGCCTGAAGTTGTCAGAAGCCATCGATAAATGGGTCACCGTACCGTTGCGCATGCACGCGACCTCATTCAGGCACCTGCCGGAACATCCGCTGGCCAGCGCGTACAAGGACGGGCTCAGCGGCCCGCAGCGTATCGCCGACGAGGATGAGGTGCTGCTCGCCAGCGGCAAGGCGCGGCTGTCCGCAGCTCGCGTCTTTGACACCGGTGCGTATGAGTCGGGCGGTGCGGGAATGCTGGGCACGGCTGATGACTATCTTCGGCTGCTCGAATGCCTGCGTCTCGGCGGCGCGCCGCTATTGAGTGAAGCCAGTACCGCACGCTTGCTGGGCAATGCGATTGGCCAGACGAGCATCGCCAGCCGCGGACCCGGCTGGAGGTTCGGGTTGGGGCCGATGATTCTCACCGATCCAGTGCTCGCCGGGCAGCGGCAGGGCGCAGGGACCTGGTCATGGTGCGGCCTGTATGGCAGCCATTACTGGGTCGATCCGCATGCTGCGCTGAGCATGGTGGTCCTGACCAATACAGCGGTTGGCGGCGCGTGGGGCGAATTTGCCGACGCGATCGTCGATGCGCTTTACCCCGCGCCTGCGGTCAGGCCCGGGCGAATTGCTTGCGGTAGCTGCTCGGGCTGATGCCCACCAGATTGCGGAAGTGCCGGCGAAACGACTCTTCGGAGCCGAAGCCGGCGCGGTCCACCACTTCGTTCAGGCGTAATTTCGACGATTCCAGCAGTTCCTTGGCGTAGGCAATGCGCTCACCGAGCAACCAGTCGTAAGGCGTGAGCCCGGTGCTTTCCATGAAGCTGCGGTGCAAGGTACGGGTACTGAGCGCCGCCCTTGAGGCCATCTCCTTGATGGTATGCGGGCGCTGCAAGTCGCTGCGAATCCAGTCCATCAGGTTGGAAATCGGCCCGTCGCTGGCCGATACCAGTTGCCGGGATGCGTATTGCGATTGTCCGCCTTCGCGATGAGGCGGGATGACCATGCGCTGCGCGACCATGTTGGCGACGCGCGAGCCGTGATCGTTGCGCACCAGGTGCAGCATCATGTCCAGCCCGGCGGCCGAGCCTGCTGCGGTGACGATGCTGCCCTGATCCACATAGAGTTCGTTGGGCTGAATGGTCAGGCCAGGGTACATGGTGGCCAGCAGGTCGGTGTAGCGCCAGTGGGTCGTGACCTTGTGCCCGTCGAGCAGACCCGCCGCCGCCAGGACGAAGGCCCCGGTACAGATCGAGCAGATTCGCGCGCCGCGTGCATGAGCCGCCTGGAGCTGTTCGATGAGCCGTTGCGGAACCGCGGATTCCACCCCGCGCCAGCCCGGCACGATGATGGTGTCGGCGTTTTCCAGCAGCACCTCGCCGGGTGTCGGCACGATAGTGATGCCCCCGGCAGCGGTGATCGGTCCGTCGTCGACCGGGAACGTCGCGAACTCGTACCAACTGACGCCCAGCTCGGGTCTTTTCAGCGCAAAGACTTCCACCGTGCAGCCAAATTCGAAGGTGCACAGCTGGTTATAGATGAGTGCGACAACGAGATGATTTTTCATGGCGCGATGTTACCGGATATTGGCATTTCAGCCAGTAGTTTGGCGTGATGCTACTGAGTAATCTGCTCTGTGTCACCGCTGAAACCCGCTTAACCCTCACTATGACGCAAGTGGTCTGCCATGCAGACCCTGGAGCCAACTCGTGCCACTCAATATCGGTATCTACGTTTATGACGACGTCGAGGTTCTCGACTTCGCTGGCCCCTATGAAGTGTTCACCACCGCAACCCGCATGCACGCTCGCAACAGCCGTGATGACCGGCAGTGGTTCAACGTATTCACCATCGGCCGCAGCACCGCGCCGGTGCGTGCCCGCGCCGGCCTCAAGGTCGATCCGGATTTCTCGATCAACGACCATCCGGCCGTCGACTGCCTGATCGTTCCGGGTGGCGTCGTGACCGCCGAACTGGAAAAACCCGACGTGATTCACTGGATCAGCGATCAGTCGGAGCCTGGCCGCTTGGTCGCTGCCGTGTGCACCGGCGCCTTCCTGCTGGCCAGGACCGGCAAGCTGGCCGGCAAGCAAGTGACCACGCATTGGGAAGACATCGACGACCTCAAGGAAATGTTCCCGTCGGTGGACGTGCTCAGCACGCTGCGCTGGGTCGATGAGGGCTCGTTCGTGACATCGGCAGGTATTTCTGCCGGTATCGACATGAGCCTGCACTTGGTCGAGCGCCTGCACAGCCGTGAACTGGCCGAACGCACGGCGCTGCAAATGGATTTCGACTGGACCGAGAACGACTGAGTCATCCAGTCGCGCTGCGGATACCCCTGAAGAGGCTATGTGCCCGAAATGTGCATAGCCAGCGCTTCAACGCGATAGCCAGCGTTCGCTTTACCCCCGCTTGAGACATTCATTCGAATGGCCGATAACCCGGCCATATCGGTGTTTCGGCGGGGGTTTCCTGTATTCCCGAGCCTTTGGCTCAGCGGCAGGGCCGCACCCACCTTTGCAAAACCAGAGTGCAGGACACATGAAAACCCACTTCTTCAAAGTCGTTCAAACCGTTGCACAGCACGGTTCGTTCTCGGAGGCCGCCGCCATTCTGGGCTGCAGCCAGTCGAACATCAGCTATGCCATCAAGGAGGTCGAAGATTTTTTCGAAAAACGCCTGTTCATTCGCAGCCGCACAGGCTGCACGCTCACCCCTGAAGGCAAGGTCATCAGCCAGACCCTGGGAAATATCATGGCCACGCTCGAACAACTAAAAAAAATGGGGTCAGTGGTAGCGTCACCATTCATTATCACTCGCACATCCGCGAGACCGGCCTGAGTGCCTCGCTGGACTTTCTCGCCCATCATTACCCCGATATCCATCTGAACGTGCTGCACCGCAGCGAACAGAATCCGTCGCTGGACGCATTGATAAAGGGCGTGGCCGATATCCTCATCCTGCCGGCTACTGTGCTGGACGAGCATTATCTCGAACACCATTGCTGGTCGGACCATTACGTACTGGTAGCGGCGCGAAGCAAGCAGGGCGCGGCGCAGTGTTTCGCCGAACTTGCGCAGGTGTCGCGCTATGTGGCCTGGCGGCATCCTGGGGTGGAGCGCCTGCACCAGCAACTGGCATCGGCACAGCTGCGGCTCAGCCAACGCGGCGAGCTCAGTTGCCTGGACACGCTGCTGGACCTGGTCGCCAAGCGCCATTGCATCTCGATTGTGCCCAGCGCGCTGTTGAGCGGGCGGCTTCGCGAGCTGGAATCTATCCCGCTGCCGCTGACCGTGAGACGCCAGATCAGCGTCGTGGCGCGGCCTGCTTCATTGTTGTCCAACGCCGCCAATGCCGTGGTTCAGGCACTCAAGAAACCACCGGCCTCGAACACTCGGCCTGATTGACGGAGGTGTCGCAAAACGTTGTCACAGTGCCCTTAACGAGCGTTTGACCGCGACATGAATGCAACGAATCGGGCCGGCAAGGCTCATATCCGTAAGCAATACATTCAGGACGCTCCGCATGCGGGGCGTCTCAGGTCGCCGATTCGAGAGGAAGACTGAACGCTATGACGATACCGGACAAGCAATACGTGGACTGGCTGGTCGAGCAATCGATGCTTAACGCCGCAAGACAGCGCGCCAAGACCTATTCGGGGCAGGGCAGGCTCTGGCAGCGTCCTTTCGCCCTTGCGCGTCCCAGAGACGCCTCCGCTATCGCCTCGGTCTGGTTTACCGCCTACCCGGCCTCCATCGTCACCCGTGAAGGTGGCTCGGTGCTTGAAGCACTGGGTGATGAAACGCAGTGGCATGCACTGTCGGAAATCGGCATTCAGGGCATTCATAACGGCCCGCTCAAGCTCTCCGGCGGACTGAAGGGGCGTGAGCGCACGCCGAGCATCGATGGCAACTTCGACCGCATCAGTTTCGGCATCGACCCGGACCTGGGTACCGAAGCACAACTGTTGAGCCTGTCGCGCATTGCCGCAGCGCACAACGCGGTGATCATCGATGACATCATTCCGTCGCACACCGGCAAGGGCGCAGACTTCCGCCTGGCCGAGATGGCGTACGAGGATTATCCCGGTTTGTTCCACATGGTCGAGATCCGTGAGGAAGACTGGCAGCTGTTGCCTGAAGTGCCAGCCGGCCGCGATGCGGTCAACCTGATGCCCGATGTGGTGGATCAGCTGCGCGACAAGCACTACATCGTCGGCCAGCTGCAACGGGTGATCTTCTTCGAGCCTGGGGTCAAGGAAACCGACTGGAGCGCCACCGACGTGGTACACGGCGTCGACGGCAAGGCCCGCCGCTGGGTCTACCTGCATTACTTCAAGGACGGCCAGCCCTCCTTGAACTGGCTGGACCCCAGCTTTGCCGCGCAGCAGATGATCATCGGTGACGCGCTGCATGCCATCGATGTCATGGGCGCCCGGGTGTTACGTCTGGACGCCAACGGCTTCCTTGGCGTCGAACGTCGCGCCGAAGGCACCGCCTGGTCGGAAAGCCATCCGCTGTCGATCACCGGCAACCAGCTTCTGGCTGGTGCGATCCGCAAGGCGGGCGGCTTCAGCTTCCAGGAGCTGAACCTGACCATCGATGACATTTCCTCCATGGGGCAGGGTGGCGCGGATCTGTCCTACGACTTCATTACCCGGCCGGCCTATCAGCACGCGCTGCTGACCGGCACCACCGAATTCCTGCGCCTGATGCTGCGTCAGGTGCATGCCTATGGCATCGATCCGGCATCGTTGATCCATGCCCTGCAGAACCACGACGAGCTGACCCTGGAACTGGTGCACTTCTGGACGCTGCACGCTCACGACACCTTCCATTACCAGGGCCAGACGTTCCCGGGCAACATCCTGCGCGAGCACATCCGTGAGGAAATGTACGAGAAACTGTCCGGCGAACACGCGCCATACAACCTCAAGTTCGTCACCAACGGCGTCTCTTGCACCACAGCGAGCATCATCACTGCTGCGCTGGGCATTCGTGACCTGAGCACCATTACCGATGCCGACATTCAGCAGATCCAGCACATTCACCTGCTTCTGGTGATGTACAACGCCATGCAGCCGGGCGTATTTGCCCTGTCGGGCTGGGACCTCGTCGGTGCGTTGACGCTGCCGGCCGAGCAGGTTGACCACCTGATGCAGGATGGCGACACGCGCTGGGTTCATCGTGGCGCCTACGATCTGGTCGATCTGGACCCCGAAGCCGAGTTTTCTGCGGGTGACATGCCGCGTCCCAAGACGCTTTACGGCAGCCTGGTCAGTCAGCTTCAGCGACCTGATTCGTTTGCCTCGCAGCTCAAGAAGATTCTTGCTGTGCGCCGTGCCTATGACATCGCCGCAAGCCGTCAGATTCTGATTCCGGATGTCGAGCATCCGGGGCTGCTGGTCATGGTCCATGAACTGCCGGCTGGCAAGGGCACGCAGATCACTGCGCTCAATTTCAGCGCCGAGACGATCGTCGAAACGCTGCAACTGCCCGGTATTGCGCCAGGTCCGGTGGTCGACATCATCAACGAGCGTGTCGAAGGCGATTTGACCGAGCAGGGCGAGTTCACTATCACCCTGGACGCCTACGAAGGGCTGGCCCTGCGTGTGGTCAGCGCCTTGCCACTGTAAGGTGTAACGCGCAGCCGGATCGGCTGCGCGTTACCGCTGAGTCAGGCTGTTCAGGGCTGACGCTTTTTCAGGCGGTAGGCAAACTGGGCGCGACTCAGGCCCAGCAAGCGCGAGGCGGCCGCCAGGTTGCCTTCGCTCTTGTCCAGCGCCTCCTGGATCAGGCGCTGTTCAAGGTTGTCGATGGAGAACGCCTGATCCGACTGATGAAGGGAGTCCAGCAGGGAAGTAGCAGGTGCCTGCTGTGCGCTCGCAGCCGATGCCTGACGCAGCGCGCCATGGTGATTCAGCGAATAGGCGTCCCGTGGTAACGACTCGTTGCGGAAAATATGCACCAGATCGATGGCCTGGCCTTCATCGCTGGCGATCAGGCCGCGCTCGATCAGATTCTGCAATTCGCGCACGTTCCCGGCAAAGTCATAGCCCAGCAGGGTTTTCAATGCGCGCATGGTCAATCCGGCCGGCGTCCTGCCGTACTCCTGACAGAAGCGCTTGAGAAAGAAGTTGATCAGCAGCGGGATGTCATCGCGGCGCTCGCGCAATGGCGGCAGGGCGATCGGGTAAACGTTGAGGCGATAGAACAGGTCTTCACGGAAATCGCCATCGGCCACCGCCTTACGCAGGTCGACGTTGGTCGCCGCCACCACTCGCACGTTGACCTTGATACCGTGCGCACCCCCGACGCGCTCGATCTCCCGCTCCTGCAAGGCGCGCAGCAGCTTGCTTTGCCCGGCAAGGCTCAGGGAGGTGATCTCATCCAGGAACAGCGTGCCACCGTTGGCGCGTTCGAAACGCCCGGCTCTGGAGTGCGTGGCCCCGGTATAAGCCCCTCGCTCCACGCCGAACAGCTCGGCCTCGATGAGGTTGTCGGGGATGGCTGCGCAATTGAGTGCCACAAACGGGCCTTCGCGGTTGCGGCTGAGCTGGTGCAACTGGCGGGCGAACATCTCCTTGCCGACCCCGGACTCGCCGCTGATCAAGACGGTTGCCGGGGTCATCGCCACCCGTTGCAGCGCCTGCGTGGCCGCATTGAAGGCAGCGCTTGCGCCGACCAGCGGCTGGTTGCTGCCGGTCGGCGGGCTTGCTTCATAGCTCGCCGCAGGCACCGGTGCGCTGTGCACGGGTGCAGGGGGTTTGACTGCTCTCAGGTAGCTCAGGTCGCGTTCGACATCGCCCCATTGTTCCGAGGTCTTGCCGACCACGCGGCAGCTCGCATGCCCCATGCCACGGCATTCCACTTCGCGGAAAACCACCATCTGTCCGAACAGGCCGCTGACAAAACCGATGGCGTAGCCGATTTCGGTCCAGCACACCGGATCCTGGCCGATGCCGTACGCCGCGACATGCTCATCGGCTTCGCAGGAGTGATGCCAGAGAAACTCGCCCTCGTAAAACCCCGACTCGGCGTCGAATTTGAAGTGCACCGGCTCGACCTTGGTCATGCCTTCCAGGGTATGCAAGTGCGTACCGGCACGAAACGCCGACGAAGCGTCAGCCATTGGCCAGCGTTCGCGAATCAATCGGGCGTCCCGTGCGCCAGACAGATACCCGGCTCGGGTGAACATCCCGCGCGCCTGCTCCTGGCCCAGACGTTCGATGATTTCGCGGCGCAGGGTGCCGAACGATGAGGTGTGCAGCAGCAACATCCGCTGGTCGTTGAGCCAGATGCGCCCATCGTCAGGCGAGAAGAACAGGCAACTGGTCAACTCCTCGGGGGTTGGCGAATCACCTGAATGCATCTGACTGCTGTCGCCGCGAGGCGCGAAATGTTCGGTGGGAACGCTGTGATCGGGCAACTCACAGTGGGGATTATCCATCGTTGTACCTCGGCCGGGTGATGGTCGAAATGATCAAATCATGGCTTGATTAATAAACATAACTTCATCAAATGAACAAGCGGGTCCGCGTAGAGTTTCCGCCTGAGGGGGCTCGACGCTTCAGCGTGGTCGTCGAAAACCCTTGTTCTAAAGCGGTTGAGTGATGACATGATGGTCGGATGACAATCCCGGCACAGGCTTTGCTCTGACGTACGTACGGCGCATGCTTCCCGTGGCAAATGGGGCAGGCGATTACAACCATAAAAGCCGGAGTCTTAATATGTCAGCGTCTGATGGCACCCCTCTGTTGCAACGCGCGATTGAAGCCGAATGTGTTTTCAATGGCGACTGGATTCCTTCCTCGTCTCCCTCATTGCCCGTCATCGAGCCTGCGACCGGCGAGCTGTTGATGAACACAGCCATGGCCGATGCTGCGGACATCGCGGTTGCCTGCCGTGAGGCCGCGCTGGCTCAACCTGCCTGGGCGGCGCTGGGGCCGCGTGAAAAGGCTGACATATTTCTCCTCGCCGCCGATCACGCGGTTTGTGCGTTCGATGAACTGGCGCTGTATGTCGCCCGCGAGACCGGCGGCAGCCTGCAAAAGGGCCAGCACGAAGTGAACGAGACCATCGTGTTGTTGCGTCAGGCGGCGGGCATGCTGTCGCAGGCTCATGGTCATGGCCTGATACTGCCCAGTCAGGCCGGTCGTCTGTCCTACGCGCGGCGTGTCGCGCACGGTGTGGTGGGAGTGATTTCGCCATTCAATTTTCCCCTGGTGCTGTCCCTGCGCTCGGTCGCTCCGGCGCTGGCTGCCGGCAATGCCGTGGTGCTCAAACCCGATCCGCAGACACCCATCAGCGGCGGTTTCCTGATCGCCCGGCTGTTCGAGGAAGCCGGTCTGCCCAAAGGGCTGCTGCACGTGCTGCCGGGTTCTGCCGATGCCGGCGAAGCGCTGTGCCGCGACACCAATGTGCAGATGATCACCTTCACCGGCTCGACCGGGGCCGGACGCAAGGTTGCCGAAGCGGCGGGCCGCAACCTGAAGAAAGTGTCGCTGGAGCTGGGCGGCAAGAATCCGCTGGTGATTCTGGAAGACGCCGACCTTGATCTGGCCGCCAGCAATGCGGCGTTCGGTGCCTGGCTGCACCAGGGGCAGATCTGCATGGCCACCGGGTTGATCCTGGTGCACGAATCCATCGCTGCCGAGCTGACCCGCAAGCTGGCGGACAAGGCGCGGGCGCTGACGGTGGGTAATGCGGCACGCGGTGAGGCTGCTCTGGGGCCGCTGATCAACAAACGGCAGTTGCAGCACGTGCATCAGGTGGTCAGTGACAGCCTGCAGGCCGGTGCGCGACTGGAAACCGGTGGCGAGTATGAAGGCCTGTTCTATCGCCCGACGGTGCTCAGCGGCGTGAAACCCGGTATGCGCGCATTCGAGGAAGAGATTTTTGGCCCGGTGGCGGTTGTGGTCAGCTTTTCCACGGACGAGGAAGCCATCGAACTGGCCAACCGTTCCGAGTATGGCCTGGCAGCTGCGGTGATCTCCCCGGACATCGGCCGCGCGACGGCGATTGGCGACCGGCTCAGGTGCGGCATGTTGCATATCAACGATCAGACGGTGGCCGATGAGTGTGTCAATTCGTTCGGCGGGCGCGGTGCGTCGGGCAACGGCAGCAGCGCTGGCAGCCCCTCGGACTGGGATGAATACAGCCAATGGCAGTGGGTCACGGTGAAGAACCAGGCGCCGGCCTACCCATTCTGAGTCTGACTGACATTCCATGCTTCATTGCAACAGGTGATGTGATTCAACGGCAAGACGTGATCCAACAACAATAAGAGCGCGTGACTATGAACCTGACTAACAAAACACTGATCGTGACTGGTGTGTCATCCGGCATCGGCGCTGAGCTGGCACGTGTGGCACGCTTCCAGGGTGCCCGAGTGATCGGCATCGATCGTCATGAACCGCAATTGACCGTAGACAGTTTTTTCCAGGCGGACCTGGCCGATCCAAAGAATATCGATGCGTTGATCGAGCGCTTGCCCAAGCAGATCGACGGCCTGTGCAACATCGCCGGTGTACCTGGCACAGCGCCCGTTCAGGCGGTCGCCCAGGTCAATTACCTCGGGCTGCGCCACCTGACCCAACGCCTGTTGCCGCGCATTTCACCGGGCGGCAGTATCGTCAACATAGCTTCGATACTCGGCTCGCAGTGGCCGGAAAGGCTGGAGTTGCACAAGGCGTTGGCCGCCACTGAAAGCTACAGCGCAGGGCAGGAGTGGCTGGCGGCCAATCCGGTTGCCCATGAAACCTGCTATCAGTATTTCAAGGAAGCGTTGATCGTCTGGAGTTTCAAGCAGTCGCAGGAATGGTTTCGCGATCATTCTGTGCGCGTCAACTGCGTCGCACCGGGGCCGGTGTTCACACCGATTCTGGGAGACTTTGTCAGCATGGTTGGCCAGGAGCGGGTAGCCCGCGATGGCCTGCACATGAAACGTCCTGCGCTGGCCGATGAGGTGGCCGAGGTGATTGCGTTTCTGTGCTCCGACGCCTCGCGCTGGATCAACGGCGTCAACTTGCCCATAGATGGAGGGTTGGCCGCTTCCTACGTGTAATGGCTGTACGTGTTGCAACCCCGGCGACGCGTTCGTGGCGTCGGGGGCACTTGAAAACAACAACAATAAGTACAGGAATCACAAGATGCCCAAGTCTGTCTTGCGTACCGTTGCGACCGTATCATTCATCGCCTTGTCCTCGACTGCATACGCCTATGACTTGCCCGGCCTCAATCTGGGCAACACCAGCTTCTACGATGGATCCCCGGCGCCTGCGGGTCCGGGCTGGTATCTGGAGGAGTATCTGAACTATGCCAAGGCCAATCGTTTCAATGACGTGAATGGCGACAAACTGCAACTTCCCAAACAGGATGTGGATGTATTGGCGGTGACCACGCAGATCATCTACGTCGGTCAGCCAATGGCCAATGGTGCCATGCCGGGTATTACCGCAATCAACACGTCGCTGGCACATGTCGACGTGGATGACGGCCTGGGCAACACCGCCCTGAGTTCGCGTGCCGGTTTCGGTGATTTGGTCATCGGTCCGTTTCTGCAACTGCCGACGATCACCCATGCCGATGGCAGCCCGCTGCTGACCCAGCGTGTCGAGGCGGACATTGCGATTCCGGTCGGCGCTTATGATCGCAATCGCTCGATCAACCCGGGCAGTAATTTCTGGTCGTTCAACCCTTACTACGCCGCGACTTACTGGTTCTCGCCGAAATGGTCGGCCAGCGGGCGTTTCATGTATTTGT
The DNA here is from genome assembly GCF_900119195.1 of Pseudomonas sp. NFACC10-1. Lineage (NCBI taxonomy): Bacteria > Pseudomonadati > Pseudomonadota > Gammaproteobacteria > Pseudomonadales > Pseudomonadaceae > Pseudomonas > Pseudomonas sp. NFACC10-1. The sequence continues at coordinate 131,834 of NZ_FPJB01000004.1, read as the reverse complement.
GGAACGGCAAGAATGATGACCCGCAAGCCGGATTCGGCAATGCTTCCGACACGCAGGCAGGGCAGGCTCTGCATGCCAACCTGACTCTGCAATACGCAGTCAACGAGCAACTTTCGCTGGGGCTCAACGGTTACTGGCTCAAGCAGTTCACCGACACTCAGGTGGACGGCCATGATGTCAGTGGTCGCAAGGAAAAGGTCTGGGCTATCGGCCCGGGCCTGCTGTATGCCTTCAACAAGGAGAACGTGCTGACGGTCAATAGCTACTTCGAACAGGGCGCGGAAAACCGCACCGAAGGCAACAAGCTGGTGCTGAATTTTCTGCACAAGCTTTAAGGCATTGGAATTTTTTGACTATCGTTCCTCACGCTCCGCATGGGAATGCAGTTCGTGACGCTCTGCGTCACACGAGGGTTCTGCGATGTCAGGTGGATTGAGGTTCGGCTCAGGTCACCTTTTCGCCCCTCGGCGAGTTGCTGATCCGGGGGTAGCCTAGCAGGACGCCAGGCTAGCCGCACCGGGCCATGGATGGCCCGTTGCGGCGACGCCCGGATCAGTGTCAGGGTGAAGGAACCCGACGAAGTCGGGCCGGAAACAGGAGCGAGGGGCTTTGGTTACTTTGGCCCCATCTCAGTGCCAGGACTCAGCCGTCACTAACGTCGCACTCTGCGTCGACAGTGCCATCGCGATCAAAAAAGCAGCCTGAGATCTAAAACAAATCTCACTTAACCCCCAGAACGATGTGAAACGGATTGCTCATTGTTATACATAAATCCGCTTTTGATTCTGGCCGGAGGCCGTGGGAGTGGACCGGGCGACGCTTCGCTTGTTCGCGAAGAGGGCCTTGATCAGCTCGACCCTGCAGCCTTGAGCTCACGCTGCTCGACGGCGGCAGACCTGGACAGCACTGTAATCGCCGCCAGTGCGGCAATCACCAGGCCTGGGGAGGTGGCCAGCAGTACGCCGGCGGTTCCAGCGCCAGCGCCCAGCAGTTGTCCGGCCGCCAGCGGGCCGGCAACCGAACCGAGACGGCCGATGGCTACTGCAGCACCTACACCGGTGGCGCGTACCGAGGTCGGGTAGGACGGCGGGGCCAGCGCATACAGCACCAACTGCGCGGCGATGACGAACACCCCGGCTGCAAACCCGGCAATGGCCATCGGTACGATACCGACCGACAGACCCACGCCTGCCAGCGCTGCTAGCAAGCCGGCATAGACGAACAGCACGACCTTGATGCCATTGCAGCGATCAAGCAACAACCCGCCCAACAGCGAGCCCAGTGCGCCGCCGATATTGAACAACATCTGCACCATGCCCGCCTGCGGTTTGCTGAAGCCCTGACCGATCAGCAGTGAAGGCAGCCAGTTGAGCAGCATGTACATCACGGTCAGGGTGAAGAAGTAGCCGAGCCACAACGCCAGCGTGGTGCGAGCCCGGCCTTCGCCGAACAACGCAGTGGCGCTTGAATGCCGAACGCTGTCAGCACTGGTCTGCTGTTTGAAAGCGCTGGACTCGGGCAGCAACAGGATCATCAGCGGAGCCACCAACAGCGGCACCAGACCACCGATGATGAACGTGGTTTGCCAGTGCTCGCTGGTGAACATGGCGACGACCGCCGCCAGGGCACCGCCCAGTGGAACACCTGCGTACATGACGCTGATAGCCAGGCCGCGGCGACGTTCGCTTGCAGCTTCTGCACACAGGGCAATCAGGTTGGGCAACGCCGCCCCCAGACCCAGGCCCGTCATGAAGCGCACCAGCAACAGGCCGGAAAAGCTTTCGACATACGCAGTGCTCAGCGAAAAGACCCCGAACAGCAGCACTGCGCTCACCAGAATCTTCTTGCGGCCGATGCGATCGGCAATCCACCCGCCAAAGAACGCCCCAGGCAGCAGCCCGATGATCCCGGCGCTGAACACCCAGCCCATCATTTTTGGATCAAGGGCGAAGGTCTGGCGCAACCCGGCGGCCGCCGTTCCGGCAGCCTGCAGGTCGAAACCCTCGATGAGCGCAACGATAAAACACAAGACAATGGTCAGCGTCGATCGACGTAATGGACTGTTCATGGCAAGCCTCATTGTTGTTTTTGTTGTGGAGAAAAGCCTGTTCCCGAGCGCCAATCGAGGCGTTGTGACAGGTCGTTATCAAGGTAACAAAAATAACTAAAAAGTGAATCTGACTGGAAGAGTGATAAAAAGAAGTGTTTAGTCTTTCAAAAACATTGAGTTAGCAGCGGAATATCAACAAGCTGATAAAGTAGTTAATAATATTAATGTTCGATTATCGGTCATTTTGGATTGACGCGGCGGTGGAATCTTTCAATTCTCTACTCACGGGCCCGCAGTTAGCGCCGGACCGACTCCAAAAACAACAACAATAAGTGGACACCGAACATGTCAAAGCTCGCTCATGATGCAGCAAGCGCTGTGTCAGCTCCCTTTTTACGTGGAAAACGTTGTGGCCTTGCACTGGGCCTGCTGGGTATCAGTGCCATTCCCGACCCTGCACAGGCGCAGGGCTTTCTGGATGACAGCCATGGCACCCTGACGCTGCGCAACTATTATATGGACCGCGATTACAAGGATGATGGCGCCAAGACTGCGACTCGGGAGTGGGCGCAGGGCTTCATCATGAATGCGGAGTCCGGCTTTACCCAAGGGCCGGTGGGTTTCGGTCTCGATGCGCGAGCGCTGGTCGGGGTGAAACTGGATTCCTCGCCAGACCGCAGCGGCACCGAGCTGTTGCCAGTATCCGCCAGCGATGGCCGGGCGGCTGACGAGTATTCGCGGCTGGCCCTGACCGGCAAGCTGAAATTTCACGAAACCACGGTCAAGACCGGCGACGTGTCGATTTTCCTGCCGTTCGCTTTCGCCAGCCCCTCGCGACTGTTGCCGCAGACCTTTCGTGGCACCACGCTGACCTCCAAGGACATCGATGACCTGACCCTCAATGCGGGCTACATCGACCGGGTCAACAAACGTGACTCCACCAACTACCAGCCTATCAGCCTCGCTTCACCGAACCGCCGTTTCAATGGGGCGGCAACCTCGTCGCACATGGCTTACGCCGGAGGCGATTATCAGGTCAACAAGGACCTGAGCCTGCGGGCGTACCACGCCGAGGTAGACGATCTCTACACCCAGAACACCCTGGCCCTGTTGCACAAGCTGGCGATTGGCGACGGCGTGCTGACCACCGATCTGCGCAGCTTTTTCAGCCGCGATACCGGCAGTGCGAAGGCCGGCGAAGTAGACAACCAGAACCTTTCCGCGTTGCTTGGCTACAAGTGGGGAGGGCACAGCGTGAGCCTTGGCTACATGCATTCCAGTGGCGACACGGCAACGCCTTATGTCTCGGGCACCGAACTGATGGGGTTGAGCGAGATGACCATGAGCTCGGACTTCCTCAACGCCAAGGAGCGCACCTGGCAAGCCATCTACGACTATGACTTCACGGCCGTCGGGCTGGTCGGGCTGCGCAGTCGTCTGCGTTACGTGCGCGGCGACAACATCGAGCTGGCCGCTTTCAATGCCGATGATCGCAAGGAGCGTGAGTTTCAGATGGAACTGGGCTACGTCGTGCAAAGCGGTCCGCTGAAGAACGTCGGGCTGCTGGCGCGCAAGTCGATCTATCGCAACGACTTCCCGGCGGGTGCAGCCTTTCGTGACGAGAACCAGACACGCTTTATCGTGCAATACAGCTTGCCGCTCTGGTAATCATCCCGCATCGACGGCAGGGAAGCCGTCGATGAGCGCTTTTACGATTGATACACCTTTTTCAGCAACCTGAGCAGGTCCTGACGTTCCTTTTTATCCAGCGCGGCGGTGGATTCCAGGTCGCTGTCCACGGCGATCTGTTTCAATTCGCGCAGCAGTGTTTCGCCGCTTTTGCTGAGAAAAATGCCGTATGAGCGTTTGTCCGGCTTGCAACGCACCCGGACGGCCAGCGCACGCTCTTCGAGCTTGTTCAGTAATGGAACGACCTGCGGCGGTTCGATCGCCAGCGCCTTGGCCAGGTCTGCCTGCATGAGACCCGGGTTCTGCTCGATGATCGCCAGCGCCGAGAACTGCGCCGGGCGCAGGTCGTGTGCGGAAAGACGTCCGATCAGGTTCTGGAACAGCTTGAGTTGTGCGCGGCGCATGGCATAACCGATCAGATCATCCAGCGCAGAATCCGTTGGCAAACGTGCCTCGGCAGCCTGTACGGGAGCCTGGCAAACGTCGGCGATGTCAGATGGCTTGGCCATTGAAAATGCGGTCCTTATGGTTTGATGGGTCAATCAGCCGGTCAGTTTGCCGAGGTTGGCGAACGATAGCTATGGGGCATACGTGACTGTGACCAGCCTGTTCGGGCGGAGTGCCGAGATTTTGATTAATGTGAATAATAGTTAATTGACATAACTATATTTGCGGTTTAGCTTTGAGTCATCTTCAAGCCAAGAACAAGAGAGCATCGCCATGAGCAAATATGAAGGCCGCTGGTCAACCATCAAGGTCGAGATCGAGCAAGGTATCGCGTGGGTCATCCTCAATCGGCCGGAAAAACGCAACGCCATGAGCCCGACCCTGAACCGCGAAATGATCGATGTGCTGGAAACCCTGGAGCAGGATCCCGATGCGGGCGTTCTGGTGCTGACCGGTGCCGGCGAGGCGTGGACCGCTGGCATGGACCTCAAGGAGTATTTCCGCGAGGTGGACGCCGGACCGGAAATTCTGCAGGAAAAAATCCGTCGCGAAGCCTCCCAGTGGCAGTGGAAGATGTTGCGCATGTACGCCAAGCCAACCATCGCGATGGTCAACGGCTGGTGCTTCGGTGGAGGTTTCAGCCCGCTGGTGGCCTGTGATCTGGCGATCTGCGCCGATGAAGCGACCTTCGGCCTGTCGGAAATCAACTGGGGCATTCCGCCCGGCAACCTGGTGAGCAAGGCCATGGCCGACACTGTGGGCCACCGCCAGTCGCTGTACTACATTATGACCGGCAAAACCTTCAACGGTCAGAAAGCCGCTGAAATGGGCCTCGTCAATGAAAGCGTACCGCTGGCACAACTGCGTCAGGTGACCATCGATCTGGCCAATAATCTGCTGGAAAAGAATCCGGTGGTACTGCGCGCCGCCAAGCACGGCTTCAAACGCTGCCGCGAACTGACCTGGGAGCAGAACGAAGACTATCTGTACGCCAAGCTGGACCAGTCACGTCTGCTGGACAAGGAAGGCGGGCGCGAGCAGGGCATGAAGCAGTTCCTCGATGACAAGAGCATCAAGCCTGGTCTGGAAGCGTACAAACGCTAGTCTGATATCCAGACGTTTCGAGCCAAGTCTGTAGTTCCTGATAAAGACAATAAAGAGGAATCACCATGCTGGACGTGCCCCTGCTGATCGGCGGACAGTCGTGCCCCGCGCGTGACGGACGTACATTTGAACGCTGCAACCCGGTGACTGGCGAGGTGGTTTCGCGGGTAGCGGCGGCGACTCTGGAAGATGCCGATGCGGCAGTCGCAGCCGCTCAGGCTGCGTTCCCCTCATGGGCGGCGATGGTGCCCGGCGAGCGTCGGGCGCGTCTGCTCGAGGCTGCTACGCAGTTGCAGGCCCGCAGCGGCGAATTCATCGCTGCTGCCGGCGAAACCGGAGCAATGGCCAACTGGTACGGCTTCAACGTACAGCTGGCCGCCAACATGCTGCGCGAAGCGGCATCCATGACGACGCAGATCACCGGCGATGTCATTCCTTCCAATGTTCCCGGCAATTTTGCCATGGCGCTGCGCCAGCCCTGCGGTGTGGTCCTCGGTATCGCGCCGTGGAATGCGCCGGTGATTCTCGCCACACGGGCCATCGCCATGCCACTCGCCTGCGGCAACACCGTGGTGCTCAAGGCCTCGGAGCTCAGTCCCGCCGTGCATCGGCTGATCGGCCAGGTGCTGCAGGATGCCGGGTTGGGTGACGGCGTGGTGAACGTGATCAGTAACGCGCCGGCCGATGCGCCGGCGATTGTCGAGCGCCTGATTGCCAACCCGGCAGTGCGGCGGGTCAATTTCACCGGTTCCACTCATGTAGGCCGCATCGTCGGTGAGCTGTCGGCGCGGTATCTGAAACCGGCACTGCTGGAGTTGGGTGGCAAGGCACCGTTTCTGGTGCTTGACGACGCGGATCTAGACGCGGCAGTAGAGGCCGCCGCCTTTGGCGCCTACTTCAATCAGGGCCAGATCTGCATGTCCACCGAACGGCTGATCGTCGACCATAAGGTCGCCGATGCCTTCGTTGCCAAGCTGACGGCCAAGATCAAAACGTTGCGCGCCGGTAATCCGGATGACAGCGAATCAGTTCTCGGGTCGCTGGTCGACGTGGGTGCCGGGACGCGCATCAAGGGCCTGATTGACGACGCTGTGGCGCTTGGCGCAACGCTGGTGGCGGGCGGGCAACTGCAGGGCAGCATTCTGCAACCGACGCTGCTCGACGGCGTGACAGATGCCATGCGCCTGTACCGCGAAGAGTCCTTCGGCCCGGTGGCCGTGGTGCTGCGCGGCGACGGTGACGAGGCGCTGTTGCGGCTGGCCAACGATTCGGATTTCGGTCTCTCGGCGGCGATTTTCAGTCGTGACACCAGCCGCGCCCTGGCGCTTGCGCAACGGGTGGAGTCCGGGATCTGCCATATCAACGGACCCACCGTGCACGACGAGGCGCAAATGCCCTTCGGTGGGGTGAAGTCCAGCGGCTATGGCAGTTTCGGCGGCAAGGCTTCGATCGAGCACTTTACCCAGTTGCGCTGGGTGACGCTGCAAAACGGGCCCAGGCACTATCCGATCTGAGCCATCCGATTCGAACGCTTCCAGGCTGGCGGCAGCGGTCTTTTGTACAAGACTGTGTCGCCGGTAAGTCAGGCATAACAATAACAAGGCTGCAGCCTGGTGCTGCAACGCTCGGCCCGGACCGCTGCATGGCGTTTGGTGCCTGCGTACCTTGATGGAGAGAACGCACGTGAGTTCCGATATCAGATCATCAACGTTGCAGAGTGAAGATAATCCACCGCGCTACCGTCAGGTCTCCATCGGCCACCCGCCCATCGAGGTGCGGGAAGAGCAGGGCGTTCTGCACATGCGAGCCCTGGAACCTCTGGCGCGGTTACCCGACCGGCTGCTCGACCGACTGGTGCACTGGGCGCGGTTGCGTCCACAACAGACCTTCATTGCCGCGCGCGACAGCCGGAGCGGCTGGCGCAAGGTCAGTTATGCCGAGATGCTGACTGACGTGCGCGCTATCGCACAGAGCCTGCTGGCGTACGGCCTTTCCGCCGATCGGCCGCTGGCGTTGCTGTCAGGTAACGACATCGAGCACTTGCAGCTTGCTCTGGGGGCCATGTACGCCGGCATTCCGTACTGCCCGGTATCACCGGCGTATTCGGTCATGTCTCAGGATTTCGCCAAGTTACGCCACGTCTGCGACGTATTGCAGCCAGGATTGGTATTTGTCAGCGATGCCGCGCCGTTTCAGCGTGCCATCGATGCGATCATTCCTGCGGAAACGCCCGTCATCACTGTACGCGGACAGCTCAATGGCAGGCCTCAGCTGAGCTTCTCCAGCCTGCTCGAAGAGCCGGGTGGCAGCGAGGCCGAGGCCGCGTTCCTGGCCAGCGGCCCCAACACCATCGCCAAGTTTCTGTTCACTTCGGGCTCGACCAAACTGCCCAAGGCGGTGGTGACTACCCAGCGCATGCTGTGTGCCAATCAACAAATGCTGTTGCAGACGTTCCCGGTGTTCGGCGAAGAGCCGCCCGTGCTGGTCGACTGGCTGCCCTGGAACCACACCTTCGGCGGCAGTCACAACATCGGTATTGTGCTGTACAACGGTGGCACGTTCTATCTGGACAACGGCAAGCCAACTGCACAAGGCTTCGCTGAGACGCTGCGCAACCTCAAGGAAATTTCGCCTACCGCTTACCTGACTGTGCCCAAGGGCTGGGAAGAGCTGGTCAACGCACTGGAGCAGGACGCCGAGCTGCGCGAGCGATTCTTCTCGCGCATCAAGCTGTTCTTCTTCGCCGCTGCCGGCCTGTCGCAAAGCATCTGGGATCGTCTTGACCGGGTGGCCGAGCAGCATTGCGGCGAGCGGATTCGCATGATGGCCGGACTGGGTATGACCGAGGCCGCGCCGTCCTGCACGTTCACCACCGGGCCCTTGTCGATGGCCGGATATATCGGCCTGCCCGCACCGGGATGCGAAGTGTGCCTGGTGCCGGTGGATGGCAAGCTCGAAGGGCGTTTTCGTGGCCCGCACATCATGCCGGGCTATTGGCGCTCGCCGCAGCAGACGGCCGAAGTGTTCGACGAGAACGGCTTCTATTGCTCCGGCGATGCGATCAAGCTTGCCGATCCTGCGGCCCCGGAGCTGGGCCTGATGTTCGACGGGCGACTGGCCGAGGATTTCAAGCTGTCGTCGGGCGTGTTCGTCAGTGTCGGCCCGATGCGCAACCGCGCGGTGCTGGAAGGCTCGCCGTACGTGCAGGATGTGGTCATCACCGCGCCTGACCGCGAATGCCTTGGGGCGCTGGTGTTTCCCAGGGTGCACGAGTGCCGGCAACTGGCCGGGCTGGATGCACAGGCCAGCGATGCGCAGGTCCTGGCCAGTGCGCCGGTGCGTGAGTGGTTCGCCGGCTGGCTGGCGCGCCTGAACCAGGGCGCGAACGGCAACGCCAGCCGGCTGGAGTGGATCGTGCTGCTTGATGAGCCCGCGTCTATCGATCGCGGCGAAATCACCGACAAGGGGTCGATCAACCAGCGCGCCGTCCTGCAGTGGCGCGCAGACAAGGTCGAAGCGCTGTACCGTGATCAGGACCCCGACAAGCTCAGTGCCGGGCCCAAGGCATGAGTGGCGGCGGGCAGTATTCGGCATTCAGCGACGTGGCCATCGTCGATGCCGTGCGCACACCCTGGGTGGATCTGGGCGGTGCTCTGGCGCCTGTTTCGCCCATCGATCTGGGTATCAAGGTCGGCCGCGAGGTCCTGGCGCGGGCCGTCATTCAGGCGGATCAGGTCGACAGCGTACTGGCCGGCTCGATGGCGCAGGCCAGTTTCGATGCGTACCTGCTGCCCCGGCACATCGGCCTGTACAGCGGCGTCGCGCAGAGCGTTCCGGCGTTGGGTGTGCAACGCATCTGCGCGACCGGTTTCGAACTGTTGCGCCAGGCCGCCTTGCACGTGGGCGAAGGTGGGCAGATGGCGCTGTGCGTCGCCGCCGAGTCCATGTCGCGCAACCCGATCGCGGCCTATACCCACCGCAATGGCTTCTCGCTCGGTGCCGCCGTGCAGTTCAAGGATTTTCTCTGGGAAGCGCTGTATGACCCGGCACCGGCGATGGACATGATCTCCACCGCAGACAACCTCGCCAAGCGTCATGGGTTGAGTCGTGAGGCGGTAGACAGCTATGCCTTGCTCAGCCATGAGCGGGCGCTGCAATCACAGATTTCCGGCAAATGGACCGAGGAAATCGTCCCGGTCAGCCGCGAGCGCTTTGCGCTGGAAGGCTATCAGCCGCGTGGCATCGAGTTGCCGCGTGGGGTTGAAGTGGTCACGCAGGACAGCCATCCGCGTGCGACCCATCTGGCAGCGCTATCGCGTTTGCGCGCCATTCACGCGAACGGTGTGCAGACCGCAGGCAATAGCTGTGCGGTGGTCGATGGCGCGGCGGCGGCCCTGGTGGGGCGTGCTTCACAGTCAACGAGACCGGTGTTGGCGCATCTGCTGGCCAGCGCGGTGACGGGTGTCGCGCCAGAGTTCATGGGCATTGGCCCCGCACCTGCGATCCGCTTGCTGTTACAGCGCAGCGGGCTGGCGCTGAGCGATATCGGTCGGCTTGAAATCAATGAAGCGCAGGCCGCTCAGGTTCTGGCAGTGGCACAAACGCTGGAGCTGGACCACGAGCGGCTCAACTGCCTGGGTGGATCACTGGGCCTGGGTCACCCATTGGCTGCCACCGGGCTGCGTCTGGTCATGACTCTGGCCCGGCAACTGCGCGACGCAGGCCTGCGTTACGGTATCGCGGCAGCCTGCGTCGGCGGCGGGCAAGGCATGGCGCTGCTGATCGAGAATCCCCACTGTGCGTCCAGCCGTGTCTAGCCAGGCAAATACCCGCAAATGCGACATTTTCCTGCTTTAAACGCTACGCCTCAAGCAGGTCATCCTTTAGCGCTTGACCGAATCGTGGCGAACGGTGAATCTCGCACCTCTCGACCCCACGGAACCCCGTCTATGCGTGCCCTCGCTGAGCTTTCTTTCGATTTCGTCTGGCATTTGATGTTCACGGATGACAAGCAGCTCGACCAGGATCTGGCGGTGCGCTCGCTGGAAAATCTTTCCGATTGTTTTTCGTCGATGTCCGACGAAGAGAAAAGGGCGTTCATCGCGGTGGCCCACGAACGCAAGGCGCGCCTTTTCGCAGTGCCCGATGCCGACGGCTACTCGCCGATACGTCTGGCCACCGAAGAGCAGGCGCAGTTTCTCGATCATGTCGTTTCCGGGCAGTTCTTCCAGCAGTTCGAAGAGCCCCTGGCGGCGGATGCAAGCGACCGTGTGGTGCCGATTCGCCGCTGAGCGGACCCACGCTGCCCGGTTATTGCTCGACGGCTTCCGGCAGCCTGGCGATGACCTTGATTTCAAAATCGAAGCCATACAGCCAGGTCACGCCGACGCCGGTCAGGGTCGGGTGCGGCGCTTCGCCCCAAAACTCGGGAATTAGCTTCCATATCCGCTCGAACCTTGTCTCGGGATCGACAATGAACACCGTCACGTCGACCACATCGTCGAAGGTGCAACCGGCCGCCAGCAGGATGGCGTTCAGGTTGGTGAACGCCAGGCGCACCTGTTTTTCCAGATCAGGCTCGGGTGAGCCGTCTTCGCGACTGCCGACTTGTCCGGACACGAACAGAAAACCATTGGAGCGTATGGCGGGCGAATAGCGATTGCGCTCGTAAAGCGCCTGGCGGCCAGCCGGGAAAACGACGTCACGTTGGGTCATGGGGATCTCCATCAGAACTTGAGTACGAAGGCTGAAGTCAGCGTTGAAGCCACAGTAGGGACTTGCGTCAGCGCGATAAACGAGCAACCGTACTCAGCACTGTTTGGGAAACCCAAACAATCGACAGGCTGATGGGACAAGACAGGCGGGGCGAGGATGGACCGTTTCGACGCAATGCAAGCGTTTGCTCGCGTGGTGGAAACCGGCAGTTTCACCAAGGCTGCCAGCACGCTGCACATGAGCAAGACCAGCGTGACGCAACTGGTACAACAACTGGAGGCACGCTTGCGGGTCAAGCTGCTCAACCGCACCACGCGGCGGGTTAACGTGACTGCCGACGGTGCGGTATTTTACGAGCGCGTGGTCAGGCTGCTGGCCGATATGGATGACGCCGAGACCAGCCTGTCCAGTGCAACTTCGCTGCCCAGAGGGCGTTTGCGCGTGGACGTACCCAGCCCGCTGGCCAGCATGCTGCTGATGCCCGCCTTGCCAGGGTTTCATGCGCGTTATCCGGACATTCAGATCGATATGGGCGTCAGCGACCGTATGGTCGACCTGATCGGCGAGAACGTCGACTGCGTGGTGCGGGGAGGTGAAATAGCCGATCAGTCGCTGATGGCGAGGCGGGTGGGCGACCTGCAACTGGGCGTTTACGCTGCGCCGGACTATCTGCAGCGCATGGGCACGCCTGTTCATCCGCAAGAGCTTGAAGACTCGGCCCATCGCATCGTCGGCTATCTGTGGGCGCGCACCGGCAAGGCGCTGCCCTACGCCATGCACCGCGCTGGGGAAAAGGTCCATGTGCAGGGGCGCTATACGCTGGCGGTGGATGATGGCAATGCCTACGTTGCCGCAGGGCTGGCCGGAATGGGCATTCTCTGGCTGCCGGACTACATGGCCAGGCCATATCGGGAGCGCGGAGCCCTTGTTCCGCTGTTCGAAGACTGGCAGCTGGACAGCATGCCGATGTACGTGGCCTTCCCGCCGAACCGTCACATCAGCATCAAGGTCCGCGTGTTTATCGAATGGATCACCGAGCTGATGGCCGAGCATGCGCCCGTCACTCGGCCACCGACACGCCCTGCGCAATAGCGTGCCGCGGGTTCAACGCCGTGCCGACAGTTGCTGCGGGGCCAGAAATGCGTCATGAAAATAGTTGCGGAAGGCCTGCATGGCCGGGCTCAATTCACGTTCGCGGTGCCAGGCCAGGCCGACGCTCATGGGCGTTACTGTGTCGGTGACGGTGATCGTTTCGATACGCTTGCCTTCCAGCGACCAGGGGCGATGCACCAGATCGGAAAGGATCGCCACGCCGCTGCCGTTGGCGACCATGCTGCGTACTGCTTCCACCGAGCTGGTGCGGATTCTGACGTTGGGCTGCTGCCCGGCCAGTTCCCAGTAGCGCATGGCGCTTTGTTCGGCTTCGTCGACGGTCAACAGGATATAGGGCTCCTGCGCGACGTCGGCGAGGCTGACAGAGGCGCGTTGGCACAGCGGGTGATGGCTGGACAGCCACAGGCGGCGCTCGGAGTTGAACAACGTTTCCGAGATGATATCCGGGTGAGTGATGTTGGCCGTCAGCACCACCGCCATGTCGAAGCGACCTTGTAGCAGGCCTTGTTCGATGGCTTGTCTTTCCTGCTCATGTACCTCGATGGCGACGTCCGGGTGCCAGTGCTCCAGGCGCTGCAAATGATGCGGCAGGAAGTAGCCGATGACCGTGTAGCTGGCGGCCAGACGCAATACGCCGCTGGCGCGGATATCGGGCAGCGGACTGTTCAGCGCATCATCGACGCTGCGCAGAATGACATAAGCCCTGTTGAGAAAATGACGGCCTGCTTCAGTCAGGCTCATGCCTTGCGCCGAGCGCTGAAACAGCAGGGTGCCGAGCATGCCCTCCAGCTCCTTGATCGCCGTGGTGACCGCCGACTGGGAAATGTTCAGGTGAATGGCCGCCTGCGAGATTTGCCCGATCTCGGCAGTTGCCACGAAATAACGGACTTGGCGCAAGGTCAGGGACATAAGCACTCCAGACAGACGTTCGATGTAGCGGGGTATCTGTTTTTCAGAAGATGGCGTATCTGTTAATAGATCTACCCAAGGGGTGCGGGTGAATTTAACGTGCTTTGCATGAAGCCGGATAGCCCCTTTTCCGGACAGCCCACAGGAGCAACAGCCATGCAGGTGGATTTCAACTCGGACATGGGTGAAAGCTTTGGCGCTTGGACCATTGGTGACGGCGTCGATACTGAATTGATGACCTTTATCAGCTCGGCCAATATTGCGACCGGCTTTCACGCGGGCGACCCTGGCACCATGCGCCGCACGATCGAGCAGGCGAAACGTCTGGGCGTTGCCATCGGCGCACACCCGGGGTTCCGTGATCTGGTCGGCTTTGGCCGCCGGCATATCAACTCGACGCCCCAGGAACTGGTCGACGACATGCTCTACCAACTGGGCGCCCTGCGCGAGCTGGCGCGGGTTCAGGGTGTGGCCTTGCAGCATTTCAAACCCCACGGAGCCTTGTACATGCACTTGGCCAGGGACGAAGCCGCAGCCCGCCTGCTGGTGGAAAACCTGCAGCGCCTGGAGCCCGATTTGCTGCTTTACTGCATGCCCGGTTCGGTGATCTGCAAGATCGCCGAGGAGCTGGGCCAGCCGGTGATCCGCGAGTTCTACGCCGATCGCGATTACGACCTCAGCGGCTCCATCGTTTTCACCCGTCACGTACGGGCCCTGGACCCGACCGAAGTCGCAGCCCGCGTGGTGCGCGCTTGCCTGCAAGGTCTGGTGCGTACTGTCGAAGGTGAGGACCTGAGCATCGAATTCGATTCGATCTGTCTGCACAGCGATACGCCCGGCGCGCTGGACCTTGCAGAAGCGACACGCCTGGCGCTGGACGCTGCAGGCGTCAAGGTGCGTGCACCGCGTTGAGTCAACGGCATCGTGCGCGTAGACGCACGAGCTGTGTTACTGATTTTTGCCTGCCGTTCTACAACGATTTCAAGAAAGGAACAGACATGGCTGATCCGATTCGCTACAGCTTTGGCGCTGATGAACATCTGTTCGCCGAAGTCAGTGACAGTATGTCGCTGGAAGCATTTTTTACGGGGCTTGCGGTGACCCGTGCGGTCGAGCGTCTGGCGCTCGATGGTGTGCTGGACGTGTGTCTGGCCAACGCGTCATTTCAGATTCGTTTTGACCCGGACCGTATCGCACCGCATGCCTTGCTCGAGGCGGTAAGGGCGGCCGAGGCCGGTGCAGTCGCCGAACGTACCCTGCAGACCCGGATCATCGAGATCCCGGTGCTGTACAACGATCCGTGGACCCACGAAACCCTGATGCGCTTTCGTGACCGCCATCAGGACCCCGGTTCCACCGACCTGGAATACGCAGCACGCATCAATAATCTGGCGGATGTCGATGCCTTCATCGCGGCGCACAGCGGCGCGCCGTGGTTCGTTTCGATGGTCGGTTTTGTCGCCGGTCTGCCGTTCATGTTCCAGATGGTGGAACGCGAACGCCAGCTGCAAGTGCCCAAATACCTGCGTCCGCGCACTGATACCCCCAAGCTCACACTCGGTCACGGCGGCTGCTTCGGCTGTATCTATTCGGTACGCGGGGCGGGCGGTTATCAGATGTTTGGCGTCACTCCGGCGCCGATCTATGACCCGCAGCAGGGGTTGGCCTATCTGAAAGAGCACATGGTGTTTTTCCGGCCTGGCGACATCGTCCAGTTCAAACCGCTTGACCGGCAAGCTTATGACGAGGCTGTCGCAGAGGTGGAAGCCGGACGCTTCGATCTGCGCATCCGCCCGGTCGAGTTTTCACTGGATGCCTTTCTCGCCGATCCGGTGGGCTATCCCAAGTCGTTGCAGGAGGTGCTGGCATGATCAAGGTGCTCAAACCCGGTCTGGCCACCTCGGTTCAGGACCTCGGCCGCGAGGGCTATTACCACCTGGGCATACCGCCCTCCGGTGCGCTCGACCAGTACGCCCTCAGCGCCGCCAATCAGCTGGTCGGCAATCCGCCCGGCGCGGCGGGGCTTGAATGCACACTGCTGGGGCCGGAACTGGAGTTCCAGTGCGACACGTTGGCCGCGGTCTGCGGCGCGCACATGGCGGCGCGCCTCGACGGCGTGGAAATGCACCACGACACCGCCTTTGCGGTGAAGGCCGGGCAAGTGCTGCGCTTCGACTTCCCGAAGGACGGCGCGCGTACCTATCTGGCCGTCGCGGGCGGTATTGATGTGCCGCTGGTACTGGGCAGTCGTTCGACTTACACGCTGGGTGCGCTTGGCGGTTTTCAGGGGCGCCGACTGGCCGCTGATGACCTGCTGCCGATAGGCACGCCCAGCGGCAAGGGACGTGCCGGGGCCAGCCTGCCGATGGCCTTGCGCCAGTCTCTGGGCGGGGAAGTGTATCTGCGGGTCGTGCCGGGCCTGTATTACGAGCGTCTGACCGAATTTGCCGCCACCAGTTTTTTCTCCGAGCCCTGGAGCGTAGGGTCGGAAGCCGACCGCATCGGTTATCGCTTCAAGGGGGGCAGGGCGCTGACCTTCCAGCCCAGGGAGCAGCCCTTCGGCGCCGGTTCCGATCCGTCCAATATCGTCGACAGCTGCTACCCGATCGGTTCAATTCAGGTGCCTGCCGGGCTGGAACCGATTGTCTTGCACCGTGATGCCGTATCGGGCGGGGGCTACGCGATGATCGGCACGGTGATCAGCGCGGACCTGGATCTGATCGGTCAGATGCAACCCAATCAGACCGCCCGATTCGTGGCTGTAACGCTGGAGGAAGCGCTGGTGGCGCGCAAGTCATACAAGAAGAAGCTGGCGTGCCTGAGCAAACTGTTTCCTTCCTGAGACGGTCAGTCGGTTTGCCCGGACTCCAGGTGTGCCCGCATCTTCGCGCGGCACACCTCGAGTATTTCGTCCGCCAGCGGCGAGTCATCCGGGCAGCTGCGTGATAGCAGCAGCGCCCCCAGCGCATGGGCAAAGCGGTCGATGGTGTTTGCCCGCGCCTGTTTCCATTCTTCGCCGCCGGGTGCTGCCTGGTCGGGAGCAAGCGCTGCCAGCAGGTTCTCGATGCCGTCGGCGAAGGTTGCTTTGACCGGGTCCGACTGGCGCGCTGCATCGCCGCTCAGCGCGGCCATGGGGCAGCCCGTGCCAAGGTTGTCACGGTGCTCTCGGGACAGGTAATAATCGATGAACTGCGCTGGATCGATGCCGGTCGATTGCGCCACGGTCTGCGAGATGGCGCACGCCGCCGACTCGGCCATCAGGTCGGACTTTGAACCGAAATGCTTATAGAACCCGCCGTGGGTAAAGCCTGCCGCAGCCATCAGGTCGGCGACCCCGACACCGTCATAGCCATGCTCGCGAAACTGCACGGAGGCCGTCTCGACGATATGTGCCCGGTTGGCCTGGGCCTGGGCCTTGGTGACTCTCATAGGGGTCGCCTCTTTGCCTGTCTGATTGTGGCTTTCTGGGCCAGTAAGAGCGTGACTATAGCATTGATGCTGACCGTCATCAAAACCGCTGATCGTCAGGATGCTGACTGCAGGGAATGGCTGGCAAGCAACATGGATCTTCGCCTTCGCGTTGAAAGTGTTAGCGTGTTACCCGCGTTTTTCTTTGTAACAAGAAAGCTCAGACTAATCGCCAACCTGTTTATGGCACAAAAAGCCCCCAATGCTGATGGGCCGCTGGCCCTTCAGGAGAGAGCACCATGCATCGAACGAAAATTTCCGCCGCAATTGCCATCATTTCCGTAGCCACACTCGCCACTTCGCTGGCCTACGGCGCGACCGCCATTCCATTGCCTGCCAGTGCGCCTGCCGACAAACCGATCGGCAAGCTCGAACAGGTGCATGCCTTTTACGATGCGATGCCCACCGGTGTGACAGTCACTGAAACCGGGCGAATTTTCGTCAACTTCCCTCGTTGGGGTGACAAGGTGCCGTTTACGGTGGGTGAGATTCGTGACGGCAAAGTGGTTGCCTACCCCGATCTGGCGGTCAACAAGGAGAACCCCAAAGACCCTGGTGATGGGCTGATCAGCGTGCAGAGTGTGGTCGCCGACGGCAAGGGCCGTGTCTGGCTTCTGGACACGGCCGCACCGGGTTTTGCGTCTCCGCGTCCAGGCGGCGCCAAACTGGTTGCGGTGGACCTGGCCACCAACCGAATCGTCAAGCGCCTGGTGTTTCCGGATAACGTCATCTTGCCCGGCACTTATGTCAACGACATGCGCTTTGACTTGCGCAAGGGATCGGAGGGCACGGTCTATGTAACGGATTCATCCTTGAGCGGGCCGGGTGCGATCATTGTCATGGATATTGCCAGCGGTCACGCCGTGCGGCGCCTGAACGGGGCGCAGTCAACATCTGTCGATCCGGCTTTCGTACCCGTCGTCGAGGGCGTGGCCGTGCTGGGCGATGGCCCGAACGGAACGCGCAAACCGGTCGGCGTCGCTTCGGATGGCATTGCGTTGTCGGCAGACGGCAAGACACTGTATTTCTCGCCGTTGTCCAGCCGTCATCTGTATGCCGTGGCCACCGAGCTGTTGAATGACAGCAAGGTCAGTGAGCAGCAGTTGGCAGCGGCGGTGCAGGACCTCGGTGAAAAAGGCGCTTCGGATGGCCTGGAGGCTGATGCCAAAGGCGCCGTATACGCAGGCGACTACGAGCATAATTCGATTCGCAAGCGCCTGCCGGATGGCACCTGGCAAACAGTGGCACACGATCCGCGCATGCTCTGGCCTGACACCTTGTCGATCGGCCCGGATGGCTATCTGTACTTCATCGTCAACCAGTTGCACCGCCAGGCCAACTTCAACGCCGGCCACGACAAGCGCGAAAAACCCTACAGCCTGCTGCGTTTGAAAATAGACGCTGCGCCCGCACCGACCCATTGATCGAATCGAATACCGGAGCATCGATAATGAACACATCTGCAAAGCCAATGGCCTTGATGGCCGTCCTGAAAGCCAGTGCTGGCAAAGAGGCGGCCCTGAAACACGCATTATCGGCACTGGTGGAACCGACCCGGGCGGAGCCGGGCAATATCGAGTACACGCTGTTCGAGGCGCGTGATGAGCGCGGCACGTTCTACATGCGTGAATGCTTCAAGGATCAGGCAGCACTGGACGCCCATGTCGCCACGTCGCACTACCAGCAGTTCGCGGCGGTCAGCGGCGAGTTGCTGGCAGAGCCGCCGCGGTTGATATTTCTTGATCAGGTATCGAGCTGAGTGTCCAAAAGGGCCCAGTCAGTCCGGGCCCTTTCGCGGTGAGTCAGCACACCGTATTGAGCACCTTAGAAAATATTGATCGGGTAACTGACGATCACCCTATGCTCATCGGAATCGCGCTGGCTGGCGAATTCGGTGCGCAGTTGCGCGTGGCGCAGCGCGATGCTGAGGTTCTTTGCCGGACCGGACTGCACCACATAACTCAGAGTGACGTTGCGTTCCCATTCCTTCTTGTCGCCGTCGGATGTCTGGATGTTCGAACCGCTTTCATACATGGCCAGGAAGTTCAGCCCGGGAACGCCGAGCTTGGCGAAGTCATAGCCGTAACGGACCTGCCAGGTGCGTTCTCCGGCGCGCTGGAACTTGCCGATCATGGATTCGGTCATGAAGTAAGCGGTTGATCCATCGCCCTGATTCAACCATACCGCGTCGCTGTCACCGGTCACGGCCTGATAACCGGCAGCAAAGGTATGACCGTCGATGAGGTAGGTGAACTGGGCGCTGGACAGGCGGCTGTCGACTTCACCCTTGGTGACGCCGTTGCCGTAATAACCCACCGTGTAGAACGCCGGGTCGTGACCGTTTGCACCGTCCGAGCGGTTGTCGAAGTGGCGCAGGTCGGTGCGCAGGATGCCCGGACCCAGCTGCATGTCGTATTTAAGGCCCAGGAAGTTCTGCTTGTAGAAGTTTTCCAGGTTGCCATAGTAGTACTGCAAGGTCAGGTCTTTTGTCGGTTTGTAATCGACGCCCGCATAGTAGAACTTGTTGACGAACTCGCCGGTCAGCGGGTTGTTTGCACCCGGAATCGACATGCCCATCTGATTGGTCGAACCACGGCCCATGACATGCTCCAGCTGGCCTGCGGTGAAGGTGAAGTCCTTCAGGTCGCCAGACTGAATCTGCCCGCCACGAAAAGTCTGTTGCAACATGCGGTCAGTGGACATCACCACCGGCAGCATGGGCACCAGCGTACCGTATTTCAGTTCGGTCCTGGAGACGCGTGCCTTGAGCGTCGCGCCCAGGCTGCTGAACTCATCGACCGCGCGGCCATCGCTGTCCGTGGGGAAGATATTGCCGTTGAACGCCGTGCTTTGCGGGTTGTAGTGACGGCCTTTGCCCGAGTCCAGACGGATGCCCAACTGGCCCAGCGCATCGACGCCAAAGCCGACGGTGCCGGGCGTGTAGCCGGACTGGTAGTTGAGCATGAAGCCCTGGCCCCACTCCTGCGTGTAGTTCGGGTCGGCGGCGCCGCTGCGGTTGTCTGCGTTGCTGAAGAAGTTGCGCGCCAGAATACTGGCCTTGCTGTCTTCCAGAAAACCTTCGCCAAAGCTCTGCTGCGCGATCAGCAGGCCACAAAAGCCCGCAACGAAAGGGGTGGCGCGATTGATACGCTCCATCGGGTTCATCCTCATGCTGTCATTAAGTGTTGTGAGAGGCAGGGTCGGGCGGCAGTCAGGTTTCTTATTGTTTTTCAGGAACAGGTGTTGCAGATGAATCCGTTGCAGACGTTGCTGCATGGGATGCCTGATGAAGGGTGACGCGAGGCAGGCGGTGCAGAACCAGCAACGCGAGCACGCCCAGCCCGGCGCATGTCAGCAGCCCCGTGCCCACCGCCTGGGCGAGGGCGGTGCGCGCTATCAGCAGCGCCGCATCGACATTGGCAGGCGTGTGCTGCAGCAGAACCTGAGGGTCGGCCAGGCGCGGTAAGGCCGACGCCTGACCTGCTGCGTTCAGCGCACTTTGCAGATTGGCGACATACAGCACCTTGACCAGCACGCCCATGGCCGCTGTGCCCAGCAAACCGCCGACCAGTCGCAAGGACTGGGTCAGCGCCGTGGCAATGCCGAGAAATTGCCGCTCGGCGAGCGTCTGGGTGAACACGGTGAGGTTGAGCAGAATGAATCCAAGCCCCAACCCCGCCAGCAGAATCAGCCCCAGTAAGGTCATGAAGCCGGCGTGCAGTCCGACCAGTGCCAAGGCGATGCAGGCAACCGACAGTGCAATGAATCCGCCAATAGGTAACCAATTGGGGTTTGTCAGACGCGTGACGATACGACTGTTGACGATGGCGCCCAGGGTGATGCTCAGCGCCAGTGGGGTAAGCAGTAACCCTGCGTCTTTTGGCGAGTAGCCGTAGCTGCCCTGCAACAGCAGCGGCAGGTAGAACAGAAGGGTGAACATGATGGCGCCGGCCAACAGCGACATGATGAACAGCAGGCGGATGCTGCGGTTGGCGAACAGCCCGGCGGGCAGCAAGGCAAAGGCACAGCGGCGCTCGTGGAACCACAGGCCGAGCATGGCAGCGAGGGTCACGGCGCCACATGTCAGGCTGACGGACAGAGAACGCTGGCCCAGCCATTCGACGAACAGTTGCAGGCTGCCCAGCGTCAGGACGATCAATAAAGCCCCGAGCCAGTCGAGCCTGATCGCACCGTCAGAATGGGGTCGATAGCCTTGCGGGCGATACCACGGCAAAAAGCGCCAGGCAAAAAACAAGGCAATCACGCCCAGGGGCAGGTTCAACCAAAACACCGAACGCCAGCCAAACTCGCCGGACAGATAACCGCCCAACCCCGGGCCGATGGCATTGACCACGCTGAACATGGCGCTCAGCAACACCTGCCAGCGCAACCGCTGGCGGGTGTCGGGAAACAGCTCGGGCACACAGGCAAAGGCAGTACCGATCAACATACCGCCGCCCACACCTTGCAAGGCTCGCCCGATCACCAGTACCAACATGCTGTCTGCCAGTGCGCAGAGCAGCGAGGCCAGCGTGAAGATGACTGTTGCGGCCAGCACGAACGGTTTGCGCCCGTAAAAATCGCCCAGCCGGCCAAAGATCGGGATGGTCACGATAGAGGCCAGCAGGTAGCCGGTGGCGACCCAGGCGTACAACTCGAAACCGTTGAGCTCGGCGACGATGCTTGGCAATGCGTTGCCGATGACGGTCTGATCCAGCGCGGAAAGGCCCAGTACCAGTGATATGCCGAGCATGGCCAACAAGGCCTGTTTAAAGGTCAGGGCCGGATGGCTCGGCGTCGTCATGTTGAGGTGCTCAGCGCAACGCAGCGACAGCAGTCGCAATGCGTGTGCAACCGGTTTCAAGGGTTTCCAGGGCAGTCGCCGTAGACATCCGGAAAAACGGTGCCAGGCCATAGGCGGTGCCTGCGACAACGGCAACGCCCTGACTTTCCAGCAGGTACAGAACCACGTCCGTATCGGCTTCCAGTACCGAGCCTGACGGTGTGGTTTTGCCGATCAGCGCGCCGCAATTGACGTACAGATAGAACGCGCCTTCGGGCTTGATGCAGCTCAGGCCGTCAATCGCGTTGATCAGTTCCAGGCAACGATCGCGGCGCTGTCTGTAGACCTTGACGCTGTCGCCGACAAAAGACTGGTCGCCGGTCAGGGCGGCCACCGCAGCGGCCTGGCTCACCGAGCAGGCGTTGCTGGTGGACTGTGATTGCAGGGTGGCCATCGCGTTGATGATATCGCCGGGGCCTGCTGCGTAGCCGATGCGCCAGCCGGTCATGGCGTAGGTTTTCGACACGCCGTTGATGATCAGCACGCGTTCGCGCAGCGCTGGCTCGACAGTGAGCAGGTGGCTGAGCGGAGCGTCGTCGTAGCGAATGTGCTCGTAAATGTCGTCGGTCATGACCAGCACGTCCGGGTAGTCGAGCAGTACGTCGGCCAGCGCGCGCCATTCGGATGCGCTGTAGGTGGCACCGGTCGGGTTGCTCGGCGAATTGAGCAGCAGCCAGCGGGTGCGCGGCGTGATCGCGTTGCGCAGCTGCGCGGCAGTCAGCTTGAACTGGTTTTCCTCCGGGCAGGCCAGGGTCACTGGACGACCGTCGCAGGCCAGGACCATGTCCGGGTAAGACACCCAGTAAGGCGCGGGGATCAGCACTTCATCGTCGACACTCAATGTCGCCGCGAATGCATTGAAAATCGCGGCCTTGGCACCGCTGGTCACCACGATCTGGCCGGGCGCGTAAGCAAGGCCGTTTTCACGCTGCAGTTTGGCGGCGATTGCCTCGCGCAGCGCCGTGGTGCCAGCGTTGAGCGTGTAGCGTGTTTCACCGTTCTCGATGGCGGCACAGGCGGCCTGACGAATGTGCGCCGGTGTGTCGAAGTCCGGCTCGCCAACCACCAGATTGATGATCGATTTGCCTGCGCGCCGCAGTTCATTGGCCCGATCGGCAGCAGCGCTGCTTGGCGACGGTTTGATGCGGAGCACGCGGGCAGCGATGCGAGATGCGGTCACGTTGGCATTCCTCGTTGATGGCCTTGACGGGGAATACGTTACGAGCCAGAGCAGCGAGCGCCATAAGACCATTTCGTTCTGGGTTGATAGGCAGCGCTTATGACCGCAGATGAACCGGCGTCGCACCAAAAGCGGGCGTGCAATGGTTGCAGGGGGATCAGCGCCTGGCGAGCCCGTTCAGCGAGAGCTGACATAGCAATTGCTTATGCCTGGTTTTTCCAGAGCTGGCCTGGGTCTTGCTGAAGCCCGTGTGTCGTGACTCTGGAGTGCAGCACCTTGAACCTTCGCCGTTTGAAATATTTCGTGAAAATTGTCGATATCGGCAGCCTGACTCAGGCCGCCGATGTGCTGCACATCGCACAACCTGCGCTGAGTCAGCAGTTGGTGACGCTGGAGGCCGAGTTGCAGCAACAGTTGTTGATCCGCACCAAGCGCGGCGTCACCCCGACCGAGGCGGGCAAGGTGCTGTACGGGCATGCTCAGGTGATTCTGCGCCAGTGCGAGCAGGCACAGAGTGACGTCAACGCCAGTGGTCTGGCGTTATCGGGGCCGGTGTCGGTAGGGCTGGCACCCGGCACTGCCGCTTCGACCCTGTCGCTGCCATTGCTCAAATGCGTACGCGAGCGTCATCCGGGCATTCTGCTGTACCTCAATGAGAACTTTGGCACCACCCTCAGTGAGTTGATCATGAACGGGCGTATGGACATGGCCGTTCTTTATGGCGGACGCGAGGTACATGGCTTGAGTTTTGTGCCCTTGATACGCGAGCAGCTGTACCTGGTGAGTGCCGAAGAGGCGCTTCAGGGTCGCGAGGAAATTCCGCTCAGGGAACTGGCCGATATCGACCTGCTGTTGCCGCGCACCTACAACACTGTCCGTCGTCTGGTGGACGAGGCATTTGTGCGTATCGAGCACAGTGCCCGGGTGGTGGCAGAAGTCGAATCTTCGACGACGCTGGCCGCGGCAGTCGCCGATCGATTCGGCTCGACCATTCTTCCCGAATCTGCAGCGCGGGTGCTGGCAGACACGCATGCGGTCAACCTGAGCCGCATTGTCGAACCCGAGATCGAAGCCCCTCTCGCGCTGTGCCTCTCCGGGCACTTGCCGCTGTCGGTGCCGGCCCAGGCGGTCAAGGCGATCCTTCTGGAACTGGTCGCAGAAATGCGCGGCAACCGCCGCGCGCAGTGATTCCGACGTCATAAGGGGCGCTTATCACCCCACAGTCAAACCGTCTTGGCGGTCAAAAACCTGCCTCGTTACATTGCCCTCAGCCACATTTCATTTGCCAGGCAAGGGCTCTTGCATGAATCCGGAACGTATCAAAGCACTTATCGACCTGATGGCCGAATCGGACCTGAGCGAACTCAGCCTGTGTGAAGGCGACGCGCAGCTGCGTTTGCTGCGCGAGCCCGCTCAGGTCGCCAACCGCGTCAATCCGGCTGTTGCGACAGTGCAGACGAAGCCCGCAGCGCGCACTGTTTCTGCGACTCAGACAAGTACGACGACCGCCGTACAACAGACACAGGCGTGCGCCTCGCTGTACGGGGTGTTGCACCTGACCCCAGCACCCGACCAGCCGCCTTTTGTCGAGATCGGTACGTCCGTCGAGGTGGGGCAGACCCTGGCCGTGGTCGAGGCCATGAAGATGTTTCATCCGGTGAAGGCTGAGGCGGCAGGGGTGGTGACTGCCATTCTGGTTGCCAATGGCGAAGAGGTTCAGGCCGGTCAGGCGCTGTTCAGCATTGCGTGAGGGTCTTGAGCTGCCTTGCAGGCCGTCTTGCGGGTTCACCGATCAGGGGTTTTTGATGTTCGATAAAGTATTGATCGCCAATCGCGGCGAAATCGCCCTGCGCATCCAGCGCGCCTGCAAGGGCCTAGGCCTGCGCACGGTAGCGGTGTATTCCGAAGCGGATCGCGATGCCGGTTATGTACAACAGGCTGACGAAGCGCTGTGCATCGGTCCCGCCGCAGCGGCGCAGAGCTATCTGAATCAGGCGGCCGTGCTCTATGCCGCGCAACTGACCGGTGCTCAGGCGATCCATCCCGGTTATGGCTTTCTGTCTGAAAATGCCATGTTCGCCGAACGCATCGAGCAGGCTGGCCTGACCTTCATCGGCCCCAGTGCTGCGTGCATACGGGTCATGGGCGACAAGGTCGCTGCCAAGCGGGCGATGCGCGAAGCCGGCGTGCCGTGCGTACCCGGTCCGGATACCAGCATGCCGGCCGACCCGCAGAGCATTCTGCAGATCGCTCGCGACATCGGTTACCCGGTCATCGTCAAGGCCGCAGGCGGCGGCGGAGGGCGGGGCATGCGTGTGGTTCAGGAAGAGTCTCGTCTGCTCGATGCGATTGCGCTGACCCGCGAAGAAGCCCGACACGCGTTCGGCAATCCCGAGTTGTATATCGAGAAGTTTCTGGGCCAGCCGCGCCATGTCGAGATTCAGGTGTTGTGCGATGCCTATGGCAATGCTGTCTGGCTCGGCTCACGGGATTGCTCGATGCAGCGCCGCCACCAGAAGGTGCTTGAGGAGGCGCCTGCACCCGGCATCGACGCAGCATTGATGGCCAGGGTGGGCGAGCGTTGCGCACATGCTTGCCGCCAGATCGGCTATCAGGGCGTCGGCACGTTCGAGTTCCTCTTCGAAAAGGACGAGTTCTATTTCATCGAGATGAACACCCGCCTGCAGGTCGAGCACCCGGTAACGGAAATGACCTCCGGCATCGACATTGTCCAGCAGCAGATCCGCATGGCGATGGGCGAGCGCCTGAGCTTCAGTCAGGCCGACGTAACGGTCTCGGGCCATTCGCTGGAGTGCCGGATCAACGCCGAGGACCCGCGCAGCTTCATGCCGACGCCGGGCCAGGTCACCCGCTGGCAGATCCCCGGTGGTTTCGGCGTGCGGGTCGATTCGCATGTCAGCCACGGCTACCGCGTTCCGCCTTATTACGATTCGATGGTGGCCAAGGTCATCACTCATGGTGCCAGTCGCGATGAGGCGTTGGCACGCATGCGTCTGGCACTGAGCGAAATGCACGTCGAGGGCATCTCTACCAACATCGCGCTGCATCGCGACATTCTGCAGGACCCGGTGTTCTGCAAGGGTGGCATGGACATTCATCACCTGGAGCGCTGGTTGCAGACAAGGAGCCACCCATGAGTCTCGTGCAGGCGCCGAATGCGCCAAGAATCACCTTGCTGGGAACCACCGCGTTGCTGTTCGAAGCACCCGGCGAGCTCGACCTGGCACCGCAGCAACGCATATGGGCACTGGCCCGTCTGAGCAAGGACTGGCCGCAGGTACGCGAGGCGGTGCCGGGGATGAACAACCTGATGCTGACCTTCGCGGCGCCACCGCGGGACCTGGCCGGTCTGAAAACCCGTTTGCTGGAGACCTGGGAGCAGTGCCAGCCGCTGCCGTTGCAGGGCCGGATCATTGAATTGCCGGTGGTATACGGCGGTGACGGCGGACCGCACATGGCTGATGTCATCGCCCATACCGGGCTGGATATCGAAACCATCGCCAATCTGCACTGTGAGCCGTTGTACCCGGTGTACGCCCTGGGCAGCCATCCGGGTTATTGCTACCTGGGCGGCATGGATCGGCGCCTGGCAACGCCGCGGCGCAAGGTGCCGGTACTCGATATCGGGGCCGGGTCGGTCTCCATCGGTGGCGTTCAGACGGGTATTTCCGCGTCGGCCGGCCCCAGTGGCTGGAACACCATAGGACGCACGGAAATGGTGTTTTTCGATGCGGGTCAGCAGCCTCCGGCGCTGTTGCAACCCGGCGATCAACTGCGCTTGCGTATCGAGAGGATCATCCGATGATCGAAGTTATCAGCGCTACGGCACTGGCGACCGTTCAGGATCTGGGGCGGCTCGGCAGCCTCGGCTACGGCGTCGGCACGTCTGGCGCGATGGACACGCTGTCACTGCGGCTCGGCAACCTGTTGCTGGGCAACGATGAAGACGCGGCGGGGATTGAAATTCCGCTGTTCCCGTTCGAAGTGCGCTTTGTCGATGACTGCACCTTCGCGATCACCGGCGCCGCCTGCGCTGCGTCGCTCGATGGTGAGCGGCTGCCAGGCAATTGGGTCGCTCAGGCACGCAAGAATCAGGTGTTGCGGCTCAATTACCCGACGATTGGCAGCCGCGTGTATCTGTGTCTGGCCGGCGGCGTCGACGTGCCGTTGGTGCTGGGCTCGCGCAGCACGCAATTGCGCGGCGCTTTTGGTGGCTGGCAGGGCCGTGCGTTGCAGCAGGGTGATGTGATTCCTGCGGGCGCTGTCAACGAACTGCGTGCCAGTGATTTCGGGGTGCAATCGTCGGTGGCGGCCTTGCCGTTGTTGCTTGACGGGCTGCCGGCCATCCGCGTGCTGCCGGCTGCCGAATTCGACTGTTTCAGTGCCGAGGCGCAAGCAACGTTTTTTGCCGATGAGTGGAAAATCACCACGCAGAGCAACCGTTACGGCTACCGCATGGAGGGCACGCCCTTGCTTGCGCGCGAGACGCTGGAAATCCGCTCTCATGGCATCGTGCCTGGCGTGATTCAGGTGCCCCACGGCGGACAGCCGATCGTGCAGATGCGGGATGCCCAGCCCAGTGGCGGTTATCCCAAGTTTGCCACAGTCATCGAGGCCGATCTGTGGCGTCTTGGCCAGGCGCCGATCGGCAGCAAGGTCCGTTTTGTGCAGTGCAGCTACGACGAAGCGGTCGACGCGCTGGACACCAATCACGCTTTCATCGAAGACGCCCGGCGCGTGCTCGCGCTGCGCAGCCTGCAGGGACATCGCTGATGAACATCAAAGAGATTCGCCAGCTGGCAGCGTGTATTCGGGACGCCGGCATTACTGTGCTGGAGTTGAGGCAGCCGGGGTTCGAGCTGTTGATCCGCCGCGGCAAGCCTGTACAGGCCTGCGCTGTGCCCTCTGCGCCTCAGGTCGCCGTTGAACCGTCGGCGCTGACTGCCCATGTGGTGAGTGCCGACAACCCCGGCGTGTTTGTATCGAGTCATCCCGATGAACGCAGCAGCTACGTAAAACCCGGCGATGCAGTGGCTGTGGGGCAGTTGCTGGGGCTGTTGCGTATCGGCCTGTTGTATCTGCCGGTGCGCAGTCATCAGGCAGGGCGCGTACTGCGCTTCCTGGCCGCCGAAAACGAGCGCGTCGGTTATGGCCAGCCGCTGATTGAACTGGAGGAACTTGATCATGCGCATTGATCTGAATGCTGATCTGGGTGAGGGCTTCGGGCCCTGGACCATGGGCGAGGACGAGGTCTTGATGCCATTGATCTCCTCGGCCAACGTGGCGTGCGGCTTTCATGCCGGGGATCCGCTGATCATGGACAGCACAGTGCGCCGCGCCAAGGCGCTGGGCATTGATCTCGGTGCGCATGTCGGCTTTCCGGATCTGCAGGGGTTCGGCCGCCGCAGAATGAACATCGAGCTCAAGGAGTTGTGCGCCATTGTGGTGTATCAACTCGGCGCTCTGGCGGGCCTTGCAGCCGCTGCCGGTTACCGCGTCACGCACATGAGTTTTCACGGGGCGCTGGGCAATATGGCTGCGGCCGATGCCGAACTGGCCGGGCCTTTGGTAAGGGCTGTTGCAGGTTTTGACCCGCAGCTGATCATCAGCTCATCCAGCAGCGCGGCCATCGAGCAGGCCGCCGAGGCGTGCAACCTGAGGGTGGCAACGACCTTTCTGGCTGATCGCGCCTATGACGAAAACTGCCTGCTGGTGCCGCGAGGTACGCCCGGTGCGGTGATCAAAGACCCGGAGCAGATCAGGGCCAGGGTTGCGCAACTGTTGCAGGACGGCTCGGTAACGACCCTGAGCGGCAAGCGTGTGGCGGTCAACGCCCAGTCGATTCTGTTGCATGGCGACACGCCGGGGGCGGTGGAACTGGCGCGCAGCATTCGCCGGAGCATCGAAGAGCAGGGCGGTGTCATCACCCCGGTTTCACAGTTGCTCGGGTCATAAGCGCAGCTTATTGCCACACAACCATTGTGTCTTGGTCGCTGCCCATGACGCTCGTTAAAGTCCAGTACAAGGCGATCAGCATTAACAGCCAAGCGGCTGATCGACGCTTATTCAAGGAAACCCTGACATGCCTTTTTCCGATTATAAAACCGCGCTGGTCACCGGCGCTTCTTCCGGCATTGGCGAGGCCGTCGTCGAGCGGCTGTGTGCCGAAGGTTTGCAGGTCCATGCGCTGGCGCGCAGTGCAGACAAGCTGGCGGCACTGGCGCAGCGCACCGGTTGTATCGCGCACGCTATCGACGTGACTGATCTGGCTGGCCTGACGGCCTTGTTTCAGGCCCATCATTTCGATGTCGTGGTCAACAATGCCGGCGTCGACCGGCCCGGCTCGCTGCTCAAGGCGGACGCTGAAGGGATCGATCTGCTGGTCGATGTGAACCTCCGCGCAGTATTGCAGATTGCCAGGCTCTCGTTGCCGGGGATGGTCGAGCGTGATTGCGGGCACATCATCAATATCAGTTCGATCGCTGCTGCCTACAACTTCGGTGGCAACTCGACGTACCACGCGACCAAGGCTGCGGTAAGCATGCTGTCCCGTCAGTTGCGCATCGATGCCTTCGGCAAGCGCGTGCGGGTCACCGAAATCTGCCCGGGGCGCGTGGCGACGGATATCTTCGCTCACGTGCATGGCGACTCCGAGGAAGTGCGCAAGCGTTTCATCGAGGGCTATGAGCTGCCGGTGGCCAAGGACATTGCCGATGCGATCGCCTATGTGATTGCCGCGCCCATCGCGGTCAACATCGGGCATATGGAAATCACCCCGACGCTGCAGGTGCCCGGCGGTCTGTCGACTGCGCGTCCGCAGGACTACGAAGGCTGAGGCTGCGTCTGCAAGGGCTGTCCCCCATCACGAGAGCGGCATCAGCCGCCATGTCATACCCGCGCCAGACCCGCTGGCGCCTTGCTTCTGCCCTGGCTGAATGTCTATGGGAACAACCATGACGAGTAAATTCGATCTTTCAGCGATCCTGCAGGGCGAGTACGCCGAGCTGATCGTCAAGGGCATAGAAACGACCCTGCAACTGGCATTCGTTGCCTGGTGTCTGGCCATGGCGGTGGCCCTGCTGCTGGTGTCGATTCGCCTGACCGGCAACAAGTACGCCGAGCGCCTGGTGGCGGGTTATGTGTCCTATCACCGCAATGTGCCGACGCTGGTGCAACTGATGCTCTGGTATTTCGGCATTCCCACGCTGCTGTCCGAAAACACACAGATCTGGCTGGCCAACTACAGCACCGAGTACCTGTTTTCGGTCATCGCCCTGGGCCTTTGCCAGGCGGCGTATTTCAGTGAAGACATTCGCAGTGGGTTACGCGCGATTCCGGCCGGGCAAGTCGAGGCGTCGCGCGCGCTGGGCCTGGGTTATGTGCGCTCGATGCGTTACGTGATCCTGCCGCAAGGGGTTCGCAACTGCCTGCCGTCGCTGATCAATCACACGGTCCTGCTGTTCAAGAACACCAGTCTGGTCATGGCCATCGGCGTGGTTGAGCTGACTTATGCCACCCGCGAAGTCGAGAACTACACCTTCCGCACCTTCGAAGCGTATCTGGTCGCAACCGTGGTCTACCTGGCCATTTCATTGATGCTGATGGGCCTGGGTGCTGTGCTGGCCAGGCAATTCAGCAAAGCCATGGCGAGGTAGGCGGCGATGTTTGATGTCTTCACGATTGTTCGCGATAACTGGACCTTGCTGCTGGTCGGTCAATACCCCCACGGTCCGATGGGCGGCCTGATTTCGACGCTGATGCTGGCGGCGCTGGCCCTGTTGCTGGCCTTTCCTCTAGGGCTACTGTTGTCGCTGGCGCGGGTTTCGCCGTGGCGCTGGCTGCGCTACCCGGCGACGGTCTGGGTCTACGTGATGCGCGGCATTCCGCTGCTGATGGTGATTTTCTGGACCTACTTTCTGGTCCCCTTGCTGATTGGCCATAACATCACCGGTTTCACCACCATGCTCTGCACGCTGGTGGTCTATCAGAGCGCCTACCTGTGCGAAATCATCCGCGGCGCTATTCAGGCGCTGCCGACCGGTCAATACGAAGCCTCCCGCGCACTGGGCATGGGCTACCTGCACACCACGGTCTGGGTGATCCTGCCGCAGGCGCTGTACAACGCCTTGCCGAGTCTGATCAGCCAGTTCATTTCGATCATCAAGGAAACGTCGCTGGGCTACGTGATCAACGTCCAGGAAGTGACCTTTGCCGCCAATCAGATCAATAACCAGCTGCTGACCAAGCCGTTTCAGGTGTTCTTCATCCTGGCGATCACTTACTACGTGCTGTGCTACGGCCTGACCCGTCTCGCCGCCGTGGTGGAGCAGCGGATTGCCCGCAAACGTGAAGGCGATGTATCGCCTGTGCCCGTTCCCCGGCCTTTGACTACCGATAATTGAGGGTTGCCCAATGCATCCGATGATCATGTTTTCCAGGATCAATAAATGGTATGGCGAGTACCAGGCCCTGACCGATATCACCGCCGAGGTGCAGCGCGGCGAAGTGGTAGTGCTGTGCGGGCCCTCAGGCTCGGGCAAGTCGACACTGATCCGCACCGTCAATCGTCTTGAGGACGTGCAAGAAGGCCAGATTCTGTTTGACGGCCGTGACGTGAACGGCACCGACGCCAACGTCAATCGGCTGCGCAGCCGCGTGGGTTTCGTGTTCCAGAGCTTCAATCTGTTTCCGCACTTGTCGGTGCTCGACAACATCATCCTGACCCCGACCAAGGTCCGTGGCTTGAAGAGCAGTGAAGCGCGCGCCCGCGCCATGGAGTTGCTGGATCGGGTGGGGCTGGCACACAAGGCCGGTGCCTACCCCGCACAGTTGTCCGGTGGCCAGCAGCAGCGTGTGGCGATTGCTCGCGCGCTGGCGATGGAGCCGCCCGTCATGCTGTTTGACGAGCCCACCAGCGCTCTTGACCCGGAAATGGTCGGCGAGGTGCTCGGCGTCATGAAAGGCCTGGCCAAAGAGGGCATGACCATGATGTGCGTCACCCACGAGATGAATTTTGCCCGGGAAGTGGCCGACACCATCTGGTTCATGGATGCGGGGCAGATCCTCGAAAAATCCAGCCCTGAGGTGTTCTTTCAGCAACCGACCCATCCGCGTGCCCAGCGCTTCATTGCCGACCTGCGCAGCCATTGAGCGCAGGCACTGATTTCAGCGAATCACTCAATTCATTTCCAGGAGTCTCACCATGCGTATCAAGTCTGTACTGGCTGCACTGGCGTTGTCGCCGCTGGCTGTTTCGGTGGTCCATGCTGATCAGCTCAGCGATGTGATGAGCAAGAAAAGCCTGAGCTGTGGCGTGTATGCCGACGTTCCGCCGTTCTCGGCACCGGACCCTCAAACCCGCGAACTGGTGGGCATGGACGTCGATCTTTGCAAAGCCCTGGCCAAACACATGGGCGTGGAGCTGGAACTCAAGCCACTGTCGGTCGAAGCACGTATCCCGGAAGTCAAAATGGGCCGCGTGGATGTGATTTTCGCCAACCTGGCTTACACCAAGAGCCGTGCCGACCAGATCCAGTTCAGCGACCCTTACTACATCGCCAAGGAAACACTGGTAGTCCGTGCCGCGAATGCCGATCAACCGAAATCGTTCTTCAAGGGCAAACGCATCAGTTCGACCAAAGGCTCTACCTCCGAGCAGTCGATCCGTCTGGCTGACGCGACGCCAGTGACCTTCCAGGACACCGGCTCTGCCTACATGGCACTGCAACAGAACAAGGTGGTGGGTCTGGTGACCAACACCATGACCGCAATCAAGCTGGTAGGGCAGGCCAAGGCCGGCGGCGTGGAATTGGCCATTGCCAAGGAACCGATGGCGCTTGAGCCCATCGGTGCCGGCATGCGCCAGGGCGAACCTGCCTTTCTGGCGAAGGTCAACGAATCGCTGCGCGCAATGGAAGCCGCAGGTGAGATCGACGCGATCTGGGCGCACTGGATCGGCCCGAATACCGAATACAAGATGGTTCGCGAAGACAAGGTACAAAGCCTCAGCGAATTGAAATTCGACCCGTTGCCTTGAGCAAGGGCATGAAGCCGACCAAACGGTCGGCTTCATGCCGCACGGCACCATCGCATCTTGATCAGATCTTGATATTTCCTTGATGGTTTATTAATAGCCGAGGTTCAGAGTCCGACCGACAGTATCAATCGTCGGCATGACCCCGCGTGGGCGTCTCAGAGGACAAAATGTCTGATCGCTCAGGTTCGGTTTCTCCATCGGCAGTCGCTGCTTTCATCACCCGAAAGAGACGTTTCGGCGTATCCCCTGTATGGCTGGTTCCGCTGCTCGCTGCCTTGATAGGCCTGTCGCTGCTGATCAGCAGCACACTGTCGAAAGGCTCGAGAATCTTCGTCACCTTCCAGAGCGCCGAGGGGCTTGAACCTCACAAGACGAGGGTCAAGGTCAGGAATGTGGTGATTGGCGAGGTATCGGCCGTGGCCTTGAACAAGGACCGTACAGGCGTTGTGGCGACGGTGGACCTCGATGCCAGCGCCCGTGCTTTCACTGCCGAGGACTCCCTGTTCTGGGTGGTGCGCCCGCGTATAGGCGTCACCGGTGTATCGGGCTTGGATACCGTGCTTTCCGGGCCATTTATCGCGGCGGACAGCGGTACGTCCGGGCATACGAAAAAACACTTTGTCGGTCAGGAAGCTCCGCCACCCATTACCTACGGCGCAAAAGGCACGCGTTTTACCCTGCACGCCGCAGACATGGGCTCACTGGAGGTCGGGTCTCCTGTGTACTACCGACGCATTCAGGTCGGACAGATAGCGGCCTGCCATTTATCCGCAGACGGCAAGGGCGTGGATGCGGAAATTTTCATCAATGCGCCCAACGACAGTTTCGTGACCACCGACACGCGCTTCTGGAATGCCAGCGGCATTGGCATGACGGTGGATGCCGATGGTCTGAAAATAAAGACTGAATCGGTCTCGACGCTACTGGCGGGAGGGGTGGCCTTCGTCGAGCCGGATTACCGTACGAATGCGCCCCGGGCCGCGGAGCATGCACGCTTCATGCTGTTTGACGACCAACAGAAGGCGCTGTCGCCGCCCGACGGCGAACCGGGTTACATCCGTATGATATTCAGTCAGTCGCTGCGGGGGCTGGAGGTCAATTCGCCGGTCGAGTTCATGGGCATAACGCTGGGGCGAGTCGTCTCGGTAGACCTGGACTACGACGCCGCCAGCAAGTCGTTCACCAGCATCGTAGGGGCGCAGATATACCCCGACCGCCTGGGTATGGCCAATGAAAAAATCGTGAAAACGTTAGGCGTTACCGATGATGCACGTACGGCACAGTTGATAGCCGACTTCGTCAAACGAGGCCTGCGTGCGCAGCCTCGCAGCGAGAGTCTGCTGACCGGACAACTGTATATTTCCCTGGGTTTTATCGCCAACGCTGCGCCGGTGCCGTTCGATGTCAGTGCGCAGCCGTTGATAATCCCGACCGTGCCGGGGGAGCTTGAAAAGATGCAGGAGCAGGTACAGCAGATCATCGACAAGTTCAGCAACGTGCCGGTGCAGGAGATCGCCGGCAACTTCAATGGCAGCCTTGGCGAGGCGCAAAAGACGTTCAGGCTTTTCAACGCGCAGGTGATGCCTGAACTGCACGGCGTTCTGCTGCAATCCCGAAGCACACTGGACATTGCCGGTGCAGCACTCGCCGAGGACTCGCCTGTGCACCAACAGATCGACCGGACAATCGACGACGTTCAGCGCATGGCCCGCTCGGTAAGGGTCCTGACCGATTACCTGAGCCGTAACCCCGAAGCCTTGATCCGTGGCCGCACCCGGCAGGATCGACCGGGTGTCTACCAGAGGACCGCGCCTGCTCAGCAGGCCGATTAAGCCGAGCCGGACGGCTTCAGTACCTCGGTTTGACCGCCTTCCAGTCCGGCTTGTATTTTTGCATCTGCTTCACGTCATCGCGCTGCCGAATGCCACAGCTGTGATACTGGTCGTTGAGCTTGCCGAGCTGGTCATGGTCCAGTTCCAGCCCCAGGCCGGGCGCGCGGGTGATGCTGACGCAGCCGTCGACAATCGGCAGTTTGCCGCCCTTGATGACTTCCTCGTCCGGCTCCTGCCACGGGTAGTGCGTGTCGCAGGCGTAGTCCAGATTAGGCACCGACGCTGCGACGTGGGCCATGGCCATAAGGCTGATACCCAGATGCGAGTTGGAGTGCATCGACACGCCGAGGCCAAAGGTGTCACACATCTTCGCCAGTGCCTGAGTGTCGCGCAGGCCGCCCCAGTAATGGTGGTCAGCGAGTACGATTTGCACGCTGTCGAGGGCCACGCTGCGGCGGAACTCGTCGAAATCGGTTACCACCATGTTGGTTGCCAGCGGCAGACCGGTGCGTTTATGCAGCTCGGACATGCCGTCGAGGCCCGGCGTCGGGTCTTCGTAATATTGCAGATCATCGCCCAGCAGCTCTGCCATGCGAATCGAAGTCTCCAGTGACCAGTTGCCGTTGGGGTCGATGCGCAGCGGATAACCGGGGAAAGCCTTTTTCAGCGCCTTGATGCACGACACCTCGTGTTCCGGCGGCAGTGCTCCGGCCTTGAGCTTGATGCTTTTGAAACCGTAGGCTTCGATCATGCGCCGGGCCTGAGCAACGATCTGCTCTTCGCTGAGCGCTTCACCCCAGCTGTCGGGCGCGTAAGGCGCATCGGCATGCTGCGCGTATTTGAAAAACAGGTAGGCGCTGAAGGGTATCTGGTCACGAATGGCACCGCCGAGCAGGTCCACCAATGGCAGGTTCATGGAACGCGCCTGCAGGTCCAGAAACGCCACTTCGAACGCAGAATAAGCATTGCTGACCGCCTTGCTCGCGTGTGAGCCCGGCGCCAGTTCGGCACCGGCCAGGCTGGCAGGCTTATGCGCTGCCACGGTCGCCTGAACGATGCTGCGCAGCTGATTGAGGTTGAACGGGTCGAGCCCGACCAGCTGGTTCTGCACGTGTTGCTGAATCGCCAGTGCCGGGGCATCCCCGTAGCTTTCACCGAGACCGATGTAGCCGTTGTCGCTTTCCACCTCAATGATCGAGCGCAGGGCAAAGGGTTCGTGAATACCACTGGCGTTGAGCAGTGGCGGGTCGCGAAAGGCGATAGGGGTCACGGTCACACGTATGATTTTCAAAGGGCGGTCTCCCGGAGGTCAGGGTTTGAGGCTGGAAGGGGTGCCAGTAACGGCAGGGCTGAGCGCTGCAGGCCGCTCAGCCCTTGACGGGCGGCCGCGATCACCTCGTGGCGTGGTGCGGGCGAAGAAGATCACCACGGCAGCCAGCAGCGATGTCGCTGCCAGTCCATACAGACCGCCTTGAATCGAACCGGTGGTCTGTTCCAGAAAGCCGAACGTGGTGGGCGCAACGAAACCGCCCAGGTTGCCGATTGAGTTGATCAGCGCAATGACCGCAGCGGCAATGCGTGCATCCAGATAGCCCTGAGGGATTGGCCAGAACAGCGCAGACGCGGCCTTGAAACCGATGGCCGCGAAGCAAATGGCGACAAAGGCGAACACCGGACCGCCGACGGTGGACATGAACATGCCGGCGGCGGCGATGACCAGGGTGACTGCCACCCAGGCCTGCTGGTGCTTGAAGCGTGCAGCCAGTGCTGCAAAACCGTACATGGCCACGATGGAGATGATCCACGGGATCGAATTGAACAGCCCGACCTCGAAATCGCTGAAGCTGCCCATCTTGCGGATCATGCTCGGCAGCCAGAAGGTGGCGCCGTAGATGGTCAGCGCCACGGAAAAGTAGATGAAGCAGAACAGCAGGATCTGCCGGTCCGCCAGCAGGCGCAATACCGAGGGTCTGACGGTTTGTGCTGCTTCGCGCTGCCGTTGCTCTTCGGCGATGGCGGTGCTGAGCGCGGTTTTTTCTTCATCACTGAGCCAGCGGGCTTCGTGAGGATGTGATTGCAGCCAGAACCAGACGAAACCGCAGAGCACGATCGATGCGAAGCCTTCGATCAGGAACATCCATTGCCAGCCATGCAGGTTCAGGCCCTCGATGCCGAGCAGGGCGCCGGACACCGGTCCGGAGATGACCGACGCTATCGCCGAGCCGCTGAGAAACAGCGCCATGGCTTTGCCGCGGTCGCCGGAAGGCAGCCACTGGGTGAAGTAATAGATGATGCCGGGGAAGAAACCGGCTTCGGCGGCGCCGAGAATGAAGCGCAGCACGTAGAAGCTGGTTTCACCTTGAACGAATGCCATGGCCATCGCAGCCGCGCCCCAGGTAAACATGATGCGGGTCAGCCAGGCGCGGGCGCCGTAGCGCTGCAAGAGCATGTTGGAGGGGACTTCGAACAGTGCGTAACCGACAAAGAACAATCCGGCGCCCAGCCCATAAGCCGCTGCGCCGATACCCAGATCGGTTTCCAGATGGCTGCGTACAAAACCGATGTTGACCCGGTCGATGTAATTGACGATGAACATCACCACGAACAGCGGCAGCACGTGGCGTTTTACCTTGGCGGCCGCACGGGCAAGCACCGTGGCGTCCGTAGTACCAGGGACGGTATTCAAGAGGCGACTCCCATTCATTGTTATTTTGGGGATGAGTCGATCATGAGGGCGTGTATTATTCCCGTCCAATCCAGTTAGTGACTTGATTGATACCGGGAGTGGATCAATGTTCGAGCTTTCTCAACTGCGTTGCTTTACCACGGTGGCAACGGAGCTGAATTTTCGCCGTGCCGCCGAACGGCTGAACATGACGCAGCCGCCATTGAGTC
Organism: Pseudomonas sp. NFACC10-1; assembly: GCF_900119195.1. Classification (NCBI taxonomy): domain Bacteria; kingdom Pseudomonadati; phylum Pseudomonadota; class Gammaproteobacteria; order Pseudomonadales; family Pseudomonadaceae; genus Pseudomonas; species Pseudomonas sp. NFACC10-1. Next base: position 94,532 of record NZ_FPJB01000004.1, on the reverse strand, counting down.
GGCAGATTCAGATACTGGAGCATAATCTGGGCGTCGAGCTGTTCACCCGCAGCACCCGCAGTGTGGCCCTGACCGCGGCGGGCAGGGCTTTTTTCATCGAGGCGCAGACCTTGCTGGAGCGTGCGCAGCAGGCGGCCATTTCCGCGCGACGCTTTGCCGAAGGTGACATCGGCTCGGTGACCATCAGTTTCGTCGGCAGCGCCGTGTACGAGTTTCTGCCCAGGGTGATCGCCGAGGCGCGCCTCAAGCAGCCGCAGGTGAAGATTTCCCTGACTGAAATGAACACCTATCAGCAGCACGAAGCACTCAGGGCGCGGCGCATTGACCTCGGTATCGTGCGAGCGCCACTGTTTCAGCCGGGGTACGAGAGCAAATGCCTGGTACGCGAACCTTTCGTGCTGGCCGTGCCGAGCAATCATCGATTGGCGCATGCGGACTCTGTCGCGGTGGCCGATCTGGATGGCGCACCGTTCCTGATGTATTCGCATTCGGCGTACCCTCCGTTCAACGAACTGCTGACCGGTATGTTTCGCTCCGCACGAGTTGCACCGGAGTATGTCCAATGGCTTGGATCGTCACTGACTATTCTGGCGCTGGTCAACGCTGGCATGGGGCTGGCACTGGTACCGCGTTGTGCGACCAATGTGGTGTTCAAGGACGTCGTGTTTCGTGACATTGACCTGGGCGAAGGCGTGCAGAGCGAGTTGCACCTGGTCTGGCGCACCGACAATGACAACCCGGCGTGCCGGATGCTGCTCGAAGCCATTCGTGCGGCCGTCAGGGCGGATGAAAATTGAAGCGAAAAACCTTGTAACGTAGTGGTATCAACTATCATTCATTCAGTCGATAGTCATCATCAAGCAAGGCAAGTTCTGTTTTTCCGGCAAAGGAGGAGGATGGCGCCATAGCCACCTGCTCCAAAGGGAGACGACGCGATGAGAATGTTCAATCTGTTGACGTTTGCTGCCGTGTTCAGCACCAGCATTATGTTCACTGCCCCCGTCAATGCTGCCGTCTCTCCGGTCTCCGAACAGTCCTGCCATTTCATGCCCGTCGTCGACAGCGCTGCCAGCCTGCAACACACTCAGTCGGTGGGCGTGCTGTACAGCGAAAACACCCTCAGCAACCTTCAGTATTTGAACAACTACCATTCGGTGGCACTCCGGAGCGGCAGCAATGGCGCACTCGATGCGCGTATCCGCAACGCATTCATCAACAGCTCGGACCCTGCGCTGGCGACCGACTGGCTGGTGGGCTCATTGAAGAAAGAGTTCGCCTCGGTAACCGTTTACAACAACCTCGATGCGCTGATGCAGGCCCGCCCGGACGTAGTGGTCATGCTCGACACTTACAACCGCCTGGTGAGCAAGCGCAACAGTCAGGTCGAAGCGCGTTTCATGGCGCGCTTCTATGACAACAACCTGCAATACATCGGCAAGGCCGAAGGTGAAGTGGTTCGGGAAATGACCTCGGTCTGGGTGCAAGGCAAGGCCGCTCCGGAGATCGCTGCACAAATCGATCAGCAGCGTGATATGCAGGTGAATGCCTTGAAACAGTTCGACGCCTCGCTCAAGGCTCTGGTCATGCAGGCCGACCGGGCTCAGGTAGCGGCGAACTGATGGAGTGACTGCGCCAGGCTGAGAAGGCGCGGCGCAGCATTTCACACTGGCCTCAGCTATTGATGACCTGGGCAAAGTTGTTGCTGAACGCGACCTGCGAGACACCCAGCACTGACGCAATCATTCGTGAGCCGCTGCCTTGCAGCTGTATCTGACCACAATGGTTGTCCTGCGGCGTCAACTCGGTGTTGACCGACAGAAACTGCTCATCGATTTTTGTCGCTGCAATACCACCTGCCATCAGCATGGTCGCCAGCGGATCGAAGATCGGCACGGGAAGCCCTTCGGCGTGTGTTCCGGATTTGTGTTCGAGCACTTGTTTGACCAGCGTGGCGACAGGGTCGGTGGCGGTGATCAATTGCCAATAGCTGGCGTCGAGGATGATCTGGTTGCAGACATCCAGCGGCACCAGCGTCAACGGCAGGCTTGACTGGAAAACAGTGTTGGCGGCGACAGGGTCGACGAACACATTCCATTCTGCATAGTGGTTGCTGCTGTAGGCCTCTCCCTGATCCCATGCCTTTTGCGCGTTGTTCAATGCCGCGACGTTGCCGTCGACGTAAACCGCGCCGGCCATGGCGACGATCTGCTCGACCATTTTGAAGTCGGCTGGCTGGCTGCTCAACGAAAGCATCTTCGCGATGTTGGTAAAGCCCCCCAGCGACAGCACTGTGATGGGGTCCTGGCTGTTTTTTACCGTCTGATACATGAACTCCCAGGCGGGCAGGCTCGACAGTTCCGGCAGCGTGGCAGGGTTCAGTGTCCCGAGCAGCCCCATGATGTCGTTCATGTCGTTTTTGAAGGGTTGCGGAAAGCGGTTGTCGTACTCAAGTGGCTGATCGGTACCCTTTGCCACGACGGTGCCGAGTCGATTTCCGATGCCCAGCAAATGCTGCGCGATGATCACGCCCCAGCCGAGGTCTGTTTCGCCGCATCCGGTCACTGTAATGCCGAGGATGTCGATGTCCTGTCGTTTCATCAGGTAGGCGATCGACAGTACGTCATCCCAGCCCATGTCCGTATCGATAATGACTTTCCTGTTCACGGTAATGCTCCTTGCCTGTAGGGGACGATTGAAAAGAAGGTGTGCAAGCGCCGCTGACTTATGCGAAGGCACGCGGAAAAAAGGTTGCCAACAGGTTATTTCAATTAAACCGATGCACGGCTCGGTTTTACCGTAAAGAATTAATCACATCCGCCGAGAGCCTGACAAGCGAGCCGACAATTAGCTGTCCGGTTCGCATGATGAGCAGCAAGCCACGTGTGCTTTGACTGTGGTAACAGAGAAGCCTTGCGATGCTGAAAAAACTACCGGGTGCCTTGCGTGCCCTGATGTCTGTGCCTGCTGATAACCCCAGGTTGTTGCAGGCCCAATACGTTGCGTTGTCCCGGCAACTGCCGTTGATGTACTTTGTGCTGCTGGTCAATACCTGGGCGTTGGCGTTCACCCACTGGCGAACCGCTCCGGTGTGGCTGACGCTGCTGGTCCCGGCGCTGCTTACGGTTATCTGTGCCGTCCGTGCACGCAAATGGTTGCGCACGGTAAACCGGCCGCCACCCGCTCCGGCGATCATTCTGGCCACGCTGCGTGGTACACATGGCCTGGCAGGCGTGATAGCGGCCGGGTTTGCCGCCTGGTCGCTGTCGCTTTACCCCTACGGCGATGCCTACTCCCAGGCGCATGTTGCGTTTTTCATGGGTATTACGGTGATCGTCTGCATCTTCTGCATGATGCACTTGCGGCCTGCAGCGCTGACCACCGCCCTGGTCGTCAACACCGCCTTCGTCATTTTCTTCGCCTCGACGTACAACGTTACCTTTATCGCCACAGCGGTGAATATCGTGCTGGTGTCGATCGGCATGCTGATCATTCTTCATTACCAGTACCGCGATTTCACCAGCCTGGTAAATGTGCAGGTAAAGACCGAGCAACTGAGTAACGAGAATCTGCTGCTGGCCAATCAGGACAGCCTGACGGGCCTGCCCAATCGTCGCCAGTTCTTTCAGACTCTGGATGCCGCGATGACCGAGGCAATGGCGCAGCGCAGCGGCCTGGCAGTGGGGGTATTGGACCTGGACGGGTTCAAGCCGGTCAATGACCTCTATGGTCACCGCATCGGCGACCGTTTGCTGATGCTGGTGGCTGAACGCCTGACCAGCGCCTCGAGTGACAAGGTGCATGTGTCGCGACTGGGCGGTGACGAGTTCGCGCTGGTGATCAAGGGTGACATGCACAGTGACGCGTTGCTGGCGTTTGGCAAACACCTGTGTGACCTCATGCACGAAAGCTTCGAACTGTCGGACATGCCGATCCAGATTGGCGCGACACTGGGCCTGGCGACGTACCCGGCCACGGCGGATAATGCGACCCAGCTGTTCGAGTTTGCCGATTACGCGCTGTATCAAGGCAAGAACCATAACCCCGGAACCACCTGCCTGTTCTCCGCCAGCCACCGTGAGCAATTGCATGCCGACGGCGTTACCGAACAGGCCTTGCGGCGCGCCAATCTGGAAACCGAGTTCCACGTATCGTTTCAGCCGATCATTGAGAGCTGCACGCGCGAAACGGTGGCTTTCGAGGCACTGGCGCGCTGGAACAGCCCGGAACTGGGGTCTGTTTCGCCGGCGCATTTCATTCCGATCGCCGAGCGCATCGGCATGATCAACAAGCTCACCGTGCCCTTGTTGACCCAGGCGCTTGGCATGGCCCTGTCGTGGCCCGCGCCTATCAGGCTGTCGTTCAATCTGTCCGCGCACGACTGTGCGACCTGGGAAAGTGTCAGCAGAATTGTCGAGATCATCGAACACAGCGGCTTCGATGCGTCGCGGCTCGATCTGGAAATCACCGAAACGGCGGTCATGCAGGATATTGCTCAGGTGCAGCAGGCCATTACTCAGTTCCGCAAGCTGGGTTGCGGTATCTCGCTGGATGACTTCGGCACCGGATTCTCAAGCCTCAGTCAGTTGCACGCGCTGGCGCTGACCAAGCTGAAGATCGACCGCAGTTTTGTCACCGGCGTGCACCACAACCCGGCCAGTTACAAGATCGTCAAATCGCTGGTTGCCTTGAGTCTGGACATGTCTCTGGGCTGCGTGATCGAAGGCGTCGAAACACAGGATGAGCTGAATGCACTGACCACCCTGGGTTGTACGATGGTGCAGGGCTACTTCTACAGCCCGCCGATCAGTTTTGCAGAAACGCTGGCCTGGATTGAAATACCCGATGAAGAGCGCACCTTCGGTTACGCAGCATCGTGCCCTCTCTGATCGATTGCATGTGGGCGATTCTCTCAGGCGTGCGTGGGGTAAGATGCGTTTTTTGATCCCCACGGAAGCCTTTTGATGAGCAAACCCGGGCAGACCGTCCTTGTTGCGTTGCGCAAGATGATTGCATCAGGCGAGCTGGCTGCCGGCGAGCGTCTGATGGAGGTGCCGACTGCCGAGCTGTTCGGCGTTTCGCGCATGCCGGTGCGCATGGCGTTCCGGACGCTGGAGCAGGAGGGGCTGCTGGTGCCCTTTGGCGGGCGTGGTTTTCAGGTGCGCTCGATCAGCCCGATGGAAATCGCCGGCGCGGTGGATGTCCGCGGTGTCCTTGAGGGGCTTGCCGCGCGGCAGATGGCCGAGCGCGGCCTGACCCAGGAGTCGCGCGACGAACTGGAGGCCTGTCTGGTACAGGGTGACGCGCTGTTCGAAAAGGGCCATGTCACTGAAGATGACCTTGAGGTCTATCACTACATGAACATGCGCCTGCATCGAGTGATCGTCGAGGGCAGCGGCAATCGCGCCATTGCCGATGCACTGTCACGCAACGACCATCTGCCTTTTGCCTCGGTAACCGCGCTGGCCGTGGATCGCGACAACCTGATTCGCGAATACCGGCGGTTCAATTTCGCCCACATGCAGCATCACGCCGTCGTGGATGCGCTGGTGAATGGGCAGGGCGCTCGCGCCGAGGCCATCATGCGCGAGCATGCCAATGCCACCTTGCGCTATGCAGAAATCTTCGGCGCCGGGCAGAACGAGCGCATGAAAGTCATTCAGCGCCCGGACTGATCAGATGTCGAGCACCAGCACGGGCGTCTTGGAACGTGAGCAGCAGGGCGTGAACTGATCGTTGAGCGCCTGCTCGTCTTCGGTCAGAAACAGATCACGATGATCCGGAATGCCTTTCAACACCCGCGTCAGGCAGGTGCCACAGACACCTTGTTCACACGACAGCGGAATATCGATACCGTGGCTTTCGAGCACCTGAGCGACCGTTTTATTGGCCGGAATGGCAATGACCTGGCCGGTACTGGCGATCTCGATTGAAAAACTGCCATCGTTGCTGGTGTCGACCGGCTCTGCAGAGAAGTACTCGCGGTGCAGAGTGTCCTCGGACCAGCCAGCGGCCCGCGCGCTGTCGAGGATGTATTGCATGAAACCGCCCGGCCCGCACACGTACAGGTGGGTATCGGGCTGTGGGCGGGCGAGTACTTTGCCAGCCTCCAGCGCGGTGTCCGGCTGTTCATCGAAGTGCAGCGTGATGCGCTCGGCAAATGCCGAATGCTTCAGGCGTTCGATGAAGGCGCCGCGTTCGGCGGAACGCATGCAGTAATGCAGCTCGAAATCGGCAGCCTCCAGCGCAAGTTGTTCGGCCATGCAGAGGATGGGTGTGATGCCAATACCGCCGGCGAACAGCAGCGTGCGCCGGCTGTTTTCAGCCAGCGGGAACAGGTTGCGCGGTTCACTGATGCGCAACTGTGCGCCAGTCTGAATCTGTTGATGCAGGCTACGCGAGCCACCACGCGAAGCCGGGTCGTTGAGGACGCCGATCAGGTAGCGGTGACGCTCGTTCGGGGCATTGCACAGCGAGTACTGACGAATCAGCCCGTCAGGCAGGTGTACGTCAATGTGCGCGCCTGCGGTGAACGGCGGCAACAGCGCTCCGTCTGCCCGCACCAGTTCAAAGCTGCAGATGTCCAGCGCTTCATCGTTGCGTGATAACACCTTCACGTCGATCATGTCAGGTCCTCGGGTGACCGCGGCACGGGTCACTTCTGATTGTTTTCTTGGTGTTTCGACGGGCAATGGCCGGTCATTTCGTCGCCATCACGGGAATCTGCTCGCCGCGACCGGCCTGCTCGGCAGCGATCAGGCGCTCCAGGATCTTGCGTGACTGCACGCCACCGGCGTCGATATTGAGCTTGAGCAGGCTGCGATGCGGGTGCGTGAGCAGGTTCTGTTGCTGGCGTTCAAGCATTTCCAGGTCTTCGGTGAAGATCTTGCCCTGGCCTTCACGGATGCTGGCGGTCAGCTCTGCATCAGCGGGATTGAAGTTGCGCGCCATGCCCCAGAAGTACCAGATGGAGGTGTCGGTCTCGGGGGTGATGAAGTCGACGACGATGCTCGACGCCTTGAACTCTTTGGGCGCGTGATAGCCGCCTTTGCCTGCATGGGCTACGCCGACTTCGATCAGCACATGGCTGGGCGGCGTGAAGCGGCAGATCTGCCAGCGATCGACCGGCACGTCATCGGCCAGGTTGTTGCCACGCAGTGCCATCTGCCAGAACGGCGGCGGCATGATGTTTTCCATGTGCCGGGCGGTAACCACTTCCTCGCCTTCGACCGTTGTGACGGGCGCTGCCTCGTCGATTTCCTTCTGGCCGATGCTTGACGCATGCACATAGGTTTCGTGGGTGAGGTCCATCAGGTTGTCGATCATCAGGCGGTAATCGCACTGGATATGAAACAGCCCGCCGCCGTAGGCCCAGTCGTCGCTGACTGCCCATTCCAGATGGTGGATGAGTGCCGGGTCGGCCTTTTCCCGGTCACCGGGCCAGACCCAGATGAAGCCGTAGCGCTCGACCGCTGCGAAGGTCTTGTTGCAAGGGAAGCCGCGAACACGCTGGCCGGGCATTGAAACAGTCTTGCCGTCGCCGCCCATGACCAGTCCGTGGTAACCACACACCAGCTGGCCGTTCTCGACATAACCCAGCGAGAGCGGGGCGCCGCGATGCGGGCAGAAGTCTTCGACGGCAATGACCTGCTGGTCCTGGTCGCGATAGAACACCATCTTTTCGTTGCAGATCTGCCGTCCCAGAGGCTTGTCGGCGACTTCATCCGCTGTACAGGCGACGTACCACGCATTTTTCGGGTGCATGATGGTTCTCCACGGTTCGATTATTGATCTTATGGATCCACAGAATGAATCATGTTGTTTTCTCGCGATTATTAATGCCACAGGATCGAGATTAATCCAATGATTAATTTAGTTAACTATTATTTAATGGATCCACAGAGATTGATCAGCCGGAGCTGGATACCAGCAGCGCCGCTCGCAGGCGCGGCGCGAGTGCTTCCAGCAGGGTCTGCACAGAACGCAGGGCGCGGCAGTCGGGGCGGGTCAGCAGCCACAGGTCAGTGCGGCATCCTTCCAGAGGACCGCTCAGGCGTTCGACCGCACCCAGGCCCTCGACCGTGAAACCGGTCAGCGCCGCCACGCCCAGGCCGGCAGCGACCAACTGCGACACAGCCGACATGTTGCTGCAGCGGTAGCTCGGTAATACCCCTGGAAACGCCTGTTTGCGCCAGATCACCGAGGTGTGGTCGGGCATCGAGTCGTCCGGGCTGATCCAGGGGATCGAGGCCGGGTTTTGCGTCAGGGCTTCGCGGTATTCGGGGCGACCGCAGACAAAGTAGTCGGCACTGCCCAGGCAGCGCCCGATCAGGTGCTCGGGAGGCGTATTGGTCAGGCGCAGGGCGATGTCGGCATCGCGACGGCTGAGGTTGGCAAAGGCGTTGGAGGTGGCCAGCTCCAGCGTAAGCGCAGGGTACTGCGGCATGAAGTCCGCCAGCGCGGGCAACAGCAGGCTGTGCAGTACCGCATCGGTACAGGTCAGACGTACCGTGCCGCTGACGACTTGTTCGCCCTGCTGCAAAGCGATGCGCGCAGCGGCAAGCGCCTGTTCGGCACGCTCGGCCTGTTCGGCCATGGCCTGAGCGGTATCGGTCGGTACGTACCCGCGCCGGTTCTTTTCAAACAGCGCGGCACCAAGGGCGGCTTCCAGACGACGGATCGAGCGAAACACGGTCGATACATCAACCTGCAACAGGTCGGCGGCACGGGCGAGGGTGCGGCCGCGAACCAGGGCGAGCACCAATGAAAGGTCGGCGTGGGTGATTTCATATTGCATTGGTGCATTGTTCCTTTGCCTGAATGCCTATGTTTGTTGCGCGGATGACTATCCTAGACTGGTTTCATTCCCGCTGGATAGCGTCCGGTAATCGGCGCTGACCACTCAGATTTCACACAGGATTCAACCTATGTCGCGACCTCCCTTGATTGGTGTCACCGCCTGCCGTCAGCAGTTGGGCAAGTACTCTTCTCACACCGCAGGCGACAAGTACGTCGAGGCCGCAGCCTTCGCGGGCATGCCGGTAGTCCTGCCTGCGCTCGAGGTGCCCACCGAGCCTGCGCAACTGCTTGCGTCACTGGATGGCCTGTTGTTTACCGGCTCGCCGTCCAACGTCGAGCCGCGTCACTACAATGGGCCGGCGAGCGTGGAGGGCACCGCCCATGACGTCTTCCGGGATCGCACAACTTTGCCATTGCTCAGGGCTGCCATTGCTAAGGGGGTGCCGGTGTTGTGCATTTGCCGCGGCTTTCAGGAGCTGAATGTCGCGCTGGGCGGCAGCCTGCATCAGCGGGTCCAGGAGCTGCCCGGCTATCTGGATCATCGCGAGCCGCAAAGCGAGGTGCTGGCGGTGCAGTACGCGCCAAAGCATGCCGTGCAGGTACAGCCTGGCGGTTTGCTCGACTCGCTGGGGCTGGCACCGGGGTTCGAGGTCAACAGCCTGCACAGTCAGGGTATCGATCGCATGGCGTCGGACCTGCGCGCGGAAGCATTGGCCCCCGACGGTCTGGTCGAAGCGGTGTCCATGCTTGGTGCGCCAGGCTTTGTGCTGGGCGTGCAGTGGCACCCGGAATGGGCGTTCATGGACAACCCCGTGTCGCTCAGCCTGTTCAAGGCCTTTCGCGAGGCCTGCCAGAGGTATGCGCGCAGCAGTCGCTAGAGCGATGAGCTGCTGAGTGTTGTGGGCAAACGTGATTTAATATCCGGCTTGATGGCTTCGGGTGATGGACGATCCATTGCACCGGGGCGCTGCCTCATTCACCGGATATCTTTCACATAAGGCCACTATGGATACGGGAGCACGACTCAAACTGGTGCGTGAAAGCTACAAGCTGTCACAGCGTGAGCTCGCCAGACGCAGTGGTGTGACCAATGCCACGATTTCCCTCATCGAACAAAATCGTGTCAGTCCTTCCATCAGCTCGCTGAAAAAGCTGCTTGAAGGGATTCCCATGACGCTGGCGGATTTTTTCACGTTCGATCAGCCTCCCGGGCAGGATCAGTACGTGTTTCGAGCCGGTGATCAACCCGACCTGGGGCGCAACGGTGCCCGCCTGCTGCTGGTCGGCGCGACGTTGCCAAGCCGGCAGATGCGGTTTCTGCGTGAGCAATACGCGCCGGGCGCCGACTCGGGCGATGAACCCATCGTCCACAGCGAAGGTGAGGAGTGCGGTCTGGTGACGCGCGGCACCGTGGAGCTGACCATCGATGGGCAGGTCAACATTCTCGGTCCGGGTGACGGCTATTACTTCCCGACCACCTTGCCGCATCGCTTCCGCAACATCGGCCAGGACGAAGCGGAGATCATCAGCGCCAACACCCCGGCCAACTTCTAGGTGCCGATAGCCAACGATGCCTTGCGCCTAACGAAGGCTCCAGGAAATACCGGCATAAATCCCCATCCCGTCGCCGGGTGTCGAGCGTGCGATGTCTTTGCCGTTGTCGTCATAGCCGGGTGTCACGGTGCTGGCGTAACGCTGGTTAGTCAGATTGCGCAGGTCCAGCCAGGTCTGCCAGTCTTCGCCGGGTGACGCGTAGCCCAGTGTGGCGCCCAGCAAGGTGTACTGATCGGCGTAAAACGAGTTGGCGTAATCGACCGCGATCCTCGACGCGTGCTCAGTGTTGAGTGCTACGTAAACGCCGACAGGATGGCTGTAGCGCAGCTCGGCCTGATAGTAATGCCGGGGGATACCCGGCAGCGCGTTGTCGCCGAAGCGGTCGTCGTTACGGTAGTGAAAGTCGCTGAAAGTGTAGGCCTGGCGTAAATCGACCTTGCCTGCAGCGCCTCCCTGCCACAGCGGGCTGTCCAGGCTGAGTTCGATACCGGTATGGATGGTCGGGCTGGCGTTGGACTCGGCAATGACTTGCGAGCCTGTCGCGCTGGCTGCCTGGGTTTCGACACTGAGCAGTTCATGTCTGACCTGCGAGTAATACCACCCTGCGGTCCAGTCGCCTGCTGCGCTATTACCCTTGCCGCCGAGCTCCAGCGTAGTCGCAGTCTGATTTTCAAGTTTGACGCCAATACTCTGCAGGCCGGTCGCCGCACCGCTGCCTGCTGGGAAGAAATGGTTGGAACCCCAGATCATTGACCAGGCGTGCGGCGGCTCGACCGAGCGACTCAGATTGCCGTAAAGCTGCAATTGCGGCGTGAAGTCGTAGCGCAGGCCCAGCCGGGTGGCATAGTCCCAGGCGTGAGTGCTGACGGCCTGTTGGGTTGCGGGGTAGGTGACCTCTGTTTCGCGACGGGTATAGAGGGCGGCAACGCCCGTTGTCAGCCACAGGTCCGGTACCAGCTCCAGATCATTGCTCAGGTGCAGCACGCTGTCCGAGCCCAGGTAGCTGTAATCCCGGGTTCTGGTCCCTGGCACATAGCCTGCGGTGTTGCCGGTTGGCACGCGGACGAATTCCGATGCGCCGTTGTCAGGCAGCCCCTTGGTGGTTCGCAGTCCCAGCGTGGTCGTGCTCTGATGGCCAGACACGGTGTCCTGGCGTATGTAATTGAGCGTGCCGCTGATATCGGTGTAAGCGACTTTCAGGCGATTGGTGCCCTCGCGCAGGTCCATGGGGTAATCGTGATAGACCAGACCCGTTTCGAGGCGTGAGCTTTCATCCAGATAAACAGTGGTCTTGTTGCCGAGCCAGGTGCTGCCGGGTTGCAGGCGTTTTGAGTCGCGCGTACGGTTGAGCGCATTGGCCGCCTGTGGATCATGGCGGATCTGCTCGCGGGTCAGTCTGCCCGGCGAGTCGTTGTCGGTTTCCCGGTAACGAAAGAAGAAGCGGGTTTCCAGATTCGGGCTGAACCGGTAACCGACGTTGGCTGCGATACCCTGGCTACCGCCGGCACTCTGGTCCTGGAAGCCGTTGTAGCTTGAGTCGGTCACGCTGACGTAATAGTCCAGATCGCCCAACACCTGTCCCGAGCTGATCTGCCGTTTCGAGTAACCGTGGCTTCCTGCTTCGTAGCGCAACTGCAGCCTGGGCGCGTCATAACCGGTGTGGGTGACATAGTTAACCGCGCCACCCAGCGCCAGCGAGCCCAGTTCAAAGCCATTGGCACCGCGTCGTACTTCTACGTGGCTCAGCCATAACGGCTCCTTGAGTTCGTAGGGCGTACCCCCGGGGCCGGTCAGCGGCAAGCCGTCGAGCATTTCGAACAGCCCGGAGGCATGCGCGCCAGGCGCCCGGTTCAGGCCCGAACCACGAATCGAGATTTTTGCCCCCTCACTGTTGGCGGCCTTGGCGTAGATGCCGGGCTGGTATTTGAACACGTCTTCATTGTTGGCGACCCGTCCTTGCGCGACGGTGTTCATGTCGACAATGTTGGTACCGCCCGGAACTTCCCGTAACGCGTCGCGCGCGATTTGCGCCGGGCTGTCGATACGTGAGCCGTCCACTTCGATGTTGGACAGGCTGACAACATCAGCCTCGGCGACACAGGTAAAAGCAAGAGCCGTACTGAAACCGAACAATTGCAGGGTCAGGTTCAAGGGGGAAAGCAGAAACGGTGGGTGGTACTGCAAGTGCATACGCCTTGTGGTTCACGGCCAGCGTCAACTGCCAGCCCTGCGTGCTCTGGAAAAGGGACAGGTGTTCGATGCCTGATGTGTGACTGGCGTCACTAAACCGGTGAGTGAACAGTCGATGCCGGGCGATATTTTCAGGCTGTTCAATGCACTAAGTGAATATAATTTGCTTTTTGTCTGCTCAGCGAGAACCCTTTCAGGCTTCGCCAGTCCTAGCCATTAGAGAGAGCATTCGCACTAGCCCAATAAACAGTCGTGGAGTTTCTGGAGTGTCGGAAAATAAAGCCCGAGTCGACAATGCGGCGACGGGAGATATCAAGCATCAGGGAAAGGATATCTTTTTCGCAGCGGTAGAAACGACACGGATGCCGATGATCGTGACGGACCCCAATCGCCCGGACAACCCCATCATTTTTGCCAACCGTGCATTTCTGGAAATGACCGGTTATGCGTCAGAAGAAATCATCGGTAGCAACTGCCGGTTTCTTCAAGGGCCGGAAACTGATCGGGCGGTGGTGAAATCCATTCGCGATGCAATCGACGAACGCGTCGATATCTCCACTGAAATTCTCAACTACCGTAAGGACGGTTCAACGTTCTGGAATGCCCTGTTTATTTCTCCGGTCTATAACGACGCGGGTGACCTGATCTATTTCTTTGCGTCGCAGCTGGACATCAGCCGCCGTAGAGATGCCGAAGAGGCATTGCGTCAGGCACAGAAGATGGAGGCCCTGGGGCAGCTTACCGGTGGCATCGCGCACGACTTCAATAACCTGCTGCAAGTGATGGGCGGTTATATCGACTTGATCGGCAGTGCGGCAGAGAAACCCTCCATTGACGTGCAGCGTGTCCAGCGCAGTGTTCATCACGCCAAGTCTGCTGTTGAACGCGCCAGCACATTGACCAAGCAATTGCTGGCGTTTGCCCGCAAACAGAAGCTGCAGGGGCGAGTCCTCAATCTCAATGGCCTGGTCTCCACGACAGAGCCGTTGATCGAGCGTACTTTTGGACCGGAAGTGGTGATCGAAACCGATCTGGATCCGGCACTGAAAAACTGCCGCATTGATCCGACCCAGGCAGAAGTTGCCTTGCTGAACATTTTCATCAACGCCCGGGACGCGCTGATTGGCAGGCCCAACCCCAAGATATTCATCGAAACCCGCAATCTGGTCGTCGATGAGCTGGCCAATATGTCCTATGACGGTCTGTTGCCGGGGCGTTATGTTTCTATTGCGGTGACGGACAATGGCATCGGCATGCCCGCGAGTATCCGTGATCGGGTAATGGACCCGTTTTTTACCACCAAGGAAGAAGGCAAGGGTTCCGGGCTCGGTCTTTCGATGGTCTACGGCTTTGCCAAACAGTCGGGCGGCGCGGCGCGTATTTATACCGAAGAAGGTGTCGGTACTACGCTGCGCTTGTATTTCCCGGTAGACGAGGCGGTACTGAGTAAAAACGATCCGCCGAAAGCTTCGGAAAGGCGCATTGGCAGCTCCGAGCGGATTCTGATCGTGGAAGACCGTCCTGACGTGGCCGAACTGGCGAAGATGGTGCTGGATGATTACGGCTATGTGTCGGAAATCGTCCTCAACGCCCGTGAGGCACTGAAGCGCTTCGAGGCCGGCAGCACGTATGACCTGTTGTTCACCGACCTGATCATGCCGGGCGGCATGAACGGGGTAATGCTCGCGCGGGAAGTCAGGCGCAGGTACCCCAAGGTCAAGGTGCTGCTGACCACCGGCTACGCTGAGAGCTCGATCGAGCGAACCGACATTGGCGGCTCAGAGTTTGAGGTGGTGTCCAAGCCCTGTATGCCGCAGGACCTCGCCAGGAAGGTCAGGCAGGTTCTTGACGGTCCTAACGGTATCGCCTGACGGCACTGGCGATGCACCTGCGAAGGCCTGACTGTTCTCAGTCGGGCCTTCATGCTTTTTGGCGCACAGTGTACGGCGCTGTCTTTATTACGATACCTGCGCGCATTCCTGCAGAGTTGCGTATATCCAGTGAGTATCGACAGTTAAAAGTTGGCAACAGGTTAATTCTCGTCTGTTATTGGCAGACGTCAGACAACTTCAATAATTAGAGCAAACAGCCTAATGAAACGGTACGTGTGTAAAGCGCTTGGAGCATCGGGCGAAGGTTACGTTCCGTTGCTGTGCGTCATTAAAAATACTGTTCTATTATGCTTTGTACAGCCTGAAAAAAAGTCTATAAAAGTTTTAAACTTCTTGAACGTCGCCTGGGTCATTGATGGGTACGTCACACATTTGTGTGTTCACTGCCAATGACTCAAAGGACTATGACTATGATTCGCGACGACCGTATCGCCCCAGGTGCCCCTGTGTACCACGAAACTCATGCAGCGGCTCCGCTGCTTAAACGAATCTCCTGGAGTGCGATTCTGGCCGGTGTCGTTCTGGCCATGGTTGTGTCGCTGTTGCTGAACCTGCTGGGTACGGCAATCGGAAGTGCCAGTATCGATCCCATGCAGGAAGCCAATCCACTGTCCGGTATGGGTACGGGCGCAGGTATCTGGGTCGTTGTAAGCTCGGTGATCTCGCTGTTCGTCGGCGGCTGGGCCGCGGGACGTCTCGCGCAGCGCGAAGGCGCGTTTCATGGCCTGCTGGTGTGGGCGACTGTATCGCTTATCACTGTTTATCTGGTCTCCAGCGCAGTGACCGGCGTCGTACGCGGTGGCCTCAATCTGGCAGGCAGCGGCATGTCGGCCCTGGGCAGCGGTATCGCACAGGTGGCTCCGGCCGTTGGCAGCAAGATTCAGGATCAATTGCGCGCTCAGGGCATTGATTTCAATCTGGACGATATCCAGGGCGAAATCGAAACGGCCATGCGGCAGACCGGCAAGCCCGAGCTGAACCCGGACAACGTCAAGCAGGAAGCTCAAGCGACTCAGCAGGATGCGCAGAATACTGCCAAGCAGAGCGCACAGAATCCTCAGCAAGCTGACGAGCAATTGAGCGGTCTGATGGATCGCATCAAAGCCAAAGGCGACCAGGCTTGGGATGCGGCTGATCGTCAGGCGCTGGTCAATCTGATCAAGGCGCGTGGCAACAAGACTGATGCCGAAGCCAATCAGATCGTCGATCAGGCTCAGGCCAGCTATCGTCAGGCTTATGCCAAGTATCAGGAACTGAAAGCTCAGGCAGAACAGAAAGCCCGTGAAGCAGCTGAAGTCACTGCCAAGCGCGTTTCGCAAGGTGCCTGGATTCTGCTTATCACTCTGGTGATCTCGGGTCTGGTAGCAGCGGGCGCCGGTGTACTGGGTCGTCGTACTCAGCCGCCAGCCAAAGTTGTCGCTGCGATCTGAACCAACGCAACAAGACTGGACTGAAGTATCAGACGGGGAGCGTTGATCGCTCCCCGTTTTTATTTCAGCCATTCGATATCGTGTCAGTGCCGATCCGCTTCGACAACACGTTGGTAAAGTCCATCCCTCAATTTTTTACCTTATCATCGTGCGGCTCTACAGCTTGCGTAACAGTGCAACTTTCAAAGAGCAAATACTCTAACAGCCTGCGGCGGGATATATATTCAATCTCAACGGTGGCACCTGTGCCATTGATGTTGCCAAGTCTATATTCACTGGGTTTTAAGGGTTGTTACTGTGAAGGTGTCCCGGTGGAATATCGGGTCGGGCTTTGGCTGTTCGGCAGTGGGCTCAGGCTGGGTGAATTCGGCACTTAGCAAGTACGCTTGTGAGCGTGCAGAATCAAACGTCATGTTGTGCGCCCACAAACGGGTGCTGACACTTCCTTTGGTCCGATACTGCCCGTCCGGGTCACGTGCCACCACGGTCAGACTGGCATCTGCACCACTGGGTATCAACAGGCGATCGTTTTGGCGGTCGTACGCCATGCTGTTGACAGCGCGGGTGGTGGGCAATGCTGCGAGGCGTTTGCCGGTCATCAAGTCGGCAATAATTAACTGAGGGCTTGCGCCACGACAGGCAATGAACAGACGTTGTCGCGATTCATCGGCGGCGACCGCGCTGGGTTTGTTGCAGCTCTCGAACGTCCAGTACTGATGTTTCTCCAGCAGTTGGCCTGAAAGAACGGCCACTTGATTCTCGTCACGCATCGGCACTATCAGCGTGCCGTCGCCGAGGATGATCGGCGCGTCGAGTTTCTGTGCCGGAACCTGCCGGGAACCCACGAGTGCGTCGGTACGTGTGTCGATGAAATACAGTGTGGAGTGGTCGCCGCGACGGCCGCTGGTAACGATCACTCGCTGATGCCCGGGATCGTAGATGACATTGTTCAGGTTGCCTGAGTCCAGTTTGAGCCGGTTTTGTACGGTCATGCGGTCCAGCGCGACGATGCCTAATGTACCGTCCATGTTGGCGACATAGGCGTGATTGTGCTCAGGTGCAAAGGCAACGGCATTGGCACCGGTCGAGTTGTCCAGGGTCTTGATCAAAACCTGCCGTTCGACGTCGAACACGGATAAACCGTTCTCGCGGCGTGCGATGTACAAATGAGGCTGTGCCGGCTGCAATGCCGCGAACCCCCAACTGTAGCCAGCGCCTGGCAGCACGGTTGCTGCGCGGGTGGTGTACAGCAGCGAGTCATCCGCCTGAACCGAAAGAGGTGCCAGCAGCGTGAACACACTGGCAAAAATCTGTAATCCCGTCACCTTGAGCCACCTGATCAACGACATCATCGGCTTAAAACTCCAGAGTGGTGGAAAGAATGAACTGCCGCGCATCACCAACGGACACGAAGTAACGGTTGGCGCTGGAGGTGTAATACGTGCGGTCAAACAGGTTCTTGACGTTGAACTGAATGTTGAGCTTGTGCTCATCGACTTTTGTATCGTAAGACGCGAAGGCATCCGCCACGGTGTAGGCGGGCAGTTCGAATGAGTTGGCAGAGTCTCCCGGGCGCTCTCCGACGTAATGTGCGCCAGCGCCGGTGCGCAAGCGGTCACCGCCGCCGATAATGCTGCCCCAGTCGTATACCGCAGACACTGCCGCTGTGCGCCGGGCGACGTTCCACAGCTCGTTGCCCTTGTAGAGCGGGTCCTTGGTGATCTTCGCATCCAGTAGTGCAAAGCTGCTGATCACGCTCCAGCGATCGGTCAATTCTCCAGCCACGTCCAGTTCTATGCCTCGCGAGCGGGCTTCTCCGGATGTCCGCCAGTCGGTGAGCTTGGTCGCATCGTTGAACTGGGAGACCAGAATGTTTTTCTTGCGAATATCGAAGACCGCTGCGGTAGCCGTAATGCGTCCCGGAATGTCCAGTTTGGCACCCAGTTCGTAGGACCTGGCTTGCTCAGGCAGCACGGCAGAGTCAATGACCACGCCACTGCTTAACGGCGCAATGGTTGAGCTGGGTTTCAGTGATTGCGTGTAGCTGCCGTAGAACGACAGCACATCGTTGTATTTGTAGACGACGCCACCGCGCGGCAGCCATTTCTGCCCATTGATATTGGTGTTTGCCACAAAGGGGCGACCGCGTCCGGCTATTTGATCGTAGGTTTGGTAGCGCGCACCGGCCACCAGAATCCACTGTTCGTTGAGGTGGAACGAGTCCTGAGCAAATAACGAGGTGGCGCGCAGTTTATCGGTCTGGTCACTGTCGCTGGCCGATACGGTGCTGGACGGGGATTCCCGGCCATAGACAGGGTTCAGATAATTGAAGCTGGACCGCGCTGTTTGACGCAGCAGGTCCGAGCGGAAGATTTTGCGTTTCTCATCATCGACGCCAACCTGCAAGTCATTCTGGAAGCCTGCGATCTGAAAGGTGCCTTCCAGGTCGGCAATTGCAAAACTGTCGGCGCTCACAGCACCATGGGTTGCATCGTTACTGCGCGTCACTGCGCCCGTGGCGGCATTGATGGCATTGATCCGCAATTGGTTGGCATCGTAGGTTTCACGGTTCCAGCTGTAGCCGAAATGAGATTTCCAGTTGTCGTTGAACTGATGGTCGACGCTCAGTTGCGTGAGGTCCGAGCGACCTTCCATTTCATTGAACGGTTCGTCCAGGCGCCGTGTTCTGGGAATATCCAGCGGGTGGTTGGTACGCGGGTCCAGTGCCGTTCCGCGGTCGAAAGGGTAAAGAAATTCCCTGTGCTCATATGAAAGCACCACTTGTGTCGTGTCGCCGTACCAGGCAAGCGATGGCGCGACCAGAGATTCGCGATGGGTGCCGAAATTACGCCAGTAATCCTCGTCTTCATAATCCACCACCATGCGATAAGCCAGACGGCTGTCGCCCAGCCCGCCGGTGCTGTCAAAGCTGCCACCGCTACCGTCGCGGCCATGCGCATAGGCGGAGGCGCGACCACTGATTGCGTTGTAGCTCTCCAGCTGCGGGCGTTTACTGACGACGTTGACTACGCCACCTGGGTCCATGATGCCGTAAAGCAGCGATGCCGGACCTTTGAGCACTTCCACGCTGTCAGCAGTAGCGCTCAGACCACGTCCCTGAACGATGGGCATTCCGTTGTGCATGATCGAACCGTCGCGATTGCCGCCAAAGCCACGCTTCATCAAGGTGTCTTGCGTCGCCGCCAGGGTGTTGCCCTGAGTGATGCCACTGGTATTGGCCAGCGCATCGTCCAGATTGCGCGGCTTCTGATCGCGCAGAACTTGTGCAGAGACTACGTTCACGACCTGGGGCACTTCCAGCGTCGACCTGTCGCTGTGCAGGATCGAACTCGTACCGGTTGGCTGGTAGCTGGTACTGCGATCGGAGTTGGCTTCAACCTGTATCGCGCGCAACTCCATCGACTCTGAGGCAACCAGCGTGTAGCTGCCGTTGCTTTGCTGCGCGGCAAAGATGCCGCTGCCTGCGAGCAATGCGGTCAGTCCTTCAGTGACCGAGTAGTTGCCGTCAAGGCCCGGTCCGACCTTGCCGTCGGTATACGCCGCATTTCCGGCCAACTCGATACCTGCCTGCTGGGCAAAACGGACGAGTTGCCCGGTGAGTGGGCCTTTCTCGATGCTGAACCGGTGAGTCAATGCGCTTGCATCGGTGGCAGAGGCGGTTGAGACCCACGATGCACTTACACCGCCCACCGTCAATGGAATGATCATGGCCAGCGGCGTCAGGCTGAGATAAAACGGGCGTCGTTTATGGAAATGCATAGTGCTGGCGTCCACGCTGATGAAAGGAAAAAATATTGGCTTTCATCTACACCGGACGAGCAGGGCAAAAGGGGAACCACCGCGTGCAAAAAAAAATCAGGACCGCGCAATTATGCCCGCGCCTCGACAGTGACCCACCAGGGCAGCGTGCGCTTGATCGCCACGGGCAGTACCGACGCGAGGGCAGCCAGTGCCCTGTCTGTATCTTTGATGGAAAAGGTGCCGACCACTCGCAGCCCTGCAATCTTCTCGTCACAAGCAAGGTAGCCATGCCGGTAGCGGGACAGTTCATTGACGAACTGCAGGAGCGGCATACCTTCAGCGACCAGAATGCCGGAGGTCCACGCGCGGCCAGAGGCAGGAGCGGGTTGTGGGCCGTCGAGTCGATCCCCATAAAGGGTTATCTGCTGCCCGGCATGTACATCGCAGCTTTGATCGGCTGCCATGACCGACACCTCGCCTGAATAGACCGTGATGCAGGTGGCGTCATCATTCAGCAGCCGTGCACTGAATTCTGCGCCGTATGCCTGCGCTTTTCCATTAAGTGTCTTTACCTGCGTCCGCTTATTCCGCGAGCGGATAGCGTCGATCAACACTTCGCCTTTCAGCAGTTGCAACGCTTGAACATCAGGGGAGGCCGTAACGTTCAATGCGCTGGCGGTGTTGAGCCAGATTCGGGTGCCGTCAGCCAGCGTGAACTCTCGTGTTTCGCCCGTTGAGGTGGATAAATCGGCCCGAATCGAAGCAAACAGCGAGCCGTTCTCACCGTTGTTCAGCAGGTGCCAGCCCAATGCCCCGCCCAGTGCGAGAACGCCCATTGAAAGAAGGGTCTGACGGCGGCTCATCGATGAAGAGCTGGTGGACTGTAGAACCTTGTAAGCGCCATTTCTTTCTAGCGGATCCTGAAACTGGGCGAAGCGTCCACCTATCTTCTCCACCAGTGCCCAGGCCTTGCGGTGTTCCTCGTTCTGGCTCAGCCAATTCTGCCACTTGCGTCGCTCGGAATCGCCAGCATCCTCTGCACCCAGACGCGCATACCATGCCGCAGCTTGCTGGAGAACATCATAATGATCACTGCGAGGACTGTTCATGGTCAACACCCATCGGCACGTGCGGACAGTTCACGCACCATGCACTGATACATGACCTGTGCCATGTACTTTTTCACCATGCGCTCGCTGGTGCCAATCTGTTCGGCAATCTCGCGGTAAGTGTTGCCTGACAGTTGCGCCAGCAAAAAGGCGGTTCGCGCCTTGTGCGGCAAGTCACGCAGCATGGCGTCGATTTCATGCAGTGTCTCGAGAAGAATGGTGACGTACTCGGGGGAGGGGTGTAGGTTCTCGGGCCTGTTTGCCAGCTCTGTCAGCCATGCCTGCTCGATCTGCCCCCGGCGCCATTGATCGATGCACAGGCCACGTGCAACGGTACATAGGAACGACCGCGCTTCACCGGGCAGCATGAATACTCGTGGCTTGAGCAACAGGCGCAGGAAGGTATCGTGAGTCAGGTCCGCTACGTCGGCAGTGTTGAACGAGTTGCCAAAGCGCCGGGTCAGCCAATGACGTAGCCAGCCGGAGTGCTGTGCATAAAGGTCGTCGATGCGGGTCTGATCAGGAGCGCTTGAGCAGGTCATGAGAAAGCAGTCGTTCCGAAGTTATAGAGAATCATACGCATACAATAAACAATCTCATTGATAAAGCACAGAACAAGCGTGCCAATTGTCTTGTTGACTGACGTATGCCCTGCTTGCGTGTTCTGGCGTTGCCGCTCAATACGCTCGCCGCACGTGGGCAGGCGCTGTCGCAGATTCTGATCCTGCGTGCTATACCGATAAGCTATCGTCGATTTGAACCGGTTGCGTAAAGTGTCCAGCGTCGCGATATCCCGCCTGTGCGTGACGCACAAACGTATCGTTTTGGTAAGCCATGAATATAAAAACCAACCTAAGACGCCGCATTGTGGTGGTGTTTGCGCTGATGAGCGCATTTGTGGCGGCCATGTTTGGCATCGGTATTTACATGACCGAGCACTTCGTTGAATCCAGGCTCATTACCATTGATCTTGAAAACGATCTGCACCGTCTCTTGAATGCGCAAAGTACCAATGAGTGGAGTCATCGGCCTGAGCGCGAGGAATTGTTCTACGTCGAAGAAGGCGCAGGCGATTTGGCTGTTCCGCAGGATCTGGAATATCTGCATCCGGGGTTTCAGGAAATCACCCGTCAGGGCAAGGAGTATTATGCGCTGGTGAGTACCGTCGCCGACCGTCGCTATGTGTTGTTGCGAGATCAAAGTGGTTTCGAAAAGCGCGAAAGGATGTTGCTGGCCATTGTATTTGTCGGTTTTGTGCTCAGCGTGCTGCTTGCCGTGTTGCTTGGGCGTGTGCTCGCCACACGCGTCATCGCTCCGGTCGCGCGTTTGTCGCGTCAGGTTCGACACCGTGATCAACTGTTGTCTATTGCGCCGCCGTTGTCTCCGGACTATGCCGATGATGAAGTGGGTGAGCTGGCTGTTTCTTTTGACCATACGCTCGGGCAATTGCGAGCGGCACTGGGCCGAGAGAAGTTGTTTACCAGTGATGTCAGTCACGAGTTGCGTACCCCTTTGATGGTACTTGCCTCGTCCAGTGAGTTACTGCTTGAGAGCCCCTGCCTGGATGAGTTGGGGCGAGCGAAAGTCTTGCGTATCACGCAGGCGACGTCCGACATGCGCCAGCTCGTTGAAACATTTCTCATGCTGGCCAGGGACAATGGAGCCCATGCGCGCAATGGTCTCCGGGCAACCGTACATGAAGTGGCGTGCGAGCTGATTGAGGTATGGCGAACGCCGATAGAAAAAAAAGGGCTGGAGTTGATGTTCAGTCCTGGCGCGAACGCAGGTGCGTCTTACAACGCGACCCTGTTGCATTCGGTAATGGGGAATCTGCTGCGTAATGCCTGGCATTACACCGATACGGGGTATATCAAGCTGTCGCTGTTCAAGACCGGGTTTTGTGTAGAGGACAGCGGCTCGGGTATTTCCGACGACACGCAGAATGCGTTGTCCCGACCCTTCGTACGGGGTGAGGAACAACGTGGTGAAGGGCTGGGAG
Organism: Pseudomonas sp. NFACC10-1; assembly: GCF_900119195.1. Taxonomy (NCBI): domain Bacteria; kingdom Pseudomonadati; phylum Pseudomonadota; class Gammaproteobacteria; order Pseudomonadales; family Pseudomonadaceae; genus Pseudomonas; species Pseudomonas sp. NFACC10-1. Next base: position 71,800 of record NZ_FPJB01000004.1, on the reverse strand, counting down.
TAGGGCTGTCACTGGTTAATCGGATCTGTGCCTATCAGCGATGGCAGGTGACATCAAGCAACCTGCCTGGCGGTTGCAGCTTCCGTGTGGAACTGCAACCGCAGGATGCGGACAGCGAGCCCGTCAGAGTCAGTTGAGTGGTTTATGCGGGGTGGTTTCAATCGGTTGCGCCAACTGCCGCCAGCCATAAAAGGCGAGCGCGGTAAGCAGCGCACTGAGCCAGACAATCACACCAGCCCAGAATGTGTGGGACATGAAATGCCAGCCCTGAACAACTCGTGTGGTGCCGTAGATTGCACCCAGTACGGTCGATGCGTAGAGGATTGCCTTGGCATGGCGCCAGCAGTAACGGCGTGCAACGAAATACAGTGCCACCATGGTAAATCCCCTTGAAGCATGGCCTCCTGGCCAGCAACGACCTGCACCTGCTTCATGGAACAGGCTGAAGTTTTCGAACCACTCCTTTTTCTCCATTGTGCCGCCATACAGAGTGGTTTCCACAGGGCAGTAAATGCTCGTGTGACTTTTGAAAAAGTGGATCATGCCGGTGATCACCGCGAAAGAGACCACGATAAATAGCAGGTCGCGACGGTGACGAGCAGTGAAGCGTAACAATGGGGCTACCCGAGCAGTTTCCAGCAAGCCAATCATTCGGTCATTGCGCCCGGGCTTCAGCAGTGGCCATATAAAGGACAGCAACAGCCCGATCACTGCGGCTTCTCCCGTCCAGTCGGGAATGATCCTGGGCCAGCGGTGGGTCAAATTTTCAAATAGGCGGTCATGCTCAAACGGAAATACCTGAAGCGGGTAGTAAAGCCAGTTGCTGATCGCTTCGTCGAGCGAAGTAAGATCAAAAACGAAAAAGGTCAGCAGCGCTATTGCCACCGGCACGCCGAAGTTCCAAGCATAGAATCTTGATTTTTCGCTTTGCACTCTTTTTTATTCCATAGTCATTTGCGTGGCTTGAGAGTTCAGGTCGATGTGCCCAAGTCTTCTGCGAGGCAGAATATACGTAGCGGCCTGTTCAATTCCTAGCAGGACTTTCATGAAAACCGTTTCATTCAGCTTTGGCATTTTTTTCACATGTCATTGACCCGACGATGACCTGTCCTTGATCAAGCTGGCGGCCTTAAAGGACAGAGTCAGCGTGTTCGGTTGTCCATTGAACAGGCAGGCATGCGGGGCAACTTGATGAAAAGTTATGGTAAATCCGCGTTCAGGGCATCTTCGCTTCTGGGCGGCAGGGTAAATGTTGTTCTGATGGCGGCCGCCATTGTGATTTCTTTGCTTGTGTTGACGGGTTACACCTATTGGCCGCGCTCGCCAGTTCGGCTTGTTCAGGGCGAGAATCTGGCCATGTCCGGTTTGTATGCCAGCTGGAAGAAAGGTGATGTGATGGTACTGGTTCGCCACGGCGAACGCTGCGACCGCTCCAGCAACGAGTGCCTTGGTGCAAACGACGGCATCACTCGCTACGGCAGTTCCGTTTCGACAGATGTCGGCCGGTCGTTCAGCGAACTCGGGCTTGCACACACCGATGTAATAACCAGCCCTTTGACCCGCACCGCCCAGACCGCACAAGCCATGTTTGGCCATCCGATGGAGGCCCAGGAATGGTTGTACAACTGTGATGAGAAGATGCTGAATGAAGTCATGGCGCACAAGTCTCTGAATCGAAATCTGATTCTGGTGACGCACAGCGGTTGTATTGGTCAGTTGGAAAGCCTGCATGGGTATCCTCATGCAGCCACCAGCGAGTACGACAGTGCGCTTTTCATTTCGCTCGACAGCCAGGGTAAACCCGTTATCCGGGGAATTATAAACCCGGAGGACTGGACGCAACTGGCGCAGCAGAAAAGCCGCTGAGTTGCCAGGTACGCAGTGAAACTTAGTAGTGACTGAGGGCGGCGCATCGAAGAGGGTCTGCTCGGATAGAGGGCAAGTCGTGGCTTGCCCTCTATAGGCGGCGATGTTGCGTTACGGCTATGGCTTGGCGTTTTCAGGCTTCCAGCCGAGCAACTTGTGTTTGAACCCGTAACTGGCAACCTGGTAATAGGCGATGGCACGAGCGATCAATGGATCATCGCTGGTCGCCTTGCTTTCGACACTTTCTCCCGGCGCATTGTCGTGACGACGCAGACCCTGGCGGGGGCTGAGGATCGCAAGGTTGTTGCCGTCAAACAGGCCCAGGTGCTGGTAATTGCCGACTACCACGCGAGGTGGCAACGAGGTGTCCAGAAACAGGTTGCGGCCGAAGAACGTCGATTGATAGTCCAGGTTCAACAAACCCAGCAAGGTGGGCGCCAAGTCGATCTGACTGGCCAGACGGGATATTTCTGCCGGCTGGATCAGCTTGGGGGCGTAGATGAACAGCGGGATAGCATAGTTATCGATAGGCAGGTCTTCCTTTCCGGCGCTGCCCGCGGTGTGGTCAGCGACGAAGACGAATATTGTGTTGTCGAACCATGGTTTCTGGCGCGCGTCCGCCAGGAACTTGCCAATGGCGTAATCGGTATATTTCACTGCGCCATCACGGCCGTTACCCGACGGGATGTCGATACGTCCTTCGGGATACGTATAAGGGCGATGGTTGGACGTCGTCATGAGTTGCAGCAGGAACGGTTTTTTTGCCGCAAAATCGGCATCCGCCAGGTTCAGCGCCTGACGATAAAGGTCTTCGTCAGCCATGCCCCAGGCATTCTTGAAGTGAATGTCCTCTTCCTTGACGCTGCTCTGATCAACGACGCGATAACCGTTGCCGCTGAAAAAAGCATTCATGTTGTCGAAGTAACCACGCCCGCCATAAACGAAAACGCTGTCATAGCCCACATGGGCCAACTGCTGACCCAGGCTGGCAAAACCACTTTCGCGACCCACGCGCTTGACCACCGAGCGCCCTGGCGTGGGCGGAATGGAAAGGGTTATGGCCTCCAGACCACGGTCGGTGCGTGTACCTGTGGCGTAGAAGTTGTTGAAGTAAAGACCCTGTTTGCGTAGCGCATCGAGGTTGGGCGTCAGGTTGCGTGTGTCTCCATTGCTGCCCAGGTATTTGGCACTGAGACTTTCGATGGTGACCAGTACGATGTTAGGCGTGCGTGGCGTTCCCGGGTTGTTGATCGACCGTCGAATATCCAGAGGGTCGTTGCCAGTGAACTGGCTGTCGGGCTCGGCAAGCTCCTGGCGCATTTGACCGGCGACCTGAGCATCGGGGAGGGTGGCGTAGAACTGTTGATAGTCCAGTTCATTGTTGCGGAACGCGGCAAAAAACTGATAAGGCCCGTTACTGGCGAGTTCCCGCTGATAGGCATTGCCACCCATACCGCGTGGTGTGTCCTGATCGACCCATTGCAGGCTGATACCCGCGAACAATAGCAATAATGCACTGGCGGCAAGACGACCACGATAGGACGGCAGGGCCGCTTTCACTGCTGCGGCTACTGCCCGACTGATCAGCAGGCTAACGACGATAGCAACCAGCGCCAGAATGCCGAGCAGTTTACCAACAGGGTAGGATTCGAGAATGTTATTGAGTACTTCATCGGAATAGACCAGGTAGTCCACCGCGATAAAGTTGAACCTCACCCCGAACTCATCCCAGAACAGCCATTCGGCGACCGATACAAACAGCATGACGAATATACTTATCGTCATGACCCCTTGAAGGAACTAGCGGTGCCCGCGGGCACGCCACAACACCGGCGGGCAGAGGAAGACGTAAATGCCCAGAGGGACTGCAGCGTAGCTCAGGAAGGCAAGGTCGTAGAGAAGTCCTGTTGCGAAAGTCGCGAAAAACTGCGTTCCTGCTTGATCCATATGAGTCGAAAATAAAAAAAGGCGTGTCAGAAAGAAAATGATCAGCCATGTACCAGTCGCCAGCAGCAAGAATCGGGCTGGGGCTGTTGAATAAATCCGCATTTGTCAATTCCTTGGACGGGAAAAATCTGAAATTTCAGGGTGAAATATGTTGAGCATCAGCGTCTACTGCTGCGTCATGAAAGTAGAAGAGTTTTTCGCGTTGTCAAATTTCTGTAATCATAAACACACGCGGAAAGACAGTGCATCCTGCACGCTCTATTAATGAGTGTTAGCCAATTATTTATACACAAGGGTGAGTATTTGGTTGCGCAGGCGTGAAAAAAATGTTTAAGAGCTGTTCAACAATTATTCAACAACTCACTGTTTATAATTTGTCGTCCTGTTGCCTGTCGGTATCCTCTTTCTCGTCAAACCGGTATCTCCCTTGATGACTTCTCGTGTGCGTTCGCCGTTGCTGTTACTGCTGGGTGTCTTGCTGTTTTTTCTCGCACTGGGAAATCACCAGTTGCAAAATTCGACGGAGCCACGCGTGGCTGGCATTGCCATGGAAATGCACCTGAGTGGCAATTGGATTACGCCGAAACTGAACGACCAGCCTTTTCTGGAAAAGCCGCCGATGAGTGTCTGGCTGGATGCGGCGGCTATTCAGGTGTTCGGTCCTGCCCCATGGGCGGTAAGACTGGCTTCTGCCTGCGCGGGTCTGCTCAGCGTGTTGCTGCTTTACAGCATGCTGCGACGTTTCGGGCGGCCGGCATCCGTGGCCTGGGTGGCTGCTTTCATGCTGGCGACCCAGGCCAGCTTCTGGAGCAATTCGCGGCAAGTGGGCGAGGATGCCTTGCTGGCGTTGGGGGTAACCACCGCTTTGTTGGCATTCTTCCATGCCAGTAATCGCCTGCGTAGTGATGGGCTCTCTACCGGGCCCTGGTTGCTGTTCATGCTGGGTATCACACTGGCGACCCTGAGCAAGGGCGTGCTGGGGCTGGCAATGCCGGGCGTGGTGATTTTCGCCTGGCTTGTTTGCGAGTCAGTGCAGAACAAACGCATTGTTATTGCTCACTGGTTGCGCCCGGCAATGCTCACCCTTGTGGCCCTGATTCCGCTGCTCGTGTGGCTGTGTTTCCTGTACGGACAGGGTGGCACGCAATCAGTGAAGGACGTGCTGTGGACCAACAGCGTTGGACGCTTCAGTGGTTCGTTCGAAGAGGCGGGTCATTACGAACCTGCCTATTATTACCTGACAAAACTGCCTGAGGCATTCTTGCCGTGGAATATCCTGGTTTATCTGGGGCTGTGGCATTTTCGAAAGCAGTTAATGGCCAATCGTTATCTGCTGTTCTTCGCCCTGTGGCTGGGCGCGCAGTTCCTGTTGTTGTCGCTGGCCTCCAGTAAACGCATGGTTTATCTGATGTCGCTGGCACCTGCGGCGGCAGTGATTGCTGCGGAATATGCTTTTGTTCTGGGTGAGCGATTGCAGGCTCGGTCGGGGCGCTCATTTTTTGCGGCGTCTATCATGAGAAATGGAAAGGCGCTCATGGCCGCAGGCGTTGTGCTGGTTGTAGCGAGCTATCTAAGTGCAGCCCTATGGCTCGCGCCATACGCCGACAGGCAGTTGTCATTTCTGCCATTGACCGACAAAGTCCATAACCTGCAGGTGCAGGGACGGCAGGTTGCCTTATTCCAGCCCAGCGAACGGCTGGCGGGGGCCAGCGTGTTCTATAGTCAGAGCCTGCTGAAAACACTCGCTAGCAACGCTGAATTGACTGGTTTTCTTACCAGCGCTGACGGCAATGTCGCTGTGATGGAAAGCATGCAGCCACCCGAACCGCCTCTGCGGATTGTTGACAGCGTAAAGGTCGGGGATCGTATCTACTATTTCGTCAGTCAGGCACCGCTGGCAGTGGCTGTCAGTCACTGACAGCCACTCTGCACGGCGAGCGTCGCAGGTTTGTTATACGGCCTGACTGCTCGCCACTTGATCATGCGGTATCCACTGCTTCTGCGGGATCGGCAGATCGCACGATTCACCACGACCGATGGGGAAGTAGTGAAAGCCGCGTTTTGCCAGTCGTTCGGTGTCATAAAGATTGCGTCCGTCGAAGATGACCGGGGCGTTCAGGCGCTGCTGGATCAACTCGAAATCCGGAGCTTTGAACTGCTGCCATTCGGTGCAGACGATCAATGCATCAGCCTCGTTGAGCGCTGATTCTGGCGTCCCCATGAGAATCAGATCCTTGCGATGACCATAGAGGCGCTGGGTTTCCTGCATGGCTTCGGGGTCGAACGCGCGCACGCTGGCCCCCGCGTCCCACAGCGCTTCCATGAGCACGCGGCTGGGGGCATCGCGCATGTCGTCGGTGTTGGGCTTGAATGCCAGGCCCCACAGGGCAAAGGTCTTGCCGCGCAGGTCGCCCTGATAGAACGCGTTGACCCGCTCGAACAGTTTGTTCTTCTGTCGTTCGTTGATGGCCTCGACCACCGACAGCAGGTCGTTGGAGCAATGCGCCTCTCTGGCGCTGTGTATCAACGCACGGATGTCCTTGCCGAAGCATGAGCCGCCATAGCCGCAACCGGGGTAGATGAAGTCGTAACCAATACGTGAGTCGGCACCGATGCCCAGCCGCACGGACTCGACGTCTGCGCCCAGATGTTCTGCCAGCTCGGCGATCTGGTTGATAAAGCTGATTTTGGTCGCCAGCATGCAGTTGGCGGCGTACTTGGTCAGTTCGGCGCTGCGCAGGTCCATGAACATGATCCGCTCATGATTGCGGTTGAACGGCGCATACAGCTCGCGCATGACGTTGCGCACCGCTTCATTTTCGCAGCCGATGACGATACGGTCCGGGCGCCGGCAATCGTTGACCGCCGAGCCCTCCTTGAGAAATTCCGGGTTGGAGACGATATCGAACTGCAACAGCCGGCCCGCCTGACGCAGCGCCTTGTCGATGTGGCTGCGCAAGGCGTCGCCACTGCCGACCGGTACGGTGGATTTCTCGACGATGATCAGTGGTTCGCGTCGATGCCGGGCGATGGCTTCGCCCACCGCGAAAAAGCCGCTCAGGTCAGCTGAACCATCGTCTCGGGAGGGCGTGCCGACCGCGATGAACAGGACCTCGGCATGCTCCACCGCCAGTTGCCCGTCGGTAGTGAAGTTCAGACGCTGCTGATCCAGATTTTCACGCACCAGGTTGGCCAGGCCAGGCTCGTAGATATGCACCTGGCCCAGGCGCAACTGATCGATCTTGGCCTGATCAATGTCCATGCAGACCACATCGTGGCCGACTTCGGCGAGCACGGTCGCTTGTACCAGGCCGACATATCCGCTACCGAAAACGCTGATTTTCATGGGAAAGATCCTGAGGTGATGGGTCGCACATGCGCCGGAGGTTGATGGTCAAGACACCTGCCACGATCAGGGTGACACCCACAGTTTTCGATACCGTGAACGTCTCGTGGAAAAACGGCAGCGCTGCGGCGAGCATATAAACCAGCGCGTAGCTGATACTGAGCAGCGAATAGGCACGGCTCAGGGGCAAGCCCCGCAGGGCCAGTAGCCAGAAAAACATGGAGAGCGCATAAGCGGTGATCGAGGCGCAAACGACCATCAGTGCACGGAGATCGAGCTGCGTCGGATTGTGCAGTTCGAGCCATTGAGCGGGCGAGGGCAGGCGGCTCATGCTCCAACGCATGCCCAGTTGCGCTGCGCTGACCAGTGCCACACTGGCCATGGCGCACAGGGTTGCCCGGCAGCGCGTCACGCCTGACGCCCCAGCTGAAATACCCCGACAAGAATCAGCGCAATACCCAGCCAGTGCTGTGCGTCAACCGGCTCATCGAACAGATAGCGACCTGCCAGAGTGATCAACACGAAATTAAGACCCAGCATCGGATAGGCGATGCCAACGTCCAGGCGTTGCAACACCATCAGCCATATAAGCAGGCCCGCTCCAAGGCAGGCCACCGCCAGCCACAGCCATATCGAACGCAGCGCTGTAAACGCGCCGGGAAATGCGCCACGCCAGTCTTGTACTGCGTACTTCTGCGCGATCTGGCCCAGACAGGTCAGCAGGCATGCACACGCCAGCATCAGCCAGGTCACGATGCCGATTTCTCGTAAATGAGGATGGTCAGGTTGCCTTCGTCATAGCGCTGACCATCCTTGGGAAGACTTTCGAGCTCTTTCAGCTCCTCATCGCTCTTGCCGCGCATGATGACGCCGACCCGGCCTTGGCTGCGGGCGTTCTTCATCCAGGCATCGATGTCCTGCAGGCGGACTTCGCGACCCTGCACATCGGGATAGCCCAGCCCGTATTCCAGCTCGCCCCAGGTGTTGAACAGCGCAACATCAGGCCGTTTCAGGCGCCACGCCAGTGCCGAGGCCGCGCCCAGATCGTTGCTCAGCAGATGCGTGCAGTCCGCCAGTTCGACCTGGTGCCTGACCACGAACGGGTCGGGAGTCTTGTTATTGATCACATCGTTTGGCAGTGCAGCGGGTAGCAATGCGATCAGCAGCCAACTGCCCAGCGCCGGCATGGTCCAGAACGTCAGTGGACGCAAGCCTTGCAGCGCGTTGGCAAATGTCCATCCGAGAAGCACGATGACCGCCAGTGACAGATGCATCGGTTCGTTTTCGTAGACGGGCTGCTTGAGTTGCAGGTAGATCAACGCCACAAGCCCGACAAAGCTGACGGTCGCGTTGACTAATCCATTCGCGCGCAACGCAGTGCTGTGACCTTTATCAAGGCGGTCGACCAGAGCATTGGCCATCAGCAGTGCCAACGGCAGCAGGCACGGCAGTATGTAGGTCGGCAGTTTGCCTTTGCTCAGGCTCAAAAACGCCAGCGGCAGCAGCAGCCACAGCAGCAAAAAGGCAATGTCAGGGCGGCTTTTTTGTTGCCATGCCTGCTTCAGTGTTGCCGGCAGCAGCAGTGCCCACGGCACACAGGCCGCCACGAGCAGGGGCACATAGAACCACCAGGGCTGGGCATGCTGCGCATTGTCCCCGGCAAAGCGGTGAATATGCTCGTGCCAGAAGAAGTAACGCCAGTAGTCGGGCGCTTGCTGGTGGATCGCCAGCGCCCACGGCAGGCAGACGGCGACCGCAATCAGTACCGCGAGCGGACCGAATCTGAGCAGCTCGGCCAGGCGCCGCTGGCACAGCATGTAAGGCAGGGCGATGATGACGGGCAGTGCCCAGGCGAGAAAGCCCTTGGTCATGAACCCCATCCCGCAGGCCACGCCGACTACCGCCCATGCCGCCAGACGCGCTCGACCGACGCTGTGCACGGCGTACCAGAATGCCAGCAGTGTCACGTTGGTCCAGAAGGTGAATTGCGGATCGAGATTGGCGTAACCGGCCTGGCCCGCGACAAAGCCGAAGCTCATGAACAGCAAGGCGCTGGCGAACTGCTTGCGCGGGTCGTTCCAGATCTTGCCGGCCAGCAAATAGGCCAACAGCACGCTCAAGCCGCTGGCCAGTGCCGACACAATGCGCACGCCGAACAGGTTTTCGCCAAAAACCTGCTGCCCCAGTGCAATCAGCCAGTAACCGGCAACCGGTTTTTCGAAGTAACGCAATCCCATGAAGTGCGGGACGACCCAGTTGCCACTGTGGAGCATTTCCTGGCTGATCTGCGCATAGCGGGTTTCATCGGGAATCCACAGGCCGTGAAAGCCCAGGGGCAGCAGATAAGCCAGTACGAACGCCAATAACAGCAGCGCAAGATGACGGTGCCTGACATGCATCACTGCTGCACCCCCAGCCAGCCATCGCGGCCGGGCAGGTGACCGCGAACGATATGCCCGGAAGGCAGCCGTTCAATGGCACCTGGCAGCAGATCGCCCAACGGTGCGAAGTGGATGCCCTGGGTATTGGCGCGCTTTAACAGCTGCCTGAAACCGTCGGCCATGATGATTCCTTCCACTTCGGCGTGGAGGGTGTAGACATTGAGTCTGCGTGCGGCAAAACGGCCGAGAATGTAGTCGTTGAACGCATCCGGCTGCAGGTGCGGACCGACGACTTCATCGAAGGTCGGCAAGTCCACCGGAACCTGAGCGGTACCGACACTTCCATCCGCCAGCAACGGGCGAAACAGACTGACGCCACGGCAATCACTGTTGTAACGAAAGCCAAACGCTTCTTTGGCCTGCACGACGCGCTGGTCGGCGCGCCAGCCTGCTGCCGCAGAGCACACCACCGGCTGGCCGAGGATGTCGCTCAGGCAATCGACCCCACGGTGTATCTGGGCGGTCAACTGTCGGTCGCTCCAGTGTCCGGCATTCGCTTGCCAGCCATGGTGATCCCACGCATGCAGGCCTATTTCGTGGCCTGCATCCAGCGCGCGGCGCATCAGTGGGCCAAGGTCCCGGCCAATCGGTTTGCCCGGCCATGCGGTACCGGCCAGCAGAATATCCCAGCCATACAGGCTCGCCGCCCTGGAACGCAGCATCTTCCAGAAGAACGTGGGCCTTACCAGGCGCCACAGGTGGCGTCCCATGTTGTCGGGGCCGACACTGAAAAAGAAGGTCGCCTTGACCTGCGCTTCGTTGAGTATGTCCAGCAGCCTTGGCACGCCCTCACGGGTGCCTCGGTAAGTGTCGACATCGATTCTCAGGCCTGCCTGCATCAGCACTGGTCCGCTTTTTCAGCCATGGCTTCGCGCAGGAAGAAATCCAGGGTTTTGCCGATGGTTTCGCTCAGCTCGATACCCGGTGTCCAGCCAATAAGCTTTTTAGCGTTGTCGATGCTCGGCGTGCGGTGGCTGACGTCCTGATAGCCCTTGCCATAGAAGGACTGGCTTTCGACTTCGCGGAAGCCCGCGAAAGGCGGAAAATGGCCGCGCAACGGATGGGCTTCGAACTGGCGAAGCAACTCTTCACCCAACTGACGGATGCTGGCTTCGTTATCGGGGTTGCCGATGTTGATGATTTGTCCGTTACAGCGCTCATCGCGGTTTTCGATGATCCGCGCCAGCGCCTCGATGCCGTCGACGACATCCGTGAAGCAGCGCTTCTGGGCGCCGCCGTCCACCAGGCGAATGGGCGTGCCTTCGACCAGGTGCAGGATCAACTGAGTGATGGCCCGCGAGCTGCCGATGCGCGCCGAATCCAGGCGGTCCAGACGCGGTCCCATCCAGTTGAACGGACGAAACAGGGTGAATTGCAGGCCTTTCTGGCCATAGGCCCAGATCACCCGGTCCAGTAGCTGCTTGGACACCGAGTAGATCCAGCGCTGCTTGTTGATCGGGCCAACGATCAGGTTGGAAGTGTCTTCGTTGAAGTTTGCGTCCTGGCACATGCCATAGACTTCGGAGGTGGACGGAAAAATCACGCGCTTGTTGTACTTCACGCAGTAGCGGACGATCTTCAGGTTCTCTTCGAAATCCAGCTCGAAAACCCGCAGTGGATTGCGCGTGTATTCAATCGGCGTGGCGATGGCCACCAGTGGCAGCACAACGTCGCATTTCTTGATGTGGTATTCGATCCACTCGGTGTGGATGCTGATGTCACCTTCGATGAAATGAAAGTTCGGCTTGGCGCGCAGGCGCTCGATGGCGTCCGAGCCGATATCCATGCCGTAGATTTCGTAACGGTCATCCTGCAGCAGACGCTCGGACAGGTGGTTGCCGATGAAACCGTTGACGCCGAGGATCAGCACACGGGTACGACGGATCGACCGGCGCTGTGCCTTATCGAGCAGTTGCGAGCCTGCTACAAGCCCGAATTCGCGCGCCAGTTGTGCACCACTGAGGTACAAGCCGCTGTCGCCGCGCTGCCCTGCGGTGATGACCAGCGAACCCTCGCCACAGGCAATACGTAACGGGTCGTGGCTGATGACCGTGCCGGGTGCTTCGGCGTTATTGCCTGCCTCGGCATTGGCAGCCCAGACAATCAACTTGTTCTCGCCTACCGGGCAGAATGCGCCAGGGTAGGGCTGCGTGACTGCGCGGATCAGGTTGTAGAGCTGGGTGGCTGGCAGCGACCAGTCGATCAAACCGTCAGCCGGGGTACGCCGACCGAAATACGTTGCACGGGATTCATCCTGAGGCGTAGCTGGCAGTTGCCCTTCTGCCGCCAGCAGGGGCAGTGTTTCGCAAAGCAGGTCAGCGGCGGCATCACGCAATTTGCCATGCAGCGTCAAGGCGGTATCGGTGGCACTGATCGAAACCCGCTGCTGGGCGACTATCGGCCCGGCATCCGCGCGTTTGACCATCTGATGCAGGGTCACGCCGGTTTCACTTTCGCCGTTGACCAGCACCCAGTTGGCCGGCGCGCGGCCGCGATAACGCGGGAGCAGCGAGCCGTGCAGGTTCAGCGCGGCCTTTTTCGCGCAGGCCAGCAACGAATCGCCGAGGAGCTGGCGATAGTAAAAGGAGAAAATGAAGTCCGGGGCCAGTTTGCCGATGCGCTCCACCCACAGCGGGTGATTCGGGTCCTCGGGGGCATGCACCGTAATGCCGTGCCGGGCGCACATCTGGGCCACAGAACCAAAAAAGGTTTTTTCCCTGGGGTCGTCGGCATGGGTGAACACTGCGGCAATCTCATAGCCTGCATCCAGCAACGCTTGCAGACCGACACAGCCAATATCGTGATACGCGAAAACGACAGCTTTAATGCTCATGGCGCGACCTTGTTCATATAGGGAGTTACAGGGGAATCAACGCTGTCGGTGGCCACTCGGGACGAGCTGCGCACGACTTTCTCGATGAAGAAGCGCGGACGCGCACGCACGTCGCTGTACATCCGGCCCAGGTACTCACCCAGCAGTCCCATACCGATGAACTGCCCTCCGGTGAACACGAACAACACGGCAAACAGGACGAACATGCCGTCCCCGGCCCATGACGCGCCGAAGATCAGGCGCAGAACGATCAGCAGCGCCGCGAACAAGACACCGAGCAACGCCATGCTGAAACCGATGATGCTGAGCAGGCGCAGGGGCGTGGTGGTCATGCAGGTGATCAGGTCGAACATGAGGTTGATCAGGCGCATCGGGCTGTATTTGGAGTCGCCGTGCTCGCGTTCGGCGTGGTCGACCAGCACCTCGGTGGTGTGTCGCGCGAAGCTGTTCGCCAGAATAGGAATGAACGTGCTGCGCTCCCGGCAGGCGAGCATGGCATCGACAATCGTGCGTCGGTATGCGCGCAGCATGCAGCCGTAATCGTTCATGGCCACGCCGGTGGAACGCTGCACGGCCAGGTTGATGAGTTTCGATGGCCAGCGTCGCCAGGCGGAGTCCTGACGATTGCTGCGCACCGTGCCGACTACGTCGTACCCTTGTTCAGCGAGCTTCACCAGGCGAGGGATTTCCTCGGGAGGATTCTGCAGATCGGCATCGAGGGTGATGACCACGTCGCCCTGGCACTGCTCGAATCCGGCCATAATGGCGGCGTGCTGACCGTAGTTTCGATTCAGGATCACCGCGACGAACGGGCTGTCGGCGCGCCCGGCAGCCCGCTGGAGGATGTCTGTCGAGTCGTCGCGGCTGCCATCGTCGACCAGCACGATTTCGAATCGGTGGTTGAGCTGTTCGCAGGCCGCTTCAGTACGGCGCAACAACTCTGGCAGGCTTTGTTGTTCGTTGTAGACCGGGATGACGATCGACACGAACTTGATGGGATACGGTTTCAATGGCTGGATTCCACGGTCGATTCAATGGCACCGACCACCCGCTCGACATCATCGAGGGTCATGTCGGGGAACAGGGGGATGGAGCACAGCCTTGATGAATTCCATTCAGTGTCCGGCAGACGGACGTTCGGGAAACGCTTGCGGTAATAGCTGTGCAGGTGAGTCGCGATGAAGTGGATGCCGGTGCCGATGTTCTGCGCTTGCAAGGCCTTCATGAAGGCGTCGCGATTCAGCCCGCAGCGCTCGGGGTCGATGCGCAGAATGAACAGGTGCCAGGCATGTTGATGGGCATGCCGGGGCAGGGCGAGAGGCAGAACGGGGCTGTTGGCCAGTCGATCGAGGTAATGGCTGGCGAGTGTCTGGCGCTGTGCATTGATGGCGTCAAGGCGCTGCAACTGCACCCGCGCAATGCTCGCATTGATGTCGGCCAGGTTGTATTTGAAGCCAGGCTCCATGACCTCGGCCTGAGGCTTGCGACCCAGGGTCAGGCGGTCGTAGGCATCGACACCCAGACCATGGAATTTAAGCTGACGCACCCGATCAGCCAGCCTTGCATTGTCGGTGACCAGCATCGCGCCTTCGGCACAGGTCATGTTCTTGATTGCGTGAAAAGAGAAGATCGCAGTGCCTTGCTGGCCGACCGGACGTCCCCTGTAACCGGTGCCAACGGCATGTGCAGCATCCTCGATCACGGTGATGCCGTGCCGTTCGGCGAGCGCATACAGCGGATCGAGATCGAATGCGGCGCCTGCGTAATGCACCGGCACGATCGCTTTGGTCCGGGGGGTGATGGCTTGCTCTATCAGCGCGGCGCTGGTCATCAGGGTGTCACGGTCAACATCGACAAACACCGGAGTGGCCCCCAGCAGGCAGATCATGTTGGCTGTCGACACCCAGGTTTGCGATGGTGTAATCACTTCATCGCCAGGCCCTACACCCAGCGCCAGCAGCGCAATGTGCATCGCTCCGGTGGCCGAAGACAGTGCAACTGCATGTTGCGCGCCGACCCGTTCGGCGAACTCTTCCTCCAGCTTCTGACATTCCGGGCCGGTGGTGATCCATCCGGAACGCAGCACGCGCGTTACCGCAGCAATTTCTTCATCGCCAATGGACGGCCGTGAAAAGGCAAGAAAAGTTTGACTCATTTACAGAGACTCTCCGATTGACGCAGCAGGGCCGAACATAAAAAAGTCACACGACGAGTGCGCAAATACAGGGTGCGTGAGTGCCGTGAACTTAGGCGTTCAATTGTAAAAATAATGTCCAGATGCCGTTGCTTTTTTGTATCGCCTGGCAGGCTTTCGAAGCATAGAGTAGGGGGAAACTCAAACGGCCGACAATGTCGTTATGCGTCCATGTAGAATTATTAATCTGGCGTTCAGGTTTCATCGAGCTCGTCATGAACAGACAGCTTTAGTTCAGCTTGTTCATGATAATCATGGAAAGTTAAAGCGGATGAAGTGTGTTGCAGTTGCAGGATTTTTTAATGAAGGTTTCATGACCGCGAAATGGGTTTCGCGTTTTTTAACAGGGTCGAACCTGAATCGAACAGGTTGCTATTGGCCCGGTTTCATTGGGGGGGAGGCAGCTTTTTTCTCGGTTTTTTGAAAAGCAGACTGCGCGTCCGGATAAACCCGGGTCAAGAGGAATTCGCTCGGGTGTAGAAAACAGTGTCGCCATCAAGTGATATATATAACCAAGCGATAGAGTCGGGCAGTGTGGTATGGAAAAGTACGTGTATAAGGGCCAGGTTGGTACGGGTCATCATCGAGGTGTGATTGTGGGCGTTATAAGTTCGAGACGGTTCAGTGCACGCGTGCTGGTTGTTGCAAGGTGTTCAAGGTTTACTTCATGTTCTCTTATGTCCATTGGCACGATCCTGTAGGTGGCGGGTACAGGCGAAGTATTTAACGACGGATTTAAAAACGACTGTCTGCTCGACTGCAATTGCCAGGTTCATTCGATGCAGCGAAGCAAGAAACCACGCGGTGCGCCCTGGCGTCCACCAGCACATGGCGGGCTCGTATAACCCGCTTCACCGCGATTATCGCTCCTGCGAAGGCTGCCGATCTGTACACCCCATTCTGTCTAGTTCCGGCTGGAGATGTTAAATTAGCCGCCATGAACTTCTTCCGAACCCATTGCTCGCCCATTGCCTGGATACTGTACGCAGTTGTCCTGTTCAATGGTCTTGCGTGCAGCATCGGTCACGGCCAGATGATGGCCGCCTTTGCAGGCACTGCAGTGGCGTCGGTCTCCGATGCAGACCATGGGATGTCGGATATGCACGGTGGGCATCACACGATGCACATGTCCATGGACGGCTCGTCCAAAAAGACGGACATGTCAGGCGGCATGAAGGCGCAGTCGGGAGACTGTTCGTTTGCCGGCACGCTGACGCTGGCGATGATTTTCTTCGTGGCGCTGGGCTGGCTGACCCCTATCCGCCGTTCTCGTTTCGTGTTGCCCGACCTCTGGCTCGGCAACCTGCCAAGGTACTCCCTCCCGCGACTCAATCCACAGGCCCCGTAGCGCCCATCGTGGACGTGTGATTATCGCTCGCACGAACAACCGATATTGTCTTTACAGCCTGCCGGAAGGTCATTCCGGCGGGGCGCGTTTATACGTTGGTGAGTCCTTATGTCTGCATCCTGTTCAAGCCCGGAGCTACGGCCTTCCGGGGCGTTTGTCGCCTTTCTGAAAAGGCTCCATTTTTACATCGGCGTATTCGTCGGTCCGTTCATGCTGGTCGCGGCCTTGAGTGGCATCGTCTATGCGCTGACCCCGCAGATCGAAGATTCGCTCTATGCGCGTGCGCTGCACACAGACAGCCGTGGTCCTGCCATGAGCTTGCAGGCGCAGATCCAGCGCGCGCAGGCATCGGCAGGTCCAGGCCTGAGCGTTGCCGCAGTGCGCCCGGCACCCCGGGAAGGGGATACCACTCGGGTCATGTTCAGCGATCCGGGCTTTGGCCCATCAGAGCATCGAGCGCTGTTCGTGGACCCGGTGAGTGGCGAAATTCGCGGCGACATGAAGGTCTACGGTACCAGTGGCGTACTACCCCTACGCACCTGGATCGATCAGTTTCATCGGGGCCTTCTACTGGGCGATGTCGGCAGGATCTACAGCGAGCTGGCCGCCTCATGGCTGTGGGTGGCTGCGCTCGGCGGTCTGGTGCTGTGGACGGTTCGCCGTCGTCGGCAGAGTCGTGAACGCGGCAACATGCGCCGCTGGCATGCAACCACGGGCGTATGGCTGTTGCTGGGGCTGCTGTTCTTCTCGGCCACCGGTTTGACGTGGTCACAGTACGCTGGCGATAACATTGGCGTACTGCGTGTCTACTATGGCTGGTCAACGCCCAGTGTGGCCACCGCACTGGGCAAGTCGGCGGCGATGCCAATGTCTATGCCCATGGACGAGCACGCCGAGCACCATATGCACATGGCGCCGACGACACAGGCATCCGTGTTGGACCCTGCCTTGTTTGACAGCGTTCTGGCCAGCGCGCGTGCCGAGCATATCGATGCAGCCAAAGTTGAGATCAGGCCATCCGCGAGCAGCGACAAGGCGTGGGTGGTCAGCGAGATAGATCGCAGTTGGCCGACGCAAGTGGATGCCGTGTCGATCAACCCGCAAACACTGGAAGTGGTCGATCACGTCAGGTTTGCAGACTATTCGCTGCCCGCCAAGCTGACCCGCTGGGGCATTGATGCGCACATGGGCGTGTTGTTCGGTCTGGCCAATCAATTGGTGCTGGTGGTGTTCGCCAGTGGCCTGGCGGCCATGGTCGTCATGGGTTATGTGATGTGGTGGCGACGTCGTCCAACGCTTTCTCAACCACGCAATCAGCAGGCAACGCTCTTGAGTCTCTGGCGCTCATTGAATCCGGGCGCGCAATGGGCGTTGATCCTGGTCGCAGTGTTGACTGGCTTTGCCCTGCCCGTATTGGGCGTGAGTCTGCTGGGCTTTATCGTCCTGGACGCGCTGCTGGGCTACCGGCGAGCCGCAAGACCCTTGGTCGACGGCAAGGTGTAACCCTTAGTTGCGCGGATTACCAAGCGCATCGAGCAACTGTTTCCCGACCAGGGCCGTCTGCTCGATGGCTTGTCAGTAGCGGATATCGCGGTCGCTCAATACGCTGCGACCGTTCCGTCCTTCCTCGGATCGGTCCCGCCCACGTATCCATGCGCGGTGCGCTGGATAATCTGCGCACCGCCGAAGGCAAACACGCCGCTCGGCTCTTCGACATCGATGTCGTGACCCTTGGCGCGCAGTGCTTTCACCACCTCGGGGTCAAACGCACGCTCCACGGCGACTTTCAGGCCGGATTCGATCCTCCAGCGCGGTGCGTCGGCAGCGGCTTGCGGGTTCTGTTTGTAGCGCAGGATGCGCATCATCATCTGCAAGTGACCCTGCGCCTGCATCGGGCCGCCCATCAAACCGAAGGACATCAGCGGCGTGCCGTCGGCATTCATGACAAAACCGGGGATGATGGTGTGGAACGGGCGTTTGCGCGGCGCGACGTAATTGACGTGCTGCGGGTCCAGCGAGAAGCCCGCGCCGCGGTTCTGCATGCTGATGCCCGTACCGGGTACCACCACACCCGAACCGAAGCCCATATAGTTGGACTGGATGAACGAGATCATCATGCCGCTTTCATCCGCTGCCGACAGGTACACCGTGCCACCCGGTTTTGGCGAGCCGTGCCCGGGATTGGCGGCCTGATCGGTGATCAGCCGTGCGCGTTCCGTCAGGTAAGCCTGGCCCAGCAAATCGGCTGAGGGCACGCGCATGTGCTCGCTGTCGGCGACATGTTCGTCGAGGTCGGCCAGGGCCAGTTTCATTGCTTCCAGCACCGGATGAACCGTCTCGAGGCTGTCCACCGGGTGTTTACCGACGCCCAGTGCTTCGAGCATGGTCAGGCCGGCAAGGGTGGCAATGCCCTGGCCATTGGGCGGCAGTTCATGCACCACAGCGCCTGCGTATGGCACTGACAGGGTGTCGATCCAGTCCACAGTGTGCGTCGCCAGGTCGTCGAGACTCATCACGCTGCCATTGGCGTTGGCATGGGCGATGATTGTTTGCGCCAGTTCGCCGCGATAGAACGCTTCGCCTTTGGTCTGCGCGATCAGTTCCAGCGTGCGGGCATGGTCCTTGAGCCGGATTTTCTCTCCGGCCATGGGGGCCTTGCCATCCGGCATGAAACACTCGGCAAAGCCCGGTTGGTCCTTGAGCAGATGCGCGCCGCGTTTCCACAGCTCGGCGATAATCGGTGTGACCTGATAGCCATCGCGGGCGTAGCCGATCGCCGGTTCGGCCAGGGTCGCGAAGGGCAGTTTGCCGTAGCGTGCCGAAAGCTCCACCCAGGCCGACACTGCACCCGGCACGCTGACCGCAGGCCAGCCGCGTTGCGGCATCTGGCTCTGGCCTTCGAAGTATTCCGGTGTCCAGGCCTGTGGCGCGCGGCCGGAAGCGTTCAAGCCTTGCAGCTTGCTGCCGTCCCAGACGATGGCAAAGGCATCGCTGCCGATGCCGCAGCCGGTGGGCTCTACCACAGTCAGCACCATGGCCGCGGCGATGGCGGCGTCGACCGCATTGCCGCCACGGCGCAGCATGTCCAGCCCGGCCTGAGCGGCCAATGGTTGAGAGCAGGCGACCATATTGTTGCCCATCACCGGCGAGCGGGCCGACGCGTACGGTTGGTTGTAATCCAGATCATCGAACATAAGCGTTTCTCTTTGGCAGAAGACGAAAGGTTTAGCCCTTGGGGTCCAGCGCATCGCGCAGGCCGTCACCCAGCAGGTTGAAACACAGGACCGTGATGTAGATCGCCACACCTGGCGCAATCGACATCCACGGAGCCTGCTCCATGAAATTTTTCGCAGTATTGAGCATCGAGCCCCAGGACGGCGACGGCGGTTGCTGGCCCAGGCCGAGAAACGACAGGCTGGCTTCGGCCAGAATCGCCGAGGCGATGGTCAATGTGGCCTGTACCACCAGCGGCGACATCACGTTGGGCAGCACGTAACGCAGGATGATCCAGCGATCCGGCAGACCGATGGCGCGGGCACCTTCGAGGTAATCCTCGTGTTTGATCGACAGCACCTGGCCACGGGTCAGGCGGGCAAAGATCGGCATCGCGGACAGGCCGATGGCGATCATCGCGTTGGTCAGGCTGGGGCCGAGAAAGGCGCCCAAAGCGATGGCCAGCACCAGAAACGGACAGGACAACAGCGCTTCCATGACCTGCGAGATGATCATGTCCAGCTTGCCACCGAAGTACCCAGCCAGCAGGCCCAGCGGCACGCCGATGACCATGGCGATGGCCACCGAAACACCACCGGCCAGCAGCGAACTGCGTGCGCCATACAGCAAACGCGAGAATAAATCGCGCCCCAGTTCGTCGGTGCCCATCCAGTAGATCAATGAAGGTGCCTTGCGTACCGCGAGGAAGTTGGCTTTGAGCGGGTCATGAGGCGCAATCCAGGGCGCCAGAACGGCGGCCAGGACAAACAGCAACAACACTGCCGCGCCAATCACTGCGCCTTTGTTGGCCAGGAATTTTTTCAGAAAAGGCGAGCGACTGCGGGGCAGGATCGCGCTGTGCGACAGGCTGGCGATAGCGGTCATCAGGCAGTCCTCAGGCGTGGGTTGATCAGGCGATAAAGCACGTCTGCCAGCAAGTTCAACATCAGGAAGCCAATCGCGACACATAACACCACGCCTTGCACCACGGCGTAGTCACGGTTGAATACGGCGTCGACAATCATCTTGCCGAACCCCGGAATGCTGAATACCTGCTCGGTCAACACCGCACCGCCGAGCAACTCACCGAACAGCAGTGTCGTGAGGGTGATGATCGGCATCAATGCGTTGCGCAACGCATGCTTGAGAATCACCGTGCGCGGGAACAATCCCTTGGCCCGTGCGGTGCGGACGTAGTCAGCACGCAGGACTTCCAGCATGGCGCTGCGGGTGTGGCGCATGAGAATCCCGGAAAGCCCGGCACCCAGTACGAACGCTGGCAGGATCAGGGTCTTCAGGTTTTGCCCGAAGTCCTCACCCATCGGCACAAAGCCGGAGGCGGGTAGCCACTGCAGTTTCACTGCAAAGATCATGATCAGCAGAATGCCCAGCCAGAAGTGCGGGATGGAAATCCCCGACAGCGCCACCACGTTGGCCCCGTAATCCACCGCAGTGCCTTTGCGCACCGCCGAAATGATTCCGGTGGGAATGCCGATAAACAGCGCAATCAGCAGGGCCAGCACGGCCAGTTCGATAGTCACCGGCAGTTTCGACGCCAGCAGCGTGGTCACCGGTTGCTCGGTGCGCAGCGATGTTCCCAGGTCGCCGGTCAGCACGTTGCCGACCCAGTTGAGGTACTGCAACGGGATCGGGTCATCGAGCCGGTATTTGTCGCGCAGGTATTCCATGACCGCTGGATCGCGTTCTTCCCCGGCCATGGCCAGCACCGGGTCACCCGGCAGCAGCTTCTGCAGGGTGAAGACGAACAGCGAAACCAGAATCAGCGTCGGTATCGAGCTGAGCAGGCGTCGCAGGATGAACATCAGCATACCGGAACCTCGCAGGTGCGCCCGTCAGTCATGGCTTGAACGCGACATTGTTCAGACGAATCAGACCGTCCGGGTTAGGGACGAAACCGGTCACGTTGTTACGCATGGCAATGATTCGCGGGTCGAAATACAGGTAGACGGTCGGTACTTCATCGGTCAACAAACGCAGCGCTTCGTTGTACAGCGCCTGGCGTTGTGCAACGTCGTTCACGGTGCGCGCCTTGTTGAGCAGTTCGTCGAGCCTGGCGTTACAGTATTTACCGTCGTTCTGGCCGCCTTTGCAGGTCACGAACTGATGGATATCGCCGTCCGGATCGGGGCGGCCTGACCAGGCGCTCATGCCGATCTGGAAGTTGCCGCTCGCCTGTTCGCTGAGCATCGTCGCGTATTCAGTGGCAATCAGGTTGACCTTGAAGCCTGCTTCTTCAGCCATGGCCTGAATGATCTGCCCGACCTGCTGTGCGATGGGGTTGTTGGCCACTTTCAGGTCCACCGCCAATGGTAGCTTCACACCGGCCTGAGCCAGCAGCGCCTTGCTTTTCTCGATATCGCGAGCCGGGATCGGCAGGTCCTTGTCGTAATACGGGCTGTTTTTCGGGAACGGCTGAGCGCTTGGCGCGTACAGACCCTCGAACACCACCTGGTTGATAGCATCGCGGTCGATGGACAGCTCAAAGGCTTTGCGTACGCGCTTGTCCTTACCCATCGGCGAGTTGGCTTTTTCACCGTTGCCGATGTTGAACATCAGTTGCATGTAGCCCAGGCCGGGTGTGTTGTAGATCGCCAGCTTGCTGTCACCCTTGACCGTTTTCACATCGGTTGGTGCAACACGCTCGATGATGTCCAGGTCGCCGGAGCGCAGGTTGGCCAGGCGCACCGATGTATCCGGAATCGGCAGGAACACCACTTTGTCGAAGTGATAAGCCTGTTTATTCCAGTACTTGTCAAAACGCTCCAGCACGATTCGATCCTGCTGCACGCGCTGCACGAATTTGTAAGGGCCGGAGCAGACCGGGTTGGCGGCGAATTCGCCTTGCGCAGCTTTCGGCGCGAGCATCATTCCGGCGCGGTCAGACAGCTGTGAAACCAGCGTGGCATCGGCCTGCTTGAGCTTGATGGCGACGGTTTTTGCGTCTATCACCTCGACGCTGTCCACCGAGGCCAGCTCGCTTTTGCGCAGCGAGTCGGGGAGGGTGCGGGCGCGGTCGAGGTTGAACTTCACCGAGGCGGCATCAAAAGGTTCGCCATCGTGGTACGTCACGCCTTCGCGCAACGTCATGGTCAGGGTTTTACCGTCTTCGCTCCAGTTCCAGGCGGTGGCCAGTTGCGGCGAGTAGGTCAGGTCCGGGTTGACGTCCACCAGTTTGTCGCACAGCGCGGTGTAGACCAGGCGGCCGGAGTAGGTGCGCGAACGATGCGGATCAAGCACATCGGGATCGTCCTGAATGCCGATGCGCAACGTCGATTCGGCAAAGGCAGCGTTGGCGGCCAGCAATAACAATGTTCCTGTCACGACGCGTGCGATTTTCATGGCTGGCTCTCCACTGCAAGGGATTGATGATGCTTGAACAGATTCAGGCGCTGGGTGTAGGCAGCGCTGGGTGTCGGAAGGATCAGCGTGGCGCTGCCTGCGTTGGCGATTTCACGCCAGAAGTGGCAGGCGACCTGGCGTTCGGCCTCGACTGTTTCCATGACCGGCGCAGCGTCCTTGCACAGCGCACGGGCGTGCGGGCAACGGGTATGAAAGCGGCAACCCGAAGGCGGGCGGCTGGGGCTGGGCATATCGCCGCCGAGGAGCGGACGCGGCTGGCGCAGGTCAGGGTGGCTGACCGGCACAGCGGCCATCAGCGCCTGGGTATAAGGGTGCAAAGGGTTTTCGAACAGCGCGTCGACCGGCGCCAGTTCGACGATTTCACCCAGGTACATCACCGCCACGCGGTCGCTCATATGGCGAATCACGGCCAGGCCATGGGCAACAATCACCAGGGTCAGGCCGAATTGATGCTTGAGGTCTTCGAGCAGGTTGACCACTTGCGCCTGCACTGAAACGTCCAGCGCCGAGACCGGCTCGTCACCGAGGATCAAGCGCGGCTCGGAAGCCAGGGCGCGGGCAATGCCGATGCGCTGGCGCTGACCGCCGGAGAATTCATGGGGATGCCGACCGCCGTGTTCCGGAGCCAGACCTACCGTGCGCAACAACTCGGCGACTTTAGCCTGACGGTCGCTACGGCTGGCCTGGCTGTGCAGCCAGATCGGTTCGCCAACGATGGATTCCACGGTCATGCGTGGATTCAGCGAGGCGAACGGGTCCTGAAAGATGATCTGTAAGTCACGGCGTACCTGACGCAGTTTTTCCGGCGTCAGGTTGGCCAGGTTGCGGCCCTCGTAAATCACGTCGCCCGCAGTCGGTTGCAGCAGGTTGAGCAGCAAGCGGCCAAGGGTGGATTTACCCGAGCCGGACTCGCCTACCAATGCCAGCGTCTCGCCCTTGCGGACTGACAGGTTGACCTCATTGACAGCCTGTACCGGCGGCTTCTTCGGCTGCAAAAGGCCGCTTTGCACGGTAAAGTGCTTGCTCAGGCCGATGCCTTCCAGAATGGGTTTCTGCGCGTTGCTGTCGGGGCTGACGCGCCCGGCGATGTCTGGTCTGGAAAGGTTCACGCACTGACTCCCACATGCTGTTCCAAAGGCGCACGGATGCACGCGGCGAAGTGTCCGGGAGACAACTCAAGCAGCGGCGGGCGTTCGTCTCGGCATCGCTGGATCACGAACGGGCAACGCCCGGCGAAACGGCAACCGCCCGGCATTTCTGCCGGCGTCGGCACCCGGCCGTTAATGGTCGCCAAACGACCTTCACGAGGGCCGATCGAGGGCATCGAGCCCATCAGGCCGATGGTGTACGGATGCTGCGGATCGTCGAACAGGGTTTTCACCGGGCCGCTTTCCACGACACGCCCGGCGTACATGACCATGACGTCATCGGCGACTTCGGCGACTACACCCAGATCGTGGGTGATCAGAATCATCGCTGTGCCGGTCTCGGTCTGCAGGTTGGCGATCAGCGAGAGGATTTGTGCTTGAATGGTCACGTCCAGCGCAGTCGTCGGTTCATCCGCGATGATCAGCGCCGGGTCATTGGCCAGCGCCATGGCAATCATGGCCCGCTGCCGCATGCCACCCGAGAGTTCATGTGGGTAGGCGTCCAGCCGCTGGCGAGCGTCCGGCACGCGGACCTTTTCCAGCATGTCCAGAGCCCGCTGGCGGGCAGCCTTGTCTGAAAGGCCCTGATGACGCATCACGCTTTCAGCGATCTGCTCACCGATGGTGAAGACCGGATTGAGGGAGGTCATCGGCTCCTGGAAGATCATCGCCATGCGGTTGCCGCGCACGTCCAGCAGGCGCTCTTCGGACATGCCCAACAAGGCTTCATCGATCAGCAGCGAGTCGCTGGCGTCTACCTTGGCCGTCGTCGGCAACAGGCCCATCAGGCCCATTGAGGTCACGCTCTTGCCGCAGCCGGACTCGCCGACGATGGCCAGGGTCTTGCCGCGCTTGACGGAAAACGACACGCCGTCGACAACATTGGCGGGCGCACCGGCAAAGCGGACGGTCAGGTCGCTGATGCTGAGCACCGTGCCGTCGCCGTTTTCTGTGAGGTGGGCAGTGGCGCTCATAGGCTGGCCTCCAGGTCTTGGTTGATGACTGTGTTCAGGGCCTGTTGCAGCGCACGTAAATGGCCGCGCATGGCGGTGGCGGCTTTGATCGGATCGCGGCTTTCAATGGCGCTGACAATGTCGTCGTGATCGTGGCTGTAAGTGTCGAGGCGGTCGGCATTGCGCGCCCGGTGACGCAAGTCTCGCCAGGCGGGGTCCAGACGAATCGCATCGAGCATTTCGAAGATGTCCAGCATCAGCCGATTACCCGCGGCTTCGGCAATGGCACGGTGCAGGGCGCTGTCCCACAGCTCGATGCCTTCGGCATCGGTCTGCTCGGCGACCTGCTGGCGAGTGGTGCGCTCGGCAAGGCGGCGCAGAATCGCCATCTGTTCACCATTGGCCCGTACCGCCGCCAGTGAGGCAAGCGCTGGCTCCAGGTGCAGGCGCGCTTCCATGACCTCGGTGAAATTGGTCCGGCCGGAAAGCCGCGCGAAGCTCATGGCGGCACTGGGTGGCGTCGGTCCGACAAATGTCCCTTTACCTTGCCGGCGCCAGACCTGGCCTTCGGCTTCCAGCACCGACAGGGCGCGACGAACTGCGCGTCGGCTGACCCCGAAATCGGCCGCCAGATCCCGCTCGGTAGGCAATGCCCGCTGGGGGAAGGCCGCATGCTGGGCAACGATCTGGCGCAACGCGTCCAGCGCCAGTTTCGAAGAGTTGTCGATGGGGATGTCAGGGTCGAACCTTTGCATCGTGGTACTCGCGCCAGACCGAAAAAAGATGCCCTGAGCTGCCCGCAGGCAGGGGTTCCAGGCATAAGGGCTGGTGCAAGAGCGATGCCAATGAAAATTGGTTCGGTCAATTTTGCCGGGCAAGATGGCCAGCCACTATCGCGGATCAAGCCTGGCGGGCCAATGTTCAAAGGTCCGCCGGGTTGGTCCGCGGCATGGCAAGGGGATTGGTTCGCCGTTGAGTGAACCAATTTTTCAGCGGGTACGGATTTGCTGCATCAATGCGTGCAGGGTGCGCCAAAGTGCACCGCTAGGTGCGCGACCGATGTGCCGCCTCGCGCTAAGCCGCTCGTCATTCCAGGGCCAGATCGAGCAGTGCGGCCCCCAGAGCCTTGCCGTGGGCATCGAGCGCCAGTGACCGCGTGACCCCGCCACGCAGGATGCCGGGCAGGACGAAGTTGAGCGCACCAACACGTGGCAGTTCGTAGCGCCGTACGGGTGGTCCATTTGCATCCAGCAGTTCGGCAAAGTGTTCAGTGACCCGTTCCACCGTCAGCAGCTCAGCCAGACGTGGATAATCGTCGATGCGAAAGGCAACGATGGAGATATTGGAGACGTCACCCTTGTCACCGGTACGTGTATGAGCGATGTCCCGCAATTTGGTGGTGTTCATGCCAGATCCTCCAGATGCACGTGCAGGTTGACCTGGTCTCTCGGCACAAACAAAGACGCCACCGCGACTACCTGGCGGACTGACTTGCTCGCACCGCCGCCGCCGTACGGGCCGTTGGTGTAGAGGGTTTCCACCTCATTGCCGACGCGTATTGCATCGTTTTTGTCCACGCAACGCGCGGCCACCCGGAGGCGTACTTCCCAGGGCTCGCCCTCGGCGCGCGCTCCCAGGTGACTTCCATGCAAGGCGTTAACGCCGATCAGTTCGGCTCGAATGTCCTCACATACCACGCCTGTCAGGGCCAGGCGTTTGAGTACGATGTCCTTCGCCAATTGTCCGCGAGCCAGCGCGCCGGGGCCGCCGTAGGACATTTGTCCTTCGCCGATCCAGCCATCCAGAAAACCTACTGACACCTTCAGCGTCGCGGGACGTGCGTGTCCGTCCGCCCCCTGAACGCGCACTTCGTCTCTGGCGACGGATTCGAAGGCCGCATCGGTAAAATCCGCGCTGACATCCGGCGTCAGATAGGCGGCAGGGTCATGCACTTCGTACAACATTTGCTCGGTGCAGGTGGCGGTATCAATGCGGCCACCGGAGCCTGCCACTTTGCTGATGACGGCGTTGCCTGCCGCATCTATCTCGGCCAGCGGGAAGCCCAGACGGTCGAGGTCTGGGACGTCTTTAACACCAGGATCCGCGAAATAGCCGCCGCTGACCTGGCCGGCACATTCGAGCAAATGCCCGACCAGGGTTCCGCGGCCCAGCAATGCCCATGCGTCCTCGGCCCAGCCGAACTCGAACATTTGCGGTGCGAGAAACAGTGAGGGATCAGCGACCCTTCCGGTAACGATCACGTCAGCATCGGCGCGCAAGGCCTGGATGATTCCTTCCGCGCCCAGATAGGCATTGGCCGAGATGAGCCTGTCGCCGAGGGATCGCAGAGACCTGCCGTTGTCGAGGGTTTGATCGGGCTGTTGCAGCAGGGCTGTGAGCACGTCATCGCCTGTCAGGGCTGCGACTTTCAAGCCGTTCAAGCCCAGTTCTGCCGCTATCCGGCGTATTTCACTAGCGGCGCCAAGCGGATTTGCAGCGCCCATGTTGGTGATGATTCGCAAGCGGCGGCGCGTACCGTCAACGCCGTTGCCCACAAAAGGCAAGACCCGGCGCATGCGCTCGCTCAGCAATGGATCGTAGCCTGCTGATGGGTCTGCCAGACGCGACTGCTGTGCCAGTGCAATGGTACGTTCTGCGAGGCATTCAAATACCAGGTAATCCAGTTGCCCATGCTCGGCCAGCTCGATCGCCGGCTCGATGCGGTCGCCGGAATAACCAGCTCCTGAACCAATCCGTATTGTTTTCATTCAGAAAACCCCTATGACCATAGCGGTCAGGGTCATGATGACCGAGGCCGCAAACAGGAAAGGGATAGTGAAACGCTGGTGGTCAGCCAGTTCGATCTTGCACAGGCCGACCAGCAGAAAGGTCGCTGGCGTCAACGGGCTGACCGGGAAGCCGGTGGTATGCACGCCAAGCAGCGACGCCTGCGCGACCTGCATCGGGTCAACGCCGAGCGCTTTGCCGACCTCGGCGACCACGGGCATGATGCCAAAGTAGAAGGAGTCCGGATCGAAGAGCAGGCTCAAGGGCATGGATAGAAAGCCTACGACGACCGGGATCAGCTTGCCGTGCCCGGCCGGGATCTGGCCTACGGCCACTTCTGCCATGGCCTTCAGCATCCCGGTGCCCTGCATGATGCCTGTGAATACCCCGGCAGCAAGCAGAATACTGGCCATGGTCAGGGCCGTTTTGGCGTGTGCGTCGATGCGTGCCCGTTGTGCGTCCACGGCAGGATAGTTGATGCACAAGGCAATCACCGTGCCGAGCATGAACATCACCACCGGATCGACAACCCCCGCGATCATTACGCCCATCACCACCAGCGTCAGCAGCAGGTTGACCCAGAACAACCGAGGCTTGCGCAGTTCACGCTCGGCATCACTGAGCACGCGTTGGTGGGGTTTTACATCGAGATTGTCAGGACCCAGGCCCAGGCGTCGCTCTTCACGCCGTCCCAGGAAGAACGCGCAGGTGAAGACGAAGATCAGTCCGACGATCTGCACCGGAATGAGCGGCTGAAACAGATCCGAAACCGGCACGTGAAGGGCTGCGGAGGAGCGCAACACCGGACCCGTCCAGGGCAGGAAGTTGACACCCGCAGCCATCGCCGTGACGCAGGCCAGTATGCGTTTATCCATGCCCAGCCGCGTATACAACGGCAGCATTGCCGGAATGGTCACGAGAAAGGTCACCGCGCCGGAGCCGTCCAGATGCACCAACAGCGCCAGCAGTGCGGTGCCCATGACGATGCGGGTCGGCCGTGTACCGACCCGTTTGAGGATGCGATCGATGATCGGATCGAGCATGCCGGCATCCGTCATGATGCCGAAGAAGAGGATGGCGAATACAAACATCCCGACTACAGGCGCAACGTTCTTGATGCCTGTGATGATGAAACCACTGGTTTGCAGACCAAAACCAGCGAGGAGGGCGGCGATGATCGGGAGGGCGATCAATGCAACCAGGGGAGATATGCGTTTGCTCATAATACTGACGAGCATGGCAAGGATGGTTATCACACCGAGTGTGGCGAGCATGGGCAGATCCTCTTTGGCATCCCTGTGCGCGGCAGCGACGAGACACCCTCTTGTTGTTTTGCAAGAGTAATAACAACGACGCTATGCTCTGTGAATTGAAATATTCAGTGGGTCTTGTTCGGAAAAACAAAATGAAGAATTCGATCCAGCACATCCGCGCCTTTCTGTCAGTCGCTCAGACCGGCAGTTTTTCCAAGGCCGCAGCTGCTCTCAACTTGTCGCCGTCTGCACTGACCGTACAAATCCAGCAACTGGAAGATTGGCTTGGCGTTGCCTTGCTGGAACGAAGCCCGCGTCATGTCTGCTTGACCGGCGCCGGGCAAAATGCGCGTTTACCCATGGAAAAACTGCTGTTGGATCTGGACAACATCGTTACTGCTGCGCGGGATATTGCAGCCTCACGACGCGGCTTGATCACCATCGCCGCCTTGCCATCGCTGTGTTCCGGTGTACTGCCTGTCGTGTTGAAGACGTTCCGCGAGCGGTTTCCCGGTGTCGAGGTCAGACTGCGAGATGTCGTCGCGCAACGCATCGACACGCTTGTCATGGAGCGCGAAGTGGATTTCGGATTAGGCGTACAGGCTCGGCCCACTCATGGGCTGGAGTTCAACGCGATATTGGAAGACCGGTTGTGCCTGTTCGCCCCAAAAGACCATCCACTGGCAAAGTGTCCGACAGTGAGACTGGACGAGATAGCTGTTTTTCCGATCGTTCTTACCGGCAGGGAAAGCAGCGTTCGCGATTTGGTCGAGCGAGTGTTTGCTGACGAGCAACTGCCTTTATCTGCGGGGCTGGAAGCCAATTACATGTCTACCGTGCTGGCGTTGGTCAGGCAGGGGCAGGGCGTTACGCTTCTTCCGGAGTCAGCGGACGATGGGCGGGGAGACCTGAGCAAGGTGCCAGTTGATCATCCGGGTGTTGTTCGGCAAATCGGGCTCATTACCCGTACGGAGCACACAATGGCCCCAGCTGTTGTCGAATTTGTTCGGTTGCTGGAGGATCTGCGCACGCTCGGCGATCCCAGCCATTGATTTCCTGTTATACGAATGGAATAGGATGGGATAGAAGAAAGACGGGTGTCTCGGCATTGCGTCCCGGTTTCTGACTCAAGGTATGCAACGATGAAAGTATTGTTCATGTGCACCCACAACAGCTGCCGCAGCATTCTGTCTGAGGCGCTTTTCAACCATCTGGCGCATCCAGGTCTGGAGGCAGTCAGCTCGGGCAGTTTTCCCAGTGGCCAGGTAAATCAACAGGCTTTGCGAACCCTGGAAGCAGCAGGTATTTCCACCGCAGGCCTTAGCAGCAAGGCTTCGGACGTTTTTGAAGGCTCGCCTCCAGATATCGTGATCACCGTCTGTGACAGGGCTGCAGGTGAAACTTGCCCGATCTTCTTCGGGCCTGCCCTGAAGGCGCATTGGGGGCTGGCTGATCCTTCCGAAGTCTCCGGGTCGGAAGCGCAGATCACCGCAGCGTTTGAAAGCACACTCGCCAAAATTCGCGAGCGTGTGACAGCGTTTCTTGCGTTGCCACTGGAGGCCATCAGCACCGACCAGCTCAAGGCCGAACTTGATCGTATAGGTTCGCTTTGAAGAGCGATAAAGGTTGCTACGACTAGGCTGACAACTGCTTCGAATTCTCCAGCTCACTTGAAATGAATACCCCATGCAGCTCATTACCGAAATCATTCATCCCGAACTGAAGTCCACACAGGGCAGAATATTCAGACGCCATGCGGCACGCGGCATCGTATTGAGGGATGAGAAAATACTTTTACTGTTCACTGAACGCTATAACGACTTCAGCTTTCCTGGAGGCGGCCTTGATGCAGACGAGGACGTTGTTACAGGGTTGAAGCGTGAACTTGAAGAAGAGACGGGCGCTCGCGAAATTCAGGTGCTCCAGCATTATGGTTATATCGAAGAATACCGGCCCTATTGGAAGCCCCAGTATGATCTGATGCACATGACCTCACATTTTTATCTGTGCGAAGTCGCGCACCAATTAGAGCCCGTTAGAATGGAAAGCCATGAAATAGCCAATGGCATGCGGCCCGCCTGGATCAGCGTAACTGAAGCCATCGCTCATAATGAGGCTGTTATGCAGCGTCAGGAGTCTTCGATGGGGCAGTCCATACAACGCGAGACCTTAATGCTGAGAAAAGTCGCCTCGGAGTTGGTCGCCAACCGGTGATTATTTTATGTCCGGGTCAAGTGCAGGAGGGGCGCTTGTGGAGGGTGATTAATAACTCAACTAAATGACTGTTTAGTTGAGTTATTAATCTCAGGGACTTTAAGGTTGGGCGAGGGCGGTTGTTCTGCAGGCGAATATGAGTCTCACGTTAATTGGTAGATCGTCATCAAAAGCTCGCTGACTCAACCTGATTTTTAATCATCTGCTAAAAATAGACTTGGCCGGTAATGCATTTTTGAACCTCACCACCAACCCAGATGCCTTCACCGATCTGTTCTACCTGAATTCGTCCGCGACGTCCCAACGCCGTACCTTGGCTGACGGTATATCGTTTTGGCATTAGCCCGGCGGGTATTAGCCATTGGGCAAGGCTGGCATTAAGACTGCCAGTAACAGGGTCTTCTGCAGACCTGTTACTAATGAAGGCTCGAACTTCGACATCAGCTTCTGCATCTCGCCCGACCCAAGGCGCAAAGGCCCCTACGTTTAACCCATTCAGTGCTGCATAGTCTGGATGTATTGCCAACAATTCTTCACGCGTGCGCAGCATTACCACAACCCAACCCGGGCCGTTGTCTGCCCATTGGCTCGCAATAATACGGTCAGGTGCAACACCCAATCCATCGATGATGCTGTGCAAAACATCGTCTTCAACCGCGCCTCCACGTAGCAACGGTGGTGCCGCGAAAGACAAACGAGGGCCGTCGCGGCGGATGTGAACTAAACCTGCATCACACTCCTGAACGACTTCTTTACTTTGCGAAAAACCATGATCCCCCAACCACACGTAACAGCTGCCTAAAGTAGGGTGGCCAGCGAAAGGAAGTTCACGGATTGGAGTAAAGATACGTACACGATAATCCGCATCAGGATGGGTAGGACGCATGAGAAATGTCGTCTCGCTAAGGTTTGTCCAACGTGCGAACGCGGCCATTTGTTCGGTGGTCAGATCATCAGCGTCGCTTACGACTGCCAGGGCATTGCCTTCCAGGGGCTTACTGGCGAATACATCAACCTGGTGAAAACTCAGTGTATTGGGCATAAAGCGCTCGTCGGTCGGGTTCCGTGGGAAAGGTAACCCTAAATACATCGCAGGATAGTGTCCACATAGCCTCACGAACGACCCGGCGAAGAGCCAGTTCTTGAGTCCAGGAGCCCATGATTGGATCTGGTTCTCGACCCCATTGTTGTTAATGGGTACAACCGAGTCATCGAGTCACGGATAAAGCAACTCGATACAGCGCCGGGCTCAGTGTTTTTAGCTTCGTGATAGATCAATGTGCGTGGCGGTTTCACTCAGGATTGATTCGAGGCTGATTGGCATGTGTCGACAGGAGCCTTTTCCTGCGGAAATGCGCTCGGCACTACTGGCCAAGATCGCGTAACATCTTGTTACGCATAATGTATATTATGTTAAATTATGTGTGTTTCTATGTCTGTATATGTGTAGCCGCTTTCACCAATCCTTACCTCCCTTTCATGAACCCCGATGCCTCGACCTCCCTCTGTGCTTGCTGACGCTGCATCGGCGAACCTTCCACGGCCAACATTTGATTGTGAGAGGCTTCATAAATGAAGCGCCTCAACCATCGCTGCAAGCAGCAGGCAGATGCTAACCACAGCGGTAAGCCGTAATCGCATAGGAAGGTACCAGCCGGGCAAGCTTATAACCCGCAAGAGCAGTCTGTCCTGCCAAAAGTGGACAACAAAGCCGATGACCAACAGCAAGCAACCCAATGGCATTGGCAGTAACGTGGCAATCCAGGCAATAAGTGCAGGGATGACACTCCAGATGAACCGGCCGCTGCGCTGCTCGGCTTTCATGTCTTGCGCGGTCATGGCGAAGCCCCAGTGCAAGGCGCCGACGAAGCTCAGGATGACGGCTCCATAGTTAACAAGCGCAATCGCAAACAGCGGCCGATAGTCGCCAGAGAACGGGATCAGCAGCGCCAGAGAAATAAACGGCAAAAGACCGCCATAACCCAGCATGCTGATGGGCTTTGGCAGAGAGGTTGAAGGCAACGCGTTCATGTGTATTCCTTGCAGTGAGACACTCAAGACTGTAGGCCCAAAAGCCCCGCTTGAGCGAGGCATTAACGGCAGGTGGGCTCCGCCTCATTACCCGGCCTTAAGGGTAACCCCATATCGTGATTGAGCCGAGAGCAGTGACCATTTGAGTAAATTGAACGATATCCCGCATCGCCCCCCTGCCCGGCCTATCCAGATCAAACCCCAGCGTTGATCTTCAAGGCGTGCAATCAGTTTGCTACTTGCTGACGGAGTCATCTCATGAGCCCTGGCAGCAGAAAAAGCCCTGCTTTCCGTGCTTTTGCCCGTCGTTGCGCGCCACCATCGTTGCTCTTTCACGTGCGCAATAAAGCAAATCTTATGGCCTTCAGATATCAGGGAACTGACAAGCCAGTATGAGCCACTTAAACGACGGTGATGTCTGGAACCCTTTGGTGCGTGACATTCGATGTGGTAGCGACACTCCCAGCTAACGTAATTCGAACAACGAAGGACATAATATGCTAAATAGAATTTCATCATCCAGCCCGACCAGCTATGTCAGTTCAGGCAGCTCATCGGCAGGTATCAACCCCAGTATAAATGTCAGGCCTCCAAGGGGTGGGCCCGTTGATACGCTAGTAGGCGCAGCCAGTGACAACAACCTTGTGTACATTGGTGATGAGCACGGTAAGCTTTTCATACCTAAACTAATAACCGAGTCCGCTGCAAAACTTAAAAATGCAGGCGTCGACCACCTGGCGGTAGAGTTTGTAAAGCACTCCGATGGCGCCGCGTTCAGAGAAGCATTGAGCGATGGAAAAAGCGCTGTCAAACACTTTCTGGAAGCATCATGGGGTCGACACGGAGACGCTTGGCTAGACAAGGTTTCTGAGGCGCTGTGCAGTGCTCATCGTGCAGGGATTTATGTTTCTGGAATTGATAGAAAAATGGCGATAGATCAGCCTAAAACGCCGATGCAAAAAATTTTGTACATGAAAAAGAGGCTAGCTTTGAATGTAGCGTGGGATGCGGCGGCTACAAGAGAGGCCTCCGCTGTCTGCGCGAACAAAAGTATCGTATGGGGCGGTGCCGGCCATTTCAGCAACAGCAAGACTGACGGACCAAAAGACATGCGGCCAGGCTTGGTAATCTCGTTTGATCTGACTGGAAGAGGCTCTAGCAGAATCAATGATGCTGATGAACATAGCCATATCGTGATCGCTGGCGAGGATAACTAACGAAAACCATTACTGGTTAATTTTCCTTAGCCATTGCATTTGACGTCCTGGCGAAATTCCGAGCAAGGTCATTGCTTCCGGCCAAACCGTTTGAGATTTCCAGCTGCGTTTTCATCGCTTCGACTGGGCTGACTGGGCTTTTGGCCCAGTCAACCCTCTTACGGGCGCAACTCACTCACCCCCCCCCTCCACCGCTCCCTCGCTAACGCGCTCCCTCGCTTTTTTTCAAGCCTGCTCTTCAAAATAAAGCTGCGCCAAGGTGTTAAGTAATGTTATATAAAAATTAACTTAACATTATCTGATCGTTGGAAGATGATCTTTTCGACATCCATGACGCCCTGAAAAAAATACAGAACGGGACGGGAACCAAGATCCCCTGTATTGACACCGGGGACATTGCGCCGCGGTGGCACCATCCCAAGGCCCAGCGAAATGCGCGCCAAGTAATTAATCTCCTGCAAGCATCGGAGCGCAGGACCTCCTAAAACAAAAATAATAGGACACAATCATGCATAGATTCATTTCACGTCCCGCGATCGGGCTGTTGTTTTCTGTAGCGTTACTGGCCTCCGCCGTCAATGCCGCACCCTTACCCGCCGCAACCGACGGCGACTGGGTTGCACCGCAGTTCACCTTCCATACCGGTGAGAAACTCGCCAACCTCAAACTGCACTACATCACCCTTGGCAATCCCAAAAATCCCGCCATCCTCTTTCTGCACGGCACCTATCGGCCAGGCAGCGATATGCTGAGCAAGGATTTTGGCGGGGAGTTGTTCGGCCCTGGTCAGCCGCTGGATGCAAGCAAGTACTACATCATTTCCACCGATGGCATTGGCGTAGGCCAGTCAAGCAAACCATCGGACGGCTTGCGCACTCGGTTTCCGGCGTACAACTACGACGACATGGTTCAAGCCCAGTATCGCTTGGTCACCGAAGGCCTGGGTATCAAGCACCTGAGGCTGATCATCGGTAACTCCATGGGCGGCATGCAAACCTGGATGTGGGGCCAGAACTGGCCGCAGATGATGGATGCGCTGGTGCCCATGGCGTCTCAACCCACCGAAATGTCATCCCGCAACTGGATGATGCGCCGCTTGCTGGTCGAGTCAATCAAGCAAGACCCGGCCTGGAACAACGGCAACTACAGCGCGCAACCGCCGTCCCTACGCTTGGCCAACGCGATGTTCAGCATCGCTACCAGTGGCGGTACTCTGGCGTATCAGGCGGCTGCCCCGACCCGCGCTCAGGCCGACAAACTGGTGGATGAACGCCTCAGCGCTGCACAAACCGCCGACGCCAATGACTTTATCTACCAATGGCAATCTTCCGCCGACTTCAACGCAGCCCCCGGTCTGAAGAAAATCCAGGCACCGGTGCTGGCCATCAATTCAGCGGACGATGAGCGCATCCCACCGGAAACAGGCCTGATGCAGGCCTCGATGAAAGAACTCAAGCACGCACGGCTATTACTTATCCCCGCCAGTGCAGACACCCGTGGTCACGGCACCACGAGCATGGCGAAGTTTTATAGCAAGGAGCTCGGGCAGTTTATGCGCGAGACTGAAAAGGTGAAATAAATCCACCTCCTCGCCCCAGCTTCAGCTCAAAAGTCCGCCACCTTGCCCCAGGCGGACGTTTGAAAGCGGTCCGGATGATAAGGACGCGGATCAACAATGGGGCTCACACCGCTGACAATATCGGCAATGAGATGACCCGCGCCCGGGCCAATACCAAAGCCATGCCCGCTGAACCCGGCCGCAATCACTAACCCAGGCAGGCTGGACATTTCGCCGATACCGGGAACGCCGTCCGGTGTACTGTCCACGTAACCGGCCCATGACGCCTTGATCGACGTACCCTGCAGTGCCGGCACCAGTTCCACCGCGCGCTTGTAAGTCAGCGCAACCGCGGAGGCGTCAGCGCTTGGATCGAGAATGCGCATTCTCTCCATCGGCGTGGGCTGGTCCAGGCGCCAGCGCTTCAAGCTTTCGTGGCCTGCTTGCCAGCCTTCCAGCCCACCAGGCGCAAGGTTGCGCCAGCGGCGCTGAAACATTGGCAGGAATTGTGTAGAGAACCTCAGCAACTGCGGCGTGACATCGACTCGCCCCCGGCCACTGATCGCCAGCGTGTAACTGCCATCAAAGCGGCGGGTCATGGACGCGCCGGTGGTATGCAGCGCACTGGGAATTTCCTGGCTCGGTGCGGTGACCGAAAGTACGGTCTGACGAATCGTCGCTTGCGGGAAGCGAATACCATACTGGCGACAGAACGAAGATGCCCAGGCGCCTGCGGCAAGCACCGCGAGCCGGGTGCGGATGGTGCCTTTTTCGGTGACGACTGCCGACAAGCGACCGCCTTCGGTCTCGACGCCCCGCACGGCGCAGTCCTGATGCACGCTACTGCCCAGTGCCATGATCGCGCGCGCGACTGCGGGGGCTGCGCGGGACGGATCGGCAATGCCATCGGTGGGCGCAAACACCCCGCCTTTCCAAGGCTTGCCCGTCGCCCTGCCCCGTTCGGCGGCCTGCTCGGCGGTAAGCATCTGGGTCTGCACGTTGACGGTACGCGCAAACTCGCCCCAGCGCGCCCACCCTTCCAGCTCCTGGTCGTTGTTGCTCAGGTAGAGCAAGCCGCACCGCGTAAAGCCG
Organism: Pseudomonas sp. NFACC10-1; assembly: GCF_900119195.1. Classification (NCBI taxonomy): domain Bacteria; kingdom Pseudomonadati; phylum Pseudomonadota; class Gammaproteobacteria; order Pseudomonadales; family Pseudomonadaceae; genus Pseudomonas; species Pseudomonas sp. NFACC10-1. The sequence goes on along the minus strand of NZ_FPJB01000004.1, from coordinate 34,978 downwards.
GTCTGTTCACCGGATTGCTCGGCGAATTGCTCCCACAGTTCCAGGCTTTTGGTGGCCATCGGTAATTCACGCGCATCGCGATTCTGCTGACGGCACCAGCCCCAGTTACGGCTTGACTGCTCGGCGCCTATGCGGCCCTTTTCGACCAGCGCGACCTTCATGCCGCGCTTGGCAAGGTAATAGGCGGTAAACGCGCCTATGATACCGCCGCCGATCACAACCACATCGGCCTCCGCCGGCAGATCTGCAGAGGTATGCACGGGAGTTAAAGGTGCTGGCATGTTCTGGTTATCCACATGAGTTCAGAAGAGTGACCTGTTGCTAAAGCCCGACCCGTCCAGCCAGTCCTCCGATAAAGCGCAGACCACCGTGGTCTGACGAGCATCTGGCCATCAAGGGTTTATTACACCACCATAAGGCCGTCAATAAGCGCTTAAACGCGGGGCTACCTGGTAGAAACCACCGTTTAAACGGCACGCTTCGGCAGACTTTATCGAGGCGCCGAGGTGGGCTTTACAATTCGGCAACAGCGCTTTCCAAGGCGTCAAGCAGAGGGCACGCCTCTCTTCTTCGCTCTGACCCTCACATCAAAAAAACGGACCTTTTCAACACAAAGGCGTCCAACCTGGGTATCGCTACCACCGATCAGCCTCATAAGCCCTCGACCCAGGACAACTCATGACCTTCTTCATTTTCCTTCTAGCCTGCTGCGCCGCCGGAGCAACCGGCATCATCTTCAAGCCAGGAGCATGGTACGAATCTCTTAAGAAACCGAGCTTCACCCCACCTGACTGGGCGTTTCCGGTGGCGTGGACGACGATTTATCTGCTTCTCGCCTGGGCGGGCTATCGCTTGACGCTGATCCCCGGCAGCGAGATCGTGCTGGCCTTGTGGGCCGCTCAAATAGCGCTTAACACGTTGTGGACGCCGGTGTTTTTTGGCGCGAACCGTCTGGTTGCTGCGATGGTGATTCTGGTTCTGCTGTGGGTCGTGGTTGCCGCGATGATCGTGATGGCCTTGCAACTGGACATCATCACCGGGCTGATTTTGTTTCCCTACCTGGTCTGGCTCTCTGTGGCAGCGGCGTTGAACTTCTCCATTCTGCGCCACAACCGATAAGTGCCTGGCGCTGACTTCCTTATGCTTCCCCGGCGAGTTTGAGCAGAATATTGATTAACTGATTCATGTAAGCCAAGGACGGCCAGCATCGGCAGTTAATCTGTTCCGCTCAATTCACAAGGCGCTACAGCGCGTAGCGCCGACAGTGCTCAAGGTAGCCTTGCTCGTGACTGCCGACCAGTTGAACGACGCTTGACCATAGCCAGGAGGGAGCGTCCAGGGTCTCGGAGCGATTGCTTTGCAGATCTCTGATCCACGCCGCACGTGTGGCCAGATCCATCTGTCTGGCGTGGGCGTTACCAACCACTTTTGCGAGATACGCTGCGGCCTGCATGGCCTCTTGCTCGGTGAGCTCATCCAGTTCCAGCTTCATGTCCTGAGGAAGCAGCTCACGTATGAAGAACGAATGATCCAGCATTCGCACGGCAACCATTCGGCTGCCCAGGCCGGGCGAAAGATTCCGGGCGCCCTCCACTACCCGTTTGCCATTGTCTCTGGGCATGCGAGCCCTTGCCGTACGGGGGGCCGCCGCTGCGACGGCTTCCTTGACGTCGAGCAGGCAGAACTCTTCATCCTCTTCATCGCCAACACCCATCAGCACCGCATAGCGAAGCAGCCCCAGCGAGCTGCATCCTTTTACCCAATAGGCGGAGTCGAGTAAGCGCACCCGGTCATCCTGCGACCTGCCTTTGAGCGATGTCACCAGCGCATGAATCTCCGGCGTCTCACAAAGCTCCTTGATTGCATCGCGTTCCGCGCGTGACAGTTGCCAGAAATGCTTACCCAATGGAATGGTCGGCTGCGTACCTTCGAAGCGCTCCTTGGCAAGGTGCTTCCACGTGCGTTGTACCGCGCTACGCATTCCGGCTTTCACTTGCGCAGGGCGATCAGGCTCTTCATCGTCGTCGCCCAAAAAAGCTTCTTCGTAGCCCTGCATCATCTCTTCCAGCATTCTTGCCGTGGTAACGCCGGGCAAGTCCGAGCCACGAGCAGCCGTCGCCAACGACAACCCCAGCCTCACCAGGTCATGGGCAGGATTACCGATGACGGCCTGATCGAGATCGCGGATATGCATGTCGATGCGCCCTCTCGAATCCCCTGTGGGCCCCAGATTGCCGGCGTGACAATCGCCACAGATCCAGACTGGCGGACCGCTGGGCAGACGCCTACCCGACTGGCTGTGAAGCCACTCATAGAACTGGGCGGTATTGCCTCGAACGAACGCGTGCGCAGACCGCGCCATTTTTAGATTGCGCAGATTGGTGAGGGATTTGAGACGTGTGTTCGGGCGAGGCGTTTTCATCGGAAAACCTTGAAGAGGGTTATTCCATTGACTCTTCATGTGACACGAATGTTTCAAGATATTTCAAATTTGATCAGTAGTCTCCATTCACTGCCCAGCCCAACTCAGGCTACCCCGCTCCATTCCGGAACGCGTGCAATGCGCTAATTTTGCGGTGTCCGTGGGCAGTTCAATCCGCATGAATTGCCACAGACCTTAAAGCAGCGTTTCCGATTGATCACCCGTTGTGGTGAAAATCTCCTGTTTTTTATGAGCTCCTACATTGGCGGAATACTCGGTGGGAACGAGACCTTGGCTGAATGCGACATCCTTGAGCAACTGTCGGTTGGACATGCTATTGCTGTCGTCTGCCAGGTAGGCTTGCAACGCTACCCATTTGGCTTCTTCTATTTCGGCAGTGTCCAGGATGTTTATGCGCTGCGTCAGAGCCGTCATTCGGCAGATGAAGTGGATATTTGATTTGCCAAATTGGTAGGGATGTTTGGTAGTAAACGCCACAATGGATTCGAACTTCGATTCGATCCCGGTTTCCTCCAGCACCTCGCGTTCGATTGAATCCTGAATTCGTTCAGCGTTGTCTACGTGCCCTCCCGGCAGCTTGAACCCCTGGGTGCCTCGCTCCTTCACGACAAGGAGTTCCCCTGCGTCATTAATCACGATGGCCCCCGCTCCGACAGTATGGGTGGGTATGAACGGGACGAATACCTGATCTAAAGGGCGCCGCACCAGAGTCAGTTGATCGGTCAGACAGCTATGGAAAGAGAACCCGGCAGCGGTGAAGATCGGAATACTCTGGGCATTGCTGATGGGCAGTGTGACCCAGGCCAGCGCCAGGCGCTCATTCTCGATAAGGATAACTAGCGCGTCGACAGCGTCTTGCAACGCTTGCGGATCATTTGGCAATGAAGACGCGTTGACAATGATCCCGTTGAATCTGTCCCGTGTGAATTCCAATGTACACCTTTGGATTGGTCTGTCTGCCGGGATTGTAATGAGGCGGGAGCAGCTTTGCGAATGCTCGCGGCTGGTCGACACTCTTAGGCGAGTCGCCTCTGCAAACTGGCAAGGTCGACCGTCAACAAGAAAAGAACAAGAGAAAGCAGTGTGTATTCCCGGTCAAAGCGGTCCAGACGATCAGACCGGAAATACACCTGCACAAACCCGTTAAAGCTTGAACTGCGCAACCATCGTGTTGAACGAAATCGCCAGCCGTGAAAGTTCCTGACTGGATGCACTCGTCTGATTAGCGCCGGCTGCAGACTGTGCGCTCAGCTCCTGAATGTTGACCAGGTTGCGATCCACTTCGCGTGCGACCTGAGCCTGTTCTTCGGACGCCGAGGCAATCACCATGTTGCGCTCGTTAATGGTGCCTACGCCGCTGGTGATTTTTTCCAGGGCGCTGCCGGCACGCTGAGCGAGTTCCTGGGTGTTGGTGGCCGTCGCCAGGCTTTTGCTCATTGCAGCGACCGCACCGTCGGCACCGGACTGCACGGTACCGATCATGCCTTCGATTTCCACCGTTGAAGCCTGGGTGCGGTGCGCCAGAGCGCGCACTTCGTCGGCTACCACAGCAAACCCTCTGCCTTGTTCACCGGCGCGTGCAGCCTCGATGGCGGCGTTCAGCGCGAGCAGGTTGGTCTGTTCCGCAATGCTGCGGATGACCTCAAGCACTTTGCTGATATCCCGGACGTGGCCAGCAAGCGTGGTCACTGACCCTGTCGACTCGGTAATCTCCCTGACCATCGTGCCGATGCCCTTGACGGTGTTATCAACCTGGCCACGACCGTTCGCGGCGTCGGTTGCCAGTGCTTTGGACTCCTCCGAGGTAGACACTGCATTGCGGGCTACCTCTTCAACAGCCGCCGTCATTTCGTTTACCGCCGTTGCAGCCTGTTGAATCTCGTCATTTTGTCGAGTAAGGCCGCGTGTGCTTTCTTCGGTGACCGCGCCAAGCTCTTCGGCTGCGGAGGCAAGCTGATCGGACGCGCTGGAAATCTCCTGAATCGTGCGTTTCAAATTGCCCTGCATCGTGCCGATCGCATTGAGCAGGTGCCCCGCTTCATCGCCTCGGGTGCTGGAAACGCTTTGGGTCAAGTCGCCCGATGCAATACGTTGTGCAACTTCGATAGCGCTTCTCAGTGGTCCTGTAATCATGCGAGTGATCAGAATACCCAACATGATCGCCACCACAAACGCGGTGACGATACCCGCCGTCAACATGAATACCGAGTTGCTTTGCAGCCTGTCAGCGGCCTCTGCACCTTCTTTGATCTGGCGCTTGTTGGAGTCGATCATGATCTGCAGGTAGCCGCGAGCCTTGTTGAACTCCCCGTCCGCCAGCGCGTTGAGGCGATTGCGCGCGTCTTCCAGTTTGCCCGCCTGCTGCAGGTCAAAGATGTTCTGGGACGCAGAGATGTAGGCTGACATCAAGACGTCGTACTGGTCGCCCGCTGCGCGTTCATCGTCTTCCAATGGGGTGGCGCGGTAGATGGCATAGACTTTCTGCGCACGCTCCAGCTCGGCATTGATACTTTGGCGCATTTTCTCCGCCGTGGCCTTGTCCTTGGCGTCGAGCAAACGGTAAAGCCCGCGGTTATGAGTGGTCAGGGCGGTCATCGTCTCGTTGGTGTTGGCCACTGAAACCAGATTATTCGAGAACGTCAGCTCAAGGGCATCGGAAAGCCGGTTGATACCGAGCATGCCCAAACCACCCACAGCCAAGGTGATCATGGCGCAAACGATGAACGCGGCCATGAGTTTTTTAGCGAAACTGGTGCGATTTATCAGGTTCATTGATTATCCATCATCGTTAAGTAAGGGGTCACTTCTGTCCGAGAGCCCTACTGCACTAGAGGCAAGTAGTTACGCGTGGTTTTGTACTTTTGTTGTAAGCGGTTCGTTGGACTACAGAAATGGCCATCCCCTCTCTGTGCCAGGGCAGAACCTGCTTCCAACAACAAACTAACCGTGCCGTAGCCTAGTAGATATCTGGCCCAAGACCGTTAGTTTTACGGGGCGCGAGAGGTGGAAAGTGCTGTTCACGACACTTTGACTTTTCGCGCTCCCTGTCTTTATCGGCATGAAGCGGATTTTATGAATAGCCACGGGGGTGTTACTGGATAAAAAGGGGGGACTGCATGAAAACGGGTACTGATGCGCTGGGTGCGCTCAGTGGAACCCAGTGAGGAAGTATGTCGGAATGCGAAGTAGTCTCTGGTGCTTATTCCGGTCAGGGAGCCAGCCCCGAGGCAGCATTTACACTGTTTACCCAGGCCTGCGAAGCCACTTTATAAGTGTCTCATGGCCATCATCTATATAAGTAAAGATAACGGGCACTACCAACAGGCTTAGTACGGTCGAGGCCAACAGTCCGCCGATAACGACCACCGCCATCGGTTGACGGAAACCGGATTCGCCGCCCCATCCCAGTGCGGTCGGCAGCATGCCCGCGCCCATTGCAATGGTGGTCATGAGAATTGGCCGGGCGCGTTTGTGGCAGGCGTCGATCAACGCTTCGTAGCGGCTTACGGTCGGCGCACGGCGAGCCATGATTGCGTACTCCACCAGCAGGATCGAGTTCTTGGTGACGATCCCCATCAGCATCAGCAGACCGATGACTGACGCCATGGAAAAACTCATCCCGCCGATCAACAGTGCCAACAGTGCGCCACCAAGCGATAGCGGGAGCGCCGACAGGATGGTCAGCGGCTGCATGAAGTCATGGAACAGCAACACCAGCACCGCGTAGATACAGAATACGCCAACGGCCATTGCCAGACTGAAGTTGCCAAACAACTCGCTCATCAACTGCAACTCACCCTGCTCCACCAGTTTTACTTGCGCTGGCAGGTTCTGCATGACCGGCGTTTGCCTGGCCTGTTCCATCACTTCGCCCAGATTGCTGCCATTGAGTTCGATGGACAGGGTGATATTGCGTAGGCGATCGATACGATCAATCTGCGCGGGGCCGCTGCCCATGCTGAGCTCTCCCAGCGACGCCAGTGCGATCTGGCCATCACGCCCCGTGACCCGTAACTGAGCGAGGCTCTGCAGGTCGGTACGTACTTGCGGCTGCATGCGCACCCGTACATTGACCTGGCGCTGGGACAGATTGATCTTGCCCAGAGACGAACTGTATTCACCATAGGTGGCCATGCGCAGGGTGTCGGCGATGTCTTGACTGCTGACACCCTGCTCTGCCGCGCGGACAACATCCGGGCGCATCTGGATTTCCGGTCGTTGCACCGCAGCACTTGAGGTGACGTTGCCGATGCCCTTTATCTGGCGCAACTGCGGTTCAAGCGCGGCGGCTGTACGCTCCAGTAAATCGCCATCATCGCTAGCGAGGACGATGTCCAGCCGTTCGCCGCTGGCGTCACCACCGACCGTCACCCGCACACCAGGCAAACTGCGCAGACTTTCACGCATGCTCGCTTCCACCTGGGATTGTCTCAGGGCGCGCTGGTCTCGCGGCAGCAGATCGACGGTCAGTATCGCGTTGCGATTACCTGCACTGCCGGCATCGCCGCTGCCCGCTGCGATGAACACGTGGGCCACTTCAGGGATCGCACGCAAACGCTTCTCAGCCTGCAAGGTAATCTCGCCGGTCTGCGCCAGACTGCTGCCGGGCGGCAATTCCAGGCTGACGGTGCTGCTGGCAATATCCTGTGCAGGCAGAAAGCTGGTCGGCAGCAAGGGTATAAGCGCCAGCGAGCCGATGAATAGAGCGCCCACAATGGCCATGGTGGTCTTGCGGCGGCTCAGGCTGGTATGAATCCAGCCCAGGTAACGCCTCATCAAACCGCCGTCGTGTTCGCCATGCGATCGCGCCTTGAGAAAGTGCGCAGCCATCATCGGCGTCAGAAGACGGGCGACCAGTAACGAAAACATCAACGCAGCGCTGGCGGTCACACCGAACTGGCGAAACAGTTTGCCGGAAATCCCGCCCATGAAAGCGGTCGGCAGGAATACCGCAACCAGGGTCACGGTGGTTGCCAATACCGCAAGGCCGATCTCGTCGGACGCTTCGATTGCCGCCTGCCGTGGGGTTTTGCCCATGCGCAGGTGTCGCGCAATGTTTTCGACCTCAACGATGGCATCGTCGACCAGAATGCCGATCACCAGCGCCAGCGCCAGCAGCGATACGGTATTGAGGCTAAAACCGGCAAAATACATCACGCCGAAGGTCGGGATGATCGACAAGGGCAGCGCCGTGGCCACGATAACGGTCGCCCGCCAGTCACGCAGGAACCACCAGACCACCAGCACAGCCAGTAACATCCCTTCGTAGAGCAGCGCCATGGAGCCACGATAGTTTTCCATCACCGGCTCGACGGCATTACTCGCCTCTTCAATACGCACATCAGGGTGCAGCCTGGCGAACTCACTGACTGCCTGGCGCAAATCCCTGGTCACGCCGACGTCGGAAAAGCCCAGGGAGCGGATGACCTGAAAGCCAATCACCGGTTTGCCATCGCGATACGCCAGCGTAGTACGCTCGGCATGTGTATCGCGCACGGTGGCCAACTGCTGCACAGCGAGCATCCGTCCATCGCTGACGGGAATGCGGATAGCGCCCAGCGCTGCGGGGTCGTCAATACCGCCGAGGACACGCAGCGCCTGTTGACCGCTGCCCAGATCGCCCTGCCCTCCGGAATTGTCTTTTTGCATCGCCCGCAAACCATCTGCAATATCCGTCACACTCAGACCCAGACCGGCCATCAGCGCCGGATCAAGGTCAACCTGGACTTCGCGGTCCACGCCGCCCACCCGGCTGATCTTCGCGACCCCACGCACGGTCAGCAGCTGTTTACTCAGCTCGTTGTCGACAAACCATGACAACGCTTCTTCGTCCATGCGTGGCGCATCGACCACATAGGTCAGCAACGCCGTAGTGTTGGTGGTCAGGCGGGTTACCGATGGCGTGTCGAGGTTGGCTGGCAATTCAGCCGCAGCGCTGTCCACCGCATTGCGCACTTCGTTGAGGGCTTCGTTGCCATCCTTGTCGATGTCGAAGATCACATTGATGAGGACACTGCCTTCGGTAATTTGCGTGGTGACATGCTTGAGCAGGCGCAGCGAGGTCAGCTTGTCTTCGAGCTTGCGCGCGACTTCGGTTTCCAGTTGCTCGGGGGCGGCCCCTTCCAGCGAGGCACTGATGACCACAGCAGGCAGATCGGTGTCGGGAAAGTCCTGGATGCCGAGACGCTCGAATCCGAGGAAACCAAACAGGGTCAGCAATAAAAACAGCATGACCGCCGGAACCGGGTAACGAATCGACAACGCGGAGATATTCATTGCGCGCGGGCCTCGGCGTTGACCAGCGTCACGCTGGCCCCGTCATTGAGAAAGGCCCCACCGCTGCGGACGATCTGTGCCTGCTCTGCCAGGCCGCCGAGGATTTCCAGCGCCGACCCACGACGTCGTCCGATCTCTACCACTTGCTGGCTGACGCGCATGTCCTTGCCCAGTACAAACACATAGGAGCGCCCGTCGCGCAGGATCACGCTGGTGTCCGGAACCGTCAGCGCCGGGCTGGACGGCAGTTCGATGCGACCGCTGGCGTACATGCCGGAGCGGGCCATCGACCCTGTCGGCAGGGATACGTAGACCAGCGCCCTGCTGGTCTTGCCGTCAAGCACTGGCGAGACCAGCCGCACGTGCCCTTCGACCTCATTACCGCCGGGCAGCTTCACACGGGCGAGCTGCCCGGCCTTGACGCCTGGCAGTTGCTGGGCATCCAGTTCCGCCTGCCACTCGATGCGGCCCTCCCGGATCATTCTGAACATTTCGCTGCCCGCCGACACCACATCGCCAAGCAAGGCCTTGCGCCCGGAAATGATTCCGTCATCCACTGCGACGATGCGCGTCTGCGTGAGTTTGATCCGGATGCTGCGCAGATCGGCATTCGCCGAGGCCAGGTCAGCTTCGGCGGTCTGCACCTTGACCCGGTACTCTTCCAGTTTCTGCTCGGACAGGGCGCCGCTCTGCCCTACCGAGGCCGCCCGTCTGGCATTGGAGCGGGCTTCCTGCAGTTGCGCAGAGGCCTGGGCGGCCGCCGACTTCTGCTTGTTTTCCTCGGCCAGCACGCTGTCATCGGCCAGGGTCGCCAAAACCTGGCCCTTCTTCACCTGATCGCCGATATCAGCTTTCAGGCTGGCGATACGCAAGCTTCCGGTCTCGGCACTGATCACGGCTTCCTGCCACGGTGCGAGCGCACCGCTGGCCACCCGCTCCTGCGGCCAGTCTTCGCGACGCGGTTGCACCGCCTCGACCGTCAGGCTGGTGGCCGGCGCGGCTGCGGCTGCCGGGGGCGGCTCTGCGCGGCCAGACAATAGCCAGCCCGAGACGCCCAACACCGCCAGCGCCAGCAGCCCATACACGCGTAACTTCCTCATGCGCCGCCCCGCTTCGGTGTTTCACCGGCCAAACCTTCGCGACTGTCCTGCCATCCACCGCCCAGGGCCTTGTACAGGGCAATCCAGTAGCGCACCTGATTTTGTTGCACGTTGATCAGTTCGATTTCAGCCGACAGCGCCGAGCGGCGAGCTTCTTCGCGGTCCAGCAGGCTGGCATTACCGGCCTGCCAGTTGCGGTCTGTGGCCTCGAACGACGCTTGATAACCGTCGCTGGCCCGCTGTGTACTGACTTGCGAGCGCCGCGCCGCGTCCAGGCGCACCAGCGCCTGCTCGACCTCCATTACCGCTGTGCGCAGGGTTTGCCGGTAGGTCGCCAGCGCCGTGTCATAATCCGCCCGCGCAGAATCTACCGCCGCCCGGCGCTTGCCTGCATCGAACAGCGGAACAGTCAGTTGCGGGCCGAGGCTCCAATCGCGGCTGAATACTCCGGTGGTGGTCCCCACTTCGAACGAGCCAACCAGGCTCAGGCTCGGCAGACGATCAGCCTGGGCAGCGCCAATCTTCGCATTCGCTGCGGCCAGTTCGCGTTCGCTGGACGCCAGGTCCGGGCGCTGGCGCACCAGATCGGCGGGTATTTCCCGTACATCCAGCAACGCAGGCTGCGGCAGTCGCGCGGGGTTATGGCTGAGCACTTCTCGTATCTGTTCCTCGTCGCTGCCAGTCAGCTCCACCAGGCTCTTGAGCAGCACGTCGCACTCGCTCTGTTGTTTGATGAGAGTCGCAGTGCTCGCCGCCGCACTGGCGTCGCTCAACGATGAATCGGCGGCGGCGGTAAACCCGGCCTGAAACGATACGCGAGTCAGACGTGCTGTCTGCTCCTGGGATTGCGCCTGATCACGGTAAGCGTTCACCAGCATCTGGCAGCCGCGGTACTGCACGAAGTCATCACCGACCTCGGCGGCCAGTGATACGCGAGCGTCATGCCAATCATTGACACGTGCTTCGAGCAGATTGCGTGAAGCCTCGTCGGTGCGTCGCAGTTTGCCGAACAGGTCCAGTTCCCAGGACGCATCGAGGGTTGCGCCGGAGGTCTTGCCGCTCTGGCGCACCCCGCTCTGCCTGATGCCGGCGCGTGACTTGCTCACACCGCCGCTCACTTGCGGCAGCCGGTCGGCAACGCTGTCGTCCACCGTCGCACGTGCCTGGGCAATGCGCGCAAGAGCCTTGTCGAGTGATGGGCTGTCTGCCTGTGCCAGACGCAACAGGGTTGCCAGCGCAGGGTCATTGAACTGTTGCCACCAATCCTGCAGCCCGACCATCGACGCGTCATGCGGCAGTGGCGCATGCCACTTGCTGGCAACCGCCACCGCAGGCAAGTGGTAGTCCGGTCCTAGCGTGCAGCCGCTCAGCAGCGACACCAGAAACGTCGACAACAGGAAGTGGCCAGCAGGTTTGCCAATCGACATAAAGCTCTCGAAGGTTCCGGAACAGTGGTTGTCTGGAGATAAGGCAACGGCGCAGGGATCCGGGCGATCAGGAGCGTTGTCGCGAGATTTCCTACAGCGCCACAAATCCCTTTCGTAGCATGCATTTAACGCCTGAGGCCGCGAGATGTCTGTCGTGGAATACGGGGACAGTCCGGCGGCGATAAGTTGGCGATCCCCCTGAGGTTCTTACAGAATCGCGCTCTGCTCGAAGCGAGTAGCAATGAATCCGTACCTGTGCCAACAAGGGATCGACTATGGAAGAGTTAAGCAATCTCAAGAAACTGGAGTCGAATGCGCGCACCTATGCAGCGACCTTCCAGCAACTGTTTGTCAGCGGCAAAGGCATGCGAGTCAAGGACGCCAACGGCCGGGAGTACCTCGACTGCCTGTCGAACGCTGGCACGCTGGCACTGGGTCATAACCCACCGGTGGTCCGCGAGGCGGTGATCGAATTTCTCAACAGTGATCATCTGCAGCAGGCCCTTGACCTGGCCACACCGGCCAAGCACGCCTTCGTAGAAGAACTGTTCGCGACGTTGCCCGTCAGCATGCGTGACAACAGCAAAATCCTGTTCTGCGGCCCCAGTGGCTCAGACGCGGTCGAAGCCGCAATCAAACTGGCCCGCCATTACACCCAGCGCTCGCCGCTGATGTCCTTCCACGGTGGTTACCATGGCATGACCGCTGGCGCATTGTCGGCCATGGGCAACCTCAACCCCAAAGCCGGCCTGCTGGCCCAGGGCACCCACTTCCTGCCCTTCCCCTATCGCTTCCGCTGCCCGTTCGGCACCGATGGCGAACATACCGACCGCCTCTCCATCGAGTACATCCGCACGGTACTCAGTGATCCGGAAAGCGGCGTGCCCAAACCGGCGGCGGTGGTGGTCGAAGTGATTCAAGGCGAAGGCGGCTGTATCGCGGCATCGGCCGAGTGGCTGCGCGCCGTGCGGGAGATCACCCGCGAGTTCGGCATCTTGCTGATTATTGATGAAGTGCAGACCGGACTCGGACGTACGGGCAACCTGTTTGCCATCGAACATTCCGGGATAACGCCGGATATTCTGGTGCTGTCCAAGGCCATCGGTGGTGGCTACCCAATATCAGTGATCGTCTATGCCGAGCACTTGGATACATGGGGCCCGGGTATGCACGCAGGCACATTCCGTGGCAATCAGGTGGCGATGGTGGCCGGAGCTGCGACCATGCGTCATATCAAGGAGCACGACCTGGCAGGCAATGCCTCGCGCCGGGGGGAGCAGTTGCAAAGCGGGCTGGAAGATATCGCCCGACAGTTCCCGTTTATCGGCGATGTTCGTGGCCGTGGGCTGATGCTGGGCGTGGAGATCGTCAAGCCGGCCAGCGGATCTCGTCCTGGGGCTGGCGATGGCGCACGTGCGCGGGCGATCAAGCTGGAGTGCTTCGACAACGGCATGATCATCGAAACGGGTGGACGCAGCAGCGCAGTCCTGCGCTTCCTGCCACCTTTGAACATTACCGAGTCGGAAGTAGGTACAGTTCTCGACCGCTTCGAACAGGCCCTCAGGAGCAGCAGCGCCGCACGGGTTTCCAGCGTCAGTGCGGTAGGCTGAAGCCTCGCAAAAGCTTGCTCGGGAGGCTGACGCAGACGACAGACATTCGTTGCCTGCACCAGCCTCTTGCGAGCAGGATCCCTGCCCTTAAGCTTCCTGCGCCGACCTCATACGCCGATCTTTCTGACTCCGCCCGCAGGCACTTTTCAATGCGCGGTCGTACGCCCTTTTCCAACGGGCAGGACATCCTTGTCCTGCAATCCCCCTGTCAATCCCGTGCCAGCGCTTCGATCGGATCGAGCTGTGCCGCGTTACGTGCGGGTACGAAGCCGAACACGATGCCGATCAATGTCGAGCAGATGAACGCAGTGACAATCGAGCTCACGGAGAACACCATCTGCCATTCCTTGACCAGCAGTGAAAACACATAGCCGATCACGAACGACAGGCCGATGCCGATGACCCCGCCAATCAGGCAGACCATCACCGCCTCCACCAGAAACTGCTGACGGATATCCGCCTGGCGTGCCCCGACTGCCATGCGAATGCCAATCTCGCGCGTCCGTTCCGTGACCGACACCAGCATGATGTTCATCACCCCGATACCGCCGACCGCCAGCGAGATCACCGCAATCAACGACAGTAACAGGGCCAGCGACTGGCTGGTCTTCTGCACCGTTTGCATCACGCTGTCGAGGTTGTAGGTGAAGAAGTCCTTGGTCCCGTGACGCTTTTGCAACAGCTTGTTCACGTTGTCCTCGACCACCTTGCTTGGCTGTCCGTCCTTGACCCGCACGGTGATGCCGTCCAGGTAGGTCTGACCCAGAAGGCGTCCGGAGGCGGTTTCGTAGGGCATCCAGATATTCAGGTTCTTGCTGGTGTCGAAGATGTTTTTCTTGTTCTCGGTCACGCCGATCACTGTGCACGGCAGGTTACCCACCAGAATCACCTGGCCCAGCGGATCGACCTTGGGACCGAACAGGCGAATCCGCGTGTTGTGATCGATTACTACCACCTGTGCCTGCCGCCGGGCGTCATCCTTGTTGAACCCCACCCCCAAGCCCATTTTGGTGCCACGCACCTGGAAGTAACTCGGGCTGACCCCGCTCACCGTCGCCGAGACGTCGATGTTGCGGTAGCGCACCAGCAGGTTGCGGCCGATATTCGGTGTGGCGCTGTCGATGTAGTACTCACTGCTCAACGCCGTCACATCGGACAGCGCCAGAGTCTGGATATCCATAGACTTGGTGTCGCCAAAGTCACTGCCGGGGAATACCTCTATGGTATTGCTGCCGATGGCCTGGATGTCCTTGAGCACATAGCGCTTGGCCCCTTCGCCGATCGCAACGATCGACACCACCGAGGTGATGCCGATGATGATCCCGAGCATGGTCAGCAGCGTGCGCATGCGGTGCGATATCAGCGCCACCCACGCCATGACGAAGGCCTCCTGGAACAGGCCGATGTTGGCCATCAGCCGGTTGCCCTGCCTGGGTTTGCTCGGCAGGCGCTCGGTGGTTTTTTCGTTGATGATCGGACGGTCAGTGTTGACCCGGTCGGCGATGATCTCGCCATCACGCATTTCGATGATGCGCTCGGCGTGCGCCGCAACCTTCTCGTCGTGGGTTACCAGGATCACCGTGTGCCCGGCACTGTTGAGCTCAAGGAGGATGTTCATCACCTCCTTGCCGCTCACACTGTCGAGGGCTCCGGTGGGTTCGTCGGCCAGAATGATCTCACCGCCGTTCATCAAGGCCCGGGCGATACTCACCCGCTGCTGCTGGCCGCCTGACAACTGGCTTGGCCTGTGCTCCAGATGCCCGGACAGTCCCAGGCGCTCAAGCAGCTTCTGCGCGCGTTCCACACGCATGCTTTTACTGGTGCCTGCGTAGATGGCCGGCATTTCGACATTCTGGATCGCCGCCAGGTGCGGCAACAGGTGATAACGCTGAAAAATGAAACCGAAGTGATCGCGGCGCAGCTCTGCCAGCTCATCATCGGTCAGCGTACCGGTTTCACGCCCGTCGACCTTGTAGCTCCCGCTGTTGGCGTGGTCCAGACAACCCAGCACGTTCATCAGCGTTGACTTGCCGGAGCCCGAGGCCCCGGTAATGGCAACCAGTTCGCCGGCATTGATCGTGAGGTTGATGTCATTGAGCGCGATGAAGTCCTTCTCGCCGGCGACGAAACGCCGGGTGACACCCTTGAGTTCCAGAAGAGCTCGACTCATGGTCAGGCCCCCGCTGTCGCTGGTGTGGCGGACGGTTCACCGATCACCACCTGGTCACCCTCGGCAAGGCCGCTCTTGATCTCGACCCGCACGTTGTTGTTGATGCCGGTCTGCACATTGCGGCTCTGGGCCTGGCCCTGCGCGTCCACCACGCGTACCGGGAAGCTGCCGTCGCCGTTCTTGTCGCCCAGGGCCGCAACAGGCACAGTCAATACGTCCTTGGCCTTTTCACGCACGATATGCACTTGGGCGGTCATCGAAATACGCAGACGGTGATCAGGGTTGGGGACGTCGAACAATGCGTTGTAGAACACCGCACTGTTCGGCTTGCTGGCGGTGCTGGATTGTGCATCCAGGAAGTTTTGCGGTGCTGGCTCCGTGCCCTTCAGCTTGGCGTAATAGCGTTTTTCGGCATCGCCGAGAATGGTGAAATACACCTCTTGCCCGGGGGTGATATGAATCACGTCGGCCTCGGAGACCTGTGCCTTGACAGTCATGGTGTCCAGATCCGCCAACTTGAGAATCACCGGTGTCAGTTGGCTGGCGATCACAGTCTGACCTTCCTGCGTCACGATACCCACCACATCACCGCTGATCGGCGCGACGATACGGGTATAGCCCAGGTTGATCCTGGCGGTCTCGATCTGAATTCTTGCGTCGCGCACCTGTGCCTCCAGCGACCGCAGGTTGGCACTCCGGACCTCGAAATCCGATTGCGCCGTATCGAAGTCCTTTTGCGAGATTGCGTCATCCGCACGTAATTGCTTGTAGCGTTGGTAAATGGCTTTGGCGTCCTTGAGCTGCGCCACGGCCGCGTCTTTCTGGGCGATCAGGTTCTGTTCGTTGACCTGCGACTGGCGCAGAGTGTTCTGCAGCACCACGGGATCGATTTCCGCCAGCCACTGACCTTGTTTGACCTTGTCGCCCAGATTGACCTTCAGGGACTTGAGCTGGCCCGAGACCTGCGAGCCGACGTCAACCTGCTTGATGCCTTGCAGCACACCGCTGGCCAGCACCGAGTTTTCGATGTCGGTGCGTTCGACCTTGGCGGTCAGGTACTCCGGAGCCTTTTCCGGAGACTGGACGCTGTAGGCAATACCCGCTGCCAGAACCAGCAGCACGACAACGATGAGCACTTTGCGAAACTTCAACTTTTTCATAGAAAGCCACGAATGTGTTGAGAATTGACCCGGCGATAGACCGCCGGGCTTGAAGAAACGGCGTTATTGACGGGGTAGCCACCAGTTCGCCAGATGCTGTACATGCTGCGCCTTGAGAATGGTGAAATGGTTGCCCGGCCCACGCCAGACAGTGAGATCCGGAGCACACTGGCGCCAGCCGCTGACCATCGCCTGCTGTTCGCGCTGATTGCCCGCCGCATCCAGCACTGGGTCATCGGCCAGCACCAGACGCACCGGCCCGGAGTAGATCTGCGACGGTTGATAACGTGTGCGCAACGCCGTACCGAAAGCCCGCGCAGGCCCGCGCATCGCGTCCGGCGAAGAACGCTGCGGCAACATCCCTGCCCGCACCATCCCGGCATGTAACAAGCGCATCTGACCGACATCGTCCTGGGTCCGGAAGGCCGCACGATCGATGCCCAGCGACTTGCCCGCAGCCAGTTCCATGGTCTCGATCAAACGCTCCAGTACGCCTATCGCGGTGTAAGGTTTGCCCACCACGCCGTTGCCGCCCGGTGACTCACTGTCGATCAGTGTCAGCGAAGCCACTTCACGGCCACGTTCCGTCAGGCGCTGGGCCATTTCAAAGGCCACCCAGCCGCCGAACGAATGACCGAGCAGATGCACCGGCCCCTCGGGGTGAGTACTGTCGAGTGCTTGCAGATACGCTTCGGCGGCGGTTTCCACCAGACTGTAAGGCACCGTGCGGCCATCCAGCCCGCGCGGTTGCAGCCCGTGGATCGGCCAGTGCGGGCCCAGTGCCTCGGCCAGGCCGATGAAACCGGTCACACTGTCCCCTGCCCCCGGGACACAGAACACGGGCGCATGATCGCGGCGTCCGCCCTGAATCGTCAGCAACGGCCGGTGGGCGTTGTCAGCCCCCCGTGGCCGATCGGGCAGATCAGTCAACGCCTGGCTGATCGCCTGACCCAGGCCCTCGATATGTGGTGGCTTCATCATGCTCAAGTGATCGCCCGCGACCTTGATACTGCGCAACTGACTGACGGGCAGTACGCTATCCCAACCCAGGTAACCGCTGTGTTTCTGCGAGTTGGGTTCCCACTCACTGGCAGTGAACAGGTGCAGCGGCACGCTGTTGGGGTAAACCGTGTAATTGGCCTGCGCATGACCGTGAGCCACCTCTCGGTCGAGGTACTGGCAAAGACCCTCGTTCGTGTAGATGTCCAGCTCCGGCGGCAGCGCGCCCTGCTCACGGCAGTGCTGCAGAAGCCCGGCGAAATCAAAGGCCTGCCGGTTTGCACGCACTCGTTCCAGGGCTTCCAGAGCCTGCGCGCATTCGCCTCGGGCTTTCCAGAACTGCTCGCAGTGTTCCAGCAAGTGCTGACGGTGGGCGGTCTGCAGGTCCCAACGCTCGCGACCCTGATCCACCAGGCGCGGCATGTAGGTGTCGAGCATGCCGATAAACTCCACCTCCTCGTCCATGCCCTCCAGCTGGATGGCGATTTCGTAGGTCAGAAGCCCTCCGAACGACCAGCCCGCCAGGCGATAAGGTCCGTGCGGCTGCACGCTGCGCATCGCACCCAACAAGCGCGTTGCCAGGCATTCCATGGTCAGCAACTGTTCCTGACCGAGCGGGATGCCGCTCAACCCGTAGACCGGAATGTCGCTGTCGATGTGTACCGCCAGCGCCGCGAAGTGCACATCCTGGCCGGTGAACTCGTGGACCAGGAACAGCGGACGCTGGTTGCCGGTGGTGCGCACCGGCACCAGTTGCTCATGAAGCTGCGCTGCAACCTCTTCGTTGCGGCTGCCCAGCAGGCTGGCCAGGGCCGCCACGCTGGCGTGCTGGAAAACGTCGGCCAGAGACACCGGCAAGCCACTCTGTACCAGTTGGTTGACCAGTCGTACCGCCATCAGCGAGTGACCGCCGAGATTGAAGAAGCTGTCATGACGTCCCACCTGTTGCAATTCAAGTACTTCCGCCCAGGCTTTCGCCAGACGAATCTCCAACTCCCCTGCCGGGGCTTCAAACGTTCGGCTCACGAACTGATCCGCTGTCGGCGTTGGCAGTGCCTGGACATCCACCTTGCCATTGAGCGTCAGCGGCAAGTCTGGCAGGCAGATGAATACGCTCGGGACCATGTATTCCGGCAAGCTGGCGCTCAGTTGTGCACGCAGAGCCTCCGGCTCGGGTGCTTCAACGTCAGCGTGCACGGTGTAGTAAGCCACCAGACGCGTGTCGCCCGGGCTGTCTTCGCGAGCCACTACCACGGAGTTACGCACGCCATCGCACCCATGCAGGCTGCTTTCGACTTCCCCGAGCTCCACACGGAAGCCGCGGACCTTCACCTGGCCATCATTGCGCGCCAGGTATTCGAGGTTGCCGTCCGGCAACCAGCGCGCCAGGTCGCCGGTGCGATAGAGACGCGCGCCCGCCTGCTGACTGAACGGATCGTCGCTGAAGCGTTCGGCGGTCAGTTCCGGGCGATTCAGGTAGCCAAGCGCGACCCCGACCCCGCCGATGTATATCTCGCCGACGCTGCCCATCGGCACCGGCTCGCCGCACGCGTCGAGCAGATAGATGCGCACGTTGGCGTTGGGTTTGCCGATCGGCAGGCTCAGGGTTCCCGGCTGCACATCAAACACTTCGTAACGAGTGGCGCACGTGGTGCCCTCGGTCGGGCCGTAGCCGTTGAACAGGCGCACTTGAGACGAGTGCTCCCGTACCCGGCGGAACGACGCCGGATCCGCCCGTTCGCCACCGCACTCCAGCATGCGCAAGCCTGCCAAAGCTTCGGGAATCAACCCGGCATACAGGTTGAACAACGCGGTCGAACTGAACATCACCGTCACCGCATGGCGTTTGAGCAAGGCCGCAAAGGCCGCCGGCTCAAGCAACACGGAAGGCTCGACGATTATCGACTGGCCGCCATTGAGCAAGGCACCCCAGATCTCCGGGCTACTGGCGTCGAACGCCGGGTTGGAAGAAAACGCCACGCGGTCATCGGCACGGAAGTCGTAGTTGTCCCGCACCAGCCGCACAATGCCGTTGTGGGTCACGATCACGCCCTTGGGCAGGCCGGTGGAGCCGGAGGTGTAGATGATGCACGCCGGGGTCTCGCCTGCAGCTTCATCTGCAAGCACGACTGGCCCTTGGCTCAACGCTGATAGATCCAGGGTGTCCAGATCGAGTCTCTGTATCAGGTCAGGTGCCGTCAGTTCGCTGCGGGTCAGCAACAGGGTTGCTTCGCTGTCCTCGAGCATGAAGCGCAGACGCTCTTCGGGAGCCAGGCGATCCAGCGCCAGGTAAGCCGCGCCGCACTTGAGCGTGGCCAGCATACTGGTCAACAGTTCCACCGAACGATCCAGCAGGATCGCCACTCGGGTTCCCGCGTGCACGCCGTGTTGGCGCAAGTGCTGAGCCAGGGCGTTGGCGCGGCTGTCGAGTTCGGCGTAGGTCAGCGTCTGCTCACCCTGACGGGCCGCAAGCGCCTGAGGTCGAGACGCTGCATGCGCCTCGAAAAGGCGATGCATCAACTGACCCTCAGGGTAAGCGCGGTCGGTTGCATTAAGACCGGTCAACAGATACTGACGCTCGACTGCATCCACCAATGGAACGTGTTCCAGTATGTGTTGTTCATTGGCGACCATAGCTTCCAGCAGGCGCTGGAAATAGCCCAGGTAACGGTCCATGGTGCTTTCGTCGAACAGCGCCGTGGCGTATTCCAGCGTGCCGATCAACTGATCGCCGACCTCGGTCATGTCCAGCACCAGATCGAACTTCGCCGTGTGGTCGTTTACCGCTACGCCTTGCAGGTTCATGCTGCCGAGCGACAGGTCGGACGTTTCGTTGTTCTGCCAGGACAGCATGGCCTGGAAGATCGGGCTGTGGGACAGGCTGCGTTGCGGACGAACCACCTCGACCACCTGTTCGAACGACAGGTCCTGATGGGTCTGCGCTGCCAGCGTCTGACGCTTGACCTGCTGCATCAACGCTTCGACGCTGGGTGCGCCGGACAGATCGACGCGTATCGCCAGGGTATTGACGAAGAACCCGATCAGGTCCTCCACTTCGGCACGCAGGCGGTTGGCCACCGGTGTACCGATCACCACATCGTCCTGGCCGGCCAGACGCCCCAGCAGCGAGGCCCATGCGACCATTACGGTCATGAACAGGGTGCTGCCATGTCGCTGGCTCAGGGCCTTGAGGCCGCTGGTCAGCTCTGCATCAAGCACCAGGCCGCGAACGTTGCCGCTGTAGTCCTGTTGTGCCGGGCGTGGCCGGTCGGTCGGCAAGGTCAGCAAGGCTGGCGCGCCACCCAGGGTCTCCTGCCAGTACTGACGCTGTTGCTGCAGCACTTCGCCGCTCAGCCAGTTGCGCTGCCACACGGCATAGTCGGCGTATTGCACCGGCAAAGCGGGCAACGGATCCTCGGCACCGGCACTGAACGCCGCATAGAGCGCACTCAGCTCGCGGGTCAGCACATCCGCGGACCAGCCGTCGGAGACGATATGGTGCATCGTCACCAGCAACACATGATCGTCCTCGGCCATGCGCACCAGGCGTCCCCGTACCAGCGGACCGTTGAGCAGATCGAAGCCCTCGTTGGCCTCTGCAGCGGTGATGGCGAGCAGTTGCTGTTCAGCATCCGCCTGCCCGGTCAACACCTGCAGTTGCAGGCTGAAACCAATATCGGCAGGAGCGATGCGCTGAACCGGATCCTGGTCCTGCTTTTGCACAAAGGTCGTACGCAGCACTTCGTGGCGGGCGACGATACGGTCCAGCGCTCGCTCCAGCGCAGGGTTATCCAGAGTGCCACGCAGACGCAGCCCTGCCGGAATATGGTAAGCCGCGCTGCCGCCTTCCAGCTGCGCGAGGAACCACAGACGCTGCTGAGCAAACGACAGCGGCAAGGCCTGATCACGGGACACCGGCACGATAGGCGGCTGGCTGCTGCCTTTGGCGTCGGCGAGTATGCGTGCCATGGCGGCCAGTTCCGGCTGGGCAAAGATATCCGCCAGGCCCAGCTCGACGCTCAACTGCTGGCGCACCTGGGAAATCAGACGCATCGCCAGCAGCGAGTGCCCGCCCAGTTCAAAGAACTGGTCGTGACGGCCCACCTGTTCCAGATCGAGCAGGTTCTGCCAGATCTGGGCCAGCGCCAGCTCTGTGGCCCCTTGCGGCGCCACGTGTTCGCGGCTGGCAAAGGCATCGGCTTGCGGAGCCGGCAACGCCTTGCGGTCGAGCTTGCGGTTCGGCGTCAACGGCAGTGCATCAAGCAGCACAAACGCGCTCGGCAGCATGTACTCGGCCAGTTGCGGTGCCAGTTCGGCGCGCAGACTGGCGGCATCCAGGTTCGCTTGTGGCTGTGCAATCACGTAGGCCACAAGACGTTTTTCACCAGGAGTGTCTTCCCGAGCGATCACCACCGCTTCCTTGACCCCGGCGCAATTGCCCAGGCGGGCTTCGATTTCGCCCAGTTCGATACGGAAACCGCGCACCTTGACCTGGAAATCGTTACGCCCCAGATATTCAATGCGGCCGTCAGCCATGTAGCGTGCCAAATCGCCGGTTTTGTACATCCTGGCATCAGGGCTGCTGCTGAACGGATCCGCGAGGAAACGCTCGGCGTTGACCTCGGCAAGGTTCAGGTAGCCGCGTGCCACGCCATCGCCACCGATGAAGATCTCACCAGCCACGCCATAGGGCACGGGCTGCTGATGGGCATCAAGCAGGTAGATGCGGGTGTTGGCCATCGGTTTGCCGATGGTCGCGTTGCCACTGCCTTCGCTGCCGGCCACAGCATCATGGCTGACATAAGCCGCGGTGCAAGAAACGGTTGCCTCGGTCGGACCATAGGTGTTGATCAGGCGAGTATGCGCCGGGCGCACCTCGTCCCAGAGCTTGAGCTTCTGCGCCGACAGCGCATCGCCCGTGACGTTGATCAGGCGCACCTCGGCCAAGCGTTGTTCGGCAGCCTGAGGCTGGTTGTGCCACTCGGCCACCAGCGTGTGCCAGTGCGCGGCGGTCAAGTGCAGGACCGTCGGATGAATGCCGTGAGTTTCAAGACCTTCGTTGCCGAAGATCTCGCGGCTCGGAGCCAGGGTGGCACCCGCCAGCAAGGCCGGGAAGATTTCCTCCACCGACAGGTCGAAGTTCAGGGTGTTCTGTTGCAGCACGGTGTCGGTTGGCGCCAGGCCAAAAAGCCGCGCCGCATCGACGCTGTAGTTGACCAGGCCGCGATGTTCGATCATCACGCCCTTCGGATTGCCCGTGGAGCCCGAGGTGTAGATCACATACGCCAGGTTGCGCACGCTTAGGGCTTCCACCACCGGGTTGTCGTCACGCTCGGTAAAGGTGGCGCGCTGATCATCGTCGAGCAACACCAGTGGCAAGGTCAGGGTCGGCAAGCGCTTGCGCAGATCACGCTGGGTCAGCAACGCCGCTGGCTGGCTGTCGGTGATCATGTAAGCCAGTCGCTCGGCCGGATAGGCAGGGTCCAGCGGTACATAAGCCGCCCCTGCCTTGAGCACACCGAGCAGGCCGACCATCATTTCCACACCGCGCTCGACGCAGATCGCCACCCGGTCGTCCGGGCCGATGCCCAGGCCGATCAGGTGATGAGCCAGACGGTTGGCCTGACGGTTCAATTCGGCATAGCTCAGGCGCTGCGCCTCGTGGACCACGGCGATAGCGTCGGGCTGTACCTGGACCTTTTCTTCGAACAGATGGTGAATCGTGCAGTCTTGCGGGTAAGGCACATCGGTAGCATTAAGGTCGACCAGCAGATGCTGGCGCTCCGCCTTATCGAGCAACGGCACCTGCTCCAGCAACTGGCGGTCGTCGGCGACCATGGCTTCCAGCAAGCGCTGGAAGTAGCCCATGTAACGCTGCAGGGTGCTTTCGTCGAACAGTGCCGTGGCATATTCCAGCGTGCCGATCAGTTGATCGCCAACCTCGGTCATGTCCAGCGTCAGGTCGAACTTGGCCGTATGGCCAGCCACTGCGACGCCCTGCAGGCTCATGTCGCCAAGCGCCAGATCGGATGCTTCGTTGTTCTGCCACGACAACATGGCCTGGAAAATCGGGCTGTGGGACAGGCTGCGTTGTGGGCGAACCACCTCAACCACCTGTTCGAACGGCAGGTCCTGATTCGCCTGGGCGGCCAGGGTCTGCTGTTTGACCTGCTGCAACAGGCTTTGGACGCTCGGTGTCCCCGAGAGGTCGACGCGCACGGCCAGGGTGTTGACGAAGAACCCGATCAGGTCCTCCACCTCGGTACGCAGGCGGTTGGCCACCGGCGTACCGATGACCACGTCGTCCTGACCGGCCAGACGTCCCAGCAACGCAGCCCATGCGGCCATGACCGTCATGAACAGGCTGCTGCCATGCCGCTGGCTCAGCGCCTTGAGGCCACGCGTCAGGTCAGCGTCGAGGACCAGGCCGAGCAACTGGCCGCTGTAGTCCTGTTGCGCCGGGCGTGGCCGGTCGCTCGGCAAGGTCAGCAAGGCCGGCGCGCCGGCCAGAGTCTGCTGCCAGTACTGGCGCTGTTGCTGCAGCACGTCGCCGCTCAGCCAGTTGCGCTGCCACAGCGCGTAATCGGCGTATTGCACGGGCAATGCTGGCAACGGATCCTCGGCGCCTTGGCTGAACGCTGCATAGAGCACGCCCAGTTCACGGGTCAACACGCCAGCGGACCAGCCGTCAGAGACGATGTGGTGCATGGTCACCAGCAAGACATGGTCATCATCGGCCAGGCATACCAGACGTCCACGCACCAGTGGGCCGTTGAGCAGATCAAAGCCCTCTTCGGCCTCTTCTGCGGCGATGGCGAGCAGTTGTTGTTCCGCGTCGCCCTGCCCGGTCAGCATCTGCAGTTGCAAGTTGAAGCCGATATCGGATGGAGCGATGCGCTGCAGCGGATCCTGGTCCTGTTCCTGGACAAAGGTTGTGCGCAATGCCTCATGGCGCGCAACGATACGGTCCAGCGCGCGCTTCAGTGCGTCTTGATCGAGCCTGCCGCGCAGACGCAGACCGGCTGGAATGTGATAAGCCGCACTGCCGCCGTCCAGCTGTGCGAGGAACCACAGGCGTTGCTGGGCAAACGACAGCGGCAAGGACTGATCGCGGGATACCGGCACGATGGGCTGCTGGCTGCTGCCGGCAGCGTGTGCCACTACCTGAGCCAGCGCCGCGAGTTCCGGCTGGGCGAAGATGTCCGCCAGGCTCAGCTCGACGCCCATGCGCTGACGCACCTGAGAAATCAGGCGCATTGCCAGCAGCGAGTGCCCGCCCAGTTCGAAGAAGTGGTCATGACGCCCTACTGCTTCCAGGTTGAGCAGGTTCTGCCAGATCTGCGCCAGGGCTTTTTCGCTGGTGCCTTGCGGGGCGACATGTTCGCGACTGGCAAAGGCGTTGTCCGCTGGAGCGGGCAAGGCCTTGCGATCGAGTTTGCGATTCGGTGTCAGCGGCAGTGCATCAAGCAGCACGAACGCACTTGGCAGCATGTACTCGGCCAGTTGCGGCGCCAGTTCGGCGCGCAGTCTGGCGGCATCCAGGTTTGTTTGTGGCTGGGCGATCACGTAGGCCACGAGGCGTTTTTCGCCGGGATTGTCTTCCCGAGCGATCACCACCGCTTCCTTGACCCCTTTGCAGCTACCGAGACGCGCTTCGATTTCGCCCAGTTCGATACGGAAACCGCGCACTTTGACCTGGAAGTCATTACGGCCCAGGTATTCGATACGGCCGTCGGCCATGTAGCGTGCCAGGTCACCGGTCTTGTACATCCGGGCATCATGGCTGTTGCTGAACGGATCAGCGAGGAAGCGCTCGGCGTTGACTTCTGCAAGGTTCAGGTAACCGCGTGCCACGCCGTCGCCACCGATGAAAATCTCACCGGCCACGCCGTATGGCACCGGCTGCTGATGGGCATCGAGCAGGTAGATGCGGGTGTTGGCCATCGGCTTGCCGATGGTCGCGTTGCCGCTGCCTTCGCTGCCGACCGCAGCGTCGTGACTGACGTAGGCCGCGGTGCAGGACACCGTCGCTTCGGTCGGCCCGTAAGTGTTGATCAGGCGAGTGTGTGCCGGGCGCACCTCATCCCAGAGTTTGAGTTTCTGTGCCGACAATGCGTCACCTGTGACGTTGATCAGGCGCACCTCGGCCAGGCGCTGTTCAGCAGCCTGCGGCTGGTTGTGCCATTCGGCGACCAGGGTGTGCCAGTGAGCGGCGGTCAAGTGCAGGACGGTCGGGTAAATGCCGTGATTTTCAGTGCCCTCACTGCCGAATATCTCGCGGCTTGGCGCCAGAGTGGCACCGGCCAGGAGTGCCGGGAAGATCTCCTCCACCGACAGGTCGAAGTTAAGGGTGTTTTGTTGCAGCACCGTGTCGCTCTGGGACAGGCCAAACAGCCGCGCCGCATCGACGCTGTAGTTGACCAGGCCTCGGTGTTCGATCATCACGCCCTTCGGATTGCCCGTGGAACCCGAGGTGTAGATCACATACGCCAGGTTGCGCACGCCGAGGGTCGGTACGACCGGGTTGTCATCGCACTCGGCGAAGCCCTGGCAATGCTCGTCGTCGAGCAATACCAGCGGCATCGACAGTGCGGGCAAACGCTCCTGCAAGCCGCGCTGGGTGAGCAACGCCGCCGGCTGGCTGTCGTTGATCATGTAGGCCAGGCGCTCGGCCGGGTAAGCCGGGTCCAGCGGTACGTAGGCGGCACCGGCTTTGAGTACACCGAGCAGCCCGACGATCATTTTCACTCCGCGTTCGACGCAGATCGCCACTCGATCATCCGGACCGATGCCCAGGCTGATCAGGTGGTGAGCGAGACGATTGGCCTGGCGGTTCAGTTCGGCATAGCTCAAGCGCTGCGCCTGGAAGGCCACGGCGATGGCGTCGGGCTGTGCCTGGACCTTTTCCTCGAACAGCTGATGAATCGTGCGATCTTGCGGGTAAGGCACGTCGGTAGCGTTAAGGTCGACCAGCAGATGCTTGCGCTCCGCCGTATCGAGCAGTGGTACGTGTTCCAGCACCTGGCGGTCATCGGCGACCATGGCGTGCAGCAAACGCTGCAGGTAGCCCAGATAGCGGGCGATGGTGCCTTCATCGAACAACGCAGTGGCGTATTCCAGCGAACCGAACAACTGACCCTGGGCTTCGCCGATGTCCAGCGAGAGATCGAACTTGGACAGCGTATGGCCCGCGCTCAGGCTTTCCAGTTGCAGATCGCCAAGGGCGAAATCCCCACCGCCCATGTCCTGCCAGCTGAGCATGGCCTGGAACACCGGGCTGTGCGACAGGCTGCGCACCGGCTTGATCACTTCCACCACCTGCTCGAACGGCAGGTCCTGATGGTCCTGGGCGCCTAACGTGTTGGTCTTGACCTGCGCCAGCAGCGTTTCTGCCGTGGGCTTGTCGCTGAGGTCGACGCGGATCGCCAGGGTATTGACGAACAGGCCCACCAATCCTTCGGCTTCGCTGCGTGTGCGGTTGGCCACTGGCGTGCCGATGACCACGTCGTCCTGGCCGGACAGCCGCCCCAGCAGTGTAGCCCAGGCGGCCATGAGGGTCATGAACAGGGTGCTGCCGTGACGTTGGCTCAATGCCTTGAGGCCGCGAGTCAGGTCTTCGTCGAGCACGATGGGCAGCACCGCGCCGGTATAGTCCTGCTGTGCCGGACGCACACGGTCGGTGGGCAACATCAGCAGCGCCGGAGCGTCTGCCAGGGTTTGCTGCCAGTAGTCGCTTTGTTGCTGCAGCAGATCGCCGCTCAGCCAGCGACGCTGCCACACCGCGTAGTCCAGATATTGCAGCGCCAGTGGCGCCAACGGGTCGTCCTGGCCCTGACTGAATGCCGCGTAGAGCGCCGCCAGTTCACGGGTCAGCACGCCAATTGACCAGCCATCGGAAACGATGTGGTGCATGGTCAGCAACAGGACGTGATGGTCCTCGGCCATACGGATCAGGCGGCCTCGGATCAATGGGCCCTGTTCCAGATCGAAGCTTTGCAGCGACTCCTCACTGGCCAGTGCCTGAAGCTTCTCTTTGGCATCCACCAGCCCTTGCAGATCGTGCAGTTGCAGGTTGAAGCCGGCATCCGCCGGGCTGATCCGTTGCAATGGTTGTTCGTCATCGCCCTGAATGAAGGTGGTGCGCAGACCCTCGTGGCGCGCCACGATACGCTCCAGCGCTCGTTGCATCGCCGCGCGATCCAGTTCGCCCCGCAGGCTCAGGCCGACAGGCATGTGGTAGGCCGCACTGGCACCTTCCATCTGGGCGAGGAACCACAGGCGTTGCTGGCCGAACGACAATGGCCAGGCCTGATCGCGTGCCACCGGTACGATATCCGGCAGGATGCTGCGTCCGGCCTGGGCGATGGCCAGTGCCAGTGTGCTCAGTTCGGGGTGGGCAAACAGCGCGGCCAGGCTCAGTTCGACGCCCAGTTGTTGACGAATTTGCGAAATCAGGCGCATCGCCAACAAGGAGTGACCGCCCAGCTCGAAGAACTGGTCGTGACGGCTGACGCGTTCAACCTGGAGCAGGTCGCTCCAGATTTGCGCCAGCAGGGTTTCGGTTTCGCCTTGGGGGGCTTCGTAACCACGGCGGATCAGTGCATCGGCGTCTGGTGCTGGCAAGGCCTTGCGGTCCAGCTTGCCGTTGGGCGTCAATGGCAGTGCGTCGAGCAGCACATAGGCTACCGGGATCATGTAGGCCGGCAGTTGCTCCTGCAGCCAACCGCGCAGGCTGTCGATGTCTGTCGAAGCCTGCTCTGCGCTCAGGGTGTAATAAGCCACCAGACGCTTGTCACCCGGAACATCTTCGCGAGCAGCCACCACTGCTTCATGGACGGCCGGGTGTTTGGCCAGTCGTGCATCGATCTCGCCCAGTTCGATACGGAAGCCACGGATCTTCACCTGATCGTCGTTACGACCCAGGTATTCGATATTGCCGTCTGGCAGGTAGCGCCCCAGGTCTCCGGTGCGGTACATGCGTGCCGCTGGCTGTTCGCTGAACGGGTCCTTGAGGAAGCGTTCGGCGGTCAGGTCGTCACGGTTCAGATAACCCCGTGCCACACCGGCACCGCCAATGTAGATTTCACCGCTAACACCCAGTGGAACAGGCTGCTGTTTCTCGTCCAGCAGGTAAAACTGTGTATTGCCCACTGGTTTGCCGATGTGCGCTGCGAAGCCGTCTTCGCGGTTCATCGCCACCCAGCTTGAGTACGTGGTGGTTTCCGATGGGCCGTAGAGGTTGCACAGGCGCTGCACGCCGGTTTTTTCGAACAGATTTTCCACGAGGCTGCGTTTCAGCGCTTCACCGGCGACGTTGACCGTATGGACCGATTCCGGCAACCCATCAACGTCCAGCAGTGCTTTAAGCGCCGACGGTACGGTGTTGATCAGGCCGATATCGTGCTCGCCGTGTTGCAGTTCAAGCACATTCTTGACGATTTCGATGCTGCCACCCGAGGTCAGCGGTGCAAAGCACTCGTAGACCGCAAGATCGAAGTTCAGCGAGGTGGAGAACAGCGTTTTTTCCAGTGCAGAGCCGTAAAAAGCCGCGTGCGCCCAGGTCAGGAAGTTCACGGTGTTGCGATGTTCGATCATCACGCCTTTCGGCAGGCCGGTCGAGCCCGAGGTGTAGATCAGATACGCCAAGTGCGCCGAGGTCAGCTCAGGCACCTGCGGATTCTGGACGGATTGGTCCTGCCAATCGCTCAGATCAAGATTGATGACAGGTACTGATTCGTCGGCCAGCAAGCCCTGAGTCGCGGTTTGCGCCAGTACTGCGGCCGGAGCGCTGTCCTGCAACATGTAGGCAATTCGTTCTGCTGGATAGGCCGGGTCCAGTGGCACGTAACCGCCGCCCGCCTTGAGGATCGCCAGCAACCCGACGACCATCTCCACGCCGCGCTCTACACAGATCCCGACCCGCGAATCCGGCTGAACGCCCTGCTTGCGCAAGGCATGGGCCAGGCGGTTGGCCTGCTCATTAAGCTCGCGATACGTCAGACGCTGCTCGCCGTGGACCACAGCGAGCGCCTGAGGCGTGCGTTCGACCTGTGCCTCGAACATCCCATGGATGGTCTGCTGCTGCGAGTATTCCAGCGCGGTAGCGTTCAAGCCATACACCAGATGCTCACGCTCCGCGGCCGACAGAACCGACAAGCCTGCCAGCGACATCTCGCCGGAATGCTCCAGTGCGCTGACCACATTCTCCAGAGTGGTCTGCACATACGCGCAGACGCGTTGCGCGTCGATGCTGGCACTGGCTTGAATCGTTAAACTGAAGCCCGTTCCCTCATCGTTTACTGAAAGGGTCAGCGGATAGTTGGTGCGTTCTTCGCCACGCAGGCTTTCGATACCTTGCCAGGCGTCCAGTGTCTGCTGGTTGACCTCAGCGGCGAGATGTCGGTAGTTGAGCAAAGCGCTGAACAGCGGCGTCGAAGCGGACACGCCACTGCAACGCTGTGCCAGTACCAGCGAGGCGTGTTCATGGGCAAGCAGCCCGCTGAGTCTTGCGTGGGTAGCCTTCAGACCGCTGCGCACGCCCTGCTCGCCCAGCGTGACACGCAACGGCAAGGTGTTGATGAACATCCCCAGCGCCCGGTCAGACCCGGCACCACCTTGCAGGCGGCCGAGCAATACGGTGCCGAACACCACATCCTTTTTGCCTGACAAGGCGCCCAGAACACGAGCCCATGCCAGGTGATACAGGCTGGCGGAGCTGACCCCGAACTGACGGGCCTGCACGCGCAGGCGGCGGCTCAGGTCCATGTCGACCTGTAGGCGCGCTTCCTCGATACCGCGCCCGTCGCCCTGCACGTCCTGCAGGCCAAACGGCAGCGTCGGCTCATCAATGTCACCGAGCATGTCGCGGAAAAACGCTTCGTGCTCCTCGCGGCTCACGCCGAGCATGGCTTGTGCCACGTAATTGCGGTAAGGCACGGACGGTGGCAGCGAGGCTTGCTGCCCGAGCATGTACGACTCGATTTCGCTGGTGAGAATGCGCAGCGACGTGGCGTCGTCCACCAGGTGATGGAACAGCAGCATGCCCAGCCAGCGGTCGTTCTCTGCGTCATGTGCATAACCGATGCGTAGCATCGGTGCCTGACGAATGTCCAGACGCGTGTGGCGAGGGTCCAGACGTTCCAGCAGTTGTTCGGCGATATCGCCATCGGCAGGGTCAAGTATCAGCTCATCCAGGCCCAGAGGTGCTTCACGCCAGACCACCTGCACCGGGGCGTCGAGACGCTCCCAAAGCACGGCGGTGCGCAGGATATCGTGCCGTGCGATCACGCCTTGCAGGGCTTGGGCGAAACCCTGCAGACGCTCGAGGCTGTCAAAGGCAAACAACGCGTATTGCAAATACGGGTCACCTTCGACCGCAGCAAGGTGGTGATACAAAATCCCTTCCTGCAGGGGCGCCAGGGCGTAGATGTCCTGCACGTTGGCCAGGCCGCCGGGTACGCTTGCCACCACACGGTCGATATCATTCTGGCTCAGGACTGTTAGAGGCAGCATGTCCGGGGTGATGCGCTCGCAGTTGGCGGGAATGAGGTTGGCGGGTACTTCCAGTGCCCCCTTACCGCCTACCGCTGCTGCCAGGGCAGACAAGGTCGGCTGACTGAACAGCACGCGCACGTCGGCAACCAGGTCGATCTGGCGCATCCGCTCGATCAGTTTGACGGCCAGCAGTGAGTGGCCGCCCAGCTCAAAGAAGTTGTCATGACGACCGACCTGCTCCAGTTGCAGCAGGTCTTGCCAGATCCGCGCAATGGCCATCTCGGTGTCGTTTTCAGGCGCTGCATAGCCACGACTGGCCACCGCCGAACGGTCGGGCACCGGCAAAGCCCTGCGGTCGAGCTTGCCGTTGGCCGTCAGTGGCAACTCATCGAGTTGCACGTAGGCTGCGGGCACCATGTGCTCCGGCAATGCACCGTGCAGATGCTCGCGCAGGCTTTCGATGTCCAGCAGGCTTTCCGGCTGCTGTGTCGTGACATAGGCCACCAGGCGCTTGTCGCCGGGCACATCCTCACGGCACAGCACCACGGCATCGCGGACGTCCGGATATTCAGCCAGACGCGCTTCGATCTCGCCCAGTTCGATACGGAAGCCACGAATCTTGACCTGTTCGTCGTTGCGGCCCAGGTATTCAAGGCTGCCATCGGCCAGCCAGCGTCCCAGGTCGCCGGTACGGTACAGGCGCGCACCCGGTGCAGTGCTGAACGGATTATCGAGGAAACGCTCTGCCGTCAGAGCTTCACGGTTCAGGTAGCCACGAGCAACACCGGCACCGCCCACGTACAACTCGCCGATCACGCCTGTCGGCACGGGTTCGCCATGGGCGTCGAGCAGGTAAAGCTGCAGGTCCGGGATGCGCTTGCCGATCGGGCTGGCACCGACGCGCTGGGCGTCTTCGGGCTGCAACGGGTAATAGGTCACATGCACTGTGGTTTCAGTGATGCCGTACATGTTCACCAGTTGCGTGCCAGCGTTCACGCTGCAGGCGTACCACGGCTTGAGCATCGCCGTTTCCAGCGCTTCACCGCCGAAAATCACCTGACGCAGCGAATGTGCCTGAGTGTTTTCAGCCTGGGCAGCAATCAGTTGACGGAACGCACTTGGCGTCTGGTTAAGCACCGTCACCCCGGCACTGCACAGCAGGTTGTAGAAGTCTTCTGGCGAGCGGCTGACCAGTTGCGGCACGATCAACAAACGGCCGCCGTGCAGCAGTGCGCCCCAGATTTCCCAGACTGAGAAGTCGAAAGCGAACGAGTGGAACAATGCCCAGACATCCTGTTCATTGAAACCGAACCAGTCTTCGGTGGCCGAGAACAGTCGTGCAACGTTGCGATGCTCGACCATCACGCCCTTGGGCAGACCGGTGGAGCCGGAGGTGTAAATGACGTAGGCAAGGTCAGCGGGCTTGACCGGTACTTGCGGATTGCAGACGGATTCGTCCTGCAGGTCGGCATCGTCGAGATAGATCAGCGGCACTTCGCAGACAGGCAACGTCTGCTGCACTGACTGCTGGCTCAACAACGCGACCGGCGCACTGTCGCCGAGGATGTAGACCAGGCGCTCCAGCGGATAAGCCGGATCCAGTGGCACGTAACCGGCGCCGGATTTGAGAATACCCAGCAAGCCAATGATCATCGCCGGGCCGCGTTCGACGCAGATCGCTACCCGATCATCCGGGCGAACGCCGTGGGCCAGCAGGCGATGTGCAACCTGGTTGGCACGGGCGTTGAGTTCGCCGTAGCTCAGGGTCTGCTCTTCGAACACCAGCGCCACGGCATTCGGCCGCTCTGCTGCGCGGGCTTCAAATTGCAGATGAATCGGTGTCTCGCTCGTATAGGTATTGCCAGGTTCGTTCCACTGTTCGAGCAACTGCTGCCGCTCGCTGTCCGGCAGGATCGAAATAGCGTGCAACGGTGTCTGCGGCGCTTGCTCCAGCGCGTTGACCAGATTGCTCAATGTTTGCAGCATGTAGGCGCAAATCCGGGCGCCGTCGATCAGCGGTATGGTCTGTACGGTCAACAGGAAGTCTTCGCCGCGGTCATCGACGTTGAGGGTCAGTGGATAGTTGGTGCGTTCTTCATCGCCCAGTGCTATCGCCTGCATGCCATTCCAGGCCGTCAGCGTTTCATCGGT
This sequence comes from Pseudomonas sp. NFACC10-1, assembly GCF_900119195.1. Classification (NCBI taxonomy): domain Bacteria; kingdom Pseudomonadati; phylum Pseudomonadota; class Gammaproteobacteria; order Pseudomonadales; family Pseudomonadaceae; genus Pseudomonas; species Pseudomonas sp. NFACC10-1. The sequence continues at coordinate 2,148 of NZ_FPJB01000004.1, read as the reverse complement.
CACGGCAACGCTGGTGTGGCGATAGTTGAGCAAGGCGCTGAACAACGGCGCCGGTGCGACCACGCCACTGCAACGTTGGGCCAGCGCCAGAGACGCGTGTTCATGCCCGAGTAATGCGGTCAAGCGCCGGTGCGTGGCCTTGACCCCGTCACGCACGCCCTGGTCGCCCAGGCCCACACGTAGCGGCAAGGTGTTGATAAACACGCCCAGCGCTCGCTCCGAGCCTTCGCCACCTTGCATCCGGCCCAGCAGCACGGTGCCGAACACTACGTCGTCACGCCCCGAGGCCTTACTCAACAGCTGCGCCCAGGCCAAGTGGACCAGGCTGGCGGCACTGACTCCCAGTTGACGGGCCTGGGCCCGCAAACGACGGCTGAGCTCCAGATCCACCGGCAGAAAGTCTTCTTCGATGTCATGACCGTCACCTTGCACCTCCTGCAAACCAAACGGCAGCGTCGCCTCGTCAACATCGCTCAACATGTCGCGGAAGAACACCTCATGTTCCTCCTGACTCATGCCCAGGCGGACCTGAGCAATATAATTGCGATAGGGTGCCGCCAGGCCCAGTTGAGCCCCCTGCCCCAGCAGGTAGGCCTGCATCTCATGGCGCACTACTTCCAGCGTTGTATGGTCCATGACCAGGTGATGGAACTGTAACCAGCCCAGCCAGCGCTGGTTTGACTCATCCCAGGCATGTACAAGACGCATCATCGGCGCCCGACGAATGTCCAGACGGTGGCGGCGGGAGTCGAAACGCTGGTGCAACTGTGTCGCGACATCGCCGCCTTGCGGATCTGGGTCGAAGCTTTCGCGCATCAGCAACGCCTGACGCCAGACCACTTGCATCGGTTCGTCCAGTCCCTCCCAGACCAGTGCAGTGCGCAGAATGTCATGGCGCTGGATCACGAACTGCAAGGCGCGGGCAAAGTCGTCGACATGCTCCTGGCTGTCGAAGGCGAACAGCGATTGCAGCAAATACGGATCTCCGCGCTCAGCGCTGAGGTGGTGATAGAGGATGCCTTCCTGCAACGGCGCCAATGGGTAGATGTCCTGCACATTTGTCACGCCGCCCGGCACGCTATCGACTACCTTATCGATCTGTGCCTGGGTCAGGTCGGCCAGTGGCAGCAATTCAGGCGTAATGCGTTGGCAATCCTCGGTAATCAGATTGGCTGGCACCACGATGTCCGTGTTACCGCCGACTGCGGCCGCCAAGGCGGACAACGTCGGCTGGCCGAACAGCACGCGCACGTCAGCGCTCAAACCCAACTGGCGCATACGGCCAATAAGGCTCACCGCCAGCAGCGAATGACCGCCCAGCTCGAAGAAGTTGTCGTGACGGCCGACCTGGGCAACGCCCAGCAGGTCTTGCCAGATGGCTGCGATCTGCGCTTCGGTTTCACCTAGTGGGGCTTCATAACCACGGCTGATCAGTGCATCGGCTTCAGGTGCTGGCAAGGCCTTGCGGTCCAGCTTGCCGTTCGGGGTGAGTGGCAGTGCATCGAGACGTACGTAGGCCACCGGGATCATGTAGGCCGGCAATTGCTCCTGCAGCCAGCCGCGCAGGCTGTCGATGTCTACCGAAGCCTGCCCTGCGCTCAGGGTGTAATAAGCCACCAGACGCTTTTCGCCGGGAATGTCTTCGCGGGCAGTGACCACTGCCTCGTGGACCGCCGGGTGCTTGGCCAGACGCGCATCGATCTCGCCCAGTTCGATACGGAAACCACGAATCTTCACCTGATCGTCGTTACGGCCCAGGTATTCGATATTGCCGTCTGGCAGGTAGCGACCCAGGTCGCCGGTGCGGTACATGCGTGCCACTGGATTTTGGCTGAACGGGTCTTTGAGGAAGCGCTCGGCAGTCAGGTCGTCACGGTTCAAATAACCCCGCGCCACGCCAGCACCGCCGAGGTAGATCTCACCGGCAACGCCCAGTGGCACAAGCTGTTGCTGTTCGTCCAGCAGGTAAAACTGTGTATTGCCGACCGGCTTGCCGATGTGAGCTGCGAAGCCATCTTCACGATCCATTGCCACCCAGCTTGAATAGGTGGTCGTTTCGGATGGGCCGTAGAGGTTGCACAGGCGCTGCACGCCGGTTTTTTCGAACAGGTTTTCCACGAGGCTGCGTTTCAGCGCTTCACCGGCGAC
>NZ_FPJB01000003.1:367684-770574 GCF_900119195.1 Pseudomonas sp. NFACC10-1 | reverse complement strand
TACGACGTTGCCATCGAAACGCCGCTGCAAGGCGCTCGCCAGCTGTCCGAACGGCTGGGCAATCAGGTGCTGCTCAAGCGCGAAGACCTGCAGCCGGTGTTCTCGTTCAAGATTCGCGGCGCGTACAACAAGCTCGCGCAATTGCCCGCAGAGCAGACTGCACGGGGCGTGGTGACGGCATCGGCGGGTAATCATGCCCAGGGCCTGGCGTTGGCGGCACGCGAGTTGGGGATCAAGGCGACCATCGTCATGCCGCGCACCACGCCGGAGATCAAGGTCGAAGGTGTGCGCTCGCGGGGTGCCACCGTGGTGCTGCACGGCGATTCCTTCCCGGAAGCGCTGGCCTACTCGCTGAAGCTGGTCGATGAGCAGGGCTTCGTCTACATCCATCCGTATGACGACCCCGACACCATCGCCGGGCAAGGCACTGTGGCGATGGAGATTCTTCGTCAGCAACCGGGCCAGCTGGATGCGATCTTTGTTCCGGTCGGGGGCGGCGGTCTGATTGCCGGTATCGCGGCGTATGTGAAATACCTGCGCCCGGAGATCAGGGTGATCGGCGTCGAGCCGGACGACTCCAACTGCCTGCAAGCGGCGATGGCCGCCGGGGAGCGCGTGGTGCTGAGCCAGGTCGGACTGTTTGCCGATGGCGTGGCAGTGGCGCAGATCGGCCACCACACCTTCGAAGTGTGCCGCCATTATGTCGATGAAGTGATCACCGTCAGCACCGACGAGATCTGCGCGGCGATCAAGGACATCTACGACGACACCCGTTCGATCACCGAGCCCTCCGGCGCGCTGGGCGTGGCCGGGATCAAGAAATATGTCGAGCAGCGCGGCGTCAGCGGCCAGACGCTGGTGGCGATTGATTCAGGGGCCAACGTCAACTTCGACCGCTTGCGTCACGTGGCCGAGCGCGCCGAACTGGGCGAAGGCCGCGAGGCGATCATTGCGGTGACCATCCCCGAACAACCGGGCAGCTTCAAGGCGTTCTGCGAGGCCATCGGCAAACGGCAGATCACCGAATTCAACTACCGCTACCACACTGATCGCGAGGCGCACATCTTCGTCGGCGTGCAGACCCATCCCGAGAACGACCCACGCAGCGCCCTGATCGCCAGCCTGACCGGCCAGGGCTTCCCGGTGCTGGACCTGACCGACAACGAACTGGCCAAACTGCATATTCGCCACATGGTTGGCGGGCATGCCGAGCGGGTCAATGATGAAGTGGTGCTGCGCTTCGAGTTCCCGGAGCGACCGGGCGCGCTGTTCAACTTCCTCAACCGTCTAGGCGGCCGCTGGACCATCTCCATGTTCCACTACCGCAACCACGGCGCTGCTGACGGCCGCGTGGTTGCCGGGCTGGTGGTGCCGGAGGAAGAGCGGCATCTGGTCGGTGCTGCGCTGGATGAGATTGGTTACCCGTATTGGGACGAGAGCGAGAACCCGGCGTACAGGCTGTTTCTGGGCTAAGGCCGGGATATCTCGCGTTCCTCACGCTCCGCGTCACAAGAGGACGCAGAGCGTCCAGACCGGCATACCCACGCGGAGCATGGGCACGACGGTGATCTGACTGACAACTATCGTTCCTTACGCTCCAGCGTGGGAATGCAGTTCACGACGCTCCGCGCCACACCTTACTGCGCCGGGGCGGGCTCGACTGGCGTGGGGGCGGTGCTTTCGGCAGGTTCTGCGGCCGGTGTTTCGACCGTTTCTGCCTTGAATGAAGCAGGTTCGGACGGTGCAGGCACTGGTTCGCTTGCAGCAGGCGTAACCGGTTCGGCAGCAGGCTCGGCCTTCGGCGCGTTTTCTGACGACGCAGGCGCTAGCTTCGCAGGCTCGGCAGCCTTGGCGGGAGCCGCCGGGGCTGCGGGAGCCGTGTCAGGCACACCGAGGTCGGCCTTGGGCTTCTCGACAATATGCGCAGCCTTTTTCACTTCAGGCGGCAGGAAGTTTTCCACCAGACCGAAAAAGCGCTCGTAGAACTTTGCCGACGAGACGGTCTCACTGGCGACCTTGACCATCGAGTCGTCAGTCGAGCCTATCGGCATCGACACGGAACCCAGCACGCCGACACCGAGGCTGGCCGAGTTGTTGGTCTTCTTCAACGCGTAGCGGTCTTGCAGCGCGTTGGCGAACATGGTGGAACTGCCATCCTTCGCATCGGCGGCGCACACCAGATTGAAGCTGATTTCGATATGCGTATCGCCGGTCTGCTGGAAGCTCTTGCGGCCGGCAATCATCTTAGGGTCGCTGCTGGTGATGATATAGCCCTGACTCAGCAAGGCACGCCGCCCCGCCTCGCAGTAAGCCATGTCGGTCGCTGGGTAGCTTCGGGAGAAGGTCCCGGCGTCGTCGAAGTGTTCATGGTCATACACCGCCTGCTTGGGCGATGAACAGCCGGCTGCCATCAACACGGCAGAAATCCAGAGGGCGGTACGAACGTTCAGTAGCTTAAACATCGAAAATCCTGAGGAAGGAAAAGACTGCCAGCAAGACTGCGAACTGGGAAATGGCGGTAAGTCTGCAACAAGGCCGACGCTGGATCAACGTACAGTTCAAAAGGATTTGGATACAAACCACTCAGGCGCACGAAGCCAGGCCCTCAGACACACAAAATGCAGACAACAAAAAAGCGACCCTAGGGCCGCTTTCTTGTTTGCTTCAAGGAGTTCAAGGGCCTTGAAGCGGTGTATGGCGCAGCGGACGGGACTCGAACCCGCGACCCCCGGCGTGACAGGCCGGTATTCTAACCGACTGAACTACCGCTGCGTATCGCTGTAAACCTGTTTGAAACAAACCTTAGGTAGGCTGCTTCCTGTACATGTGACCGAAAGACCCTTGGGCTTTTCAATCGCAGACCCGGAGAACCCGATCTGTACAAATATGGCGCAGCGGACGGGACTCGAACCCGCGACCCCCGGCGTGACAGGCCGGTATTCTAACCGACTGAACTACCGCTGCGCATTGTGGACTTGCGTCCGTGTAAGCTTTTTAAAATCACTTTTGAAAGCCCTCGTACTTCAGCTTTCAAACTCAACGATGGTGGGTGATGACGGGATCGAACCGCCGACCCGCTGCTTGTAAGGCAGCTGCTCTCCCAGCTGAGCTAATCACCCTTTGCTTCGTTGAGGCCGCGAAATTTACGCACCTAACGAACCTAAGTCAATAGCCTGATTGAAGTTTTTTTAAAAACCGCCTCAATCACAAAACCCTCACCACACACCAAAAGCACAAGCAATAGCTCAATCGAAGCTCGTCCGCGCAAACTACTCGGCGTACACCATCTTGCGCGTCATGCCACCGTCGACCACGAACTCCTGCCCGGTCACGAAACCGGCGTTTCTGGACAACAGCCAGGCAACCATTGCCGCAACGTCCTCCACTGTCCCTACCCTGCCCGCCGGATGCTGGGCATGATCGGTCTCGGACAAAGGCTCGGCTCTGCGCAACGAGGGGTCGCGCGCGTCGATCCAGCCAGGGCTGACAGCATTGACACGAATCTCCGGCCCCAAACTGATCGCCAGCGCATGTGTCAGCGCCATCAGACCGCCCTTGCTGGCCGCATAAGCTTCGGTGTCGGCCTCCGACTGGCGAGAGCGTGTGGAGGTCAGGTTGACTATGCTGCCGCAATGCGCACGCAGGTAAGGCGCGCAATGCTTGGCCAGCAGCATCGGACCGCCGAGGTTGACTGCCAGTACACGGTTCCAGTGCGACAGCTCAAGGCTTTCCAGCGTAGTGTTGTGCGGATCGGCGATCGCGGCGTTGCACACCAGCGCATCGAGACGACCGAACTGCCGAAGCACCTCGGCCACGCCCGCTGCGACCTGCTCTTCACTGGCAACGTCCATGGCAATGAACAGGGCATTTTCACCCAGGGCACCGGCCACTTTCGAACCACGCGCACGATCCAGATCGGTCAACACGACTTGCCAGCCTTCGGCAATCAGCCACGCTGCAATGCCGAGCCCGATACCGCGAGCGGCACCGGTCACCAGGGCGACACGACCATTGTGGACGCTGGAAAATTTCAACGCCCACGTCTCACCCGGCTTGCCACTGGCCGGTTTGCTGGCCTCGCTACTCACAACGCCGCCAGACCACGGGCCAGGTCAGCCTGCAGATCAGCCACGTCTTCCAGCCCCACTGCAACCCGAATCAGGCTGTCGCGAATACCTGCGGCCTCACGTTCCTGAGGTGCGAGACGACCGTGAGAGGTGGTGCTCGGGTGAGTGATCGTGGTTTTGCTGTCGCCCAGGTTGGCGGTGATCGAAATCAGTCGCGTGGCATCGATGAAGCGCCATGCGCCGTCCTTGCCACCCTTGACCTCGAAGCTCACCACCGCGCCGAAACCCTTTTGCTGACGCTGGGCCAACGCGTGCTGCGGGTGGCTCTTCAGCCCTGCGTAATGGACTTTTTCGATGCCATCCTGCTGCTCGAGCCACTCGGCCAGTGCCTGGGCATTGGCGCAGTGAGCGCGCATGCGCAGGTTCAGGGTTTCGAGGCCCTTGAGGAAGATCCACGCATTGAACGGGCTGAGCGTCGGCCCGGCAGTGCGCAGGAAGCCGACCACTTCTTTCATCTGCTCGCTGCGCCCGGCAACCACGCCGCCCATGCAACGGCCCTGGCCGTCGATGAACTTGGTGGCCGAATGCACGACAATGTCAGCGCCCAGCAACAGTGGCTGCTGCAAGGCCGGCGTACAGAAACAGTTGTCGACGATCAGCATCGCGCCCTTGGCGTGCGCGATCTCGGCCAGGGCCGCGATGTCGACCAGCTCGGCCAGGGGATTGGACGGCGATTCGACGAAGAGCATTTTGGTGTTGGGCTTGATCGCCGCGTCCCAGCCGCTCAGATCGGCGAGAGGAACGTAATCAACCTCGACACCAAAGCGCTTGAAGTACTTGTCGAACAGGCTGATGGTCGAGCCGAACACGCTGCGTGACACCAGAACGTGATCACCGGCGCTGCACAGGCTCATCACCACGGCCAGGGTTGCCGCCATGCCGGTCGCCGTGGCGACAGCCTGCTCGGCACCTTCCAGTGCGGCAATGCGCTCTTCGAAAGAACGCACCGTCGGGTTGGTGTAACGCGAGTAGACGTTGCCCGGTACCTCACCGGAGAAACGCGCAGCCGCATCGGCGGCCGTGCGAAATACGTAACTGGAGGTAAAGAACATGGGTTCGCCATGCTCTCCTTCCGGTGTACGGTGATGCCCGGCACGTACGGCTAGGGTATCGAAACCTACGCCTTCAAGGTCGCTGTCCAGCCGACCTGCATCCCATTCCTGAGTCATGCCGCCCACTCCTTGCCCAATTAGTTGTTGTACAGATCGATGATCGCGCTCACTGCCTGAGTCTTGATCTTGGAGGCGTCATTACGCGCGCTCTCGATCCGGTTCAAATAATGCTCGTCGATGTCGCCGGTCACGTACTTGCCGTCGAAAACCGAGCAATCGAAGTTGTCGATCTTGATTTTCTTGCTGCCGCTGACCGCTTCGATCAGGTCATTCAGATCCTGATAGACCAGCCAGTCGGCACCGATGAGGTCGGCCACGTCCTGAGTGGTGCGGTTGTGGGCAATCAGCTCGTGAGCACTCGGCATGTCGATGCCGTAGACGTTGGGGTAGCGCACAGCCGGGGCTGCAGAACAGAAGTAGACATTCTTGGCACCGGCTTCGCGGGCCATCTGGATGATCTGCTTGCAAGTGGTGCCACGTACGATGGAGTCATCCACCAGCATCACGTTCTTGCCACGGAACTCCAGCTCAATGGCGTTGAGCTTCTGGCGTACGGATTTCTTGCGCGCAGCCTGGCCCGGCATGATGAAGGTCCGGCCGATGTAACGGTTCTTGACGAAGCCTTCGCGGAACTTGACGCCCAGATGGTTGGCCAGCTCCAAAGCGGCGGTCCGGCTGGTGTCCGGAATCGGGATGACCACATCGATATCGTGATCCGGACGCTCGCGCAGGATCTTGTCGGCCAGCTTCTCGCCCATGCGCAGGCGCGCCTTGTAGACCGAGATGCCGTCGATGATCGAATCCGGGCGCGCCAGATAGACGTGCTCGAAGATGCACGGTGCGTACTTGGGGTTGGCCGCGCACTGACGGGTGTGCAACTTGCCGTCTTCGGTGATGTAGACCGCTTCGCCCGGCGCCAGGTCGCGAATCAGGGTAAAGCCCAGTACGTCCAGCGATACGCTTTCCGACGCGATCATGTACTCGACGCCTTCGTCGGTATGACGCTGGCCGAACACGATAGGACGAATGGCGTCCGGGTCACGGAAGCCGACGATACCGTAGCCAGTGATCATGGCCACGACCGCGTAACCACCACGGCAGCGATTATGCACATCGGTCACTGCCGCGAAGATATCCTCTTCGGTCGGCTGCAACTTGCCACGCACGGCCAGCTCATGGGCGAATACGTTGAGCAGCACTTCCGAATCGGAATTGGTGTTCACATGGCGCAGGTCGGATTCGTAAATTTCCTTGGCCAACTGCTCGACGTTGGTGAGGTTGCCGTTATGCGCCAGCGTGATGCCGTAAGGCGAGTTGACGTAGAACGGCTGAGCCTCGGCCGACGTCGAGCTGCCCGCGGTGGGGTAACGCACGTGACCGATGCCCATATGCCCGACCAGACGCTGCATATGACGTTGATGAAACACATCGCGCACCAATCCGTTGTCCTTGCGCAGGAATAACCGGCCATCATGGCTGGTTACGATACCGGCAGCGTCCTGGCCGCGGTGCTGGAGGACGGTAAGCGCGTCATACAGCGCCTGATTGACGTTCGACTTGCCGACGATACCGACGATGCCACACATGCGACACAACCCCTACTTAGTGGAACTGGATTTACCGAGCACATCCTGCGGCATTGTAGACGGCAGGATCTGTTCCTTGAACGGCATGTCAGCGGGTACGCTGATGCCGCTGGCGAGCCACTTGCTGGACATCCCGAGAATCAGGTTTTTCGACCAGTCAGCGACCATGAGAAATTGCGGCACCAGCCTCGACTGCTGCCACCATTGATCCTGTTGCACCGGCCCCAGGCTCAACAGCCCTACCGCCACAACGACAAGCAGGCCTCCGCGCGCTGCGCCGAAGACCATACCGAGAAAACGATCGGTCCCGGAAAGCCCGGTGACGCGAATCAGCTCGCCTATCAGAAAATTGACCATGGCGCCTACCAGCAGGGTGGCGACAAAAAGAATGGTACAGCTCGCGATCACGCGGGCCGAAGGTGTTTCTATGTAATTGACCAGATACTGCGACAGCCCTGCGCCAAACATCCAGGCCACAACACCTGCAATGATCCACGTCGTCAACGACAGTGCTTCTTTTACGAAGCCGCGCTTCAGACTGATCAGGGCGGAGATGGCGACAATTCCGAGAATTGCCCAGTCAACCGGAGTAAATGGCACGTTGCAGCCTGCAGACGGATAAGGCGGCGCATTTTAGCAGAGCGTCCGCCTGCCGGTAAGCAGCGATTACCGGCGCGAGGCATTTTCCTTTGTGCCAGGGGCACCAGGTGCCGAACGGTCAGCCGCGCTCGGGCTGAAAGCGCACCACAATACCCTTGAGCTTTTGCTGTTTATCGAGCTGATCGCGCAGGCGATCGGCCTCGGAGCGCTCGATGAGCGGGCCGACAAACACCCGGTTCACGCCATCAGCGGTGCGAATGTAGGCGTTGTAGCCCTGGGTACGCAGCGTCTTTTGCAGATTGTCGGCATTGGCCCGATTGGACATGCTTGCCAATTGCACCGACCAACTGATCGACAGACCATTGGCATCGACGCCAGCAGGTGCTGCAGGTTTGGCAGGAGCCGGTGTCGCTGCTGGTGCAGCAGCCGTCGCTGGCGCCGGAGCGGGTGCCGGTTTGGCAGCAGGTTTGGAGACCGGAGCAGCAGGCGCTGCAGGTGCAGCCTGAACAGTCGGCGCAGGCGCGATCGGCATGGCAGGCGGCTGGTTGCTGCTCATGTCATCATCACCCGGCACAGGCTCCTGAGGCAGAACCTGAGGCTCCGGAACAGGCACCGGATCGACCCGCACCTGCGCAGCTGCAGGCGCCTGAGGCGCGGCTGGCGCCTCGACCTGCACCTGACGTGTTTCATCTTCACGCGTGAAAAGCATGGGCAGGAAAATGACCGCCACGGCGATCAGCACCAGTGCTCCAACCATTCGCTGCTTGAATACGTTATCCAGCAAAGCCATTTGCAGCGTCCTCATCGGTGTACCGGGCCAACCATTCAAGGGCCTCGGCAACACAGTAAAATGAACCGAACAGCAGAATCTCGTCATCGGGCGTGGCATGCGCGCACTGAGCTTCCAGCGCCAACGCGATACTCTGATAGGACGTCACGCGGGCGCCAAGGTTCTGCAAGGCCGTCTGCAACTCTTCTGCTGGCCGACTGCGCGAGGTCGGAAGCGGCGCAACAGCCCACTCTTCAATGACCGGTGCCAGGTGCGCGACCACGCCGTCGAGATCCTTGTCGCTGAGCAGACCAAACACCGCTCGACGCTTGCCGCCAACTGGCTGCCGCGCGAGGCGTTGGCCCAGAAACCGGGCCGCGTGGGGGTTATGGCCTACATCCAGAAGCAGGTTGAGCGACTTGCCGTGCCACCTGACGACCCTGCGATCGAGACGACCGGCGAGCCGGGTCTCGGCAAGCACCTTGCCTGTCGCATCCGCTTGCAATGGATACCCCAGCAGGGCAAAGGCCTGAAGCGCCAGCGCGGCATTCTGCATGGGCAGATCGAGCAGCGGCAGACCGCGCAGCTCGATCTGCTCGCCCTGAGCGACACCACGCCAGTCCCAGCTGTCTTCACCTATGGAAAGATCGAAATCCCGGCCACGCAGCAACAACGGACAGCCCAGCTCGCGAGCTTTGGCCAACAACGGCTCGGGGGGCGCGGGGTCACCGCACAGCGCTGGGCAGCCGGCGCGAAAGATCCCGGCTTTCTCGAAAGCGACCGACTCACGGGTGTCGCCCAGATACTCGGCATGATCGACCCCGATACTGGTGACCAGCGCCAGATCCGCATCCACTAGATTGACCGCGTCCAGACGACCGCCCAGACCGACTTCCAGCACCACTGCATCGAGCCGGGCCTGCTCGAACAGCCAGAACGCCGCCAGCGTGCCCATTTCGAAATAAGTCAGGGTGACATCGCCGCGCGCCGCTTCCACCGCAGCGAAGGCGTCGCATAGTTCCAGATCGGTTACCTCGACGCCCTGCACTTTCACCCGCTCGTTATAGCGAATCAAATGCGGGGAGCTGTAGACACCAACCTTCAAGCCCTGAGCCTGCAACAAGGCAGCGACAAAGGCGCAGGTCGAGCCCTTGCCGTTGGTGCCCGTCACCGTGATCACCTGGCGCGCCGGGCGTGTAAGCCCCAATTGCAGCGCCACCTGTCGAGACCGGTCCAGGCCCATGTCGATGGCCGACGGATGCAGTTGCTCCAGATAGGCGAGCCAGTCGCTCAGGGACGTAGAGGTCATATCGTCGCGGGTGCCGGCGGGACGACGATTGGCTCGATGACGGGTGCGACAAAGCGAGGGGTCGGCAGATTCATCATCTGTGCCAGCAGGTTACCCAGGCGCGGACGAAGCTCACTGCGCGAGACGATCATGTCGATGGCACCGTGATCCAGCAGGAATTCACTGCGCTGGAAGCCTTCAGGCAGCTTCTCGCGAACCGTTTGCTCGATGACCCGTGGACCGGCAAAACCGATCAGCGCCTTGGGCTCGGCGACGATGACGTCACCCAGCATGGCCAGGCTGGCGGAAACGCCACCGTAGACCGGGTCGGTCAGCACCGAGATGAACGGCAGCCCTTCTTCGCGAAGACGCGCCAGAACAGCCGAGGTCTTGGCCATCTGCATCAGCGAGATCAGCGCTTCCTGCATGCGCGCACCGCCGGAAGCGGCGAAGCAGACGAACGGGCAGCGATTTTCCAGCGCATAGTTGGCGGCACGTACGAAACGCTCGCCGACAATGGCACCCATCGAACCACCCATGAACGAGAATTCGAATGCCGAAGCCACCACCGGCATGCCCAGCAAGGTGCCGCTCATGGAAATCAGCGCGTCCTTTTCACCGGTCTGCTTCTGCGCAGCGGTCAGGCGATCCTTGTACTTCTTGCCGTCGCGGAATTTCAGACGGTCGACCGGCTCGAGATCGGCACCCAGCTCTTCGCGCCCTTCGACGTCCAGAAAAATGTTCAGACGTGCACGTGCGCCGATACGCATGTGGTGGTTGCACTTGGGGCAGACGTCCAGGGTCTTTTCCAGCTCAGGGCGATACAGCACCGCCTCACAGGACGGGCATTTGTGCCAGAGGCCTTCGGGAACCGAGCTCTTCTTGACCTCGGAACGCATGATCGATGGGATCAGTTTGTCTACCAACCAGTTGCTCATGCTTTATATCTCCAGTACCGGTGTGGCTCGAACGACTGACAAATCAAACGCCAGTCGCATGCCCTCGGATAAATTCGTATATGGACGACGATGAAAGGATAGCGATCGACTCATGGCCGGACCTGCGCGCCCCTCACCCCGATTTTTCACAACGACGGCGTTGCTCAGTGGCACCACCGCTTACTCGATTCGACCCGCGTGCCTCGTGGCGGGAACAGGCTTATGGACGGCGGCCGATCAATAGCCGTCACATCAGGTGCCGTGCACCGCACTCATGAACGCCAGGATCTTCTCCCGATCCTTGATGCCCTTGCTCTTTTCAACGCCGCCGCTGACATCCACTGCATAGGGCCGGACTTGAGCGATGGCCTGCGCCACATTGGCGGACGTCAGCCCGCCCGCCAGGATGACCGGCTTGTCCAGGTCGTCCGGAATCAATGCCCAGTCGAAGGTTTCTCCGGTACCGCCGGGCACCCCTTCAACGTAGGTATCGAGTAGCACGCCGCGTGCATTGCGATAGGTCCGGCAGACCCCGGCAATGTCATCACCGGCCTTGACCCGCAGCGCCTTGATGTACGGGCGATGATACCCATCGCACTCATCGGGTGTTTCATCGCCATGAAACTGCAGCATGTCCAGCGCGACGGCATCCAGCGTCTCGTTGAGCTCACAGCGACTGGCGTTGACGAACAGGCCAACGGTGGTGATGAACGGCGGCAACGCGGCAATGATGGCACGCGCCTGCAATACCGTCACCGCACGCGGGCTTTTCGGATAGAACACCAGACCGATAGCGTCGGCACCTGCCTCGGCGGCAGCCAGTGCATCCTCTATGCGGGTAATCCCGCAGATCTTGCTGCGAACGGCTGACATGTCGTGAGTAACCTCAAGCCTTTCGGAAAGTCCCGGATGTTAGCAAATGCTGCCGGGATCGTCAGCCGTCCAATTCCGCAAAGCCCGTAAGAAAATGAGGACCGATATAGCGCTCGGGCAACGGGAACTCATCACGGTACTCGACCCCGACCAGGTACAGCCCGTAAGGATGGGCCGTGACACCACCGGTACGCCGAATCCGGCTTTCCAGCACCTCCCGCGCCCACTCGACCGGACGCTCGCCGGTGCCGATGGTCATCAGCACTCCGGCGATATTGCGCACCATATGATGAAGAAAGGCATTGGCGCGCACATCGATCACGATCATCTTGCCGTGACGGGTCACGCGCAGATGGTGCAACTGCTTGACCGGCGACTTGGCCTGACACTGACCGGCGCGAAAGGCACTGAAATCGTGAGTACCCACCAAGTATTCGGCAGCCTGCGCCATGCGCTCGACATCCAGCGGGCGGTGGTTCCAGGTAATTTCCTGATTCAGGTGCGCCGGGCGGATCTGATCGTTGTAGATCACATACCGATAACGCCGGGCGATGGCCTTGAAGCGCGCGTGAAAGGTGGCCGGCATGACTCTGGCCCAAGTGACGCTGACATCATGGGGCAGATTGATATTGGCGCCCATGACCCAGGCCTTCATGGTGCGCTCGGCCTGGGTGTCGAAGTGCACCACCTGACCACAGGCATGCACCCCCGCGTCCGTGCGACCGGCACACATCAGTGACACCGGTGACGCGGCCACTTTTGACAAAGCGTCTTCAAGGGTTTCCTGCACGGTCAGCACGCCGGACGCCTGACGCTGCCAGCCGCAATAGCGCGAGCCCTTGTACTCGACGCCCAGCGCGATTCGGGAAAAGCCCTCGGCCGCCATCTCGGCGGCCGGGTTATCTATGTTCGCCAAAGTGGTACAGCCTGTCGGTTCGCGAAAAGTCGGCCATTATACGGCCGCAAAAAAAACACGCTACTCAAGCCGGACATCTGAAATGCAAACGGCCGCATAAGCGGCCGTGTGCAGGTTGCCGGGGTTGAATCAGGCCAGCCGCGAAAGCATCTCCCGCGCTTCGCTTTTCTGACCGTCATCGCCCTCGGTGACGACCTCATCAAGAATATCCCGAGCGCCGTCCGCATCGCCCATGTCGATGTAGGCACGCGCCAGATCAAGCTTGGTCGCCGCCTCGTCAGTACCAGCCATGAAGTCGAAGTCCGGCTCGTCATCCAGCGCTGCCGCATCCTCGGCGGTGAATCTTGGCTCATCGAGCGGCGGATGTTCGAGATTCTGCGAAAGACGCTCAAGCTCGGCGTTGACGTCGTCGATTTCAGTCGCGAATGCCTGGCTTGCCTGATCGGTTTCAATCTCGTCCGCCAGCGACAGGTCGAAATCCTCTGGAAGCTCAAGGTCATCAGTGACCGGTGGTGTAGGCGAGGTTTCACCCAAATCCAGCGGATCTTCGCCAAGGCCGAGCAGGAAATCATCTTCGCTCTTGAGGGCCGGGTCTTCCTCGGACAAGTCCAGATCGAAGTCGGCGAGGTCCTGCGGCGTTGCCGCTGCACGGGCCTCTTCCTGCTGCTGCATGACAGACTCGAAGCTCAGCTCTTCGTCATCCGCTACCGCCGAGACCTTGGGCTCGTCGAGCATCAGGTCATCGAGATCGTTAACGGTAGAGACTTCAGGCACAGACGGTTCTTCGAACTCGTCCAGGCTCAAGTCAAAATCGTTATCAAACGGGTCTGCCTCTTCGACAGGCTCTGCGGCCAGCGGAGCGGTGACTTCCGGCTCAGGCTCAGGCGTTGCAACAATTTCAGGCTCAGGCTCAGGCTCAGGCTCCTGCTCTGCCGAATCATCGGCCAGCAGCTCTTCAAGATATTTGGCATCGAGCTCTGCAACCAGTGCGGCCGTTGTAGCCGCCGCGGCGGCTGCAGCGACGGCAGGAGCAGCCGATGCAGTAGAGGTTTCAGAAGCCAGCGGCGCAGCAACAGGTGCCACCGGCTTCAGGGTCGAGTTAAGTTCTTCCCGCTGCTCGACCTCAGCTTCAAGCTTTCCCGCAGCCACCAGTTTACGTTCGTGGGCGGCATAGGCTTTGTTGTTACCCTGCTCGGCGTAGATTTCCATCAGTTTCAGACGGATATCGTCGCGCTTGGGGTCTTCGTTGACGGCTTCTTCCAGCAGCTCGATCGCCTGATTCATACGACCGTAAGCGATATGGATCTCGGCCTGAACCAGCGGATCGGCAGGACGTTCACGACCGGCAACGGCTGCTGCGGCGCCTCCCATGCGCACGTTGGGCGGCGGCACATCAAGCCCGTCGAAGCTGGCGGGCGGTGCATTCATGTCCATGTCCGAGACGAAATCCGACTCCTCGGCCAGCGCACGCGCCATGCGCTTGTGCTTCTCGGCTTCGGCCTTCGCCGCGCGACGACGCGCCAGGAACAACAACAGCAAGGCCAGAATCAGCAGTACCGCCCCGCCGATCAGGCCAAGCAGTACAGGGTTGTTGATGATTTTCTGCAGCGCGTCCTGGTCTTCGTCTGCTGCAGCAACCGGCTCCACCGCCAGCGGCTGCTCTGGCGCCGGCGTCGCAACTTCGGCAGCACCGGCAGGCAATGCATCTTCAGGCGCAATCTCGCCAGCCGGTTTGACCGGAGCACCGTTGGCGTCGACCAGCGAGGCAGGCACCGCCGCGTTGGCCGGCGTTGCAGCTTCCGGGGTAGCGGCAGGTGGAGGCACGACTGCGCCAGCGGCCTGCATCTTGGCCAACTGACCGTTTTTCAACTCGATCAGACGCTGCAGCTTGTCGAGCTGGCTTTGCAGGTCGTTCATGCGGCTTTTCAGCTCGGCATTATCACGACGTGTGGTATCCAGCGCTTCCTGAGCCACGGCCAGCTTGTTGCCCAGATCGCTGTCGCCCGCCGCACCTTTTGCCGCCGGCTTGCCGCTTGCCGAAACCAGACTGAGGTTATCGGAGGTATCCACTTTGGAAGGCGCCGCACCCGCGCGGTCACGACGGGTAGCATCGACCTGACGTGTACCGGCCGGCAGACGGCGACCTTCACGCCAGGCGCTGTATTGCCGGGAAACTTCTGCCACTGCCTGTGATTGCGGCAGCGCGGTGGTCTGCTGCGGCGTCGGAAGGCGCAGCACCTGCCCTTTCTTCAGGCGGTTGATGTTGCCACCAATGAACGCATCCGGATTCAAAGCCTGAATCGCCAGCATGGTTTGCTGGACAGTCCCGCCATTGCGCACCTTCGCAGCAATTTCCCACAAGGTGTCGTTATTGGCGGTGACGTACTGTGACTGCTTGTCGGCGGCTGGCGCCGGCAATGTGGATGTGTTGGCTGCCGGTGCTGGCGCTTCGGCTGCCGGCGCTTCAGCCGACGGGGCTACCGTTGCCAGTTGCGCAGGCGCCGCGGGCGCTGCAGCGGGGGCCGGGGCAGCAGCCGCAGCGGCTGCCTCGGGAGAGAATTTCGGCGGATCGAGCAGAAGGCTGTACTCACGCAGCAACCGGCCATTGGGCCAGAGCACCTGAACCAGAAACTTCACATAAGGCTCGCGCACCGGCTTGCTGGAAGTAATGCGCAGAACACTTTTACCGCTGGCATTGATAACCGGGGTAAAGGTGAGATCGTTGAGAAATGCCTGACGGGTCACACCCGCCTGCGCGAAGTCGGCCGTGGTGGCCAGGCTGGGCACAACTTGCGTTGCGTTGAGCCCCTGAGCCTCGGTCAACTCGATTTCCGCTACCAATGGCTGATTCAGGGTCGACTTGACCGACAATTCCCCGAGCCCCAGCGCCTGCGCCATACCCGATGACAGCGCTGATGCCGCAGCGATTGCTAATACCAGTTTACGAACCTGAACCATAGCCCATCCCTTGTTTAAAGATTCCCCGAGATCCGGGGAGGTAGTCCTGCATTTGGGTGTAAGGCGTATCGCCGCTAAAACAATTATTCAAATTGTTGCCAAGTATCTTTTACACATAGTCTTTTATCAACAATTCGCCAACCTGCACAGCGTTGAGCGCAGCGCCTTTGCGCACATTATCCGAGGTCAGCCACAGATTGAGCTGCTCGGAATCGTCGGTTCCCGCCCTGACGCGTCCCACATAAACCACGTCCTGGCCCACCGCATCGCCCACCGGCGTAGGGTAATCCCCCGCATCGACCAGTTCGATTCCGTCTGCAGACTCGAGTGCTGCATTGACCGCCGCCACGTCGACCGCCCCGGCCGTGCGCAACGCTACCGTGAAGCTGTCACCAAAGAACACCGGTACCTGAATGCAGGTCGCAGACACTTTGAGCGATGGCAGCGCCAGCAGTTCGCGCAATTCTTCGACCAGACGCCTTTCCAGCGGCAGGTGCCCCGACGCGTCTGGTGTCCCTACTTGCGCCAGCAGGTTGAACGCCATCTGACGATCAAAAAACCGCGCTTCCAGCGGGCGAACATTCAATAGCTCGGTGGTCTGACGAGCCAGCTCACTGACGCCTTCACGCCCCAGTGCCGATACCGCCAGACACGCCGTTACCGCCACCGACTGTATATCGATCAGGCCGAGCAACGGCGCCAAAGCCAGGGCAACCGCAGTGGCAGAAGCACTGGGACTGGCAACCAGACAAGGAGCGACGCCACGGTTGTGCAAAAGCGTAGCATTTATTTCCGGCACGACATTAGGTGCCTGGACTGCGGTAAATGCGCCCGACAGGTCGATGACCGTGCACCCCGCCGCTACCGCCTTTTCGGCGTGACTGCGACTGACCGCAGGTCCTGCAGCGAAAAACGCCATGCGCACCGTGCTGAAATCGAACTCGTCGACTTCACGTACGCGCACATTCTTGCCTCGAAACGGCACCGAGTGGCCTGCGGATTCGATGCTGGCCAGCAGGTACAGATTGCCGACCGGGAAATTGCGCTCCTCCAGAACCTGCACAACGGTTTCGCCGACAGTACCGGTTGCGCCGACTACGGCGATATCAAAGGACTGGCTCATGCAAAAACCTCAGGAAAATCAGGGAGCGGCACTTTAACCGCCGCATTGCCGACAGGCAATTCAAGCCGGCAATCAGGTGTGTATTTCAAGGCTCGAGCCCTATCGGGAAGAACACGCCATGGCTCCAGACGCCCAGCCAGCGCTGTTCATCTATATCGCGGGAAACGGCCAGCTCGACCAACTGATAGAAAACATTGCGGTGAATCAGCGCCTCCAGATTGCTCCGCACGTGAATGTAGGGCGCCGGTTCCTGGGTATCAGGGTCGGTTACAACGCGTAAAGGGTGTTCCGGTCCCGCCTCGGCCTGATCCTCTACATTGGTCAGAAAGCGCAACACCTGGCCCTCACCCTCCCCCAGCACCTCAAGGCTGACGGCGACAAAAGGCGCATCATCAACCGTGATGCCGACCTTCTCCACAGGAGTGATCAGGAAATAGTCGTCGCCGTCGCGGCGCATAATGGTCGAGAACAACCGGACCATCGGTTTGCGGCCAATCGGCGTACCCAGGTAATACCAGGTACCGTCGCGAGCGATACGCATGTCGATATCGCCGCAGAAATCCGGATTCCACAAATGAACAGGCGGCAACCCCTTGGTTTTGGGGATCTGTGCAAACAGATCACCCGCCTTGTTTGAATCGGTCACTCCACCCTCCTGATGCGAGCTTTAGGCTCTAGCGTTCGACACCCAATAAGGTACGAGCGTAGTCCTCAAGAGGCGGACCCAGCAAATCCTCCGGGCTTTTGTCGTAAAGCGTCAGCAATCCGCCACGGCTGCGAATGCGTGCGCTGTCGATGAGGTAGCGGGTGCCGGTCTCGATCAGCATCAGCTGAATGACGCCGCTGTCGACGCCCAGACGATCCACCGCTTCCTGATCGGCCCATTGATCGCCATTGCCGATGCGGTCGTCAGCCTTGGCGAAACGCGCATAGAGCAAATAGTGTGCGCCCGCAGCACGCGCCTCGACCATGGCTTCATCCAGCCCCAATGGGCCTCGGGCACGACGGACCATCGGGAAGTACTCGATAAAGCCCTTGAAGGCTTCTTCAGCCACCACGTTGGGGCGCGGATAGGCATTGCCTGGCGGCACGAAGGCGCCCTGAGCGATGTAAATGAACGAGTCAGGCTGCACGCGCCAGTTGGCAGTACGACGGGTTTCGCTATGGTCGAGCAGACCTGCGTCGCTGAATTGCTCGCGAACACCTTCGCCCATGTCACTGACTTTCATGCAGCCACTCAACGCCAGAAGCGCGAGCAGCATAACCAGGCTACGCATTATCCCCTCCCAAATACCGGTGACGGAAAACCGGCGAATGGTCGTCGGATGCAGCTTCCGCGCCATATCTGGCACAGCCGCCATCAAAGCCTTGAAGCTGGCGCTCAAGACCGGGCTGGCGGGTTATTCGGCGGCGGGATCCGGCGTGGGCTCAGCGCTGACGTCGCCGTCGCGCTTGCGCTTATTACCCATGCGTACGCCGATATCCATGAGGAAGTGGAAGAAGCCTTCCTGGTCTTCCAGCACGTTGCTCCAGAACGGCGAGTGATACAGCGCAACGGCGCCATGCACCAGCGCCCAGGCAGCACAGTAATGGTAGTAAGGCGGGACATCTTCGAGCTTGCCTTCACTGATGCGGCCTTTGATCAGCAGCGTCAGGTGTTCGAAGTTGGAAGCGCGGATCTTGTGCAGCTCTTCGACCAGCTCAGGCACCTGATTGCCCTTGACCACCTTCTCTTCCAGGCGGTCGAACAGACGATAGCGCTGCGGGTCACGCATGCGGAATTCGAAGTAGGCGCGCGACAGCGATTCCTTGTCCTTGTCGACATCGGCCGAATGCAGCAGCTCGTTCAGGTCCCGCTCGTAGTCGAGCATCAGGCGCAGGTAGATTTCCGCCTTGGACTTGAAGTGCTTGTAGATGGTGCCTTTGCCAATGCCGACGGCGTCCGCGATCATCTCGACAGTGACGCTGTCTTCGCCTTGCTCGAGAAACAGCTTTAGCGCGGTGTCGAGAATTTCCTGCTCACGGCGGCGAAATTCACGGACCTTACGAGGTTCTTTCTGCATAGAGAGGTCTGTCAGGATCGAAATCGAAGCGGGGTATTATGCCCAATCGGCGCTAAATTGCACGGTTCATCCATACTTGTCGACCTGCATGAACGATTCGCACGGGAAATCCGCACCGGTCATCGCGCGCTAGCATTCCGCTGCGCTGGAAATCTAGTGCGCTGGCAACGCGGGGGCAGCGACGACAAATTCCATATAACCCGTGATCACCACATACAACGTGAAGTAGGCAAAGATCAGCGCCGAGGCTATGTAAGACCAGCGCAACATTCGCTCGCCCATGAAACGCCCTCCCTGGTGAGCCAGCGCACACAGCGAGATCGACCAGACCACGCCTGCGGCGACGAACCCGGCGAGAAAGGTCGAAGCGCTGGCAAGATCAGAGCCTTGCCGGGCAATCAGCGCTCCGCCGACTGCGGCAAACCAGAGGATGGCGCTGGGAGAGGACATCGCCAGAAAGATCCCGCGCAGGAACAGCGCCAGGCTGGATTTTTCCGATGCAACGTCATGGCTGCCGAGACCGGTGCTGACGGCGGTGGCACTCATGACCATCCTGAAGCAGAACCAGGCCAGCACCGCAGTGCCGCCAATCCAGAGCACGTAGCGCACGGCTTCATATTGCAGCAGCACGGCCATGCCGAGCATGGCCAGGATTGCGTAGGCCAGATCCCCAACGCAGGTTCCCAGGCCCAGCCACAGGCCTCTGGAAAAACCGCGCTGCATGGACAGCGTAATCATGGCGATGTTTGCCAGACCGATGTCCAGGCACAAGGAAAGACTCAGCAGAAAACCATTGGAAAACTCCACCCCACCACTCCATTACTGCGACACCTTGGTATTTCGCCCGATGAGAGTGTTCATCGAGCACTCAAGGATCGCTTTAGTATTCCAAAACTGTTTAAAAAACGACCAAAAGACACTGGACGCTACGCCGTCCTGAACAATACTTAAGCTGCTGACGCGTTATCATTCCCCAAATGACTCGGCAGTAGAGGTGCCAAAGGAAGAGCGCGCCTTTGTTTTACTCCTAATGGTCTTAACCCGGCTTCACCCCCCAGAATCCGGGTTTTTTTTGCCTGCGATTTGCCTGCCCGTCGACGTCCGTATCCGTCAGCGCTGAACGTGCGCCAGCGGAAACAGGCGAGCGAAATTGGCTGTGGTCTGCTCGGCAAAGCGCTCATAGGACTCGCCTCGCAGCATGGCCAGAAACTCGGCAACCTCACGTACGTACTGGGGCAGATTCGGCTTGCCCCGGTACGGGATCGGTGCAAGGTACGGGGAGTCGGTCTCGACCAGCAAACGATCGGCGGGCACCTGCCTGGCAACGTCGCGCAGGGCATCGGCATTGCGAAACGTCACGATACCGGACAGCGAAATGTAGTAACCCAGGTCCAGCGCGGCCTTGGCCATCTCCCAGTCTTCGGTGAAACAGTGCAGGACACCGGCGTGGGGCAAGGCGGCTTCGCGCAACAGGCTGAGGGTATCGGTACGTGCGCCCCGAGTGTGGATGACCACTGGTTTTTCAGTGATTCTGGCTGCCTCGAGATGAACCCGGAAAGACGCCTGTTGCAGCTCGGCCGCTTCAGGTTCGTAGTGATAGTCCAGACCGGTCTCGCCAATCGCTACCACCCGCGGGTGATCCAGTTCCTTGAGCAACCAGTCCAGGGGCGGCATTTCGCCGGGCTTCACGTCCAGCGGATGAATGCCCACCGAGCAATCGACATCCGCGTAGCGTTCGGCGAGTGCCTTGACCGCACTCGCATTGTCGGCGCTGACACCGATGCAGAGAAAATGCCCGACCCCTCTGCCACGGGCGGCATCGAGGGCTGCATCCAGAGAGCCATCGTGCTGGGCAAGGTCAAGGCGATCGAGGTGACAATGGGAATCTACAAGCATGGGTTAAAACACAACTACATCGTATGGGTTGGACGATCGGACTTGAGAGCGCCGACCAGGTAAGTTTCGATCAGATTGCGGGCGGTGTTGTCGCCGTCATTGAACTGCACGCCCACGCCAGCGGTGCGATTGCCCTGGGCGCCTTTTGGCGTGATCCAGGCAACCCGGCCGGCTACCGGAACCTTTTCCGGTTCGTCCATCAGATTGAGCAGCATGAACACTTCATCGCCCAGCTTGTAGCTTTTGCTGGTCGGAATGAACAGCCCGCCGTTTCTGATGAACGGCATGTACGCAGCGTAGAGAACGGATTTGTCCTTGATGGTCAGGGACAGAATGCCATTACGTGGACCTGTGCTCGGCGGCAAACTCATGACAACACCTCAACGGTTCCGGATAACGCAGAGTCTACGCCTGTCCCGGCAGGCCTGCCCACTGCACCAACAACGCTTCAAGCAGCAAGACCCGATTGAGGTTGGCCTTGGACATGACTTTCTGACGCTGCGCCAGAATCCAGTCCTGAATATCCAGCACTTTGGCGCGAGAAGACTTCTGCGCCAGGTACTGAATCACCTTGCGCATGTCACCCAGGCCAAGGCCTTCCTCGTCCTGCGTCATCTGATAGCGCAGGATCAGATGCGACCAGTCACAGAACCAGTCGAACAACAGTAACAGCGGGATATCCTTCCAGCCTTCGGCCAGCTGGGTAGCCGACTGTTGTTGCTTGAGCAGCTTCTTGACGCCGTCGACCACCAGCGCGCGCTGTTCGCGAACGCCCTGCGTATGCAGCGCCACCGCAGCCAGCGGCGACCCGGCGGCCAGCGTCAGCAATTCGAAGCGCTCGTCCTGGGAGCAATCGGGCAAGGCCCCGCTCAGCCAGTCGAGGCTCATCTGCTCGCCAGGCAATGGGCAGGCCTGCTGCACGCAGCGGCTCCTCACCGTTGGCAGCAAACGACTCGGTTGATGGCTGACCAGCAACAGAACGGTATTGCCTGACGGCTCTTCCAGACTTTTCAGCAAGGCATTGGCGGCGTTGGTATTCATCGCTTCCACCGGCTCGACGAGCACCACCTTGCGCCCGCCCATCTGGGCGGTCTGCACCACGAAACTGACCAGATCACGCACCTGATCGACCTTGATCGGTTTGTCCGCCTCTTCCGGTTCAAGCACGTAATTGTCAGGATGGCTGCCAGCCGCCAGCAGCAGGCAGGACTTGCAGTGCCCGCAGGCATCGAGCCCTTCGGGCGTCTTGCACAGCAGGCTGGCCATCAGCCGTTCAGCCAGGGCGCGCTTGCCGATACCCGCCGGCCCGTGCAGCAGATAGGCGTGAGCATGCTGGGCGCGACCGGCCATCTGCTGCCAGAGCGAAGCCTGCCAGGGGTAGGCTTCAGCCACGTTGCAGCTCCAGCAACTGAGGCAGCAAGGTATCGAGGGAAGCCTGAACATCGGCCAGGGTCTGTGCGGCGTCTACCAGGCGATAGCGCGCAGGTTCAGCCTTGGCGCGCTCCAGATAGGTGCTGCGCACGGCGTCGAAGAATGCCCGGCCTTCCTGCTCGAACCGATCCAGCCGACCGCGTGCAGCGGCACGTGAAAGGCCGATCTCCACGGGCAGGTCGAACACCAGCGTCAGGTCAGGTCGCAGGTCGCCTTGAACGAATTGCTCCAGCGCTGCAATACGCTCATGGGACAGGCCGCGACCGCCGCCCTGATAGGCGTAGGTCGCATCGGTAAACCGATCACAGAGCACCACCTCGCCACGCGCCAGCGCTGGACGAATGACTTCGGCCAAATGCTGTGCACGCGCGGCAAACACCAGCAGCAGTTCGGTGTCGGCGCTCATGGCCTCGTCGCTGGGCGCCAGCAACAGCTCGCGAATACGCTCGGCCAGCGGAGTGCCGCCCGGTTCGCGGGTCAGCAGTACCTGAATACCCTGCGCACGCAATTGCGCCGCCAAGTAGTCGCGGTTGGTGCTTTTGCCTGCACCTTCCGGGCCTTCAAGAGTGATAAACAAGCCAGTCACAGGTCATCCTTAATCGTCATCATTGCGCACTCGGCTCGGACTGCGGCGCATCCGGAGCATCCGCAGGCACGGTTTCCGAAGAGGGCGAGTCAGTTGCCGGTGCCGGTGTGGCCGGTGCTGCAGGTGCCGGGCTGGAGCGATAATCCGCGCGGCGCTTGAGCTGATAGTCACGCACGGCCGCATTATGGGCATCCAGGTCGTCCGAGAACACATGGCTGCCGTCACCCTTGGCCACGAAATACAGGCTGCTGCCGTCCACCGGATTGAGCGCAGCATGAATCGCTTCGCGCCCCACCAGCGAAATGGGCGTCGGCGGCAGGCCGGCGATCATGTAGGTGTTGTAGGGTGTTGCTTCCTTGAGGTTGGCGCGGGTCAGTTTGCCGTTGTAGCGCTCGCCCATGCCGTAGATAACGGTCGGGTCGGTCTGCAACTGCATGCCCAGCTTCAGGCGACGCACGAACACACCGGCTATCTGGCCGCGCTCCTGAGGTACGCCGGTCTCCTTCTCGACCAGCGATGCCATGATCAGCGCCTGGTAAGGGTTTGAATAGGGAGCCTCTGACGACCGCGCATTCCATTCCTCGTCGAGTACTTCTTCCAGGCGGCTATAAGCCTGCTTGAGCAATTCGGCATCGGTCATGCCGCGCACGTAGCGGTAGGTGTCGGGAAAGAAGCGGCCTTCTGGAAACACATCGGGATGGCCGATTTTCGCCATCAGCTCGCTGTCGGACAGACCTGCCAGCGTTTGATCGAGCTTGGCCTGCTTGGCCAGCGCAGCACGCACCTGGCGGAAATTCCAGCCTTCGACCAGCGTCAGGCTGTATTGCACGACCTCCTTGCGCTTCCAGACGTCGAACAGGCCCTTGACGTTCATGCCCGGCACCATGCGGTATTCACCGCTGTGCAGCGCCTGTCCGGACAGGTTGAAACGCCAGTAGAGACGCAGCCAGAAAGCGTCCTTGATCACGCCATCGGTCTGCAATCGATTGAGTACGCCGGTCGGCGTTGAACCAGCAGGAACGTCCAGCAGTTGTTCCTGAGCCACCTCAAGTGGCTGGTTCAGCGCCTGATACTGCTGCCAGAACGCAAAGCCGAGCAGCAAACCTGCCAGGACAACCGCTGTTTCCAGCAACACCAATATTTTTCGGATCAAAATCAGATATCCAGAAGGGTGCGGGCAATACCTTGCAGTTTACGGGTGAGCGGCCCGACCGGCCAGTTCAACGCTGCAAAGCTGCAAACCGGCCAGACGCCGTACACGCTATTGCATAGAAACACTTCGTCCGCCGATTCAAGGTCAGACATGTGCAGGTCACGGATATCGACAGCCAGCCCCAGCTTTGGTGCCTGATGCAGCAACTCGGCACGCATCACACCGGCGACCCCGCAGCGGCTGAGATCGGCAGTCAGCAGACGACCCTGACTGACCAGAAACAGGTTGCTGTAGACACCCTCTATCAGTCGCCCGGACGTGTCACGCATCAAGCCCTCGGCGTGCTCGCTGTCACTCCACTCGGAGCGAGCCAGTACCTGCTCCAGACGATTGAGGTGCTTGAGTCCAGCCAGAAGCGGCTGTTCCGCCAGACGCGTCTGGCAGGCAAACAGGCGCACGCCCT
The DNA here is from genome assembly GCF_900119195.1 of Pseudomonas sp. NFACC10-1. Lineage (NCBI taxonomy): Bacteria > Pseudomonadati > Pseudomonadota > Gammaproteobacteria > Pseudomonadales > Pseudomonadaceae > Pseudomonas > Pseudomonas sp. NFACC10-1. Next base: position 746,692 of record NZ_FPJB01000003.1, on the reverse strand, counting down.
GCTCGGCATGCACACCCGGATAGGCTGGCGCAGGGCCGCCCTGCAGGATTCGACGCGATTGAGCATTGGGGGCTGGAGCGTAACCGCGCTGGCTGTCGCCGCGGGTAAGGATCAGCTTCATGACCCCATCGCCAAGCTCTGCAGCGAAGCGGGTCATTTCTGCACGGATAAGCGCATGATCGGTTGCGATCGACAAGCGCGCGCATCCGTTTTCGAGACGCTGCAGATGGCGCTCCAGGAGCAATGGCTGCCCGGCCTTGACGACGATGGTTTCAAACAGTCCATCGCCGTAGGCCAGCCCCCGGTCCTTGAGGGACAAGGCGTCTGCGGGGCAGCCATCGACCCAGGCGGGCATTACTCGGCGAACCGACGGAATACCAGCGAGCCGTTGGTGCCACCGAAGCCGAAGGAGTTCGACAGAACGACGTCGATCGGCATGCGGCGCGCTTCGTGGGGCACGAAGTCCAGATCGCAGCCTTCGCTTGGCTCATCCAGGTTGATGGTCGGCGGAGCCACCTGATCAACCATTGCCAGCACACTGAAGATCGCTTCGACAGCACCGGCGGCGCCCAGCAGGTGGCCGGTCATCGACTTGGTCGAACTGACTGCCAGCTTGTAGGCGTGATCACCGAATACCGATTTGATCGCAGAAGCTTCGGCCAAATCGCCTGCAGGCGTCGACGTACCGTGTGCGTTGATGTACTGCACCTGATCGGGATTGACCCTGGCATCACGCAACGCATTGACGATGCAGCGCGCAGCACCGGCGCCGTCATCAGGTGGCGAGGTCATGTGATAGGCGTCACCGCTCATGCCGAACCCGACCAGCTCTGCATAGATGGTCGCGCCACGCGCCTTGGCGTGCTCAAGCTCTTCGAGCACCATGGCACCGGCACCATCTGACAGGACGAAGCCATCGCGGCCCTTGTCCCAGGGACGACTGGCGCGGGTGGGGTCGTCGTTGCGGGTCGACAGCGCACGCGCTGCACCGAAGCCGCCCAGACCGAGGCCGCAGGCGGCCATTTCAGCGCCGCCAGCGATCATCACGTCCGCTTCGTCATAGGCGATGTTGCGCGCGGCCATGCCGATGCAGTGGGTTGCAGTGGTGCAAGCCGTCGCGATGGAGTAATTGGGTCCCTGTGCGCCCAGATGGATCGACAGGAAACCGGAAATCATGTTGATGATCGAGCCAGGAACGAAGAACGGTGAAATCCGTCCTGGACCCTGCTCGTGCAGCAGACGACTGCTGTTTTCGATATTGGTCAGACCACCGATGCCCGAACCCATGGCAACGCCGATGCGCTCACGGTTTGCATCAGTGACTTCAAGGCCGGCATTACGCACTGCCTGGAAGCTGGCCGCGAGGCCATACTGAATAAAGAGATCGAGGCGGCGCGCTTCTTTGGGCGCGAGGTATTCTTCGACGTTGAAACCCTTGACCGAGCCGCCGAAGCGGGTGGTGAAGGCTGACAAGTCCGTGTGCTCGATAAGGCCAATGCCACTGCGGCCCGCCAGAATGCCTTGCCAACTGCTGGGCACGTCATTGCCCAGTGGCGAAAGCATGCCCATCCCGGTGACCACGACGCGTCTACGCGACACAGGACTCTCCTTCTCTCTTGTTTACGGAACAATCACAGCGTTTTTTAAAGAAAAAACCGCACGCCGATTAAAGCAGTGCGGTTTTCCCGTGACAGCAGTCAGCGACTACAAATCTTAAGCCTGATGGTTAGTGACGTAGTCGATTGCTGCTTGAACGGTAGTGATCTTTTCCGCTTCTTCGTCCGGGATTTCGGTCTCGAATTCCTCTTCCAGAGCCATTACCAGCTCGACGGTGTCCAGGGAGTCAGCGCCCAGGTCCTCAACGAAAGAAGCAGTGTTGACAACCTCTTCTGGTTTGACGCCAAGTTGCTCTGCAACGATTTTCTTGACGCGCTCTTCGATGGTGCTCATACCTAGTTTTAACTCCTAGTGGAAATGTTCAGGCATCTGGCCAGTGGGTAAGTGTATAGAAGAGGTTTTGCGAATTTCAAGCTTAACGCTCTCCCCTTATGCCCAACCGTACCTTCGCCCATTCATAGATTGCAGCTTTATAACGGATTTTAGACAGCTCGTATGACATTTTTTTGAAACAGGTCGTCACATTAGCTCATGTACATGCCGCCGTTAACAGGGATTGTGGCCCCGGTAACGTAGCCTGCGCCTTCGGACGCAAGAAAAGCGACTACGTGCGCAATCTCTTCGGCTTGCCCCAAACGGCCCAGGGGTATCTGGGTAATCAGTGACTCACGCTGAGCCTCAGGCAGCTCACGCGTCATGTCGGTGTCGATGAAACCCGGTGCCACCGAATTCACGGTGACCGCCCGCGAGCCCACTTCACGGGCCAGAGCCCTGCTGAAGCCTTCCAGACCGGCCTTCGCGGAAGCATAGTTTACTTGACCGGCGTTGCCCATGGCACCCACAACCGAACCAATGCTGATAATACGTCCCCAACGCGCCTTGGTCATGCCACGCAAAACGCCCTTGGAAAGACGGAAAAGGCTGTTCAGATTGGTGTTGACGACGTCATACCATTCGTCATCTTTCATGCGCATCATCAGGTTATCACGGGTGATACCGGCATTATTGACCAGAATCAACGGTGCGCCAACGCGCTCCTGAATGGTGGACAGGACCGAATTCACAGACTCGGCATCACAGACATCCAGCATCAGGCCAAAGCCTTCGATGCCGTTTTCCTTGAACGTCGCACTGATGCGCTCGGCGCCGGACTCTGACGTCGCGGTGCCCACGACAACAGCACCGTTGCGTCCCAATTCCAGAGCAATGGCTTGACCAATGCCGCGACTTGCACCGGTTACCAGTGCCACTTTACCTTGAAGGCTCATGCAGGCTTCTCCTAATCAGGCCAGTGCCGCGCGCGCGGCGGCAAAGGCGTCCGGGGTATCAAGGTTGTAGGTAATCACGCCGTCGGCGCAACGCTTGTTCAGACCGGCCAGCACTTTGCCCGGACCGCACTCCACAAGCTGGGTCGCACCGCGACTCGCCAGACATTGAATGGATTCGACCCAGCGTACCGGCTTGTACAACTGCTCCAGCAAATCACGCTTGAGCGTCGCCAGATCACTGACAGCACTGGCACTGACGTTTTGTACCAGCGCGATTTCCGGCGCCTGCCATTCGATGGCCTCAACAGCCTCGGCGAAACGTTCGGCAGCCGGGCGCATCAGTTCGCAGTGCGATGGCACGCTGACCGGCAACGGCAAGGCGCGCTTGGCACCACGGGCCTTGCACAACTCCATGGCACGCTTGACGGCCTCGGCGGAACCGGCAATCACCACCTGACCCGGCGAGTTGAAATTCACGGCACTGACGACTTCGCCCTGCGCCGCTTCGGCGCAGGCTGCGATAACGTCGGCATCATCCAGACCCAGAATGGCGGCCATGCCGCCCTGACCCGCTGGCACCGCTTCCTGCATCAACTGGCCGCGACGCTCGACAAGCTTCACGGCGTCGGCCAGGCTCAGGCTTTGCGCGGCCACCAGTGCGCTGTATTCGCCCAGGCTGTGACCGGCGACGAACGCAGGAACCGCACCGCCCTCGGCCAGCCACACATGCCACAAGGCAACGGAAGCGGTGAGAATGGCCGGCTGGGTCTTGTCGGTCTGATTGAGCAGCTCGGCAGGACCGTTCTGAGTCAATGCCCACAGGTCGTAGCCAAGAGCTTCGGAAGCCTGCTCGAAAGTGTCGAGGATCAGCGGATGCTGCGCGCCTTGCTCGGCGAGCATACCGAGCGATTGCGATCCTTGACCCGGAAAGACGAATGCGAGGGATGCAGACATTTGACAAGCCTCTGAATTATTGTCGCCAAAATGGGCGTCCGGACAAGCCGAACGCGGGAATTCTAATTTACATGACTGATCGGTTGGATGACTGACCAGTCTGATGCGTCACATTTTCAGGTTCGGCCGTCCTGAAACATCGCTTCAAGCCGCCCCTTCAAACGCTCTGGCAGGTTTTCACGGGACTCGACGACCGCTCGCTGAATCGCACTCTGAAAACCTGAAACACTCGCAGAACCGTGGCTTTTCACCACGACCCCCTGCAACCCGAGCAGGCTCGCACCATTATGACGGGCGGGTGCCAGATCGGTCTGCAAGCGCTTCAGCAAGGGCAACGCCAGCGCGCCGACTGCCCTGCTGAGCAGATTACGCTGGAACAGCGCCTCGATTCTGGCTGCAATCATGGTCGCCAGCCCCTCACTCGACTTGAGCAATACGTTGCCGACGAAACCATCACACACCACCACGTCAGCCTCCCCCCTGTACAACCCGTCGCCTTCTACATAACCAATGTAGTTAAGCCCCGACGCAGACTGCAAAAGACCGGCAGCACGCTTGACCTGCTGATTGCCCTTGATGTCTTCAGTGCCCACGTTGAGCAAGGCCACTCTGGGCGTTGCGACACCGAGGATCTCGGCAAGCACCGAACCCATCACTGCAAACTGATAGAGCGCCTCGGCACTGCAATCTACGTTCGCCCCCAGGTCCAGCAGTTGGCAATGACCCGAGCAAGTGGGAATGGCTGCGATCATTGCCGGGCGGTCGATCCCTGGCAAGGTCTTGAGCACGAACCGGGAAAGCGCCATCAGCGCACCGGTATTGCCGGCACTGACACAGGCCTGGGCCTGACCGCTGGCCACCAGCTCGAGAGCAACGCGCATGGAGGAGTCAGGTTTGCCACGCAACGTCTGAGACGGACGCTCGTCCATCGCAATCGTTTCACTGGCATGAATGACACGCAGGCGCGAACGGTCCACGGCTTCATGAGCAGAGACGAGTTCTTCAATAAGGGGAGCTTGGCCGACAAGGGCCAGGTGAAGCGAGGGAGTAGCTGTCAGGCACGCGAGGCTTGCCTGAACAATGTTGCGGGGACCGAAGTCCCCGCCCATTGCGTCGATCGCGATGATCGGAGCGGACAAGAAATTACTCGTCAGCGCCCTTGTCGATCACTTTACGACCACGGTATACGCCTTCTGGCGATACGTGGTGACGCAGGTGAACTTCACCAGTGGTCTTTTCTACCGACAGAGTGCTTGCCTCAAGAGCGTCGTGCGAACGACGCATGTCACGGGCAGAGCGGGATTTTTTGTTCTGCTGAACAGCCATAATTGATTAACTCCTAAACGTTTGGGTCACGCTTTAACTGCGCCAATACACTGAACGGGTTGGACCGCGTTACCTCGTCCACGCTCGGTTCGGGCTCATCGAGACCCGCCGGTTGCTGGCATTCTTCAGGATGATGAGCAGGCACAATGGGCAAGGCGAGCAATAGCTCCTCCTCGATCAATGCCAGCAGATCCAAAGGATCTTCGCCCAGTTCCAGCACGTCATAACCTTTCGGTAACGACTGGGTATTCGCACCCTCCTTCACCACGGCGTAACTGCATTCGCTGTGGATCGGCAGGGTCACCAGCTCAAGACAACGCTGGCAAACCATCTTGACCGGGACGTCTATCGAACTGTGGATAACCACAGAACGGCGTTCGTCACGCTCAAAAACGAATTTCGCCTGCACCGTACCGACAGTGTCGGCCAGCGGGTCGCAGAGTCTCTTCAGATCGCCCAGCAGCACTTCACCCTGAAGGGTAGTGCCGCGATCGGACAATTTGCGCGGGTCAACGTGAGATGGAATCGGGTCATTCAACATAGGCGCAGCATTCTAGGGATGCCCCCCGGGCATGTCAAAGGAAATTCAGGCCTGTTCGTCACTCCGGCCACTCTTTAGAATCAACGCTCAGCCTACGGAGAACCGCATGCCATCCCTGCTCCTCGCTTCCAGCTCCTCATACCGCCGCGAACTGCTCGCCCGCCTGCGCCTGCCATTCACCTGCAGGTCTCCGGATATCGATGAAAGCCGGCGACCGAACGAGGCCGCATTCGACCTCGTACAACGCCTTGCCCGGGAGAAGGCCCAGGCGCTGGCCGCGGAACATCCACACCACCTGATCATCGGCTCCGACCAGGTCGCCGTTCTTGACGAACAGGTCCTGGGCAAACCGCACAGCTTCGAACGCGCACTGGAACAGCTGACGGCAGCGAGCGGCAAAAGCGTGACCTTCCTGACCGGTCTGGCCCTGCTCAACAGCTCGACCGGCGAGTGCCAGGTCGACTGCGTGCCTTTTACAGTACACATGCGCGAACTCGACCGGGCCAGCATCGAACGCTACCTGCATGCTGAACAGCCCTATGACTGCGCAGGCAGCTTCAAGGCAGAAGGCCTTGGCGTCAGCCTGTTTCGCAGCACCGAAGGCAGCGATGCGACCAGCCTGATCGGCCTGCCGCTGATACGCCTGGTGGACATGCTAATAAAGGAAGGCCTCAGCGTACCCTGAGACTCAGACAAAGAACCCGGCCATCGGCCGGGTTCTTTATTTCTGCATCAAGCCATCAACGCAGGCTTGGGCCGTTGAAACCGACCAGCATGGCAATTCGCTCAGCGATACTGGTGCCGAGTTTTTTCGAAAAGCGATCAAAAGGCGACTCTTCGACGGTGTACTCGACGATGTCCTTTTCCTTGATTACGTCACGCGCAACATAACTTGCACTGCCCAACCCATCCACCAGACCCAGCGCAACAGCCTGCTCGCCGGTCCAGATCAGCCCGGAGAACAGCTCCGGGTGATCCTTGTCCTTCAGCCGGTCGCCACGACCCTGTTTGACACTGGCGATGAACTGGCGATGAGTCGTGTCCAGCACACCCTGCCAGAACTGCGTTTCATCAGCCTTCTGCGGCTGGAACGGATCAAGGAATGCCTTGTGCTCGCCGGAAGTATAGGTACGGCGGTCAACGCCGAGCTTATCCATGGCACCGACAAAGCCGAAACCTGCTGCCGTCACACCGATCGACCCCACCAGACTGGCCTTGTCGGCGTAAATCTGGTCAGCGGCACTGGCGATGTAATAAGCCCCCGAAGCACCGAGATCGGTAATGACCGCATACACCTTGATGTCCGGCTTCGCCGCGCGCAGACGACGGATTTCGTCGTAGACATAGCCCGACTGCACAGGACTGCCACCCGGGCTGTTGATTCGCAGAATCACACCCTTGGTCTTTTCATCCTCGAAGGCCTTCTGCAGCGCAGTGACAATGTTCTCGGCACTGGCCGCTTCCTTGTCGGCAATCACGCCCTGCACATCGATCAGCGCAGTGTGGCTGGAACGACGAGAAGTGCCGCCCTCGAAATCCAGCATCGGGACGATCACTGCAACAAACAGGAACGCGAACGTCAGCAGCTTGAAAAAGATCCCCCAGCGACGCGCGCGGCGCTGCTCCTGAACACTGGCCAGCAGCGTCTTTTCAAGAAGCTTCCAGCTCTTCGCCTCTTCCCTGCCATTGATGCCCTCGTCCGCGCCTTGCGAAACGGGTGCCTTCCATTCGTCAGACATGTTCCAATCACTCCAACCCGAAAACTAGACGCTGCGCCCGTTCAACCAGGTGCGCAGCTCGGAAAAATGCTCGATAGCCAGCCGCGGCTCGAACTGACGCAGCGACTCCAGCGGCTGAGCGCCATAGCCCACCGCAACCGAATCCATACCGGCGTTGCGAGCCATCAACAGATCGAACGAAGCATCGCCGATCATTAGCGAACGCTGCGGCGTAACCTCACAGTGCGCCATGATCTCGTTCAACATCAGCGGATCAGGCTTGCTGGCGGTCTCGTCGGCTGCCCGGGTGACATCGAAGTAATCCTGCCAGCCATTGGCCTTCAGCACACGATCAAGCCCACGACGCGCCTTGCCGGTAGCGACCGCCAGACGATAGCCGTCCTCGCGAAACGCCTGCATCGACTCCACCACACCGTCGAACAGCGGCGACGGCACGTTATCCATCGCCATGTAACTGTCCGCGTAGTGCTGCCGAAAATCGATCAGCTGGTTGCCGCTGATCTGCGGATACAGGGTTCGAATCGCCTCGGGCAGCCCCAGGCCAATAATCCCCTTGATCGCCGTATCGTCGCGAACTTCAAGGTCGGTCTCGATGGCCGCCGTGCGCATGGACAGGACGATACGCCCGACCGAGTCGGCCAGTGTGCCGTCCCAGTCGAAAATCAACAGATCGTAATCACGGCGCACTCAAACGCTCCACTGTTTTGGCCCACATGTCATCGACAGGCGCCTGCACATTAAGCTTGCTGCCATCGGGCATCGGCACCGTCAGCATGTAGGCGTGCAGAAACAGACGCTTGCCGCCCAGATCGCGAATTTCGCGACTGAAATTCTCGTCACCGTACTTGGTGTCACCTGCAATCGCATGACCCGCGTGCAAGGTGTGCACGCGGATCTGGTGGGTACGTCCGGTGACCGGCTTGGCTTCGACCATGGTGGCAAAGTCGCCAAAACGACGCAGCACCTTGAAAATCGTCAGAGCCTCCTTGCCCTCTTCATTCACTTCGACCATGCGCTCGCCGGAGCGCAGGTTGCTTTTCATCAGCGGCGCACGCACCTGCTTCAGGGCCGTTGCCCAGTTACCGCGGACCAGCGCCATGTAGCGCTTGTCGACGCCGTCGCCGCGCAGGGCTTCGTGCAGATGACGCAGCATGCTGCGTTTCTTGGCAATCATCAGCAGACCGGACGTGTCGCGATCGAGACGGTGCACCAGTTCGAGCTCCTTGGCATCCGGGCGTAACTGGCGAAACGCTTCGATCACACCAAAACTCAGGCCGCTGCCGCCATGCACGGCGATACCTGCGGGCTTGTTGAGCACGATAAGCGCCTTGTCTTCGTAAACGATCGCAGCTTCGAGACGCTGCAACAATGCCTGCGCGACCGGCACAGGCTCGTCGCGCTCAGGCACGCGCACAGGAGGAATGCGCACGATATCGCCTGCCTGCAACTTGTACTCCGGCTTGATCCGCCCCTTGTTCACACGCACTTCGCCTTTGCGCAAAATGCGGTAAATCAAGGTTTTGGGTACACCCTTGAGATAAGTGATCAGAAAATTATCGATGCGTTGACCGGCAAGTTCCGGGGCAACCTCAACCAGCTGGACGCCGGGGGTTGGGGGGGCAATATTCGTCATGCCGCAAATGATAACAATTTTTTATGGATTTGAAGCACTTAATGATTGCTGCTATAGTCGCGAACGCCGCCAAAAGCGGCCGGACAGCGGAGCAACGGTTGACAACCGGCCCTGACCAACGCAATTCACAAGGACGGGAGGCCGTCCTACGCAGTGTTCGGTGACAACGGAGCACGCTGAAAACGTAACGAGCGCAGGTGACATGAGGCCGGAAACACGCCTGACCGCAGAGCAGACAGCTCGCGGCCAGTGCGGACAGTTCATGGCCAGTTCACAAAGTGCAGTCGCTTTCAGACGCTACGAGCGAATGCTTCGGGAACAACGCCTCAAGCCATGATGCGCGACCTTCCCTATCGAAGGTCGCGGTAAATGCCAACCCGCTGCGGATTCTGCGCGCGGCAGCACCCGAATTATCAGGGATACGTGTAGGGTGGAGACGCACAACCATCGGACTGTGTAGCACAAGGCTTGTTCTAGACGCTTCATCTCGTCCGCTACCGATGGTCGATTCCTCCTCCTGACAAAGCTTTTGCTGAAAGGGGTGTCTTATGCCACCACAGCAAGCAGGAAACGTCGTCGCGACCCTCCGCCCCCTCTGGGCGAGGACCTCGCTAGACACTGGAGTGTCCAACCACTCCTGACGTGCCCTGACACCGACCGTGAGAAGTCGTGTGTGCCGAACGCCGTTTCCGGCAGCCCGGAAACCGACGGTACTACATGAAAAGAATGCTGATTAACGCAACTCAACCCGAAGAGTTGCGTGTTGCACTGGTAGACGGCCAGCGCCTCTACGACCTGGACATCGAGTCAGGTGCACGCGAGCAGAAGAAGGCCAACATCTATAAAGGCCGAATCACTCGCATCGAACCCAGCCTCGAGGCTGCCTTTGTCGATTTCGGCTCTGAGCGCCACGGCTTCCTGCCCCTCAAGGAAATCTCCCGCGAGTACTTCAAGAAAGCCCCTGAAGGCCGCGTCAACATCAAGGACGTCCTGAGCGAAGGCCAGGAAGTCATCGTTCAGGTCGAGAAAGAGGAGCGTGGTAACAAGGGCGCAGCCCTGACCACCTTCATCAGCCTCGCAGGCCGCTATCTGGTTCTGATGCCGAACAACCCTCGTGCCGGCGGTATCTCGCGCCGTATCGAAGGCGAAGAGCGCAACGAACTGCGTGAAGCCCTCAACGGACTGATCGCTCCAGCCGACATGGGCCTGATCGTTCGTACTGCCGGCCTGGGCCGCAGCAGCGAAGAAATGCAGTGGGACCTCGATTACCTGCTGCAACTGTGGACCGCCATCAAGGAAGCGTCCCTCGATCGCTCCGCCCCTTTCCTGATCTACCAGGAAAGCAACGTCATCATCCGCGCCATCCGTGACTACCTGCGTCAGGATATCGGTGAAGTCCTGATCGACAGCATCGAAGCCCAGGAAGAAGCGCTGACTTTCATCCGTCAGGTGATGCCGCAGTACGCCAGCAAGATCAAGCTGTACGAAGACAGCGTTCCGCTGTTCAACCGCTTCCAGATCGAAAGCCAGATCGAAACCGCCTTCCAGCGCGTAGTCGAACTGCCTTCCGGTGGCTCCATCGTCATCGATCCGACCGAAGCCCTGGTGTCCATCGACATCAACTCGGCGCGCGCCACCAAAGGCAGCGACATCGAAGAAACCGCCCTGCAGACCAACCTTGAAGCGGCTGAGGAAATCGCCCGTCAATTGCGTCTGCGTGACATCGGCGGCCTGATCGTCATCGACTTCATCGACATGACGCCGGCCAAGAACCAGCGCGCCGTGGAAGAGAAAGTCCGCGAAAGCCTGGAAGCCGACCGTGCCCGCGTGCAGATCGGTCGCATTTCGCGCTTCGGTCTGCTGGAAATGTCCCGTCAGCGCCTGCGTCCATCGCTGGGCGAAAGCAGCGGCATCGTCTGCCCTCGCTGCAACGGCACCGGCATCATCCGTGATGTTGAATCGCTGTCGCTGGCCATCCTGCGCCTGATCGAAGAAGAAGCCCTGAAAGACCGCACTGCCGAAGTGCGCGCCCAGGTGCCGATTCCGGTCGCGGCTTTCCTGCTCAACGAAAAACGCAACTCGATCACCAAGATCGAACTGCGCACCCGTGCGCGCATCATCATTCTGCCGAACGATCAGCTGGAAACGCCGCACTTCGAAGTTCAGCGTCTGCGTGATGACAGCCCTGAAGCGCACAGCAGCCAGACCAGCTATGAAATCGCTGCTGCCGCTGCCGAAGTGGAAGAAATTGCACCACTGGCCGCCGCAACCCGCACCCTGGTTCGTCAGGAAGCGGCCGTCAAGACTGCTCCGGCTCGCGCCAATGCGCCGGTCCCGGTAGAAGCCGCTGCCCCTGCGGCAACGCCTGCACCGGCACCTGCCGCTCACGAGCCAAGCCTGTTCAAGGGTCTGGTGAAATCCCTGGTCAGCCTGTTCGCGACCAAGGAAGAGCCTGTCGCTCCGGTTGTGGTTGAGAAGCCTGTTGCAGAACAGCGTCCAGCCCGCAACGAGGAACGCCGCAACGGCCGCCAGCAGAGCCGTGGCCGCAACAATCGCCGCGACGAAGAGCGCAAGCCTCGTGAAGAACGCGTCCCCCGCGAAGAGCGTGCAGAGCGCGCACCTCGTGAAGAGCGTGCTCCGCGTGAAGAACGTGCACCTCGTGAAGAGCGCACCGTTCGCGAACCGCGTGAAGCCCGCGAGGAGTCGGCACCGCGCGAAGAGCGTCCAGCCCGTACCACTCGCGAGCGCAAGCCGCGTGAAGCGCGCGAAGATCGCCCGGTTCGCGAACTGCGCGAGCCTCTGGATGCAGCCCCTGCGGTGAACCTCGCTCGCGAGGAGCGTCCTGAACGCGCACCACGCGAAGAGCGCCAGCCGCGCGCACCTCGTGAAGAACGTCAACCACGCGCCGAACAGGCCGCGGCTGCCGTGAGCGAAGAGGAAGTGCTGCTCAACGAAGAGCAGATCAATGACGAGAACCAGGAAGGCAACGACGGTAGCGAAGGCGACCGCCCTCGCCGCCGCTCGCGTGGCCAGCGTCGTCGCAGCAATCGTCGTGAGCGTCAGCGCGATGCCAATGGCAACGTGATCGAAGGCTCCGAAGAGAACGGCAACGAAGAAGAAGGCAGCGCCACCGACCTGTCGGCGGGTCTGGGCTTCACCGCCGCAGCTTCCGCTGCCAGCAGCGTGATCAGCGCGCCTGCCGAAGCCGACGCGCATCAGCAGGCCGAACGTGCCAACAGCAACGCCGCCGCTGCAGACGCCGAGCCAGCGCATCAGGCAGCTGCTGCCAAAGCATCTGCGACCGAAGCGCCTGTGACTGAAACGCCAGCCACCGAAGCACCGGCTGCCGAAAAAGCACCGACCGTTGCCGAACCGACTGTCGAGGCACCTGCCGTTGAAGCCCCTGTAGCGGACGATGCTCCTGTAGCACAGCCTGCTCCAGAGGTTGAAGTTCAGCCAGCAGCGGTCGAAGCCCCGGCCATTGCTGCGCAGTCCGAACTGTTCGAAGCACCTCACGCAGAACGCGTAGTGCCGTTCAAGCCGACGCCAGAGCCAGCACCACAGGCGCCGGTCGAAGCGGCGGCTCATGAGGAAGTGCCAGCCACCGAATCATCCGAACTGCCAACGCCTGCACCTGCTGCTGCCGTCGAGCCGGTAGCCGTGAAAGAAGAGCCTGCTCCTTACGTCGCGCCTCAGCCGGTCGTTGAAGAACAGGCACCTGCCCCACTAGAGCAGGCACCTGCGGCTGAAGAAGCAGCGCCTGCACCAGTGGTCAGCAGCACGGGCCGCGCACCGAACGATCCTCGTGAAGTTCGTCGCCGCAAGCGTGAAGAAGAAGCACGTCGTCAACAGGAAGCCGCTGCTGCCAGCGCTCCAGTCGTCGAGGCAGCGCCTGCTGCCGCTGAAGCAGAATCGGCCCAGCCTTCACCGGCAGCCGGGGAAAAGACCGAAGAAGCGGACACTGAGCAACCAGCAGTCAAACCGCAACATGAAGCCGAGAAAGAAAACGAGCCTAAACCCCTCGTCTAATCCTGGCCCATGAAAAAGCCCCGCCTGTTTGCACAGGCGGGGCTTTTTCATGCCCGTTGATTGAGGGCTGCACTGCGTTCATCTTCAATACACAGCGCTTGATCTGATCCCTTCGCGAGCAGGATCGCCCCACAAGAGACCATCTTCAGGCTATCAGTAGAGGTTCGGCTCCATCTCCAGCTCGACACCGAAACGTTCGGCGATGTCGGTCTGGATACGGCGCGCCAGACTCAGCAGCTGCAAGCCACTGGCCTGCCCATAGTTGACCAGCACCAGCGACTGAAGCTTGTGCACGCCAGCATCACCATCGCGATAACCCTTCCAGCCCGCCTGCTCGATCAGCCATCCGGCCGCCAGTTTCACCCGGCCATCGTCCAGCGGGTAGCCGACGACACCTGGGTGTTGCTGTTTGATCGTTGCGTACAGTTCGGCAGGGATAATCGGGTTTTTGAAGAAACTGCCGGCATTGCCCAGCACCGCGGGGTCAGGCAGCTTTTCACTGCGAATGGCGCAGATCGCACGGCTGACATCGAACGGCGTCGGCCGATCAATACCCAGCTCGTCGAGACGCTGACGAACCGGGCCATATTCGAGGTGCAGGCGAGCTACGCGACTGAGCTTGAAACGCACACGCAGGATCAACCAGCGCGCGACCTGATGCTTGAACACGCTGTCGCGGTAGCCGAACGCACAGTCCTCCAGAGAAAACTCGCGCAATTCGCCGGTTTCACGATCCAGCGCAGTCAGGCTATGGAAGACATCCTTGATCTCGACGCCATAGGCACCGATGTTCTGCATGGGTGCCGCACCAACGGTGCCTGGAATCAGACTGAGGTTTTCCAGCCCCGCCAGCCCCAGCTCAAGACAGGACTGCACGAACGGATGCCAAGGCTCGCCAGCCTCTGCCTCGACAATCGACTCGAGACAGTCCTCATGCACGATGCGAATGCCGCGGCTGACCATGCGTACGACCAGTGACTGCACGTCAGCGCTGAGCAGCAGGTTGCTGCCACCGCCAATCACCAGCAGTGGCACATCGTGCTCGGCCGAATAGGCCAGCGCCTGGCGAACATCGTCATCGCTGTGCGCTTCGGCAAATAGCCGGGCTTGAACATCCACACCGAACGTATTGAACGGTTTGAGGGAAATCGCGGATTGCACCTGCAAGGTCATACCCTCGCCTTCCCGAACCAATGGACGCAGCGCATCAACCCTCCAGCAAGCGCCTTACGCGCTCCAGGTCTTCAGGCGTATCAACGCCACCGGGTGGCGCTTCAAGCGCGTCGGCAACGTGAATCCGCACGCCATTCCACAGCGCACGCAATTGTTCCAGGCTTTCAGTGTTTTCCAGCCAGCACGGCCCCCAACTGACGAAGTCATGCAGGAAGCCCGCACGGTAGGCATAGATACCGATATGCCGACGATAAGGCACACCGGCAGGCAATTGGTCACGATTTGCTGCGAGCGCATCGCGCGCCCATGGCAAGGGAGCCCGGCTGAACGTCAGCGCCAGGCCGTTGATGTCCGTAGCAACCTTGACGATGTTGGGGTTGAACAACGCCGCTACGTCGTCGATAGGTTCGGCCAGCGTAGACATGCCAGCTTCGGGATGGGCGGCCAGATTGGACGCCACCTGATCGATCACCGCAGGCGGGATCATCGGCTCGTCGCCCTGCACATTGACGACAATCGCGTCAGCCGCCAGGCCCAATTGCGCGGCCACCTCAGCCAGACGATCGGTGCCGGAGTTGTGATCGTCGCGCGTCAGCAGCACTTCGGCACCAAAAGCCTGACAGGCTTCGACAATGCGCGCATCGTCGGTGGCAATCACCACACGTTCGGCGCTGCTCTTGCACGCCTGCTCCCAGACCAGCTGAACCATGGGTTTGCCGGCAATGGTTTTCAGCGGCTTGCCCGGAAAGCGACTGGAGCCGTAGCGCGCCGGAATGACAACGGTAAACGCTGCGGTCATTTTTCCAGCCGCTCGTCGGTGCTCAGGGTACGAGCTTCGCTTTCGAGCATCACCGGGATGCCGTCGCGCACCGGATAGGCAAGACCTGCGCCCTTGCTGATCAGCTCGGTCTTGTCGGCGCTGAGCTTCAATGGTCCCTTGCAGACAGGGCAAGCGAGGATATCGAGTAGTTTGGTGTCCATAGGAGATCCTGAAGCAATCATGGAGAAAGACGTAGCAGTTGCTGGTCGAACCAACCGACAAAGGCATCGGAAGGTAGTGCATCCACTGCCAGATACCACCAGTCATCAGCGGCAAAGGCACGGCATTTCACCGCATCCTTCTCGGTCATGACCAAGGGCAACGCAGGTGCAAATGTCAGCGCCTCGGCGCTGTAGACAGCATGGTCGGCGAACGCGTGAGTCACCGGTTGCCAGTGTAATCCTTCGAGGGTATTGAAGAAACGTTGGGGATTGCCGATTCCGGCGACCGCATGCAGCGCCTGACCGGCCGGGAAATAATCCACCGGCTGACGTTCGCCACTGCGCAGATTGATCAGCGCCGAAGGCTTGAGCCTGAAGGCGTAGCCGTCGTTCCTGTCAGCCGTCGCGCCGTTATAAAGCAAGGCGTCGACACTGCTCAGCCGCTCGACCGGTTCGCGCAACGGCCCGGCAGGCAGACAACGGCGATTGCCCAGACCACGGGCGGCATCGATCAGCACCAGTTCCAGGTCGCGGGCCAGACGGTAATGCTGCAAGCCGTCGTCGGAAAGAATCACATCCAGTGGTTCGGCAGCGAGCAAGGCCTGTACGGCACGACTGCGATCCGGATCGATCATCAGTGGCACGCCGCAGCGCTGAACGATGAGCAGGGGCTCGTCCCCTGCCTCGCTGGCACTTTGTTCAGGCAGGACGCGCCACGGCAGGCTTGGCGGCGTGGCGCCGTAACCGCGGCTGACCACACCGACACGCAGGCCGCGACGGCGGCAGTGCTCGATCATCCAGAGAATCAACGGCGTCTTGCCAGTGCCACCGACGGTGATATTACCCACCACGATAACCGGCACCGGCGCGCGATAGATATCACCCTCGCCCGCCAGAAACCGCGCCCGTTTGCGCTCTACGACACGCCGGTAAAGGCCTTCGAGCGGGCGCAACAGCGCCAGCGCAGGGTGGCCCTTGTACCAGGCGTCGAGCAAACGGTCAGTGAATGCCATCAGTTAGCCGGTGTGGCCTCGACAGTGGTCATGCGCAAGTGACTGAAGCCCAGCTTGCCCGCCGCATCCATGGCCGTGATGACCGACTGGTGCGGGGTCTTGCCATCGGCACTGATCGACAGCGGCAGACTGGTATCGCCCCCCGACTCGCGCTGCAGCGCTTCGATCAGCGTTGCCAGGTCGTTTTTCGGCAACAACTGATTGTTCAGCGAGAAAATCCCGTCGGCGTTGATGGCGATGTCCAGCTGTTTGGCGCTGGCGTCTACGTCCGGCGTTCCGGTAACGGCCTGTGGCAGATCCACCCGCAACTGGGTTTCGCGAGTGAAGGTGGTCGTCACAATGAAGAACAGCAGCAGGATGAACACCACATCAATCAGAGAGACCAGATTGATGTCGATGTTTTCCCGGGGTCTGCGACGGCGAAATTTCACTTCTTCTTGCCCCCGCCCGCTCTGGCCAGCGACTTGAGGTCGATCTTGGCGTCGATCAGATCGACATCGCGGTCGCCCTGCACCACTTCAACCAGACGAATGGCCTGTTGCTCCATGCCGACCACCAGCTCATCGACGCGGCTCTGCAGAAAGCGATGAAAGAAGATCGCCGGGATCGCGACGATAAGACCCGACGCCGTACAGATCAGCGCCTTGGAAATACCACCTGCCAGCACACCGGCGTTGGCGGTGGCCCCGGAGCTGTTGAACGAGCCGAAGATATCGATCATGCCCAGCACGGTGCCCAGCAAACCAAGCAGCGGCGCCATGGCAGCGATCGAGCCCAGTGCGCTGAGGTAGCGCTCCAGCTCATGAATGACCCGCGCAGCGGCTTCTTCGATGCATTCCTTCATGATCTCGCGACCATGCCTGGAATTGGCCAGACCTGCGGCCAGGATTTCACCCAGCGGCGAGTCCGCGCGCAGCTGCTTGAGCTTTTCGCTGTCCAGCTTCTTTTCCTGAATCCACTGCCAGACCTGCCCGAGCAGGTGCGGTGGGGTGATACGGCTGGCACGCAACGTCCACAGGCGCTCGATGATGATGCCGGCGGCGGCGATGGAGCTCAGAATAATCGGCAGCATCATCCAGCCGCCAGATTTGACCAGTTCCCACACAGTGATCACTCCCTCGAAAAATTGGCGCCACTCTACCATAGGGTCGCCAAGTGCCGAACGCCGAGATCGATATCCATTCACTCAATCACGCCAGAAGCGCCGTTGCGCGCGCTCCGCCTGTGGCGTTCCGAACGTCCCCAGTTGCAGGCGGACCGCGCCCAGCTCGGCACTGTCGTAACTGGCGATGCCCAAGCCTCGATAGCGCGCCATGACCAACGGATGCGGGTGACCGAACGCGTTGTTGCGACCACGGGAAATCAGCACGCCTACCGGTGCCACGGCGCGCAGAAACGCTTTGGACGACGAGGTCCGGCTGCCGTGATGTGGCGACTGCAACCAGTGAGCACGAAGGTCGAACCCGCTGTCCATCGCCGCGCGCTCGGCGCTCACATCGATATCGCCGGCCAGCAGCAGACGCTCGCCCCCGGCGTCGACGCTGAGGATGCAGGAGGCTGGATTGCCATTAGGCCCCTGCTCCCAGCGCCACGTGGAAAACACCACGCCATCCCACTCCCAGCGTGCACCGCTCTCGCACAATCGGGCATCGAGTTGCGGCGCGAGTCTGGCCAGCTCGCCACCCAGCACCCGGCTCACCGGAAAGGCCTGATGAACCGCCGCCGCACCTCCGGCATGGTCTGCGTCGGAATGGCTGATCAACATCAGGTCGAGATGGCGGACACCTGCCTTGCGCATGGCGGGCACGACCACGCGCTGACCGATATCGAACTCACCGAAACGTGGACCTGCGTCATACAGGAGTGTGTGGTTGCGGGTGCGCAGGAGAATCGCCAGGCCCTGCCCCACATCCAGTTGCAACACGTCCACCTGGCCTTCAGGCACTGATTCGAGTGGCGGAAAAACGCACAGCAACAGCAACGGCCAGCCCAGCGGCCGCACGGGCATGCCCTTGGGCAGCAACAAGAGCAAGGCCCCGAGCAGGCTCAACCACCATGCCCAGATTGGCACCGCACTGGGTAGCCAGGCCGGCAATGCGGCAGCCACAGCGTCGAGGAACACGAACAGCCACTGCAGCGCCCCGCCCGCCAGCCACAGCAGACCTTCACCGACCACAGGGACCGGCAGCAACAGCGTTCCGAGCAATGCCGGAGGCAGGACGATCACGCTGACCCAAGGGACGGCAAGCAAGTTGGCAAACGGCCCACTGAGGCTGATCGGCAGGTTCAGCGCCAGCAGGATCGGCAACAAGCCAACGGCGATCAGCCATTGCGCCCGTGTCCAGCTTTGCCACCAGCGCCAGGCGCCGAGACGTCCGCTAAAAATCAGGATCAGAATGCCGACCGCTGCGAAGGACAGCCAGAAACCCGGCTGCAGCGTCACCAGCGGCTCGAAGATCAGCACCGTGTTGAAGGACAGCAACAAGGGCCAGACCACGCCCAGATGGCGAAAACGCAAGCGCCACAGCAGCACCATCGCGACCATCACACAGGCGCGCCGGACCGGCACCTCGAAACCGGCCAGCAGTCCGTAGCCCAGTGCAGCGCTGAACGCCAGTGCACACGCCCACGGCAGCCAGGGCAAAAAGCGCGGCCACAGCCCCCAGCGCGCCAGGCCTGCGACCAAGGCGTAAATCACCCCGGCCAGCAACCCGATGTGCTGACCGGAAATGACCAGCAGATGCACAGTGCCGGTATCCTGCAACACCTGCCAGTCGGTGCTCGATAGCCCTGAGCCATCGCCCAGCACCAGCGCTGCCAGACCACCCTCACGGCCCTGCGCATCGACCGCCAGCAGGCGCTGACGAATGGCATCGCGCCAGGCGGCACGCGCGGGTGCCAATAGCTGACCATCCACTACCGTGCCGGTCGCACCGATGCGCTGCGCCAGCAGCCAGGCTTCATAGTCGAAAGCATCCGGATTGACCAGCCCGGCCGGTCGCTTGAGTTTGACCGCCATACGCCAGCGCTCGCCGCTGCTCACCGGCTGGCCGCCGTACCAGGCCACCCTGATTCGCGCGGGCAGCCTGGCACGTCGTGACGTGGCACTTTCCAGTTCGAAACGCACCACACCTTCGGCGACACTCGGTAAACCGACCACCTTGCCCTGCACCCACAGCGTCTGACCATCGAGACGCGGCGCCAACCGGTCACTCAACGCCCACTGCGCCGACACGCAGGCCCAAGTGAAACCGAGCAGGAGCAACGCCAGTGGATAGGTACGGAACGGCAGCAGCATCAACGCCAGTATCGGCATCAACAGCAATAGCCAGGTCGGCGGCAACGCCGGTAGAAAACGCAGGGCAAGCAGCCCGAGCGCGAGCGCGATCATCCCTGTGCGCATGACGGTTCCTTGCAGCGGAAAGCCTCAAGGATCAGCGCACCGGGGAAATGTCGGAAGAGGTGGTGTGTTGCAGAATCTGAACGGCCGCTCCCGGCCAGCGCTCGACCCGCCAGCCTGGCGGGTCAAAGCCAATGTGTTACTGACGCATACCGCGACCGCTCACCAGCAACCTGGCGCAGCCGATATACAGCACGAAGGTCGCCACGATCATGAACGCCAGAGCGATGCTGATCTTGATGTCGGAGACGCCCAGAATGCCGTAGCGGAAGGCATTGACCATGTGCAGGACCGGGTTGGCCAGCGACACGGTCTGCCAGAACGGCGGCAACAGGTTGATCGAGTAGAACACGCCACCCAGATAGGTCAGCGGGGTCAGGACGAAGGTCGGAATGATCGAGATGTCATCGAAGTTGCGTGCAAACACTGCGTTGATGAACCCCAGCAGCGAGAAAATCGTCGCGGTCAACACCACCACCAGAATGGTCACGCCCAAGTGGTGCACCTGCAGGTCGGTGAAAAACATCGACAGCATGGTGACGATGAAACCGACCATCAGACCACGCAACACACCGCCCAGGGTGTAACCGACCAGAATGGTGTGCGGCGAGACCGGCGAGACCATCAGTTCTTCGATGGAGTGCTGAAACTTGGCACCGAAGAAGCTCGAGACCACGTTGCCGTAGGAGTTGGTGATCACCGACATCATGATCAGCCCCGGCACAATGTACTGCATGTAGGTAAAGCCGCCCATGTCGCCGATCTGGCGACCGATGAGGTTACCGAAGATGACGAAGTACAGAACCATGGTGATGGCTGGCGGCAGCAGGGTCTGCGGCCAGATCCGCATGAAGCGGTGCACTTCACGGTAGACGATGGTTTTCAGGGCAATCAGGTTGGGGCGCAACTCGCCGTTGGCTACGGTCATACCGCCACCTTCGCGAGGTTTTTTTCCACCAGGGACACAAACAACTCCTCAAGGCGATTGGATTTATTACGCAGGCTCAAGACTTCGATGTTCTGGAAGGCCAACTGGCTGAACAGCGCAGTGATGCCGACGTTCTTGTCGACCTGCACTTCCAGGGTGTGGCTGTCGAGCAGGCGACAAGGGAAACCGGGCAGTTGTGGCGCGGTCTGCCAGGAGGCCTTGAGATCGAGCACGAACGTCTCGACGGTCAACGTGCTGAGCAGCTGCTTCATGCCGGTGTTCTGCACGATCACCCCGTGGTCGATGATGCCGATGTTGCGGCACAGCTGTTCAGCCTCTTCCAGGTAGTGCGTGGTGAGGATGATGGTGATGCCTTTGCTGTTCAGCTCGGTCAGAAAGGTCCACATCGAACGGCGCAACTCGATGTCCACGCCTGCAGTGGGTTCGTCGAGGATCAGCAGGCGCGGCTCGTGAATCAGCGCACGGGCGATCATCAGACGCCGCTTCATGCCGCCGGACAGCGAACGCGAAGGCACGTCGCGCTTTTCCCAAAGCCCCAGCTGCGTCAGGTACTGCTCGGCGCGCTCTTTGGCGATTTTCGCCGGGATGCCGTAGTAGCCCGCCTGAGTGACGACGATGTCCAGGGTCTTCTCGAACTGGTTGAAGTTGAACTCCTGCGGCACGACACCGATGCAACGCTTGAGCGCAGCGGGCTCGCGATCCAGGTCGTGGCCAAAGATGTTCACCGTACCGCTGGTCTTGTTGACCAGCGTCGAGATGATGCCGATGGTGGTGGATTTGCCAGCGCCGTTGGGGCCCAGCAAGGCGAAGAAATCACCTTCGGCGACGTCCAGATCGATGCCATTCAAGGCCTGGAAACCGTTGCCGTAGGTTTTGGTTAGCTGCCGAATGGACAGAGCGGAAGACATATCGGGAAAGGTACTCATCAGAAAAAGGAATTGAAGATGACTGTCACCAGCCGCCTGCCGTGACGACCCAGCCGCGCAATGGTGCTTGGCTGCGCCGTTCAAGTACAGACACATCTGTTAATAGTAAATATCGAGCGCCGGACATGCGCCCGATCAGCCCTATCACCTGTTCACATCACATGCTCAGGTTAAAGGGGTCATGACCGCCTTGCGATAAGCCGGGCGAGTCTTGAGACGCTCATACCAGGCTTGGAGGTGAGGCAGCGGCGGACGTTCAATCGGCATTTCAAACCAGCCGTAGGCGAAGCATCCCAAGGGAATATCACCCATGCCGAACGCATCGCCAGACAGATAGGGCTGTCGCGACAGCGCCTCGTCGGCCACTAGCAGCAGGCTGTGCAGCGTCCTGATGCCTTGCTCGATGGCCGGCCAGTCCTGTTTATCGGCGGGCGTGCGTATTACCCCCCAGAACACCGGGCTGAACGGCGCGGCGATGGTCGAGGTGGTCCAGTCCATCCACTTGTCTGCGTTGGCACGGGCCTGCAGATCTGCGGGGTATAAATCAGAATCGGGGGCATGGCGGGCGGCCAGATAGCGCACGATGGCGTTGGACTCCCACATCACGAAGTCGCCGTCTTCGATCATCGGAATCCGGCCGTTGGGGTTTTTCGCGCGATAGGCCGCTTCGTTGACCAGGCCGAATGCACCACCGGCGTCCTGCGTCTCGTAGGGTACGCCCACTTCCTCGGCAATCCAGAGTGCCTTGCGCACATTGCTGGAATTCTTCCGCCCCCAGATCTTGAGCATTGCGTTCCCCTCGCAGTCGCTGATAAATAAAGGCTCACAGTCTACCCCGAAGCGGCGGCAACTTCCTCGTCAACCAGGGGTCACTATCGATGTCGCCTCACCACTGCCCGGCGACCAGTTTGATCGCCGCCACAGTGGCGGTCATCACGGAGGAATATTTATGCTGTTGTTGTGGATTGTTGTGCTGGTCGTCGGCATTGCCTGGCTGGCTCATCGGCGAACCGCCCCGCTCCCGGCGCTTGGCGTGGTAGCTGTCTACCTGCTGGCCATGGGCATTTTCAGTCACGCGCCAGGATGGCTGCTGACGGTGTTCTGGTTGCTCTGGCTGGCAGTATTCATACCGGTAATGCTGCCCGATCTTCGCCGCAAGCATTTCACTGCGCCTATGTTCAGCTGGTTTCAAAAAGTCCTGCCGCCGATGTCGCAAACCGAGCGTGATGCGATCGATGCCGGCACGGTCTGGTGGGATGGCGAGCTGTTTAGCGGGCGCCCGGACTGGGGCAAGCTGCTGGCCTACCCGAAAGTCCAACTGACCGAAGAGGAACAGGCCTTTATCGATGGGCCGACCGAAGAACTCTGCGCGATGGTCAGCGACTGGGAAATCGGCCAGGCCATGGACCTGCCGCCTGAAGCCTGGGCGCACATGAAAGCGCACGGTTTTTTCGCGCTGATCATTCCCAAGGAATTCGGTGGCAAGGGCTTCTCCGCCTACGCCCACTCCCAGGTAGCCATGAAGCTGGCCACCCGCAGCGGCGACCTGGCGTCCACGGTGATGGTGCCCAACTCTCTCGGCCCGGCCGAATTGCTGCTGCATTACGGCACCGACGAGCAACGCAATCATTACCTGCCACGTCTGGCACGCGGTGAAGACATCCCCTGCTTCGCGCTGACCGGTCCGCTGGCCGGTTCCGATGCAGGCGCGATGACCGACACCGGGATCATCTGCAAGGGTCAGTGGCAGGGCGAAGAAGTCATCGGTCTGCGCCTGACCTGGGAAAAACGCTACATCACCCTCGGCCCGGTCGCCACCCTGCTGGGTCTGGCCTTCAAGGCCCACGACCCTGAGCACCTGCTCGGCGAAAAAGACGATCTGGGCATCAGCCTGGCGCTGATTCCGACCGACACGCCCGGCGTGGAAATCGGCCGCCGTCACCTGCCATTGGGCGCAGCGTTCATGAACGGCCCCAACTCGGGCAAGGACGTGTTCATCCCGCTGAGCTACCTGATCGGTGGTCAGCCGATGCTGGGCAAAGGCTGGATGATGCTGATGAACTGCCTGTCGGTGGGTCGTTCGATCTCGCTGCCGGCAGTCGGCACCGGCGCAGCCAAGTACACCAGCCTGGTCACTGGCCAGTACGCGAAGGTGCGTGAGCAATTCAACGTGCCTATCTCGGCGTTCGAAGGCATCCAGGAAGCGCTGGCGCGTATCGGTGGCAATGCCTGGCTGATGGACAGCGCGCGCATGCTGACCGCCAATGCGGTCGACCTGGGCGAGAAGCCTTCGGTGCTCTCTGCAATCCTCAAGTATCACCTGACCGAGCGCGGTCGCGAGTGTATCGGTCACGCCATGGACGTGCATGGCGGCAAGGGCATCATCATGGGCCCGAACAACTATCTGGGTCGCAACTGGCAAGGTGCACCGATATTCATCACGGTCGAGGGCGCCAACATCCTCTCGCGCAACCTGATGATTTTCGGCCAGGGCGCGATTCGCTGCCATCCCTTCGTGCTCAAGGAAATGGCCCTCGCCGGGCGCGAAGACAAGCAGCAGGCGCTGATCGAGTTTGACAGCCTGCTGCTCAAACACATCGGTTTTGCGGTGAGCAATGCCGCCAGCACCTTCATCCTCAACCTGGGCTTCGGTCATTTCGAAAGAGCGCCGGGTAACGGCTTGAGCCAGGGCTATTTCCGCGCGCTCAACCGTCAGGCAGCAGCGTTCGCGATGCTCGCCGACTTGAGCATGATGCTGCTGGGTGGAGAATTGAAACGCCGCGAACGCCTTTCGGCCCGCCTGGGTGACGTGCTCAGCCATATGTACCTGGCCTCGGCAGCGCTCAAGCGTTATCACGACCTCGGTTCGCCGGACCATATGAGCCCGTTGTTCCGCTGGGCCATGGAAGAAAGCCTGGGGCATTCGGAACGTGCGATGGACGAGATCCTCAGCAACTTCCCCAACCGCATACTGGGTGGGGTGCTGCGTGCCGTAGTGTTCCCGTTCGGTCGCCGGCACAAGGGGCCATCGGACAAGCTTGATGCGGAAGTTGCCCAGGTGCTGGGCCGCGCCAAGGGCGATCCGACGCTGGAAGAGTTGCTGGCAGGCTGCTATCGCCCGCAATCGGCAGACGATCCGGTCGGCGCGCTGCAACACGCCATCGACCTGCTCAGCGCTGCGTATCCGCTGCACAAGAAGCTGCAAGTGGCAATCAAGAGTGGTCAGGTCAAGCCGGACGCTGGCGAGCCTGTCATCGACGCCGCGCTGCGCATCGGTGTGTTGCAGGCCGACGAAGCGCAAACCCTGCGTACCGCCGAGGCAGCCCGCCGCAAGGTGATTGATGTGGATGATTTCGACAAGGAAGAACTGACCCTGGCAGCCGGCAAGATTCGCTGATAGTCAGGTCGCACCACACAGCAGGCGCGTAGAGCTTTATACTCTCGCGCCTGTTTTTGCATTTGAGGATTACCCAATGGCCGACGCCACTCTCGATCACCAACTTGGCCTGCTGGCACACCTGCGCAGCATTCTGGTCGCGCTGGGCGAGGCCGAGCAGGTTCCGGAAGAAAGCCACGCGCTGTTCATGGAGCGTTTCGACGAACTGGTCGAGCTGTTGCCGCAGGACCCCATCGAAAGCCAGTACCTGGGTCAGGACATCCTCTGCCAGGTCATCCAGCGCTACCCGCAAATCGCGCATCTGGTACCGCGCGACCTGCTGTGGTTCTTCGCCGGTGACTGCCTGCACTTCATGCCGGATGATGAAATCGAGCTGTATCAGGCGCTGGAAGAACGCCGCTACGAAGCGGAGCAGAACGAGGAACCGTTCGACTGGAATCAGGAGAAACAGCTGCTGAGCATGTCGACACAGGGCAGCAAGCACTGAGCATCCTCTGGCTTCAAGCCTGCCCCGGAGATCATTCCGGGCAGGCTGCCTGTCACTCCGCGCCACTGCGTCATGCAGCGCAACCTATCGACCAATACGATCATTCTGTCCCGGCATTCGAATAAATTTATCGAATGGACAGGCATACCATGACACTTCGTATCACCTGATAAGGAGTGCTCTGTCTCCCATGACTCAATTTCGTAAAGTCCTGTCCATTCAAGCGGGTCAACCAGCGTCCGATGGCGCGGGCGTCAAGCTGACGCGCGTCTTCGGCGGACGTGGCGTGGAGCAGTTCGATCCGTTTCTGATGCTGGACGAGTTCGGGTCAGACAAGCCGGATGACTACATCGCCGGTTTTCCACCTCACCCGCACCGTGGCTTCGAAACGGTGACCTACATGCTTGAAGGCCGTATGCGTCATGAAGACCATATGGGCAATGTCGGCCTTCTGCAGAGCGGCGGTGTGCAGTGGATGACGGCGGCACGCGGGATCATTCACAGCGAAATGCCTGAACAGGAAGAAGGCACCATGCGCGGCTTTCAGCTCTGGCTGAACCTGCCGGGCAAGAACAAGCTGAGCGATGCCAGCTACCAGGACATCCAGCCGGAAAACGTTCCGAGTGTCACCACCCAGGCCGGTGTACAAGTGGTGGTATTGGCCGGGCATTTCGACGATGGCCAGGTTCGCCAGGCCGGGGCAGTACAGCGTCCGGACACCGAGCCGTTGTACTTTGACTTTGATATGCCTGCCGGCAGCCGTATCAGCCCGCACGTACCCGAAGGGCACCTTGTGCTGCTGTACGTCTATGAAGGCAGTGTCGAGCTGGAAGGCAGCACCCAGCCGATCGGTAAACGCCAAATGGCACGCCTGTCCGACATCGGTGAGGTGCAGATCAGCAGCGCCGCTGGTGCGCGGCTGTTGCTGATTGCAGGCAAGCCCCTGCGTGAACCGATCGTGCAGTACGGCCCCTTTGTGATGAACACCAAGGAAGAGATCGAGCAGGCGATTCGTGACTTCCGGGAAGATCGTCTGACGGCGTGACAACTTCGCTCACTGAGCCCTTCGCACGCTGATCAAGAGACAGAGGCCCCGCCTCTGTCTCGCCGAGTTATTCCAGACGCAGAAAGCGCTTCAGTTCGGCACCCTGAGCAATCGCGTCGTGACGCCCCAGTTCGATCAATTCGCTGCAATAACCTGACTCGAACAGCAGATAGCTCAGCACACTGGCGCCGCTGCTCTTGGTCGCACCCGGCCCGCGCAGGAACGTGCGCAGTGCGGGGGGCAATTCGCGGCGGTGGCGGGCCGCAATCTCATCCAGCGGACGGCTCGGCGAAATCACCAGCACTTCCACCGGCTCCATGCCCGGCTGCCTGACCTGATCCTCGGGCAGCAACGCACTGGCGGTGTTCAAGCGTTCGAGCAGCTCGATATCGCTTTCCAGGTTGTCGATGAACGTGCTGTTGAGCATGTGGCCGCTGATCTGCGCCAGGCTTGGCTGAGCGCCGCGTGGCGCGCGGGGTGCCGGTCTTTCGGCTTTAAGGCCGCGCGGGTTGCCGCTCACGCCGACCACCAGAACACGATTGGCGCCCAGGTGCAGCGCCGGGCTGATCGGTGCCGACTGACGCACGGCCCCGTCGCCAAAGTATTCCTCGTCGAGCATCACGGGGGCGAACAGCAAGGGAATGGCTGAACTGGCGAGCAAGTGATCCACGGTCAATTGCGTCGGACGGCCGATACGGCGATGGCGCAGCCAGGGTTCGATCGTACCGCGGCCCTGATAAAACGTGACCGCCTGACCCGATTCGTAACCGAAGGCAGTCACCGCCACTGCACGCAAATGATGAGCGTCGATGGCGGCTTCGATTCCGGACAGGTCCAGCCGCTCATTGAGCAGATCACGCAGGGGCGAACTGTTGAGCAAGGCAACCGGGATGTTTCGTCCAAACCCCAGCAGACTGCGACCGAAAAAACGGCTGGCCTGATGAATCACCCCGGACCAGTCGCTGCGCAGCACCTGATGGCTGCGAAATGACTGCCAGAATTCGGTCAATTGATGGATGGCAATCCGAAAATGCAGCGCGCCACTGGCCAGCTTGACGGCATTGATCGCGCCAGCCGACGTACCGACGATGACCGGAAAGGGATTGGGCGAACCGGGCGGCAGCAGGTCGGCAATGCCTGCCAGTACGCCGACCTGATAGGCCGCACGCGCCCCGCCACCCGATAAAATCAGCCCGGTTACAGGCTCGACACCACTTACTGCACTGCTCGTTACTGCGCGATCCTGCATCTACGACTGACCTCGGTGATCAACGACGCTTTTTATCTATGTTTCTCATATAGCTTCTGTTCACCGGCTGGTCGACTTTTAAAGCGTCGATGGGCCCAAAGATATTGTTCCGGGCATTCAATGACGGCTTTTTCCACCCATTGATTGATGCGCAGGCAATCGGCTTCGTCGCTCTCACCCGGAAAGTTGTCCAGCGGCGGATGAATCACCAGCCGGTAACCGCTACCGTCTGCCAGACGCCGCTGAGTGAAGGGCACAACCTGCGCACGGCCCAGGCGGGCGAATTTGCTGGTGGCGGTCACGGTCGCGGCCTGGATGCCGAACAGCGGCACAAAAATGCTCTGTTTGGCGCCATAGTCCTGATCCGGCGCGTACCAGATCGCCCGACCGGCACGCAGCAACTTGAGCATGCCGCGTACGTCATCGCGCTCGACAGCCAGTGAATCAAGGTTATGGCGCTCGCGTCCGCGACGCTGGACGAAGTCGAACAACGGGCTCTTGTGTTCGCGATACATGCCGTCAATGGTGTGCTGCTGGCCCAGCAGTGCCGCGCCGATTTCCAGCGTGGTGAAATGCAGCGCCATCAGAATCACGCCCTCGCCTTTTTCCTGGGCACTCTGCAAATGCTCGAGCCCTTCGACGTGGGCAAGCCTGGCCAGACGCTTTTTCGACCACCACCAGCTCATGGCCATCTCGAAGAAGGCAATCCCGGTGGAGGCGAAGTTTTCCTTGAGCAGACGCTTGCGCTCGGCCGCGGACAAATGCGGGAAGCACAGCTCCAGATTGCGTGACGCGATTTTTTTTCGATCAGTGGCCACACGGTACATGATGGCGCCCAGTGCCCGACCGATGACCAGCAGAACGCGAAATGGCAATTGAACAATCAGCCACAAGAGCCCCAGCCCCAGCCATAGCGGCCAGAAACGGGGGTGAAGGAAACTGGCTTTAAGACGCGGGCGATCCATTTGGGCTTCCGTCAGAACAAAGGCCGCGCATTCTACAACGGTTCTGGCCGCTTGCGGCTCGCGGGCGTTCTCGCTATAAGTCTCGGCACTTTTAGCGACAAGCTGTTGTGTATATCAACCATGAGCCAGATTGAATCGCAAAACCCGGAACCTGTATTTCAGCTCAAGGGCAGCATGCTCGCCATCACCGTGATGGAGCTGGCCCGAACCAACCTTGAAGCGCTCGACAGGCAGTTGGCGGCCAAGGTGGCACAAGCCCCCAACTTCTTCAGCAATACGCCGCTGATCCTGGCTCTGGACAAACTCGCACCCAACGAAGGCCCGGTGGATCTACCGGGTCTGGTGCGTATCTGTCGCCAGCATGGCCTGCGCACCCTGGCGATCCGCGCCAACCGTATCGAAGACATTGCCGCGGCGATTGCCGTCGACCTCCCGGTGCTGCCGCCGTCCGGCGCACGTGAGCGCGTGATCGACCCGGTCGAGGCCGAAGCACCGAAAAAAATCCCGGAAAAACCGCCAGAGCCACTGATCAAGCCGACCCGCGTGATAACCGCTCCGGTACGCGGCGGTCAGCAGATCTACGCCCAGGGCGGCGACCTGGTGGTGGTCGCGCCGGTCAGTCCCGGTGCGGAACTTCTCGCCGATGGAAACATCCATGTCTACGGCCCGATGCGTGGCAGGGCACTGGCGGGAATAAAGGGCGATACCAAGGCACGGATCTTCTGCCAGCAGTTGAGTGCCGAACTGATTTCGATTGCCGGGCAATACAAGGTGTCCGAGGACTTGCGCAGGGACCCGTTATGGGGCTCGCCGGTCCAGATCAGCTTGTCAGGTGATGTGTTGAACATCATTCGTCTTTAACGGATACTGCCGCAATTTTCAAAGCATCTCTGATTCGTCGCGAAATTGTCGTGAAGGCGGCAGGAAGTTCTGAAAAGCACTGCTTTTCAGCGGGTATATGAGTCGAAAGTAATAGCTTAGTGCTAGCTTTCCGGAATCAGACCCCAGGATTTCCAGAATGCTTCGGCGGGCGCGGCGCCAGGAGATGCCTTTCAGGGACTCAATGTCCTTTTCCTCTAGGGGTGATACACCTTGGCCAAGATTCTCGTTGTTACATCCGGCAAGGGTGGTGTGGGCAAGACCACCACCAGCGCCGCCATCGGTACCGGTCTCGCACTGCGCGGCCACAAGACAGTCATCGTCGACTTCGACGTCGGCCTGCGTAACCTCGACCTGATCATGGGTTGCGAACGTCGTGTCGTGTATGACTTCGTCAACGTGGTCAATGGCGAAGCCAACCTGCAACAGGCGCTGATCAAGGACAAGAAGATCGAAGGCCTGTTCGTGCTGGCCGCCAGCCAGACCCGTGACAAGGAAGCACTGACCAAGGAGGGCGTTGAAAAAGTCCTCATGGAGCTGAAGGAATCCTTCGAATACATCGTCTGCGATTCGCCGGCCGGTATCGAAACCGGTGCTCACCTGGCCATGTACTTCGCCGACGAAGCCATCGTCGTGACCAACCCTGAAGTCTCGTCGGTACGTGACTCCGACCGCATGCTGGGCCTGCTGGCCAGCAAATCGCGTCGCGCCGAACGTGGCGAAGACCCGATCAAGGAACACTTGCTGCTGACCCGCTACAACCCTGAGCGCGTCAGCAAGGGCGAAATGCTCGGCGTGGAAGACGTCAAGGAAATCCTTGCCGTTACCCTGCTCGGCGTGATCCCCGAATCCCAGGCTGTACTGAAAGCCTCCAACCAGGGCGTGCCGGTCATTCTAGATGACCAGAGCGATGCGGGTCAGGCCTACAGCGATGCGGTTGACCGCCTGCTGGGCAAAACACTTGAGCACCGGTTTCTGGATGTGCATAAGAAAGGATTCTTTGAACGCCTGTTCGGGGGTAATTAATGAATATTTTTGACTTCTTTCGTGACCGCAAAAAAGGAAGCACGGCCTCGGTCGCGAAAGAGCGTCTACAGATCATCGTTGCTCACGAACGCGGCCAACGCAGTACCCCGGACTACCTTCCTGCGCTGCAGAAAGAGCTGGTGGAAGTGATCCGTAAATACGTCAATATCGAGTCTGACCAGGTACAGGTCGCTCTGGAAAGCCAGGGCAGCTGTTCGATTCTGGAACTCAATATCACCCTGCCCGATCGCTGATCAGGCAGTCGCTCGCGGCGGTATCGGCGCACTTCTACGGAAGCTGCGCCCTTGCCGCCGTTGGCGTTTCTAGCGTTTCGAGGCCGTTGCATGCCGTTGTCGAACATCCGCATCATTCATCAGGACGCCGCCGTTCTGGTGATCGATAAGCCTACCCTGCTGCTTTCCGTTCCCGGCCGTGCCGACGATAACAAGGATTGCCTGATTACCCGCCTGCAGGAAAACGGTTACCCCGAAGCGCGTATCGTCCATCGCCTGGACTGGGAAACCTCGGGCATCATTCTGCTGGCCCGTGATGCCGATACGCATCGAGAGCTGTCGCGTCAGTTTCATGACCGCGAAACCGAGAAAGCCTACACCGCACTGTGTTGGGGCCAACCGTCCCTGGACAGCGGCAGTATCGATCTGCCATTGCGCTATGACCCTCCCACCAAGCCCCGGCATGTGGTGGACCACGAGGGTGGCAAACACGCGCTGACATTCTGGAAGGTTGTCGAGCGGCATGACACTTACTGTCGCGTCGAGCTCACGCCGATCACTGGCCGCTCGCATCAGTTGCGTGTGCACATGCTGTCGATCGGGCATCCGTTGTTGGGTGATGGTCTGTACGCGCATCCGGAAGCGCTGGCGGCGTATCCGCGTCTGTGTCTGCATGCCAGCATGCTGAGCTTTACCCATCCGGGGACCGGCGAGCGATTGACCTTCGAGTGCACCGCGCCGTTCTGATCTGAATGACACGCTGAATATCGTGCAGATGCTCCGCGTCACACAGCGGTTCTGCGACTTCAGGTGGATTTAGGGTCGACTCAGGTCACCTTTTCGCCCCTCGGCGAGTTACTTTGATGGGGCCAAAGTAACCAAAGCCCCCCGCTCCTGTTTCCGGCCCGACTTCGTCGGGTTCCTTCGCCCTGTCACTGATCCGGGGGTCGCCGCAACGGGCCATCCATGGCCCGGTGCGGCTAGCCTGGCGTCCTGCCAGGCTACCCCCGGATCAGCGCCAGGACTCAGCCGTCACTAACGTCGCACTCTGCGTCGTCAGTGCCACCGCGGTTGAAAAGCGCTTTTACTCTCGGCGCTGTGCGTCAGCTTAGACTATCGTGCCTGCGCTCCGCGTAGGCATGCAGTTCGTTACGCTCCGCGTCACCCAGGGTTTGCGATATCAGGTGGATTGGCGTTCGGCTCAAGTTACCTTTTCGCCCCTCGGCGACTCACTTTGAGGGACCAAAGCGAGCAAGGCCCTTGGCTCCGTTTTCCGGCTCAACTTCGTCAGGCCCTTCGCGGTCGAAAAGCGTTTCTGTGGCAGCGGCAACGACTGAGCCAATGCGGTAAACTCGCGCCATTGCTGTCTGGAGCTATTTATGCGCGCAGAGTTGAACAAAGGCCTCATCGATTTTCTGAAGGCTTCTCCCACCCCGTTCCACGCCACCGCCACCCTCGTGCAACACTTCGAAGCCGCAGGCTTTCAGCGGCTGGACGAACGTGACACGTGGGCAGTAGAAACCGGGGGCCGTTATTTCGTCACCCGTAATGACTCTTCCATCGTCGCTTTCCGAATGGGTCGTCAGTCACCACTCACGGGCGGCATCCGCATGGTCGGCGCACACACGGACAGCCCGTGCCTGCGGGTCAAGCCGCAACCGGAACTGCAACGTCAGGGTTTTTGGCAACTGGGCGTCGAAGTCTACGGCGGCGCCTTGCTGGCCCCCTGGTTTGACCGTGATCTGTCGCTGGCCGGCCGTGTCACTTTCCGCCGCGACGGCAAGGTTGAAAGTCAGTTGATCGACTTCAAACTGCCGATCGCCGTGATCCCCAATCTGGCGATTCACCTGAACCGCACTGCCAACGAAGGCTGGGCGATCAATGCGCAAAACGAACTGCCTCCCATCCTGGCGCAGGTCGCCGGTGACGAGCGCGCCGACTTCCGGGCATTACTGACCGACCAACTGGCCCGCGAGCACGGCCTCAATGCCGATGTGGTGCTCGATTACGAGCTGAGTTTCTACGACACCCAGGGCGCCGCTGTGGTCGGCCTCAATGGGGACTTCCTGGCAGGCGCACGCCTGGACAACCTGTTGTCGTGTTTCGCCGGGATGCAGGCACTGCTCAACACCGAGAGCGACGAAACCGCCCTGCTGGTGTGCACCGATCACGAAGAAGTCGGCTCGTCTTCCGCTTGTGGCGCAGACGGTGCGATGCTCGAGCAGATCGTCCAGCGTCTGTTGCCAAGCAGCGAAGACTACGTGCGCACGATTCAGAAGTCGCTGCTGATATCAGCCGACAACGCCCACGGCATTCATCCCAACTACGCTGACAAGCACGACGCCAATCATGGCCCCAAGCTCAACGCAGGGCCGGTGATCAAGGTCAACAGCAACCAGCGTTACGCCACCAACAGCGAAACCGCCGGTTTCTTCCGCCATCTGTGCATGGCCGAAGAGGTCCCGGTACAGAGCTTTGTAGTACGCAGCGACATGGGTTGCGGCTCGACCATCGGACCGATCACTGCCAGCCATCTGGGTATTCGCACGGTAGACATCGGCTTGCCGACGTTCGCCATGCACTCGATTCGCGAACTGGCCGGTAGCCATGACCTGGCGCATCTGGTCAAGGTATTGAGTGCGTTCTATGCCAGCCACGAGCTGCCATAACGGCTGAGGCGATAATCGATAACGCGGGGGTGACCTGTTGCTCCCGCGTTTCGGTGTTGACGCTCGCTAAAGTGCCCATTGAAAGAAATAAAATGTCTCTCATCATAACGATAAAAAAGATACTTTTGCCTGCGCCATTTTGAACCACCTCGTACCGGACAACAGGTCATTTGTTTATAAAGGGACTTCATGTCCCGAATTCCATCGACGCGCCCTGTCGATGATTCAGTCGTGGAGTGCTTGAATAACGCGGGCTACTTTACCTCTATCCAGTCATCGTCCTCGTCGGGTTTATCGACAATATCGTCATCTTCGTTCACGTAATACGGTATGTCGGCCTCAACACCGTTCTCACCCGTTCTGGCGACCAGTTGCCTGTACCTCTTCCCGTCCCAGAGCCTGAAAATAAGTATGGAGTCTTCTCCAGCCGAGAGCGTCGAGCCTTCACTGCCAATCAGTTTGCTACGAGCGCCTGCCGTCAAGACACTGTTCTTACCAGCGGTCAATCTGCTTTGGTCTCCCGCCATCAGGGTGCAGTCATGCCCGCCGGTCAGTTTGCTTTTATCGCCGGCAGTCAGATAACTGTTATTACCGGCCAGCAGTTTGCTGCGGTCACCCGCGGTCTGATTACTGTCTGCACCGGCAATCAACCGGCTGCGATCACCCGCCAGTTGTACACTGCCCGCACCGGCAATCAGCGTGCTGCGAAAACCTGCTGTCTGCGAGCTGCCCTTGCCGGCGATCAGCATGCTTTTATTTCCGGCGACCTGAATGCTTTCATGGCCTGCAATCAACGAGCTGCCGTAACTTGCAATCTGGTTACTGCCATAACCCGCAGTCAACGTGCTGCGAACGCCCGATGTAAGACTACTGCCATAACCGGCGATCAAAACGCTGCGAAGTCCGGCGATCAGCGTACTGCCATAGCCTGCCGTCAGAAAACTTCTGATTCCGCTGGTCAGGGAGCTGCCATAGCCGGCTATCAATGAACTGTCCTGCCCGGCCGTTGCAGTGCTGCCGTAGCCCGCAGTGAGTGAGCTTCCATACTCTGCGGTCTGAGTACTGCCGTAACCGGCCGTGAGGGTACTTTTATAGCCGGCTGTCTGCGTACTGCCATAACCGGCGATCAGCGAGCTGGCAAAGCCGGCTGTGGAGGTACTTCCGTACCCGGTGGTGAGCGAGCTGTTTTCCTGTGCGGTTTGCGTGCTGCCGTAACCGGCGGTCAACGTGCTCTCATAACCCGCAGTCTGCGTGCTGCCATAACCCGCAATCAGCGAGCTCGCATAGCCGGCGGTGGAGGTACTTCCATAACCTGTCACCAGATCACTGCGCTCCTGCGCGGTTTGCGTACTACCGTAACCGGCGGTCAACGTGCTCTCGTAGCCTGCCGTTTGCGTACTGCCGTAACCCGCGATGAGCGAGCTGGAATAGCCCGCAGTAGAAGTACTTCCGTAACCTGTGGTGAGCGAGCTGTTTTCCTGAGCGGTTTGCGTACTGCCGTAACCGGCGGTCAACGTGCTTTCGTAGCCTGCAGTCTGCGTGCTGCCATAGCCGGCGATCAAGGAGCTGGAATAGCCCGCAGTCGACGTGCTTCCGTAGCCTGCGACCAGGTCGCTGCGCTCCTGTGCCGTCTGGGTACTGCCGTAACCGGCGGTCAGTATGCTTTTGAAGCCCGCCGTCTGAGTGCTTCCATAGCCGGCGATCAGCGAACTGTTTGACCCTGCCGTTGAAGTGCTGCCATAGCCTGTGACAAGGTCGCTGTGTTCTCTGGCGGTCTGGGTACTGCCATAACCGGCGGTCAGCATGCTTCTGTAACTCGCGGTCTGGGTGCTGCCATAACCTGCGATCAGCGAACTGCCCGAGCCTGCGGTTCCCGTACTGCCATAGCCCGCAATCAGGTCGCTACCGTCCCTGGCCGTCTGAGTACTGCCATAACCAGCGGTCAGGATACTTTTGTGGCCCGCTGTCTGTGTACTTCCATAACCCGCAATGATGAAACTCTCGTGACCCGCGGTACCTGTACTTCCGTAACCGGTGGTGAGGTTACTGGCAGCCCCGGCCGTTTGCGTACTGCCATAGCCTGATGTGAGTACGCTGCCCTGCTGTGCGGTCTGGGTACTGCCATAACCTGCCGTGAGCGAGCTTTCACTGCCCGAGGTTTGCGTGCTGCCGTAACCGGCGATCAGCGAGCTGTCAGCGCCAGCTGTTCCGGTACTGCCATATCCGGCCGTCAGGGTGCTGCCCTCACGGGCAGTCTGGGTACTGCCATAGCCTGCGGTGAGCGAACTTTCGCTGCCTGACGTCTGCGTGCTGCCATATCCGGCGATCAACGAACTGTCGGCACCTGCCGTGCCAGTGCTGCCGTAGCCCGCCGTCAGGTTGCTGCCTTCCTGGGCCGTCTGCGTACTGCCGTAACCCGCTGTCAGCGCACTGTCACTTCCCGAGGTCTGCGTGCTGCCGTATCCCGCGATCAGCGAGCTGTCGACACCTGCTGTACCCGTGCTGCCATACCCCGCCGTCAGATTGCTGCCTTCCTGAGCCGTCTGCGTACTGCCGTAACCCGCCGTGAGCGAGCTGTCACTGCCCGAGGTTTGCGTGCTGCCGTAACCGGCGATCAGCGAGCTGTCGGAACCTGCCGTGCCGGTGCTGCCATATCCAGCAGTGAGATTGCTGCCTTCCTGGGCCGTCTGCGTGCTGCCGTAGCCTGCGGTCAGGGCGCTGTCACTTCCCGAGGTCTGCGTGCTGCCGTATCCCGCGATCAGAGAGCTGTCGACACCTGCTGTACCCGTGCTGCCGTACCCCGCCGTCAGATTGCTGCCCTCCTGGGCCGTCTGCGTACTGCCGTAGCCCGCGGTCAGCGAACTGTCGCCTCCCGAGGTTTGTGTACTGCCATAACCGGCGATCAACGAGCTGTCCGAGCCAGCCGTGCCGGTGCTGCCATACCCAGCGGTGAGATTGCTGCCCTCCTGAGCCGTTTGCGTGCTGCCGTAACCCGCTGTGAGCGAGCTGTCTTCTCCAGAAGTCTGGGTACTGCCGTAGCCGGCGATCAGCGAGCTGTCCGAACCTGCCGTGCCGGTGCTGCCATACCCGGCGGTGAGATTGCTGCCTTCCTGAGCCGTTTGCGTGCTGCCGTAACCCGCTGTGAGTGAGCTGTCCCCGCCCGAAGTCTGAGTACTGCCGTAACCGGCGATCAGCGAGCTGTCCGAGCCTGCCGTGCCGGTGCTGCCGTACCCTGCCGTCAGGTTGCTGCCTTCGCGGGCGGTCTGGGTGCTGCCGTAACCCGCTGTCAGCGCGCTGTCCCCACCGGCGGTCTGGGTGCTTCCATAGCCAGCGACCAGCGAGCTGTCGGAGCCGGCGGTGCCTGTACTTCCATAACCGGCAATTAGATCACTGTGATTGCCAGCGGTCTCGTTACTGCCATAACCGGCAATCAGACGACTGTGATTGTCGCCACTCAACGTGCTGCCGTAAGTGGCGGTCTGCACATTCTGCGGCGTCGTCACCGGCAGGGTGTTTACTGGGGCGGCAGCCGCGCTGACCGACGCGACATCGAACACTTCATGACGGGCCTGTTCGGCCACCGGTAACGTGACACTTGCTACCGCAGGCATGGGCGTGGGTATGGCAGTGGGCATTGGCGTTGACGTTGACGTTGACGTTGACGCAGGGTCGGCCTGACGTGCCGAAATGAAGTGTGACGCGCTGATCCTGTCGCCGACATGAACCACCTCGGCCCGCGGAAACTTGACCATTCCCGGCTCTTCCAGACTGATGATGTCTGCAACGGCAACTTCACAGACAATCCATCGAGCATCGGCATGCACGCTTAGAAAAGCGCTGGTTCCAGCGCCCCACAGTAAACCGACCAGACCATTCTCATGCCGCCTGGTTGACTGCCAGTATCTGGATTCCACCGTGCCGGACGCGGGCCATATAAGGCCGCAGTGATCGGCCATATTATTTGCACAGGTACGCAGCACCAACGCCTTGTCGAGAGTCATTACAGCATCCTCATAGATCCTTTAAATAAAAGCAGCCGCACTTATCAAGCATTGCTTTATAGGACAACTGCCATGTCAACCTTAATCCAAACATGGAACGATCGTGCAAATAAAACCAACTAACCAGTGCTTATCCTTCCACACCAAAAACCTACCACACCCCATTAACAAACATTAATTAATATTAAGATTTTTCTTAAATCCGCTGAAAACTAGAATAATTACTCTGGGACATTTCATCAAAAAAACCAACTAATTTAACGCCACCCCGCCAGCAACAATAGAATAACGCTCATTAATTTTTTTTGTTAATCAAATGCATGCATTACACAAAACCTATTAAACAGGCTGTACATTGCACACATTCTTATCAACGAAATGAGTATTTATTTATAGAAAACAGCGAACTAACGGTGGCACAGACCGCGCTTGGGAAGTGGGTTTGCCACACCGGCATTCAGTCGCCGTTCACCTCTGCGCGCACATGAATAGCATCATGACGCCAGTATTCGAGGTCACAGTCGATCAACCGATCTTTCCGATCATAATTGACACGTGCAATGCGCAGGCCCGGGCTACCCAGTGAAACCTTCAGTGCAGCGGCTGCTTCGCTGTGCAGCGCCGTGGGGACCATGTCGAAGCGCACCCGACCGTAATGAATGTCATAGCGGCGGGCGTAGAGTTCACTGAGCGATTCGTTCAGGTCGTGTTCGAGAATGCCGGGGAACAACTCCGGTCTCAGGTAGTGCTCGACATACAGCACCAGACGCTGATCGATCCGTCGCGCGCGACAGATCTGGATCACGCTCGACAGCGCCGGCAGTTCCAGCATTTCGCAGATCATCGCTGAAGCAGGTTGCAGGCGTGCAGACAGAAGCCGGGTGTGCGGCACCCTTCCCTGTGCACAGACCATTGCGTGGAAATGGCTACGCCTGATCAGGTCATAGGCCAGTCGCGGCGGCGAGATGAACCAGCCACGCCGCTCTTCCCGATAGATCAACCCCTGCGCCTCAAGCTGCAACAGCGCTTCACGCAAGGTGATGCGGGTGGTGGCGAATACCTCGCTGAGCTTGCGCTCTGCAGGCAACTTGCTGCCATGCGGCAACAAACCATGTTCGATCTGCTCCTGCAGCGCATGGCAAATGGTTGTTACCGCCCGTGGCACATCTTCGCGCATTCCGGTATCCGTCTGGACTAGACCAGCCCTGTTACGAGGCATACATCAGTGCAGCCAACGCCGTTGACTCCCTTGCCGTGAGCCTAGGCCGGGGACATGACTGTACTGTTACAGGACAAATCACGTTGCATGCCAACTGCGCCGAAAAGAGCCCATAACCCCCTGCCCAACAGGCCCATTGCGATGGTCTACGCTTAGCGCCAGGCACTGCCGGGGCCCGTGAAAAACGCTTTTGTCCGTGCAACACGACACGAAAATGTCATGCAAAAAGCCTAACTTGGCTCAGGTATTGCTGATCTAGACCAAATAATCCGCAACGAACACTTTTCTCAAGAAGTGCACTAGGAGCTCCGAATGAAACATCTTTTGTTGGCATCACTCCTCGGTTCAGCCATGGCAATGAGTTCGCTGGTCATGGCTGCGGACACGGATCTTAAAACGCTGGAGGCTGCGGCCAAGGCTGAAGGCGCGGTCAACAGCCTCGGCATGCCGGATGACTGGGCAAACTGGGGCGGCATCTGGAAAGACCTGGAAGCCAAATATGGCCTCAAGCACATGGACACCGACATGAGTTCGGCCCAGGAGATCGCCAAGTTCGAGGCGGAGAAAGACAACGCCAGCGGTGACATTGGCGACGTAGGCGCAGCGTTCGGCCCTATCGCCACAGCAAAAGGCGTTACCCAGCCTTACAAGCCAACTACCTGGGATCAGATCCCGACCTGGGCCAAGGACAAGGACGGCCACTGGGCGCTGGCCTACACCGGCACCATCGCCTTCATCGTCAACAAAAACCTGCTGCACGGCTCTGAAATCCCGAAAAGCTGGGCTGACCTGAAAACCGGCAAATACAAGGTGTCCATCGGCGACGTGAGCACTGCGGCTCAGGCTGCCAACGGTGTACTGGCAGCGGCCATCGCCATGAAAGGTGACGAAACCAACATCGCACCGGGCCTGGCACTGTTCACCGATCTGGCCAAACAGAAGCGTCTGTCGCTGGCCAACCCGACCATTCAGACCATCGAGAAAGGCGAAATCGAAGTCGGTGTGGTCTGGGACTTCAACGGCCTGAGCTACAAAGCCAAGATGACCAAACCCGATGATTACGTCGTGCTGATCCCTTCGGACGGCTCGGTGATTTCCGGCTACACCACCATCATCAACAAGTATGCCAAACATCCGAACGCCGCCAAGCTGGCGCGTGAATACACCTTCAGCGACGCGGGTCAGATCAATCTGGCCAAGGGCAATGCACGCCCGATTCGCGTAGAGCACATCAAACTGCCTGAAGATGTTCAAGCCAAACTGCTGCCGCAAGACCAGTACAAAAACGCCAAGCCAATCGAGAACGCAGAGGCGTGGGAGAAAACTTCCAAAGCGCTGCCGCAGATGTGGAACGAGCAGGTCATCATCGAGATGAACTGATCCTCTCCTGCGGCTCAGGGATGAAGTCGTGTACTCCGGGCGAGCCAGTCTCGCCCGTTCTTTCAAAGCGAGTCGCCCATGAAACACAACGTCATCCTGATCGTGCTGGACGGCCTCAATTACGAAGTCGCACGCCATGCGATGGGGCACCTGCAAGCCTGGCATGATGCGGGCCGGGCCGCGCTCTACAAGATGGAATGCGAACTGCCCGCCCTCTCACGCCCCCTTTACGAATGCATACTGACCGGTGTCGCGCCCATCGACAGCGGCATCGTGCATAACAACGTCTCGCGCCTGTCGAATCAGCGCAGCATCTTTCACTATGCTCGCGACGCCGGGCTGAGCACTGCAGCAGCGGCCTATCACTGGGTCAGCGAGCTGTACAACCGCACCCCGTTCGACCCGGCACGCGATCGCCATACGGAAGCCACGGATCTGCCGATTCAGCACGGACTGTTCTACTGGGCCGATCACTACCCTGATTCGCACCTGTTCGCCGACGCCGAAAGCCTGCGCCTCGGGCACGCCCCGAACTTTCTGCTGATCCACCCCATGAACATCGACGACGCCGGGCACAAGCACGGCCTCGACACTGCGCAGTACCGCAACAGCGCCCGCAGCGCAGACATCATTCTGGCTGACTACCTGCAACGCTGGCTGGATGCGGGTTATCAAG
Organism: Pseudomonas sp. NFACC10-1; assembly: GCF_900119195.1. Taxonomy (NCBI): domain Bacteria; kingdom Pseudomonadati; phylum Pseudomonadota; class Gammaproteobacteria; order Pseudomonadales; family Pseudomonadaceae; genus Pseudomonas; species Pseudomonas sp. NFACC10-1. The sequence goes on along the minus strand of NZ_FPJB01000003.1, from coordinate 705,917 downwards.
TGCTGGTGACGGCCGACCACGGCATGAACAATGACCGCTCGCACAACGGGCTGTTGCCGGAAGAGCGTGAGGTGCCGCTGTTCGTCATCGGTGATGCCTTCAGCCTGAATGTCGACGCCGCGCCGCGCCAGATCGATCTGTGCGGCACCGTCTGCGAGCTGCTTGGCGTGCCGCACGACAAACCGGTCTGCCGGGAGATTCTCAATTGACAACCTTTTCCCGAGGCAAGTGGCTGGGGCTGTTGTGCCTGCTGCCCTTCGCCGTATTTTTCATCGTGTTTCAGATCGCACCGCTGCTGTGGGTCGCGATCCACAGCCTGCAAAGCGATGCCGGCTGGGGCTGGGAAAACTTCATCCGGGCGTTCAGCTCGAAGTTCTACCGGCAAGCCATTCAGTACAGCCTGGAGATCAGCTTCTGGTCGAGCCTGTTCGGCATCATCATCTCGATCCTGGGTGCCTATTCGCTGCGCAAGGTGGATTCGCGGCTGCGCGATTTCGTCAACTCGTTCGCCAACATGACCAGCAATTTTGCCGGCGTTCCACTGGCGTTCGCGTTCATCATCCTGCTGGGGTTCAACGGCGCGCTGACCCTGATCCTCAAGCAGACCGGGATCATCGATGACTTCAACCTGTATTCCAAGACCGGACTGATCATCCTTTATACCTATTTCCAGATCCCCCTCGGCGTGCTGCTGCTCTACCCCGCATTCGATGCCGTGCGCGAAGACTGGAACGAGTCGGCAGCGCTGCTGGGGGCCAGCAGCTATCAGTTCTGGCGCTACATCGGCCTGCCGGTGCTGACCCCGGCGCTGCTCGGCACGTTTGTCATTCTGCTGGCCAATGCGCTGGGCGCCTATGCCACGGTCTACGCGCTGACCACCGGCAATTTCAACGTATTGCCGATCCGTATCGCGGCGATGGTCGCGGGGGATATCACGCTGGATCCGAACATGGCCAGCGCGCTGGCGATGATTCTGGTCGGGCTCATGACCCTGGTCACCGTGGTCCATCAGTGGTTGTTGAGAAGGAGCTACCATGTCACGCGTTGAACGAGGGCCTGCGAGCATTTATCACAAGACAGTGGTCTACCTGCTGTTCCTGATCCTGTTGCTGCCACTGGCCGGCACCTTCCTGTACTCGATCGCGACCAGTTGGTCGGCGACCATTCTGCCCAGCGGCCTGACCTTCAAATGGTACGTGGCGCTGTGGAGCGACCCACGCTTTCTGACGGCGTTCGGCCAGTCGTTGCTGGTCTGCGTCGGCGCACTGGTCCTTTCGGTGGTGCTGATTCTGCCCCTGCTGTTCGTCGTGCATTACTACTTTCCGCGCCTCGACGGGCTGATGAACATCCTCATCCTGCTGCCGTTCGCCGTGCCGCCCGTGGTCTCCTCGGTCGGCCTGCTGCAGCTGTATGGCTCAGGCCCCATGGCGATGGTCGGTACACCGTGGATTCTGATTGGCTGTTATTTCACGGTCGCCCTGCCCTTCATGTACCGCGCCATCACCAACAACCTGCAGGCCATCAACCTGACAGACCTGATGGACGCCGCCCAGTTGCTCGGCGCCAGCACCTGGCAGGCGGCGTTCATGGTCGTGCTGCCCAACCTGCGCAAGGGCCTGATGATTGCCCTGCTGCTGTCGTTCTCGTTCCTGTTCGGCGAATTCGTGTTCGCCAACCTGCTGGTCGGCACGCGCTATGAAACCCTGCAGGTCTACCTCAACAACATGCGCAACAGCAGTGGTCACTTCAACAGCGCGCTGGTGATTTCCTATTTCCTCTTCGTGCTGGTGCTGACCTGGGCCGCCAATCGACTGAACAAGGACAAAGACTGAGATGAGTTTTGTCAGTATTGAAAACCTGCAGAAAAGCTACGCCAGCACGTCAGTGTTCAGCGACATCAACTGCAGCATCGCGAAGGGCGAATTCGTTACCTTGCTGGGCCCGTCGGGCTGCGGCAAATCCACGTTATTGCGCTGCATTGCCGGGCTGACCCCGGTCAACAGCGGGCGCATTTTGCTCGATGGCAGCGACCTGGTGCCGCTCACGCCGCAAAAGCGCAACATCGGCATGGTGTTCCAGAGCTATGCGCTGTTTCCCAACATGACCGTCGAGCAAAACGTTGCCTTCGGGCTGCGCATTCAGAAAGTCGGTGCCGACGAGAGCTCAAGGCGTGTTGCCGAGATTCTGCGCATGGTCGAGCTGCACGATTTTGCCACGCGCTACCCGCATCAACTGTCCGGCGGGCAATGCCAGCGTGTGGCGCTGGCGCGCTCGCTGGTCACTCGCCCGCGTCTGCTGTTGCTCGATGAGCCGCTATCGGCGCTGGACGCGCGGATTCGCAAGAACCTGCGTGAACAGATACGCGCCATTCAGCGCGAGCTGAGCCTGACCACTATTTTCGTGACCCACGACCAGGAAGAGGCACTGACCCTGTCAGACCGTATCTTCCTGATGAATCAGGGCCGGATCGTGCAGAGCGGTGACGCCGAGACACTGTACACCGCGCCGGTGGACGTTTTCGCCGCAGGCTTCATCGGCAACTACAACCTGCTGGAAGCCGACGATGCCACTCGCCTGATGCAGCGCCCGATCAACAGCCGTGTGGCGATCCGCCCTGAGTCGATCCAATTGAGCCTGACGGGCGAACTGGAAGGCGAAGTACGCAGTCACAGTCTGCTCGGCAACGTCATCCGCTACCGGGTCCAGGCGCGTGGCGTAGACCTTGTGGTCGACGTACTGAACCGCAGCGCCGACGACCTGCACCCGGACGGAAGGCGTGTAACACTGAACATTGAACCGTCGGCACTCTGCGCCTTGAACTGAGCGTTGCCTTGAACTGAACGCGCCGTGAACTGAATTCGTTCTGCACGCATAACGCCACGCGCTTGCCGATCAAGACGCCATGCGTGAAGCTGACAGCCGACTCAACAGACTTTTAGGAGAAACGCACATGCCCCTGGCAATTTTCGACCTGGACGAGACCCTGATCGGTGGTGACTGCGCCACGCTCTGGAGCGAGCAGATGGGTCGCCTGGGCTGGGTTGACTCGACGTCGTTCATGCAACGCAACGACGAACTGATGGCCGCCTACAGCGAGGGCAAGCTCGCGATGGAAGACTACATGGCCTTCAGCCTGGAACCCATGGCTGGCCGTACCCCTGAAGAAATCGACCATCTGGTCGGCCCTTGGGTCGAGGACGTCATCGAGCCGATCATCTACAGCGACGCCTGCACATGCATTGCAAAGCACCGCGCCAAGGGTGACCGCATTCTGGTGATCTCGGCGTCGGGCGTGCACCTGGTCAAGCCGATCGCCGAACGCCTCGGGATCGACGAAGTGCTGGGTATCGAACTGGACGTGCAGCACGGCGTCTACAGCGGTGCAACCGTCGGCGTGCTGACCTATCGGGAAGGCAAGATCACGCGCCTGATGGAATGGCTGGATGCCGAGGGGGAAAATCTCGAGGGTGCGAGTTTCTATTCGGATTCGCGCAATGACCTGCCGCTGCTGCTCAAGGTTGACCACCCTAACGTGGTCAACCCCGATGCCGTGCTACTGGAACACGCGCAGAAAGCGGGCTGGCCGGTGCACGACTGGAGCTGAGTCCAGAGGCACCGCCTGATCAGACCAGGCTTTCGTCGATGACCAGCACGATCTTGCCGGACACCGTGTTGGTCGCCAGCTCTTCGAACGCCGCCTCGGCATCCTTGATCGCAAAGGATTTCGCCAGTTGCGGCTTGAGGCGGCCCTCAGTGAACAGCGGCCAGACGTGCTGGCCCAGGTCGCTGAGCAGGTCGGCCTTGAACGTGTCGTCGCGACTGCGCAAGGTCGAACCCATCAGCCGGATACGCTTGCCCAGTACGTGAGCCAGATCCACCTGCGCCTCGCGGCCGCTCATGACGCCGATCAGCACCCAGCGACCGTCCAGGGCCAGCAGTTTGACGTTGAGCTCGGCGTAGCTCGCCCCCACCGGGTCGAGGATGACGTTGAACGGTGCAAAGTCGTTCAGGCCTTCAAGGCTTTCGCTGCGTACCACACCGCCCTGAGCACCCAGTTCGACGCAATAGGCCAGACGTTCGGTCGAGCCGACACTGACCCAGACCGGATTGCCAAACGCCTTGCAAAGCTGAATCCCGGCTGAACCAACCCCACTTGCGCCAGCGTGCAGCAAAACCTTCTCGCCAGGCTTGAGCCCGGCGAGCTCGAACAGGTTCAACCACGCGGTGGCATAGACCTCGGGAATGGCGGCCGCCTCGTGCAGCGACAGACCTTCCGGTACCGGCAGCACGTGTCGCCCATCGACCACCACTTCTTCGGCCATCGCCCCGCCCGCCAACAGCGCGCAGACGCGGTCTCCGACCATCCAGGACGTACCCGGACCGACTTCGGCGATCACGCCCGAGCACTCCAGACCCAGCGTCCGAGTGACGCCGGGCGGCGGCGGATACTTGCCTTCGCGCTGTAACAGATCGGCACGATTCAAACCTGCCGCAGCCACTTTGATACGTACCTGCCCCACATCGAGGGCCGGACTCGGCTCCTCGACCCATTCCACATGTCCTTCAACGCCTTGCAATGCCTTCACGGTGCCTCCATAGTGAGTCCAGACTGAGCCCGTGGCTGTTTTGCCCGGGCTTTTGCATTATGCGGCCGGGTCCAAAGGAACCGGCGACCTCAAAGACGGCCTAATATGCGTTATCAATTGTCCTCGCGTCGAATCAGCATGAAGCAATTATTCCCCAGCACTGCCCTCGCACTGTTTGTCGGCCTTAGCGTTTTGCCGATGTCAGCCAGTACCTTTGCCGCCAACAGCTGGGATAATCTTCAGCCGGACCGCGACGAAGTGATTGCCAGTCTCAACGTGGTTGAGCTGCTCAAACGACATCACTACAGCAAGCCGCCCCTGGACGACAAGCGTTCGGCGATTATTTACCAGAGCTACATCAAGCAACTGGACCCCTCGCGCAGCTATTTCATGGCCAGCGACATTGCCGATTTCGACAAATGGCAGTTCCAGTTCGACGACTTCCTGAAAAGCGGCGACCTGAACGCCGGCTTCACCATCTACAAGCGCTATCTGGACCGCGTCAATGCGCGTCTGAATTTTGCGCTGGCCGAGTTGGGCAAGGGCGTCGACAAGCTCGACTTCAATACCAAGGAAACCCTGCTGGTCGACCGCAAGGACGCCGCATGGCCCAAGGATACTGCCGAGCTCGACGAACTGTGGCGCAAGCGCATCAAGGATGAAGTCCTGCGTCTGAAGATTGCAGGCAAGGACCCGGCGAAGATTCAGGAAACCCTGACCAAGCGCTACAAGAATCAGCAGGCGCGTCTGAACCAGACCCGTGCCGAAGATATCTTCCAGGCCTACATCAACACATTCGCCATGTCCTACGACCCGCACACCAACTACCTGTCACCTGACAGCGCGGAGAACTTCGACATCAACATGAGCCTGTCGCTGGAAGGCATCGGCGCCGTGTTGCAGAGCGACAACGACAACGTGAAGATCGTGCGTCTGGTCCCGGCAGGTCCGGCGGCCAAGACCAAACAGGTCGCTCCGGCCGACAAGATCGTGGCCGTTGCCCAGGGCGACAAGGAAATGGTCGACGTGATCGGCTGGCGCCTCGATGAAGTGGTCAAGCTGATTCGCGGTCCGAAAGGCTCGGTGGTACGCCTGGAGATCATCCCGGCCAGCAATGCACCGAACGACCAGACCAGCAAGATCGTCGCCATTACCCGTGAAGCGGTGAAGCTTGAAGAACAGGCGGCCAAGAAGTCGATCCTGCACCTCAAGCAGGACGGCAAGGATTACAAGCTCGGGGTCATCGACATTCCAGCCTTCTATCTGGACTTCAAGGCCTACCGTGCTGGCGATCCGGAATACAAGAGCACCACCCGTGACGTGAAGAAACTGCTCACCGAATTGCAGGCCGAGAAGGTCGACGGTGTGGTACTGGATCTGCGCAACAACGGTGGTGGTTCGTTGCAGGAAGCCACCGAGCTGACCAGCCTGTTCATCGACAAGGGCCCGACCGTGCTGGTGCGTAATGCCGACGGCAAGGTCGACGTCCTGGAAGACGAAGCCAAGGGCGCGTTCTACAAAGGCCCGATGGCATTGCTGGTCAACCGTCTGTCTGCGTCGGCGTCGGAGATTTTCGCCGGGGCGATGCAGGATTATCACCGCGCGCTGGTGATCGGTGGCCAGACCTTCGGTAAAGGCACCGTGCAGACCATTCAGCCGCTCAATCACGGCGAACTGAAACTGACACTGGCCAAGTTCTATCGGGTTTCCGGTCAGAGCACCCAGCATCAGGGCGTGGTACCGGACATCACGTACCCATCGCTGATCGACACCAAGGAGATCGGCGAGAGCGCGCTGCCCGAAGCCATGCCGTGGGACAGCATCAAACCGGCGATCAAGCCGGCAATCGACCCGTTCAAGCCGTTCCTGGCTCAATTGCAGGCGCGTCATGAAGCACGTTCGGCAAAAGACGCCGAGTTCGTGTTCATTGAGGATCGCCTGGCGCTGGCCAAGAAGCTGATGAACGAGAAGACCGTCAGCCTCAATGAAGCCGACCGTCGTGCCGAGCATGCGTCTATCGAAAGCAAGCAACTTGCGCTGGAAAACACCCGCCGCAAGGCCAAGGGTGAAGAGCCGCTCAAAGAGCTGAAGAAGGAAGATGAAGACGCGCTGCCGGTAGAAGACGAGAAAACCAAACCCGAGGACGATGCCTACCTGGCAGAGACCGGGCGCATTCTCATCGACTATCTGGGTCTGAGTGCGGCTGTCGCGAAAAAGTAACGCAGGCTCATTGATGGCCAGTTAGCCGCAACGTCATCAAACAGTCATGAAGCTGTCGTGAAATACGGGGCTGAACGCGAAAGCGCTCAGCCCTTTTTCATTCTCTCCGAGACGACCATGACCATAACAGAGCAGCTGAGCGCACTGAGTTCCATTCTGGCTCGTGGTGATTTGCACAGCTTGTTCCAACCCATCGTCTCGCTGTCGGAGCACCGGATTCTGGGCTATGAAGCCTTGACCCGCGGCCCGTCCAACAGCGCCCTGCACTCGCCCCTGAATCTGTTCGCCATCGCCCGCCAGGCCGGGCGTCTGAGCGAGCTGGAGTTAAGTTGCCGAGACAGCGCCTGCCGACGTTTCAGTCAGCAGAAGTTGCCGGGCAAGCTGTTTCTCAACGTCTCCCCCGAATCGCTGCTCGAAAGCTCTCATCCTCCGGGTCGGACGCTGGAAATGCTGCGCCGATACCACATCGCGCCGAAGGACGTGGTCATCGAACTGACCGAGCAGATGCCTACCGACGATTTCGACCTGCTGTACAACGCCTTGCATCACTATCGCGACATGGGCTTCTCCATTGCGTTGGACGATCTCGGTGCCGGTTATTCGAGCTTGCGACTGTGGTCGGAGCTGCGCCCGGACTATGTGAAAATCGATCGGCACTTCATCGACGGCATTCATCAGGATGCGGTGAAGCGCGAGTTCGTCGGCTCCATGCTACAGATGGCCAAGGCTTCCAGAGCGACGGTGATTGCCGAAGGCATCGAATTGCCCGAAGAGCTGGCGACGCTGAAAGACATGGGCGTGAACCTGGTTCAAGGCTATCTGCTGGCGCGCCCTCAGGAGCGCCCGCCGCGCGACACTCGCGCCATGCTGCCCAGGACAGAGATCGCAGTGACGCCGCTCAACGAAGAAGCGGCCGACCTGTCTGCCCTGCTCAACCCGCAGCCATCGGTCAGCCAGTCAACTCCCACTGCTGAAGTGCTGGAAGCGTTTCGCAGGCAGGCCAACCTCAACTCTTTGGCGGTGCTGGATGACGACGCCCGACCGTGTGGCATCGTCCACCGGCACTCATTGTCCGAGGCCCTGCTCAAGCCCTTCGGCACCGAGCTGTTTGCCCGCAAACCGATCAGCCGTCTGATGAGCAGTGACTTTCTGGCCGTGGAAGTCAGCCAGTCGCTGCAACAGGTCAGCCGGCTGTTGACCAGCCGTGCCCGGCAACGCATCGAGGAGGATTTCATCATCACCTCGAACGGTACCTATCTTGGGCTAGGCCGGGTGATCGACGTGCTCAAGCTGATTACCGAAATGAAGATCCAGCAGGCACGTTACGCCAACCCGCTGACCCTGCTGCCCGGCAACGTCCCGATTCAGCAGTGCCTGACTCGACTGCTGCAGCAAGGCCGCGCATCGATGATCTGCTACGTGGACATCGACAGTTTCAAGCCCTTCAACGACATCTACGGTTATGCCCGTGGCGACGAGGTGCTGCTGTGTCTGGCGCAATGCCTCAACGACCGCATCGATCCGGCCAGGGACTTTGTCGGGCACATCGGCGGAGATGATTTTCTGATGGTGCTGGGCTTTGATGACTGGGAACGACGCCTGAAAAGCCTGCTGGATGATTTTCAGAATCAATGCCGTCGTTTCTACCGCGCAGAACACCTGGAAGCCGGGTGCTTCATCGCCCTCAACCGGCAGGGCCAACGCCAGGAATTCCCCCTGCTGTCGCTGTCGATCGGCGTGGTGCACCTGCATGAAGAAAGCTGCACGTTGGTCGATGCCAGCCAACTGGCCGACCTCGCTTCACAGGCCAAGCACTTCGCCAAGGATGTCGCTGGCGCAAGCATTCACGTCATAGATTCGACGCGACTGGATTTGTTGATGCAGGCGTGAGTGCCGGTGCCATTCCCCTACTGCGCTTCAACTTCCGGATAACTGTATTCAAACACCCGAACCACTTCCGAGGCATGCCATGAGGCTGCCGCGACGCCGTCCGAAGGTCCGGAGAAACGGCCCAGGCGTTCGGCACACTCGAAAAAACCAGGACGCGGCAGGCGGCTTGCGCCCTGACTGATGACCAGCGAACTGCGCAAGGGTTGTTCAGCGCGGGCATCCATGGCGGCGAGGTGCTCAAGAGCCGCCGTCAGGGTCTGCATGGCCGGACTGGGCAGTTGCAGGCGTTCCACCAGCGCGCGATAGGTCAGCAGATGCCGTTGGCGACGGGCCAGATCGAGCTCATTGAGCAGCCCGTCCCAATGCTGACGACTGATGCGCACGCTCACGACTCACCTCGCCAGCCCGGCACCCCAAGCTCCCACGCCAGGCTGCGCTTGATCGCGCCGTCCGGCTCACGAGTACCGTTCTCGATCAATTCCAGATAGGACGGGCTGATCCCGACGGTACGCGCCAGGCTCGCCGCTTCAAGGCCCTTGGCCTCGCGCAGTGCACGCAACTCATCGAACCCTGGAAGCTCACCGGCGGTAGTGCCGGAAGTCGATACAGCTGGCTCGCTGGACGGTTTGCCGGCCAGTCCGGCAGCCTTGAGCAGCGCTTGATACTGCGCCCAGGGCAGCACTGCATATTCAGGCTCCCCGTCACGGGATATCACTTGAAGATCCATAGAGTCACCTTGTACTACACGACCGCATACTGATCAGGCCTGATCCATAGGCAGGCATCTTAACAGCGGAACGCCAGGGCTGGTGTTCAATCCGTGAGACTTACACCTTACCCCGCTCTTGCTCCAGCAGTGCCTGAGTCTTCGGCAGTTGCTCGACCACGATGAGTTTCTCGGGCGATTGCTGCGCCCGCCATGCACGAAAGGCATCCAGTTCATTGCTCAAGTGCTTGGTAACCCATGCAAGCACGGCGATGTCATCGAGCATGCCGAGGCCGGGTATCCAGTCGGGGATCGCATCCAGCGGGCTGAGGAAGTACATCAGACCGGCGACGATGGACAGAATCGCTTTGGGGCTGATGCTGCGGTATTCGCCCCGCCAGTAAGCCAGGCACAAGGCCTGCAGCAAACGCAGGTCTTCCTTGAGCTTGCCGAGACGATTACCTTCACTGTTGCCCTTGCGCGCGACAGCGAACAATAGCCCTGGCAATCGCCCGGCTGCCAGCAGACGCCGGGCTCCGGGCAGATAACGGATAAAATTCCACGGTGCTTTCATACCCACTCCCGCTCAGCAAAATGTCGTTCGATAAAAGCAGGTCCGCTGGACCTGCCTGGCCAAAGCCACAAGGTTATCCACAATAATTGTGGATAACCTTGTGAACAGTGGCTTTTTTCCAGCCTCAACCCCCCGTTTTCGGGGGGCCACAGTCAAATCGGGCGTTTTTTACTCACAAAAAAACTACAAACGTGTGAACCCGACACCCTCTATGAGACGAGTGCCTTGATCCTGCCGGACTGTCGGACAATGCTTTTGCATGCATCCATGGTAGTGGGACTGCCCGAATGGCCAAGCGTTCGGGAAATAAGCCGGACACAAAAACGCCCTGTCGAGACAGGGCGTTTTCTGTAGCCAGGTAGAGCGTTACTTCTTGGCCGGAGCCGAAGCGGCAGGGGCTGCCTCTTCTTCTTCGTCGGCATCAGCACCTGCAGTCGGTGCCGCTGCAGGGTCTTTGATACCCAGCAGTTCGAGATCGAACACCAGTACCGAGTTGGCCGGGATCGCCGGGCTCGGGCTCTGTGCGCCGTAAGCCAGATCACTCGGGATGAAGAGTTTGATCTTCTCGCCGACGTGCATCAGTTGCAGGCCTTCGACCCAACCCGGAATCACACCGCCAACAGGCAGGTCGATCGGGCTGCCGCGCTCAACGGAACTGTCGAAGACCTTGCCGTCGATCAGCTTGCCTTCGTAGTGAACAGTCACAACATCGGTAGGCTTGGGCTGAGGGCCGTCGGCTTTCTTGATGATCTGATACTGCAGGCCGGAAGCGGTGGTGACCACGCCGTCCTTCTTACCGTTCTCTTCGAGGAATTTCTTGCCAGCGGCAGAAGCCTCTTCGCTCATCTTCGCCAGACGCTCTTCGGAACGCTTTTGCAGCGCGGAGAAGGCTTCAACCAGCTCTTCGTCCTTGAGTTTCTGATCTTTCTTGCCGACAGCGTCTTCGATACCCAGGGCTACAGCCTTGGAATCCAGATCATCCATACCTTCCTGAGCCAGGCTTTTGCCCATGTTCAGACCGATGCCATAAGACGCTTTTTGTGCTGGGGTTTTCAGCTCAACGGTGCTGGCTTGCTTGTCACAACCTGCGAGTACCAGACCGACCAGGGCAATCGCCGCTGCCAACCGATGCTGTTTCATGCTAATTCCTTGTTCATGCGCCAAAAGGGCAAACGAGTAAAGCCGCGAGCTTATCAGGCCGCCGCGATCAATGGCTACCGGCATGAGAGGGAGAAAACGCCGATAAGTTCAGGTATCCAAAGGTTTTCCCGGATCTGTACCGCATTGTTCAGTTGCAGTTCAGTTTGTGATTCGCGACGGCAAGGCGCCGGCACGCTGCACAGGGCTCAGCCCACGGGACTGATCACACCGGCATCGGGCCAGCGCTCACTGGTCTGCAGCACGCGCAGATGCCCGGCCCGCGCCACCCGAAGGACGAAATCCTGCACGCTGAGGGTACCGGCCGCGAGTTGCGCCTGAATGGACCCGTCCCCCGAATAGACACGCGATACGCTTTGCAACAGTTGAAACTCCTCGTCGGACTGGCTGGGTGTGTAACAAAGCAGTGCGCCGTCGGCTGCCGAGAAATAAACGGCGGACATTTCGAAACCATAGCGAATCGGCATGCCTTTGCGGCGCTGGGCCGGTTTGTGCCGATAGCTGAACATCCGATGCAGGTCATCCGGCTCGAAGAAATCGTTCATCACTTCACGCCCACCCTCGACGGCCAGATTGGCTGAACAAAAATACATACCGTCCACACGATAGCCGTCAGGCAATGCAGGCCGGTAATACGCATCGGGATGGAACGCCGAACACGGCGCATACACTGGCATGCCGTCATCGAGCGTCGGCTCGGCAATCCGATAGGCTCGGGTGACCGGATTGAACAGAAGAAAACCGATGATCTGTGAATGAATACGACTGCCGATACGGCCATGTGCGTAGCGTGCAGCCTCGTCGGCGCTGTCGAACGGCGCGCTGAGGCTCAAAGATCGGGGCGGCCATTGCACGTCGCAGCTTGCGGGCGATTTGACCGGCGCCGCGCGAGCAGCGGTTGCGTCAGGATACGGGTGCCAGTCGGCCAGCACTTTGCCCACCCGTCCCCACAGTAGGCTGGGCACTATCACGCGCAGATCCCCGGCACCGGCCAGCAGACGAACCACATCACTGGGCATCATGCTGAGGTTCTGCAACGCCTGGTGGATCTGGCTGAGTTCACACAGGTGCGGCATGCTCGGCGGACCGGAGACGCGCGCAAACAAGGCGTCTTCGGCGGCAGAGCGAGACAGTGTGTATTTGATCAGGGAACCGTCAGGCCCGGAAAGATAGGTCGCCGAACACACCTTCTGATCATCGATCACTGCGTAAATGTCGCCGACTGAAAGGCTGTTCGGGTAAGTGACCTTTTCACTCTCCGGCCACTCGTCGAGCCCGGCCTGCAGTGACGGGTGAGAATGGTAGACCGCATAGTCGTCATGCCCATGCGGGTAGAGCACATAACCTTCCTGCTCGTTGCGCGGGAAGACTTCATTGGGATCGAAGCTGAACTGGCTGCCATTCATGGGTTCGGTCGCGATGTATTTGCCATCCCTGCGAACCAGAATGAAACCGCCGTATTCGCGATCACGCCGGTCGCCGATCCGCTCATGAGCATAACGCGCCGCATCATCAGGATGATCGAACGGCGCGCTGAGCGTCGGCATATCGGGGTGGTGATCGATGGATCGCTTGAAGAGTCTTTTTCTGGGGTGCATGCACGGTTCCTTGAAAGCCTGACTGATTGAGCCATGAGCGTAAGGAAACCCGAGACAGCGAGTGACATAGATGAATATGACGTTATGTGGATCGGCCAGCGCCGAACAACATGAAATTAAAGATAATTTTTAAGCGTTCTGGGATGTGCTTCGATCCGCGGCGTGGGCGAATCGGCCCAGACCCTGCGTCGACCATCGCGACTGGCGACCAGGGCTTACGCAGTTTGTCGTGCTCAGGAACATTTTTATGCAACCGACCACTCGTTTTCGCTCAACGCGCTCGACAGCTCGCCAATTGGCAAGCCTGGCCTTGATCGCCACAGCAGCCCTGTTGCCGGTCAGCGCAGCCTATGCCGCCAAGAAGCCGCCGTTGGTTGTCACTGAGGGCATCAAGGCCTACCGCCTGTGCACAGGCCCCGACAATCTGTCACACGTTATCGTGGGTTCGATCGATCAAAAAGCCATGACCGATGTCAGCACCCTGCACTTCAAGGAAACCCCGGCGCACTCCACCTATGACTGGCATCCGGCACCCGAAGAGCAGTACGTGATCACCCTGTCCGGCACTCTGGAATTTTCCACCACCGGCGGCGAGAACTTTGTCCTGCACCCCGGAGAAGTGTTGCTGGCGCAGGACACCACCGGCCCTGGCCATCGCTGGAAACTGATCGACGACCAGCCGTGGCGACGCGCGTACATCATCACCAAGCCAGGTGACAAAGGCGCGTTCGTGCCGAAAGACGGAGCGCCTGCGAAGGGCTGCTGATGCAGTGATGCAGCCGCCCTCATAGAGTGCGATTAAATCGACACATCCGCCGCTGGCTCGGAAATTTCGATCAGGTTCAGATCCGGATCACGCACATACACCGACCAGATCGGCCCGGTAGCACCGGTGCGCTCGACCGGGCCTTCGACGATCGGCCAGTCCTGCTCCTGCAGGTGCACAATCACCTGCTCCAGCGGGATGGTGGCGATGAAACACAGATCCAGCGCACCCGGTACTGGCAAATGAGCCTTGGGCTCGAACTCCTTGCCGCGTTCATGAACGTTGATTTTCTGATTGCCGAAGCGGAATGCCAGACGCCCCTGACGAAAGCGTTCAGGGGTCATCCCCAGAACGCGTACGTAAAAGTCCTTGCAGGCGTCGATATCGGCAGTGGTCAGTACCAGGTGGTCCAGATGATCAATCACGGGATCAGCTCCGTTTGAAATAGAGTTCTTTTTTACGACAACGGCCACGTTTCGGATCAGATAATGCCGAGCCGACGCCATTCGGCACGTGTGGCAGCATCTATACCATGCGCTTCAAGCACGGCATCGGTGTGTTGACCGAGTGTTGGCGCAGACGATGTTACCTGACCCGGCGTGGCTTGAAGTTTAGGCACAATCCCCGGAAGGGTGACGGGTGTTCCGTCGTCCAGCGTGCCCTGCAACAGCATGTCCCGCGCCTGATAATGCGGGTCACTGGCAATGTCGGCAGCGTCGTAGATCTTGCCTGCCGGAATGCGTGCTTCGTTGAGCGCCGCAAGGACTTCGTCCATCGAGCGTTCGGCGGTCCAGGTCGAAATGGCCGCATCGATGCGCGCAACGTGCCTGACCCGCCCGTCGTTATGCTGAAGTTCGGGGTCGCTGGCCAGGTCCATGCGGCCGATCTTTTCCATCAGGCGCCGGAAGATGCTGTCGCCATTACCCGCGATCAGCGCGTACTTGCCGTCATTGCAGCGGTAGGCATTGCTCGGAGCGATGCCAGGCAGACTGCTGCCAGCCGGCTCGCGGACAGTATCGAATACCGAATACTCGGGAATCAGACTTTCCATCATGTTGAACACTGACTCGTACAACGCGACATCTATCTGCTGCCCCTCGCCACCGTTCTGCTCGCGGTGACGAAGCGCCAGCAGAACGCCGATCACACCGTGCAGCGCAGACAGCGAATCGCCAATCGATACGCCGACACGTACTGGTGTGCGCCCTGCCTCACCGGACAGATGACGCAAACCGCCCATCGCCTCGCCGATCACGCCAAAACCCGGCCGGTCGCGATACGGGCCGGTCTGCCCGTAGCCAGAGACACGCAGCATGATCAGTTTCGGATTGAGGGCGTGCAGCGCTTCCCAGCTCAACCCCCAGCCCTCAAGTGTGCCGGGGCGGAAGTTCTCGACCAGTACATCGGCATCCCGGATCAGCCGCCGTACCATTTCCTGCGCCTGAGGCTGGCGCAGATCGAGGGTCACGGACTGTTTGTTGCGGGACTGCACCGCCCACCAGACGGACGTGCCGTTATGCAGCAAACGCCATTTGCGCAGGGGGTCCCCGGTCAGCGGCGGCTCGACCTTGATGACCTCGGCACCGAACTCGGCGAGAATCTTCGCCGCGAACGGCCCGGCAATGAGCTGACCCAGCTCCACCACCTTGATGCCCTGAAGAGGCAGGCTCATGACACGTCCTTTCTTGTTGGGAGGTGGAGGAATGATCTGCGCAAATGCGCTGGATGGAAAGCCGGACGGTGCGCTGCCAGATCGGACCGCCGTAAAAAACCCCGCACCAGGCGGGGTTCATTGAATCAATTACTGCAGGCCAACTGGAAACTCATCGAGGCATCACCCGAGGCTCCCCGTTTGCCGACCATAAGCCCCAATACATTGACCTGCTCTGTTGTTGCAGCGCCGCCCAACTTGGCGTGCCCGTAGAACAGCCGCTCATGATCACTGGTATCGATGGAAGATACCGAGCAAAAACCTGGAGACTTTTCAAATTGCCCTTCCTTGAAGAGCACTTTATAAGTCGCGAAGTAGTCTTTCTGACTGCTGTAACTTACAGACTTGATCCACGGCGACGACTGAGCAACGACATTGCCGTGCTGGTCGATGGTTGCGGTGTGCAGTGCTGGCGTGGCCAGCGCGCCCGCAGAGAGGATCAAGGCTGTGGTGCCTGCAAGCAGTTTAAAACGATTTTTCATAGTTATCCCTTAACTCACTACCGTATCAGACCGCCTCGATTCGGCGGTCGGCTTGGATTAATTATTCTGGGTAATCAAGAGCACTCCTGATGCCTGAATACCCGATCAACCCATGCAGCTAATACCAGCAAAGAGGATAAATCAAGCGTTCACCGGAGCTAACTAACAAGCCTGGTTTTAACTTCAATATTTAAGGAAATCACTTACATTCGCGAAGAGTAATTCTTACAGAACTTCAATAGAACTGCCGCAGGGGCATTGCACGAGGAGGGTTGGGATTTCCAGACGACAGAAAGCAAAAAGCCCGCACTAGGCGGGCTTTCTGTTTGCTTCAAGGAGTTCAAGGGCCTTGAAGCGGAATATGGCGCAGCGGACGGGACTCGAACCCGCGACCCCCGGCGTGACAGGCCGGTATTCTAACCGACTGAACTACCGCTGCGCGTAACACTAAAAGCGAGTTTGGTGGGTGATGACGGGATCGAACCGCCGACCCGCTGCTTGTAAGGCAGCTGCTCTCCCAGCTGAGCTAATCACCCTTCACTCTCGGTGTGGCGCGCATTCTACGGAGCGACCTGTACTCTGGCAAGCACTTTTTCAAATAATTTTTATAATCCTTCCAAAGGCTTACAAACGCTCTGTACAGGGTTGGCCCCAGCGGCTGAGGAGCGAATAATGCCCGCCTTTGTATAGAAAGAGAGATTCACCTCATGTGGTTCAAAAACCTGCTTGTCTATCGCCTGACCCAGGACGTGCCTTTTGATGCCGAAGCGCTGGAGACAGCACTGGCGACCAAGCCGGCGCGCGCCTGCGCCAGCCAGGAGGTAGCCACCTATGGTTTCGTCGCTCCTTTCGGCAAGGGCGAAGACGCTCCATTGGTACACATCAGTCAGGACTTCATGCTGATCGCCGCACGCAAGGAAGAACGCATTCTGCCGGGCAGCGTCGTGCGTGACGCGCTCAAGGAAAAGGTCGACGAGATCGAAGCCGAGCAGATGCGCAAGGTCTACAAGAAGGAACGTGATCAGCTCAAGGATGAAATCATCCAGGCTTTCCTGCCGCGCGCCTTTATCCGCCGCTCCGCCACCTTCGCCGCCATCGCGCCGAAACAGGGCCTGATCCTGGTCAATGCCTCCAGCCCGAAACGCGCCGAAGACCTGTTGTCCACTCTGCGCGAAGTCATCGGCTCGCTGCCGGTACGTCCGCTGACGGTCAAGGTTTCACCGAGTGCGACCATGACCGACTGGGTCAAGACCCAGAAAGCAGCCGACAACTTCTTCGTGCTGGACGAGTGCGAGCTGCGCGACACCCATGAAGATGGCGGTATCGTGCGCTGCAAGCGTCAGGACCTGACCGGCGACGAAATCCAGCTGCACCTGAGCACAGGCAAGGTCGTGACCCAGCTGTCGCTGGCCTGGCAGGACAAATTGTCGTTCGTGCTGGACGATAAACTGGTGGTCAAGCGTCTGAAGTTCGAGGACCTGCTGCAGGATCAGGCCGAACAGGACGGTGGTGACGAAGCGTTGGGGCAACTGGACGCCAGCTTCACGCTGATGATGCTGACCTTCGGCGAGTTCCTGCCGGAGCTGTTCGAGGCACTGGGCGGCGAAGAGATTCCGCAAGGCATCTGATACGCGCTTTTGCAACATTGCCGCTCGAAACACCGCGCCGTCTCGTCAGACGGCGCATTCATTTCATCCCGGTTATTCAACAAGAAGGAGCAGGCCATGCGTGCGTTGGCAGCCTTGAGTCGTTTTGTCGGCAACACGTTTGCCTACTGGGTTTTGTTGTTCGCCATTCTGGCATTTCTGTTTCCGCAGGTTTTCATCGGCCTGAAAAGCTGGATCGTGCCGCTGCTGGGGCTGGTCATGTTCGGCATGGGCCTGACCCTGAAACTTGACGACTTCTCCGAAGTGGCGCGTAACCCGTGGCGAGTGGCGCTGGGTGTGATCGCGCACTTTGTAATCATGCCCGGTGTAGCCTGGTTGCTGTGCCAGGTGTTTCAACTGCCGCCGGAGATCGCCGTGGGCGTGATTCTGGTCGGTTGCTGCCCGAGCGGCACTTCATCCAACGTCATGGCCTGGCTGGCAAAGGGTGATCTGGCGCTGGCGGTGGCAATCGCTGCGGTCACTACCCTGCTCGCCCCGCTGCTGACCCCGACCCTGATCTGGTTCCTCGCTTCGGCGTGGCTGCCGGTGTCTTTCCTCGATATGTTCTGGTCGATCCTGCAACTGGTCATGCTGCCGATTGTGCTCGGTGTGGTTGCACAGCGCCTGTTGGGTGCGCGGGTCAGCTATGCCGTGGACGTGCTGCCGCTGGTCTCGGTGGTCAGTATTGTGATGATCGTCTGCGCTGTAGTCGCCGCCAGTCAGGCAAAAATCGCTGAATCCGGCCTGCTGATCATGGCAGTGGTGATTTTGCACAACACGTTCGGTTTTCTGTTGGGTTATTTCACTGGCAAGGTTTTCAAGCTGCCATTGGCGCAACGCAAGTCGCTGGCGTTGGAGGTCGGCATGCAGAACTCGGGGCTGGGCGCTGCGCTGGCGAGTGCTCATTTCTCGCCGCTGGCGGCGGTGCCAAGTGCGCTGTTCAGTGTCTGGCACAATATTTCCGGGGCGTTGCTGTCGACGTATTTCAGGAAGATGCCGGAGGAAGAGAATACGTCCAGGCCGCAGTGACGCTTTGCTTCATACAGCTGTTCTGTGACATCAGGCGGATTGGGGTTCAGGCTCGACTATCGCTCCCACGCTCCGCGTGGGAACGCCGTTCGTGACGCTCCGCGTCACACGGCGGTTCTGTGACATCAGGTGGATGTGGGTTCCGGCTCAGGTCACCTTTGGCTATCGTGCCAACGCGAAGTGGTTGGCACGTCAGTCGTACGGAGCGCCGACGCTACTGCACTTTCCCTCTCAGTGCTTTCACTTCTTCGCGCACGTCCACGGGGGTTGCCACGTCTGCTGCAATGGGCGAGCCGGCAACCAGCACGACGCGAGACCACAGGCGGCGAAACAGGGTCTTGCTCGGGTCGCGGCTGAAGAAGCTGCCCCACAGGCCTTGCAGTGCCAGTGGAATGACCGGTACCGGGGTTTCCTGAATGATGCGGCTCATGCCGTTCTTGAAGCCGTTGATTTCGCCGTCGGTGGTCAGTTTGCCTTCCGGGAAGATGCACACCAGTTCGCCTTCTGCGAGGTACTGGGCGATGCGTTTGAACGATTTCTCGTAGATGTCCATGTCTTCGTTACGCCCGGCAATGGGGATGGTCCCTGCAGTGCGAAAGATGAAGTTAAGCACGGGCAGTTGGTAGATCTTGTAGTACATGACAAAGCGGATCGGGCGCCTCACTGCGCCGGCAATCAGCAATGCATCGACAAAGGACACATGGTTGCAGACCAGCAGCGCCGCGCCTTCGTCAGGGATACGGTCCAGATTGCGGTGTTCGACGCGGTACATGGAATGGCCAAGCAGCCAGATCATGAAGCGCATGGTGAACTCGGGGACGATCTTGAAGATGTAGATATTGACCGCGATGTTCATCACCGACACGGCCAGAAACAGCTGCGGGATCGACAGTTTGGCAACGCTCAGCAGCAGGATCGAGACAATCGCCGAGACCACCATGAACAGCGCGTTGAGGATGTTGTTGGCGGCGATGACGCGCGAGCGCTCTTTTACCGGCGTGCGCGACTGGATCAAGGCGTACAGCGGCACGATATAAAAGCCGCCGAAGATGCCGATACCGAGAATGTCGAACAGCACCAGCCAGCCCTGCCCGGAAGACAGCACCGCCAGCCAGTCGTTGGCCTGCACGTTCTGCGGGAAACCGCCCGAATGCCACCACAGCAGCAGGCCGAAAATCGTCAGGCCCATCGAGCCGAACGGCACCAGCCCGATCTCGACCTTATGCCCGGACAAGCGCTCGCAGAGCAGCGAGCCCAGCGCGATGCCGATGGAGAACACGGTCAGAATCAGGGTAACGACCGTTTCGTCGCCGTACATCCATTCCTTGGCATAGGCCGGGATCTGCGTCAGGTAGATCGCCCCCACGAACCAGAACCACGAGTTGCCGACAATCGAGCGCGAAACCGCAGGCGTTTGCCCCAGCCCCATGCGCAAGGTCGCCCATGACTGGGTGAAGATGTTCCAGTTGAGTTTCATCTCCGGCGAGGCGGCATCGGCGCGCGGGATACCGAAGCTGGCCAGGAACCCCAGGCAGGCGACCAGCACGATGGCAGCCGCCACCACCCAGGCATAGTGCGAAGAAGACATCATCACACCCGCGCTGATGGTGCCGGCCAGAATCGCCAGAAAGGTGCCCATCTCGACCAGCGCGTTGCCGCCGACCAGTTCGCTCTCGCGCAGGTGCTGGGGCAGAATCGAATACTTGACCGGTCCGAACAGCGCCGAATGCGTGCCCATGGCGAACAGCGCGGCGAGCATCAACTCCAGATGATTGAACAGAAAACCTGCGGCACCGACCGCCATGATGACGATCTCTCCGAACTTGATGATCCGGATCAACTGGTCCTTGGGGTACTTCTCACCGAACTGCCCGGCCAGCGCCGAGAACAGAAAGAACGGCAGGATGAACAGCAAAGCGCACAGATTGACGTAGATCGAACGATCCCCGTCGATGCTCAACTTGTAAAGGATGGCAAGGATCAATGACTGCTTGAAGATATTGTCATTGAACGCCCCAAGGGACTGCGTAATGAAAAACGGCAGGAAACGGCGTTTCCCGAGCAGGCTGAATTGTGACTGTTGGCTCATCGTCCGTGGTCCTGAGAGGCTGGGGTGAACTGACGCAGCGGCCAATCCGAGGCACATTGAAGACGTAACGCTGACGAATGTCGATAGGACATTTCTTTTTACAAAATCTGTGTCGCTATTTTTATCACTTCGGGCTTGGTCGGGGCAGCTGCGACACCGCGCCACGCTCGACCTTGGTCGACAAAGACGAAGCGCAGCCATCGTGCGAGACTGCGCGTTATCGATACGGTGTGGAATTTGATATGTCGCTGTCCAGCGGGCTGATTGCGGCCGTTGCCTTGTCCTATATGGCCATCATGTTTGCTATCGCCTTTTACGGCGACCGCTACAGCGCGTCGCTGCGCCCGACCATGCGCGCCTGGGTCTACAGCCTGTCGCTGGCGGTGTACTGCACCAGCTGGACGTTTTTCGGCGCAGTGGGCCAGGCCGCCGAGCAATTGTGGTCGTTCCTGCCGATCTACCTGGGGCCCATCGTGCTGATGGTACTGGCACCCTGGGTGCTGCAAAAAATGGTGCTGATCAGCAAACAGGAAAACATCACCTCGATCGCCGACTTCATCGCGGCGCGCTATGGCAAATCCCAATCCCTCGCAGTCATGGTGGCGCTGATCTGCCTGATCGGCATGCTGCCGTACATCGCGCTGCAGCTCAAAGGCATCGTGCTGGGGGTGAATATCCTGATCGGTGCCGTGGCCGATTCCACCGGTATTCGTGCTCAGGACACCGCGCTGGTGGTGTCGCTGATTCTCGCGCTGTTCACCATCGTCTTCGGTGCGCGCAATCTGGATGTCACCGAACACCATCGCGGCATGGTGCTGGCCATTGCTTTCGAGGCGCTGGTCAAGCTGTTCGCTTTCATGGCAGTCGGTGTGTTCGTCACGTTCGGCCTGTACGACGGATTCGACGACCTGTTCAATCAGGCCAAACTGGCGCCACGCCTCGAGGAATACTGGAAAGACACGATCAACTGGCCGTCGATGTTCGTGCAGACCGGCGTGGCGATGATGGCGATTGTCTGCCTGCCCCGTCAGTTCCACGTGACGGTGGTCGAGAACATCGAGCCTCAGGACCTGAATCTCGCCAAATGGGTGTTCCCGGCCTATCTGGCGCTGGCTGCGCTGTTCGTGGTGCCGATTGCGCTGGCCGGACAAATGCTCCTCCCCGGCTCCATGCTGCCCGACTCGTTCGTGATCAGCCTGCCGCTGGCGCACGCTCACCCGTCGCTGGCGCTGCTGGCCTTCATCGGCGGAGCATCGGCAGCAACCGGCATGGTGATCGTCGCCTGCGTGGCGCTGTCGACGATGATTTCCAACGACATGCTGCTGCCGTGGCTGTTGAGACGCAAAAACACCGAGCGGCCGTTCGAGGCGTTTCGTCACTGGATGCTTTCTGTCAGACGCATCAGCATCGTGATGATTCTCCTGCTGGCCTACGTCAGCTACCGGATGCTGGGGTCGACGGCCAGTCTGGCAACCATCGGCCAGATCGCCTTTGCCGCGATCACCCAGCTGGCTCCCGCCATGTTCGGTGCGTTGTACTGGAAGCAGGCCAATCGGCGTGGCGTATTTGCAGGCCTGGCGGCGGGCATCTTCATCTGGTTCTACACCCTTGTGCTACCGGTAGCGGCGCATGGCATGGGCTGGTCGCTGAGCACTTTCCCGCTGCTTTCCTGGCTGCACAGCAACCCGTTCGACCTGCCTATCTCGCCGATGACCCAGGGCGTGGTGCTGTCGATGGCCGGCAACTGTACGTTGTTCGCCTGGGTGTCGATGTTGTCGCGCACGCGAGTAGCCGAGCACTGGCAGGCGGGTCGTTTCATCGGCCAGGAAACCCAGGGACGCGACTTCAGCCGCCCCCTGCTCGCGGTGCAGATCGAGGACTTGCTGAGCCTGTCGGCACGCTTCGTTGGTGAGGACCGCGCGCGACAGAGTTTCATCCGCTTCGCCCACAGGCAGGGCAAGGGTTTCAACCCCGGCCTGAATGCCGATGGTGAATGGATCGCGCATACCGAGCGGCTGCTGGCCGGCGTGCTCGGCACCTCTTCGACCCGCGCCGTGGTCAAGGCCGCTATCGAAGGTCGCGACATGCAGTTGGAAGACGTTGTACGCATCGCCGACGAAGCCTCCGAAGTTCTGCAGTTCAACCGCGCGCTGCTGCAGGGTGCCATCGAAAACATTACCCAGGGCATCAGCGTGGTGGACCAGTCCTTGCGGCTGGTGGCCTGGAATCGTCGTTACCTGGAGCTGTTCAACTACCCCGAAGGCCTGATCGGCGTTGGCCGGCCGATTGCCGACATCATCCGTTACAACGCCGAGCGCGGACTCTGCGGACCGGGCGAGGCAGAGGTTCACGTTGCGCGGCGTCTGCACTGGATGCGCCAGGGCCGCGCTCATACCTCTGAGCGGTTGTTTCCCAATGGCCAGGTGATCGAACTGATTGGCAACCCGATGCCGGGCGGCGGATTCGTCATGAGTTTCACCGACATCACCGAGTTCCGCGCCGCCGAACACGCCCTCAAAGGCGTCAATGAAAGCCTTGAGCAGCGGGTAGCCGCACGTACCCACGAATTGTCCCAGCTCAACCAGGCGCTGACCGACGCCAAGGGCACCGCTGAAGCCGCCAACGAATCGAAAACCCGCTTCCTGGCCGCGGTGAGTCATGACCTGATGCAGCCGTTGAACGCTGCACGGCTGTTCTCCGCTGCGCTGTCACATCAGCAGGAAGGGATTTCCAGCGAAGCCCAGCAATTGGTTCGGCACCTGGACAGCTCGCTGCGCTCCGCCGAAGACCTGATCAGCGACCTGCTGGATATTTCCCGAATCGAAAACGGCAAGATCACCCCGGATCGTCAGCCGTTTCCGCTCAGCGCGCTGTTTGACACCCTGGGTGCCGAATTCAAGGCGCTGGCCCAGGAACAGGGTCTGAGCTTTCGTGTGAGGGGCAGTTCACTGCGCGTCGACAGTGATATCAAACTGTTGCGCCGGGTGCTGCAGAACTTTTTGACCAACGCTTTCCGCTATGCCAAAGGCCCTATTCTGCTGGGTGTCAGGCGCTACGGTGACAGCCTGAGCCTGGAAGTCTGGGACCGGGGGCCGGGCATTCCCGAAGACAAACGCAAGGTAATCTTCGAAGAATTCAAACGCCTCGACAGCCACAAGACTCACGCGGCCAAGGGGCTGGGTCTGGGGCTGGCGATTGCCGATGGTTTGTGCCGCATTCTCGAGCATCCTTTGCAAGTGCGCTCATGGACCGGCAAAGGCAGCGTGTTCAGCGTGCGGGTGCCGCTGGCCGCGCCTCAGGCGGCAGTCCCCGCAACACTGCCCGATGTCAGCCGCCCCGCGCTGAACGGCACACAGGTGCTGTGTGTCGACAACGAGGACAGCATCCTGATCGGTATGCACAGTCTGCTGTCACGCTGGGGCTGTCAGGTCTGGACCGCGCGCAATCGCCAGGAATGCGAAGCGCTGTTGAACAATGGCATCCGGCCGCAGATTGCTCTGGTGGATTACCACCTGGATGAGGGCGAAACCGGTACTGAACTCATGGCCTGGCTGCGCACCCGACTGGGTCAACCGGTACCGGGCGTGCTTATCAGTGCCGATGGGCGTGCGGAGTTGATCGCTCAGGTGCACGCGGCGGGGCTCGATTACCTGCCCAAGCCGGTCAAGCCTGCAGCGCTGCGCGCGCTGTTGAGCCGGCATGTGAGTCTGGACGGGTAACGGAATGCCGGTTGTTCGCAGAGGCTGCGAACAACCGGATCAGAGGGGGAATAACCGGAAAGACTGTCGCTTAACCGAACAACCAGTAGCCCAGCAGCGTCAGTACCACGACTGCCAGAACAGGGCGCAGTACGCGGTAAGCCTTGGGGTTGGCGCGCTTGAACTGCTTGACCTTGCCACTGAAACCATCGCTGAAACGCTTGCTGAATGCATACGCCTGATTGATTCCGCCGACGCGCTCGTCGTCAAGGTTCTGCGGAGCGGTGGCGCGGCCCAGAAACGCGCTGACGCTGCGGTTCATACGGGTCATGAAGCGGTTGGTCAACGGACGCTCGACATCACAGAACAGAATTACACGGGTCTGGTCGGTCTCGTTCTTGACCCAGTGAACGTAGGTCTCATCGAACATGACGTCCTGACCGTCACGCCAGGCGTATTCCTTGCCATCGACGAAGATCCGGCAGTCATCGGAGTTGGGTGTCGACAGGCCCAGGTGATAACGCAGCGAGCCGGCGAACGGATCGCGGTGCGGATTGAGGTGACTGCCACCCGGCAGCAGCGCGAACATCGCGCCCTTGACGTTGGGAATGCTGTTGACCAGTTCAACGGTTTTCGGGCACAGCGCCTCGGCAGACGGCAGGGCCTTGTCGTACCACTTCAGGTAAAAGCGCTTCCAGCCCTTCTTGAAGAACGAGCCAAAACCGGCGTCGTTGTTTTTCTCCGCTGCACGAATATAGCCTTCGTCGAACAGGTGCATGGCTTCGTCGCGAATGGTTTCCCAGTTGTCCTTGAGGATGTCCAGCTCAGGGAATTTGCTGCGGTCCAGATAGGGCTCGGACGGGACGCGGGAAAACAGGTACATCAGTGCGTTGTACGGTGCGAACAATGCCGAATGGTTGACGAACTGCCGCAACAGAGGCAGTCGGGCCCGACCGCGCAAATGAACGTACAGCGTGCTGCCCAGAAACAGCATCAGGATCGATGCCTTGGCAACAAATGAAAGGGTCATGAAGCTCTCCTTGAAGCGGGCAGATAACGCCAAACGTCACGCGGGCAGTGCTGATGCATGATTCTGAATAATGACTGGAGCGCCGGTCGAACAACGCTCATCGTCCGGCAAGTCGTAGCTGGCCATCATAAACCCTTGCGTTGCCCGCATGAAGTACGCACTTGCGAAGATGTGTTACTGGGAAAGCTCCTGATCGGTAAACAGATCGCTGAACAGCATGCTCGACAGGTAACGTTCGCCGGAGTCCGGCAGGACCACCACGATCGTCTTGCCCTGCATCTCCGGTTTTTCAGCCAGACGAACGGCGGCCGCCATCGCCGCGCCGCAGGAAATACCACAGAGAATGCCCTCCTCCTGCATCAGACGCCGGGCCATGGCCTTGGACTCTTCATCGGTGACACGCTCTACCCGGTCGACAATCGACAGGTCGAGGTTTTTCGGGATGAAGCCGGCGCCGATGCCCTGAATCTTGTGCGGGCTGGGGGTGATCGTTTCACCGGCCATCGCCTGGGTGATGATCGGCGAACCGTCCGGCTCGACTGCGACCGACAGGATCGGTTTGCCTTCGGTGTGCTTGATATACCGGGAGATACCGGTGATAGTCCCGCCAGTCCCTACGCCTGCTACCAGGACGTCGATGGCACCGTCGGTGTCTGCCCAGATTTCCGGGCCGGTGGTTTTTTCATGGATGGCCGGGTTGGCCGGGTTCTCGAATTGCGCCGGCATGAAATATTTCTCGGGGTTGTCTGCCAGCAGTTCTTCGGCCTTGGCAATCGCACCTTTCATCCCCTTGGCCGCTTCGGTCAGCACCAGTTCTGCGCCCAGTGCCTTGAGTACCTTGCGACGTTCTATGCTCATGGAAGCGGGCATGGTGAGCATCAGTTTGTAGCCACGGGCAGCGGCAACGAAGGCCAGACCTATGCCGGTGTTGCCCGAGGTCGGTTCGACGATGGTCATGCCAGGCTTGAGCCTGCCGCTGCTTTCGGCGTCCCAGATCATATTGGCGCCGATACGGCATTTAACGGAATAACCCGGATTACGCCCTTCGATCTTGGCCAGAATGGTGACACCGCGCGGCGCGATACGGTTGATCTGCACCAACGGCGTATTACCGATGGAATGGGCGTTATCAGCGTAGATACGGCTCATGAGGGTGTCCTTGTGCACATCGGTTAAAGACCCAAAGCCTATGCCGCCAACTGTGGGGCGTCCAGTCTGACCGAACGGATGACGGCGCGAGCAGTCAATCCTTCATTGAAACAGGAGACTCATGTCATGAAACGTCGCTACAGCTGGCCGCTATGGACCCTGGCCGCTCTGGTAGTCCTGCTGATCGCTGTCAATATCGCCCTGCCGTATCTGGTGCGTGACTATCTGAACGACAAACTGGCCGACATGGGTGACTACCGGGGCGAGATCACCGATGTGGACCTGGCACTGTGGCGAGGGGCGTACCGGATCAAGGGGCTGAAGATCGTCAAGACCGACGGCAAGGTCCCGGTGCCCTTTTTCGACGCACCGATGATCGAACTGGCTGTCAGCTGGCATTCACTCTGGTATGACCATGCAGTGGTCGCGAAAGCCCTCTTCACCGGCCCGCAGATCAACTTCGTGGACGGCGGCAGCAAGCAGGACTCGCAGACCGGTCAGGGCACCGACTGGCGTACCGAGATGGACAAGCTGCTGCCCATCACCCTCAACGAATTGCGCATCGATAACGGGCGCATCACCTTCAATAACTTCAACTCCACGCCCAAAGTAAAAATCGAGGCGGATCAGGTCAATGCCAGCATCTATAACCTGACCAACGTGGTCGACGTGGAAGGCAATCGCGATGCCGAGTTCAAGGGCAAGGCACGTCTGCTGGGCCATGCCGATCTGGAGAGCTCAGCCAGATTCGATCCGTTCAGCAACTTTGAAGACTTCGACTTCAAACTGCGCGCCACCGGCATCCAGCTCAAGAAACTCAACGATTTCTCGTCGGCCTACGGCAAGTTCGATTTCAACGCCGGCGATGGCGATGTGGTGATTGAAGCGCAGGCCGACAAAGGCCAGCTCAAGGGCTACATAAAGCCGCTGCTGCGCAACGTGGACGTGTTCAACTGGCAGCAGGATGTCGAAAACAAGGACAAGGGTGTTTTCCGCTCGATCTGGGAAGCGCTGGTCGGAACCAGCGAAACCGTGTTGAAAAACCAGCGGGAAAACCAGTTCGCCACACGCGTCGACCTCAGCGGCAGCGTTCATCAGCAGGACATCAGCGGCTTCCAGGCGTTTCTGCAGATCCTGCGCAATGCTTTCGTGCAGGCATTCAATGCGCGTTATGAGAGCAGCAAGGGGTCTTAGCGGTTTTTTCAAGCGCGCCAACGATGAAAAATCGTACGTTTTCATCAGGGGCAGCGTTGACTTAACTGTCGGAAAACAAAGTATCCGCGCCTGTCTGGATGTCCAGTTCAGGCCATTCGACGCTCCAGCCATGGTCGCCCAACTGTGCCTGGGCGAACGCGTCATCGGCTATCAGTGGACGCAGGTCGGGGAAGGTCTGCACATCGGAGCTCATGTCGAAGGTGTGTTGCTGATCATCTATCAACGTCAACGCCAGCCGGTGGCCGGCCAATACTTGAACATCCTTAAAGCAGCGTTACAATTTCGACCCGGTCACTGCGTGACGCCCCATTCAAGAACTGAATGAGGCGTCTTCGTTCACAGCCATCGGGCCGCCACGTTATAGTCAGGGCATTGCTTGCCCTATTACGGCGCGCGTGCCGACCGGTTACGCGCACCCACGCGAAAAGGATGGATCAATGAAGTTCGAAGGTACGCCGGCCTACGTTGCCACTGACGATCTCAAGCTGGCGGTCAACGCGGCCATCACGCTGGAGCGTCCACTGTTGGTCAAGGGCGAGCCCGGCACCGGCAAGACCATGCTCGCCGAACAACTGGCCGAGTCCTTCGGCGCGAAACTGATTACCTGGCATATCAAGTCCACGACCAAGGCCCATCAAGGCCTGTACGAGTACGATGCGGTGAGCCGTCTGCGCGACTCGCAACTGGGCGTCGACAAGGTCCACGACGTACGCAATTACCTGAAGAAGGGCAAGCTCTGGGAGGCCTTCGAGTCTGACGAGCGGGCGATTTTGCTGATCGACGAGATCGACAAGGCCGATATCGAATTCCCCAACGACCTGTTGCAGGAACTCGACAAGATGGAGTTCTACGTTTACGAGACGAATGAAACCATCAAAGCCAGGCATCGACCGATCATCATCATTACCTCCAACAACGAGAAGGAGTTGCCGGATGCCTTTCTGCGTCGCTGCTTCTTCCACTACATCGCCTTCCCGGATCGGGCCACGCTGCAACGCATCGTCGATGTGCATTACCCGGACATCAAGAAAGACCTGGTGAGCGAAGCGCTGGACGTATTCTTTGACGTGCGCAAGGTGCCGGGGCTGAAGAAGAAGCCCTCCACCTCCGAGCTGGTCGACTGGCTGAAGCTGCTGATGGCCGACAACATCGGTGAAGCCGTGCTGCGCGAACGCGACCCGACCAAGACGATTCCGCCATTGGCCGGCGCGCTGGTCAAGAACGAGCAGGACGTGCATCTGCTGGAACGTCTGGCGTTCATGAGCCGTCGCGGCAATCGCTGATCGTGTCTATCCAACCTGCCATGTAAAAGGGCGACAGCCATGCTGCTCAACCTGTTCAACGAAATGCGCGCGGCCAAGGTGCCGGTGTCTCTGCGTGAACTGCTGGACCTGATCAATGCGCTTAAACAGCGGGTCGTGTTCGCCGACATCGATGAGTTCTACTTTCTGGCGCGCACGATTCTGGTCAAGGACGAGCGCCATTTCGACAAGTTCGACCGGGCCTTCGGTGCTTATTTCAACGGCCTGGAAAACCTCGACGAGCATTTGCAGGCGCTGATCCCGGAAGACTGGCTGCGCAAAGAGTTCGAGCGTTCGCTGACGGACGAGGAACGCGCGCAGATTCAATCGCTGGGCGGCCTCGACAAGCTGATCGAAGAGTTCAAGAAACGCCTGGAAGAACAGAAGGAACGCCATGCCGGTGGCAACAAATGGATCGGCACCGGTGGCACCAGCCCGTTCGGCTCGGGCGGCTACAACCCGGAAGGCATCCGCGTCGGCGATGCAGGCGAGCGCAAAGGCAAGGCCGTCAAAGTCTGGGACCAGCGCGAATATAAAAACCTGGACGATCAGGTTGAGCTGGGGACGCGCAATATCAAGGTGGCCCTGCGCCGCCTGCGCAAGTTCGCTCGTCAGGGCGCTGCGGATGAACTGGACATCGACAGCACCATCGATCACACCGCACGCGATGCGGGCCTGCTGAACATTCAGATGCGTCCGGAGCGGCGCAACACCATCAAGTTATTGCTGCTGTTCGACATCGGCGGCTCGATGGATTCACACATCAAGGTCTGTGAAGAGCTGTTCTCCGCATGCAAGACCGAGTTCAAGCACATGGAGTATTTCTACTTCCATAACTTCATTTACGAATCGGTGTGGAAGAACAACCAGCGCAGAAACTCGGAGCGGACCGCCACCCAGGACCTGCTGCACAAGTATGGCGAGGACTACAAAGTGATTTTCATCGGCGACGCCTCGATGGCGCCCTATGAAATCACCCAGCCCGGCGGCAGCGTCGAACACTGGAATGAAGAGCCAGGCTATGTGTGGATGCAGCGCTTCATGGCCAAATTCAAGAAGATCATCTGGATCAATCCCTATCCGAAAGATGCCTGGGACTACACCACCTCGACGCATGTTGTGCGTGATTTGATCGAGGGTCAGATGTATCCGCTGACCCTTAGCGGTCTGGAAGAAGGCATGCGCTACCTGGCGAAGTGAAGGCGGCGGGCGCGCGACCATAGCGACGCCCGCTCTGCTTGTCACAACGGCCTGCAGTCAACTCCTGTGGCGTTCGAACTGCGGCTTGCGTCGTCCGCCGTGGATCACCCAGCCGAGCAACAGCACGAAGCTTTCGATCACCAGCGCCAGCAGCAATGCACTGATAATGCCCCAGGCAATGACCTCGGGGGCCAGCAGAACCTGCCACGTATAACCGTTGAAGGTTTCGCGACGGATATCCGGATCGGAAGAAGTGGCCACGAACAAGGCTTTGGAATACCAAGGCCCCTGAAGCCCGAGCCACTGACGCTCAAGGATGTGGGTGCGGTTCATCAGGGTGTCGATAGTGTCCGCATCGCTGCGAAAAACCGGGTCCTCACTGCTGCGATAATGCTGGATCAGCGCCTGAATATCGCCCTTGAAGAACTGCTGCGCAGTGGCGGTATAGCCCTTGACGGATTGCTGCGCCTCAATCAGATGCGCTTCGACACGCTTGCTGTAGTCACTGATGAAACCGGGAATCTGTACCCCGAACAGCAGGCCCATGGTGAACAGGACCAATCGCAGATAACTTCGCAGCATCAATATCCCTCTTCTTTTTTATCCAGTAAGCCGATGGGCCGGTGTCTCAGGGCTTGGTCGTTTCAGTGACGGTGTCGACCGAGCCCTGCGCCACGCACTCGCCCTTGCGCCACAGGCTCCACTGGCCCGGCTCATAGCGGTTCCAGTTTTCGTTCTCGGTCAAGGGTTCGGTCGCGATGACCGTGACCACGTCGTGCGGCGTCGTTTCAGCCTGAAAATCGACAATCACGTCGACATCTTTCAACCTCGCCGGACCGAATGGGGCACGGCGGGTGATCTGAACCAGTTTGGTACTGCAAAAGCAAAACAGCCAGTCACCGTCGCTCAACAGACAGTTGAACACGCCTTTGCTGCGATATTCGGCACACGCCTGGATCAGAGAAGGCAGCAATTCCTCGACTTCGACCGGTTCGGGAAAGGCTTCGCGGACGCGATTGAGCAGGTCGCAGAATGCCGCTTCGCTGTCGGTATCGCCCACCGGCCGATAAAAGGTAACGCCCGGGGTGAAATCCGCCAACTGACCATTATGGGCAAAGCACCAGTTACGGCCCCAGAGTTCACGCACGAAAGGATGGGTATTGGACAGGCAGACCTTGCCGACGTTGGCCTGACGAATATGGCCAATCACGACTTCGCTTTTGATGGGATAGCGCTGCACCAGTTGTGCGACTTCCGATTCGCTGCTGGCTGCCGGGTCCTGAAACAGGCGCAGGCCGCGGCCCTCGTAGAAGGCAATGCCCCAGCCATCGCGATGCGGACCGGTGCGGCCGCCCCGCTGCATCAGCCCGGTAAAGCTGAAGACTATGTCGGTCGGGACATTGGCGCTCATGCCCAGTAGTTCACACATGCTCAGGTTCTCGCTTCAAGACGTTTTGCAGCAGGTCACGCGCCGCTGCTAACGGCGCTTGCCAACGAAGCGGGAGCTACAGCCGCGGCTCGACCCGTGCAGCCCTGGTCGGCGGAAGGGGCGCAGCGTTTCTGCGAGCGTAGTGATCGTCTTCGGCAAACGGTTCGTCAGCAGGGTCGGTGTCCACAGGCTGGGCCGCAGCCTTGGGTTGGCGAGCCTTGCGGCTGCGCTCGATCGGCCAGCGGATCAGCACGAACAGCAGGTACGCGGCGAAGGCGAACATGCCGTACATGGCAAGGTCCGACACGGCGGTCCAGACATTGCTGCCGACCTTGAACATCAGGTCGAGCGCGGTGATCGCCACGGCTGGTGCCATCGCGTCCTTGGCAGGGTCGACCATGGTCGGCGTAAACAGCAGCACCGCGACCGCCACCAGCAACGGCTCCTTGAGATACCGCCACATCCAGCGGGTCATCAGAAACCATACCAGCAGGCAACCCAACGCGGCGAAGGCGTAGACGCTCCAGGCGATCAGATAGTCGTTTTCGGTCATGACGTCCGTGGTAAGCCAGGTAAAGAGGCGCTTATGATAACGGCTTTTGCCTGACGCGGCTTGCCTCGCTGCAGTATTCGGTTCAGCGTGTACCGATATTTTCCTGATTGATGCCTTAACAGAGAGCCCAGCATGTCCTTCTCGAATGCAACCTCCAGCGCCCCGATCGCTCGCAAGGCCGACGGTTCCGACCCCTACGCCTGGCTGCAGAACCGCGACACTGACGAAGTGCTCGACTACCTCAAGGCCGAAAACGCCTGGCAGGAGCAGCAACTGGCAGAGCAGGCCGGACTGCGCGATAGCCTGTTTGAAGAGATCAAGGGCCGTATCCTCGAAACCGACCTGTCGCTGCCCTCCCCTTGGGGGCCGTACCTTTATTACACCCGCACCACACAAGGCGACGAATACGCCCGACACTACCGCTGCCCGCGCCCGGCCGACGACAGCAACACGGTGGATGAAAACGCTGAGGAGCTGTTGCTCGACCCCAACGAGATGGCCGATGGCGGCTTTTTCTCACTGGGCGCGTTCAGCATCAGCCCGGATCACCAGCGTCTGGCCTACAGCCTGGACACCAGTGGCGACGAGATATACGAGCTGTACGTCAAAGAGCTGAGCACCGGTCAGATCAGCAGCCTGCCTTTCGAAAACTGCGACGGCAGCATGACTTGGGCCAACGACAGTCAGACCCTGTTTTTCGGCGAGCTGGACGAAACCCATCGTCCGGGCAAGCTGCATCGCCATACCCTGGGCACGTCATCAGCCGAGCTGGTGTTCGACGAGCCGGACGGCAGATTCTTCCTGCATTGCTTCCGCAGCAGCTCAGAGCGCCAACTGATCATTCTGCTCAACAGCAAAACCACCAGCGAAGCCTGGGTGCTGGACGCCGATCATCCGCAACAGGCCTTCACCTGCCTCGCGCCACGCAGCGAAGGCCACGAATACTATCCGGACCACGGGCTGCTCAATGGCGTCTGGACCTGGTTCATCCGCAGCAATCAGAGCGGCATCAACTTCGCGCTGTATCACGCTGCGCAACAAGCCAGTGATGTACCGGGGCGCGAGGACTGGCAGACACTGGTCGCGCACGACGACCAGGTCATGCTCGAAGGCGTCAGCCTCAACGCCAAAGGCATCAGTCTGAGCCTGCGCGAGGGCGGCCTGCCGATCATCGAAGTACGTCCGCAGGCGCTGCCGACTTATCGCGTGCAGCTGCCTGACGCCGCGTACAGCCTGTACGTGCAGGACACGCTGGAATTCGACAGCGACAAGATTCGCTTGCGCTACCAGTCGCTGAACCGTCCGGCCCAGGTCCGCCAATTGACCCTGGCCAGCGGCGAGCAGGCAGTGCTCAAGGAAACCGCGGTACTGGGCACCTTCGACGCCGATGCCTACGTCAGCCAGCGTTTGTGGGCCACGGCCAGCGATGGCACTCAGGTGCCGATCAGCTTGGTGGTCAAGCGCGAACTGGCCGGACAGGCCACCCCGCTGTATCTGTACGGCTACGGCGCCTATGGCGAGAGCCTCGACCCGTGGTTTTCCCACGCCCGTCTGAGCCTGCTCGACCGTGGCGTGGCGTTCGCCATTGCTCATGTGCGCGGCGGCGGCGAGCTGGGCGAAGCCTGGTATCGCAACGGCAAGCAGGAACACAAACAGAACACCTTCGGTGATTTCATTGCCTGCGCCGAACACCTTGTTGCCCAGGGGCTGACCAGCGCCGAACAATTGGTGATCAGCGGTGGCAGCGCCGGTGGCCTGCTGATCGGTGCGGTGCTCAACCAGCGGCCAGAGCTGTTCAAGGCAGCGATTGCCGAAGTGCCGTTCGTCGATGTGCTGAACACCATGCTCGACCCGGACCTGCCGCTGACCGTCACCGAATACGACGAATGGGGCAACCCGCAGGAGCCCGAGGTCTACGCGCGTATCAAGGCTTACGCGCCCTACGAAAACGTCACGGCCCAGGCATACCCGGCCATGCTGGTCATCGCCGGTTATAACGACAGCCGCGTGCAGTATTGGGAAGCCGCCAAATGGGTCGCGAAGTTGCGCGCCACCAAGACCGACGACAATCCGCTGCTGCTCAAGACCGAACTGGGTGCCGGACACGGAGGCATGAGCGGTCGCTATCAGGGCTTGCGTGACGTGGCGCTGGAATACGCGTTTATCTTCAAGGTATTGCAGATCGCTGAATGAACTTGGTGTGAAACACCTGTCTTACTAGGATCGGGGGCAGCGGAGTTGCCCCTTTGTCAGGATTACCAGACCTCACATGTCAGAACCACTGTCCAACCTGAACAACGCCATACGCGACATGCTGCTGGATTGCGGCCTGTTCGACACGCTGCTGCCGGGCGATTTCTTTACCGTAGCGGGCTATTTCAGCATTACCGATATCGATAAAGGCGAGACCATCTTCGCCGAGGGCGATGCCGGAACCTTCATGTGCATCATCCATCAGGGCACCGTGTCTGTGCAGAAGCTTGCTGCAGACGGTCAACAGGTGGAAATCGCCGTTCTGCGGCGCGGACGCGCCTTCGGAGAAATGGCGGTGCTGGATGGCGAGCGCCGCTCCGCCAGTTGTATCGCAGCCACCAGTTGCCAGCTATTGAACCTGGGCCGTGATTCGCTGGACAAGATGCTCGAGGACGCGCCGAAAATCGCCGCCAAGATCATTCGCGCCCTGGCCATCTCGTTGTCCAAGCGCCTGCGCATGGTCGATGGTCAATTACTCTCCCAGCAGGTGTGAGTTTGCCCATCTGGCGCTAAACTTACCGACATTCCGCTTTCAATGCGCACACGCACAGGTGACACCATGAGCACGGCCAATCCTCCTTCCCATACTGCCAAGCTGGACCGCATCCTGGCCGACGCCCAGCGCGACCGCGAGATGGGCTACCGCGACAAGGCGCTGCGCATGTACCCGCACGTTTGCGGCCGCTGCGCGCGCGAGTTCGCAGGTAAACGCCTCAGCGAACTGACCGTACACCACCGCGACCACAACCATGACAACAACCCGCAGGACGGCTCCAACTGGGAGCTGCTGTGCCTGTATTGCCACGACAACGAGCACTCGCGCTACACCGATCAGCAGTACTTCGCCGATGGCTCCCTGGGCAGTCCGAAAACCGCCAAGGCGACCCACAACCCGTTCGCTGCACTGGCCGGGCTGATGAAAAAGGACGAGTGACCTCGGTACCTTCAACGCCCCACGCTCCCCCGCCCTACCCGCACTTCTCCTGGCCTGCGGCCACCCGACCGACCGGATATTTCGCCATGCCCACCCGAACCTCAAGACGAACCTTTGTGAAAGGGCTGGCCGCCAGTGGCCTGCTCGGCGGCCTCGGGCTATGGCGCAGTCCGGCGTGGGCGGTGACCAATCCGGGTCAGCCCAACGGGTTGTCCGGCACTGAGTTCGATCTGTATATCGGCGAAACCCAGGTCAACATCACCGGCAGCGCCAGGACCGCGCAGACCATCAACGGCGGCATTCCCGGCCCGCTGCTGCGCTGGCGCGAAGGCGACACCGTGACCCTGAGGGTCAAGAACCGGCTCGACGAAGCCACATCCATCCATTGGCACGGCATCATCCTGCCGGCCAACATGGACGGCGTGCCAGGGTTGAGCTTTGACGGCATCGCGCCGGATGGCCTGTATGTCTACCGCTTCAAGGTCAGGCAGAACGGCACCTACTGGTATCACAGC
Source organism: Pseudomonas sp. NFACC10-1 (assembly GCF_900119195.1). Classification (NCBI taxonomy): domain Bacteria; kingdom Pseudomonadati; phylum Pseudomonadota; class Gammaproteobacteria; order Pseudomonadales; family Pseudomonadaceae; genus Pseudomonas; species Pseudomonas sp. NFACC10-1. The sequence goes on along the minus strand of NZ_FPJB01000003.1, from coordinate 670,185 downwards.
CACTCCGGCTTCCAGGAACAGTCGGGGGTCTACGGGCCACTGGTGATCGACGCGAAAGAGCCGGAGCCGTTCGAATATGATCGCGAACACGTGATCATGCTCAGCGACTGGACCGACGAAAAGCCGGTCCAGCTGATGAAAACGCTCAAGAAACAGTCCGATTACTACAACAATAACCAGCGCACCGTCGGCGACTTCATCAACGATGTGGGTGAAAAGGGCTGGAGCGAGACCACCAGGGATCGCTGGATGTGGGCGAAGATGAGAATGGACCCGACCGATCTCGCGGATGTCAGCGGCGCAACCTACACCTACCTGATGAACGGTCAGGCGCCGAACATGAACTGGACCGGGCTGTTCAAGCCTGGCGAGCGGATCCGACTGCGGCTGATCAACGGCTCGGCAATGACGTACTTCGACGTGCGTATTCCGGGCCTGAAGATGACCGTGGTGGCCAGCGACGGCCAGCACGTCAAGCCGGTGACTGTCGATGAGTTGCGCATCGCAGTGGCGGAGACTTTCGACGTGATTGTCGAACCGGCGGAAGGTGCCTATACCCTGTTCGCCCAGTCGATGGACCGCACCGGTTATGCCCGCGGCACCCTGGCCAGCAGGCCCGGCCTGCAGGCTGTCGTTCCGCCCCTCGATCCACGCCCGCTGTTGAGCATGGATGATATGGGCATGGCGGGCATGGATCATGGCAGCATGAACCATGCCGCAGCCCCGACAACGCACGACATGTCAGGCATGGACCACAGCAATATGGGGCACGACGCGATGCCCGGAATGGACCACACGCAGATGCCGGCCCCGAAAACGCCGGGCCCGCAATCGCACCCCGTGAGCGAAAACAATAACCCGCTGGTCGACATGCAAGCCATGAGCACCTCGCCCAAGCTCGACGATCCGGGCATCGGCCTGAGGGGCAATGGCCGTAGAGTCCTGACCTACGCTGATCTGCACAGCACCTTCGAAGACCCGGACGGTCGTGAGCCAAGCCGCACGATCGAGCTGCACCTGACCGGGCATATGGAAAAATACGCCTGGTCGTTCGACGGTGTGAAGTTCTCGGACGCCAAACCGCTGATGCTCAAATACGGTGAGCGGGTGCGTGTCGTGCTGGTCAACGACACGATGATGACCCACCCCATCCATCTGCATGGCATGTGGAGCGACCTCGAAGACGAAAACGGCCGGTTCATGGTGCGTAAACACACCATCGACATGCCACCGGGATCACGCCGCAGCTATCGGGTGACCGCCGATGCGCTGGGCCGTTGGGCTTATCACTGTCACATGCTGTACCACATGGAAATGGGCATGTTCCGCGAAGTGCGGGTTGAAGAATGAGGACCTTGATGTTGAGCAGAACGCTGAATTCGCCCCGCCTGCCGATGCTGTTGCTGGCTGCCGGGCTGACCGCTGCACCGTGGACCTTGAGCATGGCCGCGGGGATGGAAGGCATGGACCACGGCAGCCATGCGATGCATATGGATGCCAGCGACAGCGAGGACGCGTCCTCGACGCAGTCTGCGCCCGCCCAGAGCCGAACCCCGATCCCGCCGATCACCGATGCGGACCGGGCTGCGGTGTACACCAGCCACGCCGGCCATCAGGTCCATGACAGCGCCATTAACAGTTACTTTCTGGCCGACAAGCTGGAATGGCAGGACGCCAATGACGGCAGCGCGCTGGCCTGGGACCTGTCCGGCTGGATCGGCGGTGATATCGACCGCCTGCTGTTGCGCTCCGAAGGCGAGCGAACCAACGGCAAGACCGAAGAAGCGGAAATCCAGGCGTTGTGGGGCCACTCGATCAGCCCATGGTGGGACGTGGTCGCCGGTGCACGTCAGGATTTCAAACCGGGCGCGCCGCAAACCTGGGCCGCCTTCGGCCTGCAGGGCCAAGCCATTTCGGATCTGGATATCGAGGCCACCGCGTTCATCGGTGAAGCCGGGCAGACCGCCGCTCGCCTGGAGGCCGACTACGACCTCCAACTGACCAACAATCTGGTGCTGCAGCCCACCGCGGAGCTGAACTTCTACGGCAAGAACGACCCGCAACGCGGCAATGGTTCGGGCCTGTCGACCAGCGAGTTCGGCCTCAGGCTGCGCTACGAAATCACCCCGCAATTCGCACCTTATGTCGGCGTGAGCTGGGACCGCTCCTACGGCAAGACGGCCGATTACGCGCGCGAGGACGACGAGGACACCCAGGACGCGCGACTGGTGGTCGGCGTGCGCATGTGGTTCTGAACACAGTCAATGGCATTGCTCTGAGGCTGCCGTATAATCCCCGGTTTTCTTCAGAGCACCCTCCCCGTGGCCAACAAACGGTACGCCTGCATCGGTCTTTACAACCCCAAGTCCCCGGAAAACGTCGGCTCCGTGATGCGTGCGGCCGGCTGTTACGGCGTGGCGTCGGTGTTCTATACTGGTAAACGCTATGAGCGCGCGCGGGACTTCATCACCGACACCAAGAAAATCCATCAGGACATCCCGCTGATCGGCATCGAAGACCTCAAAAGCATTCTGCCGCTGGGTTGCATCCCGGTGGCCGTCGAACTGGTCGACGGCGCCCGCGCACTGCCCGAATACACGCACCCTGATCGCGCGCTGTATATCTTCGGCCCGGAAGATGGCTCGCTGGATCAGGAGATTCGCGACTGGTGTGAAGACGTGGTCTATATCCCGACCGAGGGCTGCATGAATCTGGCGGCGACCGTCAACGTCGTCCTCTACGACCGCATGGCCAAAGGTATCAATACCCGTTCGGGCCCGCAGTTCGGTCGCGAGAAAATTGATCCGGCCAGTGACCGCTGACGGAAAAGCATTGAACCTGTGTCGCGCGCGGGCAGTCAGTTTCTCTGAATCGAGCAACTGCTTCCAATTTGCCAACTCCGACCTACTACCTCATGGAGAGCCATCATGCGCGACACCCCGATCATCGAACGCATCGACACACCTGAACTGCTTCAACGCAACCCCGAGCAGAATGTACAGGGCTGGGAGCGCATCGGCTCACTGGCTGGCGGCGTACTGCTGATGGGTAAAGGCGTCCGTCGTGGCGGCTTTCTGGGCCTGATTCAACTGGCCATCGGCGGCGCGGCACTGGCTCGCGGTATCAGTGGTCACTGCTCGGCGAAAAGCCTGATGGAAAAAGGCCGCAGCGATCTGCAAAGCGCACGCTCGACCATCGAACGTGCAGGCGCAGAACTGAACACCCTCAAGGACGACGCTGAAAATGCCGTGAAGACGGCGGCTGTCAAAGGCGTGGAAGCGTTGACCGAGCCAAAGCCGGTCATTTAAGCATTCAACCTGCGCGAAAAATCAGGTAATCCTCCCAGTCGTCTTCGGCCACATTGTTCTCGCTGAGCATGCGGCCTGACTGGGAGATGCGTTCGTGATGCACGGCCGTGCGATCACCACACACCAGATGGTGCCAGAGCGGCAAATCCTTGCCCTCGCTGACCAGACGATAGCCGCAGGTCGGCGGCAGCCACTTGAACTCATCTGCCTGACCAGGCGTCAGCTGAATGCAATCAGGGACCGAGGCACGACGGTTTGCGTAGTCGGAGCACTGGCAGGTTTTCAGATCGAGCAGCTTGCAGGCAATTCGCGTGTAATAAACCGCGTTGTCTTCCTCGTCCTCAAGCTTCTGCAGGCAGCACAGGCCACAGCCATCGCACAACGACTCCCACTCCTGGGTATCGAGCTGGTCAAGGGTCTTGCGAATCCAGAAGGGTTCAACTTTAGCGGCCATGGTTCGGACAACGGTATCGATAATGAAAAGGCCGCCAGTCTAGAGGTACACGGGGTGCGGGCCAAGCACTTGCGACTGCCGGTAGCCGGGACTTGTCAGCGACGGGGCAAAACAGTAGCGTTAACGGGTTTTCAGTGCGTTCAAGCGATGCCTGCCGACCACGGCCCATCAAGCCACGCTCGTTTTCAACCTTCGCTATCAAGGACTTTCATGAGCACGAACCCTCGCATCGCCGATCACCCTATCGACCCGCAATTCACCGAGCGCTGGTCGCCACGTGCCTTCAGTGGCGAGAGCATCGACCAGGAAACCCTGCTGAGCTTTTTCGAAGCCGCACGCTGGGCACCCTCGGCGTATAACTCGCAGCCCTGGCGCTTTCTCTATGCACGTCGCGATACGCCAAACTGGGAGCGTTATCTGGGCCTGCTGAACGAGTTCAACCGCAGCTGGGCGCAACACGCGGCGGCCTTGGTGATCGTCATTTCCAAGACCACCTTCGTCGCCCCCGGCGCAAGCGAAGAGAGCCCGGCGCTATGGCACACCTTCGACACGGGTTCGGCATGGGGTTACCTGGCACTGCAGGCCAGCCTGAGCGGCTGGCACACCCACGGCATGGCCGGTTTCGATCAGGATCTGACCCGCAAGGAACTGAATATTCCCGAGGGCTACGCTGTGCACGCGGCCATCGCGATTGGCAAGCTGGGTGACAAGTCGACCCTGCCGGACTACCTGCAAGGCCGCGAAGTGCCAAGCCCGCGCAAGCCGCTGGCAGAACTGGCCGCCGAAGGTGATTTTTCGCTGTAACCGACTGGTTGCAGTAATCGATGCCTGCGAGCCGGCGCCTGAAACGTCGGCTCGTTGGCAAGGGCGTCAGTAACCTCGCAAAAAATCGACCTCGCCGCGCAGCGCCTCTCCTGCCTGGAAAGCTTGCAGGTTATGGACGAAAAGCTCGGTCATGGCCACGGGCGAGGTAGGCGCCGAGCTGTGACCGGTCAACAGCAGACCGTAGGCAGTCCAGAACGGATGCCGCTGCGGCAAAGGCTCCTGACGGCAGACGTCAATCACCGCGCCAGCCAGATGCCCTTCCTTCAACGCCTCGACCAGATCCGCATCGACAACCGCCACGCCGCGCCCGACGTTGATGAACAGCGCCGTGGGCTTGAAGCTGGCGAACAGCTTGGCATCGTACAGGTCGTGCGTCTCGGGCGTGTTGGGCAGCAGGTTGATGACGTAATCCATCTCGCCGAGCAGACGCGTCATGTCTGACAACGCCGTCACTTCGATGAACGGTTCCTGTGCGCGCGCACTGGAAGCCACACCGTACACCTGCACACCGAACGGCAAGAGGAACTCGGCAACCCGCTGACCGATATCACCGGCACCGACGATCAATGCCTTGCGGCCCGACAGACTCTGCCCGGTCCGGTTGTCCCACTTGCGTTCGACCTGGCTCATCAGGCGCGCCAGCACCTCGCGCTCATGGCCAAGCATGTAGGTCAAAACGAATTCGGCCATGACCTGACCGAAAATCCCGACTGCACGGGTCAGGCGATATTCCCGCGACAGGCTGTCAGCCAGCAGCGGTGTGATGCCCGCCCAGGTGGATTGCAGCCACTGCGGCTTGTGCCCCTGCCGCAACAGGTTGGCCATCAGGTCCGGCTGTCCCAGCCAGACCGGGCAGTCGCTGGCCATGCGCGACAGCTCGGCAGAATCGCCAGTGCTGAAAACTTCCAGATCAGGCGCAGCCTTGCGCAACAATTGGGTGTAAACGTGGTAATCGTGCTCGGCAATCAGAACGCGCATGTTTCAAAAACCTTAAAAACAGGACAGGCAACCCACGTCGATGTGGGCTGCTTTACAACGTAGGCAACGATTACATGGGATCGTTGCGGCGCAGCAGCTCTTCGGGCAGGTGCTCGATGTAATCGTCTTCAGCCGGCGGCATCTGCAAGTGATAGCCCTGGCTGTCAAGGTTCTCAAGCACCACATTGATATCTTCACGCGACAGCGCCCGCTCGGGGCTCAGCACCAGATCGAATGCATGAACCGGCTTGCCGAACGCCACCATCAGCTCTGGAGGCACACGCTTGAGAACGTCGCTCTTCAGGACGTAAAGGTACATCTCGTTTCTTTTCGGGCTGCGATAAATCGAGCAGATGCGCTTCAAGACGGTTCTCCGGGGGTGGCCAGGCTGTCCAGCAGCGCCTGACCCATCAACTCGCGACGCCAGCCACGCAGCGAGTCGGGTAATTGGTAAGGACCGTCGGGGTAGCCGCTCTTGAGCAGGGCTTCGAGGGTCTTCTTGCGCAGCATCAGTTCCGGGGCCATGTCCAGTTGCTCGGCATACTGCTGACCGATTGCACGCAGACGCTTGATCGACCCGGCGGCATCGATGGGCAATGGCTCGGGCAACGCAGGTGGCCACTCTTCTGGAGGCAGCACGCTCGCGGTCTTGATCAGCTCGAGCAGAAACTCGCCGTCATGGCGGACCGTACGCGGGTGCATGTCTTCGATCCGCGCCAGCGCGCCGAGGTTGTCCGGCTGGGTCTTGGCCAATGGCCAGAGCGAGTGTTCGCGCACGATACGGTTGCGCGGCAGGTTGCGGGCACGCGCCTCGCGCTCACGCCAGGCACACAGCTCGCGCAGCACCGCCAGCTGGGCACGGGACAACTTCCAGGCCAGCTTGGCGTCGCGATACACCTCGTACGGGTCCACCTCACGGCGCAGGTTGGCGACCAGTTCAGCGCCGTCGTCCAGCAGCCAGGCGTATTTGTCGTCGGACAAGCGCGGGCGCAGGATGGTGAACAGCTCGGCCAGGTGCACGGCATCTTCGGCCGCGTAGCTGATCTGCGTTTCCGACAGCGGACGCTGCAGCCAGTCGGAGCGGGTTTCGCCCTTGGGCAGGTCGATGTCGAGGACCTCCTGCACCAGACGCGAGTAGCCCATGGAAAAACCGAGGTTCAGGTAGGCAGCTGCCAATTGGGTATCGAACAGCGGAACCGGCAGGCTGCCGGTCAGGCGCAGCAATACCTCGAGGTCTTCGCTGCACGCATGCACCACTTTGATGACGTCGGGGTTTTCGAGCAACGCAGACAGCGGCCGCCAGTCGTTGATCAGCAATGGATCAATCAGCCAGGCGCTCTGCCCGTCGCCGATCTGCAGCAGCGCAGCGATCGGATAAAAAGTGTCGACCCGCATGAACTCGGTGTCGAGCGCCACGAAAGGCAGTGACTGCCATTGTGCGCAATGCCGGGCGAGGCTGTCGTCGTCGCGAATCCAGTGAATATCGATGGCCACACGGCTCTCCCTTCAACAATGGCGCGCAGTATATATCGTCATGGGAGATTATCGCGCGTCTGTCGTCCGGGTCTGGCGCATCTTCATGCAAATGAAGGACAGGAGGAGCTATTGCCTCACAGACACGCTGCCAATGATCGCCCCCACGGCTTGAGAGGACGATCAATACCCGGCACGCCGCGCATGTCGTTACTTGTCGGTGGTCGCCAACTCGCTGCGGCATGCGGCAAACATATCGAGACTGGGGTCATAGACCTTGGTATCGACTTTCAGCAGACCGAGCATGGAATGGAAAAGATTGTCCTGGCTCAACGGTGCATTGCGCTGTTTGGCCAGACACTCCGGCGTAACGGCAAAGGACTTCTGATAGGTATCGGACAACCAGACCATCATCGGCACATGCTTTTGCTGATCAGGCGCCAGCACATAAGGCGTGCCATGCAGGAACAGATTATATTCGCCCAGAGATTCGCCATGATCCGACAGGTACACCATGGCGGTATCGACCTTGTTTTGATTGGTGCGCAGAAGATCAATCAGCGTGGACAATACATGGTCGGTGTACAGCAACGTATTGTCGTACCCATTGACGATGCTGTCCCGGCTGCAATTGTTCAGCGCATTGCTTTCACACACCGGGGTAAACGTTTCAAAGTCTTTCGGGTAACGTTTGTAGTATTCAGGACCGTGGCTGCCCATCTGATGCAGAACAAGCACCGTGTCCTTGTCGAGGCCGTCGATAAAGGCCTGCAGGTTTTGCAAGAGTATCTCGTCCCGGCATTCATGGTTGTTGCACAACAGCGGGTCCTTGAGATTGCTCACGTCCTGGAAGGTCACTCGATCACAGGTGCCCTTGCAGCCCGCTTGATTGTCACGCCATATCACGTCTATACCCGCGCGCTTCAGTACGTCCAGCAAGCCTTCCTGATTACGCGCCTGGGTAGCGTTGTAGTTCTTGCGTCCCATATTGGAAAACATGCAAGGCACCGATACTGCGGTTTCGGTACCGCAGGAATACACATCGGTAAACGCCACCAGTCCGCTTTCCTTGTTCAGGTTGGGCGTGGTGTTACGACCGTAGCCAAGGATTCCGAAGTTCTCGGCCCGGGCACTTTCGCCGACCACCAGCACGGTCAATGATTTGCGGGCGTGCGTGGCCCAGTCCGCAGAACGCTTGGCGTCCTCGCCGATCTTGACGAAGGGACGCCTGGCGGAGATCACCTGCTCACTCAGGTAGCCCAGCGACGCACCAATGTAATTGCTTGGCACGACCATCAGGCGCAATTCATGGTGGTTGCGGAACAACGACGACAAGCCCTGGTAATTGGCCAGTGCAATGGCGCCGATTGCCACGCAGCACGCCACCGTCACCAACAGTTTGCTGAACAATTCGAGGTGCCAGCGACGGTAGCTGATCGGCAGTTTCCAGAGTATCAGCGAAGGCACTATGCCCAGCAGAAGGATATACAAAGCCAGTTTTAAAGACAGCAGCCCCTGCACTTCCGTGACGTTGGTTTCAGCGAAGTTTCGAAACATGCCCGCGTCGATCATGACCCCGTATTCGGTCATGAAATAAACCACCCCCGCGCTGATCATAAACAGACTGATCAACACCGGTTTAAGCACACGACGAAATGCCAACAGCGTCAACACGATATTGAACACGCAGAAAATCATCAAGCCAAACGCAAAGCGCATGGCCAACCCTTTGCTATCGGCGCTGGTAATCGAGAAAAGATGCTGCCAAAGATTGATATTGAAACCCAGTAACAGAAACGCACTGGCAAGTAGGGTTACAACCTCTGGACGAACAGTTCTGGGTGTCGGCATCGTGGTCTGCTTATCGAATTAATATGCATCGGGCATTCAGGAGCCAGTGAACACTCCGATGGCGCGCACTGTAGGCAGCGCATCATCAATTTTATGTGAAAAAGGTGAGAGGATTGGGTTGAATGAAGCTTATTTCACTGTAAAGAAACTCATTGCAGCGTTACTGCATTTGCAGAGCAGCGTGTCTCCGCAAGCAAGCTTGCGGAGACGTCATCCTCGCAGATACGCCCGATCAGACCGAGCGGCGGCGATAGGCCCGGTAGCCCGGCAACCAGAAATTACGCTCGATGGCCTCAAGCAGCGCCTCTTCGGTGGTTTCCAGCGCCAGCCCTTCGGCTTGCGCTTCCTTGGCCACAGCCAGGGCGATCTTGCGGCTGACCTGCTGGATTTCCTTGAGCGGCGGCAACACCGCATCGCCCTTCCCTGTCACCATCGGCGAGCACTCGGCCAGCGCATTGGACGCCGCCATGAGCATCCGGTCGGTGATGCGCGATGCCTTGCAGGCCACCACGCCGAGGCCGATGCCCGGAAAGATGTAGGAGTTGTTGCACTGCGCGATGTGTACCGTGCGGCCGTTGATCTCCACTGGCGCAAACGGACTGCCGGTGGCCACCAGCGCATTACCGTCGGTCCAGCGCAGGATTTCTTCCGGAGTGGCTTCTACCTTGGAAGTCGGATTGGACAGCGGCATTACCAAGGGTTTGGCGCAATGCTTGTGTAATTCGCGAATCACCTGCTCGGTGAACAGACCCCGTTGCCCGGACACACCGATCATTACGGTGGCCCCGGCGTGGGTGACCACGTCGAGCAACTGCGGGAAGGCTTCGGAGCCGGCAGTCCAGCCAGATACGTCGGCAGTCTTTTGCGCCAGTCGCTTCTGGAAGTCGAGCAGGTTATCCATGCCTTCGGTCAACAGGCCGAAACGATCGACCATGAAGATACGTTTGCGCGCTTCGCTTTCGCTCAGGCCTTCGATGCGCATCGCTGCGATGATGTGCTCGGCGATCCCGCAGCCTGCCGAACCGGCACCGACAAACACCACCTTCTGCTGGCCGAGGGTTTCATTCTTGGCCTTGCAGGCCGCCAGCAACGTACCCACGGCAACCGACGCGGTGCCCTGGATGTCATCGTTGAAGCAGCACAGCTCGTCCCGATACTTTTCGAGCAGCGGCATGGCGTTGGACTGGGCGAAATCTTCGAACTGCAACAGCACGTCCGGCCAGCGACGCTGCACCGCGTCGATGAACAGCGCGATGAAGTCTTCGTATTCCTTGCCCGATACCCGCTCGTGACGCCAGCCCATGTACATCGGGTCGTCCAGCAGCTCACGGTTGTTGGTGCCGACATCCAGCACGATCGGCAGCGTGTACGCCGGGCTGATCCCGCCACAAGCGGTGTACAGCGACAGTTTGCCGATCGGAATGCCCATGCCGCCGATGCCTTGATCACCCAGACCGAGAATTCGCTCGCTGTCGGTCACGACGATGATTTTGATCCGGTCCTTGGTCGCGCTGCGCAAAATATCATCGATGCGGTCGCGCTCAGGGTAGGAAATGAACAGGCCGCGATGCGTGCGGTAGATCTTGGAAAACTCCTGACAGGCCTGCCCCACCGTCGGCGTGTAGATGATCGGCAGCATCTCGTCCAGGTGGGAGTCGAGCAGACGGAAAAACAGGGTTTCGTTGTTGTCCTGGATCGAGCGCAGGTAGATATGCTTGTCCAGGTCGCTCGCACACTGTTTGTACTGGCTGTAGACCCGGGTGACTTGCTCTTCGATCGTCTCCACGTTCTGCGGCAGGAGCCCGATCAGATTGAATTCGACCCGCTCTTGCGGGGTAAAGGCACTGCCTTTGTTCAGCAGGGGCATTTCCAGCAGTGAAGGTCCTGCGTAGGAAATGTACAAAGGTCGCGAAGTTTTGGTCATTTTCTCTAATCGCCTTTTTCGTCTACTCATTAATTCTTTACGTCGACCGGGGCGGGCAGCCTGGCTCAGTTCTTGTTGTTTTTTCTTGTCGCCAGCTCTCTATCAGGCCATGCCGAAAACCATTCGGCAGATAAGGTCAGGGCGAACATATTACTCGCCTGACAGCGGCTTGCGACATTTTGTCGCGCAAAGAGTGGCTAAGTGACGCTACTGCAGGTGCAGCATTCCGTGACCAACCAGTGCATTCTGCACGCTGGAAGCCATCATGGTCTCGGGTTGAAAAAGCCCCGACGGACGTCGAGGCTCCATGGGGTCAGGCTGCGTCAGGCTTTTCGGCGATAAGCCCGATGGTGAACCCATCGACGGCCGAGATTCGGCCCCGCCACAGCACACCGGCATCACAAATCGGGTTGCCGTCAGTGGAATAGGTGCGGCAGTCCTTCAAGTGAATGAAATGGAAGGCCGGGGTGTCTTCAGATGACTCACCGGGCTTGAAGGACAGGATCATCTCTTTCATGGTCGCGTCAGTGCCGTTGGCGAACGAGCTGAACGGTGCCGAGATATCGTCGGCCAACTGCTCGAAATACGCATCGTGAGAAATCAGATGCCCGGAAACCAGATTTCCACCCACCGACAGCGTCACGCCCATCTCAACCTTGGTGTTGGCAACAAACTTGACCAGCCATTGCAGCAACCAGTCGATCTGCTTGCCCTGCCATTTGAACTGGGCAATCACGTCATCGTGGCTCTGGCTGGGAGAAGGTTGCGACTTTTGTACCTGATCTACGTCTGACATCTGAAAGCTCCTCGCCTCACAAAACGTTGAACCCAAGGTATAGATCAGAAAGGGCGAAAGCGAAACCGGGAGGCAGGATTAGTTTGCGAATAGCCGAATGGGACGAGTGAGACCAGGCGATTTCGCAGGTGGATGGTGACAGTGTTTCTACCCTGCACGGGATGCCAGTGGTTCAATTAAGTGCTGCAGACCGACTATTCGTGATTTTTTTTCACCATGACTGATCCAAAAGGTCTGAGATCAGCCTGAAGGTCATCTATAGAATCAAATGATCGATTTCCGAAACGGAGTAAAACGATGACTCAGAACAATCAATCGCTCGGCCTGGAGAACCATACGGCGTTCAGCGGTACATTCCAGCGTGATCAGTTGACCATCGGGTTCATCTCGCCCGCGCGAGGCTATCCTGACAGCCCTTTTCCCAGCCTGGAGGACCAGGCCGAGATCGTGCAGCGCCTTGATCAGAGCGATGCTGCGACGCTGTGGCTGCGCGATGTGCCGTTTTACGATCCGTCATTTGGTGATACCGGCCAGGTCCTTGATCCGATGGTGTACGCGGGCTGGCTGGCAGCGCTCACGACCAGAATCGCCATCGGCACCGCAGGCATCGTCAGCCCGTTGCGGGAGCCGGTTATCACCGCCAAGCAGATTGCGACGGCGGACCAACTCCTCGGAGGCCGCTTTCTCGCGGGCATGGCTTCGGGTGACCGGGCAACAGAATATCCGGCTTTCGGAGTCGACTTTGCCAGCCGGGCTGAACGCTATCGGGAAGCGGTAACGCTGATCAAAACGCTGCTTTCAGAGTCGTTTCCGCGGCTGAAGACACAGCATTTCGGCCAGTTGCGGGGCGACATTGATCTGGTACCCAAACCCGTTGCTCAACCGGTCCCTGTCATCGCCATCGGTCGTGCTGGACAGAGCCTGGAGTGGCTTGCGGCCAATGTCGATGCCTGGATCTGGCATGGCGATGCGCTGCGCATGCCGGAGGCTGTACCGCATTGGCGTGAGGCAACCGCTTCCAGGGGATTCATCCCTTTCGGCTACGGCGCGATGTTCGACCTCGACGCCAATCCTGACGCGCCGCTACAAACGGGGCGGATGCTACGGGGTGGTCGAAAGGCGCTGAAGGACTTCTTCTCCCGGCAACGCGAAGCCGGGATCAATCATGTCGCATTGAACCTCAAGCCGACGCGGCGTCCCTCTCTGGAGGTAATCGATGAACTTCAGGAGCACATTCTCCCCGAGTTTTCCATCACCTCCCAACATGCCCGGCAGGCGTGAGGTTGGCTCCCAGGCAGGCACTTAACGCGCTGACTTTTGGCAGCGCCTCGCGACTTCGCAGCCAGACAAAACTCATCGGCAGGCCTTCGGTAGCAAGATCCAGTAGCACCGCCACCAGCCTGCCGCTATTCAGATGCCGCTGGCCAATCAATACGCGCCTTGCCCTGTGGCTCGGTCTGGGTTGAAGTCAGCGCAATCTCGACTTCCTGCAGATCTGAAACGACCGTCGTGCAGGTACGGTAGAAGGTTTCCCCCGCCTCGGTGAGCGACAACCGACGCGTGGTGCGCTGAAACAACCGGGGCGCACACGCCCTTCCAATCACGCTACTGATGAGGCACCGCGCTCAAGCGGTGGCTCGGCTGGTCTCACGGTAAAAGTAGCCTTTCACGATAGAAGTGAGGGGCTGGGCTGAGGATCATCAAATCCCGGAAACCAAAAAGCCCCGCATTGCGGGGCTTTTTGGATAAATAATGGCGGAGAGATAGGGATTCGAACCCTAGGTACCGGTGAAGGTACAACGGATTTCGAATCCGTCCCATTCGGCCACTCTGGCATCTCTCCAACGGCGCGCATCATAACAGCATCAACGCAGAAGGCGAAGCCCTTCTGCTGTTTTTTTTCGTGCTATCAAGCGCTTGCGTGCTTTTTCCGCTTACAGCGGCACGCCCAGACGGTTTGCGACTTCTTCATAAGCTTCGATAACGTCGCCCAGACCCTGACGGAAGCGGTCCTTGTCCATTTTCTTGCGGGTGTCCTTGTCCCAGAGACGGCAGCCGTCAGGGCTGAATTCGTCGCCAAGGACGATTTCACCGTGGAATACGCCGAACTCGAGTTTGAAGTCGACCAGCAGCAGGCCAGCGTCGTCAAACAGCTTGGTCAACACGTCGTTGACCTTGATCGACAGCTCTTTCATGCGAACCAGTTGCTCGGCGGTACCCCAGCCGAATGCCACAACGTGGGATTCGTTGATGAACGGGTCGCCCTTGGCGTCGTCCTTGAGGAACAGTTCGAAGGTGTACGGATTGAGCCTGGTGCCCTCTTCGATGCCCAGGCGCTTGACCAGGCTGCCAGCGGCGTAGTTACGCACGACGCATTCGACCGGGATCATGTCGAGCTTCTTGACCAGGCACTCGTTGTCGCCCAGCAGCTTGTCGAATTGGGTGGGGATACCCGCCTCTTCAAGCTTCTGCATGATGAAGGCGTTGAACTTGTTGTTCACCATGCCTTTACGGTCCAGCTGTTCGATGCGCTTGCCGTCGAACGCCGAGGTGTCGTTGCGGAACAGCAGGATCAAGCGGTCAGCGTCGTCGGTCTTGTAAACCGATTTGGCTTTGCCGCGGTAGAGTTCTTCACGTTTTTCCATGATGGGCTCCGCTTGCTAAGTAGTTGGGCTAGGCGATATGTCGCCAGTCGAGCCCTGAATCTTGATCGGCCAGTTGCAGCCAGTCCGGGTCGCACCCGAGGGTGTCGACGAAACATTGCCGGGCCAGATGCGGCAGGTTGTTCTTGCTGCTGAGATGCGCCAGCACCAGGTGCTGAAGGTCCTGCCATCCCAGCTCGCTCACCAGGCTGGCGGCCTGATGGTTGTTCAAATGACCTGTTTCACAGCCCACGCGCTGCTTGAGAAAGACCGGATACTGGCCTCGGGCAAGCATGTCGCGACAGTGATTGGCCTCGATCATCAAGGCATCCAGGCCTTGATAACGCTGTAATACGTTGGAGCAGTAAGACCCAAGGTCGGTCAGTAGGCCGAAGCGGCGCTTGCCGTCACTGAAGACGAACTGCGTCGGCTCGAGCGCATCGTGAGCGACCGACACCACGTCGATGTCCAGTGCGCCGATCCGCAAACTCTCCCCGCCTGCCAGGAGGCCGGCAATTTCCACCGGCTTGCGCATTCCGCGCAAGGTCCCGTTGCTGAGGTAGACCGGCACATTGTAGCGCCGCGACAGCAAACCCACGCCATGCACGTGATCGGCATGTTCGTGGGTTACCAGAATAGCGCTCAGCTGGCTTGCCGAGACGCCCAGACGAGCCAGGCGCCGCTCGGTTTCCCGCAAGGAGAAACCGCAATCGACCAGTACGTACGTATCATTGCTTGCGACCAGCGTGCCGTTGCCACGACTACCGCTGCCGAGAACCGCGAAACGCACTTAACCCAGGTTGTCTTGAATAACGCTCAACACCCGGCGCGCGATATCCGCTGGCGCAACGGTGTTGATGTTCTTCTCGACGGTCACTTGAACGTTGTCACCGACCTTGCTCAGGCGGACCTGATAGCGCTCGGCACGGGCATCGATCTCTTCCTTGGTCGACTTGCTGCCAAACATCCTGCCGAAGAAACCAGGCTCGTTTTCAGGCGTTTTGGCCTTTTCAGCCAGGTTGATGTAGTACAGACCCAGGCTGCGGTTGATGTCCTCGACACGCCAGTCGCCCTGATCCAGGGCGCGGCCAACACTCGACCATGCGCGGTCCAGGTCGGCACCGAGGTTCAATACCGGGTTGCCGCTGCCGTCTTCGCTCAAGGCAACACGGCTCGGGGTGTCGTAGTCACGTGCCGCCAACAGGGAAATAGAGCCGCCCTTCTCGGCGTTGCGGCCCATGCTGGCCAGCAGATCGTCGGTCAGTGCGGCATCGAGGCCCAGGTTGGTGGTGCGCGTCGGGAAGGCCACGTCGGCAGTGCTGCCGGCAGGACGCTCGACGCTGACCACGTAGACTTCACTGGTATTGCGCTGCACGCCCGGCTCGATACGCACCCGCACGCGGGTTTCTGCATCGGCGGCGACGCCAGCGGCGCTCAGACGCTTGGCCACCGAAGCGGACAACTCATCGAGGCGCTGCCACGAGGAGCTGAACTCGCCTGTCTGCGGACGCTCTTCGGCGATACGGAAACCGTTGTCTTCGAAATACTGATGAGCCACCGGCCAGACTTCGGCAGGCTGGCGCTGAGCCAGGATCCAGCGCGCATCGCCACTCTTCTGCAGGCTGAAGTCGCTCGACTCGGAAGTCGTGCCCAGCGGCTGAGGACGCGGCACGATGTACTCGCCGTCTTTCTGGGTGCTGTCAGCCACGTTACGCGGGATCGGCAGCAAAGGATCCAGGCGTTTGACGCCGCTAACATCGGCGGGCAACTGCATGGGCGGGGTCTGGGTCGCCTGGAGGTAATCGCTGCCGCGATCACGGAAGTAACCATCTTCGCCCCAGAGCCAACCGCAACCGCTGGTGCTGGAGATAATAAGAGCAAGTGCGGAAAGTCCGGCCAATCGCTTCATTGCGTGATACTTCCTCAATTAAACCAGGACGCCGGACTGGCGCATGGCCTGACGCAGCGGTTCATGACAGGCTTCGCTGAGCCAGGTAAGCGGCAGACGGATACCGTCTGGCATCAAACCCATTTCATGCAAGGCCCACTTCACGGGGATAGGGTTGGATTCGATGAACAGGGTGTTGTTGAGCGGCATGAGCTTTTCGTGAATCGCCCGGGCCGTTTGCGCATCGCCACGCATGGCCGCTGCGCACAGATCGCTCATGGCGCGCGGTGCAACGTTGGCGGTGACGGAAATATTGCCCTTGCCACCCAGCAGCATCAACTCGACTGCTGTAGCGTCGTCGCCGGAGTACACCAGAAAATCGCTGCTGACGCTGGCCAGGATGTCCTTGGCGCGTTGCAGGTTGCCGGTGGCTTCCTTGATGCCGACGATGTTTTTTACCGTCGACAGACGCGCAACGGTCTCTGGCAGCATGTCGCAGGCCGTACGGCCCGGCACGTTGTAGAGGATCTGCGGGATGTCGACGGCATTGGCGATGTGGCTGAAATGCTGGAACAGGCCTTCCTGAGTCGGCTTGTTGTAGTAAGGCGTCACCAGCAGGCACGCGTCGGCACCCGCATTTTTGGCGTTGGTGGTCAGTTCGACGGCTTCACGCGTCGAATTGGCGCCTGTACCGGCGATGACCGGAATGCGACCTGCAACCTGAGTGACCACCCGGCGGATGACTTCGATGTGTTCGTTCACATCCAGCGTCGCCGATTCACCGGTGGTGCCTACGGCAACAATGGCGTTGGTGCCCTCTTGCAAGTGGAAGTCAACCAGTTTGCTCAGGCTGTCCCAGTCCAGACGACCTTGTGCATCCATTGGTGTGACCAGTGCCACCATACTGCCCGCAATCATGCAACCGCTCCTGCCGGAAAAAGAGAGCCGTAATGGTACTGGCGCTATCAGCCTTGTACAAGCGAAGTACCGCGCTCTGAGCATTCCCCTGAGCGATGGTTTTCGCTACCCTTCGTCCTTTGATCGGTACTGGTCACCTGCGCACCTCGCTCAATCGGTCGAATTTGTCGCCAGAAGCCCTGCCCCAGCGCACTCCAGCCCAGTCATGGTATATCCATGCAGGCCAAGCGCCGAGGGACCCGGCAAGTTATCTTGCGCCATCGATTGTCGAAACAGCCCCGCAAGTCCGAAAAAGTACCGACCGCTCATCGTCTAGGAATGCTGCATGTCGTCCACCCCCACAGTTCGCGAACAATTCCTTGTCATCAGTGCCCTTGGCGCAAACCCCATGGAGCTGACCAACGTCCTGTGCCGCGCCAGCCATGAAAACCGCTGCTCGGTCGTCACCTCGCGCCTCACCCGCCACGGCGAGTGCAGTGCGCTGATTCTTCAGGTGTCGGGCAGCTGGGACGCTCTGGCGCGCCTTGAAACCGGCCTGGCGAGTCTCTCCAAGAAGCATGCGTTCACGACCAGCGTCGTGCGCAGCGCCACGCTGGAGAACCGTCCGGAAGCCCTGCCCTACGTGGCCTACGTCAGCTCGGCGTACCGCCCGGACATCATCAATGAGCTGTGCCAGTTCTTCATCGACCACAACGTCGAGCTGGAGAACCTGATCTGCGACACCTATCAGGCTCCGCAGACCGGCGGCACCATGCTCAACGCCACGTTCACGGTGACACTGCCTGCCGGGACGCAGATCAGCTGGCTGCGCGATCAATTCCTCGATTTCGCCGACGCGTTGAATCTGGACGCACTGATCGAACCCTGGCGCCCACAAGCCCCAATGTAAGGAGTCCTCATGACTGTCACAGTAGATCATCCGGTTCCCGATTTTCAGGCACCCGCTACCAGCGGACAGACTGTCGAGCTGTCTGCGCTCAAGGGTCAGCAGGTCGTGATTTATTTTTACCCGAAAGACAACACGCCCGGCTGCACCACGCAGGGCCAGGACTTTCGTGACCATATCGCGCAGTTTCAGGCAGCCAACACGGTTGTGCTCGGTGTTTCCCGGGACAGCCTGAAGACCCACGAAAACTTCAAGGCCAAGCAGTCTTTCCCGTTCGAGCTGATTTCGGACAAGGACGAAGCTGTCTGCCAACTGTTCGACGTCATCAAGCTCAAGAAGCTCTACGGCAAGGAATACCTGGGCGTCGACCGCAGCACCTTCCTGATCGACAAGGAAGGCGTACTGCGTCAGGAATGGCGCGGTGTGAAAGTGCCAGGCCATGTGGCTGAAGTATTGGCGCAGGCCGAAGCCCTGAACAAAGGCTGATCAGCATGCCCCGCTGCGGCGCGCAAGGTGCCGCAGCGATTCAGTCCTGCTGTCGCAATGATCGCGTCAAAGCAACGGGGCTACCGTCGGCTCATTGCGTGGCCAGGCGTCGAGCACGGCCTTGAACAGCGTGGCCAGCGGAATCGCAAAGAAGATCCCCCAGAACCCCCACAGCCCACCGAACAACAGCACGGCGCAGATGATTGCGACCGGGTGCAGATTGACGGCCTCGGAAAACAACAGAGGCACCAGCACGTTGCCATCCAGCGCCTGAATGATCCCGTGAGCGATCATCAGGTAGATGAACTGATCACCCCAACCCCACTGAAACAGACCGATCAACGCCACCGGCACGGTGACCACCACTGCGCCGACATAAGGCACGACCACCGATATGCCGACCAGCATTGCCAGCAGCGCCGCGTAATTGAGCCCGAGCGCGGCGAAAGCGATGTAGGTCACGCCACCACAGATGAAAATCTCGATGACCTTGCCGCGAATGTAATTGGCAATCTGGCGCTTCATCTCATCCGCCACCCGGTTGATCAAGGCACGCTCACGGGGCAGATAACCACGCGCCCAGCGGCCGATCATGTGCCGATCCTTGAGGAAGAAGAACACCAGAATCGGTACCAGCACCAGATAGATCATCAGGTTGACCAGCAGAGGCAGACTGGAGATCGAGAACGTCAGCGCCAACTGACCGATCTTGCCCACTTCACCACGGGCGACTTCAATGGCCAGCAGCACTTGCTCGTCGGACACCAGATGCGGATAACGCTCGGGCAGCAACAGCAGTACCGACTGCCACTTGGCAAGCATGCCCGGTGCTTCGTTGAATAAGGTGATCAACTGATGCCAGAGCAGAGGCACCAACACCAGCAGGAACACCAGCAATACGCCGATGAACAGGGTGAAGACCAGACCGACGGCGGCCATTTCAGGCATGTGCAGGCGTTCCAGAGCACTGACCAGGCCATGCATCAGAAACGCCAGCACCAGACCGGCGAGAACCGGCGCCAGCATGCCGCCCAGCGTCAGGACAAGGGTGAACGCCAGAAACAGCAAAACTGCCAGGACCACCGCTTCCTCGTCAGAGAAATAGCGTTGCACCCAATTGCGAAGCACATTGAACATCAAACATCCTTTTCGAAAAAAACCGCAGCAATGGATCAGGCCTTGCGCAGCCAGTAACGATAAATGCCAGCATCGACCTCTTCATACAGCAACTCATGCCCGGCAAGCCTGGCAAAGGTTCGAAAATCGCGCTGCGAACCGGCATCGGTGGCAATGACTTTAAGCACCGCGCCGCTGGCCAGGCGGTTGAGCTCCATCTTGGCTTTCAGCAGGGGCAGCGGACAGTTGAGACCACTGGCATCCAGTTCGGCATCACAGGCCTCGGGGCGCACTACAGCGTCAGACATCGTTTCTCTCCAGGCGGACACATCGAATTACAAAGCGGGGCCGAAAAGGCAGCACGAACAAGGCGGCAAGAATACCTCACTCTGGTCAGCACGCCATTGAGCCAGCTACAGTACAGGTTCTTCTGACCAGAGCTTCGTGCATGAATTTTTTGCGTCCTACACTGCTCACTCTCGCCTGCCTGTTCGCTACACACGGCATGGCGGATGACCTCCCCTCACTGGGTGACGCCAGCTCCTCGATTGTCTCTCCCGAACAGGAGCACCGTCTGGGCCGTGCGTGGCTGGGGTTGCTGCGCGGCCAGGTGGCGCAGCTGTCGGACCCGCAACTCAAGGACTACGTCGAAACCTCGGTCTACAGCCTTGCCGAGACCAGTCAGGTTCAGGACCGGCGGCTTGAATTCATCCTGATCAACAGCCCGCAACTCAACGCCTTTGCCGCACCCGGCGGGATCATCGGCGTCAACGGCGGTTTGTTTCTCAATGCTCAGACCGAGGGCGAGTACGCTTCGGTACTGGCTCACGAGCTGGCTCACTTGTCGCAGCGCCACTTCGCCAGAGGCATAGAAGCCCAGCAACGCATGCAGGTGCCAGTCATGGCCGCGATGCTGGCAGGTATCGTCATGGCAGCCGCAGGCGCCGGTGATGCGGGTATCGCCACCATCGCCGGCTCACAGGCCGCCGCGATCCAGGAGCAACGGCGCTTTTCACGCCAGAACGAGCAGGAGGCCGACCGCATCGGCATTCTCAACCTGGAGAAGGCCGGTTATGACCCGCGTAACATGCCGACCATGTTCGAGCGCCTCATGCGCCAATATCGATTCGACGCCAGACCTCCGGAGTTTCTGCTGACTCACCCGGTCAGCGAATCGCGGATCGCCGACACACGCAACCGTGCCGAACAGGCCAAACCGGGCGGTAAGGAAGACAGCGTGCTGTATCAACTGATGCGCGCCCGCGTGGCACTGATCTATGAAGAAACGCCTGGCATCGCCGCCAAGCGCTTCCGTGCGCAACTGGTTGAAAACCCGAAATCCGATCCGGCGCGCTATGGTCTGGCCATCGCACAGATCAAGGGCGGACAGTTGAACGAGGCCAGGGAAACCCTCAAGCCATTGCTCGAAAAAGCGCCGAACGACATTACCTACAACCTGACGCAGATCGATCTGGACATCACCAATAACCGGCTGGCCGATGCGCAGCAGCGTGTCGATCGCATGCTGACGCTGTACCCCGGCAATTATCCGCTCAACGACGTGCGTATCGACGTGCTGCTCAAGCAGAACCGCACGGCCGAAGCCGAGAAAAGCCTTGAAGCGCTGCTCAAGACCCGCCCGGACGATCCGGACATCTGGTACGTCGTGGCGGAAACCCGTGGCCTGAATGGCAACACCATCGGGCTGCATCAGGCGCGCGCCGAGTACTTTGCGCTGGTCGGTGATTTCCGTCAGGCGATCCAGCAGCTGGACTTCGCCAAACGCCGTGCGGCCAATAATTTTCAGCTGGCATCACGGATCGATGCGCGGCAAAAGGATCTGATCGAGCAGGAGCGGATGGTCAAGGACATGATGAACTGATCGTCCGGCGCAAGGCGCCCGATACGACCACAAATGAAAAGCCCGACGCTTCAGTCGGGCTTTTTCATCACAGCGGTCAGGCGTTGCCTGCCTGTCGCAAGCGCGCTGCCTGAGTGAAGTCCAGCATGCGTTGCAATGGGCGCACGGCATTGGGGATCAGCGCCGGGTCGACGAATATCTCGTTACCGCCCTCACGCAGGCACTGCAAGGTGCGCTCAAGCGTATTCATCGCCATCCACGGGCAATGTGCGCAACTCCGGCACGCCGCGCCGTTACCGGCCGTAGGCGCCTCGATAAAGATCTTGTCCGGACACAGCTGCTGCATCTTGTAGAAGATGCCGCGGTCAGTGGCGACGATGAACGTCTTGTTGGGCAAGCGTTGCGCTGCAGCAATCATCTGGCTGGTGGAGCCGACCACGTCAGCCAGCTCGATGACCGCTTCCGGCGACTCCGGGTGAACCAGAATCGCAGCCTCGGGGTACAAGGCTTTCATGTCTTCGAGCTGCTTGGATTTGAACTCTTCGTGGACGATGCAGGCACCGTCCCACAACAGCATGTCGGCACCGGTTTCACGCTGAATGTAGCGGCCCAGGTGCTTGTCTGGCGCCCAGATGATTTTCTCACCGTTGTCCATTAGACTCTCGACGATCTCCAGCGCACAGCCTGAGGTCACTACCCAGTCCGCACGGGCTTTGACCGCTGCCGAGGTGTTGGCATACACCACCACCGTACGCTCCGGATGCTGGTCGCAAAAAGCGGAAAACTCGTCGACCGGGCACCCCACATCGAGCGAGCAGGTGGCCTCGAGCGTCGGCATGAAGACGCGTTTTTCCGGGTTGAGGATCTTCGCGGTTTCGCCCATGAAACGTACACCCGCCACCAGCACAGTACTGGCCGCGTGGTTATTGCTGAAGCGCGCCATTTCCAGAGAGTCGGCCACGCAGCCACCGGTTTCCTCGGCCAGCGCCTGGATAACCGGATCACAGTAATAGTGAGCGACCAGCACGGCGTCCTGCTTCTTGAGTTCCTCAGCAATGTCGGCACGGTAACGCGCCTGCTCTGCCGGGCTCAACGTCCTGGGCTGTTTGGCATCAAGATGCGCCTGCACCAGGAAACGTTCGGAGATCTGTGTCATGTTCACGGGACCTGAAAGCGCCAGTGCGCGAAAGGCAAGTTTACACCCGAAATACAGGCAATAAAAAAAGCCTGACAGAGGTTGCGCCATCTGTACAAAGGCTTATGGCTGATACCCGGTGGATATCGGCCAGACTTCTTGAGGCGCGCCGATTCTAGCGCCAAAAAACTGATTTAACAGCTGTTTCTGGCTCATCAGGCAGCGATGAGAAGCGTTCCTGAGGACCCGCTTGCCGAGGCGTGATTCCGACTGGCGACTCAATGAAACGACCCACGCTATGCCCTGTCACAACCATCAGACCCCTTGTGAAGGAGAAAATGACATGGCAGGCGAATCGACCAATACCCCGGTGTGGTTCATCACCGGCTGTTCCACCGGCTTCGGCCGCGAACTGGCCAAACTTGTCATCGCGCGCGGCTGGCGCCTCGTGGCAACGGCCAGGGACAAGTCGCGAGTCGCAGACCTGGCCGAGGGTGCGGAAGGCCAGGTACTGGTGGTCGACCTCGACGTCGGCAAGGCAGACCAGATAGAAGCCGCCGTGGCTGCCACAAAGGAACAGTTCGGCAGAATAGACGTACTGGTCAACAATGCGGGTTACGGTTATCAGAGCTCGATCGAAGAAGGCGAGGATGCTGAAATCCGTGCCCAGTTTGATGCCAACGTGTTTGGCCTGTTCGCCGTCACCCGCGCCGTGCTGCCGATCATGCGTGAGCAACGCAGCGGCCACATCATCAATATCACTTCGGTTGCCGGCCTGATCGGCTTTCCGGGATCGGGCTACTACGCAGCCTCCAAGCACGCCGTCGAAGGTTTTTCCGACGCGCTGCTCGCGGAGGTCAAGCCATTGGGGATTTCCGTCACGTGCGTAGAGCCGGGACCGTTTCGCACCGACTGGGCAGGACGCTCATTGCGCCAGACGCCATCGCGCATCGACGACTACAAGGACACTGCCAGCAAGCGTCTGGAGTCGACCAGACAATCGAGTGGCAATCAGGCCGGGGACCCGGTACGCGCCGCAGAGGCGATGGTCGCCCTGACCCAAAAACCCGACGCGCCGCGTCATCTTGTATTGGGCAGCTGGGGATATGACGCCGTGGTGGCTGATCGTCAGACACGCTTGAAGCAGATCGAGCAGGTTCGCGACATCAGCATCGGCGCGGACTTTCCGAAAGAGTGAGGTGCTGAGCACTGCACAGCTGCCAGGCAGGGACGATGAATGCTGTCAGGCACGCATCGCCCGCCCGTTCTCAAACGTTGCTCCAGCCACTTAAATCGCCAGCCCGCAGTCGAGAATTGATCTCCTGCAACTGATGCAAAGGAAGTGCTCCCAGAGGCTTCCCCTTTGCCTGCTCGGCCACTTGAGCTGCCAGGTTTTGCCGAAATGCCTGTATTTGTTGCGCGTCCAGATACTGAGCTTTTTCGCTTTTTTGGCCTTTAACACGCACGACTATGTCGGTAGGCAATTCAAAGCCCTTGACCGCGCACCCCAGGCACAATGTGGCGAAATCACCCAGGCTACGCACCTCCACTTCTTTCAGCTTCCCACCATTCTCCGGACTTCCGGCAAGTGGGTGCTCGGTATCCTGATAAGAGTGCTGCGTGGTTTTCGAGCGTAATTTGATTTCATGCGTAGACAGGTTGTTGATTTTCTCGAAACCGAACACCAGTGGAACAATGGCTCCCTTGTTCAACAAACCCAGGTAAGGGGCCTTGCCATTTTCCAGAGAACGCTGCAGTTCACTCGCCGCCTGATGATAAAAGCGATTCAGCTCTTCACCCTGTAACTTCTTTACCTGCCCATCGACTCTCAACTCAATCGAGCCAGGTAACTTCAGTGAGTCCAGATGCTCGCCCAGTGGGGCATTGATGAATGGGAGTCCGCCTAATTTATTGATGTACCCGCCATGCAGTAAACGTTGCAGCCACGCAGCACCTTCGATATGCAGCGTCTCTGGGCTGCTCACTTCGATCGATGGCGCGAGTTCATTGGTGGAGAGCGATCTGCCGTTGTCCAGCGCATGCAGGATCACTTGCGCCATTCGGTGTTGCTGAGCGCGCGAGTAAGCATTGCTGGGATGCATCCCCTCACCTTTCGCATAGATTCTGGGCTTGCTGCGCAAGTCTGCACGAGTGGTTTCAGCGCTCGCACTCTCCCGCGTTCGATCAGAGAAAAACACCTTGCCTTCAAGAGACTGGGTTCCACCCTTTGCATCATTGACACCGCCCCTGAGCGCTCCCGACTGCAGGATTTCCAGCCCCCAGGGCGTTCCGTGCAGAGCCTCGGGCTTGGTATAGCCCAGTGGCGCAGTCGGGTTGAGTGACTGCAGTAATGCCATGCGCAGACTGGAACGGCTGCGCTCGTCGATATCACGCATAGTGTCGAGGACGTCCAGAGGCGAGTGCCCTTGTGCATCCAGTTTATTGGCGCGCGCGCCCTCATTGCGCAGCTGCGCTACGGCCTTGCTGTCGCGACTGACCACTGCAGCATGCAGCGCAGTGCCAGGCGATGGCGCTTGAGTTGCAGGCGAATGAGCGGGCGGGATGAAAGACGGAGAATTACGAATGGGGTTCATGGCGGGTCTCATGGCCTAAAACCCCTTGGTGGACCCGACGCAGACAGCGGTTCCAATACAGACAGGTCTCTGTCCGTCACTGAAGGGCGTCTTGCCGTTACGCCGACTCCACCGCCACCTCAATCATGCGTTGCCTTGGATCGGCGACGCATATACCGCACCAACGCCGCGAGAGTCACCAGTGCTACCACCGAAAGGAAGATTGGCAGGCGATACGGCTTCAGGTCACCAAGTAAATGCTGTAACGCCTCTCCGGCCCAATAGCCGGCGCAGACGAACAGGGTTGCCCAGACTGCCGCACTCAGCACATTGATAAGCGCGAAACGCCAAGGCGACAGGCCACTTGCACCTATTACCATGGGCCCCACCAGGCGCATGCCGTAGAGAAAGCGAACAGCGAATACCGAGGTCGTGGGGTAGCGCTGGATGAGCCCCTCGACCCGCCTAATGGCAGACTGGTGACGCTTGAGTCTGGGCAGCAGGCGCTCCCCGGAATAACGTCCGGTCCAGAATAACAACTGATCGCCGAGCATACCGCCCAACGTGGCCAAGCCGATTACTTGCAGCAATTGCAAAGTGCCCTGATGCGCAGCGATACCGCCAAGGATCAACACTGTTTCACCTTCCAACAGGCAGCCCAGGAAGATGACCCAATAGCCGTAGGCGGCGATCAGCGCGTTGAGGTCGAGATGTTCGAACATGGTCTTTCCTGTACGTCTGACATCACTTGAATCCAGGCTGAAAGGCCAGCGTCGTCACTTTCTTCCCACGAGGTACCGTACGCCATGCTCACCAAACACTTCCGAATGGGGCTCGTTACATTCCAGGTGAAAAATATCTCCTGAGTTGTAGGTGAAATCACCATCAGATTTATGGATGACGAGGCTACCGTGCAGAACCAGCGCCATCGCCTCAAAGTTGTGGGCATGCGAGTTCAGCGTTCCAAACGCTTCGCGCTCAACTTCAACAACGGTTCCAAACCCTTCGGCAGCCAGCAGTTGCAAAAAAGCCTCTTTTTCCATTTTTCACTTTTCCTGAATCTTTTGGATGGAGTAGCGAACCTGATCGACGGCTGGAATGGCGGCGCCGGGACAACTAATCACAGCGTTATAGATCACTTTGAGGGAGCAACATTCAATAAGTTTGCCAGCGCTTCCGGCCCTGCCTGCCGAGCACATTGGAGACCATCGCCTGGTGGCAGGGAGTTCCCGAAAAGCGCACACGCAAGCCCCGACTTCCGCTGGTGAAAGGCCGGTGGTCTGACAATCAAGGGGGCATGTGACCGCTTACCGACTCAGTTGCCTAGGCTCGCTTCGTATCCGGCTCGTTGAGGCACTGACTAATGACATCTCTTACGACGATGAATCTGAGGTCGAGGATCGGCTACCCGATGCCTTCGGCCAGGATGTGTTCGTACTGCGCAGATCAAATGCGCAGGTGCGTCAGTTCGACCAGTTGGGATTTCCGGAAGACACCTGCAGCACGCCAACTGCCGTAAAGCGCGCTTTCTCCAAGCTGATCGCGCTTTTGAGGATCCATACTGGCTGCGCATCCTGTCAGCGACAACATAATCAGAAAGGATGAGCTGAAAGAAAATCGAGATCTCATAAATGGGATCCGTGATTTTGGTGAATGCGAATATCGAATCCTCGTGCTGAGCAACCCTTGGATCGACATCAGGCCGTGGCGGGCATTAGAACGACTTTTATGAGTTCGTGGAGTGGCTGTTGTCCAGAATAGCGTCGCCCTGGATAACGGCAGCCAGCAAGCCCAAAGGCGCGCCAGCCACCCTCACCACTGCTCAGAACCCCATCAATGTTCTGCCCAGCTACACCATATCTGGTGATTGGGTGAACGCGCTAGCCACACCCACCATCGACACCTGCGCGGTTGGCGCAAAGATCATATCGTTGTTGCCCAGATCCTGGGTCCAGTCGTCGGTGAGGGCAATCTCAAACCGATGGCCCTGAGCGTCAGGTTCCACATCCTTGAGGTAGGTGCGGTCCAGATCCGCATTATAGGCCATCTTCAGTGTAGTGCCGGTACCGTCACCGAACCCTGTGTAACCCAGCGCCGACACATCTATCTTGTCGTTGTTGTTTGCGAACCGGACAATCAGGTCCACGAAACTCTGGCTGTCCGTGCGGTAGCTGTCAGTGGCTGCCGTGTAGCGGAATACGTCAGCGTCATTGATGCCATTACGGCCAGAGACCGAAAGGTTCGGGTCGTCGCCGCCGATCAGCAAGTCGGCGCCCGCGCCTCCGATGATCACATCCGAGCCTCTGCCGCCGTCGATACGGTCGTTGCCGGCCAGGCCATAGATGACTTCCGACATTGCGCTTCCCGTGATTACGTCCTTGCCAGCCGTTCCTTCGACGGTGGGGGCCGTGAACACCAGGTTGGTGCTGTTAAACTGCCCCGTCAGGTTGCCTTCGAACGCCAGTTCGAAGCGCTGTCCGTTGGCGTCGGCATCGAAGCTTTTCAGGTATGTGCGCGTGCCCTCAGCGTTGGCCTGGATGGCCAGCGTGCCGTTATGGCCATCGCCAATGCCGGTAAAGCCCAACGAAATCAGATCGACACGGTCCTGAGAGGCGTCGAAGTCCAGAATCCGGTCGCTGCCTGTTTCGGTAGCGGTACGGTAGCTGTCGCTGATCTGGGTGAAGCAGAAAATATCTGAGCCCGTCCCGCCTGCCAGCACGTCACGGCCACCCGCGCCTTGCAGCACATCGTCTCCGCCCAGGCCACGGATAATCTCGGCTGTGTCGTTGCCAATCAGGTGGTTGGCCTGGCTGGATCCGTCCACGTGGTATTGGCCGTCCTGGCTGCCGAAGGTGGTGTCCAAGCTGCCATCGGCGTTCAGTCGGGTGATCACGTCGCCGGCGATAAGGATTTTGCCATCCGGCTGAACGATTGCCGAGTGGGCATAGTTCTTCGCGCCTTGGGGCACCTGGATCGTCAGCTTGCCATCGTCACTAAAGGAGGTGTCGAACGAGCCATCCGCATTCAGCCGCAGTACGTTGAAGGCGTTATTGTCGTTACTCTCGCCGGCCACGATGATCTTGCCATCGGCTTGCACGGTTATCGCAGCCCGGTAGTCCAGCCCCAGCGCAGTATCAAAATACACCACACCGTCCACACCGAACGCGGTATCCAGGTTGCCGTCGGTTGCAAGTCGCTGAACGGCATAAACCGGACCGCCCGGGTCGTGGGGGCCGTCGGCGCCCACATACAGCCAACTGCCGAGCAATAAGCTGCCGTCGGTCTGCACAACGGTGGCGATATTACCGGTGCCGTAATGCCCCGTCGGGTTGAGGAGAAGTGCGCCGTTGGCACCGAAATCCTCGACCGGCGCCCCGGTGCTGTCCAGCTTGAACACGATCGCTTGGGACGTGCCGCGAAGGCTGACGTACACCGAGCCATCTGCTGTGGCGTAAATAGCCATTCCATCAGCGCCGATCGGTACATCAAGGCCAGCCGCGCCGCCTTTGCCGAAAGTGGTGTCCAGAGTGCCATCTACGTTGAAGCGTTCTACCTTCAAACCGCCAAGCCCTGGCTGTGCTGATAGCACTTTACCGTCGGCCTGCACCGCCATTACGTAGTAAGCATAATCTTCCGGGTCCAGGTTGCCGGGCACGAGGGCAATTCCCTCTTGGCCGAAGCTGTTGTCCAGGCTGCCGTCAGCGTTGAGGCGCACCGCCGTGTAGCTGCCGCGCGTACCATAGCTTTCATCGCCCGTCGAGCCAGGATAGCCAATGGCAGTCTGGAAGCTTTCGCCACCGACAAGGATTTTGCCGTCAGGCTGAAGGATGATGCTCCAGTTTGAATCGCCACCCGAGGATGGGTCGACCTGCACTGTTCCCGGGCCTGTTCGCACGGTGTAGTTGATGGTGGCCTTGCTATCGATTGACGCCATGACATTGTCCTTTAGGCATGGAACCCGAACGGATTGGGAAGGGGCTTGCACGGATCCTGTGGATCTGACCTTGGCAAGATGAATAAATGCGAACGGTTTAAGCTTTGCCGACAATCGCAGTGCGAGCATCGCTCAGTGCATATTGAATCGCCCCGGGTTTCGTAGACACCTCCATGCCTTAAACTGAGGCCAATCAGGAGGTGCCATGAGCAACCCACGTTATCCCGAAGAATTCAAAATCCAAGCGGTCAATCAAGTGACCGAAAAGAAGCTGCCTGTCGCTGATGTGGCGGCGCGTCTTGGCGTGTCGCCGCATAGCCTCTATGCCTGGATAAAGCGCTACAGCAAACCTCAGGTAGAACGGCAGCAAGACGATGATCAGCACGCTGAACTGCGTCGTCTGCGAGCGGAACTCAAGCGGGTCACTGAAGAGCGAGACATCTTAAAAAAGGCCGCCGCGTACTTTGCCAAGGAGTGCGGCCGAAGTACGCCTTTATCAAGCAGCGCGCGGGCGACTACTCCATTCGACGGCTTTGCCTGACGCTGAAAGTCCATCCCAGTGGTTATTACGCTTGGTTGTCTGAGTCGCAATCTGCAAGCGCTAAAGACGACCAGCGATTGCTGGGTTTGATCAAGCACTCGTAGCTGGAGAGCGGCGGAGTTTATGGTTATCGCAAAATCCATGAAGACCTGCGCGAGGTCGGTGAAGATTGTGGTCGGCATCGTGTGGCGAGGTTGATGCGTCTTGAAGGTCTGCGCCCTCAGACAGGGTATCGACGTCGCCCTGGAAAGTACGGCGGTAAGCCAGCGGTCGCCTCACCCAAATTACTGAAGCGCGAGTTCGATGTCGTGGAACCCAACAAGGTTTGGGTCACCGACATCACCTACATTCGTACGTATGAAGGCTGGCTGTATTTGGCGGTGGTGCTGGATCTGTTTTCTCGTCAGGTCGTTGGCTGGTCAATGAAGTCGCAGATGACCAGTGATTTGGCCATTGATGCGTTATTGATGGCGGTTTGGAGGCGAAAACCGAAACAAGAGGTGATGGTTCACTCCGACCAGGGCAGCCAGTACAGCAGCTCCGATTGGGGCAGTTTTTTGAAGGCAAACAATTTGGTTGCCAGCATGAGCCGCCGAGGCAATTGTCATGACAACGCCGTGGCTGAGAGCTTTTTCCAGCTTCTGAAACGGGAACGAATCAAGCGGAAAATCTACACCTCACGGCAAGATGCTCGTAGTGATGTGTTCGATTACATCGAGATGTTCTACAGCCCAAAACGCCGCCATGGTTTCAACAATCAGCTGTCACCGGTAGAGTTCGAAAAACGTTACGCAATGAGCTTGCAAGGTGTCTAGAAAATCCGGGGCGATTCACTCCGTTATGGCCTACATACAAGGAGAGTCCCGTTGCCAGACCAGCCTGTTCCCGGTCTCGCTGGAGGAACTGATCCCTGAAGATAACCTCGTACGGGTTATCGACCTGTATGTCGCCAAGCTCGATCTGGGCCAGCTCGGCTTTGAGAAAGCTCAGCCTAAGGCCACTGGGCGCCCTGCTTACGACCCCGCCGATCAGCTGAAATGCCGTGACGGAAGCCCAATCAGCTACCCCACCTCAGGCCGGATAATCTGCAAGGCAAAAAAAAACCTGGAAATCCGCATTTTCATGGGCCTTCCAG
The DNA here is from genome assembly GCF_900119195.1 of Pseudomonas sp. NFACC10-1. NCBI lineage: Bacteria > Pseudomonadati > Pseudomonadota > Gammaproteobacteria > Pseudomonadales > Pseudomonadaceae > Pseudomonas > Pseudomonas sp. NFACC10-1. The sequence goes on along the minus strand of NZ_FPJB01000003.1, from coordinate 639,461 downwards.
ATTTTCGAAATGGTGGGTCGTGTGGGATTCGAACCTACGACCAATTGGTTAAAAGCCAACTGCTCTACCAACTGAGCTAACGACCCTCTGTTGTGTGGCGCGTATATTACTGATTTTTATGAGTAATTCAACACCTTTTTTTAAAAAACTTTAAAAATAGCGAGTCGGGTCTGCGATACCGGCGGCGGTAAAGCCCTCTGCGCGCAAACGGCAGCTGTCGCATTTGCCACAGGCACGACCCTGGTCGTCAGCCTGGTAGCAGGAAACCGTCAGCGAGTAATCGACTCCCAACGCAGTGCCTGCCTTGACGATGTCCGACTTGCTCAGATTCTGCAGCGGCGCCCTGATGGTGAAGCCCTGCCCTTCCACACCGGCCTTGGTAGCCAGATTGGCCATGCGCTCGAATGACTCGACAAACTCGGGACGGCAATCCGGATAACCCGAATAATCCACGGCATTGACGCCAATGAAGATATCCCGCGCGCCCAGGACCTCTGCCCAGCCCAGGGCGAGCGACAGGAAGACGGTGTTGCGTGCCGGTACGTAGGTGACCGGAATGCCTTCAGAAGGCGACTCAGGCACGGCAATCGAGCTGTCGGTCAATGCCGAGCCACCTATACCGTTGAGGTTCAGGCCGATGACCTTGTGCTCCACGGCACCGAGATCACCGGCAACGCGTGCAGCGGCATCCAGCTCGGCGCGATGACGCTGGCCGTAATCGAAGCTCATGGTGTAACAGGTGTAACCCTCGGCGCGTGCCATGGCTACGACGGTCGCAGAGTCCAAACCACCAGACAGGAGGATCACGGCTCTTTTTTCAGTCTTGGTCAATTCACTCATATCAGCGCCCCGGCTCGTCATCCCAAAGAATTTTATGCAACTGCATCTGCAGGCGTACCGGCAGGTTATCAGCCACGATCCAGTCCGCCAGATCACGGCCCTTGAGCTCGTGGTGGCTGGCCGAGAACAGAACTTCGCCCGCACGACGATCAAGACCGTACTGAATCAGCTTGGAAACGGCCCAGTCATAATCCTCGCGCGAACAGATCACGAATTTAACTTGATCATTGGCCGTCAGCAGTTCCATGTTCTCGTAGCGATTACGCGAGACTTCTTTTGACCCTGGGGTCTTGAGGTCTACTACGCGACTGACACGAGGGTCCACCGCCGAGATATCCAGGGCACCACTGGTCTCCAGAGACACTTCATAGCCTGCATCGCAAAGACGCTTCAGCAACGGAATGGCATTGGGCTGGGCGAGAGGTTCGCCACCGGTGACGCAGACATAACGAGGGCGATAGGAGGCCACTTGTCCAAGGATGTCGTCCAGCGTCTGAATAGTGCCGCCACTGAACGCGTAGGCACTGTCGCAGTACTGACAGCGCAACGGGCAGCCGGTAAGGCGTACGAATACGGTGGGCAGGCCAGCCGTACGGGTTTCACCCTGCAACGAGTGAAAGATTTCGGTGATGCGTAATGTGTCTTGCATATCAGCCACGGGCGTAACAGCTAAACAGGCCGTCCGCCTCCGTCAGGCACTTCAAGGGACTCGGCAATCGCGGAATCCAGAAAAGCGTAAGGTGTACCGGAATTTCGGGTGCGAGATTCTAACGAAAAAAGCCGCGACTAGCGCGGCTTTCTTGATCAGCGGGTCAGGACATCAAAGGCGCTGGAGATCCCGTTGCGCCAATTGTGCAGCTGAAGTGCCCGGATACTGGGCAACGACCTGCTGCAATATGCCTTTTACCTTATCGGTGTGACCCAGACGGCGTTCGACATCAGCCAGCTTGTAGAGCGAATCAGGCACCTTGGCATGCTTCGGATACTGCTGACTGACTTTGGCGAACGCCTGACCAGCGCCCTGAAGGTCGCCTTTGGCCAGATTTACTTCACCCAGCCAGTATTGGGCGTTGCCCGCATACGAGCTGTTGGGGTATTTGCGCAGGAAAGCGGTGAAGGCCTGACTGGCCTTGTCGAAATCCTTTGCCTTGATCAAATCGAAAGCTGCTTCGTAATAAAGCTTTTCCTTCGCCGGATCAGGAGGCTCGGTGCCTGCTGCCGGTGCCTGCTGAGCCGCTGAGGCCAAAGGCGTCCCGCCGGCGTCGATAGCGCCACCAGCAGGTTGGGAATTATTGGTAGCCGGAGCGGCTGCGCCACTGGCTATACGTTGATCGAGTTCCTGATAACGCTCCAGAGCTTCCTGCTTCATGCGCTGGATATCATTTTGCTGGACCTCGACAACACCGCGCAAACGCGCGATTTCGTCCTGCATTTGCTGCAGCTGCATGAACAGCTGACCTTGTGCCGAGGCAGGGGCCGTAACCCCTCCCCCGGCATAGGCGCCGGACGTGCCATAACCCGCTGGCGGATAACTGCTGCTGCCAGAGCCAGAATTGTTATCGACCACAGGTGCCGCACCCAACGCTGAAAGCGGAAGGGCGAGGGCCAAAACGGTTAGAGCACGTCGGCACGTTCGCATGTCAAATTACTTACGCAGTTCGACGCGACGGTTTTGAGCCCAGGACTGCTCGTCGTTGCCGGTAGCAACTGGACGCTCTTCGCCGTAGGAAACCAGTTCCAGCTGAGCTGGGGAAACACCTTGCAGTACCAGGTAGCGCTGAACGGCTTTCGCACGACGCTCGCCCAGTGCCATGTTGTACTCGCGAGTACCACGTTCGTCGGTGTTGCCTTCCAGAACAACGCGAGCGCCGTTAGCTTTCAGGTCTTTGGCGTGCACGTCCAGGGAGCGCATGGCTTCTGGCTTCAGGTCCGAACTGTCGTATTCGAAGTAGAAGGTGGTGATTGCGCGCAGAGCAGCTTCTTCGCTCAGGGAGCCGTCAACAGCACCCGAGTTGGCGCCGTAACCAGCGTTAGGATCAACAGCAGCACCGCCTGCACCGGCATTGTCGCCGCCTTTGGACGAGCAACCTACAGCTACGGCCATGGCCAGAGCCAGCGCAGCAAATTTACCAAACTTCAGCATTTCCATCTTGAAACTCCTAATGAACCCCAGTGTGTTAAGCAAATCGTGTAGCGCCGCGTCAGTTCAGGTAAGGGGACCAGGAAGGTTCTCTGACTTCGCCTTGAGCGGTAGGAAGCGGGAGCCTTACGCGTCCGTTAATGGACACGAGCATCAAGACTCCCCGGCCCTGCTGGCGGGTGGCGTAGATTACCATGGTGCCGTTGGGCGCAACAGTAGGCGACTCATCAAGGTTGCTATCTGTGAGGATTTTTACGCTACCGCGGGCCAAATCCTGCACTGCCACCTTGAAATTAGTGAAGCCGTCCTGCCGGTGAATCATTACCAGCGTCTTTTCATCGGCTGACAATTTCGGGTTGGCGTTGTAGTTACCCACGAACGTCACGCGTTCGGCACCGCCGCCATTGATATTGGTCTTGTAGATCTGTGGCTTGCCGCCACGGTCCGACGTGAAGTATAGCGTAGACCCGTCCTTACCGAAGAAAGGTTCAGTATCAATCGAAGAATCGTTGGTGACGCGGCTCAATTGACGCGACGCCAGATTGATTACATAGATCTCCGGGTTGCCGTCCTTGGACAGCACGAACGCCAGCTTGCTGCCATCCGGCGACCAGGCAGGCGCACCGTTCAGGCCTTCGAAGTTGGTGATCTGTTCGCGACGACCGGTATCGATGTGCTGAACAAAGATGCGTGGACGCTTCTGTTCGAACGAGACATAGGCAATACGCTTGCCGTCCGGCGCGAAACGCGGCGACAGGATTGGCTCACGGGATTGCAACAGGGTTACCGCACGAGCACCGTCGTAATCCGAACGCTGCAGGGTGTAACGCGTGTTGTTTTCCGAGAAGCGTTCGGCCGTCACGTAGAGCATACGAGTGGAAAACGCACCCTTGATACCGGTGAGCTTCTCGAACGACTGGTCGGCAATGTAATGCGCCATGTCACGCAGCTGGTCATTGGTACCCGATACGTTGCCGGTCAGTACCTGCTGCTCGGTAGCGACGTTGAACAGTGCGTACTGGATCTGCAGACGTCCGCCGGCAGGCGTGATGTTGCCGACCATGACGTACTGGGCACCCAGCGCTTTCCAGTCACGGAAAATGACTTCGCTGGCCTGGGTCGGCAAGCTGATCATGTTCTGCTTCGGGATCGGCGCGTAGTAGCCGGAGTTGCGCAGATCGTTGCTTATGATTTCGGCCATGTCTTCAGGCAGAACGTTACCGCCCTGCCATCCGAAAGGCACAACAGCGATGGGCGCTGCACGGTCACTGCCGCTGGTGACCAGAATGTTCTTTTCTTCTGCCGACACCATTGCGGATGCGAAACAGAGAACGACCAGCAGTCCTCGAAAAAGGTTGATCACAAGGCTAGATCTCCAGGTGTGAATGTCATCTTGAATGAACGATAGGGCGCGAAGTCAGCCGGCTTCAGACCCTGCATTTCTGTCAAACGTCCAATGTTCTTCACCGCAGCAACCGCAGAGCTGTCAAACGGTCCGTCACCACTGGATTTGGCAATCGATACAGAGGCAATCGTACCGTCGGGCAACATCCCGATCTGCAACGTTACCGACATGTTGTTACGTGCCGATGGTGGACGACTCCAGCCTTCGGAAGCCCTGACACGAATCAGGTCATCGAAACTGCCAGCCGTTTCATCGCCTCGCTCGTCAGCCAAAGCCTGTTGCCGCTCCGGTTTGTCGGAGAGCAAATCGGCCAATGCCTGCGCCTTCTTGTCTTCAGCGGATTTACGGGCTGCTTCCTGCGCCTTCTTGGCGGAATCGGCAGCGGCTTTTTTCTTCGCGTCCTCGGCAGCCTTTTTCTTGGCGTCTTCTGCGGCCTTTTTCTTGGCCTCATCAGCAGCCTGTTTCTTGGCTTCCTCGGCAGCAGCTTTCTTGGCGTCTTCTTCGGCTTTTTTCTTCGCCTCTTCTTCGGCCTTTTTCTTGGCTATATCAGCCTGCTGCTTCTCTTCAAGCTTTTTGGCGTCGGCAACCTTCTTGGCTTCATCGGCTTTCTTGGCATCGTCAGCCTTTTTGGCCTCCTCTGCTTTCTGTTCGGCCTTTTTGGCTTCGTCGGCAGCTTTCTGCTCTTCGGCTTTTTGAGCAGCCTCTTCTTTCTTTTGTTCCGCAGCTTTTACAGCTTCCTGTTTTTGCTGCTCGATCTTTTTCTGCTCCAGCTGTTCGACTTCGGTTTGTCGCGCAGCGGTTTTCTTCGCCTCACCGGCAATCTTCTGGTTGGTCTGGGTAGTGGCCTGGCTCTTGGACTTGAGCTGATAGAGCGTTGCCTGAACGATAGGCTTGGCTTCGGGCAGATCCGGAGTCATGGCAAAGCTGACGAACAGCATGCCAAAGATCAGAATATGCAATGCCACGGCCCAGACACTGGGCCAGAAGTAGCTTTCCGAGGCGGACGGCTCTCGAATCGGCTGCATCAGGGTGCCTCGGTAATCAAGCCAACGTTCCCGACCCCAGCCTTCTGCAGCCCGCCCATCGTGCCCATGACCGAGCCGTAATCGACGGTCTTGTCACCACGAATGAAAACCTGCGTCTGCTTGCCTGCATCACGACCGGCAGCGACGATCTTGGTCACTGCGGCAGTCAGCTGTGGCAGGGTCATTGCCTTGTCCATCTGCTTGTCGGTATCGACTTCGCTGCCAAGGTTCCAGTAATAGGTCTTGTCAGCCTTGATCGAAATGGTCAGGACCTGATTGTTGTTGTCTTGCGGCAAAGCCTCGCTGGAGACCTTGGGCAAGTCGACTTTCACGCCCTGGTTGATCATGGGAGCCGTCACCATGAAAATCACGAGCAACACCAGCATCACGTCGATGTAGGGCACTACGTTCATTTCGGCGACCGGCTTGCGTTTTCTGCGACGATCTCGAGCGATTAAAGCCATGGGGAATTACCTGCTCACTCTTCGCTGGTGTGCACTTTACGGTGCAGGATGGCCTGGAACTCGTCAGCGAACGTGTAGTAACGGCTGATCAAGGTCTCACTGCGCGCAGCGAAACGGTTATAGGCAATAACGGCCGGAATGGCTGCAAACAGGCCGATGGCCGTTGCAATCAGTGCTTCGGCAATGCCCGGTGCCACGGTCGCCAGCGTTGCCTGCTGCGCCGTCGCCAGACCGCGGAAGGAGTTCATGATCCCCCAGACAGTACCGAACAGACCGACATAAGGGCTGGTAGAACCCACGGTCGCCAGATATGGCAGACCCGCTTCGAGCTTCTCTTCCTCGCGGGAGATGGCAACACGCATGGCGCGCGCCACACCTTCCATGACCGCATCAGGATCGACGCCGGACTGCTGACGCAGGCGCGAAAACTCCTTGAAACCGGCACGGAAGATCTGCTCGACGCCCGAGTCCGGATCGGGATTGCTGCCCGCCTGACGGTACAGTTTGGACAGATCGATACCCGACCAGAAACGCTCTTCAAAGCTGTCCAGTGCACGTCGGCCTGCGCGCAGCATGTTGCTGCGCTGAAAAATCACGATCCACGAAGTGACCGAAGCAGCTACCAGAATCAGCATTACCAACTGAACAACAATGCTGGCATTGCTGACCAAACTCCACATGGAGGAATGGTCGACGACGTTAGCTTCCACGCTTTATCTCCTGCTCTGAATGTATGCCCGCGCCGCCCTGGTCGGCAAAGGCCGCTCGCAGAGCTTCGGGAATGGCCCGGGGTTTAAAACTATCGGCGCGTACACACGCCACCAGGAACTGCCCTTCACAGAGCAGCGTTGCATCCGACGCCCGCCTGATCTGCTGTTTAAAGCGCAGGCTGACGCGATTCAATTCGGTTACTTCCGCACTGACGAGCAACTCGTCATCCAGCCGCGCCGGCTTGTGATAACGAGCCTCACTGGAGTGCACGACAAATAAAAGGTTTTCCTGCGCCAGTTCGGATTGGGCAAAGCCCAATTCCCGTAGCCGCTCGGTACGAGCCCGCTCCATGAATTTCAGATAATTGACGTAGTAGACGATGCCGCCGGCATCGGTGTCCTCGTAATAAACGCGACAGCGATGTGCGAACGACTGAACCCCGTTTTGCGCGCGCATACTCTAGAGCTTACTCCTCAGGTTGCCAATCGGGTCAGGCAACTGTTTTTCAACCTTTTGCCACTTAGTTACAGGTATCGGCGGCAGGACTGGCAATGTGACCACAGAGACCGCAAATAAATTGCAAGCCATCGCTATAAATCCACAGGCTCGTCGCCAAAATCGTCCGGCACTGGTATCTCCCCCATCCTCGACGGGATGTTCAGGCCGAAATGCAGATACGCATGCCGGGTGACCACACGCCCGCGAGGTGTGCGCATGATATAGCCTTGCTGGATCAAATAGGGCTCGAGTACGTCTTCGATGGTATGACGCTCCTCGCTGATGGCCGCTGCCAGGCTGTCGATACCCACCGGACCACCGTCGAACTTTTCGATCATGGTCAGCAGCAAACGCCGGTCCTGATGATCGAAGCCGTGCTCGTCGACGTCCAGCAGATTGAGGGCCTTGTCGGCTGTCTGCCGGGTAATCTGCCCGTTGCCACGAACTTCGGCAAAATCCCGCACCCGACGCAACAGGCGGTTGGCGATACGCGGCGTGCCACGGGCGCGCCTGGCGATCTCGAAAGCGCCCTGCGGTTCGATGACCAGCCCCAGAATGCCTGCCGAGCGCGAGACAATCGTCGAAAGATCGGCGATGTTGTAAAACTCGAGTCGCTGCACAATGCCGAAGCGATCGCGCAACGGGTTGGTCAACATGCCGGCGCGAGTGGTCGCGCCGACCAGCGTGAACGGCGGCAGATCAAGTTTGATCGAACGCGCTGCCGGGCCTTCACCGATCATGATGTCGAGCTGGAAGTCTTCCATTGCCGGGTACAGCACTTCCTCGACGATCGGCGACAGACGATGGATCTCGTCGATGAACAGTACGTCATTGGGTTCGAGATTGGTCAGGATCGCTGCCAGATCGCCAGGCCGTTCGAGGACCGGGCCGGACGTGCTCTTGATCGACACGCCCATTTCCTGAGCGATGATGTTGGCGAGCGTGGTCTTGCCCAGGCCGGGCGGACCGAAGATCAGCGTGTGATCCAGCGCTTCGCTGCGACCACGGGCAGCCTGGATGAACAACTCCATCTGCTCGCGTACGGTCGGCTGGCCGATGTAGTCCGCGAGGCTCAGTGGCCGAATCGCGCGGTCCATCTGTTCATCACGATCACGGCCACCAGTGGCGGTTATCAGGCGGTCGGCGTCTATCACTTAACCCATCCCCTTCAACGCACGGCGAATCAGATCCGCACTGCTCAAATCTTTTTCCTTGATGGCGGAGACGGCCTTGCTCGCCTCCTGAGGTTTGTAGCCCAGCGAAATCAGTGCGCTGACCGCATCGGACTCTGCCGACGCGACAGGCTCGGCCTGGTTGGGGCCATTGGAAACCAGCGTAAAGGTGCCTGGCAAGGACTCCCAGGCCTTGAAACGGTCCTTGAGCTCGACCAGCAGCCGCTCGGCGGTCTTCTTGCCCACACCGGGGATACGCGTCAGCGCTGATGTGTCCTGCGCCTGCACGCAACGCACCAGCTCATCGACTTCCAGACCGGACATCAGCGCCAGTGCCAGCTTGGGTCCGACGCCATTGAGCCGGATCAGCTCACGAAACAGCTCGCGTTCGCGCTTTTCGTAGAAGCCGTACAAAAGGTGCGCGTCCTCGCGGACCACCAGGTGGGTGTGCAAAGTCACCGTTTCGCCAACATGCGGCAGCCGGTACAGGGTGGTCATCGGCACTTCCACCTCATAGCCGACACCGTTGACATCCAGCACCAGATGCGGAGGCTGCTTTTCGGCGAGAGAGCCGCGTAAACGTCCAATCACGTTTCAGATCCTTTCGTGTTGCCTGTCGCTCGCGCGAAGAAGTTGAACACCGTCATCATAGAAAATAGGCGGACACATAATGCCAGTCAGAGCCGCAAGCGGCCGCCGCGACTGCGCGCAGTGCCCAACCCGTGAGGAATCAGACTGGAGCGCGTATGCGCGTGGCACAGCGCGATGGCAAGGGCATCGGACGCATCGATTTGCGGTTTCTGGGTCAGCTTGAGCAGGTGCATGACCATCATCATCACCTGTTCTTTATTGGCACCGCCGGTTCCTGCAACGGCCTGCTTGACCTGGGTTGCGGTGTATTCGGCAATTTCCAGCGCTTCTTCGGCACCCGCCACGATGGCCGCGCCCCTGGCCTGCCCCAGCTTCAATGCCGAATCGGCGTTACGCGCCATGAACACCTTTTCGATACCCATCGTCACCGGTCCGTAGGTCTTGATGACCTCCCGCACACCGCGATAAACGATCTGCAAACGCTCGTGCAGCTCGCCGCTGCCAGTGCGGATACAGCCCGACGCGACATAGACACAGCCGCGCCCGGTGTCGCGTACCACACCATAGCCGGTAATTCGCGAACCGGGATCGATACCAAGAATAAGAGTCATAACGCCTGCAGCTTGAGGAGGTCACGCAAAACAATAGGTGCAGCATAAAGGCAGAAGCCGGGGGCCGATAGCTGCGTGTTGCTCACAGCTTCGTTCCCCCGGCTTCCGACCTGGTGTTACCGGTGAGCGATCAGCCCAGCTGCTCCATCACTTCGTCCGGGATTTCCGCGTTTGAATAGACGTTCTGCACGTCATCCAGGTCTTCGAGCATATCAATCAGCTTGAGCACCTTTTCAGCGGTTTCCAGATCAAGCACGGCGCTGGTGGTCGGCAGCATGACGATTTCTGCATCTGCCGCCTTGAAGCCCGTAGCCTCCAATGCGTTACGCACCGCGTAAAACCCGGAGAACGATGTGAACACATCGATCGAGCCGTCTTCGTTGGTCACGACATCGTCTGCATCGGCCTCCATGGCAGCCTCGATCAGCGAATCCTCATCGACACCGGCAGCGAAGGATATCTGGCCCTTGCGATCGAACAGGTAGGCAACAGAGCCGTCGGTGCCGAGATTGCCGCCGCATTTGGTAAATGCGTGGCGCACAGCCGCCGCGGTACGGTTGCGGTTGTCGGTCATGGTTTCGACCATTATCGCTACGCCGCCCGGACCGTAGCCCTCGTAACCCAGCTCCTCGACATCATCACCGTCGGATGCCCCTACCCCTCGCGCCACCGCACGATCAATGGTGTCACGGGTCATGTTCGCACCAAGCGCCTTGTCCAGCGCCAGACGCAGACGCGGGTTGGAACCAGGGTCACCGCCGCCCTGACGTGCAGCAACGGTCAGCTCACGGATCCACTTGGTGAAAATCTTGCCTTTTTTGGCATCCTGACGCTCTTTGCGGTGCTTGATGTTCGCCCACTTAGAATGACCTGCCATTTTTCGCTCCAGATTCTTTTTGAAACACCTTCACCTTTCGCCCCGAACAGCCCGGGCAAAAAGCTTCACTCAATAAGGGCAGATACAGGGCGTATCGACGATACGCCCTGCCCGGCATCACTCGGCCTTCGGCTGCTCGCGCAGACGGATGTGCAGCTCGCGCAACGCTTTGGCATCGACAACGCCAGGCGCCTGGGTCATGACATCGGCCGCGCTCTGGGTTTTCGGGAACGCGATCACTTCGCGAATCGATTGCGCGCCGGTCATCAGCATCACCAGACGGTCCAGACCGAAAGCCAGACCACCGTGCGGTGGCGCGCCGTATTTCAAGGCATCGAGCAGGAAGCCGAACTTCTCCTGCTGCTCGTCTTCGGCAATGCCCAGCAGACGGAAGACCGCCTGTTGCATTTCCTTGCGATGGATACGGATCGAACCGCCGCCCAGCTCGGTGCCGTTGAGCACCATGTCATAGGCACGGGACAGCGCGGTCGCCGGGTTGGCTTCCAGCTCTTCAGGCGTGCACTTGGGTGCGGTGAAGGGGTGGTGCAACGCGGTGAAGCTGCCGTCGTCGTTTTCTTCGAACATCGGGAAGTCAACGACCCACATCGGTGCCCACTCGCAAGTGTGCAGCTTGAGGTCATTACCGATCTTGATACGCAGCGCGCCAAGGGCCTCGCTGACGATCTTGAACTTGTCCGCACCGAAGAAAACGATGTCGCCATCAACCGCACCAACGCGATCGAGGATGACGTTCAGATTGTCTTCCGGGATGAACTTGACGATCGGCGACTGCAAGCCTTCCGGCCCCTTCGCGCGCTCGTTGACCTTGATGTAGGCCAGCCCCTTGGCACCATAGATGCTGACGAACTTGGTGTAGTCGTCGATCTGGCTGCGCGCCATGCTGGCGGCGCCCGGTACACGCAGTGCGGCAACGCGCCCCTTGGGGTCGTTGGCCGGGCCGCTGAACACCTTGAATTCCACGCCGGTGAGCTGATCGGCAACATCCACCAGTTCCAGCGGGTTACGCAGGTCCGGCTTGTCGGAACCGTAGCGGCGCATGGCCTCTTCGAAAGTCATGTGCGGGAAATCACCGAACTCCAGGTCCAGGACTTCCTTGAACAGCTGACGAACCATCTTCTCGGTCAGACCGATGATGTCCTCTTCATTGAGGAAGCTGGTTTCGATGTCGATCTGGGTGAATTCCGGCTGACGGTCGGCACGCAGGTCCTCGTCGCGGAAGCACTTGGCGATCTGGTAGTAACGGTCGAAGCCGGCCACCATCAGCAGTTGCTTGAACAGCTGAGGCGATTGCGGCAGAGCGAAGAAGCTGCCCGGGTGTGTACGGCTTGGAACCAGATAGTCGCGAGCGCCTTCCGGTGTAGCGCGGGTCAGGATCGGCGTCTCGACGTCGAGGAAACCGTTGTCATCCAGGTAGCGACGGATACTGGTCGTGATGCGCGAACGCAGACGCAGCTTCTCGGCCATCTCCGGACGGCGCAGGTCGATGAAGCGATAACGCAGGCGTGTTTCCTCGCCGACGTCGGAGTACTCATTCAGCGGGAACGGCGGCGTTTCGGACTCGTTCAACACCTCGAGCTCGTAACCCAGAACCTCGATGGCGCCAGACGCCATGTTCGCGTTCACGGCACCTGCCGGACGAGCACGAACCTTGCCCACGACCTTGACCACGTACTCGCTGCGCACACGGTCGGCGGCTGCGAAACTGTCGGCACGATCAGGGTCGAACACGACTTGAGCCATGCCTTCACGGTCGCGGATATCGAGGAAGATAACGCCCCCGTGGTCACGACGACGGTGGACCCATCCGCAAAGGGTAATTTCCTGGCCTTCCAGACTTTCGTTCAGTTGGCCGCAATAATGGCTGCGCATCATGATGGTGTTTTCACTTCTCGTAATTCGAATTCGGTGGCGATTTCGCTCCTGGCTTGCGCTCAGTGGTACAAGGCACCGGCACAAGGCTAAAGCCAGCCCTGGCCCACGCAGAGTCACGCCCGCTAGCAAGACGGAGGATTATATAGAGTTAATTGGCACAGTGCAGCCGAACGACCCCATTAACGACCGGATAAGGTTGTGACCACCCCGCGCAGCCGCGCTGTTCACTCGCGCTGCGGGGGAAAGCGCAGGCACGCCTGAGCGAGCCCGCAGAAATAAGGATAAAACCAAGCTAGACGTGGGAATTTTCCAGGCAGTCGCCCTTCAAAAGATGCGCCACACAGACAACACGAATCAGGCCACTGAAATTCTTTACCCCCCCGTACCGTAAGTGAACCTCCCGATCAATGTAGGACGATACCGCATTAACAGAGCATTCATTGGAACTGGCGATACCTGAAAGAATGTTCCAGTACACGTTCTCAAGACGCAGGCACGTCGCCAGACCGTTAAGCCGAACGGATTTGGAATGTGGCTGCGCCAGCGTCATATTGAAATCCTCGACAAAAGGATCATGGCGTATTTCCACCTCTCGATGTAACAACTTAAGCTCTCGCTCAGCACTTCGTAACACCATAACCGCCACCTTCAAATCATTGAGTTTTAAACACCAAAAGAAATATTCAAAAACAAATAAATGTCCCGATGTATAAAACATGATTGGCGATTTTATAGCCAGAAGCCCCTACACCTTATCACTGTAGGAGATGGCAACAGAAAATAGCGGAATATCGTTTAACCTTGAAGGGACTATGAAGAAAACGAGGAGAACTGCAGCGCAGCGCAGGACATTCGGGCCTTGAGCTGCCCGAGTGATTGCGCAATGAAGGCAGGTGACGAGAGGGAGGAACAGTTGAAGAGCGGGACGAGTGGCACTTGAAGCCACCCGCCCCTGGCCGTTACTTCGATTCAAGCATCGAGCGCAACATCCAGGCCGTTTTCTCATGAACCTGCATGCGTTGTGTCAGCAGGTCAGCTGTCGGCTCATCGCTAACCTTATCCAGAAGAGGAAAGATACTACGAGCAGTACGGACAACAGCCTCTTGACCCTGCACCAGACTTTTGATCATATCTTCAGCACTTGGCACGCCTTCTTCTTCCTTGATGGAAGACAGGCGAGCATACGTCGAATAAGTGCCAGGAGCAGGGAAGCCCAACGCACGAATACGCTCGGCAATAGAGTCAACCGCCAGTGCCAGTTCGTTATACTGTTCTTCAAACATTAAATGCAGCGTGCGAAACATCGGCCCGCTGACATTCCAGTGAAAGTTGTGAGTCTTGAGGTAAAGCACATAAGTATCCGACAGCAGATGCGACAGACCGTCCACGATCGACTTGCGATCCTCTTCACTGATACCAATATCGATTGCCATGTTTCATGCCCTTTTAGTGAGGATTGAAAAGCAGTAAAGACCACTACTCTATCAAGAGAACCCGAACGGCGCAGCTTTCCGTTGGTGCGATGCTGCCAGCTGACAGCGACTCGCACCAATGCCACGGCTGTTCCAACGGGGCCGCAGCGGGCACCCGGCGCGGAAAATCCCCGCCAGCCTGTAAGAATCATCAGCAAAATCCGCCAGAGCCCTCTGTTTCGGCCTCTGCAGAGGCACTAAAGGACAGCGTGATGCCAAGGCAGGACAGGCGCCTGCACCATTATCGATTGCTGATTTGAGTAGGATCAGGCTTTGCTGTTAAATACACGGCGTGTCGCCAACGAGTTGTCATCCAGCGCTGGCACATAGGCCGGCCCAGCGTCCGTGCATCACGCCTCATCTTGTTCAGAAGCGTACCGGGCGTTACCAGCTATTTCTTGTAATCCTTCTTGCATGTGAGCTTTTTAAAATGTTGAAAATCGTCCACCTGGTAACGGGAGCAGCAGCCCTGTTGCTCTCTTTCATACCCAGCCTGCGTAGTGAAGCGGCATCTCTCTACCTGCAAAATCCTGACGCGATCTGCCTGGCTTTCCTAGGGCTGCTTAACCTGATACTCGCTCCGGTCATTCCTTACTGGAATCGAGGCCCGCGTCATAATCTGCAAAATCTGGTCAGTGCACTGCTTGTCATTGCGGTAATCGTACAAACGCTAACCTTGCTTGTTCCTCTACCAGGCATCGCAGGCCAACCCGCCATTCTGGTGAGCCTGGCTATCGCCATCGTAGCCGTCGCCCTGCACCTGGGTGTCAGCTTTTACAGGTCTTACACCCCTTCGTCCGCGCCGCAAAGCCACGACATGGGAAATCGTGATACCGGCACCGTAAAGTGGTTCAACACGTCCAAGGGTTTCGGCTTCATCTCCCGGGATTCCGGCGACGATATTTTTGTGCATTTTCGCGCCATTCGCGGTGAGGGTCATCGCGTACTGGTCGAAGGGCAACGCGTCGAATTTTCCGTGATGAACCGCGACAAAGGCCTGCAGGCCGAAGATGTCATTGCAGCCCTGCCCCGCCGCTAATTGTTTCAAGCAATAAAAAACCGCGACCTCCTGACGGAAGTCGCGGTTTTTTTATGCCAGCCGATCAATAGTGAGGTGGCGGAGCATCTTCCTCGAAGGTCTCGAACTGGCTACCCATTTCCTCCTGACGCTTGAGCATCGCCGCCATCTGCAGTTGCAGATGATCCAATTCGCGCCGCTGCTTTACCAGCACGTCATTGAGTGCCTGGATCGTATCGTCCTGAAAGGCCATACGGCTTTCAAGCTCCATGACTCGCTCTTCAAGGCTCATGATTACTCCTCCTCAAATCGGAAATCATTTGTCAGTACCGGCTTCAACTGCCGACGGATTGCCGAGAGCTGTTCGTCGGTATAAGCGATGGCAGCATGCTTGCCCCACACGGGCGCAGGCCAGGCGGCATCGTCACGTTTGCGCACGATGACGTGCATATGCAGCTGGCTCACTACGTTGCCCAAGGCGGCAACATTGATTTTATCCGCATCGAAGAGCTCGTTCAGCACCTTGGCCAGCGCACTCGTCTCCTGCCACAACTGCATCTGGTCTGCTGCACTCAGCTGAAAGACTTCGGTGATGTCTGCGCGGCGCGGCACCAGAATGAACCAGGGGTAGTGGCTGTCGTTGGAGAGCAGTAACCGGCATAGCGGAAAGTCGCCAATCGGCAAGGTGTCTTGTTGAAGACGGGAATCCAGAACGAACACGATAAAAAGCTCCTGATTGCCAGGTGAATGCACCTGCCCTGTCGGTAACAGGGTGCTGCGATAGGCAGTCAGGATACTAGGCTTCGCGTAAGGCTTCACCTGCGCACCAGAATGCATCCACTGCAACAGTCGCCGCACCGATTTGACGCCACTGACTGACGGCGGATCCCGCTGAAAACAGCCTCACCTTGAGCCACCGCCTTACAATTGCCTACCTCGCGTACATGAAAATGAAACATTCATTGCCTCACCATGACCGCCACCCATAGCAATGCTCCAGGTTCAGGCGAACCCGATGGGGAATGCACCAAAATCACACACTGCTGTTGCGTCAGCAACACGGTGGATTCGTTTTCTACTCAATGTAAGCCTATAACGGTAACGTTTTTGGGCGAGAGGGGCAGAAGCCAGCCTTGGCGGAGAAAAGCCAGTGGTATTTTCAAAAAATAAAAATAGTCATTTAAAACAGCTAGATGGAGCAAAAAAGCGATCTTGATTCTGATTTTTCACAAAATTTTTTCATTTTCGGAAACTTTGTGCACGCTTGTTGCTTTATCACCCATATGATCACGACACCCCTGGCGGAAAACAGGGGTGACAGCATCAAGGGAAACAAGGCTTGCGACCCTGAGGGACGCCGTGACGGACCGCACTTTGATCGATCCGACAATGTGCAGAATGCCACTACAGGCTAGCTCGGCTGCGCGTCGTAAAGATTCTGAAAGGATAAGGCTGTAGCTATAGCAACCCAAGTCAGCGTGATATAGATTCCGCCGACAAAAATAGAAAGAGCCGCCCAGATAAAAAAACAGGTGGGACGGCAGACAAATCTTCTAAAAACCAAAGGAGCAATCACGATGAGAGTGATGAAGTGGAGCGCAATCGCACTGGCCGTTACGGCAGCCAGCGCCCAAATGGCAACAGCCGCACCTTTCGTCAGCGATCAGGCTGATGCCAAGGGCTTTGTGGAAGGCAGCACGCTTGACCTGAAGTTGCGCAATTACTATTTCAACCGTGACAACAAAAACGGCAGTAGTGATTTGAGGGACTGGACCCAAGGTCTCTGGGCGAATTTCAGCACCGGTTACACTCAAGGCACGGTCGGTGTTGGAGCTGAAGCTTTTGGCTATTTCGGCATGCAGCTCTGGGCTCCGGACGCATACTCGGGTTCCACTAACCTGGCATTCAACCGTACTACCGGCGAAAACGAAAACTCCCTTGGCAAGCTCGGCGGCGCCGTCAAGTTCCGCATCTCGAAAACAGAGCTGAAAATTGGCGACATGCAGCCCACTAGTCCTGTATTCGCAGTTGGCGGCTCTCGCTTGCTTCCGCAAACAGCAAGTGGTTTGAGCTTGCAAAGTAGTGAAATCGCTGGCCTCGATCTCGAAGCTGGCCACTTCTACTCCGGCACCAGCCAGAACGACACAAGCCATGACGGCGGAATTTTTGCCAACTATGCTGGCGTTGAGTCCAATAGCGCGGACTTCGCTGGCGGCAAATATGCAATCACCGACAGTTTGGGCGTTGCATTCTATGCGGCCAAGCTGGAAGACATTTGGGATCAATACTACGGTAACGTGAACTACGCCCTGCCACTGGGTGGAGATCAGTCTCTGGCATTTGATGCGAATATCTATCGCACCGTTGACGAAGGCAGCGCCAAAGCCGGCTCGATCAGCAACACCGCATTCTCCGGTTCCGCAGCTTACTCGTTCCTTGCTGCCCATACCGTGACCCTGGCGTTCCAGAAGATCAACGGTGACACCCCGTTCGACTACATCGGTATCGGTGACAACAACCGCGGTGGCGACTCGATCTTCCTGAACAACTCGATCCAGTACTCCGACTTCAACGGCCCGGGTGAAAAATCCTGGCAGGTCCGCTATGACCTGAACATGACTCCTTACGGCGTTCCAGGCCTGAGCTTCATGACCCGCTACATCAAGGGTACTGACATCGACGGCACCAAAACACCTACCGGCAGCGCTTATGCTGGCCTATACGGTGCAGACGGCGAGCACCACGAAACCAACCTTGAAGCCAAATACGTCGTACAGACTGGCCCAGCCAAAGACCTGTCCTTCCGTATGCGTCAAGCATGGCACCGCGCCAACGCCGACCAGGGCGAAGGCGACGTCAACGAGTTCCGCCTGATTGTCGATTACCCGATCTCGATCCTGTAATCACCACTCAGCACTCGTTAATAGAAGAAGCCCGGCACATGCCGGGCTTTTTCATGCTCCCATCAAAGCGCTCTGACGCCACCTGCAAGCCAGCCCCGCCCTGTACGCGACCGGCACACCGCCGTACAATGCCAGGTCATTTCCTGTCTCAGCAACCGACAACGGCCAACCATGCGCACCAGTCAATTTTTGCTCGCCACACAGAAAGAAACCCCTTCCGATGCGGTCGTGGTCAGCCATCAGCTGATGCTGCGCGCCGGCATGATCCGCAAGTTAGCATCCGGTCTTTACACCTGGCTGCCCATGGGCCTGCGCGTGCTGCGCAAGGTCGAAGCCATTGTTCGTGAAGAAATGGACGCCGCAGGCGCACTCGAAATCTTGATGCCCGGCATTCAACCCGCAGAGCTGTGGCAGGAATCCGGACGCTGGGAGCAGTATGGCCCGGAGCTGATGCGTCTGGTCGACCGCCACAACCGTGAGTTCTGCCTGGGCCCGACCCACGAAGAAGTCATCACCGATCTGGCACGCAATGAGCTCAACAGCTATAAACAGCTGCCAATCAATCTGTACCAGATCCAGACCAAATTCCGTGACGAGATCCGCCCACGCTTCGGCCTGATGCGTGGACGCGAGTTCGTCATGAAAGACGCTTACTCGTTCCACGCCGATCACGAATCGCTGCAGGTCACCTACGACCGCATGCATCTGGCGTACAGCAACATCTTCACCCGCCTGGGCCTCAAATTCCGCCCGGTCGAAGCGGATAACGGCTCGATTGGTGGCGCAGGCTCGCACGAATTCCACGTACTGGCCGAATCCGGCGAAGACGATATCGTGTTCAGCGATGGCTCCGATTACGCAGCCAACATCGAAAAAGCCGAAGCGGTGCCTCGCGAAAAGACTCGTCCGGCCGCTACTGAAGAATTGCGTCTGATCGACACTCCAAACGCCAAAACCATCGCCCAACTGGTCGAGGGTTTCGGTCTGCCCATCGAGAAAACCGTCAAGACTCTGGTGGTCCATGCGGCCGAAGAAGGCAAGCTGATCGCCCTGATCATCCGCGGCGATCACGAGCTCAATGAAATCAAGGCCAGCCAGCTGGAACAGGTCGCCAGCCCGCTGGTCATGGCGTCCGAAGCCGAACTGCGCGACTCCATCGGCGCAGGCGCGGGCTCGCTGGGCCCATTGAACCTGCCACTGCCGTGCATCATCGACCGCTCTGTCGAGCTGATGAGCGACTTCAGCGTGGGTGCCAACATCGACGACAAGCACTACTTCGGCGTCAACTGGGAGCGCGATCTGCCGGTGCCGACCGTCGCCGACCTGCGTAACGTGGTTGCGGGCGATCCAAGCCCGGATGGCAAAGGCACGCTGGAAATCAAGCGCGGCATCGAAGTGGGTCACATCTTTCAGCTGGGCACCAAGTACAGCGAAGCGATGAAGTGCCAGGTGCTGGGTGAGAACGGCAAGCCGGTCAATCTGGCGATGGGTTGCTACGGCATCGGTGTTTCCCGGGTGGTGGCGGCTGCCATCGAACAGAACAGCGACGAAAACGGCATCATCTGGAACGACACCCTCGCACCGTTCCAGATTGCGCTGGTTCCGCTGCGCTACGAGACAGACGCCGTTCGTGAAGCGACGGACAAACTGTACGCCGACCTGACGGCTGCCGGTTTTGAAGTATTGCTCGACGACCGCGACAAGAAGACCAGCCCAGGCATCAAGTTCGCCGACATGGAACTGATCGGTATCCCGCACCGCATCGTGGTGAGCGACCGAGGCCTGGCCGAAGGCAATCTGGAATACAAGAGCCGTACCGAATCGCAACCGCAAGCCATTGCAGTCGCGGACGTGCTGTCGTTCATCCAGGGCAAAGTGAACCGCTGAGTCAAAAGGCGCACCTGTTAGCAGGTGCGCCGCTCTTCACTCGCCCAATCCGCATCAGAGATCCCATGCTCAAACGAAGCACCCTAAGCCTCGGCAGCGCCGTTCTGTGCGGCTCATTTCTCGTCGGCGGCTGTGCCAACCAGCTCTCTCAGCGCAGCGAGCACGAGGAGCGAGTTGAACGCAAACTGCTCGAACATACCCTGCAAGTCGATATCGGCGAACCCAAGACACTGGAGTTGCCGCAACGCCGCGTGCGGATTCACGAGCACAAATCGTTCGAGGTCACCGACTTTGAAGTCACTCGACACTATGACCGCTACACGCCTTACCAACCGTGGCGGGAGGTCTACGAGATCCCGCTCGGCGCGATAGCGGTTGTCGCAGGTGTCGGGGCCAACGTGGTCAACGTGTTTGCGCTGGGCAATTTGCCGGAAAGCATGACCAAGGACTGGATTCACTATGGCGTGGCAGGTCTGAACCCGTTCATGAATGCCCCGTCCCACGGTCGCGCCGAGCAGAATCTGGCGAGCATCGACGAGGTTCAGAAGGACAAGCGGATCGAGAACTCCACCCTGCCCTGGAATGAACGCCCGGTGATGGTCAAGGCTGGCAATGAAACTCACGAAATGAGCACTGACCGCAACGGCATCCTGCGCCTGAACCTGCTGGACAGCCCGTTTGCGGAACAGGACCTGAGCCGCATCACGCGCATCTATATCAATGTCGAAGACGATCAGGACAGCGCGCACGCGAACGCCAGTTTGCCAATCAGCCATTCGCTACGCGGCAAGTTGCTGGAGGCGCACGCCCTGATCTACGACGACCTGGAAGATGACGAGGTCAGCCAATGGGTGCATCGCGTCAAACGTCTTTCTGACATGGGGCTGGAAGAAGAAGCCAGCGAGCTGGAACAGAGCCTGATCGAACTGACGCGCAACGATCCGCAGTTGCAGGGTGAGTTTCTCAAGTCTCTCGCCAGAGACGCTGGCCGTCTGGTCGCCGTTCCTGCCCAGAGTCAGTAGCAAGAGCCCGTAACATGAAAGGCCGCGGCGTATAACCGCGGCCAGTCATTATCGAGAGAACAATTCCAGTTGCTCATGGGCTGCACGCAGATCGTGCAAACGTACGCCTATGCCCAGCAAGCGGACCGGCTTGCCACCACGGGCGAACGCCTGAGCCAGCAACTGTTCATAGCTGCCCAGATCCCTGCCGGCTCCGGACTGCTCCAGAGTCGTCTGCGTAAAGTCGTGAAACTTCACTTTGACGAACGGCTTGCCGGGCCGGTACTGCCCTTCCATTCTGGCCATGCGGCCACTCAACGTTTCCAGCAGGTCCGGCAGCTTTTCCAGGCAGGCCGCCAGATCGGGCAGATCCGTGTCGTAGGTATTTTCAACGCTGACTGACTGACGTCGGCTGTCATTCTGCACGGGGCGGTCATCGATCCCGTGCGCCAGACTCCAGAGGCGCTCGCCAAAGCTGCCGAATTCCCGGACCAGCGCGAGCTTGCTGCGGCTTCGCAGGTCGGCGCAGTCGACGATACCCAGCCGGCCGAGCTTGTCTGCGGTGACTTTTCCGACGCCGTGAAGCTTGGTGACCGGCAAGGAAGCAACGAAATCCTCGACCTGATCCGGTGTGATGACGAACAACCCGTTGGGCTTTTTCCAGTCGCTGGCGATCTTGGCGAGAAACTTGTTGGGCGCAACGCCCGCCGACACGGTGATGTGCAACTGATTCGAGACCCTGCGACGGATGTCCTGCGCGATGCGTGTGGCACTGCCGGAAAAATGCCCGGCCTCGGACACATCCAGAAAGGCCTCATCCAGAGACAACGGCTCTATAAGGTCGGTGTAATCGCGAAAGATCGTGTGGATTTCCCGCGATGCTTCTTTATAAGCATCCATGCGCGGCTTGACGATGGTCAGGTCCGGGCAGAGTTTGAGCGCATGCCGGGACGACATGGCCGAACGCACCCCATAGGCGCGCGCCTCGTAATTACAGGTCGCAATCACCCCGCGCCGCTCCGCAGAGCCGCCTACCGCCAGCGGCTTGCCAGCGAGGTCGGGCTCGTCACGCATTTCAATGGCTGCATAAAAGCAGTCACAGTCGATGTGGATGATTTTGCGCTGCGTCATGACCTGATGGGATTTTGCAATCAATGGCCGCGCAGTATCTCATTCGTACCGCCAAGTAACATCCAATGATGCGAAAGGCCGCCATGAAAAGTAGTCAAAAGCCCATCACGCATGACCGAAAAAGCCGCAAAGCCCCGTCATGCAAGCGCCGATGCCGTGCAGACCGATCATTTGGATCCGCTAAGCATTTGAAGAAAAAGCACTTTTTTAAAACTAACCATTGACACCTCGCCATCTCTCTGTAGAATGCCGCCACACAGACGCGGGATGGAGCAGTCTGGTAGCTCGTCGGGCTCATAACCCGAAGGTCGTCGGTTCAAATCCGGCTCCCGCAACCAAACATCAAGAAAGGCTACTCGAAAGAGTGGCCTTTTTTGTGCGCGCCTGAAAAGCACCCTTCCAAGGCCTGGACATGGACCACGCCTCGCGCAGATATAGATCGCTCCCGGCGACCTGCGGCAAATCCTGACCAAAGGCCTTACGTTTTCCTGATAATGCCCCACGCAAGCGCGCAGCCCTGAAAACTGCGCATCCGAACCCAATCGTGCAAAATCTGCACAATCTGCTACTCATTTGCAGGCTTTCCGGATTAAGGGTTGACACATCGGCGTTCGGCTGTAGAATGCCGCCACACAGACGCGGGATGGAGCAGTCTGGTAGCTCGTCGGGCTCATAACCCGAAGGTCGTCGGTTCAAATCCGGCTCCCGCAACCAAACATCAAGAAAGGCTACTCGAAAGAGTGGCCTTTTTTGTTTCCGGTAAAAAAGCAGTGCGGGCAACGGCTAACTGTCTGACAAAAAAGACTATTTCCAAAGCCCTTTGAAACCCTATCATCACATCTGTAACGTAATGCGTGCATTTACGACAGTTTTTGCGTGCGCTGCCGATAGGTGTTACTAAGCTGAATCACGACTGAACCGTAGCTGAACAGCATCACCCGGCTCGATTCGCTATTCGCTCGTTAGACGTTGACGCGCTAACATCCTGAAATATTTTCTGCGTAGGGATTGGTAACTTGGCTGCATACCTCCATCCTGTCGCGCACGATCCAAGGAGTGATTGATGCGCGACAACATGTCCGATTCCAATGAAACCATTGATGCAGAGCAACCCATCAGCCCACCGCGCCATAACTGGCGGGAGCTGCTGAGCAAATACCGA
Source organism: Pseudomonas sp. NFACC10-1 (assembly GCF_900119195.1). Lineage (NCBI taxonomy): Bacteria > Pseudomonadati > Pseudomonadota > Gammaproteobacteria > Pseudomonadales > Pseudomonadaceae > Pseudomonas > Pseudomonas sp. NFACC10-1. The sequence continues at coordinate 616,660 of NZ_FPJB01000003.1, read as the reverse complement.
CAGCCCATCGGGCTGGCAGTGATGCTGCTGTTGTTCAGCCTGGCCCTTATAGCCTGCCGCCACATGCTGGTCGAAATGGACTGGTATGCGCTGCACGACTCGCTGTTCGCAGTCCCCCTGCCCGCCTTGGGCGGTGCGCTGCTCGCGGCAATCGTCGGCTATATCATCCTGATGGGCTATGAACTGTCGGCCAGTCGCTATGCCAATGTCGACCTGCCCATCAAGACGCTGCTTCTCGGTGGCTTCACCTCATTTGCCATCGGCAATGCGGTCGGCCTGTCGATGCTGTCCGGTGGCTCGGTGCGCTACAGGCTTTATTCACGCCACGGCGTAGGCGCAATCGAAATTGCCCGCATGACCGTGTTCGCCAGCCTGTCACTGGGTTGTGCGCTGCCGCCGCTGGCTGCACTGGCCACGTTGAGCAACCTGTCAGGCGCGTCACTGGCACTCAAGCTTCCCGTCGACGTGCTGGCTGTCGTCGCCACAGCAGTTTTGATCGGCAGCCTGCTGCTGGCGGTGTTTGTCTACCGTCGCCGCCTGCCGGAACAGGACATCCCGCACAATATTCTGGTTCGTCTCGGTCGTCGTACCTTGCGCCTGCCGGATTTGAAGCTGACGCTGATCCAGCTGGTGATCACCGCGCTGGATGTCGCCGCCGCAGCGATGGTCCTGTACCTCCTGCTGCCGCACGCGCCGCCGCTGGGTGCATTCATCCTTATCTATCTGCTGGCCCTCGCTGCTGGCGTACTCAGCCATGTGCCTGGCGGCGTCGGTGTGTTCGAAGCGATTCTGCTCGCAGCCTTTGCCAACGAACTGGGTGCCGCCCCGCTCGCCGCTGCGCTGCTGCTGTACCGCCTGATCTACGTGATCCTGCCGCTGCTGCTGGCCTGTCTTACCCTGCTGTTTACCGAAGCCCAACGCCTGCTGCCGACCCGGCAGGCCATGCGCGTCGCCTCAGGGCTGGCGGCACCGATTCTGGCACTACTGGTTTTCTTGTCGGGGGTGGTGCTGCTCTTCTCTGGTGCCACCCCTGAAATCGATACCCGTCTGGAAAACGTCGGCTTCATGATCCCGCATCGACTGATCGATGCATCGCACTTCGGGGCCAGTCTTGTCGGCGTACTGTGCCTGCTGCTTGCCCAGGGCCTGCGTCGGCGACTGTCGGCCGCATGGATGCTGACTTCTATTTTGCTGCTGGTCGGTGCAGTGCTGTCGATACTCAAAGGCTTCGACTGGGAAGAAGCCAGCATGCTGCTGCTGACCGCCTGCCTGCTGCTGACCTTCCGCCGTTCGTTCTACCGTCCAAGCCGCCTGCTGGAGCTGCCGTTCTCGCCGGTCTACCTGATTGCCAGCATTTGTGTGGTCGGTGCCTCGATCTGGCTGCTGCTGTTCGCCTATCAGGACGTGCCCTACAGTCACCAGTTGTGGTGGCAGTTCACCCTCGATGCAGACGCCCCGCGCGGCCTGCGTTCGGCGCTGGGCAGCGCAGTACTGCTGGTGGTGGTTTCGCTGACCTGGTTGCTGCGTACTGCCAGGCCAGTCATCAAGCTGCCCGACGCAGCAGATCTGGACAAGGCAGCCGAGATCCTCAAGGCATCCAAACAGCCGGATGGCGGCCTGGTGCTGACCGGCGACAAGGCGATCCTGTTTCATCCGACCGGCAATGCATTCCTGATGTACTCGCATCGCGGCCGCAGTCTGGTAGCGCTTTACGATCCGATCGGCCCTACACAGCAGCGTGCCGAGCTGATCTGGCAATTCCGCGATCTGTGCGACGTGCACCATGCACGTCCGGTGTTCTACCAGGTACGTGCAGAAAACCTGCCGTTCTACATGGACATCGGTCTCACCGCCATCAAGCTGGGTGAAGAAGCGCGCGTCGACCTGCGGCGCTTCGACATCGACGCCAAGGGCAAGGAGATGAAGGACCTGCGTTACACCTGGAACCGGGGTGGCCGCGACGGTCTTTCGCTGGAAATCTACGAACCGGGCCAGGCGCCGATCGACGAGCTGAAAGTGATTTCAGACGCCTGGCTGACGGGCAAGAATGTCCGTGAAAAAGGCTTCTCCCTGGGCCGCTTCAGCACCGAGTACCTAAAGTACTTTCGCATTGCCATCGTGCACTTTCAGGGCAAGCCGGTCGCGTTCTCCAACCTGCTGGAAACCACCAGCCCGGAACTGGCCAGCCTTGACCTGATGCGCTCTCACCCGGATGCGCCCAAGCTGACCATGGAGTTCATGATGGTCGGCCTGATTCTGCATTACAAAGCCCAGGGCTACGCGCGCTTCAGCCTGGGCATGGTGCCTTTGTCGGGTCTGCAGCCACGACGCGGTGCACCCATCACCCAGCGTCTGGGTTCGATGATCTTCCGCCGTGGCGAACAGCTGTACAACTTCCAGGGGCTGCGTCGCTTCAAGGACAAGTTCCAGCCTGACTGGGAACCTCGTTATATGGCCGTGCCTGCCGGACTTGATCCGCTCGTGGCACTGGCTGACACCGCCGCCCTGATTGCGGGCGGCCTGACTGGATTGGTGAAACGCTGATGATTCGACGCTCCTGGCGCCTTTTGCTCGCAGCTCTGGTAATTGTTCTTTTAATCGTAGCGCTGGGAGTCTGGGTCTGGACCCGCCCCGCACCGCCCGCATCACTGGAACACTCGAACCTTGACGGTGGCGCGCCGCTGACCAGCGTAACACCGGCCACCAGCATCAAGACCCGTATCGCACTGGCCGTTACCGCTGAAGACATGTTGACCGACAAGCAATTGCTGGCGATGAGCAAGGATGCGTCAGCACGCATCATTCAGGTGGTCTTGCCCAAGGACGACTGCGTCCTGCAGCAGAAGACCTTCCAGGACGCTCTGGCGAAGCTCGACGGCCCGGCAAAGGTCGTCGGTGGCATAGGCCCTGGTGCAACGCTGGCCTGGCGCTGGCTGGCCGGACAGACCGATGACAAGGCGCAGGCCATTTCCGTAGGTTTTGCGCTTGAACATGCCTCGAACCCGCCGCCTGTTGTGGAAGAGGACGAAAAGCCACCACAGATCTGTGACGTGCCACTGCCACAAAAGGCTGAGCACGGGCACTGGCTGGCCGCCTGGAATGACGCGCCGGATGATCCGAGCGCAGCGTTCGTGCGCGACCAGACCAACGCCGACACCAGCATCAGCGACTACGACATTCCGCTGCCTCAGGTGCTCAATACCGAACTTCGTCATCTGCTGCTCGGCGAGAATGACAGCGGCGGACTGGGCATACCAACGGTCGAAGTCCCGGCCAGCCAGCCTTCTGACACGGTGACGCTGTTCATGTCCGGTGACGGCGGATGGCGCGACCTGGACAAGGTCGTGGCTGGCGACATGGCCAAGATGGGCTACCCGGTGGTCGGCATCGATGTGCTGCGCTACTACTGGGAACACAAGACGCCGGAACAGACCGCCGTCGACCTCACCGACCTGATGAACCACTACCGTCAGAAATGGGGCACCAAGCGCTTCATTCTGGCTGGCTACTCGTTCGGTGCGGACGTTATGCCAGCCATCTACAATCGCCTGGCCGTAGACGATCAGAACCGGGTTGACGCAATCATTCTGCTGGCCTTCGCGCGCACTGGAAGCTTCGAGATTCACGTTGACGGCTGGCTCGGTAACGCAGGCAAGGAAGCCACCACCGGACAGGAAATGGCCAAGCTGCCAGCCGCCAAGGTGTTCTGCGTTTACGGCGTAGAAGAGAAGAAAGACAGCGGTTGCACCGACACCACCGCCGTTGGCGAAGCGGTTCAGTTACCAGGCGGTCATCACTTCGATGAAGACTACCCGGCACTGGCCAAACGTCTGATCGACGCGATCAACAAGCGTCAGGGCAAGACTACCGCTCAGTAACGCTGCAGTCTGCGACCCAAAAAAATCCCGGCACCGTGAGGTTGCCGGGATTTTTTATCTGCGCTGCCGGACAACCCGGCCAACGTTTACATCTCCACTTGCGTACCCAGCTCGATCACCCGGTTGAACGGCAGCTTGAAGAAGCGCAGGTTGCCGTTGGCGTTCTTGAGCATGAAGGCGAACAACGCTTCACGCCAACGCGCCATGCCATCCATCTTGGACGGGATCACCGTCTCGCGGCTGAGGAAGTACGTGGTGCGCATCGGACTGAAGTCCAGCTCCGGCAAGTGACACAGGGCCAGTGCAGCCGGTACATCGGGCTCATCGATAAAGCCGAAGTGCAGGATCACCCGATAGAAGCCTTCGCCATAGGATTCCACTTCGAAACGCTGAGCGGACGGCACACGCGGCGAATCTTCATACACCACCGTCAACAGCACCACTTGCTCGTGCAACACCTGGTTGTGCAGCATATTGTGCAACAGCGCATGGGGCACGGCATCCGAACGCGCCGTCAGGAACACTGCCGTGCCCTGCACCCGATGCGGCGGCTGAACGCGAATACTGCCGATGAAGATCGGCAATGGCAGGCCGCCCTCGTCGATTCGCTCCGCGAGCAATTGCTTGCCGCGCTTCCAGGTGGTCATGAGAATAAACAGCACCGCACCCGCCAGCACCGGGAAGGCCCCGCCCTGGAAGATCTTCGGCACGTTGGCCGCGAAGAACAGACCGTCCACCAGCAGCAGGCAGATCAGCAATGGAACGGCCAGCAATGGCGGCCATTTCCAGAGCATCAGCATGACGGTCGACACCAGAATGGTGGTGCAGAGCATGGTCCCGGTCACCGCCACGCCGTAGGCAGACGCCAGCGCGCCAGACGATTCGAAGCCGATCACCAGCAGAATCACGCCCGCCATCAGCGCCCAGTTGACGGCACCGATATAGATCTGGCCTTGCGCGTCGCTGGAGGTGTGCTGGATGTGCATGCGCGGAATGTAGCCCAACTGGATTGCCTGCAGCGTCATCGAGAAGGCGCCGGAGATCACCGCTTGCGAGGCAATGATGGTTGCCATCGTCGACAGACCGATCAGTGGCAGCAGCGCCCAGCCCGGCGCCAGCAGGTAGAACGGGTTACGAACCGTTTCAGGATTGCCCAGCACCAGCGCACCCTGACCGAAATAGTTGAGCAGCAACGCAGGCAGCACGAGGATGAACCAGGCACGTGAAATCGGCTTGCGGCCAAAGTGCCCCATGTCGGCATACAGCGCCTCGGCCCCCGTCAGGGCGAGCACTACAGCACCCAGAATGGCCACACCAATGCCCGGATGGATGATGAAGAAATTCACACCCCATGCCGGATTGACCGCTTTCAGCACTTCCGGCGACTGCATGATGCCATAGACACCCAGCGCACCGAGCACCAGAAACCAGGTCACCATCACCGGGCCGAACAGCACGCCGATGCGCGCGGTGCCATGACGCTGAATCAGAAACAGGCCCACCAGCACCACCAGCGCCATAGGCACGATCCAGTGATCGAGGCCATCGAACGCCAGTTCAAGCCCTTCCATCGCCGACAACACCGAAACTGCCGGGGTGATCATGCTGTCACCGTAGAACAATGCGGCGCCGAACAGTCCGAACACCACCATCATCATTTGCAGGCGGGGATGCTTGGCCGACGCACGCCGCGCCAGGGCCATCAGCGCCATGATGCCGCCCTCGCCCTGGTTATCGGCACGCAGGACGAACGCCATGTATTTGAAGGAAACCACCCAGATCAGCGACCAGAAGATCAGCGACAGTACCCCGAGAATCGCATCATGGGTCACTTCCACGCCGTACCCCCCCTGAAACACCTCCTTGAGGGTGTACAGCGGACTGGTACCGATGTCGCCGTAAACCACCCCGACTGCGGCGATCAGCAGTCCGATGGGCTTGGCAGCGCCTCCGGCCTCCGCATGACTGTTTGCTTGACTCATCCACTACTCCCGGAAACCAGACATGAGGTTCAACACTGAGAACATCACAAGGCGTAACAATTCAGATTCAGCCAGACATTGACATGCCTCGGCGCGATGGCGCGAAGCATAACGCAGCACTCGTCGTAATTCTTGGTGAAACGCAGATGGTTATATCGATCCGGCCTGCCACCACGCCTTGATCACGGCCCCTTGAAGCAGTTTTTCGAAGCAACATTTCTCATGGAACGACAAAAATATCGGCCGGTCATTACTTAAGCCTGCCGCATCAGGGGTCTTCAAGAACCGCATCGACGCCAGGGCACCCTGATCCCCTCCCACCGAGATGCTCTGATGACCACACAAAACCTGACTGTCCAGCCGTTACCCTTCCAGCCCTTATTTGAAGTCGTTCCGGACGATGAAGCGCAGACCAGCAAAGAGCTGGTCGAAGCCATGCATTCCATCCTCGAGACCACGTATCAAGACACGGGGCACGCCATTCGCAGTGTGCACGCCAAGGCTCACGGCTTGCTTCACGGTCAGATTCAGGTCTACGGCGACCTGCCCGAGCCGTTGGCCCAGGGTGCCTTTGCCAGGCCCGGCAACTTCCCGGTCGTCATGCGCTTCTCGACCAACCCGGGCGACATTCTGGACGACAAGGTATCCACGCCCAGAGGCCTGGCCATCAAACTGGTCGGCGTTGAAGGCGCGCGCTTGCCTGGCAGCGCAGAGGCAACCACTCAGGATTTCGTCATGCAAAACGCCAAGGCCTTTACCGCCAAGGACCCCAAGGCCTTCCTGAAGACCTTGAAGTTGCTGGCCAAAACGACCGACAAGGCTCCGGGCATGAAACGTGCGTTGTCTGCCGTCCTGCGCGGCATTGAGTCGGTGATCGAGTCTGCAGGGGGCGAAAGTGGCACACTGAGAAGTCTCGGCGGGCACCCGATGACCCACATCCTCGGCGAGACGTTCTACACCGTCGTGCCTTTTCTGTACGGCCCCTACTACGCCAAGCTCAGCGTCGTGCCCGTCTCCGCCGAGCTGATTGCGCTGACCGACAAGGCGCTGGACCTCAAAGACAATCCGGACGGTCTGCGCGAAGCGGTCAAAGCGTTTTTTCTTGAACACGACGCCAGCTGGGAAGTCCGCGTTCAGCTGGCCACGGACTTGGAAAAAATGCCGATCGAGGACGCCTCGGCGATCTGGCCGGAAGACCTCAGCCCCTACGTCACCGTCGCTCGCATCGATGTGCCCCGCCAGTCGTCGTGGTCCGAGCAAAACGTTCAGGAAATTGACGAAGCCATGGCATTCAGCCCGTGGCACGGCCTTGAGGCGCATCGTCCATTGGGCGGCGTCATGCGCGTGCGCAAACCGGCCTATGAACACTCGGCGGGCTTTCGCAGTCAGCACAACGGCTGCCCGATGCACGAACCGCGGCGCTGAGAACATGTGAAAGTCAGTCCAGGCCTATTCATGCGGGCCTGGACTGCATTCAAAATGTCTCAGTCGCACGCTGCAACCTCGTCCATGCCCCTCAATACACTGCGTGTACCGGAGCTACTGTCGATCATAATGCGATCGAATGGGTGGGCGCTGGCCCCGTCTGCGTCTCGCGTACGTCGTAATTCTCATGCAAACGCTGGTCATCCTGTCCACTCACCGCTAGAATTGCGCACTTTTTGATCAGAGGCGCAGCAAGCGCCCAGTCAGCGCCTGCGCTTCGTGTCCGGGTGCCCTTCACGCCGAGGTTTGCCATGTCCACCGTCACCACGCCGTCCGCCCCCAAGGTTGGATTCGTTTCACTGGGTTGCCCAAAGGCACTCGTTGACTCTGAACGCATCCTGACCCAACTGCGCATGGAAGGTTACGAAGTCGTTGCGACCTACGAGGACGCCGACGTGGTGGTGGTCAACACCTGTGGCTTCATCGATACGGCCAAGGCCGAGTCGCTGGAAGTGATCGGCGAAGCCATCAAGGAAAACGGCAAGGTCATCGTTACCGGCTGCATGGGCGTCGACGCCAATGTCATCCGCGACGTACACCCCAGCGTGCTGTCGGTGACCGGCCCGCAGCAATATGAACAGGTGGTCAACGCGGTGCACGACGTAGTGCCGCCCCGTCAGGATCACAATCCGCTGATCGATCTGGTGCCGCCACAAGGTGTCAAACTGACCCCGCGTCACTACGCGTATCTGAAAATTTCCGAAGGCTGCAACCACAGTTGCAGCTTCTGCATCATCCCGTCGATGCGCGGCAAGCTGGTCAGCCGCCCGGTGGGCGATGTGCTGGACGAGGCCAAGCGCCTGGTAAAATCCGGCGTGAAGGAACTGCTGGTCATTTCCCAGGACACCAGCGCCTATGGCGTTGACGTCAAATACCGTACCGGTTTCTGGGACGGTCAGCCGGTCAAGACCCGCATGACCGAGCTGTGCCAGGCGCTGGGCTCGATGGGCGTCTGGGTGCGCTTGCACTATGTCTACCCGTACCCGCACGTCGACGAACTGATCCCGTTGATGGCCGCTGGCAAGATCCTGCCGTACCTGGACATCCCGTTCCAGCACGCCAGCCCGAAAATCCTCAAGCTGATGAAGCGTCCGGCCTTCGAAGACAAGACGCTGGCGCGCATCAAGAACTGGCGTGAGCAGTGTCCTGACCTGATCATCCGTTCGACCTTCATCGTCGGCTTTCCGGGCGAAACCGAAGAAGACTTCCAGTACCTGCTGGACTGGCTGACCGAAGCGCAGCTGGACCGGGTTGGCTGCTTCCAGTACTCGCCGGTTGAAGGCGCGCCCGCCAATCTGCTGGACGCGGCCATCGTGCCGGACGACGTCAAGCAGGATCGCTGGGATCGTTTCATGGCTCATCAGCAGGCAATCAGCGCTGCGCGCCTGCAGATGAAGATTGGCAAGGAAATCGAAGTGCTGATCGACGAAGTCGACGATCGTGGTGCCGTGGGCCGCTGCTTCTTCGACGCCCCGGAAATCGACGGCAACGTGTTCATCGGCCTGGAAGACGGCAGTACCGTTCAGCCCGGCGACAAGATCATGTGCCGGGTGACCGATGCCGACGAATACGACCTGTGGGCCGAGATGCTCTAAGCGCTCGCCCTGGTTGCAAACGAAAGCCCTGCCCTTTAACCGGCAGGGCTTTTTTGTCTCCGGCTGTTGTCTATCCAGGACCAGCTGAAAGGAGGACGCGAGATGCCGCTGTATACACCGGATACCCACGATTACCCGGAATTGACCGAGGTATGGGAACGCTCGGTGCGCGCGACCCATGACTTTCTGCCAGACGCCTACATCACCCGGCTCAAGGGGCTGCTGCCGCAGTATCTGGGCAGTGTGACCCTGTTCTGTACCCGGGATGAACAGCTCAACATCACCGGCTTTGCGGGCACGCGCAAGACCAGTCTGGATATTCTGTTCATCGAGCCGGACCATCGCGGCCAGACGCTGGGCACGCAGTTGCTGGCTCATGCAATCGAGCAGTTCAATATCCGTGAACTGGACGTCAACGAGCAGAATACGCAGGCGTTGGGGTTTTACCGCAGGTATGGTTTCGAGGTTGTCAGCCGCTCTGAAGTCGATGGCCTGGGCCAGCCTTACCCCATGCTCAGAATGCGCCTGATCGATCGTCAATGACATCGATTGCAACGCAGATGCAATGTTGCCGCGATTAACCGTCGCCAGACGGTTACAATGGCGACTTTATTTTAGCAAACGGCTTTTTTGTCATGACAGACCCCATTCGCCTTTCCAAACGCCTAATCGAGCTGGTCGGTTGCTCCCGCCGGGAGGCCGAGCTGTTTATCGAGGGCGGCTGGGTCACGGTGGACGGCGAGGTCATCGAAGAACCGCACTTCAAGGTCAGCACCCAGAAAATCGAACTCAGCCCGGACGCCAAGGCCGACGCCCCGGAGCCGGTGACGATCATCCTGCACAAACCCGCCTCGGCAAGCGCCGAAGAGGCTTTGCAGATGATCACTCCGGGCACGCTTTCCGTAGAGCACAGCTACAGCAAGCGTCCGCTCAAGGGCCACTTCATGCGCCTTGAGGCGATTTCAAGCCTGCAGGCCAACGCCAGCGGCTTGATGGTGTTCAGCCAGGACTGGAAGATCCTGCGCAAGCTCACCGATGACCGCAGCAAGATCGAGCAGGAATACGTGGTGGAGATCTCGGGCGAGATGGTTGCTCATGGCCTCAACCGGCTGAACCACGGCCTGACTTACAAAGGCAAGGAGCTGCCGGCCGTGAAAGCCAGCTGGCAGAACGAGAACCGCCTGCGCTTTGCGATGAAAAATCCGCAGCCCGGCATCATCGCCCTGCTGTGCGAGGCCGTCGGCCTGAAGATCGTCGCCATCCGCCGTATCCGTATTGGCGGCGTGTCCATGGGCAAACTGCCCGAGGGCCAGTGGCGCTACATGACGGCCAAGGAAAAGTTCTGACCCTCGCGCCACCCACCTTATTACAGCGCGCATGACCACCGTCATGCGCTGCCCTACGACTTATCAGGAACCACGCCTCATGATGAACAACGACGTACTGCGCAGCGTGCGCTACATGCTCGATATCAGCGACAGCAAGATTGTCGAGATCACCGCACTGACCGGTTTTGAAGTGTCGAAAAGCGATGTCATCGCGTTCATGAAAAAAGAGGAAGAAGAAGGCTACCTGGATTGCAGCGATGAAATCATGGCGCACTTCCTTGATGGCCTGGTCTACTTCAAGCGTGGCAAGGACGAAAGCCGTCCGCCACAGCCGATCGATTTGCCGATCACCAACAATATCGTCCTGAAAAAACTGCGCGTGGCGTTCGAACTGAAAGAAGATGACATGCACGCCATCCTCAAATCAGTCGACTTCCCGGTCTCCAAGCCAGAACTGAGCGCCCTGTTCCGCAAGGTCGGACACACCAACTACCGCGCCTGTGGCGATCAACTGCTGCGCAATTTCCTCAAGGGCCTGACCCTGCGCGTGCGTGGCTGAACCTGCCACGATGAGCTACAACGTCTCCCCTGTCGGCTTCGTGCGCTCCTGCTTCAAGGAGAAATTCGCCATCCCTCGCCAGCCACAACTGGCCCCGGCGGCCCGCGGGGTGCTGGAGTTGGTGGCACCGTTCGATCAGGGTGAAGCGGTTCAGGGGCTGGAACAGGTCAGTCACGTCTGGCTGCTGTTTCTGTTCCACCTGGCGCTGGAAGACAAGCCACGCCTGAAGGTGCGCCCGCCGCGCCTGGGTGGCAACCAGTCGATGGGCGTGTTCGCTACCCGCGCAACCCATCGTCCCAATGGCATCGGCCAGTCAGTGGTCAAGCTGGACAAGGTCGAGCCTGGGCGGCTCTGGCTGTCCGGCATCGACCTGCTGGATGGCACGCCGGTGCTGGACATCAAGCCCTACGTACCCTACGCCGATGCAATTGGCGATGCGACCAACTACATCGCCAGTGCTGCGCCAGCCCTGATACCGGTGCACTGGCAAGACGCCGCGCTGCAACAGGCTCGCGAACACGCGCTGCGCCTGAATGAGCCGCTGGTCGAACTGATCGAGCAGTGTCTGGCCCAGGACCCGCGCCCGGCCTATCAGCTGCCCACGCCGGAACGTCGCTATGGTGCTCAGTTCTGGGATCTGGACGTGCGTTGGCACTACCCGCAAGCGGGTGTGATTTGCGTGCTGGAAGTGCTGCTCGCCTGACGCTGCTGCTTGCCTAAACTGATCGAGGCGACAAATCCCGCGCAACAAAAACCCGCCTGATCCAGTCAAGGACGAGGCGGGTCTTGTGCAGCCGGTTTACTTCTCGACGAAAGCACGCTCGATCAGATAGTCGCCCGGCTCGCGCATACGCGGCGATACGGTCAGGCCGAAGCTGTTGAGCACTTCACTGGTCTCGTCGAGCATGCTTGGGCTGCCGCACAACATGGCACGGTCGTCCTGCGGGTTGATCGGCGGCAGGCCGATGTCGCTGAACAGCTTGCCGCTGCGCATCAGGTCGGTCAGACGACCTTCGTTCTCGAAGGGCTCGCGGGTGACCGTCGGGTAGTAGATCAACTTGTCACGCAGCGCTTCACCGAAGAATTCATTTTGCGGCAGATGCTCGGTGATGAATTCGCGATAGGCGACTTCGTTCACGTAACGCACGCCGTGGCAGAGTATGACTTTCTCGAAACGCTCGTAGGTTTCGGGATCTTGGATGACACTCATGAACGGCGCAAGGCCGGTGCCAGTGCTCAGCAGGTAAAGATGCTTGCCCGGCTTGAGGTCGTCCAGCACCAGCGTACCCGTAGGCTTCTTGCTGATGATGATTTCGTCACCTTCCTTGAGGTGCTGCAACTGGGAGGTCAGCGGGCCGTCCGGCACCTTGATGCTGAAGAACTCCAGATGCTCTTCCCAGTTCGGGCTGGCAATCGAATAGGCACGCATGAGCGGACGACCGTTTGGCTGCTGCAGACCGATCATCACGAATTGACCGTTCTCGAAACGCAAACCAGGGTCGCGGGTGCACTTGAAACTGAAGAGGGTGTCGTTCCAGTGGTGGACGCTGAGGACACGCTCGTGGTTCATGTTGCTCATGTACGTGGGGACTCCTGAAAAAATAGTGCGCGCAGAAGCACTGCGCTATTGCGCGACATTCTAGTGGCAGACACAATATCTGTTAAATGAATTATCAAGATATAGGTTATCGGTTATATAGATATGCGATTTACTCTCCGTCAGCTCCAGGTATTTGTGGCCGTCGCCCGGCAGGAAAGCGTCTCCAAAGCCGCGGTACTGCTTTCACTTTCGCAGTCGGCTGCCAGTACCTCCATCACCGAGCTGGAGCGCCAATCGAGCTGCCAGCTATTTGACCGCGCCGGCAAGCGCCTCAGCCTCAACGCCACCGGCAGGCAATTGCTGCCGCAAGCCGTCGCGCTGCTCGATCAGGCCAAGGAAATCGAAGACCTGCTCAATGGCAAGTCAGGCTTCGGCTCCCTGGCGGTCGGGGCTACGCTGACGATCGGCAATTACCTGGCGACGCTGCTGATCGGCGGCTACATGCAGCGCCATCCGGAAAGCCAGGTCAAGCTGCATGTCCAGAACACTGCGCATATCGTACAACAGGTCGCTCACTACGAGATCGATCTGGGCCTTATCGAAGGCGATTGCAGCCACCCGGACATCGAAGTGCAATCCTGGGTCGAAGACGAACTTGTGGTGTTCTGTGCCCCGCAGCATCCGCTGGCCAAACGCGCTCAGGTAACGCTGGAAGAGTTGACCCACGAAGCCTGGATCCTTCGGGAACAAGGCTCGGGCACGCGCCTGACGTTCGATCAGGCGATGCGTCATCACCGTAACGGGCTGAATGTCCGGCTGGAGCTCGAGCACACCGAAGCGATCAAACGTGCAGTCGAATCCGGGCTGGGCATTGGCTGCATCTCCAGACTGGCGCTGCGCGATGCCTTTCGTCGCGGCAATCTGGTGGAGCTGGCCACGCCCGAGCTGGACCTGGCCAGGCAGTTCTATTTCATCTGGCACAAACAGAAATACCAGACCTCAGCCATGCGCGAGTTTCTTGAGCTGTGCCGCGCATTCACCGCCGGAGTTCAGCGCAGCGACGAAATCGTGCTGCCAAGCCTGTATTGACGCGTCTGTATCGAAAGGCATCAGCCCAGCAGAATGATCGCCCACACCAGACCGATCATGCTCAGAGCGATGAACTGGGCAGCGCTGCCCATGTCCTTGGCGTTCTTGGACAGCGGGTGCAGGTCCAGCGAGATGCGGTCAATGGCCGCCTCTACGGCCGAGTTGAGCAGCTCGACGATCAGCGCCAGCAGGCACACGGCAACCAGCAGGGCATGCTCACCCTTGCTGACGTGCAGGAAAAACGACAGCGGGACCAGGACCACGTTGAGCAGTACCAACTGACGGAAAGCCGCTTCACCTTTGAAGGCAGCGCATAAACCGTCCAGTGAATAACCTGCGGCATTAAGAATACGTTTCAGACCGGTTTGGCCTTTGAAGGGCGACATAGAGAGGCTGCTGTGTAAAAAGATGAGGAAAGCTAAGGCAATAAAGGTCAAAAAAGCGTGAATACTGGAACCTGAAAGCCGTCAGCTGGACGAAATGGACTCAAGCTGCTGTAACAACAATGCTGCCTGGGTGCGCGTGCGTACGCCAAGCTTGCGGAAAATCGCCGTGACATGTGCCTTGATGGTGGCTTCCGACACGCTGAGTTCGGAAGCAATCTGCTTGTTTAGCAAGCCTTCACAAACCATCGTCAACACTCGAAACTGCTGCGGCGTCAGGCTGGCAAGGCCTGCGCTGGCGGCCTTTGCCTCGTCTGAAACACTGATCACTTCATTGACCTGCGGCGGCCACCAGACGTCACCATCAAGCACCGTGCGTACCGCCTGCTGAATGACTTCCAGCGAGCTGGATTTAGGAATGAAGCCACTGGCACCAAACTCTCTGGAGCGCACCACGATGGAGGCTTCTTCCTGCGCCGAGACCATCACCACCGGTATCTGCGGGTACTGGCCACGCAACAGGACCAGCCCGGAGAAGCCATAGGCCCCTGGCATGTTCAGGTCCAGCAGAACCAGATCCCAATCAGCCTTCTCCGCCAGGCGCGACTCAAGCTGGGCAATGCTTTCTGCCTCGACCAGCCGTGCGTCAGGCCCCAGACCGATGCTCAGCGCCTGATGCAGCGCACTGCGAAACAGGGGATGATCATCGGCGATCAGGATGTCGTAGGTCATGTAATGATCCTGTTTTTATAGTGAGGGACCGACGAATCGGCCACCCAGCGAGGCTGGCGAACGCGCAGTGCGCAACCCAAAGCGGGCGCCGGCGCAATGCCAGACCAGATGAATCGGCTTCCAGGCGGCGCCAAGCATGCCCAGCATGGCCATGACGGTCAAGCGCGAAGCGTCGATACCCGAGAACATAGATGGCAATTAGCCAAACCAGTGGACTTCGGCAGCCCCTTGTTATGAACAGCCTTCAAATGAACGCTTTCAAATGGGTATGCGCCACGTCGTCGGGATCAATCGGATTCTGATACTTGGCGCCCAGATAATGAGCGCTGAACACGTCCAGATAAGCATCCAGCACTCCGCTGGCGCTGGCATCACCGGCCAGCTCCAGACACAGGGCGGCCACTTCCGCCGTGCAGAAGTGATCGTCGCGCCTTGATCGACGCAAACGGTAGCGCGAGATCTGCTCGGGCTCCAGACTCAATACTGGAAAACGCTCCAGATAAGGGCTCTTGCGAAACATCTTGCGTGCTTCGGTCCAGGTGGCATCCAGCAGAATGAACAGCGGGCGCTTGCCATCCAGGCGCGAAACCTTATTCACCACGCGGTCCTCGGCAACAAACTCACCGGGAAAAACGATGTAAGGCTGCCACTGCGGGTCATCCAGCAAGGCGAGCAATTGCTCATCGACCTCTATCCGCGACCAGAGAAAGGCATGAGTGTCCTTGATGACGTCGGCGATCAGCCAGCCGGTGTTGGTCGGTTTCAAGGGCTCGGTGTCATACATCAGCAGGCAGATGCCTGACTCGGCAGCGACGCTGGGTCGCCATTCGCACAGGCAATAGCTGGAAATCACCCGGCAATCCGGGCAGCGCGGCGCTCGCGAGCCTCGGGCAATAAAAGGCCTGGTACTGCGGGCCAGACGCTCATCGCGCAGGCGGGAGACGGCATGGCTCATTACAGGACACGCCTGCGGGGGAAAGACATCGACACCACAAAGACTCGGCAGGATTAAAGTCCGCGCAGTTTATCAGAGCCCCGGCACTTCAACGCGCTTTCGGTCCGCAGGCCTGTTTTCGTACAGAGCCTAGGCCCGATGAAGGCTCCTGCTCTATACTGCTGCGCCATCGCACCCCGCGCTATCGGTGGGCTGCCCGGAACGCACTTTGAAGTCGCTGGTCCAACGGCCAGTTACTTAATCAGGAGAGTTTAATGCTGCGCCTTATCGTACCCACCCTTACGCTTTTGCTCGTTGCTCCACTGTGCGCCCAGGCGGCGTCGAAACAGGAGTTCGAACTCAGCAAGATGCTGGAAAAAGTCGCTAAGGAAAGCAGTGTCGGCACGCCGAGAGCGATCAACGAAGACATCCTCGATCAGGGTTACACCGTCACCGGCAACCAGTTGATCAACCACTTGAGCGTTCGTGAAGGCCAGGCTCAACAGATGCGCGCCAATCCGGACGTGATGCGCAACCAGTTAGGCAACAGCGTTTGCCACAACAATGGTTTCCGCCAGTTGATGACCAAGGGTGCCGTCCTCAAGTATCAGTTCACTGAGTACAAGACCAACCGCCCGGTTGCAACGCAAACCTTTCAGGCTTCCGACTGCACTGTAAAACCCAAGCAATAAGCCATATCCGACATGTAACCTCCCCCCCGCGCGCCTGTCCCTCAGGCGCGTCAGTCGAGCAACTCTCAAGACATCCTGCAACTAATCCACCTTGGCAATGAACAGGGAATGGGTAGCCTTTCGCTGCAAACCGGGACATCATCGATTCAACACGCCCCATCGGGCCATTGATCCAGCAGGAGGAAAAATCCCGAATGCCGTATGTACCTGACGATCTTCTATCCCGACACTTCCAACGCGACGGTCTCGACCTGACCAGCCAGATTGAAGAGCACATCAATGAGGTGGCTCCGGGCACGAAAAACCTGCCGCTGTACCGCGACATGATGCTCACGGTGTTGCGCATGGCCCAGGATGACCGCAACCGCTGGGACGTCAAGATAACGCTGCAAACCCTGCGCGAACTGGACAAGGCCTTTCGGGTGCTCGAGCGTTTCAAGGGCCGCCGCAAAGTCACTGTATTCGGCTCCGCTCGCACACCGGCGGAACATCCGCTGTACGCACAGGCCAGAGAGCTGGGTGAAAAGCTGGCCCGCTCCGACATGATGGTCATCACCGGCGCGGGCGACGGCATCATGGCGGCAGCCCATGCCGGCGCAGGCTTGAAACACAGCCTTGGGTTCAACATTACCCTGCCCTTCGAACAGCACGCCAATCCGACAGTGGAGGGCAGCGAAAACCTGCTGCCCTTCCACTTCTTCTTCACACGCAAGCTGTTCTTCGTCAAGGAAGCCGACGCGCTGGTGCTATGCCCCGGCGGCTTCGGAACTCTGGATGAAGCCCTGGAAGTGCTGACATTGATACAAACCGGCAAAAGCCCGTTGGTGCCTGTTGTATTGCTGGATACGCCTGGCGGAAGTTTCTGGCAAGGTGCACTGGACTTCATCAAGCATCAGTTGCAGGACAATCACTACATTCTGCCAGCCGACATGAAACTGATGAGGCTGGTCTACAGCGCCGATGAAGCGGTGGAAGAGATCAACCGGTTTTATGCCAACTTCCATTCCAGCCGCTGGCTGAAAAACAAGTTCGTGATCCGTATGCATCATGCGCTGAACGAACAGGCCCTGGAGCACATGCAGGAAGCGTTCGCTGACCTGTGCATCAATGAAAACTTTCATCAGCACAGTTATCAGGGCGAAGAGCACGATGAAGCGCAATTCAGTCACCTGACACGACTGGCGTTCACCTTCACAGGACGCAATCAGGGCAGGCTTCGGGAACTGGTGGATTACATCAATCAACAGGAAAACTGGGAAGACGCTTCAGTGACAAGGGACGCAGCTCGGAATCGGGCGCCACAGTAAGCGCCCTGATAGATCAGTCATCCCCGCCACGGCCGCTTAACAAGCGGCCGATCATTTCCAGCGGATAGCCGCGATAACCCAGAAAACGCCCCTGCTTGGCCCGCTCGCGCGCATCGACAGGCAGGGCACCGGCAAACTTGCGCTGCCAGAGTTCGTGAAGCTTCTCCTGCCAATCAACGCCGCACTCCCTGAGCGCCTGCTCAATGTCGGCACGTTGCAAGCCTCGCTGACCCAGCTCTTCGCGAATACGAACAGGACCGTAGCCCGAACGTGCCCGGTAAGAAACGAAGCTTTCGAGGTAACGGGATTCAGAGAGCAGACCTTCCTCGACCAGACGATCAAGGGCTGCATCGATAAGCTCGGGGGGAGCGCCGCGCTGACGCAGTTTACGCGTCAGCTCGACTCGACCGTGCTCGCGACGTGCGAGCAGGTCCATTGCAGTGCGCCGGACGGCGACGGGTGTATCGAGTACGGCAGGCATGGCTATCAGATATCGACATCTGCTTCAGACATGTCATCGGCAGCCACTGCTTCACGTGAGCCGACAGCCTTGGTATCGACCCCAGGGGTCAGCAACTTGTCGCGGATCTGCTTCTCGAGCGCCTTGCAGATTTCCGGGTTATCTGCCAGGAACTTGGCCGAGTTGGCCTTGCCCTGACCAATCTTGCTGCCCTGGTAGCTGTACCAGGCGCCGGACTTCTCGACAAAACCATGCAGAACGGCCAGATCGACGATTTCACCGTTCAGGTAGATACCCTTGCCGTAAAGAATCTGGAACTCGGCCTGACGGAACGGCGGAGCTACCTTGTTCTTCACGACCTTGACGCGGGTTTCGCTGCCGACAACTTCATCGCCTTCCTTGACCGCGCCTGTACGGCGGATGTCCAGACGTACCGAAGCGTAGAACTTCAGCGCGTTACCACCGGTGGTGGTTTCCGGGCTGCCGAACATCACGCCGATCTTCATGCGGATCTGGTTGATGAAGATCACCAGGCAGTTGGCGTTCTTGATGTTGCCGGTGATCTTGCGCAGCGCCTGGGACATCAGACGCGCCTGCAGACCCACGTGCATATCACCCATTTCGCCTTCGATCTCTGCCTTGGGTACCAGCGCAGCAACGGAGTCGACCACGATCACGTCGATGGCATTGGAGCGCACCAGCATGTCGGTGATTTCCAGCGCCTGCTCACCGGTGTCCGGCTGCGAAACCAGCAGGTCGTCGACGTTGACGCCCAGCTTGCCGGCGTATTCCGGATCCAGTGCGTGCTCGGCGTCGACAAAGGCACAGGTAGCACCCATTTTCTGGGCCTGAGCGATGACCGACAGCGTCAGTGTGGTTTTACCGGAAGACTCAGGACCGTAGATTTCCACGATCCGGCCTTTCGGCAGACCGCCAATACCGAGTGCGATATCCAGACCCAGCGAACCGGTGGAGATGGCAGGGATCGCCTGGCGATCATGATCGCCCATGCGCATCACGGCGCCTTTACCGAACTGACGCTCGATCTGACCCAAGGCCGCAGCCAAGGCTTTCTTCTTGTTGTCGTCCATTGAAGTCCTCACGTAATCAAATTCAATTAGGGCCTTGATGGCCACAACACCTGTATAAGTAGACAGTATTATTCCACAGCAGTGAGCGCGCGCCTACCCCTGTTTTGGCATTTCTCCGCGTGCAAGCTGTATCAGCCCGTGCAGCGCGGCTTCGACCGTCTGTCGACGGACCTGATCACGGTCGCCATCGAAGTGGCAACGCCGGGCGATCAGCGCATCATCCTTGCCCCAGCACAGCCACACAGTACCGACCGGTTTGTCCGGCGAACCGCCGCCAGGCCCCGCGACACCGCTGACCGCGACGGCGAATCGTGCACCGCTTTCACGCTGCGCGCCTCGCACCATGGCCTCGACAACCGGCTGACTGACCGCCCCGACCTGTGCGAACAACACCTCGGGCACCCCTAACTGGCGGGTCTTCTGGGCATTCGAATAGGTCACGTAGCCCGCTTCGAACCACGCCGAGCTGCCGGCAATGCGCGTGATCGCTTCGGCTATTCCGCCCCCCGTACAGGATTCGGCAGTGGTCACTTGCGCGCCCATTGCACCCAGAAGCCTGCCAAGCGTATCGGCAAGCCCGGTTATCTCATCCTCGGTGTAATCGTTCATGCTGGAAAGCCTGTAAAGGTGAATCCTGAGGCAGCGCACCTGCCGCGCAACGGGGCTGAGCATGCTGCTTTACTGGTCATTTTTCCTGCGCCCGGGCTTTTTGACCGTTTCCACCGTGGTTTCTCTCGGCCTTTTTCTGGCTTCTTCCAAAGGAATGAAGCGCCCGCTGACAGAGTCCCTTGCTCGTTTGTTCTTCATATAAAAATCCTTTTTTATAAGTTACCGCCCGGTTATCGGGTGGCAGCGATGAAAGTCTATACGCCAAATCGGGATGCATGGCTGTCTGGAAACGCCCGGTCACCAATACGCCGGAAGCCACGCGGTCACTGCACCACCCGGTCGAGCGTGATAACCTTGCCGCCATCGCACATACCCGGCAGACGCCCCTTGCTTCAGACAAGGGCCACCCGTCGCGTCTCAAGGTTGCCTCACTCCTCTCAAGAACTTGCCTAAGCCACTGATGAATAAAGCAATTTCCGACCTCTCCGCACACACTCCGATGATGCAGCAGTACTGGAAACTGAAAAACCAGCACCTGGATCAACTGATGTTTTATCGCATGGGCGATTTCTACGAGATCTTCTACGAAGATGCGAAGAAAGCCGCCAAGCTGCTCGATATAACCCTGACCGCACGCGGCCAGTCGGCAGGTCAGAGCATTCCCATGTGCGGGATTCCCTACCACGCAGCCGAGGGTTACCTGGCCAAGCTGGTGAAACTGGGCGAATCAGTGGTGATCTGCGAGCAGATCGGCGACCCGGCCACCAGCAAGGGGCCGGTGGACCGTCAGGTGGTGCGGATCATCACGCCAGGGACCATCAGCGATGAGGCATTGCTCGACGAGCGCCGCGATAACCTGATCGCCGCCGTGCTGGGTGACGAACGTCTGTTCGGCCTCGCGGTACTGGATATCACCAGCGGTAACTTCAGTGTGCTGGAGATCAAGGGCTGGGAGAACCTGCTGGCCGAGCTCGAGCGCATCAACCCGGTCGAGCTGTTGATCCCGGACGATTGGCCACAAGGTCTGCCTGCCGAGAAGCGCCGTGGTTCTCGACGTCGCGCGCCTTGGGATTTCGAGCGCGACTCAGCGCATAAAAGTTTGTGTCAGCAGTTTGCAACCCAGGACCTGAAGGGTTTCGGTTGCGAAAACCTGACGCTGGCCATCGGTGCTGCCGGCTGCCTGCTGAGCTATGCCAAGGAAACCCAGCGTACCGCCCTACCCCATCTGCGCAGCCTGCGTCACGAACGTCTCGACGATACCGTGATCCTCGATGCCGCCAGTCGCCGTAATCTGGAACTGGACACCAACCTGTCCGGAGGCCGTGACAACACCCTGCAATCGGTCATGGACCGCTGCCAGACCGCAATGGGGACACGGTTGCTGACCCGCTGGCTGAACCGGCCATTGCGCGACCTGACCATCCTTCAGGCACGCCAGACGTCGATCACCTGTTTTCTGGAACGCTATCGCTTCGAAAACCTGCAGCCACAGCTTAAGGAAATCGGCGACATCGAGCGGATTCTGGCGCGCATCGGCCTGCGTAACGCGCGGCCACGTGACCTCGCTCGCCTGCGCGACGCCCTGAGCGCCCTGCCCGAGTTGCAACAGGCGATGACCGATCTGGAAGCGCCGCATCTGCAGCAACTTGCGCAGACCGCCAGCACCTATCCCGAGCTGGCCGATCTGCTGCAGCGCGCGATCATCGACAACCCGCCAGCCGTCATTCGTGACGGTGGCGTTTTGAAGACTGGCTACGACGCTGAGCTGGATGATCTGCAGTCTCTGAGCGAAAACGCCGGCCAGTTCCTGATCGACCTGGAAGCCCGCGAAAAAGCCCGCACCGGTCTTGGCAACCTGAAAGTCGGCTACAACCGCGTACATGGCTACTTTATCGAGCTGCCAAGCAAGCAGGCCGAGCAGGCGCCGGCTGATTACATACGCCGCCAGACCCTGAAGGGCGCCGAGCGCTTTATCACACCCGAGCTCAAGGAGTTCGAAGACAAGGCGTTGTCGGCCAAGAGCCGCGCCTTGGCTCGGGAAAAGATGCTCTACGAAACGCTGCTCGAAGACCTGATCGGTCATCTTGCGCCGCTTCAGGATACGGCGGCGGCGCTGGCCGAACTGGACGTGCTGAGCAACCTTGCGGAGCGCGCGCTGAATCTGGACCTCAATTGCCCACGCTTTGTCGCCGAACCCTGCATGCGCATCGAGCAAGGCCGTCATCCGGTGGTGGAACAGGTTCTGAGCACGCCTTTCGTTGCCAACGACCTGGCGCTGGACGACAGCACTCGCATGCTGGTCATCACCGGCCCGAACATGGGCGGTAAATCGACCTATATGCGTCAGACGGCGCTGATCGTGCTGCTGGCCCATATCGGCAGCTTCGTGCCCGCTGCCAGCTGCGAACTGTCGCTGGTCGACCGGATCTTCACCCGCATCGGCTCCAGCGACGACCTGGCGGGCGGACGCTCGACGTTCATGGTCGAAATGAGCGAAACGGCAAACATCCTGCACAACGCTACCGATAAAAGTCTGGTGCTGATGGACGAAGTCGGGCGCGGCACCAGTACTTTCGACGGCCTTTCGCTGGCTTGGGCGGCAGCCGAGTGCCTCGCGCAGCTGCGCGCCTATACACTGTTCGCCACGCACTATTTCGAACTGACGGTATTGCCGGAAAGCGAACCGCTGGTGACCAATGTGCACCTCAACGCCACCGAGCATAATGAGCGCATCGTGTTCCTGCACCGGGTCCTGCCAGGGCCTGCGAGCCAGAGCTACGGTCTGGCCGTGGCGCAACTGGCCGGGGTGCCGGGCAAGGTCATCAGCCGCGCCAAGGAACACTTGCAGCGTCTGGAAACCACCAGCCTGCCGCACGAGCAGCCGCGCGCCAAACCCGGCAAGCCCGCAGTCCCGCAGCAGAGCGATATGTTCGCAAGTCTGCCGCACCCGGTGCTCGACGAGCTGTCGAAGGTCAAGGTCGACGATATGACCCCGCGGCAGGCGCTGGATTTGCTATACACATTGCAAACTCGCCTGTGACGCGAAGCGTTACATACTGTTAGAATCCCGCGCGGTTTGGGACGCTCTCGGCTTTTAGCCTGGTCGAGGCGTTTTTCGAGCCGCGTGAAAATGCAGCGAACCATCGGTAGGTAGCAGGGACAGGTAGCAGACGCCGCAGTCTTACCGCTTCAAGGCCACCCACCAAAAGCACGTGTTTTCATAGGGCCGGGAAACCTCCCGAACCTGGCACCCCTGTCTGGAAGGGCTCTGCCGCAGCCGCCTGAGGAGAAAATTAGAAATGACCTTCGTCGTCACCGACAACTGCATCAAGTGCAAGTACACCGACTGCGTAGAAGTCTGTCCGGTGGACTGCTTTTACGAAGGCCCGAATTTCCTGGTGATCCACCCGGACGAGTGCATCGACTGCGCGCTCTGCGAGCCAGAGTGCCCTGCCGTAGCCATTTACTCGGAAGACGAGATCCCTGCCGGCATGGAAAACTTCATCGAGCTCAACGCCGAGCTTGCCGAAGTCTGGCCCAATATCACCGAAAAGAAAGACGCTATGCCGGAAGCGGCAGAGTGGGATGGCAAAACCGGCAAGATCGCTGATCTGGAACGCTAGATTCCAGACAGACAAAAGGCCCTCAAGAGGGCCTTTTTTATTGAATGCGCTTTTCTGCAGACAAAAAAAGGGGCGGTATAACCCGCCCACGTTTTTCCCTGATCCCTGTATTCCCTTGTCATCATCCTGATGAATCGCATCCCGCGATGTCCTTGACCGTCATCCTTGATGGCCCGTGCCTGTCCGTTGGCACAGCTTCGATATTAGAGATTTAACCCTGGAGAGCAACACCCGAAACGCTCCAGAATATTTCCCGGTCGATTGTTTTACAGGATTAAAACCTTTTCTAAAACAAAGCCTTGCAACGAAAAAACCGTGAAATTGGCGACTAGCCTTACTCCGATTACCTGAATGACTTACAGCAAGCGTGCGCAATGACTTACAGGCTTTGAACCTTCCAAGTACACCGACCGCGAGATTGAACAGGCAAAACCGTATTGGCGGGTCCCGTGAGCAGCAATATTGAAATGACGAAAGACATATAAAAAGGCCGATATACACACACTGTGTTATATCGGCCCTGGATGGATGCTGCAGAGGGGGGATTACTGGAAGAGGGATTCGCTGGACAGACCATTTTTCTCGAGGATCTCACGCAGACGCTTGAGTCCTTCAACCTGAATCTGCCTTACACGCTCACGCGTCAGGCCGATCTCAAGCCCTACATCTTCAAGCGTGCTGCTTTCATGCCCGCGCAAACCGAAGCGGCGAATCACCACCTCGCGCTGCTTCTCGGTCAGTTCAGACAGCCATTGATCGATACTCTGTGAGAGATCGTCGTCCTGCAGCAACTCGCAGGGGTCTGTCGGACGGTCGTCGGTCAAGGTATCGAGCAGCGTCTTGTCCGAATCCGGGCCCAGCGAAACGTCCACTGACGAAACACGCTCGTTCAAGCCCAGCATGCGCTTGACCTCGCCTACCGGTCTTTCCAGCAGGTTGGCGATCTCTTCAGGAGAAGGTTCGTGATCCAGCTTCTGGGTCAGCTCTCTGGCCGCACGCAGATAAACGTTCAGCTCCTTGACCACATGAATCGGCAGTCGGATGGTCCGCGTCTGATTCATGATCGCGCGTTCAATGGTCTGACGAATCCACCAGGTGGCGTAGGTAGAGAAACGAAAACCGCGCTCCGGGTCGAACTTCTCAACCGCCCTGATCAACCCCAGGTTGCCCTCCTCGATCAGATCAAGCAATGACAGCCCACGATTGACATAGCGTCTGGCAATTTTCACTACCAGCCGCAGATTGCTTTCAATCATGCGTTTGCGCCCGGCCGGATCTCCACTTTGCGACAGACGCGCAAAATGCACTTCTTCTTCCGGGGACAATAGAGGAGAAAAACCGATTTCATTGAGGTACAGCTGGGTAGCATCAAGCGCCCGCGTGTAGTCAATGTACTTGTGTTGTTTGAGCGATGTTGATTGCTTGACCTTGGTACGTCCCGAGACAGCGGCTGGCTGCTTCTCGTTTGACGCTTCCTTCAGGACAATGCCGGCTTCCATAAGGAGCACTTCATCATCGATGTCAAACTCCGGCGCTTCGTTGCCAAGAGCCATTGTTTTAGTCCTTTGGTGAGTTCGACCTCAAGCTCCAGCATCGCCTGGTTCCATGGCAACGCTTGAGCCTGTTCCTATTACGCCTGGAACAGGCTGGCAACTATCAACGACGTGGCAAGAATCCTAACGGATCTACAGGTTTCCCTTGGCGGCGAATCTCAAAATGCAGTTTCACCCGGTCAGTTCCTGTTGACCCCATTTCGGCAATCGTCTGCCCTGCCTTGACCTGTTGTCCTTCCCGTACCAAAAGCCTGCGGTTATGACCGTAGGCACTGACGTAGGTATCGCTGTGTTTGATGATGATCAATTCGCCGTAGCCCCGTAATCCACTTCCGGCGTAAACAACTGAACCATCAGACGCTGCCAAAACAGGCTGTCCCAAATCACCAGCGATATCAATTCCTTTATTCAAACTGCCGTTTGAGGAAAATTTTCCTATCAAAATGCCACTCGAAGGCCAGGTCCAACCTGTCGGGGACTTGCCGGCCGGGCCTGTCCCGGTGGTCGCCGAGGGAGGTATAACCACAGGTACAACCGCAACAGGTTTGGACATAACCGTGGTTTTGACGGATCCGGAACTGCTGGTAGTGGTTGACGTGGACGTCACTGGACGCCCGGCGCCCGACGTTGAAACCACGCTCGGTGTTGAAGAGGAGCGTCCGTCAAAGCGAATTGTCTGACCAGGCTTGATGGTAAACGGCTCCGGGATCTGGTTACGGGCAGCCAGCGCCTTCCAGTCCCAGCCGTAACGAAATGCAATGGAAAAAAGTGTGTCACCGCGCCTGACCACGTATTGGCCAGTGGTCACCGTCGGACGCTGGGCTACGGCATTGCCGTTGCGATCAACGACGCGAACGCCGCCTGAGGGCGAGCTGGAGCAGCCGACCAAAAGGACACTGAGAGCAATGCCAATCACCAGACGCTGATAACTTCTTGAAGACCTGAGCTGCTGAATGACTGTGAGACTCACCCGCCACTCCCTTTACTGGTGACTGAATTCAAAAAAGATGCCTATTGTGCCGTAATAGCGACGGGCAGCCAGTGATATCCGCTGAAAAACGCTGTTAAGTATCAATCAGCTGCATGGAAATGATGCCATCAGGCCATTCAACATTCCGGGCCGCGCGCTGTAGACAGATGACTGACGCCAGAATTCATTGTTTACCGCAGACAATCTTCAAGCGATGGGTCCATTGAGCAATGGCACGAAGCGCACAGCCCCCAGCACGTGCCGGGAAAAACCGTGTTCCTCACGGATGATCAGCATCAACTGCTGAACCTCCCCCGAGCCCACGGGAATGACCAGACGGCCTCCCGGTGCCAGCTGATCGAGCAATGCCTGCGGTACATCGGTTGCCACCGCCGTGACGATGATGCCGTTATAGGGCGCCAGGGCTGGCCAGCCTTCCCAGCCGTCACCCCAGCGGAACACCACGTTGCGCAGATTGAGCTCGACCAGACGTTCCTTGGCGCGATCCTGAAGCACCTTGATGCGCTCGACCGAGAACACTCGTTCTACCAGCTGCGCCAGCACAGCAGTCTGATAGCCTGACCCCGTACCGATCTCCATGACCTTGTCCAGCGGCCCGGCTGCCAACAGCAGCTCGCTCATCCGCGCGACCATGTAAGGCTGGGAAATGGTCTGGTTGTGACCGATGGGCAATGCGGTGTCTTCGTAGGCGCGATGCGCCAGCGCTTCATCGACAAACAGATGCCGTGGCGTCTTGCGAATGACGTCCAGTACCCGCTGGTTGGAAATGCCCTCTTCACAGAGGCGCTGAATCAGACGCTCGCGGGTACGCTGCGATGTCATTCCGATCCCTCGACGCAATAAATCATCCTGCTCGCGTGACATCAACGAAGTCCCTCCAGCCAGGTGTTCAGGCTGCTGAATCCGTCCTGATAGGTTCTATCCAGCTGCAACGGCGTGATCGATACATAGCCTTGTACGACCGCATGAAAGTCGGTCCCGGCGCCGCCGTCCTCGACATCACCGGCAGCAGCGATCCAGTAGCCAGCGCGGCCACGCGGGTCGACGACCTTGATCGGCGCCGCAGCGCGGGCACGATGCCCCAATCGGGTCAGTTGAATGCCGCGGATGTGCTCGAGCGGCAGGTTGGGAATATTCACGTTCAATACCGTGCGGGGTGGCAGGTCGAGTTGCTCATGGGCCTCGACCAGCAAGCGCGCGTAATGCGCCGCCGTCGCCAGATTATCCGGCTGACGTGACAGAAACGAAAAGGCAAACGACGGGCGCTGCAGAAAACGCCCTTCAAGCGCTGCGGCGACCGTTCCGGAATACAGTACATCGTCGCCCAGATTAGCCCCCAGGTTAATGCCTGAAACCACCATGTCCGGTTGCCGCTCCAGTAGCCCGTGAATGCCCAGATGCACACAATCGGTGGGCGTACCGTTGACACTGATGAAGCCGTTTTCCAGGGTGTGCGGATGCAAGGGCCGGTCGAGTGTCAGAGAACTGCTGGCACCACTTTTGTCCTGATCAGGCGCAATCACCACGCAGTCGGCGTAGTTCGCCAACGCCGCATGGAGCGCGACAAGACCGGGCGCATTCACCCCGTCATCATTTGATATCAGAATACGCATGAGCTGTCCGTCTGCCCAACCGGCACCAGATCGATGAGTTCGCGTACCAAGACGGTCGCAAAGCATCCGGGCGGAAGGACGAATTC
Organism: Pseudomonas sp. NFACC10-1; assembly: GCF_900119195.1. NCBI lineage: Bacteria > Pseudomonadati > Pseudomonadota > Gammaproteobacteria > Pseudomonadales > Pseudomonadaceae > Pseudomonas > Pseudomonas sp. NFACC10-1. The sequence continues at coordinate 589,130 of NZ_FPJB01000003.1, read as the reverse complement.
CAGTTGCAGAATGTCAGACTCGGGATAATGCCACGTCAGCCGCCCAATGGGCAGTCGCAGGATGCGACGTTCGTGCTCCATGCCCGCTCTGACCAGCCAGTCACGCAACACGGATTCGTCATCGGCAACGGTATTTTCCAGCGCTGCCGTCGCACCGCCAGCTGGCGAAGGGCCTTCACCCCACTGAGGACCGGTGGGGTGCAGATCGAGGATCGCCAGACGAGGATCGCTGCATTCATCCAATCCGGCCGGGAAAAAACTGCGACTGTCGGTGAACGCAAGCAAATCCCCGACCTGAGCCTTCTGCCAGCTGCCATCGGCAACCCGGGCGGCCAACACCCGGTTGAACAGGTAACTGCGCGCCGTGGACAACAGTCGCGAACGCACGGCGCGCTGCTCAGGCAGCGCCTTGCGGGCGGCGTAATCGCGTGCCTCGCCAAGATTTCCGCCCTGATAGCCAAAACGCTGCGTGCCGAAATAATTGGGGATGCCCTGCCGGGCAATGGTTTCAAGGCGCTGATTCAACGCGCCCTGATCTGCATCCAGCTGAGTCAGACGCAGGGTGAAGCCATTGGCCGCATGGGCGCCACGTTGCAGCTTGCGTTTGTGACGACCGCTTTTGAGAATCTTCAGCGTGTCGTCCTGCGCAGCAGACAGATCAGGATCGGCCTTGCCCGGCAGTTGAATACTGAACCACTGACGGGTCAATGCCTGGCGATCCTTGAGACCGGCGTAGCTGACTGTGCGCAACTGAACGCCCGCAGCCCGGGCCAGCCGGCGCGCCGCCTCTTCCGTGTTCAGGCCGCGTTTCTCGACCCATAGCCACAAGTGCTCGCCATCCCCGGAAAGCGGAATGTCCAGCACTTCATCGACCTGAAAGTCTTCGGCAGTCGCCTTGAGCACTGCACGCCCCAGTGCATCGCCGTAAGCTCGCGGGCCCAGCAGTTCAAGTTCATTCATGCGCGCAGCAACAACGCAACGGCATGCACCGCGATGCCTTCTTCACGCCCGGTAAAGCCAAGCTTTTCGGTCGTTGTGGCCTTGACGTTGACCTGATCCAGCTCAACATGAAGGTCTTCGGCGATCAATGCACGCATGGCATCGATGTGCGGTGCCATTTTCGGTGCCTGAGCGACGATGGTCGCGTCGACATTACCGACCTTCCAGCCTTTGCCATGGATCAGCGTGAGGACATGACGCAGCAGCACGCGGCTGTCGGCGCCCTTGAACCGCGGGTCGGTGTCAGGAAAGTGCTTGCCGATATCGCCCAGCGCTGCGGCGCCCAGAAGCGCGTCGCTCAAGGCATGCAGCAGGACATCGCCATCGGAATGGGCCAGCAGGCCGAACCCGTGTGCAATCCGCACGCCGCCCAAGGTAATGAAGTCGCCTTCAGCGAAACGGTGCACATCATAGCCATGGCCAATACGCATAAAAAAAACGCCCTGAAAAAAGTCAGGGCGTGATTCTACCTGCTTTGGCGCGCGTTAGCTGTTCAAGGCTGCAGCGTGATGCCTGAGATGGTCTTCGATGAAGCTGGCGATGAAGAAATAGCTGTGGTCGTAACCTGGCTGCATGCGCAGGGTCAGCGGGTAATCCGCAGCCTTGGCCGCCTGAACCAGCACCTCGGGTTTGAGCTGGTTGACCAGAAAATCATCACGATCGCCCTGATCGACCAGGGTCGGCAGCTTTTCGGACGCCTGCGCAATCAGCACGCTGGCATCCCACTCGCGCCAGCGAGAACGGTCTTCGCCCAGATAACGGGAGAATGCCTTTTGCCCCCAGGGGCAATCGATCGGATTACTGATCGGCGAAAACGCCGACACCGAGCGATAGCGGCCAGGATTGCGCAATGCGCAGACCAGCGCGCCGTGACCGCCCATCGAGTGGCCGCTGATACTGCGCACCTGCGACGCCGGGAAATGCCCCTCGATCAACGCCGGCAGTTCCTTGACCACGTAATCATGCATTTGGTAATGCCGCGCGTAAGGCTGCTCGATAGCGTTAAGGTAGAAGCCCGCGCCCTGACCGAAGTCCCAGGCGCCGTCAGGGTCATCTGCCACGTCGGCACCGCGCGGACTGGTATCAGGCGCCACGATGATGATGCCCAGCTCGGCCGCCAGTCGATGGGCCGCTGCTTTCTGCATGAAGTTCTCATCCGTGCAGGTCAGGCCGGACAGCCAGTACAACACCGGCAGCTTGCCGCCCTGCTCCGCCTGTGGCGGCAGGTAGACGGCAAACACCATGTCGCAACCGAGCACTTGAGAATGATGCTTGTAGCGCTTGTGCCAGCCGCCGAAACTCTTTTGGCAGGAAATATTTTCCAAAGGCATAGGGTTTCCTCCAGTTGCAGGCGTCAAGCCTCAGGCTGCAGGCATGGACCAGAGCATCCTGCTTGCTGCTTGAAGCCGAGCGCCTGCCGCTGCTCCTTAAAAATGAATGACCGTGCGGATGCTTTTGCCTTCATGCATCAGGTCGAATGCCTTGTTGATGTCTTCCAGGCCCATGGTGTGGGTGATGAACGTATCCAGCGGGATTTCACCGGTCTGCGCCATGTCCACGTAGCTTGGCAATTCGGTACGACCACGCACGCCACCAAATGCCGAACCGCGCCAGACGCGCCCGGTCACCAGCTGGAACGGACGAGTAGCGATTTCCTGACCGGCACCGGCCACGCCGATGATGACCGACTCGCCCCAGCCCTTGTGGCAGGATTCCAGCGCTGCACGCATCAGTTGCACATTACCGATGCACTCAAACGAGAAGTCGACGCCGCCATCGGTCATGTCGACAATGACTTCCTGGATCGGACGGTCGAAATCCTTCGGGTTGACGCAATCAGTCGCGCCCAGCTGTTTGGCGATTTCGAACTTGGCCGGGTTGATGTCGATGGCAATGATTCGAGCTGCCTTGGCTTTGACCGCACCGATCAATGCCGAAAGGCCAATACCGCCCAGGCCGAAGATGGCCACGGTATCGCCAGGCTTGACCTTGGCGGTGTTGAGCACCGCACCGATACCGGTGGTGACACCGCAACCCAGCAGGCAGACCTTTTCCAGCGGTGCCTGCTTGTCGATTTTGGCCACCGAGATTTCCGGCAGTACGGTGTACTCGGAGAAGGTCGATGTGCCCATGTAGTGGAAAATCGGCTCGCCCTTGTAGGAAAAGCGCGTGGTGCCATCCGGCATCAGGCCCTTACCCTGAGTGGCACGAATCGCCTGACACAGGTTGGTCTTGCCCGAGCGGCAGAACTTGCACTGACGGCATTCCGGGGTGTACAGCGGAATCACGTGGTCGCCGACCATCACCGAGGTCACGCCCTCTCCCACCGCTTCGACAATCGCACCGCCTTCGTGACCGAGGATCGACGGGAAAATCCCTTCAGGGTCAGCCCCGGACAGGGTGTAGGCATCGGTGTGGCAGACGCCGGAGGCTACTACTCTGAGCAGCACTTCTCCCGCCTTGGGCATGGCGACATCGACTTCAACGATCTCCAATGGCTTTTTGGCTTCAAAAGCGACAGCAGCGCGCGACTTGATCATCAATCTTCTCCGACGGGTAAAAACAAGGATTGCAGTGTAGTACAGTGCCAATTGACGAGTAATGCGGCTAAAAGCAAAACATTAATGCTGTACAGGGATAATCGATGTACACCAATCGCTGGGAAGGTCTGGATGAGTTCGTTGCCGTTGCAGAATGTGGGCAGTTCACAGCGGCGGCTCAGCGGCTCGGGGTCTCCTCGTCGCATGTGAGCCGTCAAATCGTTCGTCTTGAAGAGCGCCTGCAGACCCGTCTGCTCTACCGCAGCACACGCAAGGTCGCGCTGACGGAAGCCGGGCAAACCTTTCTGCACCACTGCCAGCGCCTGCAGGACGGCCGCGAAGAAGCTCTGCGCGCCGTGGGCGATCTGGCCAGCGAACCGAAGGGTTTGTTGCGCATGACCTGCGCGGTGGCCTATGGCGAGCGCTTCATCACGCCGCTGGTCACGCGTTTCATGGACGTTTACCCGCACCTGCGGGTCGATATCGAGCTGAGCAACGACACGCTGGACCTGGTTCATGAAGGCATGGACCTGGCGATTCGGCTTGGCCGGTTACAGGACTCGCGTCTGGTCGCGACCCGCCTCGCGCCACGGCAGATGTACCTGTGCGCTTCGCCGTCCTACATCGAGCGTTACGGCAGACCGCACAGCCTTTCGGAACTGAATCGCCATAATTGCCTGATAGGAGGCAGCGATACCTGGCAGCTTCAGCAGAACGGGCGTGAGTTTTCCCAGCGTGTACAAGGCAACTGGCGCTGTAACAGCGGCCAGGCCGTGCTGGATGCCGCGCTGCACGGAGTCGGTTTGTGTCAGTTGCCGGATTACTACGTGCAGAAACATCTCAACGACGGCACGCTGGTTTCATTGCTGGAGGCGCATCAACCGCCTAACACTGCAGTATGGGCGCTCTATCCGCAGCAAAGGCACCTGTCACCCAAGGTGCGCAAGCTGGTGGATTATCTTAAGGAGGGGTTGGCGATGAGGGATGAGTATCGCCAGTAGCGGAAACCTGGCGCCCGAACTTGCTGCGGCGCTGGCGCAGCCACTCCAGGTCTTCGGGACGCGTGACCTTGATGTTGTCGGAACGTCCCTCGATCAGGCGTGGCGACTGCCCCGCCCACTCGATGGCCGATGCCTCATCGGTGATGCTGACGTTAGAGACCAGGCTGTCCGCCAGGGCGCGATGCAGGGCACCAAGACGAAACATCTGCGGCGTGAAGGCTTGCCAGATCAGGCTGCGATCCACTGTTTCCAGCACGCGACCGCTGCTGTCGGCACGTTTGAGCGTGTCGCGGGCCGGCACGGCCAGCAGGCCGCCGACAGGGTCATCGGCCAGTTCGCCGAGCAGATTGTCCAGATCGCTGCGCGCCAGGTTCGGACGCGCAGCGTCATGAACCAGCACCCAGTCATTGTCACTGGCGCCCTGCGCATGCAGGTGCAGCAGCGCATTGAGTACCGAGCCTGAGCGCTCGCTGCCGCCGTCCACGCGCTGAATGCGAGTGTCATGCGCGCAGGGCAATGCAGCCCAGTAAGGGTCGTCCACAGCCAGACTGATCACCAACCCCTTGAGCCGGGGATGATCGAGAAAGCAAAGCAGGCTGTGTTCCAGAATTGTCAGGCCGCCCAGTGGCAGGTACTGCTTGGGACGGTCGGCTGCCATGCGAGCACCAATGCCCGCTGCAGGTATCACTGCCCAGAAGGCAGGAAGAAAGTCTTTCATCGCACCAACTTGATTATTGCGCGAGCTGGTAAAGGGTTTCGCCGTCCTTGACCATGCCCAATTCATGTCGGGCACGCTCTTCGACGGTTTCCAGACCTTTTTTCAATTCCATGACCTCGGCATCAAGCACGCGGTTGCGCTCCAGCAGCACCTGATTTTCAGCATGCTGGTCGGCAATCTGCTGAGTCAGGCTGGCCACTTGCGCAAGGCTTCCGTTACCGACCCAAAGGCGGTACTGCAAGCCAGCCAGCAACAGGAGCAGGACGAGGAACAACCAGTTAGGACTGCGCATTGAAATATCAGGTACCCAGTAAAAAAGACAGCAGAGCCAACGTGAACAACAAACGACTGAGGGCATTGAGCCTGACATAAGCCAGGCTCAATCACTCCAGATTACCGCGGAGCGTCAGCATCGGAGCTGCACGGGCAAGTCAGGGGACTCGAATCCGTGCAGCACTCTGCGTCTTTTTACCATCTATGGCTCAGCCGCGAAACTCGGCACGACCACGATACACAGCCTTGGAGCCCAATTGCTCCTCGATGCGCAGCAATTGGTTGTACTTGGACACGCGGTCGGAGCGGCACAGCGAACCGGTTTTGATCTGACCGGCAGAGGTGCCCACAGCCAGGTCGGCAATGGTCGAATCTTCGGTCTCGCCGGAACGGTGAGAGATGATCGCCGTGTAACCGGCAGCCTTGGCCATCTGAATGGCTTCCAGGGTTTCGGTCAGCGTGCCGATCTGGTTGAACTTGATCAGGATCGAGTTGGCGATCTTCTTGTCGATGCCTTCCTTGAGGATCTTGGTGTTGGTCACGAACAGGTCGTCACCCACCAGCTGGGTTTTCTCGCCGATCTTGTCGGTGAGGATTTTCCAGCCATCCCAGTCGGACTCGTCCAGACCGTCTTCGATGGAAATGATCGGGTGCTTGCGAGTCAGCTCGGCAAGGTATTCGGCGAACTCGGCAGAGCTGTATTCGCCCTCTTCGCTCAGTTTGTACTTGCCGTTCTTGTAGAACTCGCTCGCTGCGCAGTCCAGCGCCAGGGTCACGTCGGTGCCCAGCGTATAACCCGCATTGGCAACAGCCTCGGCGATAGCGTCGAGCGCTTCCTTGTTGGATGCCAGGTTAGGCGCGAAGCCACCTTCGTCACCCACTGCGGTGTTCAGGCCACGCGCCTTGAGGACCGCCTTGAGGTGATGGAAAATCTCGGTGCCCCAGCGCAGGCCTTCAGCGAAGGACTTGGCGCCGACAGGCTGGATCATGAATTCCTGGATGTCGATGTTGTTATCGGCATGCTCGCCACCGTTGATGATGTTCATCATCGGCACCGGCATGGAGTACACACCCGGGGTGCCATTGAGGTTGGCGATATGCGCGTACAGCGGCAGGTCCTGATCCTGTGCCGCCGCCTTGGCAGCTGCCAGGGAGACCGCGAGGATGGCGTTTGCGCCCAGGCTTGCCTTGTTTTCGGTGCCGTCCAGCTCGATCATCGCGTGATCCAGCGCCTTCTGGTCGACCGGATCCTTGCCCAGAAGCAGGTCACGGATAGGGCCATTGATGTTGGCCACAGCTTTCAGAACGCCCTTGCCCATGTAACGGCTCTTGTCGCCATCACGCAGCTCCAGCGCTTCGCGCGAGCCGGTTGAAGCACCGGACGGCGCGCAGGCGCTGCCGATGATGCCGTTATCGAGGAGCACATCTGCTTCCACGGTGGGATTGCCACGGGAGTCGAGAACTTCACGACCTTTGATGTCGACGATTTTTGCCATTGTTGTAAACACTCCAAGATTGACGAAAACGACGCAGCTGGGAAAACAATGCTCGCAATCAGACGCAGGAAAAGGCAGGTCTGAATGCGACAACCCCGTCACGGATGACGGGGAACGGCACTTTACCGGAGAACCCTGTTCAAGCGGTCTCTACGATCGGAAAACTCTTTACAAGTTCATCCAGGGACTTGAGTTGGGCCAGAAACGGCTCGAGCTTGTCCAGACGCAGGGCACATGGCCCGTCGCATTTGGCGTTGTCAGGATCCGGATGGGCTTCAAGGAACAGACCGGCCAGATTCTGACTGATACCGGCCTTGGCAAGATCCAGCACCTGGGCGCGGCGCCCGCCCGCAGAATCGGAACGACCGCCCGGCATCTGCAGGGCATGGGTCACGTCGAACAGGATCGGGTACTCGAACTGCTTCATGATGCCAAAGCCAAGCATGTCCACGACCAGATTGTTGTAACCGAAGCTGGAGCCCCGCTCACAGAGAATCAACTGATCGTTCCCCGCCTCTTCGCACTTGGTCAGGATGTGTTTCATTTCCTGGGGTGCAAGGAACTGGGCTTTCTTGATGTTGATGACTGCACCGGTTTTCGCCATCGCGACGACCAGATCGGTCTGCCGCGACAGGAAAGCCGGCAGTTGAATGATGTCGCAGACTTCGGCCACCACGGCGGCCTGATGAGGCTCGTGAACATCGGTGATCAGCGGCACGTTGAAGGTGCGCTTGATCTCTTCGAAAATACGCATGCCTTCTTCAAGGCCCGGCCCACGGTAGGAGTTCACCGAAGAGCGGTTGGCCTTGTCGAAGCTGGCCTTGAACACGTAAGGGATACCGAGCTTTTCGGTGACCTTTACGTATTCTTCACAGACCTGCATGGCCATATCCCGGGATTCGAGTACGTTCATGCCGCCGAACAGCACCATTGGCTTGTCGTTGGCGATCTCGATCGAACCTACGCGGATGATTTTCTGAGCCATGTCTGCAGTCCCTGTCAGGAATTTTTCTGATGTTGAGCCAATGCCGCCTTGACGAAGCCGCTGAACAGCGGATGACCGTCACGGGGCGTTGAGGTGAATTCCGGGTGGAACTGGCAAGCGACGAACCATGGATGATCCGGTGCTTCGACCACTTCAACCAGTGCGCCATCGCCCGAGCGGCCGGAGATCTTCAGGCCCGCCTCGATCAGTTGCGGCAACAGATTGTTGTTCACTTCATAGCGATGACGATGACGTTCGACGATCACGTCCTTGGTGTAGCAATCGTGGACCAGCGAACCGGCTTCAAGCTGGCACTCTTGCGCGCCCAGACGCATGGTGCCGCCCAGATCGGAGCTTTCGGTACGGGTTTCGACTGCACCGGTGGCGTCTTCCCATTCGGTGATCAGACCCACTACAGCGTGTGCGCTGGTACGGTCGAACTCGGTGGAGTTGGCGTCTTTCCAGCCCAGCACGTTACGCGCGAACTCGATGACCGCGACCTGCATGCCCAGGCAGATGCCGAGGTACGGAACCTTGTTCTCACGGGCGAACTGAACGGCAGTGATCTTGCCTTCGACGCCGCGCAGACCGAAGCCACCCGGAACCAGGATCGCGTCCACGCCTTCCAGCAGGCCGGTGCCCTGGTTTTCAATGTCTTCAGAGTCGATGTAGCGCAGGTTGACCTTGGTGCGATTGGTGATACCGGCGTGGCTCATGGCTTCGATCAACGACTTGTAGGCGTCGAGCAGCTCCATGTACTTGCCGACCATCGCGATGGTCACTTCGTGTTCCGGGTTGAGCTTGGCGTCGACGACCTTGTCCCATTCGGACAGGTCGGCACCACCACATTGCAGACCGAAGCGCTCGACTACAAAATCGTCCAGGCCTTGCGAATGCAGAATGCCCGGGATCTTGTAGATGGTGTCCGCGTCTTCGAGGGCGATGACCGCACGCTCTTCGACGTTGGTGAACTGAGCGATCTTGCGACGCGAGGAAACGTCGATCGGGTGATCGGAGCGGCAGACCAGCACATCAGGCTGCAGGCCGATGGAGCGCAGTTCCTTCACCGAATGCTGGGTCGGCTTGGTCTTGGTCTCGCCGGCAGTAGCGATGTACGGCACCAGCGTCAGGTGCATCAGCATTGCGCGGCGTGCGCCGACTTCGAAACGCAACTGGCGGATGGCTTCAAGGAACGGTTGGGACTCGATGTCGCCTACGGTACCGCCGATCTCGACCAGCGCCACATCAGCATCGCCTGCACCCTTGATGATACGGCGCTTGATTTCATCGGTGATGTGCGGGATGACCTGAATGGTCGCGCCCAGGTAATCACCACGGCGCTCTTTGCGCAGGACGTGCTCGTACACACGGCCGGTGGTGAAGTTGTTGTTCTGGGTCATGGTGGTGCGGATGAACCGCTCGTAGTGACCAAGGTCCAGGTCGGTCTCGGCGCCGTCGTGAGTGACGAACACCTCACCGTGCTGGAACGGGCTCATGGTGCCTGGGTCCACGTTGATGTAGGGATCCAGTTTGAGCATGGTGACCTTGAGTCCCCGCGCCTCCAGGATGGCCGCCAATGAAGCCGAGGCAATGCCTTTCCCCAATGAAGAAACAACACCGCCCGTGACGAAGATGTAGCGCGTCATGAAAAACCCTAGAAGTCTGCGTTAAAGCGGTCAGAGCCGCCGGGGATAGCGAAGGAAGGCCGAAGCCCCCGATTACCGACAAAATTCACGGTGCACTCCCGAAACTGCTGCGTTGAAACCGACCGGCCGAAGCCAGTGTGGTGTGCGCTACATTTTAAGAATTACCCAGTAAATACTGGTTGGTAACCGGCAACTCATGTCGTTTCAAAAGAACCGACAGAAGCTGTATCAAGAAGGGAGCGTAGTCTACCTGAAAGGGCCTTTCAGCTCAAACTTTGGTCGCCGGTCGGCGCAACCCAGCGCAAACGCCAGTTTTCATTGGGCGAACCGTCCAGTCCAGGCAGGTTGGCGACGGCCAGCAGCACGTTATCGAGGTAGAGCAGCGGCAATCTGCCGCGCAGAAACGCCGGCACTGACTGTTCGTTGAGCAGGCGCTTGAGATCACGTCTGCCACGCCCGTCCAGGCGTAACACCTCACCGCCCTGCCGATAGCGGACTTGCAGACACCCCGACGGCGCCTCGCCCTCCAGAACCACGCGGCCATTGCCGGGCAAGTCCAGCGCCACACCAGGGTCCGTCCAGTCCATTGCCTGATGACAGAGCCGCTCCCAGGCAGCCGGCACCCACCAGATGCAGCCCTGCGCCCTGTGCAACGTTCCATCGGCGAGCCGCCACAGCGGACCCGCGTCCTGCGCCGCATCGCGCAACGCCTCCCAGCCAGCCCAGTGATCGGTGTCCGGCAGACGCGTCAGTGGCGCAAGCCAATGACGCACTGCATTGCGCTGCCGGGCTGCGGACAAAGCGGCAATCGGCCCGAGACTCAACACCGGCAGGCCAACCCAGCTAAACGACGTAGCAGCCTGAGCATTGGCAATATCCTGCAGCGCAAGCTCATCGAGCAATTGCTGCGCTTCGCCGAGGTGGTGTGCGGTACGTGCCAGACTGGCGGCTGCCTGCGGCCATCTGGAGGTCAGCAACGGCAGTACCTGATTGCGCAGAAAATTGCGCGAAAACTGCTGATCGTCATTGCTGGCATCTTCGATCCAGTTCAGTCCATGTCGACGCGCGTAATCTTCCAGCTGCATACGCGATACATCCAGCAGCGGCCTCAGTAGATGCCCACGGCCCAGCACTCGCTGATAGGGCATGGCAGCCAGACCACGAACGCCTGCGCCGCGCAGCAGACGGAACAGCAGGGTCTCGGCCTGATCATCGCGATGCTGCCCCGTCAGCAGCACCTCGCCCTCACCCAGCCGCTCAGTGAAGGCGCCGTAACGCGCCTGACGGGCAGCCTGCTCGAGACTTGCAGCGGGCTCGACCTGAACGCGAACAGACTCGAATGCAACGCCGAGCGCCTTGCAGACCTGCTGACAATGCTCTGGCCAGGCATCGGCAGCGGTCTGCAGACCGTGGTGCACATGGATTGCGTTGAGCGCAGGCAGGGTTTCGCGGTCGGCGAGTTCAGCCAGAAGATGCAAAAGCACGGTTGAGTCGAGGCCGCCGGAGAAACCGACATGCCAGACAGGCGAATTGCGCCAGGGGGCCAGAACTTGAAGAAGCCTGACAGAAAGATCATGACCGGCGCGTGATGGAGTGGTCATGGATGTTTTTCACCGGTCTGGCGGGTTCGCACACTAAACGCTTCAGTGCTCAAGCCAGTCCTTTCGCGAACAGGTTCGCTCCCACGCCTTCCGGGCAGAAGCCCGCAAGACGTGGAAGCAATCGGGCGACGCAGCTTACAGACCGTAGCTCATCAAGCGGTCATAACGGCGGGCCAGCAGCTCATCGTTATCGAACTCCTTGAGCATCGCCAGCTGACTGCTCAACTCTTCGCGAATCAAGGCAGCGGCGGCGACCGGATCACGATGCGCGCCACCCAGTGGTTCGGCGATGACCTTGTCGACGATACCCAGGCCTTTCAGGCGGTCAGCGGTGATACCCATGGCTTCGGCAGCATCCGGTGCCTTCTCGGCGGTTTTCCACAGAATCGACGCGCAGCCTTCCGGAGAGATTACCGCGTAGGTCGAATACTGCAGCATGTTCAACTGGTCGCATACGCCAATCGCCAGCGCACCACCGGAACCACCTTCACCGATAACAGTAGCGATGATCGGGGTCTTGAGACGGGCCATCACACGCAGGTTCCAGGCAATTGCCTCGCTCTGGTTGCGCTCTTCCGCGTCGATACCAGGATAAGCGCCCGGCGTATCGATAAAGGTCAGGATCGGCATCTTGAAGCGCTCGGCCATTTCCATCAGGCGGCAGGCCTTGCGATAGCCTTCGGGGCGCGGCATGCCGAAGTTGCGACGAACCTTCTCGCGCACTTCCCGGCCTTTCTGATGACCGATAACCATGACTGGCTGGTTGTCGAGACGTGCAATACCGCCGACGATCGCCGCATCATCGGAGAAATGACGATCACCGTGCAGCTCATCGAACTCGGTAAAGATGTTTTCGATGTAGTCCAGCGTGTAGGGACGACGCGGATGGCGCGCCATGCGCGCGATCTGCCAGCTGGTCAGGTTGCCGAAGATGCTTTCGGTGAGCGTCTTGCTCTTGTCTTGCAGCCGGGAGATCTCGTCGCCGATGTTCAGCGAGTTGTCATTACCCACCAAGCGCAGTTCTTCGATTTTGGCCTGCAAGTCAGCGATAGGCTGTTCGAAATCAAGAAAATTCGGGTTCATAGGCATCCGTCTTGGGTCGACGGCCAAGAGGCCGGCCGGTTGATCCGTCTGCGCCGTTCCTGTTCGGAACCGGCGCGTTCAGGTCGAAATTAAAATTCAGGGTTGAGCGCAAGTCGAGCCTGCGACGTTCAACGATACTGGAGAAAGACGTTCTCACGTCCGAACTGGTCACGCAGAGCTTGAATCAAGCTGTCCGCAGGATCAATCCGCCATGCTTCTCCCAATTGCAGCAATGCGCGGGCGTCCTGCCCCGTGTAGTCCACCGTGATCGGACAGGCACCGCGATGGCGCTTGCACAGATCGCCCAGCCAGCGCAGCCGGTCGCCCTTGAGCGCTTCGGCACGCACCGTCACACGCAGACTCTCGGCCAGATTGGTGCGGGCATCCTCGATACTCATGACACGCTTGGCCCGCAGGCGCAGCCCACCGGAGAAGTCATCATTACTGACTTCGCCCTCGACCACCACCATAGCATCGGTCTGCAACAGTGACTGAGCCGAATGAAACGCTTCGGCAAACAGCGACGCCTCGATGCGCGCCGAGCGATCGTCCAGGGTAATGAACCCCATCTTGTCGCCCTTCTTGTTCTTCATGACGCGCAGGGCAATGATCAGGCCTGCGACCGTCTGGGTGTCTCTTGCGGGCTTGAGATCAATGATCCGTTGCCGGGCGAAACGGCGGATCTCGCCTTCATATTCATCGATCGGGTGCCCGGTCAGGTACAGCCCCAGGGTTTCCTTTTCACCACGCAGACGATCCTTGAGGCTCAGCTCACGGGTCTTGCGATGATTCGCATAAACATCGGCGTCCGCTTCGACGAACAGGCCGCCGAACAGGTCCGAGTGACCACTGTCGCGACTGCGCGCTGTCTGCTCGGCAGCCTGAATGGCCTCTTCCAGCGCCGCAAGCAATACCGAACGGTTACGATCGATATTGGCCTGATAAGCCTTGGGCTCGAGTTCGAAGTACGGCCCGAGACGATCCAGCGCACCGCTGCGAATCAGGCCATCCAGCGTTCGCTTGTTGACGCGCTTGAGGTCGACGCGGGCGCAGAAGTCGAACAAGTCCTTGAACGGCCCGTTCTGGCGCGCATCGGTAATCGCCTCGACCGGCCCCTCGCCTACGCCCTTGATCGCGCCAAGGCCATAAAGAATGCGGCCATCGTCACTCACCGTGAACTTGAACTCCGAGGTGTTCACGTCCGGCGCGTCGAGGCGCAGCTTCATCGTGCGCACTTCTTCGATCAAGGTCACGACCTTGTCGGTGTTGTGCATATCCGCCGACAACACCGCCGCCATGAACGGCGCCGGGTAGTGAGTCTTCAACCAGGCAGTCTGGTACGACACCAGCCCGTAGGCCGCAGAGTGGGACTTGTTGAAACCGTAACCGGCGAATTTTTCCACCAGGTCGAAGATGTTACCGGCCAGGTCCGGGTCGATGTTATTGGTCTTGCAGCCATCGATGAAACCACCGCGCTGCTTGGCCATTTCCTCGGGCTTTTTCTTGCCCATTGCGCGACGCAGCATGTCCGCACCGCCAAGGGTGTAACCGGCCATGACCTGAGCGATCTGCATCACCTGTTCCTGATACAGGATAATGCCGTAGGTCGGTGCCAGTACCGGCTTGAGGCCTTCGTACTGGTAATCGACGTGCGGATAGGACAGCTCGGCGCGACCGTGCTTACGGTTGATGAAGTCGTCCACCATGCCCGATTGCAGCGGGCCGGGGCGGAACAACGCCACCAGTGCGATCAAGTCTTCCAGACAGTCAGGCTTGAGCTTTTTGATCAGCTCTTTCATGCCGCGCGACTCGAGCTGGAACACCGCCGTGGTCTCGGCGCGCTGCAGCAACTGATAGGTCGGCATGTCGTCGAGCGGGATGAACGCGATGTCCAGCGGTTCTTCGTTGACCTTGGCGCGGTCGCGGTTGATGGTCTTGAGCGCCCAGTCGATGATGGTCAGGGTACGCAGACCGAGGAAGTCGAACTTCACCAGCCCCGCAGCCTCGACATCGTCCTTGTCGAACTGGGTCACCAGACCGTCACCGGCCTCGTCGCAATAGATCGGCGAGAAGTCGGTCAGCTTGGTCGGGGCAATCACCACACCACCGGCGTGCTTACCGACGTTACGCACAATGCCTTCGAGCTTTAGCGCCATCTCCCAGATTTCCGCAGCTTCCTCATCCACCTTGAGGAAATCGCGAAGAATCTCTTCCTGCTCGTAGGCTTTTTCGAGGGTCATGCCGACTTCGAACGGGATCATCTTCGACAGACGATCCGCCAGCCCGTAAGACTTGCCCTGCACCCGCGCCACGTCACGCACCACCGCCTTGGCGGCCATGGAACCGAAGGTGATGATCTGGCTCACCGCGTTGCGACCGTACTTCTCGGCCACATACTCGATCACCCGGTCACGACCATCCATGCAGAAGTCGACGTCGAAGTCGGGCATGGAGACCCGCTCCGGGTTCAGGAAGCGTTCGAACAGCAGGTCGTATTCCAGCGGGTCGAGGTCGGTGATCTTCTGCACATAGGCAACCAGCGATCCGGCCCCCGAACCACGACCCGGCCCCACCGGTACGCCGTTGCTCTTGGCCCACTGGATGAAGTCCATCACGATCAGGAAGTAACCGGGGAAGCCCATCTGGATAATGATATCCAGCTCGAAATTCAGCCGATCGACATACACCTGACGCCTGGCTTCGTAATCTTCGGTCGTGTCCTTGGGCAGCAGGACTGCAAGACGCTCTTCGAGACCGTCGAAGGAGACCTTGCGGAAATACTCATCGATGGTCATGCCATCGGGAATCGGGAAGTTGGGCAGGAAGTGCGTGCCCAGCTTGACGTCGATGTTGCAGCGCTTGGCAATCTCGACGGTGTTTTCCAGCGCTTCCGGCAGGTCGCTGAACAGCTCGGCCATTTCTTCCGGGCTTTTCAGGTATTGCTGATCGCTGTAATTGTGCGAGCGACGCGGGTCGTCCAGCGCACGGCCTTCACCGATGCATACGCGGGTTTCGTGGGCTTCGAAATCGGCCTGTTTGATGAAGCGCACATCATTGGTCGCCACCAACGGCGCGCCGTGACGCTCGGCCAGGGCCACCGCAGCGTGCAGGTGTTCTTCGTCATTGGCGCGGTTGGTACGCTGCACTTCGATGTAGAAGCGGTCAGGAAAGACTTCCAGCCACTCGCGCAACAGTTCGTCGGCCTCCCCCGGATTGCCGCCGAGCAAGGCCATGCCGATCTCGCCTTCCTTGGCCGCGGAAAGCGCAATCACGCCTTCGCTGGCCTGCGCGACCCACTGGCGCTGAATGACGATCTGACCGTTGCGCTGGCCTTCGATAAAGCCTCGGGAAATCAGCTCGGTCAGGTTGCGGTAGCCCTGGGCATTCATGGCCAGCAGGCTGATGCGGCTGAGCGCGGCATCTTCGTCCCTGCCTGCCAGCCATAGGTCGACGCCACAGATCGGCTTGATGCCGGAGCCCTGGGCGGCCTTGTAGAACTTGACCAGCGAACACATGTTGTTCTGGTCGGTCACCGCCACGGCGGGCATGTTCATGCCGGTCAGCGCCTTGATCAACGGTTTGACCCGGACCAGACCGTCAACCAGAGAATATTCGGTGTGCAGGCGTAGATGAACGAAAGAAGCCGGCATGGTGATCCTATAAAACGCGAAAATACAAAAAACGAAGGGCAGGATTGTAGCTGGCCCGGAGTGAAACGTCAGTCCTGCAGCAAACCGGCTGACAACGGAAGCGAGCCGCCGAGCATTAGCGTGGCGCGCGCTTCATGGGCTGCACGCACCGGAGCGAAGGAACGCCGATGAATGGGCGTAGGCCCAAGCCGGGCCAGTGCTTCCAGATGCACCGGCGTAGGATAACCCTTGTGCCCACCGATGCCATAACCCGGATAGATGAGTTCAAACGCCGCCATTTCCCGGTCCCGGCTTACCTTGGCGAGAATCGATGCGGCGGCGATGGCGGGTACCTTGGAGTCACCCTTTACCACCGGCGCCGAAGGCACCGACAACTGCGGGCAGCGGTTGCCGTCGATAAGCGCCAGTCTGGGCGTGATACTCAACCCTTCGACGGCGCGCTGCATGGCCAGCATCGTGGCGTGCAGGATATTCAACTGGTCGATCTCTTCGACTTCAGCCCTGGCGATGAACCAGCACAGGGCTTTCTCCTGAATTTCGACGTAGAGCTTTTCGCGCCTGGCTTCGGTCAGTTTCTTCGAGTCATTGAGACCGCGAATGGGCCTGGCCGGATCGAGAATGACGGCGGCGGTTACCACTGCACCGCACAGCGGACCGCGACCCACTTCATCGACACCCGCCACCAGGTCCTCGACGAGGGTAAAATCCAGACCTGTTTGCATCATGGGCGACCTCACAGTGAAGGCGACCGTCCGAGCAGGCTCAATACCGCATCGGCGGCCTGATTGGACGCATCGCGGCGCAGAACCCGGTGAATAGCGTCAAAACCGGCGGTTTGCTCGCGACCGTCTTCGATCAATGGCAGCAGCGTACGCGCCAGGGCTTCTGGCGTAGCGTCGTCCTGCAGCAGTTCAGGCACCAGCAGACGCTGGGCCAGCAGGTTCGGCAGCGACACATAAGGGCTCTTGACCATTCGCTTGAGTATCCAGAAGGTCAGCGGCGCCAGGCGGTAGGCAACCACCATAGGACGCTTGTAAAGCAGCGCTTCCAGGGTCGCCGTGCCGGAGGCGATCAGTACCGCATCGCAGGCGGCCAGAGCAACGTGCGACTGGCCGTCGAGCAGCGTGACGGGCAAATCACGACCCTGCAGCAACTGTTCCACCTGAGCCCGCCGCTGCGGGCTGGCGCACGGCAGTACGAGGCGCAGGCCCGGGCGCCGGGCAAGCAACAGTTCGGCCGTGTCGAAAAACAATGCGCCCAGACGCCCCACTTCACCGCCCCGGCTGCCCGGCATCAATGCCACAACCGGCGTATCCTGCGCGAATCCCAGGCCAGCGCGAGCACCTGCACGATCGGACTCCAGGGGGATGGTGTCTGCCAGCGGATGCCCGACGAAGCGCACCGGTACGCCCTGCTCTTCGTAGAAACGCGCCTCGAACGGCAACAGGGTCAGCATCAGATCACAGCCTTCACGAATCTTCAGTACACGCTTCTGGCGCCAGGCCCAGACTGAGGGGCTGACGTAGTGCACGGTCTTGATGCCGGCGCGACGCAGCTGAAGTTCGATATTGAGCGTGAAATCAGGGGCGTCGATGCCGATGAAGACGTCCGGCTTTTCAGTGATCAGGGTCTGGACCAGCAGCTTGCGCCGGGCCAGCAGCTCGCGCAGTCGCCCGAGCACTTCAACCAGCCCCATCACCGACAGGCGTTCCATCGGGAAGAAGGACTGCATGCCTTCGGCTTCCATCAACGGACCACCGACACCAATGAAGCGGATATCGGGATGGCGCACCTTGAGGGCACGCATCAAACCGGATCCGAGGATATCGCCGGATGCTTCACCCGCGACCAGAGCGATACAGAGCGGACTGGTCATGATTAGCGAATGATGCCGCGAGTCGACGTCTGAATGGACTGAAGAAATATGGCCACTTCAGGAAACTGCGCCGCAGGCTCTGCCAGATCGGCCAGCGCCTGGCCGATGGTCAGACCCTGACGATAAACCGTCTTGTAGGCTCTGCGCAGCGCATGAATGGCTTCTTCGGAGAAACCCCGACGGCGCATGCCCTCGAAGTTCATGCTGCGCGCCTCGGCCGGATTGCCAAACACCGTGACGAACGCAGGTACATCCTTGCCGATCGCAGTGCCCATGCCGGAGAAGCTGTGCGCACCGATATGGCAGAACTGATGGACCAGAGTAAAGCCCGACAGGATAGCCCAGTCATCCACATGAACATGGCCTGCCAGGGCGGTGTTGTTGACCAGAATCACGTGGTTGCCGATCACGCTGTCGTGCCCGATATGGGCATAGGCCATGATCAGGTTGTGATCGCCCAGCGTGGTTTCGGCACGGTCCTGAACGGTCCCGCGGTGAATGGTCACGCCTTCGCGGATCACGTTGTGATCGCCGATGACAAGGCGGGTTTCCTCGCCCTTGTATTTCAGATCAGGCGTGTCTTCACCCACCGATGAAAACTGGTAGATACGGTTGTGCTTGCCGATTCTGGTTGGCCCCTTGAGGACAACGTGAGGACCGACAACTGTACCCTCGCCAATTTCCACACCGGGTCCGATGATCGACCAAGGGCCGACCTCAACATTGTCGGCCAGAACGGCCGTCGGATCGATGATTGCGCGAGGGTCAATCAAACTCATAGTTTGCGTTCCGCACAGATGATTTCGGCAGAGCAGACTGCCTTGCCATCAACGGTAGCCTTGCATTCGAACTTCCAGATCTGACGTTTGCTGCTCAGGAACTTCGCCTCGAGAACCAGTTGGTCGCCCGGCAGGACCGGCTGACGGAAACGCAGTTTGTCCGAGCCCACGAAATAATAGAGCGTGCCGTCCGAAGGCTTGGAATCGAGCATCTTGAACGCAAGAATACCGGCAGCTTGCGCCATCGCTTCGATGATCAGCACGCCGGGCATGATGGGATGCTCGGGAAAGTGACCGTTGAAGAAAGGCTCATTGACGCTGACATTCTTGTAGGCGCGAATGTTCTTGTTCTCGATATCCAGCTCGGTCACGCGATCCACCAGCAGGAACGGGTAACGATGAGGCAGGTATTCGCGAATTTCTTTGATGTCCATCATTTCGAGGGGAAGCCTGTAGTAAAGATTAGGAGTGCGTCGCGACTGCGCAGCACCCCTCTACATCAAGGAGGCAGTTTATCGACTGAGCACGCTTGATATTAAAAAGGTATCAGCCATCAGATGAGCGATTATCAGCGCAGGTCACCGTCTCTATGGCCTTTTCAAGCTTTTGCAGACGTCGCGCCATATCATCGATTTTGCGCAGACGAGCTGCACTCTTGCGCCACTCGCCGGCCGGCTGCATGGCCGTACCGGACGAGTAGGAACCCGGCTCGGTAATGGAATGCGTCACCATCGTCATGCCGGTGATGAAAACACCATCACAAATCTCGATATGCCCCACCAGACCAACACCACCAGCAAGCATGCAATGCTTGCCGATTTTAGTGCTTCCGGAAATGCCGACACACGCGGCCATCGCCGTGTGGTCGCCAATCTGAACGTTGTGAGCAATCTGAATCTGGTTATCCAGTTTCACGCCATTGCCAATGCGTGTGTCAGCCAGTGCACCGCGATCGATCGCCGTATTAACACCGATCTCGACGTCATCACCCACGGTGACGCCGCCGATTTGTGCGATTTTCTGCCAGACACCCTTTTCATTGGCAAAGCCGAAACCTTCACCGCCCAGCACAGCACCCGACTGAATGACCACACGCTTGCC
The DNA here is from genome assembly GCF_900119195.1 of Pseudomonas sp. NFACC10-1. Classification (NCBI taxonomy): domain Bacteria; kingdom Pseudomonadati; phylum Pseudomonadota; class Gammaproteobacteria; order Pseudomonadales; family Pseudomonadaceae; genus Pseudomonas; species Pseudomonas sp. NFACC10-1. The sequence continues at coordinate 569,382 of NZ_FPJB01000003.1, read as the reverse complement.
GATGCGCACATCGTGATAAAGCGTCACACGGGGTGCCAGCCAGCCGCCTTCACCGATCTCGCAGCTAGCGCCGATGAAGCAGTGCGCACCGATGGTGACACCTGCTGCAATGCGCACACCGCTCTCGATCACGGCAAAAGCGCCAATGCTGGCGGCAGGATCAATCAGTGCATCCTCGGCAATCAAGGCCGTCGGATGAACGCCCGCGCTGCTTTTAGGCTTGGGATCGAAAAAATGCGAAATACGGGCATAAGCCAGATAAGGATCCGGGACCAATAGCGCATCTCCGGTGTAGCTGTCGGCATCTGCGGGCTTGAGCAGCACGGCAGCAGCCTGGGCATCGACCAGGAATTGACGGTATTTGGATTTTGCCAGAAAACTGATTTGACCAGGGCCAGCCTCTTCTAAAGAGGCCAGCCCGGTGATGTCCTTGTCCTTGTCGCCACGTAACGTGGCACCAAGGAACTCGGCCAACTGACCGAGTTTGATGGTTATGCTCATGGTTACTTCAGCTGGTTCATGCGCTCGATGACCTGACGAGTCACGTCATACTGAGGCTTGACGTCGATCACCGCACCGCGCTCGAAAACCAGGTCGAAACCACCTTTCTTGATGACTTCTTCTACAGCCTGATCCAGCTTCGGCTTCAACTGCTTGAGCATTTCACGGTCAGCAACGGCCTTGGCTTCGTTCAGTTCCTTGGACTGGAACTGGAAGTCGCGGGCCTTTTGCTTGAATTCAAGCTCCAGACGCTCGCGCTCAGGCTGAGCCATCTTGTCGCCACCGCTGACCAGACGATCCTGGATACCCTTGGCGCTGCTTTCCAGACTTTTCAGCTTGGTCAGTTGCGGACCGAATTTTTTCTCGGCATCGACAGCGTATTTCTTCGCAGCGTCAGATTCCAGCAAGGCCATCTGATAGTTAAGTACCGCAATTTTCATGTCGGCGAATGCAGGGCTTGCGACCAGTACGGTTGCCAGCATTACCAGTTGAGTCAACTTACGCACAATACAACTCCTACAAAATTCGTTGCGTTATCAAAGATCAGACGCTTAGAAGGTCTGACCCAGGGAGAATTGGAAAACCTGCGTTTCGGCTTCGTCGTCCGGCTTCTTGATCGGCATCGCCAGAGCGAAGCTCAGCGGGCCGAGTGCGGTGATCCAGGTGACGCCGATACCCACAGAGCTGGCCATGCCGGAAAGGTCGATGTTGTTGCACTCGACGGACTTGCCAACGGCATTTGTCTTTTTCGAGTCGCAATTGGTATCGAAGACGTTACCCACGTCCCAGAACACAGACGTACGCAGCGAGCGCTGATCCTTGACGAATGGCAGTGGGAACATGACTTCTACGCCCCCCTGAACAAGGGCATTACCACCGAACGGCAGCGGATCCTGATCGGGGTCACGCAGAGTACCGGGCTTGCCCAGGCCGCTGGGATCATCAGCTCCGCGACTAGGCGTACTACGCGGACCGAGAGTGCTGTCCTTGAAGCCGCGTACCGAGTTGAAACCGCCCGCGTAGTAGTTCTCGTAGAACGGCAGACCCGAGGTCGAACCGTAGCCGTCACCGTAACCCAGCTCGGTGTGCAGACGCAGGGTGTAGTTATCGGTGATCGGGTGGAAGTACTGAGCACGGTAATCCAGCTTGAAGAACGACAGGTCGCTGCCCGGCAAGGTGGATTCGAACACCAGGCTTTGCGAGTGACCACGGGTCGCCAGCACGCCTTTGTTCAGAGTCGATTCAGACCAGCCAATCGAGCCCTTGAAGTTCAGGTACTTGTCGCCTTCTTTTTCGACAAAGTCGAAGATCTCGTCAACGGTGTACTTGCCGGTCTTGATCTCATCCTGCTGCACGGTCAGGCCGTAGGTCAGGCGCGAAGTCTCGCTGATCGGGTAGCCGAGGTTGATACCGGCACCCAGGCTGTCAACCGCATAGCTTGCAACATCAACGTCGAGGTCATCGTAGTTAGTGGTGCGGTAGAACGCGCTGTAACCCAGGCTGACACCGTCCGGCGTGTAGTACGGATCGACGTAGCTGAAGTTGTAACGGCTCTGGTATTCGCTGCGGGTCAGACCGATGCTGACCTTGTTACCAGTACCCAGGAAGTTGTTCTGGCTGATCGAACCACCGAGGATCAGACCGGCGCTTTGCGCGAAGCCGACGCTGGCGGTGATCGAGCCGGACGCCTGCTCTTCAACGGCGTAGTTCACATCGACCTGATCGTCGGTGCCTGGAACAGGTGGCGTCTCGACGTTGACTTCCTTGAAGAAGCCCAGACGATCCAGACGGGTTTTCGACTGGTCGATCAGGTAGGTCGATGCCCAGCCGCCTTCCATCTGACGCATTTCGCGACGCAGCACTTCGTCTTCCGACTTGGTGTTGCCGCGGTAGTTGATACGGTTGACGTAGGCACGCTTGCCCGGGTCGACGACAAAGGTGATATCAACCGTGTGGTCTTCGTTGTTCGGCGTCGGCACGCCGTTGACGTTGGCGAAGGTATAGCCTTCGTTACCCAGACGACGGGTGATCAGTTCGGACGTCGTGGTCATGACCTTGCGCGAGAAGACCTGGCCCGGCTGCACCAGCAACAGGGATTTGACCTGGTCTTCAGGGACCTTGAGGTCACCGCTCAGCTTGACCGACTTGACGCTGTACTTCTCGCCTTCGTTGATGTTGACCGTGATGTACACGTTCTTCTTGTCAGGCGTGATAGACACCTGGGTCGAGGCGATATCCATGTTGATATAGCCGCGATCGAGGTAGTACGAACGCAGACGCTCAAGGTCACCCGACAGCTTTTCACGGGCGTACTTGTCATCATTCTTGAAGAACGACAGCCAGTTGCTGGTCTTGAGCTCGAACAGGTCGGTCAGGTCTTCATCGGAGAAGACCGTGTTGCCCACCACGTTGATGTGTTGAATGGAGGCTACGGTGCCTTCATTGATGTTGATCTTCAGGCCTACACGGTTGCGCGGCTGAGGAACGACCTCGGCGTCAACCTCGGCAGAGTAACGGCCCTGGGCAACGTATTGACGTTGCAGCTCGTTACGCACACCTTCGAGGGTTGCACGCTGGAAAATCTCACCTTCGGCCAGACCGGACTGTTTCAGCCCCTTCATCAGGTCCTCGGTGGAAATGGCCTTGTTACCCTCGATTTCGATACTCGCAACCGAAGGGCGCTCGACGACATTGATGACGAGCACGTTGCCGTCGCGACCCAGCTGGATATCTTGAAAGAAACCGGTTTTAAACAGCGAACGGGTAGCATCGACCAAACGACCATCGTCCGCCTGCTCGCCTACGTTCAGCGGCAATGCACCAAAGACACTGCCGGCGGATACCCGCTGCAGGCCGTTGACACGGATATCGGAGATGGTGAAGGACTCGGCGTGAACTTCAGCGATCATCAGTGCGGAAAGAACCGCAGTTAGCAGCAGACGTTTCATGAAGTCCTTTCTTATTCCAACTGGCAATAAACAAACTGCCGCAAAATGCGGCAGATTCGCAACTCGGCAACGCTTTACAGTCGGCCCAGATCGTTGACCAGCGCGAGCAACATTACGCCCACTACCAGACTGATACCGATCTGTGCCCCCCAACTTTGAACCTTTTCCGAAAGGGGACGACCACGCGCCCACTCGATCAGATAAAACAGCAAATGCCCCCCGTCCAGGACGGGAATGGGCAGCAGATTCAGAACACCCAGGCTAATACTCAGATAAGCGAGGAAGTTCAGAAAATCTCCGATGCCCGACTGGGCCGAAGCGCCCGCCACTTTAGCAATGGTTATCGGTCCACTCAAGTTTTTTACCGAGAGCTCGCCGAACAACATTTTCTTCAGCGAGTCCAGGGTCAGCACACTCATGTTCCAGGTGCGCTTCACACCCTCGGCCATCGCCGCGAAAGGCCCGTAACTGACCTCGCGCAGCATTTCCGGTGGCCAATCGACAGCTTTCACACCAGCACCGAGGTAACCCGCGGCAGCCTTGCCCTCGCCCTTGGCCGCGAGAGTCACCGGCACGTCCATTTGCACGCCGTCGCGCTCGATGCGCAGCGAAATCTTCGCCTCAGGACGCTCGCGTACCCGATCGACAACCTGTTGCCACTCATTGAGCGACTGACCGTCCATCGAAACCAGACGATCACCTGTTTTAAGCCCCGCGCTCTGCGCTGGACCTTTCGGATCGATTTCTGCCAGCACCGGCAACAGCGCGGGACGCCACGGACGAATACCCAGCGACTTGATCGGATCAGGCTCTTCTGCGCCCCTCAGCCAGTCATTGAGTACCAGCTCATGGGAGGTGTCGACCGTAGAACCCTGATCCCTGACCTTCAAAGCGATAGTACCGCTTTCACCCAGACGACGGACCAGTTGCAGGTTGACCCCGGCCCAACCAGAAGTAGGCTCGCCATCGACAGCGACGATTTCCTGTCCAGCCGTCAGGCCAGCCTGCTGGGCGATACTTCCGGCCTCCACTGCGCCGATAACCGGACGCACCTGCTCACTGCCCATCATCGCCAGCACCCAGAAAAATGCGATGGCGAGAAGGAAGTTGGCTGTCGGGCCGGCGATCACGATGGCGATGCGCTGCCCTACTGTCTTGCGATTGAACGATTGGTCAGCGAGCTCGGGCGGAACATTACCCTCGCGCTCGTCGAGCATTTTCACATAGCCGCCCAGAGGGATGGCAGCCACCACGTATTCTGTGCCCTGACGGTCATGCCAGCGCAGCAGAGGCGTGCCGAAGCCTACTGAAAAACGCAGCACTTTGACGCCACAACGACGCGCCACCCAGAAGTGGCCGAATTCGTGGAAGGTCACCAGCACGCCCAGCGCAATCAGGGTGCCGAGAATCATGTATAAAGCGCTCATCAGTCTTCTCCGGGTACCGACTGGTCGGCCAGTGTGTTAATCATTGCAGGCCTTCAGGCCCGCCGTTGACGCACCACATCAACCCTTTCACTCACACCCTGACGGGTTTTCAGGTCGCTATCGCCCGTGTCTCTCAAGCCATTGGCCTGCCAGCAAACGCGCCTTCGCGTCAGCTGCGAACACCGCATCCAGCCCTTCGACCGCGGTGACAGGCTCGTGATCGAGAACCTCCTCGATAATACCGGCGATTTCCAGGTAGCGGATACGCCCTTCGAGGAATGCCGCAACGGCCACTTCATTGGCCGCGTTGAGCATGGCAGGTGCACTGCCCCCAGCCTCCGCCGCCTGTCGGGCCAGCCGCAGACAAGGGAATCGTTCCTCGTCCGGCGCCTGAAAATCAAGCTGGCCGATACGAAACAGATCCAGTGGCGCAACGCCAGAGTCTACACGCGCAGGCCATGCCAGTGCATTGGCGATGGGGGTACGCATGTCGGGATTTCCCAACTGAGCCAGCACCGAGCCATCGACATAGTCGACCAGCGAGTGGATCACGCTTTGCGGGTGAATGACCACCTCGACCTGATCCGGACGCGCATCGAACAGCCAGCAGGCTTCGATCAGCTCGAGCCCCTTGTTCATCATGGTCGCCGAATCGACGGAGATCTTGCGCCCCATCGACCAGACCGGATGGGCACAAGCCTGCTCTGGCGTAACATTCTGCAACTGCTCCAGCGGCGTTTCGCGGAACGGTCCGCCCGAGGCAGTCAGCATGATCCGCCGGACACCGACGGCACCCAGCCCGCGGGCGAAGTCGCCGGGCAGGCACTGGAAGATCGCATTGTGCTCGCTGTCGATGGGCAACAGCACAGCGCCATTTTGCCTAACAGCCTGCATGAACAGGGCGCCGGACATGACCAGCGCTTCCTTGTTGGCCAGCAATACCTTCTTGCCCGCTTCCACCGCAGCCAGCGTCGGACGCAAGCCGGCAGCCCCGACAATGGCGGCCATGACCGCATCGACCCGTGGGTCAGCGGCCACTTCGCACAAACCGCCCTCGCCGACCAGCACCCGGGTATCGAGCCCGGCAGCCGCCAGGTCATCCTGCAGTTTGCGGGCGACCACCTGATCAGGCACTACGGCGTATTGCGGCGTGTGCCTGATGCACAAGGCCAGCAGTTCGTTCAGACGGCTGAAGCCGGTGAGCGCGAACACTTGATAAAGCGTTGGATGACGGGCAACGACATCCAGAGTGCTCAGTCCGATGGAACCGGTTGCACCCAGAATGGTAATTTGTTGCGGCCCACTCACATGACACCCCAGTCAGCGGCCCAGAGCAGAACGGCAAATACCGGGATGGCCGCCGTGAGGCTGTCGATACGGTCCAGCACCCCGCCGTGGCCAGGCAACAGATTGCTGCTGTCCTTGACCCCGGACTGGCGCTTGAACATGCTTTCGGTCAGGTCGCCAATCACCGAGATGAATACGATCACCGCTGCGCCGAAGAGCGCCGCAATGAACTGCGCAACCGTCCAGTCGCGGGAAAAGCCCACTGCTGCCGTGATGCCCAGACTGACCACCAGACCGCCATATACGCCCTCCCAGCTCTTGCCAGGGCTCACCTTGGGCGCAAGCTTGCGCTTGCCAAAAGCCTTGCCGGAGAAATAAGCACCAATGTCGGCGGCCCAGACCAGCACCATTACCGACAGAATCAGCCAGTTACCCAGCGGCCATTGCTTGATCAGAACCAGACCCTGCCATGCAGGCAGCAGAATCAGAAGACCGATGACCAGCTTGCACGCTGCACTTGCCCAGTGACTGCTCGAGTCCGGATAGGTAAGGACCAGAAAGGTCGCAACGCCCCACCAGATGACTGCGGCAACCAGCACCCAGGGCTCCAGCCCCGGCAGCAGGTACATGAGAAAAAGCAGAACAGCGACCACAGCCGCATAGCCGATACGCATCGACTGTGCGGCAAAACCTGCGAGTCGTGCCCATTCCCAGGCACCCAGAACCACGACCACCCCGATGAACAGGGCGAAGTACATGCCGGTCAGCAGGAAAAACCCGCACAAGGCGATAGGCAACAGAATGAGTGCCGTGATGATCCGTTGTTTCAGCATTAAGCCCGGGCTCCAGCTTCTACCTGTTCGCTGGTTTTACCGAAGCGACGTTGGCGAGAAGCGAAATCTGCCAGCGCAGCGCGCATGGCATCGTGTTTGAAGTCCGGCCAGAACAGGTCGGAGAAGTACAGCTCGGCGTAGGCCAGCTGCCAAAGCAGGAAGTTGCTGATGCGGTGCTCACCGCCGGTGCGGATGCACAGATCCGGCAACGGCAGGTCGCCGGTGGCCAGACAGGTCTGCAACAACTGGGGAGTAATGTCCTCCGGCTGCAGATGTCCGGCCTGAACCTCACGCGCCAGCCGCTGGGCGGCCTGCGCGATGTCCCACTGCCCACCGTAGTTGGCAGCGATCTGCAGCACGAAGCGGCTGTTGCCGGAGGTGCGCACTTCCGCCTCGCGCATGGCCGCCTGAAGTTCAGGGTGAAAGCGCGAGCGGTCGCCGATGATACGCAGGCTGATCTCGTTTTCGTTCAGGCGCTTGGTTTCACGGCGCAACGCCGTGAAGAACAGCTCCATCAGCGCACCCACCTCTTCGGCCGGGCGCTGCCAGTTTTCACTGGAAAACGCGAACAGTGTCAGCACTTCGACCCGGGCTTCAGCGCAGACCTCGATAACGGCCCGCACAGCATCGACACCCGCCTTGTGGCCTGCAACGCCTGGCAGCAGGCGCTTCTTGGCCCAGCGATTATTACCATCCATGATAATCGCGACATGGCGCGGCACCGAAGGCGTCACGGCCGGTTTTATCTTTTCCATGAAAGCGTCCGAAACCTTAAACAGCCATCAGATCGGCTTCTTTCTGCTTGACCGCAACTTCGATTTCCGCCACGAACTTGTCAGTCAGCTTCTGTATGTCGTCAGCCGCACGACGCTCTTCGTCTTCGCTGATTTCCTTCTCCTTGACCAGGTCTTTCAACTGGCTCAAGGCGTCACGGCGAATGTTACGGACGGCCACACGGGCATCTTCTGCGGCATCACGCGCCTGCTTGGTGAAGCCCTTACGGGTTTCTTCGGTCAGCGCCGGCATGGAGATCAGCAGCAACTCACCCAGGTTGGTCGGGTTGAAACCCAGACCGGAGCTCTGGATGGCCTTGTCGACAGCGGCCAGCATGTTGCGCTCGAACGCTACGACCTGAAGGGTACGCGAGTCCTTGACGGTGACGTTGGCCACCTGGCTGAGCGGGGTATCGGCACCGTAGTAAGGAACCATGACACCACCAAGGATGCTCGGATGCGCTTTGCCGGTACGGATACGGGTGAACGCATGGGTCAGCGATTCCAGACTCTTCTGCATGCGGGTCTGAGCGTCTTTCTTGATTTCGTTGATCATTATTGTGCTTCCTCGATCAGGGTCCCTTCAGCGCCACCATGGACGATATTCAGAAGAGCACCCGGCTTGTTCATGTTGAAGACGCGCAATGGCATCTTGTGATCGCGACACAGGCAGATTGCGGTCAGATCCATCACACCCAGCTTGCGATCCAGCACTTCATCGTAGGTCAGATGATCGAACTTCTCGGCATTCGGGTCCTTGAACGGATCTGCAGTGTAGACACCGTCCACCTTGGTGGCCTTGAGCACTACATCGGCGTCGATCTCGATCGCTCGCAGGCAGGCAGCCGAGTCGGTCGTAAAGAACGGATTACCAGTGCCGGCAGCAAAAATCACCACTTCCTTCGAGCTGAGATGGCGCATGGCCTTGCGGCGGTCGTAATGATCGGTCACGCCTACCATGGAAATGGCCGACATCACGATGGCGGTGATATTAGCGCGCTCCAGCGCATCGCGCATTGCCAGGGCGTTCATCACAGTGGCCAGCATGCCCATGTGATCGCCTGTCACCCGATCCATGCCCGCAGCACTCAAGGCCGCGCCACGAAACAGGTTGCCGCCGCCGATCACCAGACCGACCTGAACGCCGATACCGACCAGCTGGCCGACTTCCAGCGCCATGCGATCCAGCACCTTGGGATCGATGCCGAACTCTTCCGAGCCCATGAGGGCCTCACCGCTAAGCTTGAGTAGAATGCGTTTATAGCGAGCCTGATAACCACTGCCCTGCTGAGCCATTGCGAATCTCTCCTGCGGCGTTTTCTGAAAAAAATCTGTGCGGGCTATTTCAAGCCTGCGCTTACTTTAGCTTGACGCTTTGCGCGCGTCGGGAGAATGCAGCCTTGTGGGCACAATCTCCAAGGAAAATTTCCCTTTCTCTTTCGACAAAGAGGCCGCACGCGTGAGCGGGCAGCCTCTTTGGGGCGACAGTTGAAAAACCGTCTTACTGCTTGGCGGCAGCCAGTTGAGCAGCCACTTCGTCAGCGAAGTTATCAACTGGCTTCTCGATGCCGTCGCCTACTTTGAAGTAGGTGAAGGAAACGATTTCAGCGCCGGCTTTCTTGGCCAGATCACCGACCTTGACTTCCGGGTTCTTGACGAAGGCTTGCTCGACCAGGCTGGCTTCTGCCAGGAACTTGGTGATACGACCGCCAACCATTTTCTCAACGATGTCAGCCGGCTTGCCTTTGATCTTGTCTTCGTTCAGTTGCAGGAAGACATTCTTCTCGCGCTCGATCGCTTCAGCAGACACTTCCGAAGGGAACAGGAACTCAGGGTTGCTTGCCGCTACGTGCATGGCGATATCTTTGGCCAGCTCGACGTCGCCACCCTTGAGGGTAACAACTACGCCGATCTTGTTGCCGTGCAGGTAAGTACCTACAACATCACCTTCGATACGCTTCAGGCGACGGATGTTGACGTTTTCGCCAACCTTGCCGACCAGTACCAGACGTGCAGCTTCCTGAGCTTCGATCAACGGAGCGGCATCAGTCATCTTGTCAGCGAAGGCTTTTTCGACGCTTGCAGCAACGAAAGCCTTGAAGTCGTCTTGCAGGGCCAGGAAGTCGGTCTGCGAGTTGACTTCGATGATGACAGCGGCTTTACCGTCGTCCTTGATGGCGATAGCGCCTTCAGCAGCCACGTTACCTGCTTTCTTGGCGGCCTTGATGGCGCCGGAAGCACGCATATCGTCGATTGCTTTTTCGATGTCGCCGCCAGCCTTGGTCAAGGCCTTTTTGCAATCCATCATGCCTTCGCCGGTACGCTCGCGCAGTTCTTTGACCAACGCTGCAGTAATCTCTGCCATTTCAAAATCCTCTTGGATAGGTCTTCAACCATTCCACCCGACAGGCCGGGCGTGCAATTCTTGAAAAATCAGGGTGGCAGCAACACATGACAGCGAGGTCATGGTTACAGACCGACAAATCATTTCCTAGGTGGCAAAAAGGGGGCTAAGCCCCCTTTTCGCGTACTGAGTAAACGCCAGGCGTTTGTACTCAGCCTTCTACAGCAGCTGCAGCTGGAGCTTCTTCGACGAAAACGTCGGTGCCGCCAGCAACATTGTTACGACCACGGATAACAGCATCAGCCATCGAACCCATGTACAGCTGGATGGCGCGGATTGCGTCATCGTTGCCCGGGATGATGTAGTCAACGCCTTCCGGGCTGCTGTTGGTATCGACGACGCCGATAACCGGGATGCCCAGCTTGTTGGCTTCGGTGATCGCGATGCGCTCGTGATCAACGTCGATGACGAACAGAGCGTCCGGCAGACCGCCCATGTCCTTGATACCACCCAGGCTGCGATCCAGTTTTTCCAGATCACGGGTACGCATCAGGGCTTCTTTCTTGGTCAGCTTGGCGAAAGTACCGTCTTCAGCCTGTACTTCCAGCTCACGCAGACGTTTGATCGACTGACGGATGGTCTTGAAGTTGGTCAGCATGCCGCCCAACCAGCGATGGTCGACGTACGGCGAACCGCAACGTGCTGCTTCTTCAGCAACGATCTTGCCAGCGGAACGCTTGGTGCCGACGAACAGAATCTTGTTTTTGCCCGAAGCCAGGCGCTCAACGAAAGTCAGAGCTTCGTTGAACATAGGCAGGGTTTTTTCAAGGTTGATGATGTGAATCTTGTTACGCGCGCCGAAAATGTACTTACCCATTTTCGGATTCCAGTAACGGGTCTGGTGGCCGAAGTGGCAACCAGCCTTCAGCATATCGCGCATATTGACTTGGGACATAAATAGTTCCTTGATAAGTCGGGTTAGGCCTCCACGTATCCCAATGACCAACCAATGGCATCTGCCAAGGGCACCCAGGTCATCGTGTCGACACGTGTGTGGGTTTGTGCTTCAAGGACGGACCTTGGAAAGCGGCGCATTTTATATCATAAAAGGGAAGAGAACGGAACTCCCATCAAGTGCTTGTTTTGCGGTGACTTTGCAGCTTCATGGACAGCCTATAGAAGGAAGCGATGATTACCCGGCACCGGCGGTCTGATAGAATTGCGCCTTTGCGCACCAACCGCGTGCCTGCCACGCCGAGAGAATTCGTATGACCATCACCCTCAAAACCCCGGAAGACATCGAAAAGATGCGCATCGCCGGTCGCCTGGCCGCCGATGTTCTGGAAATGATAGCGCCGCACGTCAAGCCCGGTGTGACCACCGAAGAGCTGGACCGCCTCTGCCACGACTATATCGTCAACGAACAGAAGGCGATCCCGGCCCCGCTGAACTACAAGGGCTTCCCCAAGTCGATCTGCACCTCGATCAACCAGGTGGTCTGCCACGGCATCCCGAGCGACAAGAAGCTGAAGGACGGTGACTCGCTGAACATCGACGTCACTGTCATCAAGGACGGCTACCATGGCGACACCAGCAGGATGTTCCATGTCGGCACCGTTCCGGTATGGGCCGAGCGCCTGTCGAAGGTGACTCAGGAGTGCCTGTACAAGGCCATCGAAATCGTCAAGCCCGGCACGCGCCTGGGGGACATCGGCGCCGTCATCCAGAAACACGCTGAAAAGAACGGTTTCTCCGTGGTTCGCGAGTTCTGTGGTCATGGCATCGGCAAGGTGTTTCATGAAGAGCCGCAGGTCATGCACTTTGGCGAGGCCGGAACCGGTATCGAACTGCAGGAAGGCATGACCTTCACCATCGAGCCGATGATCAACCAGGGGCGCCCTGAAACCAAGATCCTCGGCGATGGCTGGACGGCGATCACCAAGGACCGCAAGCTCTCGGCGCAATGGGAACACACGCTGCTGGTGACCGCCGACGGTTACGAAATCTTCACCTTGCGCAGCGACGACACCATTGCCCAAAAGGCTCCCTGACCCGAGTCTGCCCCGCTGAACCCAGGCCCGTCACTTGCACAGCCCGACACGAGGAATACTGCTCAATGCCGCAAGTAGATCCAGACTTGTTCGATCGTGGCCAGTTCCAGGCCGAACTGGCCTTGAAAGCCAGCCCCATCGCTGCGTTCAAGAAGGCCATCCGCAAAGCGAGAGACGTCATTGATGAGCGCTTCCGGTCGGGCCGTGACATTCGACGACTGATCGAGGACCGGGCATGGTTTGTCGATAACATCCTGCAAAAGGCCTGGGATCAGTTCGAATGGAGTGAAGACGCCGACATCGCGCTCCTGGCAGTGGGTGGCTATGGCCGCGGCGAGCTGCACCCGTACTCGGACATCGATCTGCTGATCCTGCTGGACAGCGACGACCACGAAGTTTTCCGCGAACCCATCGAGCGGTTTCTGACGCTGCTGTGGGACATCGGCCTGGAAGTCGGACAGAGCGTACGCTCGGTCAACGAATGCGCACAGGAAGGCCGCGCCGACCTGACCGTGATCACCAATCTGATGGAAAGCCGCACCATCGCCGGCCCCGAGCATCTGCGCCAGCGCATGCTGGAAGTCACCAGCACCGAGCACATGTGGCCGAGCAAGGAGTTCTTCCTCGCCAAGCACGCGGAACAGAAAAAACGTCACCACAAGTACAACGACACCGAATACAACCTGGAACCCAACGTCAAGGGTTCTCCAGGCGGCCTGCGCGATATTCAGACCATCCTCTGGGTAGCGCGACGCCAGTACGGCACGCTGAACCTGCATGCGCTGGCAGGCGAAGGCTTCCTGCTGGGCAGCGAAAACGCCCTGCTCGCCTCCTCTCAGGAGTTTTTGTGGAAGGTGCGTTACGCGCTGCACATGCTGGCCGGACGCTCCGAGGACCGGCTTCTGTTCGATTATCAGGTACGCATCGCCGGCTTGCTGGGCTATGAAGACAACGATGCCAAGCTGGCCATAGAGCGCTTCATGCAGAAGTACTACCGAGTGGTCATGAGCATCGCCGAACTCAGCGATCTGATCATCCAGCATTTCGAAGAAGTGATTCTTTCCGACGACAGCGGTACGGCACAGCCGATCAATTCACGCTTTCAGTTGCACGACGGGTATATAGAAGCTACCCACCCGAACGTCTTCAAGCGCACCCCGTTTGCCATGATCGAAATCTTCGTGCTCATGGCCCAGCATCCGGAAATAAAGGGTGTGCGTGCCGACACCATTCGTTTGCTGCGTGAACATCGTCACCTGATCAACGATGACTTCCGCAATGATATTCGCAACACCAGCCTGTTCATCGAGCTGTTCAAGTGCGAAATCGGCATTCATCGCAACCTGCGCCGGATGAACCGCTACGGCATTCTCGGCCTGTACCTGCCCGAGTTCGGCCATATCGTCGGCCAGATGCAGCATGACCTGTTTCACATCTATACCGTCGATGCGCACACGCTGAATCTGATCAAACACCTGCGCAAGCTGCAATACACCGAAGTGTCCGAGAAATTTCCGCTGGCCAGCAAGATCATGGGCCGTCTGCCCAAGCCGGAGTTGATCTACCTGGCCGGGCTTTATCACGACATCGGCAAGGGTCGTGGCGGTGATCACTCGGAGCTGGGCGCAATCGACGCACAGGCGTTCGGCACGCGCCATCATCTGCCTGCGTGGGACACCCGGCTCATCGTCTGGCTGGTGAGCAACCACCTGGTGATGTCGACCACCGCCCAGCGCAAGGACCTTTCCGACCCGCAGGTCATCCACGACTTTGCCCAGTTCGTGGGCGATGAAGTGCATCTGGATTACCTGTATGTGCTGACCGTCGCCGACATCAATGCGACCAATCCGACGCTCTGGAACTCGTGGCGTGCCAGCCTGCTGCGCCAGCTGTACACCGAGACCAAGCGAGCCTTGCGCCGCGGCCTGGAAAATCCGGTCGACCGCGAAGAACAGATTCGTCGCACACAGACTGCCGCGCTGGATATTCTGGTACGCAACGGCACCGATCCGGATGACGTCGAGCAGCTCTGGTCAGCGCTGGGCGACGATTACTTCCTGCGTCACACCGCAGGCGATGTGGCCTGGCATAGCGATGCAATTCTGCAGCAACCGGCCGACGGCGGTCCGTTGGTGCTGATCAAGGAGACCACGCAGCGTGAATTCGAGGGCGGTACACAGATCTTCATTTACGCCCCGGATCAGCATGATTTCTTCGCGGTGACCGTGGCGGCGATGGACCAGCTGAACCTGAACATTCATGACGCGCGCATTATTACGTCCAGCAGCAAATTCACACTCGACACCTACATCGTTCTCGACCATGAAGGCGGTTCGATCGGCAACAATCCGGAGCGGATTCAGGATATCCGCGAAGGCCTGACCGAGGCCCTGCGCAACCCGGATGATTACCCGACAATCATTAAGCGCCGCGTGCCACGGCAGCTCAAGCACTTTGCTTTCGCACCGCAAGTCACCATTCACAACGACGCCCAGCGTCCGGTGACCGTACTCGAGTTGCTGGCACCGGATCGCCCCGGCCTGCTGGCGCGCATCGGCAAAATCTTCCTGGAATTCGACCTGTCCCTGCAAAACGCCAAAATTGCGACGCTGGGCGAACGTGTGGAAGACGTGTTCTTCATCACCGACGCCAACAATCACCCACTGTCCGATCCACAATTGTGCCGCCAGTTGCAGGATGCAATCGTCAAGCAACTGAGCGTCAACTCAGAGCCAGGCGGCGATTTACGGATCAGCATATGAATACTCGGTCATACGAATCGACTCAACGCAGCTCATTGAGGAACACGTTCCATGAATAACGCCATGCAACTGCTTCAGCCTTACCCATTCGAGAAGCTGCGCGCTTTGCTGGCCGGCGTAACGCCCAATCCGGAAAAGCGTCCGGTAGCGCTGTCGATTGGCGAACCGAAGCACCGCTCCCCCGATTTCGTTGCCAAGGCGCTGGCCGACAACCTTGATCAGATGGCGGTTTACCCGACCACGCTGGGTATTCCGGCACTGCGCGAAGCCATTGCCGGCTGGTGCAGCCGTCGGTTCGATGTGCCACAGGGCTGGATCGATCCGGCGCGCAATGTACTACCGGTCAATGGCACGCGCGAAGCGCTGTTCGCCTTCACCCAGACCGTGGTCAATCGCAGTGATGACGGCCTGGTGATCAGCCCGAATCCGTTTTACCAGATCTATGAAGGCGCCGCTTTTCTGGCCGGAGCCCAGCCGCACTACCTGCCATGCCTGAGCGAGAACGGTTTCAATCCCGATTTCGATGCCGTCAGCCCGGATATCTGGAAGCGTTGCCAGATCCTCTTTCTGTGCTCGCCGGGCAACCCGACCGGCGCACTGATTCCGGTTGAAACCCTGAAAAAGCTCATTGCCCTGGCTGACGAACATGACTTTGTCATTGCTGCGGACGAGTGCTACAGCGAGCTGTACTTCGACGAACAAACCCCGCCGCCGGGCCTGCTCAGCGCCTGCGTCGAGCTGGGCCGCAAGGATTTCAAACGCTGCGTGGTCTTCCACAGCCTGTCCAAGCGCTCCAATCTGCCGGGCCTGCGCTCCGGTTTTGTGGCGGGTGACGCGGAGATCCTCAAGGCCTTCCTGCTGTATCGGACCTACCACGGCTGCGCCATGCCGGTTCAGACTCAACTGGCCAGCATCGCGGCCTGGAATGATGAGGAGCACGTACGCGCCAACCGTGATCTGTACCGCGAGAAGTTCGCTGCGGTGCTCGACATCCTGAGCCCGGTGCTCGACGTTCAGCACCCGGACGGCGGCTTTTACCTGTGGCCGAATGTTGGTACCGATGACGCTGCATTTTGCCGCGATCTGTTCGTCGATCAGCACGTCACCGCAGTACCGGGCTCGTACCTTTCCCGCGAAGTGGACGGCGTCAACCCTGGCGCAGGCCGGGTGCGTCTGGCACTCGTGGCACCGTTGGCGGAATGCATCGAAGCGGCCGAACGTATCCGCGCCTTCCTGAGCAAGTAAAAGCCAAACCCAAAAAAATCACCCCGCCGCATGCAATGTGCGGCGGGGTAATTAGTTACCACCTCCCGCCCGCTGCGTGAACGTACTCTCAACCTTCATTTTTCATGCTTCCGGACACGGAGCGAATCACCATGAAGGCCAATCCCATGCCCGCATCCACTGCTCCCAAAGGCGTAAAACTGCCCGCATCCTGCTGCATGCGCAGCGCTGGAAATCACCAGGCTTCGTATGAAGCAGCGATTCACGAAAATCCCGCCAACGCGGCTATCAACCCTGCGTACAACTCAGAAACCGACGACACCGGCCAGCCAAGGCAGCAGGTGCGCCTGCTGGTTTCGTTCAGCAAATACTGGGCTCGCGGGCGAACCCTGAAAGTTCTTTTCCTTAAGAATCCTCCAGCCACCCTCACAGCCCCCATCGTGGAAGCGGCAAGCAAATGGCTGCCGCACATAAACCTGAAATTCGAGTTCGTGACGGACGGAGCGAGCGATATCCGAATTGGCTTCAATGAACATCTGAACTGGAGCGCCATAGGCACCGATACCCTGCTGGCCGAGCCTGATGAATCGACCATGGAGTTCAACGTCAAAGAACTGTACGCGGCGGACCTGAAACCAATGCCGGACCTGACGCGTATCGTTCTGCATGAATTCGGACACGCATTGGGCGCGGTTCACGAGCATCAACATCCGCAGGCAAACATCCCCTGGAACGAACCACTGGTGCGCTCACTGCTTTCGCAAACCGGGTTGAGTGACGAAGAGATCAATACCAATTTCTTCGACAGGTACGAGGCCGCCGATTTCCACCATTCGGCTTACGATCGTGATTCGGTCATGCATTTCGATATCCCCAACGGCCTGACCCTCGGCGATTTCGAGATCATCAATGTGGGCAAGACGCTCAGCAGCAATGATATCGCCGTGATGAGCGCCATCTACGCGGACCGGAGCAACTCGAAATTCGAAACGCCCTGACAGGACAGCGTTCGAACAGGTGCTGATCCTGCTGCAATCAACAGTGCGCCATACGTTTCGCACGTGTGGCGTGACCGCCTGAGAAAAGTGCTGACTATTCTCGGGTTCGCAGCTTTTCAGCTACCCAGCCGACCGCCCAACTGACAGGATCATGAGACTGCATGGGCAGCAACGGCTTTCCTTCACGAGCAGCCAGCCTGCCCTGGGCTTCGGCTTCACCGTGAATCCAGAGGGTACTTTGCTTGAATCCCTCGGCACGTTGACGCTCCCTGTAATAACGCTGCCGGACAAGCGCTTCCTGACGCTTCTTCTCTTGCTCAGACATAACGCACCCAAACTTCAAATGACGGGTAATAATTGCCCGCAGCAGCCAGCGACTCAAGCGTGAGCGGGTGAAGTTTTCTTAATGATGGTTAGCCTTATTATCTAGTTTCCGTTCAGTCTCCGTACTGGCGCTGTCACAACACTGAACGGAATGACGTGGCATAATAGTCGGCTAAATTGCGAGGAGAGGACGTGGGGAGTATCGAGCAAGATCAGCCACCCCACCTTAAACAATGACTTACACTCTGTTTGGCATCAAAGCCTGCGACACGATGAAAAAGGCCCGTACCTGGCTCGACGAGCATTCGGCGAGCTACGAATTTCACGACTACAAGACCCAGGGCATCGACCGCGAGCACCTCGAGCAGTGGTGCAATGAACACGGATGGCAGGTTGTGCTGAACCGCGCAGGCACGACCTTTCGCAAGCTCGAAGACGGACAAAAGGCCGATCTCGACCAGGCGAAAGCCATAGAACTGATGCTCGCGCAGCCGTCCATGATCAAGCGTCCAGTGCTTGATCTGGGCAATAAAACCCTGATCGGCTTCAAGCCTGACCTGTATGCAGCGGCTTTACAGTAAGCCAGAGCGCTACTGAAAGCCCCTTGATAAAGCCACGAGGTATTTACATGTCCACCACCCTGTTCAGCCTGGCCTTCGGCGTCGGCACCCAAAATCGTCAAGGCGCATGGCTTGAAGTATTTTATGCTCAGCCTCTGATCAATCCTTCTGCGGAACTGGTCGCGGCCATCGCACCGGTTCTGGGTTACACCGGCGGCAACCAGGCAATCACCTTCAATGTCGATCTGGCCTACAAGCTGGCCGAAGCGGTCAAATCCGTGGACACGACTCAAGCCGCACTGCTGACTCGACTGGCCGAAAGCCAGAAGCCGCTGGTCGCGACCCTGCTGGCTGAAGACGCCACACTGACGTCGACTCCCGAGGCGTACCTCAAGCTGCATCTGCTGTCGCACCGCCTGGTCAAGCCGCACGGTCTGAACCTGGCAGGCATCTTCCCTTTGCTGCCAAACGTGGCCTGGACCAGCCAGGGCGCGGTCGACCTGGTCGAACTGGCCGAGCGTCAACTCGAAGCACGCCTCAAGGGCGAGCTGCTGGAAGTATTCTCGGTCGACAAATTCCCGAAAATGACCGATTACGTTGTGCCGAGCGGCGTTCGTATCGCTGACAGCGCTCGCGTGCGTCTGGGCGCCTATATCGGCGAAGGCACGACCGTCATGCACGAAGGCTTCGTCAACTTCAATGGCGGCACCGAAGGCCCGGGCATGATCGAAGGCCGCGTTTCCGCCGGCGTATTCGTCGGCAAGGGTTCGGATCTGGGCGGCGGCTGCTCGACCATGGGTACGCTGTCCGGTGGCGGCAACATCGTCATCAAGGTCGGTGAAGGCTGTCTGATTGGCGCCAACGCCGGCATCGGCATCCCGTTGGGTGATCGCAACACCGTGGAGTCGGGTCTGTATGTGACCGCAGGTACCAAGGTCGCGCTGCTCGACGAAAACAATGAGCTGGTCAAGATCGTCAAGGCCCGTGAGCTGGCAGGTCAGACAGACCTGCTGTTCCGTCGCAACTCTCAGACCGGCGCAGTGGAATGCAAAACCCACAAGTCGGCCATCGAGCTGAACGAAGCACTGCACGCTCATAACTGATGCTGTGTGCGGGTTCGAGGCCGATGGCGTTGAACCCGCCTCCACACGCTGGACGAACAATGCCCCTCTTCTCTCCCTGGCGCAGCGACTTCCCCGCACTCGCCGCTCTGCAACGGCAAGGCCAGACCTATCTGGACAATGCCGCCACGACGCAGAAGCCTCAGGCGCTGATCGACGCCCTGACTCATTACTACACCAACGGTGCCGCCAACGTGCATCGTGCCCAGCATCTGCCCGGCGCGCACGCCACCCAGGCGTTCGAGGCCAGCCGTGGCAAGGTCGCCCACTGGCTGAATGCCGGTGAACACGGCCAGATCATCTTCACCCACGGCGCAACGTCTGCGCTGAACCTGCTGGCCTACGGGCTGGAACATGAATTCGCTGCGGGCGACGAAATCGCCATCAGCGCGCTGGAACATCACGCCAATCTGCTGCCATGGCAGCAACTGGCTCAGCGACGCGGCCTGAAACTGGTAATTCTGCCGCTGGACATTGATGGCGTGATCGACTGCGATGCGGCAGCCAACCTGATCGGACCGCGCACACGCCTGCTCGCAGTCACCCAGCTCTCAAACGTGCTCGGCACCTGGCAACCCTTGGCCCGCCTCATCGCACTGGCCAAGACCCAAGGCGCACTCACCGTCGTGGACGGCTCACAAGGCGTGGTGCACGGACGCCACGATGTGCAGGCGCTGGGTTGCGATTTTTATGTGTTTTCCAGCCACAAACTGTACGGCCCGGAAGGACTCGGCGTGCTTTACGGACGCAACGAGGCGCTGCCCAGCCTCGCGCATTGGCAGTTCGGCGGCGAGATGGTGCTGACGGCCGATTATCAGCACGCGAAATTTCGTCCGGCACCCCTGGGTTTCGAAGCCGGCACCCCGCCCATCGCCAGCGTGATCGGTCTGGGCGCTACGCTGGGTTATCTGGACAGTCTCGACCATCAGGCGGTTGCAGAACATGAAGCCAGACTGCACCGTCGCCTGCTCGAGGGCCTGCAGCAGCGGGACGGCATTCAGGTCCTGGGCTCGCCGGATCTGGCACTGGTCAGCTTCGTCGTCGACGGTATTCACAATGCCGATGTGGCCCACCTGCTGACCGAACAGGGCATAGCCGTACGCGCCGGTCATCACTGCGCGATGCCGCTGTTCAAGACCCTTGGCCTGCCCGGCGCGATTCGGGTGTCACTGGCGCTGTACAACGATTCGGACGATCTGCTGCAGTTCTTCAGCGCACTGGATCAGGCACTGGAGCTGCTTCGATGAGCCTGCCCGCATTGGCGCAAACTGCGCTCGACAGTTTTTCCCGGCAACAAGGCTGGGAACAGCGCGCGCGCCTGCTGATGCAATGGGGCGATCAACTGGCGCCGTTGAGTGACGAAGAAAGGACCGACGACAATCTGGTGCACGGTTGTGAAAGCAAGGTCTGGCTGACCGGCGAAGTCAGCGACGACGCTTGGCTGTTTCGAGCTGCGAGCGACGCTCGACTGATTCGCGGTCTGGTAGCGCTGCTGCTGGCGCGTGTCAACGGCCTGTCGGAACGAGAACTGGCAGCCGTGGATTTACCTGACTGGTTCAATCGATTGGGACTCGCCCGCCAACTCTCACCCTCGCGCAGCAACGGCCTGAATGCCGTACTGCAGAAGATGCGCCATCTGACTCAAGCCTGATCGGGCGTTGCAGCCGCTGGCTTGACCCGCTCCGAAGGCCGTCGCGTGCCCGCCACCAACTTGTCCACTGCACGGGTGGCGGCAACCATGCCAAAGGTCGCGGTCACCATCATCACGGCACCGAAACCACCGGCGCAATCGAGCTTTACGCCCTCGCCGACGAATTTCTTTTCCAGACAAATGCTGCCATCCGGCTTGGGGTAGCGCAGTTGCTCGCTGGAAAACACGCAAGGCACGCTGTAGTGACGGTTCGGCGTACGTGAAAAACCATAATCCCGACGCAGGGTCGAGCGCACCTTGGAGGCCAGCGGGTCATTGAAGGTGCGGTTCAGGTCGGCGATCTGAATCAGGGTCGGATCGATCTGCCCACCCGCCCCGCCGGTGGTGACCATCTGAATCTTGCGTCGTTTGCACCAGGAAATCAGCGCAGCCTTGGCATTGACGCTGTCGATACAGTCGATCACGAAGTCCATGTCAGGGGTAATGCACTCGGCCATGGTGTCGCGGGTCACGAAATCAGCCACGGCGTGGACAATGCAATCGGGGTTGATCGCGCGGATACGCTCAGCCATCACCTCGACTTTCGGCTGGCCGACCGTACCGCTCAGCGCATGCAACTGGCGGTTGCTGTTACTGACACAGACATCGTCCATGTCGAACAGCGAAATCTCGCCCACGCCACTGCGCGCCATCGCTTCCGCCGCCCAGGAGCCCACACCGCCGATACCCACCACCGCCACATGAGCCGCGCGCAGGCGTGCCAACCCCTCGATGCCATATAGACGGGCGATACCCGAGAACCGTGGATCTTCTGCGCTCATGATCAATACCTCAAAAACCGGCGCGCATTATAGGGGTTTGTCGACGGCAAGACACCTGACTTGTTCCCGGCAGGCGAGGTCGTTGTCCGTTGACAAGCTGCCCCAGAGACTCAAGGGAAGTAAAAAATAATGATCTCAGAACGCGATCAACGCTGACTGCTTAAACGCCATTCCGTTTTTGGAAAAGCCCGAGGAAAAGAGTCTAAGCATTGCAAACGGCAATGAATGAGGACGACTAAGGTTAATCAACGCGAAGGGAACTCGCGGCACCGGCGCAACAAGCATGGAGCACATTGCAGACATGGATGAATATTCAAACAAGGCAGGCACGTGGCTGAAAAACCTGTTCAAAACCAGGTTCAACTATCCGCCCAACTGGCCTGCAATGATCTCTGGCGTGGCCTACGCCCCTTTTCGACCGGGCCAAAGCCCCTACAAACAGATTTTTCCGACGCGTGATCAGATAAAAGAAGACCTGCTGCTACTTCGAAGCATTACACGTAATATAAGAACGTACTCGGTGGAAGGGACATTGATGCATATCCCCGAACTCGCCGAAGCACTGGGCATGAATGTCACGCTTGGCGTGTGGATAACAGAGGACGAAACGCACAATATCGAGGAAATAAATGCAGGGATCGAACTCGCCAACCGTTACTCCAGCGTGCAACGCCTGGTCTTGGGATAATGAAGTCCTGTTTCGTGATGATGTTCCCATCGACCTGCTTATTCTCTATCTGCAGACCGCACGACGCGCCGTCAATGTGCCTGTTTCGACCTCCGAGATATGGACACAATGGTACGAGACGCCGGAACTCGTCAGGTATGTCGACTTCATTGCCGCCCATATTTTGCCTTTCTGGGAAAGCGTTTCAGCGCTGGACGCGACCGCGATCACTCTGGCACACGCGAACGAACTGAGAACGAGATTCCCCGACACCCCCCTCATACTTTCCGAGATTGGCTGGCCGAGCAAGGCCATCGCCAAGAGGCGCATGACGACCTCTGACGCAGAGCACTCGATATACCTGCGCAACCAGATTCCATTACTGGATCAGCACGACCATGACTATTTCGTGATAGAAGCCTTCGATCAGCACTGGAAGACTGAAGAAGGTCTGCCCGGGCCTAATTGGGGTTTGTTCGATGCAAAGCGCAGATTAAAACTGCACATCAACGGCCCGGTAAAAATGCCGGTCAACATGCTCTCGGAAATACTCAGGCTTATCACCCGCCTTAAACCGGAGTCGTGGCCTACAGGCGCCTTGATAATCGTGCTGGCTTATTGCGTATTGTCAGGGTTCGGCATGCACTACTCACAGCCACTGCCCGCTTGGCTCGCGCTGCCTGTCGCCTTTATCTGGGCTGCCAGCGTGCTGACTTACGTGGGTATCGAAACGCACGAATTCCTCGAAGCCTGCTGGGGACCGGACACCCCACGGTCTTTCCGCCCCGTCCATCGTCCTGTTGGTCCCGCCCCGAAAGTTTCCCTGCATGTTCCGTGCTGCAACGAACCTCCGGATATGGTGAAACGGACCCTCGACTCGTTGCAAAAGCTGGACTACCCGGACTTCGAGGTGCTGGTCATCGACAACAATACTCAGGACCCGGCCATCTGGAAGCCTATCGAGCGATACTGTCAGCAGCTCGGCCCTCGGTTCCAGTTTTTTCATGTCAGTCCACTTCCCGGATTCAAAGCGGGTGCACTTAACTATCTCCTGAGACATACCGCTGAAGACGCAGAAGTAGTGGCAGTCATCGACGCTGATTACTGCGTCCATCGACAGTGGCTCAAACATATGGTGCCCCACTTCACGGACCCGAAGGTTGCAGTCATTCAATCGCCGCAGGATTATCGCGACGGTCACGAAAGCCTGTTCAAGTATTGCTGTCAGGCCGAGTACCAAGGTTTTTTAACATCGGCATGGTGATCCGTAACGATCACGATGCAATTATCCAGCACGGCACCATGACACTGATCCGCCGATCAGCACTGGACCGACTGGGCTGGGCGGAGTGGTGCATATGCGAAGACGCCGAACTTGGCCTGCGTATGCTGGAAAGTGGTTTCTCCACGGGTTACGCCGCTATCAGCTATGGCAAAGGGCTGACTCCCGATACGTTCATGGACTTCAAGAAACAACGATATCGCTGGGCATATGGAGCTATGCAGATCGTCAAGCGGCACGCCGGAAGCCTGATTGCAGGAAACTGCGCGTCCCTGAGCGCGATGCAACGCTACCATTTCATCGCGGGGTGGATGCCGTGGGTGGCAGAAGGCATGAATTATCTGTTAACGCTGGCTGCGTTGGCCTGGTCGATGGCAATGATCCTTAAGCCCGAGACTTTCGGGCCGCTGCCATGGATATTTTCCACGTCGTTGATACTGATGTTTGCCCTGCGCTCGTTAAAGATGATTGTGCTCTACCGGCAGTTGGTCAGCACACATACCAAAGAGGCACTGGCGGCGATACTGACCGGCATGGCGCTTTATCCGACCTTGGGCAAGGCAGTGCTGGCGGGGCTTTTCACCTCGGCAATGCCTTTCTACAGAACGCCCAAACATACCTCTGCAAACCGGATCGGACAAAACCTGCTCGATGTAAGGGAAGAACTGTCTACCTTGGCGATCTCCTGGATCGCGATTGTGCTTTTGCTCACAGGCAGGGCATCCATCGATATGAATTCCGGTTTCTGGATAACCATGCTGTTCGCACAATCACTCCCTTATCTGGCAGCCATTACCATGGCAATCCTGTCCGCTCGCGCAACCCGCCCCGCCCCATCCACAACCTGACCTATCCACAGCGCACGATAAACGACGGCCTCAGGTCGTCGTTTTGCTTTAAGATATCTGCCTTTTCGCGCCCAAAGTCTTGCTACCGGAGTTCTGTACATGACGGCCCCAGCCGACCTCTCGCCCACCCTCCAACTCGCCTGCGATCTGATCCGCCGTCCTTCAGTGACGCCGGTCGATGCCGATTGCCAGACCGTGATGATGCAGCGCCTGGGCGATGCCGGCTTCAAGCTGGAGCCAATGCGTATCGAAGACGTCGACAACTTCTGGGCCACCCACGGCACCACCGACGGCCCGGTGCTGTGTTTCGCCGGTCATACCGACGTGGTTCCGACCGGTCCGCTGCAGAACTGGCAGAACGATCCGTTCGATGCGTTGATCGACGAGCACGGCATGCTCTGCGGGCGCGGCGCGGCAGACATGAAAGGCAGTCTGGCGGCCATGCTGGTGGCGGCCGAGCGCTTTGTCGCCGATCATCCTGATCATAAGGGCTCGGTGGCATTTCTGATCACCAGCGACGAAGAAGGCCCGGCGCATCACGGCACCAAGGCTGTCGTAGAGCGCCTCGCGGCCCGTAACGAGCGTCTGGACTGGTGCATCGTCGGTGAGCCTTCGAGCACCACACTGGTCGGCGATGTGGTCAAGAACGGTCGACGCGGCTCGCTGGGGGCCACGCTGACGGTGCGCGGCAAGCAAGGCCATGTGGCTTACCCGCATCTGGCGAAGAACCCGATTCATCTGGCCGCGCCGGCCCTGGCCGAACTGGCCGCCGAGCACTGGGACCATGGCAACGATTTCTTCCCGCCGACCAGCTTCCAGATCTCCAACCTGAACGCTGGCACCGGCGCCACCAACGTCATCCCGGGCGATCTGGTGGCGGTCTTCAACTTCCGCTTTTCCACCGAATCTACCGTCGAAGGCTTGCAGCAGCGCGTTGCCGACATCCTCGACAAGCATGAACTGGACTGGCACGTGGACTGGGCATTGTCCGGCCTGCCATTCCTGACCGAGCCGGGCGCGTTGCTGGACGCCGTGTCCTCAAGCATCAAAAGCGTCACGGGCCGTGACACCAAAGCCTCGACCAGCGGCGGAACCTCCGATGGTCGCTTCATTGCCACCCTCGGCACCCAGGTGGTCGAGCTGGGGCCGGTCAACGCGACGATCCACCAGGTCAACGAACGTATTCTGGCCAGCGATCTGGATGTGCTGACCGAGATCTACTACCAGACCCTGGTCAAGTTGCTCGCCTGATGCTGACCTGCCCGATCTGCTCAGCGCCGCTCAGCACTGCCGACAACGGCGTTGTGTGCCCGGCCAATCATCGCTTCGACCGCGCCCGTCAGGGTTATCTGAACCTGTTGCCGGTGCAGCACAAGAACAGCCGCGACCCTGGCGACAATCAGGCCATGGTCGAGGCGCGACGCGACTTTCTCAACGCCGGGCACTACGCTCCGGTAGCCCGACGTCTGGCTGAACTGGCCGCCGAGCGATCCCCCGCGCATTGGTTGGACATCGGCTGTGGCGAAGGTTATTACACCGCGCAGATTGCCGAAGCCTTGCCTCATGCCGATGGCTATGCGCTGGACATCTCCCGTGAAGCGGTCAAGCGCGCCTGCCGTCGTGACCCAACGCTGACCTGGATGGTCGCCAGCATGGCGCGTGTGCCACTTCCGGATGCCAGTTGCCAGTTTCTGGCCAGCGTGTTCAGCCCGCTGGACTGGCAGGAAGCCAAACGCCTGCTGACCCCAGGCGGCGGACTGATGCGGGTCGGCCCGACCAATGAGCATCTGATGGAGCTGCGTCAGCGGCTCTATGATGAAGTGCGCGATTATGCCGATGACAAGCACCTGTCGCTGGTGCCGCAAGGCATGCAGCTGCAACACAGCGAAACCCTGCGCTACACGCTGAAGCTGATCGACGGCCAGTCCCGCGCCGATCTGCTGGCCATGACACCGCACGGCTGGCGCGCCAGCGCCGAACGTCGGGCAGCGGTCATCGAGCAACCAGGACCTTTCAAGGTCACCGTTTCCATGCGCTACGATTATTTCGTGCTGCAATAAGCATTCAACAGAGGCCCCCATGCGCCAACCCGATATCGAGATTTACCTGAAAGACGAAGACGTCGATCACAAGGCCATTGCCCAATGGCTCGGCGACGCGCTGGGCTCCTGCAGCGAATGGAAGCAGAAAGGCCAGACCTGGAAATGCACAGCGGGCACTGTGGCCGTCACCTGGCTGCCCAAAGCGGTCGGCAAATGGAACAGCCTGCACCTGGACAGCGATCAGACCCCGTGGGAAGACGACATCGCCTGCGCCCGCGCTGCATTCAAGGCCTTGAACGTTGAGGTACGTTGCGCCCCGGGCACCTGGGTTGAAGAAGAAAGCGACGAGACTGCCGATCGCTGGATACGCGTGAGTGCCGACGGCGAAGAAGAGATAACCTGGCGAACCTCGTAGGATTTTTCGCTGCGACGTTGCCGATACGTGCCGTCGTGAGGTGAACCCGGCTCGGTACGCGGTCATTCAGACTTGATCCGTTCAGCCGGCATACGGCGCTTTTGCCGATCGCTGCGGGATACGTCACACTGGCGCCCATCCAGGGCAATCGCCCGCCCCTCACTCAGCAGAAGCCGTATGACCCGTTCTCCATTCCGTCGTCTTGTGTTCGGCACCCTGCGCCGGTTGTTGTATCTCTGGGTTCGCTCGGAAACCATCAATCAATCGTCTTTCACGCTGAATCTGGACCGCAGTCGCCCGGTGTTCTATGCACTGCAATCGCCGTCGATCAGCGATCTGGCAGTGATCGACACAGAATGCCGCAAGGCCGGTCTGCCTCGTCCGGTGCTGTCGGTGGCGGTCGGTAACCTGATTGAGCCCGCCGCATTCTTTTACCTGACCCCCTCCCCTGACTGGCTCGGTCGCCAGGACAAGCGCGGTGCGCCCCCGACGCTGGAGCGTGTGGTTGCAGCCATCAGCCAGAACCCCGGCGAAGACGCGCAGATCATCCCGGTCAGCGTGTTCTGGGGCCAGTCACCTGACCGCGAGTCCAGTGCCTGGAAGCTGCTGTTTGCCGACAGCTGGGCGGTGACCGGTCGCTTACGCCGTCTGGTCAGCATCCTGATTCTGGGCCGCAAGACCCGCGTGCAGTTTTCTGCGCCGATTCACATGCGCGAACTGGTGGGTGAAAACAAGGGTTACGAACTGACGCTGCGCATGACTCAACGTCTGCTGCGCGTGCATTTTCGCAACCTGAAAAGCGCCGTGATCGGCCCGGACGTTTCGCACCGGCGCACGGTGGTCAAGGGTCTGCTGGATGAGCCACTGGTCAAGCAGGCGATCATCGAAGAGGCCGAGCGTGAACACATCACCCAGGAAAAGGCGCGGGAACGGGCACTGAGCTACGGCAACGAGATCGCCTCGGACTACACCTATTCGGTGATCCGCTTCATGGAAGTGGTCCTCATCTGGTTCTGGAACAAGATCTACGATGGCATCAAGGTCAGCCACATCGAAGGCGTTCAGGAAGTCGCGCCGGGACATGAGGTCATTTATGTACCTTGCCACCGCAGCCATATCGATTATCTGCTGCTGTCTTACCTGCTGTTTCGCAACGGCCTCACGCCGCCGCACATCGCCGCCGGCATCAACCTGAATATGCCTGTGGTCGGCAGCCTGCTGCGACGTGGCGGGGCATTTTTCATGCGCCGCACGTTCAAGGGCAACCCGCTGTATACGGCGGTGTTCACCGAGTACCTGCACACGCTGTTCATCAAGGGCTTTCCGGTCGAATACTTTGTCGAAGGCGGCCGTTCGCGCACCGGGCGCATGCTGCAACCGAAAACCGGCATGCTCGCCATCACTCTGCGCAGCTTCCTGCGCAACTCGCGGATGCCCATCGTCTTCATTCCGGTGTACATCGGCTACGAGCGTGTTCTGGAGGGCCGCACCTACCTGGGCGAGCTGCGCGGGGCAACCAAGAAGAAAGAGTCGATCTTCGATATCTTCAAAGTCATTGGCGCGCTGAAAAAGCGCTTCGGCCAGGTCTCGGTGAACTTCGGTGCGCCCATCAAACTGGCCGAGTTCCTCGATGGCGAGCAACCGGACTGGCGCGAACAGCAACTGGACCCGCAATTTCGCCCCGAATGGCTGAGCGAGACCACGCACCGCCTGGGTGAGCGTGTGGCCCAGCACCTGAACGAAGCCGCTGCCGTCAACCCGATGAACCTGGTTGCCGTGGCGTTACTGTCGACGCAAAGGCTGGCGCTGGACGATCAGGCCATGGAGCGGGTTCTCGACCTGTACCTGACCCTGCTACGCGCCGTTCCGTACTCCCCGCACACGACGCTGCCCGAAGGCGACGGCCGCTCGCTGATCGAGCATGTCAAAGGCATGGACCTGCTCGCCGAGCAAAAAGACGCGCTGGGCAAAATTCTGTACCTGAACGAACAGAATGCGGTGTTGATGACCTACTACCGCAACAACGTTCTGCACATCTTTGCCCTGCCGTCGCTGCTGGCGAGCTTTTTCCAGAGCTCGTCGCGCATGACCCGCGATCAGATCCTGCGCTACACACGTGCGCTGTACCCGTTCCTGCAATCGGAGCTGTTCATTCGCTGGCCGCTGAACGAACTGGATGAGGTGGTCGATCAATGGCTCGCTGCGTTCGTGGAACAAGGTCTGTTGCGCTTCAAAAAGGACGCCTACGTGCGCCCCGAGCCCAGCTCGCGCGAGTTCGTCTTGCTGACCCTGTTGTCGCGCGCCATCGCCCAGACCCTGCAGCGCTTCTACATGGCGATCGCCTTGTTGCTCAACAGCGGGCAGAACACGCTGAGTCCCGAACAGCTCGAGGACCTGTGCACGGTCATGGCCCAGCGCCTGTCGATTCTGCACGGCCTCAATGCGCCGGAGTTTTTCGACAAGAGCCTGTTCCGGCACTTCATCCAGACCCTGCTGGACCTGGGCGTGCTGCGCAAGGACAGTGCTGGCAAGCTGAGCTATCACCCGATGCTGGGCGAACTGGCGGAAGGAGCGGCCAAGCGCGTATTGCCTGCCGAAATCCGTCTTTCGATACGGCAAGTGGCCTTGCACAGCAATGAAGAGGAGCAGGACGTGGGAAGCGATCAAGAGCCAGCGTAGGGCTTTTCCGTAATCTGGCAGGGATCTTTAGACGAGTATTTTGTGCTGTCTGGCCCCTGCCAGGGTTGGGTGTGTACCAATGACTGGTGCCTATCAACTCAGGCAGCCTGCTGATCCGTTCAACACTGAATGCTCCCTTCAACGGTGCGCCTCGGCGCGCCGTTGTCGTTTCACAAAGCTTCATCCCCTCGACATCGATTGACGTCCATCGCTAACGGGTGCAAGTGCCTGTCGCGACTTCCTGATACGCTTGCTCACGCACCGCACCACTATCGCCCCGGGTTCAGGTCAGAACCCACTTCAACAAGGACGCTCTCATGCTTCGTTTTTCGTTCTCCCTGGCCGGCCTGTGCGCTGGCCTTCTGCTGTCGGCCAACGTTTTCGCTCTGTCGTTGAGCGACCTCTCGCAATCGGACGCAACCGGTGGACTCAAGGATGCCCTGACTCAGGGCGCACAGGTCGCCGTCAAACAGCTCGGCGTTCCCGGTGGTTTCAGCAAAAATGAAGAGGTGCGCATCGAGCTGCCGGGCAAACTCGGCCAGATCGCGAAGAAGATGAAAATGCTGGGCATGGGCACTCAGGTCGATCAGCTGGAAACCAGCATGAACCAGGCCGCCGAAGCCGCCGTGCCTCAAGCTCAGGCACTGCTTGTGGATGCAGTGAAAAAGATGAGCGTAACCGACGCCAAGGCCATTCTCAGCGGCGGCAAGGACTCGGCCACCCAGTACCTGAGCAGCACCAGCCGCGAGCAGATCCGCGCCAGGTTCCTGCCTATCGTCAAGAAGTCCACCGATCAGGTGGGTCTGGCCCAGAAGTACAATGCCTTTGCCGGCAAAGCGGCGGCGCTTGGTGCGCTTGACAGCAAAAGTGCCAACCTTGAAGGCTACGTGACCGAACAAGCGCTGAACGGGCTGTTCGAAATGATCGCCAAACAGGAAGAAAGCATCCGCGCCAACCCTGCTGCTGCCGCTACGGGCCTGGCGAAGAAGGTATTTGGCGCGCTTTGAGTACAAGGTCTGCCCCTGTATTCACGGGCGCCTCTGCGTTTGACTCGGGCCCGGGCCGTTGAGAACAGGCGCTATGCACCGCTTTCCTCTGCGGCTGCCTTGGGCTTCAAGGCCTTCTTCGGGTAAATGTCGTAGCGGCTGGATTTGCCGTCCAGCGCATAACCTGGCTTGAGGCCGTCGATGCAGGGGGCCTTGCGCGGGCGTTTGACCACCACGCGGTGGGTGGCAAGCGCCAGTGCTGCCTCAAGCAACGCAGGCGCGTCCATGTCATCACCGACCAGTGGCCGGAACAGACGCATTTCCTTTTTCACCAGTGCGGTCTTTTCCCGGTGCGGAAACATCGGGTCCAGGTAGATCACCTGAGGCGGCTCCCCTGTCCAGGCGCGGATGATATCGATCGAGTTGCCGGTCAACAGGCGCATCCGGGCGATGATAGAACCGACATCACGATCACCGCGCCCACGGGCCAGACCGTCTTCCAGCAATGCAGCGATGATCGGCTGACGCTCGATCAGGCTCATGTCGCAACCGAGACTCGCGAGCACGAACGCATCCTTGCCAAGGCCTGCCGTTGCGTCCAGCACGCTGGGGCGAATGCCTGGCTGAATACCGACCGCTTTGGCAATCATCTGCCCGGTCCCGCCACCGAACAGCCGCCGGTGAGCGACTGCGCCCTCGACAAAGTCGACACGTACAGCGCCCGGTGCATCATCGCCCAACTGCTGCAATTGCAGCCCGTCGTCAGTCAGTTGCAGTGCAAAATCAGCGTGCGCATCGCTCAAGGGCAGGCCCAGGCGCTGCGCCCATTGCGCCGCCTGCTCCTGCTCGCCAACGGCCAGGGCTTCGACCCGGATACGACTGCCTGCTTGCTGCTCAATCATTGCGTCTACACACTCAAAAATTGTTAATGATCGGCAAAGTCTGCCGATAACCAAGTATCCGGCATTTTGCCAGACCCAAGGCCAGTACTGATCGCTATGTCAGAGATTGTTCAATCATCCATCGGCTATTTGTCGCACTCAGGCGACTTTAGCGTACGCAACAGCCGCACACTGGGTGGTGTGACACAGCTGTGGTCGGATGCATTTGCCCGGGCGATGGCGGATCAGGTCAGTGAAAGCGCTTCAGTACCCGTACACCCGACGGCTGTTGAGGTGGATGTAGAAACAGGCGAGCCGGTCGCTGGCGCCAAAACCCTGAGCAAGATCGTCGAGCAACGTACCTGTCCGGTCACCGATACCGAGGTCAAGCCTCCAGAGCCGCTGTTCCTGCCGATTGCCGAGTTTGACCTTGATCTGCTGCCTCCGCCTGCAGAGCCGTTCAGCATGGCTGAAATGATCGAACAGCAACGCCATCTGGAGTTCGAGAGCCACTGGGTACGCCCTACCGTTCTGAACCCTTATGACGATAGCGTCAAACCAGGCCCAGGCCCGCAGCCACGCCCGCTGCATCTGCCGATTGCCGAATTCGAATGGGAACTGGCCGACAAGCCTGCCCAACCTCTGGATGAGCAGACCATCGCCGCCCAACAGCGCCAGTTCGACTACGAGAACGGCTGGGCACGTCCGCTGATCCTGCAGAACCTGCGCATGGCGGCATAAGCCCGAACTTACCTGCACACCGACCAGCGCCCCATGTCGACGTGAAAATGATCGCGATGCGCAGCGTTGTACTCAGGCCCGAGCACCGTGCTGAAGTTTTTGCAGGCACCGTCACGTAACAGCCTCAGAAAACGCCCCTTTTCCCCCTCGTCGCCCCAATCCTTGAGAACAACAATGCGCTGACCGTCTGCCAGGCGAAAACCTGCCATGTCCAGCGCATTGGCCGTGGCGTGCTGGCTGAGCCGAGCATTGGCGCGGTTGTAGATGTTGCGGCAGGCAAAGCTGCCCAAATGATCGATCCGCGCTACCCGCTGGCCGAAAACGGCCTGAGCGGCGGGTTGCAACGTGTGAATATCAAACAGCGCATAGGCGACCGCCAACGGGCAACTGGCCAGAAAGCTGCTGCTCAGCGCCACGTCGCCACCCTGAATGCGCAGGGTATTTTCCAGGGGGCAACGGGCAGAAGGATCACTGTCGGCCTGGCGACTGAAACGCAACCCTGACGAACTCAGCACCTGATCGCACAGCGCGGGATCATTTTGCAGTCGCGACAGCTTGTAAGACGTCAGAAAGTTGGGCTCGGCCCGCACATCCAACGGCGTCCACGGGTTCCAGCGCTCGGGTACATCGACCCAACCGCGCCAGACGGCGAACGCCCCCATTGCACAGAGCAGCAGGAATACCAGCAGCACGCGCATGCTTAACCCTTGACCCGCGCAACGGGTGCGAATCGAACAGAAAATCTGTGAACAGGGACAAAACAGCGCAGTTGCGAATCCATAAGCGGGCTCTCCACAAGGTCGGACTCTGTCAGCCCACACCTGGAAGACCTCAGAGCAAGCCCAACTGTTCCACCTGAGGCCCGCGATCCAGTTCGAACAATGCCGGCAGGCCAGGCAATCGCGCCATCAGTTGCTGATGAAAGCGCATGGCCTGTTCGGCAGCCCTGATGTTGTCCGGGGTGTGCAGGAAGACATAAGGCGTGCGCCCCTCTTCGATCCACACGGCGACCTTTTCCACCCACTGCACCAAAAACTGATCATTGGCCTCCAGGTCAGGACCGCCGATGAAACGGACCTGAGGAAACAGGGTCAGCGCGGCCGGACGAGGTGGCACCTTGGGTTTTTTCGATTGGGCGTGCAGGACTGCGGGATCGCTTGAGACGCAGCTGAACAACGCGCGGGAATCGAGACAGATGCGCTCGACGCCTCGGTCCAGCAACAGGCGATTGAGCATGCGCTCTTCATCACCCTTCAGGAAAAACGCCATATTGCGCACTTCTACGGCAAGCGGCACGTTGAGTTCGTCGAGAAAGCCGGCCAGCTCGGCCAGACGCTGCGGCGTGAAGCTGGCGGGCAACTGCAGCCAGAACGGCGCTATCCGCCCGCCCAGAGGCGCAAGTAACCGGATGAATTCCTCAGCGGCGCCGACCTGCTCACGAAGGTCGCCGTTATGACTGATGTCTTTATGGAATTTGGCGGTGAAACGAAAATCGTCGGGCATCGTTTCTGCCCAGCGCTGCACCGTAATGGCGGCGGGACGGGCGTAGAAAGTGGTGTTACCTTCGACAGCGTTGAATACCTGAGTGTAAAGATTCAGGAAATCATTGGGGCGGGCATCTTCGGGGTACAACGAATCGCGCCAGGCATTTTCACTCCATGACGGACAACCAACGTAGTAAGGCAGACGGGACACAATCAAACGTGCAGATCGAGCCCCGATACTTCAAGGTCCCAATCGACAAAACTGGCAGTGGCCATATAACTGGCCAGCGCGTGGGCGACACGAGAGCTCATGGAGCGCGGGAAAATGATGTCTTGCGGACGCGCAGGCACGTTGGCAGTGCTGCCAATCGGCGAATCACCCGTTTCACGGCGAGCGCGCGCTGGGGGCGGCGGCAACTCGGCATCAACTACGACTTCCTCAAAAGACCCTTCGACGGTCGAAGGCGTTTTCTGCGGCTTTCGCTTGATGGGATACGAGCGTGATGAGGTTCCGTCTATGCGCATCGATTATGTACTCGGCGTCGATAGTGGCAATTTAGCGTTACTGCCTTGTAGTTCGCAAATTGCGTAACGATAACTAGACCACATATCTTGCAACTTGTTATCGCCAAATGAGATTAAAGACCATTCAGACGATAAACGGTAGATGGCAAACTGATATTTTTAAATACTGGCTGGGCGGTTGGCGAGTATTGAAAGACACCTGCATGGAATGCGGCAGGCTGTTGTGCAAGCCCCGTCCTTGCGTCAACGCGCCTTCGGCGTAGCCACCTTGTCACGCAGGTAAACCGGCTGAGCGTCATCCGCAGGCAGGGCTTCGCCGCGGTGCCAGGCAAAGGTTGCCAGCGTCAACAGATCCTGCGCGTGCGGCAGCATGGCTGCATCATGGCCTGTCAGACTGAGCGGAATACGCTCTGCATAGCCCCAGCCCGTACCGGCGCCAAACCACTGCCCGCTGGCGTGCGCAGGCAGCGCGGCAAATTCGGGCGCCATCACAGCCTCTTCGCCCAACAGGCGCATTTCCCCGGCGGCCTCGTGATAGCAACCCCAGTACACCTCGTCCATGCGCGCATCGATAGCCGATGCCACCTGCGACACGCCGTGTTCGCGCAAGGCGCGCTGCGCCAGCACGGCGAGGTTCGACACGGGCAGCACCGGACGCTCAAGGGCAAATGCCAGGCCTTGCACGACGCCGATGGCAATACGCACGCCGGTAAACGCGCCGGGACCGCGCCCGAAAGCGATGGCGTCCAGCGCCGACATGGCAATGCCCGCCTCGGCCATCAGGCTTTTGATCATGGGCAGCAGCCGCTGGGCATGCAGGCGCGGGATCACCTCGTAGTGGCTCAGCACCTTGCCGTCATGCAGCAAAGCGACCGAGCAGGCTTCAGTGGCGGTGTCCAGGGCCAGCAAGGTGGTCATCGGTGTTTCCGTCGTGGTCAATGTGAAAAAGTGCAGCAGTATAAATGACAAATGGCCCGCAAGCGGGCCATTTATTGTTCAGACCGAGAGCCTTACTTCAGGGCTTCCAGTACTTTTGCAGTGATGTCCTCAACCGAACCGACGCCCGGAATATGGCTGCACTTGGGCTTGCCGTTCTTCGCTTCCAGCTTGCTGTAGAACTCGACCAGCGGCTTGGTCTGGGCGTGGTACACCGACAGGCGATGACGCACGGTCTCTTCGACGTCGTCCTTGCGCTGCAGCAGTGGTTCGCCGGTCACATCATCAATGCCTTCAACCTTCGGCGGATTGAAGATGGTGTGGTAGATGCGCCCGGAACCTTCGTGAACCCGGCGGCCGGACATGCGCTTGACGATTTCTTCGTCATCGACGGCGATTTCCAGCACATGGTCGATTTCCAGACCGGCTTTCAACAGGGCTTCGGCCTGTGGAATGGTGCGCGGAAAGCCATCGAACAGCACGCCGTTCGCGCAGTCCGGCTGGGCCAGACGGTCCTTGATCAGGCCGATGATCAGGTCATCGGAAACCAGACCGCCCGAGTCCATGACGCTTTTGGCCTTCAGGCCCAGCTCGGTTTCAGCCTTGACTGCAGCGCGCAGCATGTCGCCTGTCGAAACCTGCGGGATGCCGAACTTTTCAGTGATGAATTTTGCCTGAGTACCTTTACCGGCCCCGGGAGCTCCCAGCAGAATCACGCGCATCGTCATGCTCCTCAAATTTTTTATAGTGAAATCATCGGATTCGCCTCGGGGGCCAATCTAAAAAATGAATCAGGCCAATAGGCCGAAAGGCTGATCAAGATACACAGCAGACCGAGGCCGCACAAGCCGCCGAAAGTCGCAGTAAGCGCAGGCGTACCGCCTTGTCAGCCTTGATTTCAGAGTGATATGACCTGTATCAAGGTTTACGGCAGGCCAGCCTGCAAATCCCGCGCTGACCATCGCCGGACCGAAAAGGCCCGGCGATGGCATGGGCCTCATCCATCAGCCGGTGTTGCGCAGACCGGCAGCAATCCCCGCTACAGACACCAGCAGCGCCAGTTCCAGAGGACTGTCCAGACTGGCTTCACGATTACGCGAGCGCGACAGCAGCTCTGCCTGAAGCAAATGCAACGGGTCAAGGTAGGTGTTGCGCAGACTGATGAATTCCAGTGTTTCAGGACTGTGGGCCAGCAGTTGCTTCTGCCCGGTCAACCCCAGAACCACATTGCACGCCTGCGACAATAGGTCGCGTAAATGTGCGCCCAAATGTTGCAGCTCGGCGCTGACCAGACGTTCGTCGTAGAGTCGGGCGATGTCCGCATCGGCTTTGGCGAGGACCATTTCCAGCATGTCGATACGGGTTCTGAAGAACGGCCACTGCTCACGCATCTGTGCCAGCACCTCACCTTCGCCGCGCTCCAGGGCTTTGCTCAGTGCAGCTTCCCAACCCAGCCAGGCGGGCAGCATCAGACGCGTCTGCGTCCAGGCGAAGATCCACGGAATGGCACGAAGACTCTCTACACCGCCCTCGCGGCGCTTGGCCGGACGACTGCCAAGTGGCAAACGCCCCAGTTCCTGCTCGGGTGTCGCCTGGCGGAAATACTCGACGAATTCAGGGTTCTCACGCACCACCGCGCGATAGGCGCTGACCCCGTCGCCGGCCATCTGGTCCATCATCGTCCGCCACGCCGGTTGTGGAGGTGGCGGCGGCAACAGGGTCGCTTCCAACACGGCGGCCAGATAAAGATTGAGGTTCTGTTCGGCGATGTCCGGCAGGCCGAATTTGAAACGAATCATTTCCCCTTGCTCGGTGGTCCGAAAACGCCCGGCCACAGAACCCGGCGGTTGCGACAGGATCGCCGCGTGCGCGGGACCGCCGCCACGACCGACTGTACCGCCACGGCCGTGGAACAGCAGCAATTCGACCTGCTGCTCGCGACAGATCTCCACCAGCCTTTCCTGAGCGCGGTACTGCGCCCAGGCCGCCGCCGTCGTGCCGGCATCCTTGGCCGAGTCGGAATAGCCGATCATCACCTCTTGCGGGCCGTGCAGACGCGAGCGATAGCCCGGCAGCCCGAGCAGCGTCTCGATCACTGGCCCGGCGTTATCCAGATCGGCCAGTGTCTCGAACAACGGCACCACACGCATGGGCCGCTGCAGCCCCGACTCCTTGAGCAGCAGCTGCACGGCCAGCACATCCGAGGCCGAGCCGGCCATCGAGATCACATAAGACCCCAGGGACGCCGCTGGAGCGGCTGCCACCTCCCGGCAGGTTGCCAGCACCTCTGCGGTGTCGGCTGCCGGCTTGAAGTAGCTCGGCAGCAGCGGCCTGCGGTTATTCAATTCACGCAATAGAAAGTCGATGCGGGCCTGCTCATCCCACTCTTCGTAACGACCCAGCCCCAGGTAATCAGTGATTTCGGTCATCGCTGCGCAGTGACGGCTGGAATCCTGGCGAACATCCAGACGCACCAGAAACAGACCGAATGTGACTGCGCGACGCAGGCAATCCAGAAGCGGCCCGTCGGCGATCACACCCATGCCGCATTCGTGCAGCGACTGGAAGCACAGCAGCAAAGGGTCCAGCAGTTCACGGTTGTCCCGCAGCACCGCTTCCGGCGCAGGCAAGGTTTCGCTCAATGAGGCATTGGCCCAGTTGCGCGTCGCACGCAAACGCTCGCGCAGACGTTTGAGCTCCGCCCGATAGGGCTCGGCGCTGTCACCCACGCTGGCACGCAAAGCGTCACTGGCTTGCTGCATCGACAGTTCTGCGGCGAGATTGTCCACGTCACGCAGATACAGGTCAGCCGCCATCCAGCGCGCCAGCAACAGCACTTCGCGGGTGACCGCAGCCGTGACATTCGGGTTACCGTCACGGTCGCCGCCCATCCAGGAGGCAAAACGGATCGGCGCGGCTTCCAGCGGCAAATGCAGGCCGGTGGCCGCATGCAACGCATGGTCAGCCTTGCGCAGGTAGTTTGGAATGGCGTGCCAGAGCGAGTGTTCAATGACCGCGAAACCCCATTTGGCTTCGTCGACCGGCGTAGGTCGGATGCGCCGAATCTCTTCAGTGTGCCAGGCCTCGGCGATCAGCCGCTGCAGGCGCGAAGTAATCTGTGTGCGCTCGGTGCTGTTGAGATCGCGATGATCGAGTGCTGCCAACTGCGCAGCGATGGCGTCGTATTTCTGAATCAGCGTACGGCGTGCGACCTCGGTGGGGTGCGCAGTCAGCACCAGCTCGATTTCCAGTTTGCTCAGCTGACGTGCCAGGGCAGCAGGTGAATGGCCTTCGGCCTTCAGGCGATCAAGCAGCTCGGGCAGTACTCGCGACTCGAACGGCAGAGGCTGTCTATCGTCGCGGCGGTGCATGAGCTGATATTGCTCGGCAATATTGGCCAGGTTGAGAAACTGGTTGAACGCACGTGCAACCGGCAGAAGCTCGTCATCACCCAGGCCGTCGACGCTGGAACTGAGTTGCTCGGCCCCTTCAGCGGAACCGCGCCTGCCCGCTTTGGCACCTTTGCGAATACGCTCGATCTTGTCGAGAAATTCAGCGCCCCGCTGCTCACGAATCGTATTCCCCAACAGCTCACCCAACAGGTGAACGTCTTCGCGCAGACGCGCATCGATATCGGCCATCGTTCCTCTCCCGTTTTTTATCTGGGCTCAGTTGCGTACCCGCTCGGCAGCACGGGCATACGTGAATTCAAATCCGCTGTGCCAACAGTGCACCAAAAGCCTGCAATTGGACAAATGCTT
The DNA here is from genome assembly GCF_900119195.1 of Pseudomonas sp. NFACC10-1. Classification (NCBI taxonomy): domain Bacteria; kingdom Pseudomonadati; phylum Pseudomonadota; class Gammaproteobacteria; order Pseudomonadales; family Pseudomonadaceae; genus Pseudomonas; species Pseudomonas sp. NFACC10-1. Next base: position 530,510 of record NZ_FPJB01000003.1, on the reverse strand, counting down.
CAGCAAAAACCTGAACGCCATCAGGGTTATTGATCGTGGCTTCACGCCCCTTCATATGATGGACAACATATTGGCAATCGTCTGAAGGCCTCTGAAAAATCCTGACTGCTCAGTAGATATTTATCTGAACTATTCAAAAACCGCGCAGGTCGGAACGATTAACCATTACAGGAAAGCCCGAAAGGCAGTAGGCGGTTGTACAACCTGATGCCCGGACTTGATGCAACGACTGTCATGGATAACCACGTTGGAGTCAGACATTGGAGTTGATCAACATGAACACCCTAACTGCCAAAACCAAGTTCAAAGGCCTGCGCGGTCTCAAGCTGGCTGCGCTGGCACTCGGTAGCACCTTTATCCTGGCCGGTTGTGCCGGTAACCCGCCCTCCGAGCAGTACGCGGTTTCGCAATCGGCCGTCAACAGCGCTGTCAGCGCTGGCGGTACCGAGTTCGCGGCGGTAGAAATGAAGTCGGCTCAGGACAAGCTCAAAGCTGCTGATCTGGCCATGCAGGATCACAAATACGATGAAGCACGCCGTCTGGCTGAACAAGCCGAGTGGGACGCTCGCGTAGCAGAACGTAAATCTCAGGCCGCCAAAGCTGCCAAGGCCGTGCAGGACGCTCGTCAAGGCGTCAACGAACTCCGTGAAGAAGGCCTGCGCCAGGTGCAGTGATTGCCCTGCGCCCCCTTCTGTTTTCATGAATTCGTAACTGATTAAAGGACGACCCTATTATGCGTAAACAATTGATGATCCCTGCTCTGCTGGCCATGAGCGTTGCCTTGGCAGCCTGTGCAACCAAGCCGAACCCTAACCTGGAACAGGCTCGCAGCAACTTCACCGCGCTGCAGACCAACCCTCAGGCCACTCAAGTCGCAGCCCTGGAAACCAAGGACGCCAGCGAATGGCTGACCAAGGCAGAACAGGCCTTCCGTAACGATGAAGACGTACAGAAAGTCGATCAACTGTCGTACCTGACCAACCAGCGTATCGAGCTGGCCAAGCAGACCATCGCCCTGCGTACCTCTGAAGCAGCTCTGCAAAACGCTTCTGCCGATCGCGCCAAGGCCCGTCTGGAAGCGCGTGACGCGCAGATCGCTGCACTGAAAAACAGCCTGAACGCCAAGCAGACCGAACGCGGTACGCTGGTGACTTTCGGTGACGTACTGTTCGACTACAACAAGGCCGAACTGAAGCCAACCGCCCAGGGCGACATTGGCAAGCTGGCTGGCTTCCTGCAGGAAAACCCGGACCGTAAAGTGATTGTCGAAGGCTATACCGACAGCACCGGTTCGGCTTCCTACAACCAGTCGCTGTCCGAGCGTCGCGCCAACTCGGTGCGCATGGCTCTGGTACGCATGGGTGTAGACCCAGCGCGCGTTGTGACCATGGGTTATGGCAAGGAATACCCGGTTGCTGACAACTCCAGCAACTCGGGCCGCGCCATGAACCGTCGTGTGGAAGTCACCATCTCCAACGACAACCAGCCTGTTGCACCACGCTCTTCGATGAAATAAGCGACTGAGCTGCTGCACCGAAGCCCCGCCTACGCATACAGGCGGGGCTTTTTCATGGGCGAGGGTTTTTACCGCTGTCTTTATTGCCGAGGCGTTTCCTGACCCAGGCAACGTACTGCCTGCCTGCGATCATCGATCAATACGCCCGACAGACCTTTTCGTGACGTATCGAACAACACCAGTACGCCATCAACGCACTGCGCCACCTCGGCGGCGGGCGTGGCAGCGACTTTGTAATCCTCGCCGGGTACGGTTTTTAGCAGTGTGAATTCACCGAGCAGCAGCGCATCTTCTGGCTTTGCGAAGTGCAGGTAACCGTAAAACCACAGGCAGCCCACCGTGCCGATGACTGCACCGACAGCGCTGAGGATCATGCCATTGAGGTTACGGTCGCCACTCATGGCGCTGGCGGTGTGGCGGGGGGCGGGTAGTTGGGCACTTCCGCAAGGCGGCGCAGGCCGTTGAAATGCGTCGGATCGTCCAGATAGCGCAGCATCACCTGACGCCAGAGAGGGTCTGCGAATGTCTGTACGTGCTCGCCCCGGGTCAATTGCAATACGCGCGGTGGTGGCGCGGCCTTGTACAGCTCGATACCGTTGGCGAGTGGTACCAGCGTGTCGTCCATGCTGTGAAAGATCAGCATCGGCGTGCCGGCCAATCGTGGCAGGCCGTTGACGGCACTGTCTGCCTCCGGGATCAGCCAGGACAAGGGCGTTTTCAATGGCCAGGTCAGCCACGATTTACTCAGCGAGTTTCGCGCGACGCTGCGGTAGCTGGCCGGCACGCTGTCCAGCACCAATGCCTTGAGCCGCGAGCGCTCCTGCGGGTGTTCGGACAGGTAATGCACTGCCAGTGCTCCACCAATACTTTGTCCCAGAACCACAAGGGGTTTGCCTTGCACTTGCGGTGCAGTGTTCAACCAGTCGAAAGCGGCTTGAACATCCTGATAGACCGCCGGCAGGCTTGGCTCGCCCTGCGACTCGCCATAGCCGCGGTAATCCAGCATCAGCACCTGATAACCCTGCTCGGGCAACCACCAGACGCCACCAAGGTGCCAGGACAGGTTGCCACCGTTGCCATGCAGATGCAGCACCGTACCCTTCACCGGCACGCCTTCCCTGGCGGGCAGCCACCAGCCATGCAGGCGTGTACCGTCGGCCGCAGTGAGGTTCACGTCCTGATACTGCAGGCGCGCCTTGTCGGGCGTGAACGGAACACCTGGTTCGGGGTAGAACAACATCGAACTGCAACCGGTGAGCGCAAGGATCAGGGTGAAGATGCCGAGCAGTTTCAAATGAGGTTTCCTTGTTGTTTTCATCGCCACATCACTGCCGTGCTGGCGCAGAGCAATGGCACGATAGTTACAAGATTATCGTTCCTCACGCTCCAGCGTGGGAATGCCGTTCTGGACGCTCTGCGTCCGATCCTGACTGTGCAGCGCGGCGCAGATTTGTGACGCCGAGCGTCACCCACTGCGTGCCAACGCGGAGCATTGGCACGATAGTCAGTTCGGCCTACAAAATATTCGAGTAGTCGGCTTCGATGCGGTCCAGGCTCAGGTGGTTGAGGAAGTTGGAGAAGCACATCCAGGCCGACAGGGCGTTCATGTCACGGAACTGTTCGGGCAGGTACTTGGGTGCAACCACCAGCCCTTCGTCCACCAGTTGGCGCAGGGTACGCATGTCTTCCAGCGTGGTCTTGCCGCAGAACAGCAGCGGCACCTGTTCAAGCTTGCCCTTGCGCACGGCGAGCTGAATGTAGTTGTAGACCATGATGAAGCCTTTCAGATAGGACAGGTCCTTGGTGAACGGCAAGCCGTTGGGCACCGACCCGCGGAAGACGCGACTGGCATTGCCGTAGCTCTCCGACATGCCAAAACCCTGCTCGCGATAGAACTCGAACACCTGCAGAAAATCAGCGCCCTGCTCGGCCATGTGAATGGCGCGCGTGCGGTTGGTCAGCTTGCGCAGGCGGCTGGGATAGGATGCAAAGGCGATGACTTCCATGAGAATCGCCAGGCCTTCCTGCGTCACCGTCGACGACGGCGGCCCCTTTGACAGGAACGTACAGATCGGCTGGTTTTGCCCGTTCAGCGTGGTACCCACGTGCACCAGCCCTTCGTGCACTTCCAGCGCACGGACGTCGCGCTCGTTGAACATGGCGTCGGTGCGGATCTTGATGTAGTCGGCACCGGCAGCCGCATCAGCGACGATCCCGTCGGATTCGAAAACCCGGATGGTCTCCTCGGCCTCACCGAACACGCGGTTCAAACGCGATTGCAGCAGCGAAACGGCGTCCTTGGCGGTGAGCGTTTTCGGCTCGTCCTTCAGGTCGCCGCGTCCGGCAATGTTGTTCAGGTAATCCGAAAGCATCAAGCCAAGATCGGCCAGCGTCGGGTCACCCGCATGAAAGGCGTCGGATGCCGCGCCGTACAGTTCCTGAGAAATCAGGCCGAAGTCGGACGTACCGCGGGCCTCGAGCATACGCACCACCATGCGGTACTCACGGCACATACGGCGCATGATCTGACCGACCGGATTGAACTGCCCCAGTTGACGCGTGACGTCGCGCTCGATGTTCTGAAACTCCTGCTTCAAGGCGGAAGAGTCGAAACCCAGCGGACGGTTTTCGTAGTAGGCGCGGTCCACGGCAGGAAGCGCCTTGCCCTTGGCGGCCAGAAACTCCTTGCGGACGTTCTCATCCCATTTAACTGCATCCAGAATGCGAATCGGCGTCTGTGCAACGACGATCCGATCCGATAAAGCACGAATAGTCTGTTGATACTCGTCCACCGGTACTCCTTGGCTGGCTGTCACGCTACTGCATGGCGGCGCCGAACAACACGCCACCTCTGGAAAATATCGAAACCGGCAGGATCGTCAAGCCATCTGAACAGCCGATCCCAGGAACTCGCGCAGCAGTATAGTCACCCTCGAAGCGGCTGCGGGGTCCCCAGGACCAGACGCATCTGCCGCGTCAGGATACAGAGCATTTCTTCGTCCGCCTGACGCTGCGGCCCATGCAGCAGACCTTGATACTCAATGCGACGAATAAGCCCCGTCAACACCTGAGCATCCTGATAGGGCTGCAGGGAACCGATCACCTGAAAGAACTGACAACTGCCTTGCAGAAGAATTTCCTGATGGGCCATGACCAGCGGCGTCAGGCGCGGGTTGATCAATGCTTCGTGGTAGAACGCCTGCTCGGCGATCAGATAGTCACGCCGGGTCAGCAATTGATGGCGAATATGCTCCGTCACCATACGCGCAATGTCGTCCGCCAGACGAAACCGGTCAGTCGGGCTCCCGGAACTGCGGCTCATCATCTCGCGCAGAATGCCTTCAGTGTTTTGCCACAGCCGCGCCAGATAGTCGGCACTGCGCTGTACATACTGGGCGAAGGCATCGGTCAGCAGATCATCGATGTCCTTGAAGTAATAGGTGGTTGCCGACAGCGGTACGCTGGCTTCGGCGGCCACTGCACGATGGCGCACGGCGCGTACGCCGTCACGCACCACGATACGCATGGCGGCATCGAGAATGACCTGCCTGCGTTGCTCACTGCCCTCACGCGCAGCCTTGCGCCCCTGATACTTGACACTTTTGGCCACCGCGCTCGCTACTCCGGCGGCCCCTTCTCTGGCAATCGTCACGACAGCTTCCTTATAAGTCGCTCTGAAATGAGTCGATCTGAAAAAACACTTAAAAAAAAGCCGCCCAATGAAGGCGGCTGTTTTTCCACTGATTACGCTTGCGGGCGCATGTGCGGGAAGAGGATCACATCACGGATCGATGGCGAGTCGGTGAGCAGCATCACCAACCGGTCGATACCGATCCCCTCGCCTGCCGTCGGCGGCATGCCGTACTCCAGCGCGCGGACGAAGTCGGCGTCGTAGTGCATGGCTTCGTCGTCACCGGCATCCTTGTCGGCCACCTGAGCCTGGAAGCGTTCGGCCTGATCTTCGGCGTCGTTGAGCTCGGAGTAGGCATTGGCGATTTCGCGACCGCCGATGAACAACTCGAAACGGTCGGTAACATTCGGGTTTTCGTCATTGCGGCGCGCCAGCGGCGACACTTCGAACGGGTACTGGGTAATGAAGTGAGGCTGTTCCAGCTTGTGCTCGACCAGCTCTTCGAAAATCATCACCTGCAATTTACCCAGACCTTCGAAGCCCAGCACCTTGGCACCGGCCTTTTTCGCGATGGCGCGGGCCTTGTCGATGTCCTGCAGGTCGGCAGCGGTCAGCTCGGGGTTGTACTTGAGGATCGAGTCGAACACCGACAGGCGCACAAACGGTTCGCCGAAGTGGAACACCTTGTCGCCGTAAGGCACGTCGGTGGTACCCAGAACCAGTTGCGCCAGTTCGCGGAACAGTTCCTCGGTGAGGTCCATGTTGTCTTCGTAATCGGCGTAGGCCTGGTAGAACTCGAGCATGGTGAACTCGGGGTTGTGCCGGGTCGAAACACCTTCGTTACGGAAGTTGCGATTGATCTCGAAGACCTTCTCGAAACCACCGACCACCAATCGCTTGAGGTACAGCTCCGGGGCGATACGCAGGAACATTTCCATGTCCAGCGCATTGTGATGGGTTTCGAACGGCTTGGCCGCCGCGCCACCGGGAATGGTCTGCAGCATCGGCGTTTCGACTTCGAGGAAGTCGCGCTTCATCAGGAAGCTGCGGATGTGAGCGATAACCTGCGAGCGCACGCGGAAGGTCTCGCGCACGTCTTCGTTGACGATCAGGTCGACGTAACGCTGACGGTAGCGCTGTTCGGTATCGGTCAGGCCATGGTGCTTGTCGGGCAGCGGACGCAAAGATTTGGTCAGCAGACGAACGCTGGTCATCTCGACGTACAGGTCGCCCTTGCCGGAGCGTGCCAGAGTACCTTCGGCAGCGATGATGTCGCCCAGGTCCCAGGTTTTCACCTCGGCCAGGGTTTCTTCAGGCAGGGTCTTGCGGTTGACGTAGACCTGGATGCGCCCGGTCATGTCCTGGATCACCATGAACGAGCCACGGTTGAGCATGATGCGACCGGCAACCTTGACCGGAATCGCTGCCTCTGCCAGTTCTTCCTTGGTCTTGTCGACGTACTGTTTCTGCAGGTCATTGCAGTAGCTGTCGCGGCGGAAGTCGTTGGGGAAGGCCTGACCCTTGGCACGGCCTGCTGCAAGCTTTTCCTTGCGCAAGGCGATCAGGGTGTTTTCTTCCTGTTGCAGGGCTTGCGGGTCGAGTTGTTGGTCGCTCATGTCTTTAAAGATTCCATCACAGGTTCGCCCTCGCCTTGCGACGAGGGACTTGAGGTGTCGGCTGACGGTTTACAGCCCTTGCTTGAGGCTCGCGATCAGGTATTCGTCGATATCGCCATCAAGCACCTTGTCGCAGTCGCTGCGTTCGATGTTGGTCCGCAGGTCCTTGATACGCGAGGCGTCCAGTACGTAGGAGCGAATCTGATGACCCCAGCCGATATCGGACTTGGTGTCTTCGAGCGCCTGGGACGCTGCATTGCGCTTCTGCACTTCCTGCTCATACAAACGGGCCCGCAGCATTTTCATGGCGGTGTCCTTGTTCGCATGCTGGGAACGCTCGTTCTGGCAGCTGACCACGGTATTGGTCGGAACGTGGGTGATCCGCACCGCCGAGTCAGTGGTGTTTACGTGCTGACCACCGGCCCCGGAAGAACGGTAGGTGTCGATGCGCAGATCCGCCGGATTGATGTCGATTTCGATGTTGTCATCGATTTCCGGCGAAACGAATACGGCCGAGAACGAAGTGTGGCGACGGTTGCCGGAGTCGAACGGGCTCTTGCGCACCAGACGGTGAACGCCGATCTCGGTACGCAACCAGCCGAAGGCGTATTCGCCCTTGATGTGCACGGTAGCGCCCTTGATACCGGCGACCTCACCGGCAGACAGTTCCATGATGGTAGCGTCGAAACCACGCTTGTCAGCCCAGCGCAGGTACATGCGCAGCAGGATGTTCGCCCAGTCCTGCGCTTCGGTGCCACCGGAGCCGGCCTGGATGTCCAGATAAGCGTTGTTGGGGTCCATGTCGCCGCTGAACATGCGGCGGAACTCGAGCTTTTCCAGCGATTCGCGCAGGCGCTCGACTTCGGCGGCGACGTCATCGACGGCAGCCTGGTCTTCTTCTTCGGCAGACATCAGCAACAGGTCTTTGGCATCGGCCAGACCCGAGGACATTTCGTCCAGGGTTTCTACGATCTGCGCCAGCAGGGAGCGCTCGCGCCCCAGTTCCTGGGCGTAGGCCGGGTTGTTCCAGACGTTTGGATCTTCGAGCTCGCGGTTGACTTCGGTCAGACGATCATGTTTGTGATCGTAGTCAAAGATACCCCCGAATGGTTTCGGAGCGCTCGGACAAATCCTTGATGCTGTTTAGGATCGGGTTGATTTCCATGGTAGGCAGCACTCGCAGGCGAAATTTTCAAAGCCGACGAGTATACCCCAGGCAAGGCCACGAAAGCAGCCCGTCGAGCGGGCGTTGTGAGGCCTATTTACCGGTCGCTGCCGGCGTCAGCCCGCCGCGACCTGATTGCGCCCGTTATTCTTGGCCTGATAAAGCCCCTTGTCGGCATCCAGAATCAGCTGACGGCTGTGCATTCCGAGCTGCGGCGTCACGGTTGCCACGCCGATACTCACCGTCAGGCTGGAGCCAGGCGCTGGCGCCATATGCGGGATATTCATGCCGGAGACACTCTGGCGCAGCTTTTCAGCCAGCAGACGCGCCCCTCCCGGCGAGGTGTTGGGCAGGACCATGGCGAACTCCTCGCCGCCGTAGCGAGCCGGCAAGTCCGACGGGCGACTGCAACTGTTGCGGATTGCCTTGGCGACCTGACGCAGGGCCTCGTCACCCTCAAGATGCCCGAAGTTGTCGTTGTAGGGTTTGAAGTAGTCCACATCGATCATCAGCAACGACAACTGGGTCTGCTCGCGAACTGCACGGCGCCACTCCAGTTCCAGATACTCGTCGAAATGGCGGCGGTTCGACAGCCCCGTGAGGCCATCGGAATTCATCAGGCGCTGCAGAACCAGATTGGTATCGAGCAGTTGTTGCTGGCTGACGCGCAGGGCCCGATAGGCCTCGTCGCGCTGCAACAGGGTCATGTACGAGCGCGAGTGATAGCGAATGCGCGCCACCAGCTCGATGTTGTCCGGCAGCTTGACCAGATAGTCGTTGGCCCCGGCCGTGAACGCCGCGCTCTTGATCAGCGGGTCTTCCTTGGTGGACAGCACGATGATCGGGATATCGCGGGTCAGCGGGTTGCTGCGGTACTCGCGAACCAGCGTCAGCCCGTCCAGGCCCGGCATCACCAGGTCCTGCAGAATCACCGTCGGCTTGATCTGCACGGCCTGTGCAATCGCCTGATGCGGGTCGGCACAAAAATGAAAGTCGATGGACTCATGGCCGGCCAGGCCGCGTCGTACGGCTTCACCAATCATGGCCTGATCATCCACCAAAAGCACCATTGCGCTGTTTTCATCCGGCGTCTTGAGCTCATCCGTTTGCAGGTCATTCATGATCTTTCTCCTGATCGCCGACTGCCACTGAGTTCAGCAGAGCAGTCATTGAGTAAATACCTCGATCAAGCGAGGTGCTATGGCGGGCAATGGGCAGATTTCCACGGCAGCATCAATGGCTGCGGCAGCCTTGGGCATGCCATAAACAGCAGAACTGGCCTGATCCTGAGCGATGGTCAGAAACCCCCGCTCACGCATGGCCTTGAGTCCCTGTGCACCGTCGCGCCCCATCCCGGTCAGCAGAACGCCGACCGCCTCGCCACTCCAATATCGGGTAACGCTCTCGAAAAACACATCAATCGAGGGCCTGTAAACTTCATTCACCGGCTCCGCTGTGTACGCCAGCGTGCCGTCCTTGAGCAAACGGATATGATGATTGGTGCCTGCCAGCAACACCACACCCGGCTGTGGCGTTTCGCCTTCCCTTGCCAGACGTACCGGCAGGCCGGAGGCCGAGCTCAACCACTCGGCCATACCGGCGGCGAAGACCTGGTCGACGTGCTGTACAAGGACAATCGCTGCCGGGAAACTCACCGGAAGCGCCTTGAGCAGAATCTCCAGCGCTGCAGGCCCGCCTGCCGAGGAACCGATCGCCACGAGCCGGTCACGTTTCGACGGCGCGGAAACCGGCGCAACCGCGACCCGTTCAACGCCGACACGCTGGCCGATCAGCCAGTCGATATTGAGGATCTTGCGCAGCAGGGGCGCCGCCGCCTCTTTTGGATTGGGGCCACCAATGGCCGGCGTGTCCACCACATCCAGCGCGCCGTGCCCCATCGCTTCGAACACGCGGCGCATGTTCTGCTCGCGGTCGACGGTCACGATAACGATAGCGCAGGGTGTTTCGGCCATGATCCGGCGGGTGGCTTCGACGCCATCCATCACCGGCATGATCAGATCCATCAGGATCAGGTCCGGGGTCTGCTCGACGCAACGCTGCACGGCGTCGGCACCATTGGACGCCACCCAGATGATCTGATGCGCGGGCTCGAAAGCCAGTGCACGGCGCAGGGCTTCGATGGCCATGGGCATATCGTTGACGATGGCAATCTTCATCCTTGCGCGTCTCCTATCAATTCGACGACAGCGTCGAGCAAGGCATCATCGTGGAAACTGGCCTTGGCCAGGTAATAATCGGCGCCAGCGTCCAGGCCGCGACGCCGGTCCTCTTCACGGTCCTTGTAGGACACGACCATGACCGGCAGGGACTGCAAGCGGGTATCGCGGCGCAACAGGGTCACCAGCTCGATACCGTCCATACGCGGCATGTCGATGTCGGTAATCAGCAGGTCGAAGTCCTCGGCGCGCAGCGCGTTCCAGCCGTCCATTCCGTCCACGGCCACCGACACCTGGTAGCCGCGACTGAGCAGCAGCTTGCGCTCCAGCTCGCGCACGGTCAAAGAATCATCGACGACCAGCACGCGTTTGCGTGACACTTGGTCTGCCTGACGAGTGCGTCGGTCGATGCGCTCCAGGCGGCCGGTATTCAGAAGTTTTTCCACCGAGCGCAACATGTCTTCGACATCGATGATCAGCACCACCGAACCGTCGTCGAGCAAGGCTCCCGCCGACACGTCCTGAACCTTGCCCAGGCGCGCATCGAGCGGCATCACCACCAGCGTGCGCTCACCGATGAAGCGTTCAACGGCCACGCCATAAACAGCATCACGCTCACGAATCACCACAACCTTGAGCGTTTCTCCGGCCTTCTGCGCAGCCGGTCGATTCAACAGCTGACTGGCCGAAACCAGACCGACATGGCGCTCTTCATCCCAGAAATGCTGACGCCCTTCCAGTTGCAGAATGTCGTCAGGCTGCAGGTCGCGCATGCGCTCGATATGAGCCAGCGGGAAGGCATACGCTTCACCGCCCACTTCCACGACCAGGCTGCGTACCACTGAAAGCGTCAGCGGCATTTCTATCCTGAAGCGACTGCCCTCGCCCGCCCATTGCTGCAGCTCGACGCTGCCGTGCATCTGGCGAACCATATGCTGCACGGCATCGAGGCCGACACCACGGCCGGAGATCTGCGTGACCTTGTCGCGCATGCTGAAGCCCGGCAGGAACAGAAAACTCAGCAGTTCCTCCTCGCTCAGCTGCGCAGCGGTCTCGGCCGGCGAAAGCTTGCGGTCGATAATGTTCTGGCGCAGACGTTCAAGGTCCACGCCGCCACCGTCATCGCTCAACTCAACGACCAGCAAGCCAGCCTGATGCGACGCCTGCAGACGAATCAGACCTTCAGGGTCCTTGCCGGACGCCACGCGCTTTTCGGGCGACTCGATGCCGTGGTCCACGGCGTTGCGCAGCAGGTGAGTCAAGGGTGCATCGAGCTTTTCCAGCACATCGCGATCGACCTGGGTCTTCTCGCCTTCGATCTGCAAGCGGACCTGTTTACCCAGCTCACGCCCCAGATCCCGGACCATGCGCGCCTGACCATTCAGTACGTCGGCGAAGGGTCGCATGCGGCACGCGAGTGCCGTGTCGTATAACAGTTGCGCACGTTGTGCCGACTGCCAGCCGAATTCATCCAGCTCGGCAGTCTGCCGGGCCAACACCTGCTGCGCCTGGGACAGGAGGTTGCGCGCGTCCTCCAGGGCTTTTTGCACATCGGCCGAAGGACCTTCTTCACCAAAGCTGGCCCCCAATACCTCCAGCGCACGGTCGCTGCTGCTTTGCAGGCGCTTGAGACGCTGCATACCAGCCAGCAAAGGCTTGAGGCGCTGAGTCTCGACCAGCGATTTGCTGGACATGTCCAGCAGCCCGTTGAGGCGCTCGGCGGTGACTCGTAACACGCGTTCGCCGCCCTCGGCCACACGGCGTTCACGCAAGGGCGTGAACGGTGCCTCTGGTTCCGAAGCCGGCATGGCGGCTGGACTGGCAGGCGACGCGGCGGCCGACGGCGCTGCGACAGACTCAGGCGCTGGCGCAACCGACCCGCTTGACGTCTCAAGCTGCAGCATCGCGCTGGCCAGCAAGGCCTCCGAGGCTGGATCCGGCAGTGGTGTACTGACCGTACGCGCCGTGCCAGCGCCGGAAGCCAGCAACGTATTGAGCCTTTCGACATAACTGTCGATATCAGGCTGACCAATACCGTCGCTGCCGGGCGTGGCGATACGCATCAACAGGTCGGTCCCCGACAGCAGCGCGTCGATATGCTCGGCCTGAAGCAGCAGGCGCCCTTCCTGAGCGCTGACCAGACAGTCTTCCATCACATGCGCGACACTCACGCCGAAATCGACGCCGACAATCCGCGCTGCGCCCTTGAGCGAGTGAGCAGCACGCATGCAGGCTTCCAGCTGATCCGCCTGGGTCGGGTTACGTTCGAGTGCCAGCAGGCCCGCACTCAATACCTGGGTCTGCGCGTCGGCTTCCAGCGTGAACAGTTCGAACAGCGAGGCGTCACGCATTTGATCTGGCGTCATGTGAGGCTCCGATACACCGCCGACAACAACTCTTCTTCGTCCAGCCAGCGCAGGCTGCGGCCCTTCCATTGCAGCACGCCACGGGTGAAACGGGCATTGGCATGCGTGCCGGATGCCGAAGCAGCTTCCAGCTCACGCTCGTCGATGGCGTGAATACCGTCCACCTCGTCGACCGGCACCACGACCGGGCCGCCTTCGACGCTGACGATCAACATGCGCGGTACCACCCGCGTCGACGGGGTACTCACCGCGGTGCTGTCCAGCCCGAGCAGCTCGACCAGCGAGATGCACGCTACCAGAGCGCCGCGTACATTGGCGACACCCAGCAATGCACGCGAACGCTGGTGTGGCAGTGAATGGATGGTCTGACTGGGAGCGACTTCCGAGAAGCAGCGCGACGCCAGCCCCAGCCACTCTTCACCAAGCCGGAATACCAGAATCGAGCGCGTCTCGATGTCGCGCAGCAACACCGAACCCTGAAACTGCTCAGGCGACTCCTGGACCAGCGAGTAGCGGTCCAGCAGACGGGTGGCGGCAGCCGAATAAACCGCGCAATTGCGGCAGTGGATATGCTCTGCAAGCAACGGGCAGGAGCGATCGCCGTGAATGCCGATGCGGTTCCAGCAATCATCGATATCCAGGGCCTGATCATGGGTCAGACTGGAAAAACCGGACACGCCCGCCATCATTGGTTTCCTTGTTTATTCGTGCCACGTGCTGCGCGGTCCTGCAAGCGCCGGGCGCCAGCAGTGTCACCTTGGGCAGCCAGCAATGCTGCCAGTTGGGCCAGCGATTCGGAGTGCTGCGGTTGCAGATACAGCGCCTTGCGATAGAAGCCCTGCGCCTGTGGCACCTGGCCTTCCACTTCGCTGAGCAGACCCAGCCAGTAAAACACCTGCGCGACCGGCTCATGCTGCTGCAGGTAACGCTCGCACGCAGCCCGAGCCTCAGCACTTTTACCTTCGTTGGCCAGCCCCGCGATCCTGTCGAGCAAGGCCGAAACATCGCTGTTGCCTGCCGCAGCGACGGGTTTCGCGACGGGCGCAAAAGCTGCGGATGTTCGCGGCGCAGGTCGTGGCGCGACCGCTCTGGCAGGTGCCTCGACCACCGGACGCGATGCAATCGGTGCAGCGACAGGCACCGGCACCACCGCATCGACGGGCGCGTGCCGGAAGGCGAAGGACTGGGCGATACCCGTCGAGCGCATGCCGATACCCGCCAGCAGATTGCCCTCCGCCGGACCGATAAACAGCAGGCCGTCTTCACGGGTCAGTTGTTTGAGGACCTTGAATACATGTTGCTGGGTCTGCCGATCAAAATAGATCACCAGGTTGCGGCAGAAGACGATGTCATAGGCCACTTGTGAAGCGAGTTTCGGGTCGAGCAGGTTACCCGGCTGAAAACTCACAGAGTCGCGAACACTGTCAGCGATTTCAAAGCCGTCAGCGACAGGACTGAAATAGCGCTCGCGATAACTGATGTCGCTGCCACGGAACGAGTTTTTGCCGTAGACACCGTGCTCGGCCTTGGCAATCGAAACAGGGCTGATATCGATGGCATCGACCTTGAATTGCCGGGCGTCGACCCCGGCGTCGAATAACGCCATGGCGATGGAATACGGCTCCTCACCGGTCGAGCACGGCAGGCTGAGAATGCGCAAGGGGCGTGCACCGGCAAGACCGGCGATACGCTCGCGGGCCAGCATACCCAGGGTGACAAACGATTCGGGATAACGAAAGAACCAGGTCTCGGGAACGATCACCGCTTCGATGAGCGCCTGCTGCTCCTGCGGCGACGAGACCAGAAGATGCCAGTACGCATCACTGTCAGGGCAATTGACAGCCGTCGCACGCTGACGCAAGGCGCGCTCGATGATCGCTTCGCCGACGGACGTCACATCCAGTCCGATACGCTCCTTGAGAAAGCTGAAGAAGCGCGAATCATCCACCTTCATCGCGCGTCCTCGAGCAGCTCAAGGTCAATCGGCGGCACCGGGTACAACAACTCGCGGACCGGCTCGCTCAACAGTTCGTGAACATGAATCCACTGCAGCAGGCCCTGCTCGTCCTCGCGGACCGGCCCCAGGTAAGGTGACAGGCGATTGTCCAGCCCGTACGCCTTGAACTGCGCAACCGGGCAGCGCAGCGTTTCGGTCGCCTGCTCCAGAATCAGCCCGAGCAACTGAGCCGGGTGCGCGTCGTCGTAGCGATAATGCACCAGCACCATGCGCGTACTGGTACGCGAGCGCGCTGGCTGACCGGAATTCAGCGCGCTGATGTCGATCACCGGGACAATCTCGCCGCGATGAGCAAAGATTCCCGCCACCCAGTGCGGTGCCTGGGCAATCGCCTTGAGTTTTACCCGCGGCAGGATTTCGGCGATCTCGGTCGCGTCCAGCGCATAGCGGTCTTCGCCGATGCAAAACAGCAGAAAAAGCTTGCTGGCGGTCAGTGGCGTGCCATTGCGCCTCGGCGATTGATCGCTCATTGATCCTTCAGACCTTGAAACGCGAAACGCCGCTGCGCAGCCCGACCGCGACCTGACTCAACTCGTCGATCGCGAAACTGGCTTGACGCAGTGATTCGACGGTCTGGCTGCTGGCATCCGCCAGTTGTACCAGCGCCTGATTGATCTGTTCGGCCCCGGTGGCCTGGGCCTGCATGCCTTCGTTGACCATCAGCACACGAGGTGCCAGCGCCTGAACCTGATGGATGATCTGCGACAGCTGCTCGCCGACCTGGGTGACCTCGAACATGCCACGACGCACCTCTTCGGAAAACTTGTCCATGCCCATCACACCCGCAGACACCGCAGACTGGATTTCCCGCACCATCTGCTCGATGTCATAAGTGGCGACGGCAGTCTGGTCGGCCAGGCGACGGACCTCGGTGGCAACCACTGCAAACCCGCGACCGTATTCACCGGCCTTCTCGGCCTCGATGGCGGCATTGAGCGACAGCAGGTTGGTCTGGTCGGCGACCTTGACGATGGTGACGACGACCTGATTGATGTTGCCGGCCTTCTCGTTGAGGATCGCCAGCTTGGCGTTGACCAGATTGGCAGCGCCCATCACCTGATGCATGGTGTCTTCCATGCGTGCCAGGCCCTGCTGGCCGGAACCGGCGAGAACCGACGCCTGATCCGCCGCCGAAGTGACTTCGGTCATGGTGCGCACCAGGTCCCGCGAGGTGGCGGCGATTTCCCGCGACGTGGCGCCAATCTCGGTGGTGGTTGCAGCGGTCTCGGTGGCGGTAGCCTGCTGCTGGCGTGACGTTGCAGCGATCTCGGTGACCGAGGTAGTGACCTGTACCGAGGAGCGCTGCGCCTGGGCAACCAGCGCGGTGAGCTCGGTGACCATGTCGTTGAAGCCAGTCTCGACCGCATTGAACTCGTCCTTGCGCGACAGGTTCAATCGAGTGCTCAGGTCGCCGGTACGCATGACGTCCAGGATCCGAACGATCAATTGCATCGGTGCCGTGATCGAACGCATCAACAGCAGACCGCAGGCCGCAGCCGCCAGCACGGCGACCAGCAGCGACAGGATCATGCTGATCTTGGCAGCCAGCACGGCGTTGACAATGTTGGCGGTGGCCTGATCAGCCAGCTGTTTATTGGCCACAATGAGATCATTGAGCTGCTTGCGTCCCGTGAGCCAGACCGGGTTCACTTCGCCATAGAATTCGGCGCGCGCGCCTGCGTAGTCGCCGCTATCGTACTTGGCGTGAACATCGGCGAGCATGCGCGAATAGGCTTCGCGGCGCTTTTCGAAGAGCGCGAAGCTGTCTCTGTCTGCATCATCGAAGATGGACTTTTTGTAGCCGTCCATCTGTGCCTGCAGGTTTTCGTCAAAGCCCTGAAACTGGTCCTTTTCCTGCTTGGTCAACGGCCGCGCCTGCCCTTCGGCAATCAGCTCCAGCGTGCGGATGTAACTCTCGCCCCAGGCACTGCGCACCAGGGTGCTGTAATACACGCCGGGCAACGCATCCAGACGCACATCTTCCTCGCTGGACTCGATGGACAACAACCGTGAATAAGATACAACGACCATCAACAGCATGATTGCGATGATGACGGCGAAACTCGCCAGAATCCGTTGGCGCAAGGTCCAGTTCTTCACAGTCAGCCCTCAAGAGTTCAACGACGGCGTCGGGCCGTGTTCAAGAAGTGGACCGACGGACGGTCCAAACGGCGTGAGTATAGCCCAGCCGTCAAACGTTACATGGGTAATACAGAACGAAGTCACGGCCGCTATCGATCACCGCTCCTTCACCCATCCAATGTCTTGTCGGCCATCGCCACCACTACTTGAGCGATGGTCTTCAGAAACAGCGAAAGCACATAGATAGTTAGCACTTGTACGGCAAGTCACGACCGTAAGCTTTGTCGTTGTTCATTCACGACAAGGCACTTAAATGCTGGATCTATCTCTGTCGGGCAAGGCTTCTGCACTCCCGCATCTGCAACTGATAAAAGACAAAGCCCCGGAGTGGCTGCTTCAGGCTGAGCCGGCAACCCATGCGGCCTTGCGCAAGGCCTCGCGGCGCCCCGTGCAATGGCTGAAAGGCGCACGCAAGTCCAGCCCTGATCAGGTCGCCGAACTGCAGCGCCTGTATGCCGAGCACCGAAAGCACGAGCACCAGGTTCGCCCGATGCTGGATCGCCTGTCGACACTGGAGGACTTCGCAAGGCCCTTGCTGACAGCCGCCATCAAGGACCGCTTCGGGCTGGAGGTGGACGTCACCGATACCTGGCTGTTCCACGCCAGTCGGGCGCGAGTCGATCAATCGTTCAATACGGCATCCAGAGACCCTCTAACGCAGGCAAACATTGCACTGAGGGCCGCGACCCAGAGCCTGCTCAAGGCTGCGCTACAGAATTTCGAAGCCTGGGAAACCGCACCGGGCGCAATGGACGCCAGCACCGGTATCAAGGCCCAGGTGTTTTCTTCCTTTGAAATCCTCGGCCCACAGATCACCGGCAAGTCCCTGCCTATTTCCCCGGCCGGCTTTGCGGCGCTGTGCCGTGAGCTGGACCTGGGCGGCCAATATCAGGCGCATATCCAGGCCGTCTTCAGCACGCCTTCGACCCCTGACGAAACGGAAGACGCTGCGGCATCGAGGCTGCGCCAGACCTTCATGCAGCTGGAAGCATCGTCGATCCGGCTGCAGTTGCAGATTGCATCCCTGCAACAACAGATCAGCCCGGATTTGCAAGGCGCATTACTGGAGCTTCTCGATGGCAAGCAACAAGTCCGCCTCGATAACCGGCCAGTCGACTGCAGCGTTGTGTGCCTGGGCGATATCGAACTGAGCGGTCTTCTGGTTATTGGCAAGGACCGGGATATTGCCACTCAGGCAGAGCGGATTGTGGTGTATATCCCGGATGATCCCGTTGCGCCGTTGAAGGAATACGACTCGGTCGAAGTCTTCATCAATGAATTACGCGACCGGATGTTCATCAACGACTACCTGAACTTCTTCATGCGCTTCATACCGGCGCGCCATCGAAGTGCCTTGTTTGAAAAGTTATCCGAGCGCCTATACCCCAAAGTCAAGAAAGGCGGCATTTTCGAGCGCCAGTGGCTGGAGCGTGAGGCGGACCGAAACGCCCGACTCCACCTGAGAGAAACCGTGCTGCAAGGTCCACTGCTGGACAACCTGCACGAGCGCAAACGCGAGGCCTTGCGCGACGACGCACTGTTTCATGGTGTGCCTACAGCAGAACAGGATCAGAAAACCTTCGATGAGCGCGTGCAGTACTTCATGGACACCGCCTTCAATGTCCTGAATATCGCAGGCTTCGTCGTTCCGGTATTGGGCGAAGTGATGATGGCCGTCACCGCCATTCAGCTGGTTCACGAAGTGTATGAGGGCGTGGAAAGCTGGGCCAAGGACGAGAAACAGCAGGCGTTCGCCTACCTGTTCGATGTAGTCGAGAACGTTGCCCTGATATCGGCTCTTGGCGCTGCGTCGACGGGCGCCGCAGGTATCCCGGCGGTACAGGCGCCCGAGTTCGTAAACAGCCTCAAGCCCGTGGATTTGCCGGGCGGCACGACCCGCCTGTGGAAGCCTGACCTGACGCCCTTTGCCCATGACATCGTACTGCCCAAGGGTCTGCAGCCCGACGCTACCGGGCTGTACACCTGGCAAGGCAAGCAGTGGTTGCCACTTGAAGGACGTACCTATTCAGTCAGCCCTGCCACGAGCGGCGACGGTTACCTGATCGAGCACCCGACCCGCGCGGACAGCTATCGGCCCGCCTTGCGGCACAACGGCGCAGGCGCATGGCTGCATGAGCTCGATCAGCCGCTGGAGATGGAAGGCCTGAACCTGTTTCGACGGTTGGGCTATTCCAGTGAAACGTTTTCGGACAGCACCGCCAGGCGCATCGTCAAGGTCAGCAACACGCCTGAATCCGTGATGCGCGAGGCACTGACCGATCAGCGTCGTCCTCCGGCATTGCTTGAGGACACGGCGCGCCGGTTCAGGCTGGACCAGGAGATCGAGCGTTTCATCGAACAGCTGGAAGCCAACGATACGAACGCCGCGGCGCCCCTTCAACTTGAACTGTTGAGCCAGGACCGTGGCTGGCCGAGCAATCGCGCCTTGGTACTGGTGGATGCCGAGGGCCGCACGCTGCAGACATTCGCTCCGGCCTATCAGCCGGTCGTGTCTGACACCCTCAACATCACTGTTCATGCCGACCAGCCGGATGCCCTGCGCCAGGTGCTGGAAAAGCTGAGTAACAACGAAATCCGCACCCTGCTCGACGAAGAGTTCGGTGCAGGCCAGCTTGGCATGTCACCGCGACTGATCACGTTACGGGCGCAATTGGCGGCACGCGCCCGTGCCACGCGGGGCTGGCTGTTCGAGTCTCATTACCGCGCATTGAATACCACCGAGGCGCAAGGTGCGCAAACCCTGCAGAAGGCATTTCCCGGTCTGCCGCCTTTGGTAACCGAGGAACTGGCCAGCCATGCCTCGCCTGCCGAAAGACTGCAACTCGTGACAGAACGACGTGTACCGTTGACCATTGCCGAAGAGGCCAGCGCCTATTTACAACAGGTAAGGCTGGCGCGGGCCTATGAAGGGCTTTATCTGACCTCGGTCTACAGTGCCGACACTGACTGCCTTGCATTGCACAGCCTTGAAGCCCTGCCGCAATGGCCGCCCCAGGTCAGACTTGAGGTCCATGACCGGTATTTCGGTGGCCGCTTGATCGACAGCATCGGCCCCGAGGATGCCCCCGTACGCAAAGTACTGATCAAGGACGGCAATCGTTACCAGGCCCGTGACGCTGAGGACCAGCACCTGCACGGGCTGGACGATCTGTACTCGTCCGTGCTGCACGCCCTGCCCGATGCCCAACGCAAGCAATTGGGCTTTGCCCGGACCAGCGAGGGCCAGACGCTGGCAGCGCTGATTCAGGACAATCCCCTGCCCCGCCAGCACCTGGCACCATTGCTGAAAATGCAGGCGATCAAGCCAGGCTCGAAATCCCCCATGCGCCTGGCTGACGGTCGCCTTGGCTACCCTCTGAGCGGTAGCGGCAGAGTCGACTGGCACATGACCGACGAGAGTCTGCTGGACAAGATCCGCACACTTGAGCTGGAGGATGCGTTTCCCGAAGACATCCTCGACCGTCTGCGCCACGCCGGCTGGGACAACAGAACCATCGATACGCGACTCAACGACCTGCTGGGCGAGCAAATGCTGTTGCGCGCAAGTCTCGACGCCTGGACCTATGAATCCGTGGCAATGCCCCCCATGAGTCAGGCTCATATCGACAGTCGCACGCGCATCCACGAAGCGATCTGGAGCCACTGGCGCCTCAACAACCTCCCCGAGATAGGACGGACGCTTGAGCCGCTGCGCCTGCACCATGTCTCGCTGAGTGATTTTCCGCAACATCTGCCGGACTTCGTCTTCAACCGCGTTACCGCACTGCACCTGGAAAACATATCGGTCGAGTCCGGAGCGCGACTCGATGCAGCGGATATAACGCCAGCAGGCATGAACCTGCCCCGACAGTCGACCAACAGCGTCGAACTTGGCGCCTTCCTGCAGCGCTTCCCGCATACCCGCGCACTGAACCTGATCAGTGAGCCCGCCTCCCGTCTGGCCCCCGAGCCCTCGATCTTTCTCAACCTGCCTCAGCAAGTGTCCCGTGTGCTGCCCCAACTGACCGAACTGGGGCTGATCAACCAGGGCATTTTTCTGGACCAGGCGCAAATGGACCCCTTGCGCAGCATGCCTGGCCTGAGGATGCTGAACCTCAGTGGCAATCGCCTGATCAGCGTGCTGCCCATGGACCTGAGCTGGCTGCACCTCGACCGGTTGGTGCTGGAGCGGGTCAGCATGCACCGCTGGCCGTCCTGGCTGACCGACATAATCCCGAACAACATTCGCGAACTGTCGGTGGCGCACAATAACCTGACGGAACTGCCCGGGTGGATCCTCGACAATCCTCCCAGCCCTGAGCATCGGACAGTGATTGACTTGCGCGGCAACATCCTGTCCCGACACACTGCGATGCATGCACGTATCAATGAAGCGGTAGCCGGCAGTTCCTTCAGTTTTGTCATGGACACTCCGGTTGCCGTGCAGGCCGCTGTAAACAGGCAATTGAACGAAGGTGCAGAATTATTTGCCGCCGTTGATCGGTGGACGCATGCCTCCAGCTCGATGGCCTTACCGAGCGAGCAGACCCTCGAATCACGCCGTCAGATCGGCAGGCTTCTGACCGATCACTGGCGAACCTTCAGCCTGGGGCAAATCCACAGTCCACTGCGCCTCGCAGACATTGCGTTGGCCGACTTTCCCCGACACCTGCCGGATTTCTTTTATCGCCAGGTACGCTATCTGCATCTGAGCAGAATCATTGGCACAGCCGCTGACCTGGATCAACTGTTGCGCCGCATGACGGATCTGATCTCGCTGGAAATAAGCGGGCATGTCGCCCCCCTGCTGCAACTGCCACCGGCGCTGCTCGAGCTTCGATCTCTTCGTACACTATCGCTGATGGATCAGGGGATGCTGGTAGAGCAACAGCACATCGATTTCTTCGGCCGGATCGCGACGCTTGAAAGGCTGGAGCTGGATGGCAACAGAATCGGTGCCATCAGCGACCTGGCCAGCCTCAGTGGCACAGCACTTAACTGGCTGTCACTGAACAACATCGGATTGGTCGAATGGCCAACCTGGGTGGAGAGCATGGTCCCAGCCCAGATCAGGACACTGTTGCTGGAAGGCAATCTGATCAGCGAACTGCCAGAACACATACTCGCCAATCCCGGCAGCGAGTTTTCGCACACGGAAATAAGCCTGCTGAGCAATCCGCTTTCCGAAGACACCATGCGCCGGGCACATCTGTCAGAACGTTATGGACGCTCTTTCACCTTCGACATGGATCTGCCGCCCGAGCTCAGCGCGATGGACTGGACGGAACACCATGACTCGGACGCATCGATCTCTGATTATCTGTCATCAGATGACAGTCGGGCATCGACTCCGGAGCCCGTCACCGTCGAGCCCTGGCTGGACGACAGCAACCCGTTGAGCGCCGGGCGGCGTGAGATGTGGGAGCAACTGGAGGCCAGCGAGCACACCCGCAACCTGCTCGACCTGATCGACTCGCTGCGTCGCAGCGCCGATTATCGCAACATCACCAGCCGCACAGCACTGCGCGAGCGCGTCTGGCGGGTACTGACCGCAGTGAGTCGGGAGCCTCAACTTGGAGAGACCCTCAACGCCATCGCCGAAGAACCGCTCAGGCTGTTTCGTGACAACGACACTTGCCCGGACGGCATTCTTCTGGAATTCAACCAGATGGAGGTGCTGGTGTTCGTCCGGCAGTCGTTGCAGGACGTCGTAGCGGAGCAGCGCGGCGCCCTGTTGTATCGGCTGACCGTCCGGCTGTATCGCCTCTCCGAGCTGGATGCCGCAGCCCGCGAACAGTCCGGGGGCCGTGATGAAGCCGAGGTGCGTCTGGCGTATCGCACGCACTGGGCCAGCGCGCTGGACTTGCCAGTACCACCGGAAGGCATGCTTTTCCAGGCTCACGCAGCCATCAGACCCGGGGAGTTCGACACTGCAATGCTTCGCGTGCAAAACGGAGAACGCGGCGAGCCCTTCCTGCGCTTCGCTCAGCAGCAGGATTACTGGATCAGCTACCTGCGTGAAACCCACACTGGACGCTTCGAAGCACTCGAACGTACCTACAGGACTGAACTGAACCAGCTCACCGACGAGTTCGAACAACGCAATATCAGTCTCGAAGACCCGGAGTACGAAGAACGGATTGTAGAGTTCGAAGCCACATTCAAGGAGCAGCAGACAGCGCTGATCAGGGAACTGACCAACGCCGAAGGAATGGAACACCCCTGATCGGGGCAGTTGCCTGGCACACAAGGCGTGCCAGGCAACTCACTGGCCGGAGAGCCGGTTTACTCAGCGTTCCGCACCTGGCCTTCAAGCTCGGTCTTGAGGCCGGGTTCCAGCTTCAACTCACGCGCCAACTCATCGAGGTAGGCGCGTTCCATGAAGTGCTCTTCATCCACCAGCATCACACTGGCGATGTACATTTCCGCCGCCATTTCCGGCGTGGTCGCGGCCCGAGCCACCTCTGCCGGGTCCAGCGGCTTGTTCAGCTCGGCGTGAAGCCATTGCTGAAGCGTCTGATCGTTGTTCAGTTTGGTGAACTCACCTTCGATCAGTTCGCGCTCACGCTCATCGACATGGCCATCGGCCTTTGCGGCGGCGACCAATGCGCGCAGGATTGCCTGGCTGTGCTGCTCGGCTTCAGCCTCGGGCAGCCGGTCGATGGTTTGCGGTTCACGTTGAGCGGCAAGCCCCTGGCTGGACTGCCAGTTGTTGTATGCCTTGTAAGCCAGTACTCCCAGCGCCGCCAGGCCTCCGTAGGTCAACACCTTGCCACCCATCCCGCGGGTACGCTTGCCGCGCAGAAGACTCATGGCACCTGCGGCCAGAGCGCCACCACCGGCGCCGGACAGCAGACCACCCAGCCCATTCTGGGAACCGCCCTGTCCTTTGCCACCGCCAAGCAGGCTGCCGAGGCCATTGATCAGTGAGTCGCTGCCCGACGATTGCTTGCCGGATTTGCCTTTGTTCTTGTCCTGCAACATGCTTTGTCCGGACTTGAGCAATTGATCGAGTAAACCACGCGTATTCACAGGAAGCCTCCTACAAGGTTTGTCAGATGAGTCATTGACCAACAAGTTGAAGAGAAGTCACTGTCTGGCTATTACCGGTGTGCTTCCGGATGTTACGGACTTGAGCAGATACCCGTTCGTCAATCTGCCCCGCGTATTGGTGAACTGCGTGCAACCCGCACCTGTGGCGAAGAGTCAATAAAGTACAGGCTGCAGGTAAAAGCAGGTATGCAGCCCCTTTCCTGAACTGAGCAAACACACATCCCTATTCATATGAATACCCTTGCCTCTTCATGCAGATCTTCAGGAGCTTGTCCGAAGTGATATCGCCCACTGGTTTCCCGACCGCCAACGGCAAGGCCGCCGGGATTATCCGATCCAGGGACTGGAGTCAGACTTCACTCGGACCGATCGAGCACTGGCCGGTATCGCTGAAAAACACCCTGAATCTGATCCTCAATTCTCCGGAGTCCATGTACCTGCTCTGGGGACCGGATCTGGTGTTTTTCCACAATGACGCCTATACCCCGATCCTCGGCCCGCGCAAGGACGACGCTATCGGCGCACTCATTCCGGATCTGTGGGCAGACGTCTGGGACCAGGTCGCGCCGCTGGTGATCGACGCCCTCGCCGGCAAGCCCTGCCACTACCAGGACTTGCCGCTGTCCATGGCACGCTACGGCGAGGTCGAGCAGACATGGTGGTCATTCTCGTTTTCACCGGTCATCGACGAGCATGGCGTGGTAGTCGGCATGTTCTGCATTACCAACGAAACCACTGCGCATGTTCTCAATCAGCAAGCGCTGCAGGAAAGCGAGCGCAAACGCCTGAAACTGATTGATGATCTGGTCAGTCTGGAACGACAGCAGACCGCCAGACTTGAACAACGGACGCTGGAGCTGGACACGTTTTGGCAAATATCTCCTGACCCGCTGGCGATACTCGATTTCAACGGTATCTTTCTGCGGGTAAACCCGGCCTGGACAGCGCTGCTGGGCCACCCGGAACAAGAGCTGCTGGGCACCTCCATCATGACCCTGCTGCATCCGGATGATGTCAGCAACACCCAGAATGCTCTGAAACACACTGTCAACCATGTACTGCCGCTGTTTGAAAATCGTTATCAGCATGTCGACGGCAGCTACCACTGGTTCGGCTGGACTGCGGCACCCGGCAACGGAATCATTTTTGCGCTGGGCAAGCACCTGACCCACGAAAAGGACCGCATCAAAGCATTGCGTATTGCCGAAGAGGCCTTGATTCAATCGCAGAAAATGGAAGCGGTCGGGCAACTGACCGGCGGGCTGGCTCATGACTTCAACAACCTGCTGATGGGCGTCACCGGCAACATGGAGCTGCTGCTGTCGAGGATCAGACAGGAACGCTTCACGGAACTGGACCGCTACATCAACGCAGCGCTGGAAGGCTCGAGACGCGCGGCATCCCTGACACATCGGCTGCTGGCATTCTCGCGCCGTCAGACGCTGGCCCCCAAGGCCACGGATATCGATCTTCTGGTCGCGGGCATGGACGAGCTGATTCGGCGCACCGTAGGTCCGGCCATCGATATGCAGGTCAACGCCTCACGCGGGCTATGGGCGACCCTGGTTGATCCGCATCAACTGGAAAATTCGCTGCTCAACCTGTGCATCAACGCCAAGGACGCCATGCCCGATGGCGGAAAACTGCTGATCCAGACGGGCAATCGCCACCTGACGGCAATCACGGCGACCAAGTATCAACTGCCCACAGGCCGTTATGTGGAACTGTCCGTCAGCGACACCGGCACCGGCATGAGCAACGACGTCATGGCGCGGGCCTTCGACCCGTTCTTCACCACCAAACCGATAGGCATGGGCACCGGGCTGGGGCTGTCGATGATTTACGGTTTTGCACGGCAGTCCGGTGGCGGCGTTTACATTACGTCAAAGGTTGGCGAGGGTTCGAAAGTCTGCATTCTGCTGCCGATGCACGAAGGCGAAGCTGAAACGGTGGTCTTCGATGACAGCCCGTTGCAAGTCCCCGCTTCCAGCACGAGTGACGAAACCATTCTGGTCGTCGATGACGAGCCCGCCGTGCGCTTGCTCATTGCCGAGTTGCTTGAAGACCTTGGCTATATCGTCTTGCAGGCTGAACGGGGTGCCGATGCCCTGACCATTCTGCAGTCCAAAGCGGCGATCGACCTGCTGATCACCGACGTCGGTCTGCCGGGAGGCATGAATGGTCGTCAGGTCGCAGACGCGGCGCGGGATGTCCGGCCCGACCTGAAAATCCTGTTCGTGACTGGTTATGCTGAAAACGCCGCGTTGGCGCATGACACGCTTGAGCCGGGCATGCATGTGCTGCCCAAGCCGTTCGCGATTGCCGAACTGATCGGCCGCGTCACCGAACTGCTGGAAGGCGAGTAAAAAAATTGAGCGCCGTGCGGCGCTCATTTATCGGGTATTGCCAGCAGAGACCAATTGGCGATCAGTCGCGCAGGTCAGACTCATGAATGGGCTGATCACGATGCGTGGCGCGTTGATACTGCGCAGGCCAGGTTGCCAGGCGGCCACCCAGGTCTTCATCGGCGCGCAGTGGCCAGTACGGATCACGCAGGAGCTCACGCGCCAGCAGGATGATATCGGCCTGCCCGGTGCGCAGAATATGTTCTGCCTGAGCCGGATCGGTAATCATGCCCACCGTGCCCGTCGCGATGTCGGACTCCTTGCGAACCCGCTCGGCAAAGCGCGTCTGGTAGCCTGGACCAACCGGAATTTCCGCATTGGCTGACGTACCGCCCGATGAGACATCGATCAGGTCCGTCCCGATTGCTTTCAAGCGACGCGCCAGCTCGACGGTTTCATCGGCGTTCCAGCCGTCTTCCACCCAGTCGGTGGCGGACACGCGAACGAACACTGGCAGCTCTGCAGGCCATACCGCACGCACGGCTTCGGTCACTTGCAGTGTGAAGCGAATGCGGTTCTCGAATGAACCACCGTACTCGTCGGTGCGCTGGTTGCTCAGAGGCGACAGGAACTGATGCAGCAAATAGCCATGGGCGGCGTGGATTTCCACTACCTTGAAGCCTGCCTCCAAGGCACGCCGCGCAGAATCGACAAACGCCTTGATCAACTCCTGAATCTGCGTTTCGCTCAATTGCACAGGGGTCGTGTGCTGCGGATCGAATGCAATCGCTGAAGGCCCGACTGGCGTCCAGCCGCCTTCATTGAGAGAAATACTGCCATGCTTGCCAAGCCACGGGCGCCAGGTGCTGGCCTTGCGGCCGGCGTGCGCCAGCTGGACGCCTGCAACTGCGCCCTGAGCGTTGATAAAGCGCGTGATGCGTTGCAGCGGTTCGATCTGTTCGTCGTTCCACAGCCCAAGGTCTTCGGGAGTGATGCGGCCGTCCGGCGTCACCGCCATCGCTTCGGTGATGACCAGTCCGGCACCGCCGACGGCACGGCTTCCAAGGTGAACCAGATGCCAGTCATTGGCCAGGCCGTCGACACTGGAATACTGGCACATCGGCGACACTGCGATGCGATTGCGAAGGGTCAATTGGCGCAGGGTATAGGGTTCAAGCAGCAGGCTCATGGCAACCTCTCGTAATGAAAATTCAGGTGTCCAGGTTCCGTTCATTCAAAGAACAGGTTTGGCAAACCGTGTAGTGTCGACAACCCGGTGGAGAGAGGGGTTCCTGCTATCGTCAACGCGGTGCGATATGCACCACCATCAGCTGCACGGTTTCGTTGCCGCGAAACTCGTTGAGGTCGAGTTTGTAGGCCAGCTCGACCCAGCGGATATTCGGATTGGGCCAGACATCCCGGTCGACGCCGAACGCAATGCCATCGAGCTTGACGCTGCCGCACTCGGTCTTGAGCACCATCTTCAAGTGACGCTCGCCCACCACCCGTTGCTCGACCAGCTGAAACACGCCGTGGAACAGGGGCTCGGGGAAGTGCTGCCCCCAGGGACCGGCATTGCGCAGCGCGCGGGCCAGTTCCAGGTGGAATTCCTCAACGGCCAGCGAGCCGTCGGACAGCAGACGTCCGGTCAGGTCCTGCTCATCGAGTTGACGACGCACCTCCAGATCGAACGCTTCGGCAAACGCCGGGAAGTTCTCTTCAGGCAGCGAAAGACCTGCCGCCATCGCGTGGCCGCCAAACTTGCTGATCAGATGCGGATGGCTGGCCGCCACAGCGTCCAGCGCATCGCGAATGTGAAATCCCGGCACCGAGCGGGCCGAACCTTTGAGCACACCCTCCCCGGCGCTGGCGAACGCGATGGTAGGTCGGTGGTAACGCTCCTTGAGACGCGAAGCGAGGATGCCGATGACCCCTTGATGCCATTCGGCATCGAACAGGCAGAGGCCGAACGGCATCGACTCTACCGGCAGGTCCTTGAGCTGGGCGAGCGCTTCACGCTGCATGCCCTGCTCGATGGATTTGCGATCCTGGTTCAACTCGTCCAGTTGCACGGCCATTTCCCGCGCCAGTGTCGGGTCGTCACAGAGCAGGCATTCGATGCCCAGGCTCATGTCATCCAGGCGCCCTGCCGCGTTCAGGCGTGGCCCGAGGATGAACCCCAGGTCGGTGGAGGTGATGCGCGAAGGTTCACGCCGGGCCACTTCCAGAATGGCGCGCAGCCCGGGTCGGGCACGCCCGGCACGGATACGCATCAGCCCCTGATGAACCAGAATACGGTTGTTGGCATCCAGCGGCACCACATCGGCCACGCTGCCCAGCGCAACCAGGTCCAGCAGCTCGCCCAGATTGGGCTGGGCACGCTGATTGCTCTCGAACCAGCCGGTCTCGCGCAGACGCGCACGCAAGGCCATCAGTACATAGAAAATGACCCCGACACCGGCCAGCGACTTGCTGGGAAAGGTACAGCCTGGCTGGTTCGGGTTGACGATGGCGTCTGCGGCAGGAAGCTCATGACCAGGCAGATGGTGATCGGTCACCAGTACCTGCAAGCCGGCCGCCTTGGCCGCCGCCACGCCCTCGACGCTCGAAATACCGTTATCCACGGTGATCAACAGCTGAGGTTCGCGCTGCAACGCCACTTCGACGATTTCCGGCGTCAGGCCGTAGCCATATTCAAACCGGTTGGGCACCAGATAATCCACATACGCCGCGCCCAGCAGACGCAGGCCCAGAACACCCACGGTGCTGGCGGTCGCGCCATCGGCGTCGAAATCGCCGACGATCAGCATACGCTGGCCCTCGCGTAGCGCAGTCACCAGCAGGTCTACCGCAGCATCGATCCCCTTGAGTTGCTGATAAGGAATCAGCCGCGCCAGGCTTTTGTCCAGTTCGGCCTCGCAGGCCACACCTCGTGCTGCGTACAGTCGAGTGAGCAAGGGCGGCAGGTCGCCGAGGAACGGCAAGGTGTCGGGCAATAGACGAGGTTCGATGCGCATGCGGGTCAGCTGATTCTCTTTGCAGTGTCGATGAATGTGTTTTCGATCGGAACCGGCGGCTGTCAGCCGCGCTCGCCCGCAAGCCATTGCAACTGGACTTCATGCTGGCCGCGGTCGTCAGTGACGAACACCGTCCCTTCACTGATCATCACATCCCACTTGATGACCCGCGGCATGTCCTTGGCCAGCACTTCCAGCACTTCCTGCGGGACGGCGGCGATATTGACGTTTTTCAGGTTCTTGATCGCCGGGATGACCTTGCCTTCCCAGACGCGCAGGCTGCCATAGGCCAGCAGGCTGGTGCGTTCGGTACGGCGCGAGCACCAGGTCAGTCGGTCGGCGTCCGGCTGGCCGACTTCGATCCAGTGCAGAACGCGGTCATCGAGGCTTTTTTCCCACAGCGCGGGTTCGTCCACATCAGACAGGCCGCGACCGAACGACAACTGTTCGTTGTACCAGAAGGCATAGGCCAGCAGACGCACGGTCATGCGCTCTTCGGTTTCCGAAGGATGACGGGCAATGGTCTGCTTGACGCTCTCGTACACGCCGCGATCAAGGTCGGTGAGGTTGAGTTCGAATTTGTAGGTCGTGGACGGCTGGGCCATGAACGGGCTTCTAGAGTCTGGAGGGAAGACAGCAAGTCTACCCGATGCCGGGCCTGTGAACGAACTTGCTCGCGCAAGGATGTGCTTGCCCCCCATTTGCAGGACGAACAAAAATCGATAATTTGAAACAAATTTCTGATACATATCTGTGCTAAAGACGATCTGCAGCGAGCACCCGAACTCCCAACCGGGGCACCTGAATGTGACGCCACTGGCGCAGCACCATTCAAAGAGCTGCCAACCCTACCTCAGACTGTTGAACCCTTTTCGAGGATGACACCCGCGAATGCCCCTTCCTGCCTCGTGCTGTACAACGGCTCGATTGATGCTCGCCCTGTCGCTGGCTGCCATGTCGTGCGTCAGCCAGGCCAGGGAGACGCTGACCTGGCTGATGCGCGACATCCCCCCTTCCACGATTTTTTCCGGTGCCATGCGCGGCCAAGGTGCAATTGATCAGTTGATGCCCTTGCTGACAGCACGAATGCCCGAGTACAACCACGTGCTGATGCGGGTCAACCGCGCCAGGGCTCTGCAAATGCTGAGCGACGACACGTCTCTCAGTTGTGATCCCACCATGCTGTGGACGGCAGAAAGAGCCAGAACCCTGCTTTTTTCCATACCGATCGGCGCCATCCTCAGCAGCGGCCTGATTGTGCGCAAGGAGGAGATGTCGAAGTTCGAGCCCTACGTGGAGGACGGAAAGCTAGACTTCGCGGCCTTGATGGCCAGCCGGACGATCAAATTGGGCATCGTTGCCGAACGCAGCTATGGAGAAATGATCGACCACACGCTGCACGACGTCGATGAAGATATCCTCGTGCCGCACTACGGTAACGATGCGGTCGGCAGCCTGCTGCAAATGGAGCGTCTGGGGCGTCTGCAAGCCTTTATCAGCTTCTGGCCGGAAGCGCGCTATCAGGCCATGCAACAAGGCATAAGGCCGGAGGAACTGGCCTTCTTGCCGATCAAGGACAATCCTGCATACCAGTTCGTCTATGTCAGTTGCAGCAACTCGCCCAAGGGCAAGCAGGCCATTGAACTGATCAACCGCGAGATGCGCGTGCTGCGTGAAACCAGCCTGATGGGCTTTTATGCGCAGTGGCTGGAGCCCGCGCAACGGGCCAGCTACCTGGAAGACGTCAAGGCACTGCTGGACAAGGAATGACCGGACAAAAGAAACCCCGGGCAGAGGGGGACCTGCTCGGGGTAAACGTGACCTTATCGGTCATGACGTCAGCCGTTGATCACCGGAGCACAATGATCAAAACTGACGTAATGCATAGGAGTGCAGCGAACCCTTCAGGTTCCAGTTCCTTTAACGCCGGTTAAGCAACTGTTAAGCAAAAGATGGGGTGCCGACAAACGTACGGCTGATTGCAGCATTGCGCATGGCGGCAATGACGCAGGGTTCGATTCGCCCCTCGGCAACCATAAGATCGCGGCGCAGACCGTCTACCACGTCGGTGAGCTGACGTTTGTCGCTCAGTTGATCAGCGCTGAATGCGCGCTCGATCACACAGGTGCCCGCTTTATCTTTCAGAGTCACCAGACGTTCGCCCCGAGAACCGGCCGGGCCAATACTGGCCTGATAGGGAGCCAGCGCTTCGCTTAGCAGTAAGCTGATATTTTCCATCCGGATCACCACTCAACAGTTTGAATGCAAAGGTGCTAACCAATGACCATCGGCGACAGCAGAAAGTTCTTTCTATCGCCAGATCGCAGCACCTGTCTGTCATTTCGAGCATGCCTGCTGAATGTGACAAGGAAAAAACCGGACGCCGATGCCAGCCGAAAGTGAGCTTGTAGGAAGAATCCAACACAATTCCGCTACGCGTCCTACAAGGTGCCTATGCTCTTGATCACTGCGTTAAACAATTCCATCGCGTGCAATACCCGTATAGCCCTTTTGACGGAGCCATCCCTTGAGCGATTCCGCTGATCGCCGGTTGCGGGTCATCGTGGCTGATGACCACCCGATTTTTCTCATCGGCCTGCGCGTTGTACTGGAGCAGGACAATCTGGCCAGCGTCGTCGCCGAGGCCTGCAATCCGGACGAACTGCTCCAGGTACTCGAACGCCACGCCTGCGATGTGCTGGTGACTGACTTCATGATGCCCGTCGAACGGCAGAACGACGGCCTGCGTCTGCTGCAACGTATTCGCCGGGATTTCCCGGCGCTGCCAGTGATCGTTGTCACCACCCTGAGCAATGCCGGACTGTTTCAGTCCATGCTGGACCTGGGTGTCCGGGGTTTGTTGAGCAAGGCCAGCCTTGCCGGAGAACTGCCTGCTGCCATCAAGGGGGTCAGGCGCGGTGGGCTTTTTGTCGCCGATTCGGTACGCAGGGTACTCAGAGAAGCACGCCAGCATGGGCCCGACGCGCTGCTGCAGGCAGATCGCTTGTCGCCAAGGGAGCTGGAAGTGTTACGCCTGCTCTCGGCTGGCCACACGGTGGGGCAGATCGCGGCGCAACTCAATCGCAGCAAACAGACCGTCAGCGCCCAGAAAGTCGCCGCCATGCGCAAGCTCGGACTGGCCAATGACGCTGCTCTGTTCATTTATTTGCAGGAAAGCGGTCTGTCCTGAGGCGGGTTGTCTCTGGAAACAGCTTGCAGATGGCCGCTGTCACGCTCCGCCACCCAGCGCATGAAGGCCGAGGCCGGCATCGGGCGGGCAATGAAATACCCCTGAATGGCGGGATCGCCCAGCGCCAGCAGACTGTCAACGTCTTCAATCGTCTCGACACCTTCAACCACCACCGACATCGACAGCCGCTGCGCCATGAACAAAGCACCGGCCACGACCGCCGATTTACGCGCGTCGTCGGCCATGCCGCGCACGAACTCGGTTGGTATTTTCAGCTCGCTGAAAGGTAATTGCAGA
This sequence comes from Pseudomonas sp. NFACC10-1, assembly GCF_900119195.1. Lineage (NCBI taxonomy): Bacteria > Pseudomonadati > Pseudomonadota > Gammaproteobacteria > Pseudomonadales > Pseudomonadaceae > Pseudomonas > Pseudomonas sp. NFACC10-1. The sequence continues at coordinate 497,978 of NZ_FPJB01000003.1, read as the reverse complement.
AGGCGGTCGATGTTCGAAGCGCCCATGCCAAAGTCATCGATAGACAACTTGCAACCCTGCATGCATAACCTCAGCAGGCCTTCGAGCTGCCAGGTTTCCGGGCGCGCGGCGTCCTGCTCGAGGATTTCCAGGGTCAGCGCGGTGGCCGGTACGCCATGCCGGGCAAGCGCTTGCATGATCTGCTCGGCGAAATCCAGCTGCTGCAGCACTTGCGGGTCAATGTTGACGGCAACCGACAGCGGCTCACCCCGCTCGCGCATGACCTGCGCAGAGAACTGCAGGGCCTGATCCAGGACCCGCCAGGTCAATGCAACGGTCAGCCCTTCAGCCTCGATGACGTCGATGAATCGCCCGGGTGCCAGCAGCCCATACACGGGGTGCTGCCAGCGAACCAGCGCTTCGGCACCCAGCAACTCGCCCTGCAGACTGACCTTGGGTTGAAAATAGGTGATCCATTGTTCGGCAATGGACGCCACGTCTATCGGTCCGCTGCGCGTCGGGTCAAACAATTCGATGGCGGAAAGAGCTCTAAACGCGCTGCCCGTCGGGGCCTGCTCTACACAGTCTGTCCGACCGGGCCCATACGCCTCAAGCAACTCGTACAACGCCCCGGCGGACGCAGGTTTCTGCACATACCCCAGAACGTTCAGGCCTTGGGCGAGCGCCAGTTGCGCGGCCCCTTCCAGCACGCAGGCGGCGGAACAGCTGACGATGATCAGCGCACGCGCCAAACCGTTCTCAGCCATGAAGCGGATCAATTCCAGGCCGTCAGGCCCTTCCATCTGCAAGTCGCAGATCGCGATGTCGACCGGACCACGGCTTTGCAGGGAAAGCCTGGCGACTTCCACGCTATCGGCCGTCAGCACATCGAACACCTGATTGGCGTTGAGCATCTGATGCAGAGCCATCAGCTGGAAGGGATGATCCTCGAGAATCAGAACCTTGAGTGAGTGCACGATCACGCCTGCGGAGTCAGAGCCAGCGGCCCGGGATAACACTTACTGTAGCGGGTCCCGGACACCCGCCCCATAGGACATGTCCTAAACCCGCCACACGTTGTTCGCAAGATTCAACCGCCTGGCACCGCAGTCTCCGGCACGACCACCAGTTGCACTTCGATATCAGCGCGCAGACGGGTCATGGCTACCTCCAGTGCCTGCCAGCGTTCCGCCAGACTGGCCGTGCTCTGCAGCCGGACACTGTCGTCCAGCGCGGCACACGCCTTGGCAAGCGGCACTGCGTCAACCAGGCTCGCCGCCCCCTTGAGGCGATGCAGACAGGCGCTCAGCATCTTCCAGTCATTGGCCGACACCGCAGGCTCCAGCAAAGCGTATTCGTGCCTCAGATTCTTCCATAACTCGCCCAGCAACCGTTGCATCTGTTGCGGATTAGCCTGAGTCATGGTTTGCAGCGTGCCGATGTCGAACGTCGGCTCACGCACCCGATCCGCCAGCTCCTGGGCCAGACGCGCCAGTGACAGCGGCTTGATCAGCAGGCCGTCCATGCCTGCCTGCTCGCAACGTGCCGCCTCGTCACTCATCGCGTTGGCGGTACAGCCTATGACCGGGCAGCGCTGACGTTGCTCTTTCTCTTCGATCTGGCGAATGGCCTGGGTCAATGCGTAGCCGCTGATACCCGGCATGTTGCAGTCGGTGATAACCGCATCAAACGCCCCTTCACACCAGCTCGACAACGCCGCCCTGCCGTCCTCGACCGCCGTTACCTGATGGCCAAGAAACTCCAGCTGCCGGGTCAATACCAGACGATTGGCCGACATGTCATCGACCACCAGCAGATGAAGGCTACGCGTGTCGACGGGCGCATCCGCAACATCGTCCGCGGGCAAAACCGGCTCGCTCACCCTGGTCAGCGGCAGGTCGATGGTGACCAGCGTCCCTTTGCCCGGCTCGCTGTGCAGGCTGATGTCGCCCTTCATCAGTTCAACCAGTTGCCGGGTGATACTCAACCCCAGCCCGCTGCCCCCGTAGTGTGCGGCCGTGTCGTCATTTGCCTGGGTGAAAGGCTGAAATACCTGCTGCTGACGCTGCGGATCGATCCCTTCGCCACTGTCCTGAATGCCAATGCGCAGACGCGTGGACTCAGGCGAGTCACTGGTCACATCAAGCGTCACGACCACCGCACCTTGCCGAGTGAACTTCAACGCGTTGCCCAGCACATTGTGCAGCACCTGACGCAACCTCAAGGGATCCAGCCAGTAGTCGCCCCGCGCCTGCCCGGAGAACTCCAGGCGCAGTTCCACCCCCTTTTCCCGAGCCTGCGCGGAAAAAAGCTCGATCACCCCGTCGAAAAGCCCTTCCAGGGAAGTGACAGCCAGTGACAACTGCATGCCGCCCGCTTCGATTCTGGCCAGATCAAGGCTTTCGCCAATCAGCGCTACCAGCTCCGTAGCTGAGCGGTGGGCCACTTGCAGGCCTTGCGAGGGAATCCTGCCCAGGCGCAAGGCCTGTTCGCATTCCAGTTCCAGCAAACCAATGATTGCCCCCATCGGCGTGCGAATTTCATGGCTCATGCTGGCCAGGAAAGCGCTTTTTGCCTCGTTGGCCTGAGCGGCCAGATGCATGGCCTCCTGAAGCTGCTGCTCCAGTTGCTTGCGCTCGGTGATATCGATCCAGCCGCCAAGCAGCCCCTGCAACTGTCCATCGGCGGCGAAGAACGGGACCGTCCATTGCCAGACGTCCATGCGTTTGCCAGGCAGTTCGATGGTGCGATCGGAAAAGACCGGCTGATGATTTTCCAGCAGATTGAGGTAATCGGTGTGCATCTGCTCGGCCAGCGCGCGCGGGATCAGATTGACGTCCGTGAGGCGTCGGCCATTCATCTGTTCGAAACTGATGCCCAGACTCTGCTCGTAGCTACGGTTGCAGGAAATCAGACGCCCTTTGAGATCGCGTACATAAATCGGATTGGGGATACCGTCGAGCAGAGCGTGTTTGAAGGCCAGTTGATCATTGAGCTGTCGTTGCGCCCTTTGGCGCTGGCGAATCTGCACCTTGAGGCGACTGCTCCAAATCAGCGACACCAGACCGGTCAGCAACGCCAGGGACACTACCCAGAATACCCATTGCGGTATGCGCGCCCAGAGCGACGGCTGAGGCAGCGCCGATCCCAGCCACTTCAGACGGACTGAACGCAATTCGGCTACCGGGAACTCTTCCAGCGCTTTGTTCAGAATCCCCAGCAGTTCGGGTTGGGTCTTGATCACTGAAAATCTGTCGGGCGACCACTGGCCTTCGACACTTCTGGCAACCTTCAATTGTCCGGACGGAAACAGGTAGGCCCCCACTTCATTCTGAATGGTCGCATCGGCAGCACCACTTTCCACCAGCGCACGGGCCTGATCGTAGGTGTCCACCAGTCGCAGCTGGATCGAGGGGTGCTCGCGCCTGATGAGGTCCTCGAGCGCATGCCTGGCCGGAAGGGCCAGTACTTTCCCGGCCAGACTGTCGAGCGATATGCGCGACGAGCGGTCGGAGCGCACCACGAACATCCAGCTATTGCCGCCGAACGAATAAGTGAAGTCCAGAAACCGGCGACGCTCGGCATTTTCCGCGAGCGTGGTATTCATGTCGGCCTGACCGGCGCGCAGCATGTCGATGGACTGCTGCGTGGAAGGCGATTCCTGATGGACGAACTGCAATCCGGTCATGCGCGAGATACGTGACAGCACATCTGCGTTCAATCCCACCCAGTGGCCGTTACTGTCTTTGTAGATATACGGTGGGTGCTGCGCGGTCGCAATGGTTACACTCGGATGCTTGAGCAGCCAGCGTCGCTCAGCACTGGTAAGGCGAATGCGTTGCCCCTCCACGTCAGCGCCCAGACCCATGGTCCAGCGGCCGAGCACTTCACGACTGGTCGAAGGTGCAATGCTGTCCAGGGCCCGATTGATGAAGGTCAACAGGCGCTGCTCGTCGTCACGCACCGCAAAGGAGAACCCCACCGGGGGCAAACGACTTTCGAATTTGATCTGCAAATCGAGGTAGGGCCGCAGGGCGGTATAGGTACGGACGATGACTTCGTTGCCGATGAACACGTCCACTTCACCCTGACTTAGCGCTTCCAGAGCACTGTAGAGGTTAGGCGCGATAATGATCTGGCTGTCAGGGTAAACGCGATGCACCACGTCCGAATCGGCATAGCCGTCAAGCAGTACGACCTTCTTGCCGGCCAGGCTCGACAACGGGCTCAAATCGTTGCCGCGGCCAACGACCACCGATCGATCAGGCATGTATTCGGTCGAGAAGGACAGTCCTTTCACACCGCGCTCGAAACCGTTGGCACTGGTCAGCAGGTCTATGTTGCCGTCGCGCAGCGCATCGATAGCCTCGTAACGCTTGGCAAACCCGGTGACCTGCACCGGGAGGTTCAACTGGTCGCTGACCAGCCCCAGGTAGTCGGCACTGATGCCCTGATAACGGTTGCGGTCACTGGTGATATCGATCGGCTCGTAGTCTGCGATCGCAATGCCGACCCGAAGAACCTTGCGCTGGTCGAGCCAGGCCCGGTCCTGATCTTCGAGGATCAGATCCGCCGAAGCCACAAAAGGGGCTGTCAGTGAAAACGGCAAGCTTTGCGCCGCATTGGCTGCCCCGGCAAAAACCAGCGCCAGCAACACCCATACCCTGCGCCATGCGCGGCATCTCGATGTGTTGCCTGCCTCCCTGACTACGCCTTGCATACTTGCCTGCTTCACTACGAATGACTCAACTCAGTGGTTCGAAAAACCAGCGAAGTTTGGCACGTAGAAACAGAAAGGCCCGCCAAGTGGCGGGCCTAAAGTTGTTACACGACGCTTCTGTCAGAGCGGTTTACCGCGATTGCCGTGCTGGCTGACAAACGCCTGTATGGCTTTCAGGTCATTTGGCAGAACAGTGCAGCGCTCGTCACGCTCGAACAAATCAGACAAATGTGCAGGTAGCTCAAGCGCTTTTCCTACACCGGCCTTCTCCACCGCTTCCGGAAACTTGACCGGATGCGCGGTGCCCAGAATCACCATCGGCGTGTCCAGACTGCGGCGGCATTCGCGCGCGGCCTTTACCCCGATAGCGGTATGCGGGTCGAGCAGCTCGCCGGTGCTGGCAAACACTTCGGCAATGGTCGTGCAGGTATCCTCATCACTGACTGCCAGCGAATCGAACAGTTTACGGGTCTCGGTCCAGCGCTCTTCTTCGACGCTGAAACCGCCACCCTGGCGGAACGTGCTCATCAGCCCGGCAATGGCAGCGCCGTTGCGACCGTGCATGTCGAACAGCAGGCGCTCGAAGTTGGACGACACCATGATGTCCATGGAGGGCGACAGCGTGGCGTGCAGGGTTTCCTTGACGTACTGATTGCCGCTCATGAAGCGGTGCAGGATGTCGTTGCGATTGGTGGCGACGATCAACTGGTTGATCGGCAGCCCCATGTTGCGCGCCAGATAACCGGCAAAGATATCGCCGAAGTTACCGGTCGGTACCGAGAACGATACCGAACGCGCAGGTCCGCCCAACTGCAGCGAGGCGTGGAAGTAGTAAACGATCTGAGCCATGATCCGCGCCCAGTTGATCGAGTTGACCGCGACCAGCGGTGTGCCCTTCAGGAAGCTCTGGTCAGCAAAGCTGGCCTTGACCATTTCCTGGCAGTCGTCGAAGTTGCCTTCGACCGCGATGTTATGGATGTTGTCGCCGAAGATCGTGGTCATCTGCCGACGCTGTACATCGGATACACGATTGTTCGGGTGGAGGATGAAGATGTCGACGTTGTCGCAGCGACGGCAGCCTTCGATGGCCGCAGAACCGGTGTCGCCCGAGGTCGCGCCGATGATCACGACACGCTGGCCACGCTTGGCCAGTACATAGTCCAACAGGCGGCCAAGCAGTTGCAGTGCGAAGTCCTTGAAGGCCAGCGTCGGGCCATGGAACAGCTCAAGCACCCACTCGTTGCCATGCAGCTGGCGCAGCGGCGCAACAGCGCTGTGGGCAAACACGCCGTAGGTCTCTTCGAGAATCTTTTTAAAGTCGGCATCCGGGATGCTGCCAGCCACGAAGGGGCGCATCACCCTGAAGGCGAGTTCGTGATAAGGCAGACCTGCCCAGGAAGCGATCTCTTCCTGCGTGAAGCGTGGCAGGTTTTCCGGCACATAGAGGCCACCATCGCTGGCCAGACCAGTCAACAGCACGTCTTCGAAATTCAGGGCCGGCGCCTGGCCGCGAGTACTGATATAGCGCATGGGATCAAACCTTTGGTCTGGGCTGAAAGCCAGGGCTCCAGGGCTGCAAGGTCGAAACGATCGGCTTGCGGCCTGGAACTGACAGCTTGCAGTTGATGTTAATTAAGGTGCTCGACGCGGATACGAACCACCGGGCCAACGACATCCTGCAGGGCTTCCAGGGCTTGAATGGCGTCATTGATACCCTGCTCCACTACCCGGTGAGTCAACAGGATCATCGGCACCAGGCCATCGTGTTCTTCGACATCCTTCTGCATGATCGATTCGATGTTGATGCCACGCTCGGACAGGATGCTCGCGACCTGGGCCAGCACGCCCGGGTGATCCTTGGCCTGAATGCGCAGGTAGTAGGCGCTTTCGCAGGCTTCGATCGGCAGGATCGGGTGGGCTGACAACGAATCGGGCTGGAAGGCCAGATGAGGGACCCGGTTTTCCGGATCCGAGGTCATCGCACGGACCACATCGACCAGATCGGCCACCACGGAAGAAGCCGTAGGCTCCATACCGGCACCCGCGCCGTAGAACAGCGTCGAGCCGGACGCATCGCCATTGACCATCACCGCGTTCATGACGCCGTTGACGTTGGCGATCAGGCGATCGGCCGGGATCAGCGTCGGGTGTACACGCAGTTCGATGCCTTGAGCCGTGCTGCGTGCAACGCCCAGGTGCTTGATGCGATAGCCCAGCGCTTCGGCATAGTTGACGTCTGCAGTCGTCAGTTTGGTGATGCCTTCGGTGTAGGCCTTGTCGAACTGCAGCGGAATGCCGAAGGCAATGGAGGCGAGGATGGTCAGCTTGTGCGCAGCGTCGATACCTTCCACGTCGAAGGTCGGATCGGCTTCGGCATAACCCAGGGCCTGAGCCTCGGCCAGAACATCGGCAAAGGTACGGCCCTTCTCGCGCATTTCAGTGAGGATGAAGTTGCCGGTGCCGTTGATGATGCCGGCCACCCAGTTGATACGGTTCGCCGACAGGCCTTCACGAATGGCCTTGATGACCGGAATACCGCCGGCAACAGCGGCTTCAAAAGCAACGATCACGCCCTTCTCACGCGCCTTGGCAAAGATCTCGTTGCCATGCACCGCGATCAGCGCCTTGTTGGCGGTCACCACGTGCTTGCCATTCTCGATGGCCTTGAGTACCAGTTCGCGGGCAACGGTGTAGCCGCCGATCAGTTCCACGACGATGTCGATTTCAGGGTTGGTCGCAATGGCAAACACATCGCTGGTGGTAGGCGTACCGGTAATCTGGCAATTGGGGTTTGGTGTACGAACCGCAATTTGCGCAACTTCGATTCCACGCCCGGCACGGCGGGCAATCTCCTCGGCGTTACGCTTAAGTACGTTGAAGGTACCGCCACCGACAGTACCCAGCCCACATATGCCTACTTTGACCGGTTTCACTGATGAACTCCCCGAAAAACAGCCGAACCTGAATCGGCTGTGGAAAAACTGCCGCATGGCGCCATGCGGCTGAAATTTTGACGACACTTCGGCCACTTGCGCCGTGTATGCACAAGGCGCGCCTGAAAACACCGGCTTATTTGGCGCCCATTGCCAGCTTGGCAACCTGAGCTGCAGGCTGATAACCCGGAATTACCTGACCGTCGGCCAGGACAATCGCAGGCGTCCCGTTCACGCCGATCGACTGGCCTAGCTCATATTGCTTGCTGACCGGATTGTCGCATTTGGCTGCCTTGATGTCCTTGCCATCGACCATGCGGTCCATCGCGCCTTTGCGATCCTTGGAACACCACACCGCCTGCAACTGCTCGTCACCCGGAGAGCCAAGGCCCTGACGCGGGAATGCCAGGTAACGGACTTCGACACCCATCTTGTTCAACTGGCCGACTTCTTCGTGCAGCTTGTGGCAATACGGGCAAGTCGTGTCGGTGAATACTGTGATGTGCGACTTGGTCTCGCCCACTGCCGGATAGATCACCATCTCGGAAGCAGGAATGGCGTTGATGGTCTTGGAAATGGCCAGACGTTCGGTTTTCTCGGTCAGGTTGACCGGCTTGCCGTTCTGCACCTGAAACAGATAGCCCTGAACCACGAACTGACCGTCGGCACTGGCGTACAGGACGCGGCCGCCCTTGAGCTTCACTTCATAAAGGCCATTGAGCGGGCTCGGCGAGATACTCTCGACCGGCAGCTGCAATTCCAGCGAGTCGAGCGTCTTGCGGATGGCCTGATCAGGGGCTGCATCAGCCAGGGCAGACATACTGAAGGTGCCGGCCAGCATCAAAGCCGCGGCAGCGAAAATCTGTGGCAAACGCATGAAAACTCCTATGACGGCGGACAGGCTGGCAACTGTCGAAAAAAGGAGTGCCAGCCTTGATAGGCGAAACCGGCAAAGCCTACCACATAAGGCTCGCGGGGCCGACTCGGAGCGACGTAAGAAGCTTCGCAAAATACGTCGTGAGTCAACCGCGTGGATGATGCTTGGCATGCAATTCCTGCAACCGCGCCCGCGCCACATGGGTGTAGATCTGCGTTGTCGAGAGATCACTGTGCCCGAGCAACATCTGCACCACGCGCAAGTCAGCGCCGTGATTGAGCAGATGGGTGGCGAAGGCATGGCGCAGGGTGTGCGGTGACAGGGATTTGCCAATGCCTGCAACCGTTGCCTGGTGCTTGATACGGTGCCAGAAGGTCTGGCGGGTCATCTGATCGCCACGTGAGCTGGGGAACAGTACGTCGCTGGGCTTTCCGCCCAGCAACTCGTCGCGGGCGCCGCGCAGGTAACGCTCGACCCAGACGATGGACTCTTCGCCCATGGGCACCAGTCGCTCCTTGCTGCCTTTGCCCATCACGCGCAGCACGCCCTGACGCAGATTGACCTGCTCCAGGGTCAGGCTGATCAATTCGGTCACGCGCAGACCGCAGGCATACAACACCTCAAGCATGGCGCGGTCACGCTCGCCGATGGGCTCGCTCAGGTCGGGAGCAGCAAGTAATGCTTCGACGTCAGCTTCGGAAAGCGATTTGGGCAACGGCTTGCCCAACTGAGGCATGTCGATTTGCAGGGTGGGATCGACGGAAATCAGCTTTTCGCGCAGCAGGTAGCGGTAGAAGCCACGTGCGCCAGACAGGAAACGCGCCGTGGAGCGCGGCTTGTAGGCATTTTCAACGCGCCAGGCAAGATGATCGAGGATGACTTCACGCCCGGCACTGATCAGATCAACGTTGCGCTCCTGCAGCCAGCCGTTGAACAGCGCCAGATCACTGCGGTAAGAATCCCGGGTGTTGTCGGACAGGCCCTTTTCGAGCCAGAGCGCGTCCAGAAACCGGTCAATCAGCGGATGGTCGATGGCAGCCATGTTCACTCAGTGCGTGTTTCGGTAGACAAGGGGTGAATCATCAAACAGCAGACAGCAAAAAGGCAGCCCTGGGGCTGCCTTTTTTATGCATCGAAAAACTGTATCAGGACAGTTTTTCCTTGATGCGCGCTGCTTTACCGGACAGGTCACGCAGGTAGTACAGTTTGGCCTTGCGAACGTCACCGCGACGTTTCACAGCCATGCTGTCGATTTGCGGGCTGTAAGTCTGGAAAGTACGCTCAACGCCAACACCGTTGGAGATTTTACGAACAGTGAAAGCACTGTTCACGCCACGGTTACGCTTGGCAATTACAACGCCTTCGAATGCTTGCAGACGAGCGCGGTCGCCTTCCTTCACTTTAACCTGGACGACAATGGTGTCGCCTGGTGCAAAGGTAGGGATCTCTTTGGTCATCTGCTCTGCTTCGAGGGCAAGAATGATTTTGTTAGTCATGCTGGTGCTCCTAAGGTAATCCGTCTGGATCGACCATCGATACGTTAACTATCGTCCCGCTCGCGGATGTATTCCGCCAGCAGCTTCTTCTCTTCTCCAGAAAGCGAGCGGCTTTCCAGAAGATCAGCGCGTCGTTCATAGGTCCGCCCAAGGGACTGCTGTAAACGCCAACGCCGGATGTGCGCGTGATTGCCACTTAGCAACACGTCGGGAACACGCTGATCCGCATACACCTCAGGTCGGGTGTAATGCGGGCAATCCAGCAGACCGTCCGTGAAGGAATCTTCCTCCGCGGAGTCCACATGCCCTAAAGCTCCAGGCAGCAGCCGCGTAACCGCGTCAATCAGGACCATCGCCGGCAGCTCGCCACCGGAAAGAACATAGTCACCAATCGACCACTCTTCATCGACATGAGCATCAATAAAACGCTCGTCAATGCCTTCATAACGACCGGCGATGAGGATAATCGCTTCCTCCTGCGCCAGTTCGCGTACCGCAGACTGATTCAGCTGGCGGCCTTGTGGCGACAGGTAAATCACCTTCGCCGCATCCCCTGCCGCTTGCCTGGCCTGAACCAGAGCATCTTCAAGGGGCTTGATCTTCATCACCATGCCCGGACCACCGCCAAATGGGCGATCATCCACAGTGTGATGGCGATCAGTGGTGTAATCCCGCGGATTCCAACAAGTAAGCTGCAACAGCCCTTGTTTCACCGCACGGCTGGTAATGCCGTATTCGCTGATGGCGGAAAACATCTCGGGAAACAGACTGATGACTTCTATGCGCAGGCTGGCCATGGCATTCAGAAGTCCGCGTCCCAATCCACCTTCATCTCGCCAGCAGCCATATCGATTACCAACACGCATTGCTCTGTATAGGGCAACAGGCGTTCGCGATCATCCAGGCTACCCGCGCAGGGCTTTACAACCATTACATCGTTCGAACCGGTTTCGAGCAGGTGATCGATTTTCCCGAGCAATTGCCCGAGTTGGTCGATGACCTTGAGGCCTTCAAGCTGGTACCAGTAGTACTCGCCATCGTCCAGATCAGGGAACAGGTTACGCGGCACGCAGATTTCGTAACCGGACAGAAGACGTGCTTCTTCACGATCATCGAGACCCTTGAGCTTTGTGACCAGAAACTTGCTTTGCAAGCGTCCGCTGACCAGCTCCACCTGTTTATCAACGCTGCCTTCGCGCCGAAGCGTCCAGGTTTTGTAGTCCAACAGGTTTCCAATCGGATCAGTAAAGGAATAAACCTTCACTTCGCCGCGAACGCCATGAACCGAGTAAATCTTGCCAATGACGATCAGATCGTCGGCAGATGCAGGCGTCGCGCTCATAAGACTCAGGCCGCGGCCTTGGTCTTGTTGTGCTCTTTGAGCAGCTGGGCAACGCGCTCGGAAGTTTGTGCACCCACGCTCAACCAGTAGTTGACGCGTTCTTCGTTAACGGACAGACGGATTTCCTGACCACGGGCAACAGGGTTGAAGAAACCAACCTGTTCCTTGTGGGAACCGTCACGAGCGTTGCGGCTGTCGGTTACGGTCAGGTGGTAAAACGGGCGCTTTTTGGAGCCGCCAAGGGCAAGACGGATGGTTAGCATTGAACATCGTTCCTGTAGTCGGTGCTGCAAATCTAAGATGCACAGCGGGCATAGGTGCCCGAAAGGCCGCATATTCTAAGGAATATCCCGACTTTTGCAAATGTCTTTTTCCGGCGCCTATCGGCATGCCTTCCAGATTTGCGAGGGAGCTGTCGGTATGACAGCCGGCAAAAGCCCGCATGACGCGGGCTGACTGGGGGTCACCCCCCAGATGGGACGCGTGCAAAGCCTCTTGCACGCGACGCAATTACATTTTTGGCATGCCGCCGCCGGGGAACATTCCACCCATGCCGCGCATCATTTTGGCCATCCCGCCCTTGGCGGAGAATTTCTTCATCATCTTCTGCATCTGCTTGTGCTGCTTGATCAGACGCCCGATGTCCTGAACCTGAGTGCCCGAACCCATCGCAATGCGGCGCTTGCGCGAGCCACTGACCAGATCCGGATCACGACGCTCGGCAGGGGTCATCGAGTTGATGATGGCTTCCATCTGCTTGAACTGTTTTTCCGCTGCGCCCTGGGCGTTGCCCATCTGCGACAGGTTGACGCCGCCGATGCTAGGCAGTTTGTCCATCAGGCCGCCAAGGCCACCCATGTTCTTCATCTGCTGCAGCTGGTCGCGGAAGTCTTCGAGATCGAAGCCCTTGCCCTTCTTGAGCTTTTTCGCCAGCTTGTCGGCCTTGTCCTTGTCGAGGGTCTGTTCGGCCTGCTCGATAAGGCTGAGCACATCGCCCATGCCGAGGATGCGTGACGCGATGCGGTCCGGGTGAAACGGCTCCAGCGCCTCGCTCTTCTCGCCCATACCGATGAACTTGATCGGCTTGCCGGTAATGGCACGCACCGACAGGGCGGCACCACCGCGGGCATCACCGTCGACCTTGGTGAGGATCACGCCGGTCAGCGGCAATGCGTCACCGAAGGCCTTGGCGGTATTGGCAGCATCCTGGCCGGTCATGGCATCGACCACGAACAGCGTCTCGGCCGGCTTGACCGCCGCATGCAGCGCCTGGATCTCGCCCATCATCTCGACATCGACGTGCAAACGACCGGCGGTGTCGACGATGACCACGTCAATGAACTTGAGCCTGGCTTCTTTAATGGCCGCCTGGGCGATGTCCACCGGCTTCTGACTGATGTCGGAGGCGAAGAACGTCACGCCGATGTCGTTGGCCAGCGTTTCGAGCTGCTTGATGGCTGCGGGACGATAAACGTCGACCGACACCACCATTACGGTTTTTTTCTTGCGCTCTTTAAGGAAGCGCGCCAGCTTGCCGGCAGTGGTGGTCTTGCCCGCGCCCTGCAAACCCGCCATCAGGATGACGGCAGGCGGCGTGACATTGAGGACAAGATCTTCGTTGGCCGCGCCCATCAGGCTTTCGAGTTCGGCCTGGACGATCTTCACGAACGCCTGACCCGGGGTCAGGCTGCGCGACACCTCGGTGCCGACGGCGCGTTCCTTGACGTTATTGACGAAGTCTTTGACCACCGGCAAGGCGACGTCGGCTTCTAGCAACGCCATACGCACTTCGCGCAAGGTATCTTTGATGTTGTCCTCGTTCAGCTTGGCCTTGCCAGTAACATGGCGCAGCGTCTGCGAGAGGCGGTCAGTCAGATTTTCAAACATGCGCGATCCTTTCAGGCTCTCGTCGAACCCCGGTTGATGCGGCCCGGCCCGTAATGCAGAAATGGCGCTCGGCGAGCCTGCGGCTTGAGCAGGTCGCGGATTATAGCGAAGACTCCGTCGCACGGACACCACGCAGACTGCTTCTGTGGTCTTTCGTGATTTGCCGGTTCTATGCCAAACTCAGCGTCTTTTCAGGCCCGTCCATCAGGATCTATGTCCCCTTTGCCACCCAGCCTGCTTCCCAGCCTCGCCGCCGCCATCATTTATGCCGCTGCGACCGTCTATCAGAGCCTGCGCCTGAGCCAGGCCGTCAAGCCCGACAAGCGGCTGCTTTGCCTGCTCGGTACACTGGCGGTCATCGCACATGCCATTGGTCTGTTTTCCCAACTGACGCACTCGGTCGGCCTTGGCCTGGACTTTTTCAACTCGGCCAGCCTTATCGCGGCGTCGGTGATCGTCGTGACCCTGATCGCCACGTCGCGCATCCCGGTGGAAAACCTGCTGGTACTGTTGTTCCCGCTGGGCATGGTCACCGTACTGCTCGCCCAGTTCGCCCCTAGCGGCACCGTGCAGCCGATCATGGAAGAGCCCGGCATCCTCAGCCATATCCTGCTGTCGTTGCTGGCTTACGGGATGTTTACCATTGCTGCATTTCAGGCGCTGCTGCTGCTGTTGCAGGACTACCGCCTCAAGCACAAGCACCCTTCCGGGCTGATCAAGAACTTCCCGCCGCTGCAAACCATGGAAAGCCTGCTGTTCGGTTTCCTGTGGGCTGGCTGGTCATTGCTCTCGCTGTCGCTGATTTCCGGCTGGCTGTTCGTCGAAAACCTGTTTGCCCAGCATCTGGTGCACAAGACCCTGCTGGCCTGTCTGGCCTGGATCGTGTTCAGTGTGCTGCTGTGGGGGCGTAACCGCCTTGGATGGCGTGGTCACAAGGCCATTCGCTGGACCCTGGGCGGCTTCTGCCTGCTGATGCTCGCCTATTTCGGCAGCAAGCTGGTACGCGAATTCATCCTGCACATCTGACGGGCCCTGATCATGGATAATCTGCCCCTGGGCCCGCTGCTCGGTGTCCTCGCCCTCCTGCTGTTGTGGGCCGGTCTGCTGACCGCAGTCGAGGCTGCTCATCATCAAGTCAAGGCGATGCGCGCCGCCAGCCGCCCGGAAAAGTCGGCACCGCTCCCCGAGCTGGCGTTCAACCTGAACAGCCTGATTCTGGGCAATACCCTGATCAGGGTACTGATCACTGTCATCGCCACGCTTATCGCCGCCAGTTACTGGTTCTACAACGGTCCCACCGTGGCCTGGCTCGCTACCGTGAGCATCATGCTGGTCTTCGCCGAATACATGCCCCGCCGCCTGGCGAACCGCCACCCTGTCTCGACGCTGCTGCTGGGCAACAGTGTGCTGCGCATTCCGATGAAGATCGTCTGGCCGCTGGCCTACGTGTTCAATGTTCTGGCCAAGACACTGCTGCGTCCCTTCCTGTCTCGCGCCGTACAACAGCAGGATCAGGCTTTCGAAGACGACACGCAAAATACCCCGCGCAACGATGCTGCCCAGGAATACTCTCCGCGCGCCAGCGTGCTGTCAGGCATTCGTGCGCTGGACAGCATTACGGTCAATGACATCCTGATCCCGCGCAACGAAGTGGATGGCGTTAACCTCGATGACCCCATGGAAATGATCATCGAACGCCTGATCATTTCACGGCACACGCGCCTGCCGGTCTATCACAACGACATCAACCAGGTGCAAGGCGTCATCAATACCCGTGACATCAGCCACCTGCTGCCCAAGGGCACGTTGACCAAAGAGCAGTTGCTGGCGGTCTGCTACGAGCCTTATTTCGTGCCGGAAAGCACACCATTGCAGCTGCAGTTGCTGAATTTCCACAAACAGCAACGGCGCCTCGGCGTGGTGGTCGATGAATACGGCGAAGTGCTGGGCATCGTCACCCTTGAGGATATTCTCGAAGAGATTGTCGGCGAGTTCGAAAGCGAGCAGCGACTGGATAATCCGCACGTCAAACAACAGGACGACGGGCGTCTTGAAGTCGAAGGCGCAGCGTCCATCCGCGACTTGAACAAGAGCCTTGGCTGGCACCTGCCTTCAGACGGTCCGAAAACCGTCAACGGGCTGGTTACCGAGGCACTGGAAACCATTCCGGACGCTCCAGCCTGCTTGAAAATAGGGCCTTACCGGCTGGAAATCCTCGAGACCGAGGACAACCGCGTCAAGCGTGTCGCCATGTGGCAGAACACGCTGGTCCGCACGTTCAAATAAATGTCTGCCTTCAAATAGATCGCCCCACCCTTGCCTCTCGACCCATTCGGGTTACTCTGCTCGACGCTGCACCCACAATCACAATAAATGCATGCTTGCCGGACACGGTCCTTGCCGACCGGCGAGTCGACTGTCAGGGAATCCGCATGACCAGCACCCCGCTCTCTCGTGAAGATCATGACGCGCCCGCAAAGCCGGTGAATTCGACGACCCGCGTCGCCACGGCCAGCTTCATCGGCACGGCCATCGAGTTCTACGACTTTTACGTTTATGCCACCGCCGCCGCTCTGGTGATCGGTCCGGTCTTTTTTCCGCAGACGTCGGGCACGGCACAGATGCTGTCCTCGTTTCTGACCTTCGGCATCGCCTTTCTCGCTCGCCCTCTGGGGTCGGCGCTGTTCGGTCACTTCGGCGACCGGATCGGGCGCAAGTCGACGCTGGTGGCCTCGCTGCTGTTGATGGGGATCTGCACCACACTGATCGGCGTATTGCCAGGCTACGCGACGATCGGGGCATGGGCGCCGATTCTGTTGTGCGTGCTGCGCTTCGGCCAGGGGCTTGGCCTGGGTGGCGAATGGGGTGGCGCGGCACTGCTGGCGACCGAGAATGCCCCGAAAGGCAAGCGCGCCTGGTTCGGCATGTTTCCGCAACTGGGCCCTTCAATCGGCTTTCTCGCCGCCAACGGCCTGTTTCTGACGCTGGCAATGACCCTAAATGACGAACAATTCCGCGCGTGGGGCTGGCGGATTCCCTTTCTGCTCAGTGCCGTACTGGTCATGGTCGGACTGTACGTGCGTCTGAAGCTTGAAGAGACACCCGTCTTCGCCAAGGCCATGGCTCGCCATCAAAGGGTCAGCCTGCCCATCGTGGAAACCTTCGGTCAGCACTGGAAACCCATGCTGCTCGGTGCGGCGTCGATGGTGGTCTGCTACGCACTGTTTTATATCTCGACGGTGTTTTCGTTGAGCTACGGCGTGGCCACGCTGGGCTATACCCGGGAAACGTTCCTGGGGCTGTTGTGCTTTGCGGTGCTGTTCATGGCGGCGGCCACACCGCTGGCTGCATTGGCGAGCGATCGCTTCGGGCGCAAGCCGGTGTTGATTGCGGGTGGCGTGCTGGCGATCCTGTCAGGTTTCACCATGGAGCCACTGCTGACCCACGGCAGCACCTGGGCTGTGGCGCTGTTTCTGTGCATCGAATTGTTTCTGATGGGCATCACGTTCGCCCCGATGGGCGCGCTGCTACCGGAGCTGTTCCCGACACAGGTTCGCTATACCGGCGCATCGGCGGCCTACAACCTGGGCGGAATCGTTGGGGCGTCGGTCGCCCCCTTCTTCGCCCAGAAACTGGTGGCGATGGGTGGCCTGAGCTGGGTGGGCGGGTATGTGTCTGCAGCAGCGCTGATCAGCGTGCTGGCGGTGTTGAGCCTGAAGGAGACGCGGGACAGCGAGCTATAGCGTTGAGGTCATGGTGAATAGGCGGCAAGAACACGCGCTGCGTTGTTTCTTGCCGCCTGCGGCGTGAGCCTTACAACTTGACGTCGACTGCCTGCGAGGCACGAGTGGCCTTGGCACGAGCGGCTTCGATGGACTCGTCACGCGCCAGGGCAACACCCATGCGCCGCTGACCGTTGACTTCCGGCTTGCCGAACAGACGCAATGCGGTGTCGGGCTCGGCCAGCGCAGCACCGAGGTTGGCGAAAGCGGTTTGCGTGGATTGGCCTTCGACCAGAATCACTGCCGACGCCGAAGGGCCGAACTGGCGGATCAACGGAATCGGCAGGCCAAGAATCGCGCGTGCGTGCAGGGCAAACTGCGACAGGTCCTGAGAAATCAACGTCACCAGACCGGTGTCGTGCGGGCGCGGCGAGACTTCGCTGAACCACACCTGATCGCCCTTGATGAACAGTTCAACGCCAAACATCCCGCGCCCACCCAATGCCTCGGTCACCGCCTTGGCAACCCGCTCGGACTCTGCCAGCGCAACAGGGCTCATAGCCTGCGGCTGCCAGGACTCCTGATAGTCGCCCTTTTCCTGACGATGCCCAACCGGCGCGCAGAACGTGGTGCCACCGATGTGACGCACGGTCAGCAGGGTGATTTCGTAATCGAAGTCGATGAACCCTTCGACGATGACGCGACCCTTGCCGGCGCGACCGCCCTCTTGCGCATAGTCCCAGGCTTTCTGTACGTCATCGGTGCTCTTGAGCAGGCTCTGCCCCTTGCCCGAAGAACTCATGACCGGCTTGACCACGCACGGGAAACCGAGGTCTTCGACCGCCTTGCTGTACGCCTCGAAAGTGTCGGCAAAGTGGTAAGGCGAGGTCGGCAGCTTCAGCTCTTCAGCCGCCAGACGACGAATGCCTTCGCGGTTCATGGTCAGTTGCGCGGCGCGTGCGGTCGGGATCACAGTGAAGCCTTCGGCCTCAAGCTCAACCAGCGTCGCGGTGGCGATGGCTTCGATTTCCGGAACGATGAAATCCGGCTTCTCGGCCTCGATGACTGCGCGCAGTGCTGCGCCGTCGAGCATGTTGATCACATGGCTTCGATGCGCGACCTGCATGGCCGGCGCGTTCTCGTAACGGTCAACAGCGATCACTTCAACGCCAAGGCGCTGCAGCTCGATCACGACTTCCTTGCCCAGTTCGCCGCTGCCGCAGAACAGTACGCGCGTCGCGGTGGGCGACAGTGGAGTTCCGATTTGAGTCATCTCAGGTCCTCGTGAAGCAGATGTCGAGGGCTGCCCGCCGTATGCAAGCAACCGCTGTGGAGAAAGGCGCGCAATTTACCACGAAGCCCCGGCAAGTGGGCGCTCAGCCCGGACACGCACTGTTGCGCGCCCGCCAGGCCATGATCATCCAGACAATGGTCACGCCAGCGAACTTCGATAGCAGCGCGGTGAGCACGACCGGCGCTGTCAGGGCGTCGATCATGCCGAAGAAGATAAAGGTATCCAGCGGAATGCTGAGTGCCGAACTGATCCACAACCGATCACGCAACGGGCGCCTGGTAATGCTGAACACCAGCCAGTCAATGCATTCGGAAACCGCAAACGCCGTGGCGCTGGCCAGGGCGATGGTGGGGTCGCTGGTGACATAGGACAGGACCAGCGCCACCAGCATGGCAATGATCGCGCCATGGCCAAAGCGAATCTGCACCATGTCCCGCAACACGAACACCAGCCCGCCCCAGGCAGACCAGATCATGTCCAGGTGCGGCGCACTGGAAAAGGCGAAGTTGATCAGCACGACACTGCTGATGTAAGCGATCAGGAAAAGCATGGAGGGTTTGGGCCTGTGCAAGCGAGCGGCAATGATAGCAAACGCGGGCAAGAGCCGCGCCCAAGCGAAAACGAAAGCGTTATTCCTGACGTAGCAAATGCATCGACTGCACCGCCCTCTTCGCGAACAAGTTCGCGCCTACAAAAGCTCGCGGATAACCTGTAGGAGCAAACTTGTTCGCGACTACAAGGCCATCAGAACATCAGCGTGCCCCGCCAACCGTCCACATCAGGCCGCTGGCTCTGGCGCGCTTGTCGCACAGGCCGAGCACGACACGCCGCTCGTCGTTGCTCATGCGGCTCCAGCGGGTGATCTCGGTGACGGTTCGCTGGCAACCGGTGCATATATCCTGCTCATCCAGTGCACAAATACTCACACAGGGGGAGCGGACCGGCTTTTCGATCGGGGTATCAGTGCTCATCAATCTTCCTGCACCGCCAGGTCACGGGCGTAACGCTGGGCATTGTGTACGTAATGGGCTGCGCTGGCTTCCAGCATCTGCTTCTGCACATCGGTAAGTTCGCGCACCACTTTACCCGGTGTCCCCATGACCAGCGAGCCATCAGGAATGACCTTGTTTTCTCCGATCAGAGAATTGGCGCCGATGATGCAGTATTTCCCGATCTTCGCCCCGTTGAGGATGACCGCGTTGATGCCGATCAGGCTGTAGTCGTCAACACTGCAGCCATGCAGCATGGCGTTGTGGCCGATGGTCACGCCTTTGCCGATACTCAGCGGCGAGCCCATGTCGGTGTGCATCACCGTGCCGTCCTGCACATTACTGTTTTCACCGATGTGAATCAGTTCGTTGTCGCCACGCAACACCGCGTTGAACCACACACTCGCGCCGGCCTCAAGCCTGACATTGCCGATCAGCGTCGCATTGGGAGCCACCCAGCTCTGCGGATCGGTCTGGACACGGGATTCTCCCAGGCGAAATTTCATGCAGCCTCCTCGGGCGGGTCGTACTCATGGGGACGAACTATAAACGACGACGCTTCAGGTGCCAGCGACTCAGATCGTCGAGCGTTCGGGCGGATGATGCAGGCTGATTCTGGTGTCGTACAGCACGTTGACCAACTCGACGATCATGATCGCGGTAAGCCCCCAGATCTTGTACTCGCCATAACGGTAACTGGGCACGTACCAGCTGCGGCCTTCGTAATCGATACGGTGAGTGTGCTCGCGCGTGTCCTGACGAAAGAACTCCAGTGGCACGCTGAATACGGCAGCGATCTCGCCGTCATTGGGCTGGTATTCGACGAAGTCAGGTATCACCCCCACATAAGGCGTGACCTTGATACCGTGCTTGGAAATCAGCGGACTCAAAGGCCCGATCACCTCGACCAGCCCGGGAGGCAGGCCGATTTCCTCCTCGGCTTCGCGCAACGCAGTGAAAATCAGATCGGGGTCGCCCGGGTCGCGGCGGCCACCCGGAAACGCCACTTCACCGCCATGCGTCGACAGGCCACTGGCGCGCAGGGTCAGAATCAGCTCGGGTTGCTCGCTGCGGGTAATCGGCACCAGAACAGCCGCCTCGGGGAATTGTCGATCCGAGTCGAGGGTTTCTGGCGTATGACTGACTACACGGCGAAGTAGCTCATCCAGCATGGGAAATCTCGATCTGTTGCCTGTCTGGCATCATGCACCAAAGCAACGCTGCGCCCAAGCCCTTGTAGGACAACTCCGGTCACACTGAGGGTTGCCGAGCCGCCGCACGACAGGCCAAGATAGCGACTGCGTTCACTATCGACTGATCCCATGAAATTTTGCAGCCAGTGCGGCAACCCTGTTATCCAGCGCATTCCCGAAGGCGACAGCCGTTTGCGCTATGTCTGCGAGCATTGCCACACCGTTCATTACCAGAACCCGAACATCGTTGCGGGCTGCCTGGTGACGTTAGGCGGCAAGGTCCTGCTGTGCCGCAGGGCCATCGAGCCGCGCCTGGGTTTCTGGACGCTGCCGGCCGGTTTCATGGAAAACGGCGAAACCATCGAACAGGCTGCACGGCGCGAAACCATGGAAGAAGCCTGCGCCACCCTGAGCGAACTGCATCTGTACACCTTGATCGATGTGCCGCATATCAATCAGGTGCATGTGTTCTATCGCGGGGAGATGGCGAATGAGGCATTCGCCGCAGGCATCGAGAGCCTGGAAGTGCAGTTATTCGACGAAGCCGACATTCCGTGGTCGGACCTGGCTTTCATGACAGTCGGGCGTACCCTAGAATACTTCTTTGCGGATAGGCGTCGGCAGACCTACCCGGTTCATACCAGCGCCCTTCCCCCGTCACGTCCGTTGCTGGACACCTGAAAGCCAGGGTCGCACACAACATCGGCGCTTTTGTTAAAGAAGTATCTTCAGGGAAATCGTAATGCGCTGGTTGCTCGCACTCTTTTGCATGTCGTTCATGCCGCTTTCGCAGGCCGCGTTTACTCAAACTATCGTGCCCAAGGGCAGCGAACAGAAAATCATCAATAACAAGGTCATCAATACCGAGAGTATCGCCAGCAAGCCTATCGACAAGGTGCTGGTGCTAAAGTCGGTGCGCCAATTGCAGCTGATCAGCGGTGGCGAGGCATTGAAGACCTACCGAATCTCACTGGGCAAGAACCCCAAGGGCACCAAGCTGCAGGAAGGCGATCAACGCACGCCGGAAGGTTTCTACTGGCTCGACTGGCGCAAGCCCAGCAATAACTACAACCTGTCGATGCACATTTCCTACCCGAATGTCTCGGACTCGGCACGCGCACGTTCCGCAGGCGTGAAACCGGGGAGCATGATCATGATCCACGGCACACCGGTGGATGAAGAGTATCCGGAATGGTATTTCCACACGCTGGACTGGACCAACGGCTGCATCGCGCTGAAGAACAACGACATGCGGGAAATATGGGATCTGGTGAAAGACGGGACGATGATCGAAATTCGGCCCTGAATAGACGGCGTTGCGCATTCGCGAGCAAGCTCGCTCCCGCGAGACACTCTGAGCGATGGTTGTCGTCCCCACGCTCCAGCGTGGTGATGCATTTCCGGACGCTCTGCGCCCAGCTTCAGAACTCTGCCAGCCGCCATACTTCATAAGCAGGCGTTTCGTAGGGATGGCTCTGCCTGAGAGCCTCCACCACGTGCTGAATCAGTTCGTCAGCGACGACCAGCTCGACCTTCCACTCCTCTACCGACTCGACCACACCGCTCTGCCCGATAAATGGCTGACTGCCATCCAGCGGGCGGAACTGGCCCTGGCCGAGCACTTGCCACGAGCAGTGATCGTAAGCGCCGATTCGCCCTGCACCAGCAGCGAATACGGCGTTCTTGACCTCGTCCACATGGCTCGGCGGAACGAAGAAGGCGAGCTTGTACACGCGCCTTAGTTAACCCAGGCCCGCGCGTTGCGGAACATGCGCATCCAGGCACCGTCCTCGTTCCAGTCCTCAGGACGCCACGAGTTCTGCACTGCGCGGAATACACGCTCCGGGTGCGGCATCATGATGGTCACACGACCGTCGAGGGTGGTCATGCCGCCAATACCGCGTGGCGAGCCGTTCGGGTTGGCCGGGTAGGTTTCAGTCATCTTGCCGTGGTTGTCGACGAAGCGCAGTGCCACGGTGCCGGAAACGTCAGCTTCAAGCAGTGCATCGTCACTGCGGAACTCCGCGTGCCCTTCGCCATGCGCGATGGCGATTGGCATGCGCGAACCGGCCATGCCCTGCAGGAAGATCGACGCCGACTCCTGAACCTGGACCATAGCCACACGCGCTTCGAACTGTTCGGAGCGGTTACGCACGAAATGCGGCCAGAACTCGCTGCCCGGAATCAGCTCGTGCAGGTTGGACAGCATCTGGCAACCGTTGCACACGCCAAGCGTGAAGCTGTCGGAACGCTCGAAGAAGCCCTGGAACGCATCACGCGCGCGGCTGTTGAACAATGCCGACTTGGCCCAGCCTTCGCCGGCACCCAATACGTCGCCGTAAGAGAAGCCACCGCAGGCGACCATGCCCTTGAAGTCGTTCAGGTCGACACGACCGGCAAGGATATCGCTCATGTGCACGTCGATTGCGTTGAAGCCGGCACGATCAAAGGCTGCCGCCATTTCGACCTGACCGTTGACACCCTGCTCGCGCAGAACGGCAACCTGAGGACGAACACCCGTCTTGATGTACGGCGCGGCGATATCTTCATTGACGTCGAAGCCCAGCTTGACGGTCAGGCCCGGATTGTCTTCTTCCAGCAGCGCATCGAATTCCTGATCCGCGCATTCGGCGTTGTCACGCAGGCGCTGGATCTGATAGCTGGTCTCGGCCCACTGACGTTGCAACAGACGACGCTGGCCACTGAATACAGGCTCGCCATGGAAGCTGATCGATACTTCATCGTTGTTGATCGGCTGACCGATCACTGCCACGCAGTCTTCCAGACCGGCCGCGCTGAATTGCGCCAGCACCAGTGGAGTAGCGTCCTGACGCACCTGGATGACCGCACCCAGCTCTTCGTTGAAGAGGATCGCGCTCAGTTCGGAAACGTTGTCGGCCACACCGTCCAGATGCAGGTTCAGACCGCAGTGACCGGCGAAAGCCATTTCCAGCGTGCTGACCAGCAAACCACCGTCGGAACGGTCGTGATAGGACAGGATATGACCGTCGGAATTGAGACCCTGAATCACGGCGAAGAAGGCCTTGAGGTCTTCAGCGTCGTCGACGTCCGGAGCGACTCGGCCGAGCTTGCCGTGAGTCTGCGCAAGAATCGAGGCGCCCATGCGGTTCTGGCCACGACCCAGATCGATCAGGATCAGGTCGGTGATGCCCTTGTCCATGCGCAGCTCGGGCGTCAGGGTTTGACGGATGTCGACCACTGGCGCAAAGCCCGTCACGATCAATGACAGCGGCGAGGTCACGCTCTTTTCGGTGCCCTCGTCACTCCAGCGGGTCTTCATGGACATCGAGTCCTTGCCCACTGGAATGGTGATCCCCAGTTCCGGACACAGCTCCATGCCCACCGCTTTCACGGTGTCATAAAGACGCGCGTCTTCTCCAGGGTGGCCAGCCGCCGACATCCAGTTGGCCGACAGCTTGATGTCAGAAAGCTTTTCAATACGCGAGGCCGCGATGTTGGTCAGCGTTTCGCCGATCGCCATACGGCCCGACGCCGGAGCATTCAGCAGCGCCAGCGGAGTACGCTCGCCCATTGCCATGGCTTCGCCGGTGTTGACGTCGAAGCTGGTGGCGGTGACGGCGCAGTCAGCCACAGGCACCTGCCATGGACCGACCATCTGATCGCGAGCGACCAGACCGGTAATGCTGCGGTCACCGATGGTGATCAGGAAGCTTTTGCTGGCGACTGCCGGGTGGCGCAATACGCGCTGCACACTTTCTTCGATGTCCAGCGTGCTTGGATCGAAATCATCGCCGATCTCTTCTTCGCGGGCGACCGAGCGGTGCATGCGCGGCGCCTTGCCCAGCAGGACTTCCAGCGGCATGTCTACCGGACTGTTACCGAAATGGCTGTCAGTGACGGTCAGTTGCGGCTCTGCCGTGGCTTCGCCGACAACCGCAAACGGGCAGCGCTCGCGCTCGCAGATAGCCTTGAAGCGCTCGAAATCCTCGACGCCAACGGCCAGCACGTAACGTTCCTGGGACTCGTTGCTCCAGATTTCCAGCGGGGCCATGCCCGGCTCGTCATTCGGTACGTTACGCAGTTCGAAACGTCCGCCGCGATCGCCATCGTTGACCAGTTCAGGGAAGGCGTTGGACAGACCACCGGCACCGACGTCGTGAATGAAGCTGATCGGGTTACGGTCGCCCAACTGCCAGCAGCGGTCGATGACTTCCTGGCAACGACGCTCCATCTCGGGGTTTTCACGCTGAACCGAAGCGAAATCCAGGTCTGCGGAGCTGGTGCCGGTTGCCATCGAGGAGGCCGCGCCGCCACCCAGGCCGATCAGCATCGCCGGGCCACCCAGTACAATCAGCTTGGAACCCACGGTGATCTCGCCCTTCTGGACGTGATCTTCACGGATGTTGCCCATACCGCCCGCGAGCATGATCGGCTTGTGGTAACCACGAACCTCGTCACCGTGGTGTGTGGTGATGGACTGCTCGAAGGTACGGAAATAGCCGGTCAGCGCCGGACGACCGAACTCGTTGTTGAACGCCGCGCCACCTAGCGGGCCTTCAATCATGATGTCCAGCGCCGTCACGATGCGCTCGGGCTTGCCGTACGGCACCTCCCAAGGCTGCACGAAACCGGGGATCTGCAGGTTGGAGACGGTGAAACCGGTCAGCCCGGCCTTGGGCTTGGCACCGCGACCGGTTGCACCTTCGTCGCGAATCTCGCCGCCGGAGCCGGTCGCTGCACCAGGAAACGGCGCAATGGCGGTCGGGTGGTTGTGCGTCTCGACCTTCATCAGAATGTGCACAGGCTCCTGAACCGCGCCGTACTGACGGGTTTCAGGGTCCGGGAAGAAACGACCAGCGACGTTACCGACGATCACCGAAGCGTTGTCCTTGTAAGCGGACAGCACGCCTTCGTTGTGCATCTGGTAGGTGTTCTTGATCATGCCGAACAGGCTTTTTTCCTGGCTCTGACCGTCGATGTCCCAACTGGCGTTGAAAATCTTGTGACGGCAGTGCTCGGAGTTCGCCTGGGCAAACATCATCAGCTCGATGTCGTGCGGGTTGCGCCCCAGACCATTGAAGCTGGTGATCAGGTAATCGATTTCATCTTCGGCGAGGGCCAGGCCCAGCTCGACGTTGGCTTTTTCGAGTGCCGCGCGACCGCCACCCAGAATGTCCACAGCGGTCAGCGGCTTGGGCTGAGCGTGGCTGAACAGGTTGGCAGCCTGCTCGAGGTCGCCCAATACCAGTTGCGTCATGCGGTCGTGCAGGCTGTCGGCGATTGCCTGGGCCTCGGTCTCGCTGAACTGGCCTTCTACATAGAAGGCAATCCCGCGCTCCAGGCGCTGGATTTTGCTCAGACCGCAATTGCGAGCGATGTCGCTGGCCTTGCTCGACCAGGGTGAAATGGTGCCAAAACGCGGCAACACCAGAAACAGACGGCCGCTCGGCTCTTGAACCGGCACGCTGGGGCCGTATTTCAGGAGGCGATCGAGAACCTGCTGTTCTTCGCTGGTCAGAACGTCGTTGACGTCAGCGAAGTGGGCGAATTCGGCGTACAAGCCACTGACAGCTGAAACTTTTTGTTTCAGTTGTTCTAGTAATTTGCTGTGGCGGAAAGCAGAAAGGGCAGGAGCACCGCGCAGGATCAACATCTTCGGGACAGCCTCGAGAAGGGGGTGTGCTTTGAGGCCGCGTATTCTAGCCTAAACCGGGCATTTGATCACCCAAAACGGCGGCATCCGCTGCGCCCGAATGTCGCCCCACGCAAAAAAACTCCGGAAATGCCCATAAAAGCCACTCGCCTATCAGACGCAAGCTTCACTGTCGAGATATGGCGCCCGGTGCGCTTTGCGTATACTGCACCGATGTTCTTCAAACCAGATTTCCGCCCACGTTGCGCCAAATGGCTCATCGCAACCGGACTCTTCCTGATGCTCGGCGCCTGTGTGGAAAAACCCACCACACTGGAGCGAGTCAAGGAGGACGGCGTACTGCGGGTGATCACTCGTAACAGCCCGGCGACTTATTTCCAGGATCGCAACGGTGAAACCGGCTTCGAATACGAGCTGGTCAAGCGTTTTGCCGAGGACCTGGGCGTCGAATTGAAGATAGAAACGGCTGACAATCTGGACGATCTTTTCGACCAGATGAACAAACCGGGCGGTCCGGTACTGGGTGCCGCCGGCCTGATCGAGACGCCAAAGCGCAAATTGCAGGCGCGTTTCTCGCATTCTTATCTGGAAGTCACCCCTCAGGTGGTCTATCGCAACGGCCAGTCACGGCCGACCGATCCCGGCGACCTGGTGGGCAAGCGCATCGTGGTGCTCAAAGGCAGTGCGCATGCCGAGCAACTGGCGGCGCTCAAGGCGCAGAATCCCGGCATTGAATATGAAGAATCTGACGCGGTCGAGGTCGTTGATCTCCTGCGCATGGTCGACGAAGGCCAGATCGACCTGACCCTGGTCGACTCCAATGAGCTGGCAATGAATCAGGTCTACTTCCCCAATGTGCGCGTGGCCTTCGACCTGGGCGAAGCACGCGCACAGCGCTGGGCCGTAGCGCCGGGTGAAGACAATAGCCTGCTCAACGAAATCAACGCCTACCTCGACAAGGTCGAAAAGAACGGCACGCTGCAACGCCTGAAAGACCGCTACTACGGCCATGTCGACGTACTCGGCTACGTGGGTGCCTACACCTTTGCCCAGCACCTTCAGGAACGTCTGCCCAAATACGAGAAACATTTCCAGACATCGGCCAAGAAAGAACAGGTCGACTGGAGACTGCTGGCCGCCATCGGCTATCAGGAATCGATGTGGCAGCCGACCGTGACCTCGAAAACCGGCGTGCGCGGCCTGATGATGCTCACCCAGAACACCGCGCAAGCCATGGGCGTATCCAACAGGCTGGATGCACGCCAGAGCATTCAGGGCGGGGCAAAGTATTTTGCCTACATCAAGGATCAGCTGGACGACTCGATTAAAGAGCCGGATCGCACCTGGCTAGCTCTCGCTTCCTACAACATTGGCAGCGGTCACCTCGAAGATGCGCGCAAATTGGCCCAGAACGAGGGGCTGAATCCTGATAAATGGCTCGACGTGAAAAAAATGCTGCCGCGTCTGGCACAGAAGAAGTGGTACAGCAAAACACGATACGGCTATGCCCGAGGCGGTGAGCCGGTGCATTTCGTAGCCAACATTCGCCGTTATTACGACATTCTGACCTGGGTGACGCAGCCACAGCTTGAAGGAAGTCAGGTCGCCGATGGCAATCTGCACGTTCCTGGCGTCGACAAGACCCAACCGCCCGTCCCGCCAGCCTCTCCCGTCCCTTCCTCCAACAGCACGGACGAATCTGCGCTCTAAACGCTGTCTTTGCCAGCGTCCTTGGCTGCCCTGCGCATTCTGAAAAACTCGCTCAACATCGTCCCGCATTCCTCGCCCAGCACCCCGCCTTCGAACAGCACGCGGTGATTGAGAAATGCCTGACTGAAAAACTGCCCCTGGCTCTGCACGATGCCCGCCTTGGGCTCGAGCGCCCCGTAGACCACACGTGCCACGCGTGAGTGCACGATCAGCCCCGCGCACATGCTGCACGGCTCCAGCGTTACGTAGAGCGTGCTGCCCGGCAGGCGATAATTGTCCAGCGTCTTGGCGGCATCACGAATTGCGACCATTTCAGCATGCGCGCTCGGGTCGCTGCCGCTGATCGGGCAGTTGTAACCGCGACCGATGATCTCGCCGTTCTGCACCAGCACTGCCCCGACAGGCACCTCACCCAACAGTGCGCCTTGCGCGGCGAGCGCCAGCGCTTCACGCATGAAGTACTGATCCTTGCTGCGGTCGATGATCTGCGGTTGCCGCATCATGCCACCTCGATGGCGGCCATCAGGCCGGTTTCCATGTGATCGATCACGTGGCAATGGAACATCCATACACCAGGGTTATCCGCCACCAGCGCCACTCGCGCCCGCTCGTTACGACCCAGCAAGAACGTGTCAGTAAAGTACGGGATGATCTTACGCCGATTGGAGGCGATCACCTTGAAACTCATGCCGTGCAAATGAATCGGGTGCTGATACTGAGTCATGTTCTTCAGTTCGAAGATATAGCTTTTACCGAGCTTCAACCTGGCGATAGGCCGATCGGCGCAAGTCTTGTCGGTAATGTCCCACGCTTCGCCATTGATCTGCCACAGGCTGGGCGGCTTGCCATTGTCGATGTTGACCGACATGGAGCCCACCCACTCGAAGTTGAAATTGATCTTCTCGGCGTTATCCATATCAGGCTCGGCCACCGGATTGGCCGGCAGCTCGGGCGGCCACTGGCCGGGCGCGTCATTATTGGCGACCGAGCGGAACGTACCCAGGCGCACCGGGCCGTTACGCAACGAGATCTCCTCGCCCGCCGGCGGAGCCTTGATCGCCAGACAGATGCGCATGCCCGGCCCCAGCCAGTATTCGTCACCGAAGGGACGAGGCTTTACCGGATTGCCATCCAGTGCATAGATCTGCGCCTCGGCGTCCGGCAGGTTGAGGCGGTAGGTCACGGTATTGTCGAGATTGAGCAAGCGCACGCGTGTGATCTGCCCGGCAGGCAACTCAATCACCGCCTGCGGAATACCGTTCAGCGTTGAAAGCCGCCCCGCCGTGCCCTCACGCGCCGCTTCACGTAGCACACTGAACTCGGTAAAGGCACCCTGCTCGTCCACGTGCCAGCTTTTCAGACTGACCGTGCGCTCGTGGGCAAAACCGGTCGGCTCGCGCTCTTCGACAATCAGCGGCCCGACCAGCCCGCGGCCCAGCTCTTCGCTGCTGCTGACGTGCGGGTGATACCAGTAGCTACCGGCGTCCGGCACACGGAATTTGTAATCGAAGTATTCACCCGGCTTGACCGGCAACTGAGACACATACGGCACGCCATCCATTTCCAGCGGCAAGCGGATGCCATGCCAGTGAATGGTCGTCTCGACCGGCAACTGATTGATGAAGCGCAGCCGCAGCCACTCGCCCTGGCGCACGCGCAACTCAGTGCCCGGCGCAGAACCGCCGAAGGCCCAGGCAGGTGTCTTGTGCCCCGCCACCAGTTCCACATCCAGCGGAGCGGCGATCAGCACGAAGTCCGAACCGGCCTCCGACTCGCGCCGCCCCATCCAGTAACGCGAGGCCCCACCCGCGCCAAGGCCTATGACGGCCAGACCGGCGATACCTGTAAGGATTTGACGACGGGTAAAGGACATGAACGGCGCAACCTCAAAAACGACAACTGAGCGCATCTGCGAGCAAATGCGAGGGGCGAATACGATACACCTGCATTTGCGTAAAGATAAGGGTAGATACCACGAACTGAAGTCGAGGCGTAAAAAAGCCGGGCAAGGCAGTGACACCCGCTCCGGCTTTTTGCATCGATCAACCGCTATGACTGACTAACCCGCTGCAGCCATTCGTTATACGCCGGCTCTGCATCAAGCGGTAGATGGGCGCGGTAATACCCCCAGTTCTTCCTGCATGCCAAACACCTTACACACCAACAGTGCCATGCGCGATGCAGGGCTATTCCTGGCAGTATTCAGCGATGGGCTGCTGATAAAAAGCATCTAGTGCCTCCTCACGCTGGCACTTCCAACGGATATTCACACCCATCTGCAGGACTGTGACAACGCTACTATCGCACTGACCGTTATCACAACGTTTCACAACTTTTCACAACGATTTGCAGGTGATCGCAGTAAGAATCGAAGAACTCCTTTTTTCGCTTTCTTGCGGCCTTACCTTTCAAGGCTCGCCTTAACTGACGAGGCGCTCATGAACATCACGCCCAAAAACGACACGCTCCCTCGCGAAGGTCTTGCAGATTTCGAGTCGAGGCTTAAGCGCAGCATCGTCTCCGCCAAAGGCGATGAGCAGAAAAAGCCAGACCGCACCGCAACCGACAACGAGCAATGGCCGCCGATTGAAGGCACCACCGTGTCGGTTACCGACAACGGTGACATGCGTTACGAGCGTGATGGGCAAGGTGTTGTCGTGGCGGCGTCGACCAATCCGAAGTTGTATCAGTTTCTCAAACAACTCGATGACCTGAGCCAGTCTCCGACACAGAAATCGCTGGTCGAAAAAGCCATCGCCGACGGGACCCCAATCGCAGATCGAAACACCGAGCTACCAGCGTGGGGCGATATCAAGAACTTTGAATGGCAAGGTCAGCTGGAAACAGCCGAGGTGGTCACTTACGTCAAACAGGATGGTGAGAAGGTCACTGTTTCAAAATCACTCACACCGGAATTGTTCACTGCGGCTCAGCAAATGGGCCTCTCGCGCGTTACCGTGGAAAACCGCGTCAATAACAACGGGCGCGAAGTGGCAGACGAGAACGTCTATGTCGCGGATCACGACATCATCAAGGCTGGCACCAAGGACGAACTGGGTAACGGCGTGATCGAGTTCGAGAGCCGCGACGGCAAGCAATACGTGGTCTCCGAATATCAAAACAAGGAGCTGTATGACCGGGTTGCCGACAAGAGCAGTTCCGGGGTGCAGGGCGACGTGCAGAAGATCCGTGACGAACACGGCCTGGGCAATCTCGACGAACTGGATATTCTCAGTAAACCCACAGGCGTGAAGTCTGACGAGAAAGACAAGGACTCCGAAGACCTGACCGTGGTCGAGCTGGCCACCAAAAACCTGATGGACAAGTATCAGAAGCTGGTCGACGACAAGAAAGTCGACAAGAACAGCGACGTTTACAAACTGGTCATGGCGATCCAGGCCAAGGCCGGTATGGAAAGTGGACGCACCATCACGCCTTATATCGAAGAGCCTCGCGGCGCCGAGTCCTGGCGCAGGTTCGACAGCGAGGGCGAAACCCTGACAAGCGCCGATATGCAGGACATCCTCGACGGCAATAACATCGATAAGGCGTTGACGGAGCTGTTTGCCAATGGCAATGGCGAGAAGGACAAGATCGGCAAGGAATATCAGGCCGAGATGGACGCGGCCATCGAGAAAGTCAGCGGTGGCGATAAGGAAGCGTTGGCCAAGGACCTGCATGACAAGTTGGTCAGCAGCGAGTTCGTCGATTACCTCGCTGATCTGGACAAGGCCGGTAAAAAGTCCGAAGGACAATCCGATGTAGCCCGCCTGCTTTCCAGCCTGGAACTTCTCGATCCGCAATTGGCGAAAGACGCCCAGAATGAGCTGCAGAAAAACAGCGTCATGGCCGAAGTCGATAAGTTGATGGCCGACCCTGGCGGTATCCCGGACGAATACAAAGAGCTGGCCCTGAAGGACATTTTCTCTGCACTTAAACAGGGGATCAAAGGTATGGCGGATATACCCCGCCGTACTCAGGAGACGATCGAAAAATTCATCAACGAGTTGCTACAGGACAAAACCAAACTCAGCGATTTTTCGGACCAGGTAGACAAGGTCAAATCAGGCGAAATGACTCAGGCGCAGCTCGAGGAAAACCTGGCAGGTAAATACGTGGGTGCCGAAGACAAGGAAGGCTTCAAGAAAGCCATCGGCAAGCTTAATCAGAGCGGCGTATTCGGCACCGCTGCGGGCTTCACCTCTCTCGGTGGCGCTATCTATATGCTGACGGCCAAGAACGGCCAACTTGCTGATGATCCACTGGAACGCCTGGCTATCGCCAAGGACTTCATCACCTTCCTGGGCTCCGGTGCGCAGTTTGAAAAGACTGGCATCTTTGATTTGATGACCCACACCAAAACTGCGGATTTGCTCGGGCTGAGCAAGAGCGTCCCGGAGATCTGGGGCAAGGAAGGTTTGTGGGGCAAAAAGATTGAAACGGCGCAGGCTGCCAATAACGTACCAGACGTTGCGGACGGTCTGGAGAACCGACTGGACAGCGTTTATGAGCTGCACAGCATCAGAGCAGGTAGCAGTATCGGCGACGTAATGGATCAGATTGGCCTGATCAATGAGGTCAACGACGCCGGCTCGCTTTCCGAGGACGTCAGTCGCGAACTGCTGGACGAGATCGTGACCCGATCTGGCGGCAATCCGCCCGCAGATTATTCGAAGTACGGCAATCTGAACGAACTGGCTGAAGATTTGAGACTGAACATCAATCAGGATGCGGTGGTGCAGAGTATCAATTCTCAGCGCGCCTTAGTCGACCTCCCTGCCCTGGATGCTGAAAGCCTGAACAATATGGCCGTCGAGGTGGAGCGTGCTGCCAGCACGCCGGTTCCGGACTCTGCTTCCGGCTCCGGTTACGCCAGCTACAGCGACTCGTTGTACGAACTCTACGACGATGCCGTGCAGCGCTTCGTCGCACAAGACATCACCCCGCCAACCCGTGAAGCGTTTGCTGCCGGCATTGAGGACCAGCTGGAGCGCAACGGTCAGCCGGTCCCGGCGGAAAACGATCGGGTCAACCTGAGTGAAATGCTTGGCAGCGACGAGATCGATCGCGAGTCGATCAACGTGATGCTCGAAGCCGATAATCAACCAATCCCGGCTGATGACATCGTCGATAACATGCGCAACTCGGTCGGCCAGGCCGTGGCCGGTAATGCAGGGGGTGCGGGCCTGGTAGACCCACAATCTGTTGCACAAGGCGTTCAGAATGCTGCACCGGACGGAGCGGACAAGGTGGTGCCCGGTGTATCGGCGCGCATTGCCGGGACAGTGGTCAAGGTACTCGGCGTAGCACCGGACATCATGAGCATCGCCGATATCGTCATGGGCGGGATCGCCATCAAGGATGGCATCAAGTCCGACAGCGATCTGGCAATTGCCAATGGCAGCCTGCAAATTGTTTCAGGTGTGGCGGGCACAGCAGCCGCCGGGATCGGGATCGCCGGTTTGCTCGGCCCTATCGGCGCCATTGCTGGAGCAACCGCGCCGCTATTTCTGGTGACGGCAGGCCTGGGGATCATTACCGGCATCATCAGCGTGTTCGTCGATCATCAGAAGAAACAAAAGGCCACCGACAAGGAAGGCCAGTGGTTCAAGGATCAGGCCGAACTGGGCTTCGCGCAGGACGACTGGGGCGACAAGCTTGAATACGGGCGTTACAGCTTCTACGAATATGAAGGCCGGGATGCACCGGACGATCAAAGCATCTTCGACTACCAGACCGAAGAGTGGAAACACTTCCAGGAAACCCCACAGGATCAGGGCTCGTCGATGATCCGCCTGGACGAAAGCGTGCATAAAGACAAAAACGGCATCGTTGGCGAGAATACCAACGGCTTGCCAATGGACGTTTACAACAAGGCGTACTACGACGCGCACAAGGAAGAGATCGAAACCCTCCGCGAGAAGTGGGACAAATGGAACGGTAAGGACGACATCGTCAGCAAAAAGGACTTCGAGAAGATTCTGAGTGGTGGCGACGAGAAGGAAAAAGCTGCAGCCGAGTTTATTCTTAGTGACCAAGGCTTCTTCGACTTGCTGGATAACCTCTGGAAGAAAGACAAGCGCGACACGAAGATCAGCACGGATGACCTGGATACCTGGCTCAAGCTGATTGATGTGATGGATCGGACACCGGGTGAGACGGTGTTTTATGAGAAGCCGGAGTCGAATATTTATCGAGGCAGGTGAGTTCTTTGCTTGATTGGATGGGTGTGCTGTCGCTTCTGCTGGATAACTGACTGGCCGGTGGAGGCAGTGGCTGAGACTTTCTGAAAAGACAGTCTCAGCCATGTCACGGTGCAGGCCACTGTGCACTCCTCCGTATGCTCGCGGGCGCGAAAATCACGCCCTGCCAAGGCCTCACAGGTTGGTATCATGGACGGCAGCGCGATCCTCCCGTGGTCAGTCGCGCACCAGCTTCAGCAGTCCGCCGTCATACCAGGAAAGAGCTAACGACCCATCCTGTGCCAGGAAAAATGCCGGCGTTTCTTTATCAAAAGGACCCCAGCTTCCAGATTTGCATTCAACGCTATAGCGGTCGGCTTTTTCGATGCCAAGCTTATGGAGTTGTGGCTCTAGTTCAGCTCCACTGATCGGCGGAAGCTTATGAAAAACAGGCCCCTTGCACACATCTTCCGTCGAGTTTGCCGACGCCTTCCATGCAAGCTGGTCGTGATTGAAACTGAGACGTCGCCCCATAAAGCTCGGATCATCATCCCCCAGTGCCTGCACGCCCGAGTCTGATACCGCTACACCTGCAACATGCCAACTACCGTAAAGAACGCTTTCTCCAGGCTGATGGTGCTGTGGTGCATCCATATTCGCTGCGCATCCTGTCAGCGACAATATGATCAGAAAGGATGAACTGAAAGAAAATAGGGATTTCATGAAGGGGGTCCTTGGTTTTTGCGGATGCGGATATTGAATCTTTTTGCTGGGCTACGCCGGCGTTGACGTTAGGGGCTTGGGGGGCCTTTGAGCGGATTTTCCGTAACGATTTTCCTCGAACTTCAGATCAGTTTCAAATGAGGTGCTTTGCGGATTGCCCAATGTACCGGCCTGCTCACCTTTGGTAGTTTTAGAGAGCCTGCTGATACCCGCCCCACGAATTCCGGAGTTGCGCGATGAATCCAAGTACCGTGCCCACGCCTGCCCGCGGCGCCATTCGCTGGGAGGCCCATGCCTGCCTGCCGTTGCTGCCCAACCAGGACATGTCTGCGCTACTTCGTTACCGCGACAGCGGCTTTCATCACGTCTCGGTCAATGTGGGCATGGACATGACCCCGTTCGGCGATGTGATACAGGTCATCGCAGGCTTTCGCCAATGGCTGGTCGAGCATCCCGAAAACATCATGCTGGCCGGTACCCTTGCCGACCTGCACGGCGCCCGCGAGCAGGGAAAGCTGGCGGTGTCTTTCGACCTGGAAGGCTCTGACATGCTGCTGCAAGACCCGGCAATGGTCCGCTTGTATGCCGACCTCGGCGTACGCCAGATGCTTCTGGCGTACAACCGCGATAACAGCTGTGCGGGCGGTTGCCACGGCAGCGGCATGGGATTGACCGCGCTGGGACGCGAGGTCGTGAGGGCGATCAATGCTGCAGGTATCGTGATGGATTGCTCCCATACCAGCAAGCGCGCAAGTATGGAAATAATCGAGCTGTCGCAGCGGCCGGTTATTTTTTCACACACTAATATCAAGGCCGTGTATGACCATCCACGCACGGTGGATGACGAGCAGATCATGGCCTGTGTTGAATCGGGTGGTGTGATCGGGCTGACCGGTCTGGGTATTTTTCTGGGCGATCCGCAGGCGTCGGTCGAAGCCTTCGTGCGCCAAATCGATTATCTGGCCGAGCGAGCGGGGACGGCGCATATCGGCCTGGGCCTCGACACCGAGCTGCATCCTGATGTTAAGGATTTGTCCGAGGACGTGAAGGAAGAGGATTGGTGGCCCAAAGCATTCTATGGCGGTATCACTGGACATCGTCAACTGCAACCGGAAGCGCTGGGGCTGGTGGCAGAGGCATTGCTACAGCGTGGCTATGATGCCGCGCAGATCGACGGCATTTTTGGCGGCAACTTTATGCGGGTCGCTCAGGCCACCTGGCCGTAAGCGTCCGGTGATCACGCCTGCGAACGGTGCTATCGGCGCGCTATGGAAAAATGAATTGTTTCATGGCTGCCATCATCGCGATCATCAGAACGGCGAACCCCACCGCAGAAGTCCACTCGGACTCCGGTGTATAGGCAAACCAAGAGCCCTTCGATGGATATTTACCTCGCGTGAGAAGCTTCACGATGGGCCAGCCAACAGGAAAGCAGATGGCGCGAAAAATCGCTTCAATCAGTACATCCAGCACGTTCGTACGTCCCTTTGCTCGGCGATAATCGACAGACAAGTATTACGTGCCGAGGATTATTCGACAATGGCGATGCAGAACGATGTTTGCACTAAGTAACGTCCCTCTCAGGGCATAGATAGCTTGCAGAGTACGGGGTATGAGCCGACATTGCCGCTCTGCCGCCAACCATAACATCTTCAGAAGGATAATTAGCAGTCTCGATCAAGGTCGGCATCTTTTCAACCCGGCGAAACTCTAAGACTTTTATCTGGAGCAGGCGGCGTCCATTGATCCACAAACGCCGCGACTTTTTCTTCAATATGGCTCTCGATAGTGCGTAGACGGAGCAAAGGAATGCCGCACTTTTCCAGAATGCTGTTTTTCACGGTGTCTCTTTCGATCTGTACCGGATCGTTATGGTGACCGCCGTCGACTTCAACCACACCCAGTGGGCTCTTGCCTACCTTGAAATAAAGCACGAAATCACATCGGCCGCCATTTCTCATAAACTCCAGCTCCCTCTCTGTGAAACTCGCACGGGTAACCGACGCCAGTTGTATCAGCAGGACCTCGTGATGGAACATGATCCCGCGGCGGGTATCCTGCGCCAATGCTTCACGGAGTAAATGCGCCACAATCTGCTCGGACTTGAAGAAGGAATCATTCGGATTGAGCCTTTTTTTGAGACGCTCCAGCGAGCGGTCATACTCTTTATAAAGCAGGTCAAAAGCCGAAATCACCGGAGCTCGATGGACGTGCTCGTCTTCTGCGTAATATTCCATATAGCGGATCAGCGCAGCGATATGCCCATTGCTGGTTTTGAAAACATTGTCGCCTGTAACCAGCGTAAACCTGTTCTTGGCTCTGGATACCGCCACATTAACCATCCGCGCATCGTCTACAAAACTCAGGCGCTCCGGGCTTTTGTACTTGTCCAGCACAGTAGAAAAAACGATTTCGTCGCACTCCCTGCCCTGAAATTTATGCACGGTGGCGCTGACGAAATCAGCTGGCAGGCAGGAACCTGAAAGCATCGCCTGATTCTTGAAGGGGGCAATGAACCCTCTACCATCTTCTCCCTCCCAGAGGCTTTCCCCGTCGGCCTCAAGCACTGCCAATAAAGAGTCGAGCTCTCTGAGATTGGAATTGTTGCGCGTGTGGTTTCCCTTGGCAGTCACCAGCAGCGTCAACGGTTTTTCGCCATTGTCCATTGTCATCGGCACGAGCTGATTATCGTAAAACTGCTGATTGCAGAACTGAATAATTCGGGGATGACACCGATAGTGCTCTTTGAGCAACGTCATCGGTATCGAATTGCCGAACACACTGACGCATGAGTCCAAAAGGCTGTACTTCTCACAGTCATACCAGGGCGCGGGCGCTTCCAGCCCGAGTTTTTCCGGGATGTGTGCAAGTTGCTTCCTGTCCCCCACGATGATCAGATTTTTCGCACAACTGAGTGCCAGTACACCTGGGACGATGTCCTGTTGCGAGGCCTCGTCGATAATCACGTAATCGAGAACAGCCTTGCCGCCAAGGGAGTTGACGATTGAATGCGTACCGCTGCCAATGACCGGGTAGCGCTTCAGGAACGCATCAAGCCGCTTTCTGTAAGTGGTGTCGAAGGTATCGTCATCAGAGATATTACGATACAGGTGGTGTTTCAGGTGAAGCATGGAAGAAGTGGTCAACTCCTCCAGCAGCGCCTTGAAGTTACCGACGCCCAACGCCTCTTCATGGGCTGCCAACTCTGCCTTCTTACCTTGCAAGACCTTGTCGTAATAATGGAGCTGCAGGCTGTAGAAGGCAGACATGCGCTTGTCCCAGTTATCGAAGGGGCGAGTGCGCAGAATTCTGAAATTGAACAAGAGCTCGATACGGTCCTTGATTCTGATGCGCTCGCTCGAAAGCTGCTCAAGGTAAGCCATCAAGTCCGTCGTCTTTTGGGGCGACAGTTTATATCTGTCCAGAGAAGGACCGACCACACCGTTATCCCGCTGCCACTCTTTAAGGTAGCGCCGTTCTATCTCCAGCTCGTTAATCTCGATCTGCAACTGCGCCACTGCGTTACGAGCACCCAGGTAGCTTTTCAGCTGTTGCAGCACAGTCTGGATATGCTCAATGGCAGGCGCTGGTGAGGGTTCTGTGGAAGGTCGAGAAGGACGGTTAGCAAAAAACTCCTTCTGATTGTCGTTTTTACCCAGTCTCGCGACCAGATAATCCAAGCCACACTTCCCTAGCTTTTCATAAACATTCTCGACTGCAGAGTTATTGTTGGACACCACCGCCACTGTTTTTCCCTGCAAAAGGATGTTGGCAATGATGTTCAGGATAGTCTGCGTCTTGCCCGTGCCGGGAGGACCTTCAATCACGCTTATCTGTGAAAGGAACGCTTGCTCCACCGCCTGGAGCTGACTTTCGTTGAGGCCGAAAGGAAAGATGAAATTGCCTGACGACTCCAGCTTTCCATGCTGCCCTTTGCAGTAGGCATGCAGCGCCGTGGCCGGAGACAACGAAAGAGTCCCCATTTGGCGGTCAATATTTTCGGCCATTCCCTTTTTATCACCGGCAGCGGCAGTGCTGACCCGAGCTGCAGCCACTGAGCGAAAATAAGTGAATGCAGGCTCATCAGTGATCGAGGTCGGGGAAACGAAATCGATGTTGTCCATGTTGAACGGGTAGATGTCCGAACTGCCCGGAAACTGAACGAGCGCGTATTTCTCGCCATAGATCACCGCTTTCTCGACGGGACTCAGAACATAGCCTCCTCGTCTCAAAAGAAGCATGCCGTTGACCTCTCGGGTCGGATCGACTTTGCAGTCGTCAAGCGGACGGGTGTAGGTTTTTTTTGAGGGGTAATGGCAAGTCAGAATGAATGCACCCCTGACATCCTTTTTTATAACCCAGTCGCTAATTTGCCGGGTCTTGTCCTCGCCACACACAAAGATGGAAACCATAAATCCCTTAAACAGGTGTGATGACCACCTGTACGCATCCGTGCCGTAAAAATCCGAATTCATTGATTCGGGTAGTCGGTGCCATTCTGGCATTGCTAAACAGATTGATGCCAGCGCGAAGTGTGGCGAGGGGCTGTTTGATAGGGCACGCCACATAAAAACAGTGCTTGGCGATGCACAAAGCTGCCAGAACTCACCAACCCCAGAAACCCAAAAGCCCGCAATTACGCGGGCTTCAAGGCATTTCTTGCTAGCGGGTGCCGGACAATACCGGACGCCCCATCATTCCCACTCAATAGTAGCCGGCGGCTTGCTCGACACATCGTAAGTCACCCGCGAAATCCCTTCGATCTCGTTGATGATCCGGCCGCTCACGGTCTCCAGCAGCTCATAAGGCAGGTGTGCCCAGCGAGCGGTCATGAAGTCGATGGTTTCGACCGCGCGCAGCGCGACGACCCAGGCGTAACGGCGGCCGTCGCCGACGACGCCGACTGATTTGACCGGCTGGAACACTACGAATGCCTGGCTGACCTTGTGGTACCAGTCGGCCTTACGCAGTTCTTCGATGAAGATGTGGTCGGCACGACGCAGGAGGTCGGCGTATTCCTTCTTCACTTCGCCGAGGATGCGCACGCCCAGGCCTGGGCCGGGGAATGGGTGGCGGTAGACCATGTCGTAGGGCAGGCCAAGTTCGAGGCCCAGGCGGCGGACTTCGTCCTTGAACAGTTCGCGCAGTGGCTCGACGAGCTTGAGGTTCATTTCTTCCGGCAGGCCGCCCACGTTGTGGTGCGACTTGATGACGTGGGCCTTGCCGCTTTTCGCGCCAGCGGACTCGATGACGTCCGGGTAGATGGTGCCTTGCGCCAGGTACTTGATGTTGTCCAGCTTGCAGGACTCGGCATCGAACACGTCGATGAAGGTACGGCCGATGATCTTG
The DNA here is from genome assembly GCF_900119195.1 of Pseudomonas sp. NFACC10-1. NCBI lineage: Bacteria > Pseudomonadati > Pseudomonadota > Gammaproteobacteria > Pseudomonadales > Pseudomonadaceae > Pseudomonas > Pseudomonas sp. NFACC10-1. The sequence goes on along the minus strand of NZ_FPJB01000003.1, from coordinate 457,947 downwards.
CGCTTCTTCTCTGGATCGCTCTCGCCTTCCAGGTTGTTCAGGAACTGTTCTTCGGCGTTGGCGCGGATCACCTTGACGCCCATGTTCTCGGCGAACATGGCCATCACTTGCTCGCCTTCATGCAGACGCAGCAGGCCGTTGTCGACGAATACGCAGGTCAGTTGATCGCCGATGGCCTTGTGCAACAGCGCCGCGACCACGGAGGAGTCAACGCCGCCGGAAAGGCCCAGCAACACGTTGTCAGTACCGACCTGAGCGCGAACCTGAGCGATAGCGTCTTCAGCAATCTTCGAAGGGGTCCACAGTGCTTCGCAGCCGCAGATGTCGAGGATGAAACGCGACAGGATGCGACCGCCCTGCTTGGTGTGAGTCACTTCCGGGTGGAACTGCACGCCGTAGTAACCGCGCGCGTCGTCAGCCATACCGGCAATCGGGCAGCTCGGGGTGCTGGCCAGAATGTGGAAGTCTTCCGGCAGTTTGGTGACCTTGTCACCGTGACTCATCCATACGTCGAGGCCAAACAGGCCGTCGGCGTCGATATGGTCTTCGATACCATCGAGCAGACGGCTTTTGCCGACTACGTCAACGCGAGCGTAGCCGAACTCGCGCAGCTCGGAACCGGCAACCTTGCCGCCCAACTGCTCGGCCATGGTCTGCATGCCGTAGCAGATACCGAAAACCGGCACACCCAGGTCAAATACCGCTTGCGGGCAGCGCGGGCTGTCGGCTTCGTGTACGGACTCGGGGCCGCCGGCGAGGATCACGCCTTTTGGAGCGAATTCGCGGATCGCTTCGTCGTCCATGTCAAACGGATGCAGCTCGCAATACACGCCGATTTCGCGCACGCGGCGGGCGATCAGCTGGGTGTACTGGGAACCGAAGTCGAGGATCAGGATACGGTGGGCGTGAATGTCGAGGGCCATGACTCATTCTCGTCAAAAAACAGAAACGACACGGGGCTGCGTCAACAGCCCCGGCTATGAAACTTGCTGGCCTGCATCGAGGCAAACACCCCGATGCAGTCCGGATCAACCGACGCGATAGTTCGGCGCTTCCTTGGTGATCTGCACGTCATGGACGTGGGACTCAGCCATACCGGCGCCAGTAATGCGAACGAACTCGGGCTTGGTGCGCATCTGCTCGATGTCGGCACTGCCGGTGTACCCCATGGAGGAACGCAGGCCGCCCATCAACTGATGGATGATGGCCGACAACGGACCTTTATAGGCCACACGGCCTTCGATACCTTCCGGCACCAGTTTCTCGGCACCTGCGGACGAATCCTGGAAGTAGCGATCGGACGAGCCTTGCGCCTGGGACATCGCACCCAGCGAACCCATGCCGCGATAGGCCTTGTAGGAACGACCCTGGAACAGTTCGATCTCGCCTGGCGCTTCTTCAGTACCGGCGAACATCGAGCCCATCATCACGCAGGAGGCGCCAGCCACGATAGCCTTGGACAGGTCACCGGAGAAGCGGATACCGCCGTCGGCGATCATCGGCACGCCAGTGCCTTCAAGGGCAGCGGAGACGTTGGCGATGGCGCTGATCTGCGGCACGCCGACACCGGCAACGATACGCGTGGTGCAGATGGAGCCCGGGCCGATACCGACCTTGACTGCATCGGCGCCTGCGGCAACCAGTGCCCTGGCTGCTTCGCCGGTGGCGATGTTGCCGCCGATGACCTGCACCTGAGGGAAGTTTTCCTTGACCCAGCGAACGCGGTCGATCACGCCTTTGGAATGGCCGTGAGCGGTATCGACGACCACGACGTCAACGCCAGCCGCGACCAGTGCGGTGACGCGCTCGCCGGTGTCCTTGCCGGTACCGACTGCAGCGCCGACGCGCAGGCGAGCCTGATCGTCCTTGCTGGCCAGCGGGTAAGCCTTGGCTTTTTCGATGTCCTTGACGGTCATCATGCCCTTGAGCGCGAAGTTGCCGTCGACGATCAGGACTTTTTCCAGACGGTGCTTGTGCAGCAGTTCGCGCACTTCGTTCTTGTCGGCGCCTTCGCGCACAGTGACCAAGCGCTCTTTGGGCGTCATCACTTCGCGAACAGGGACATCAAGACGGTTTTCGAAGCGTACGTCGCGGGACGTCACGATGCCGACCAGGTCGCCATTGTGCAGAACCGGTACGCCGGAAATGTTGTGCATGCGGGTGAGTTCGAACAGATCGCGAACAGTGGCGTCGGCTTCGATCGTGATCGGGTCTTTAACGACGCCGGCCTCGAACTTCTTGACCTTGCGCACTTCGGCAGCTTGCTGCTCGATGGTCATGTTCTTGTGGATGATACCGATACCGCCTTCCTGGGCCATGGCAATTGCCAGACGGGCCTCGGTGACTGTATCCATTGCAGCAGAGACCAAAGGTATATTCAGCTCGATGCCACGGGTCAAACGGGTTTTCAGACTGACTTCGTTGGGAAGTACCTCGGAATAACCAGGCACAAGGAGAATGTCGTCGAATGTAAGGGCTTCTTGACTGATACGCAGCATCGCGGGGGCTCCCGGGCGGGAAATTGGAAGCGCGCCATTATACCCACAGACCCCGCCCGGCTCAATGCAAACCTCAGCCTATTATCAAAGCTGTTTATAGACGCACATTAACGCAGGAGACCGGGCGATCCAGACGTTCGGCGAAGTCATCCAGAAAGGTCTGCGTGAACGACGCATCCAGCCAGTTATTGAAGATGAAACCGAGGTTGGAAAACCCGCAGGCGTCGAGAAAAAGAAAGCCGTTGATGTCATCTTCGTGGCGGCATTCGGGGCAGGTGAAATTATCGGTATGACCGGGCATCCAGTCTTCCAGGCTGTCGAACAGCGCCTCCCCCACTTCGCGGCGACACTCCGGGCAACCGGCCTCTTCGGCAAAGTCGTTCAGCGGGGTATAGATGCAGCGCTTGGTGACGATTTCCAGGCCATTGACGACCTGCCCGAACGGCAACGCATCGGGGTTCTTCACCACCCGCTTCGCTCCGGGTGCCACTGCGTAGGCCATCTTGTTATAGGTGCGTCCACACGTGGTCAGCTCCGGCTCGACCACATCGAGCTTGACCAGCCAGCGCAGGATCAGCCGCGCCCTGGCCTCGTGCCCGGGAAAGGTGGAAATTTGCGGGACGATGATGCTTTGGGTGTTCATAACGGAGCGTCGCTTAAAGCTGTTCGAGGCCGCAGCTTAATAGGCTGGCCATTCAGGTCAAGAAGCAATCCTGCCTTTACCGACGAGACAGACCTGTGCGCCAGACCGGCATTGCCATTATGATGCCGGACATGATCAAAGACCCTTTCGCAAGACTCGGCCTCGACCGGGAAGTCCTTACTGTCAGCCAGCTCAACGGCCGTGCCCGTGTGCTGCTGGAAGACGTGTTCAGCAGTATCTGGGTCGAGGGGGAGATCTCCAACCTCTCGCGCCCGGCGTCGGGCCATGTGTACTTCACGCTGAAGGACTCTGGCGCGCAGGTCCGCTGCGCCTTGTTCCGGCAGAGCGCGGCGCGTGTGCGTCAGGCGCTCAAGGACGGCTTGCAGGTCAAGGTGCGCGGCAAGGTCTCGCTGTTTGAAGGCCGCGGCGACTATCAGTTGATTCTCGACACGGTGGAACCTGCCGGTGATGGTGCGTTGCGCCTGGCATTCGATGCGTTGAAAGCCAAGCTCAGCGACGAAGGCCTGTTCAGCGCCGAGCGCAAGGTCGCACTGCCGCTGCACCCGCAACGTATCGGGATTATCAGCTCTCCGACCGGTGCGGTGATCCGCGACATCATCAGCGTGTTCCGCCGTCGCGCGCCGCGGGTCGAGCTGACATTGATTCCCACAGCCGTTCAGGGTCGCGAGGCGATCAACCAGATTGTCCGCGCGCTGAAGCTGGCCGACAGCAGGGGCTTCGATGCGTTGATCCTGGCCCGTGGTGGCGGCTCGCTGGAGGACCTGTGGTGCTTCAACGAAGAAGCTGTCGCCCGCGCCATCGACGCGTGCGTGACGCCGATTGTCAGCGCTGTCGGGCATGAAACCGATGTATCCATCAGCGACTTTGTCGCCGACGTGCGCGCACCGACGCCCTCCGCTGCCGCCGAACTGCTCGCCCCGGATTCCAGCGACCTGCATCGACGCGTCGACAACCTGCACCGGCGACTGGTCAGCCGCATGCAGGACCGCCTGATGCGCGAGCGGCTGCGTCTGGAGGGTATTTCCCGGCGTCTGCGCCACCCTGGCGAGCGCTTGCGTCAACAGTCGCAACGGCTGGATGATCTGGACATGCGCCTGCGCCGCGCCTTCGAACAGAACATGCATCAACGCCAAGTGCGTCTGGCGCACCTGCAGAGCCGCCTTGCTGCCCAGCACCCGGGCCGGACCCTGGCCTTTTTGCGCCAACGTCTGGATGCCCTGGCCGAGCGTCTGCCGCGAGCCATTCGTGAACAGATCAAGGCGCGCAAGCTGCAACTGCAAAGTCAGGTGCAGACCCTCAACGTGGTCAGCCCGCTCGCCACACTGGGACGCGGTTACAGCATCCTGCTCGACGAGCGCGGCCACGCGATCCGCAGCGCGGCACAGACGCAAACGGGCCAACGGCTTACCGCCAGGCTCGGCGAAGGCGAACTGCAAGTGCGCGTCGAAGACAATCACCTCACACCCGTGACCCTCTCCCTTCTGGACTGACTGCCTGATGCTACGTTTTATTGCCCCGCTGTTCGCCCTGCTGCTCTGTCTTCCCGTTCACGCTGACAGCTTTATTACCCGCGCACTCGACAAACCGGTGCCAGGCGGCGTGGCGGTTGTCGATCTGGGCACTGGCGCTCAGGCTCCGACCGCCACCTATCAAGGCAAACCGGTGCTGGTGGTCAAGGAACAGGGCACGCGCTGGCTGGCCATCGTGGGCATTCCGTTGACCGTCAAACCCGGCACTCAGCAAGTCACGTCCGGCGGGCGCACGCTCAACTTCACCGTTGGCAGCAAGAAATACCCGGAGCAGCACATCACGCTCAAGAACAAACGTCAGGTCAATCCCAACCCTGAAGACAACAAACGCATCGAGGGCGAATTGGCCGAGCAACTGCGCGCTTACCGCAGTTTCAGCCCAGGCACGCCAAGCAACCTGATTCTGGACAAGCCGGTCAACGGCCCGCTGTCGAGCAAATTCGGCGTGCGTCGCTTCTTCAACGGCGAAGAGCGCAACCCGCATTCGGGACTCGACTTCGCGGTTCCGGCCGGCACACCGATCAAGTCCCCGGCAGCGGGCAAGGTCATCCTGACCGGCAATTACTTCTTCAATGGCAACACCGTATTCGTCGATCACGGGCAAGGCTTCATCAGCATGTTTTGCCATATGTCGAAGATCGACGTGAAGGTCGGCGACCTCGTCCCGCGTGGCGGAGTGGTCGGCAAGGTCGGCGCCACCGGTCGCGCAACCGGGCCGCACATGCACTGGAACGTCAGCCTCAACGATGCGCGCGTGGACCCGGCGATCTTCATCGGCGCTTTTCAGCCGTAAGCCTGTTGGTGAGCGAGCGTTACGGCGCTCGCTCACGTAAGCCCTCACTTGCGCACATCGCTTTTGACCAACAATAACCTGGATATAACGCTTTAAATACCGCTATAAAAAATCGTCAAAGGCGTATTTTCGAGAATTTATTCCAATCTTTTTCAAGTGCTTGCCATCATCCATGCCAATGGTTACGGTTGGCCTCATGAAAACCTCTCAAACCCTTATTCTGTTGCGCCAACACCGGTGCCTCAGCCTGGTCAGCGCCCGACTGCCTGGCTAGCATGCTGTGCCTCGTCCCTGTGTTCGCAATTCCCTGTGCTATCTATCCAGAACGGCAGGCCGCCCAACCCCGGCCCCGTGAATACAAAAGGATTTCCTGATGACCATGCTCAAAGACCCTTCGAAGAAGTACCGTGCGTTCCCGACCATTGATCTGCCTGACCGCACCTGGCCTTCGAAGACCATCGATGCAGCGCCGATCTGGTGCAGCTCCGACCTGCGCGACGGCAACCAGTCGCTGATCGAACCCATGGACGCGGCCAAGAAACTGCGCTTCTGGAAAACCCTGGTCAGCGTTGGCGTCAAGGAAATCGAGGCATCCTTTCCATCGGCTTCGCAGACTGACTTCGACTTCGTGCGTACCCTGATCGAAGACGGCCATATCCCGGATGACACCACCATCCAGGTACTGACCCAGGCTCGCGAAGACCTGATCGCCCGCACCTTCGAATCGCTGCGCGGCGCGAAAAAGGCCATCGTCCACCTGTATAACGCGACCAGCCCGTCGTTCCGCCGCATCGTCTTCAATCAGGACAAGGCCGGGGTGAAAGAGATCGCGGTCAACGCGGCCAAGCTGTTCGTCAAATATGCAGCACAACAGCCTGAAACCCAGTGGACCTTCGAGTACTCGCCGGAAACCTTCAGTGCGACCGAGCTGGAATTCGCCAAGGAAGTCTGCGATGCGGTGATCGAGGTGTGGAACCCGACGCCCGAGAACAAGGTGATCCTCAACCTCCCGGCCACCGTGGAAGTGGCGACACCCAATATTTACGCTGACCAGATCGAATGGTTCGGCCGCAATATTACCCGCCGCGACAGCGTGCTGATCAGCCTGCATACCCACAACGACCGTGGTACGGGCGTTGCCGCTACCGAGCTGGGCCTGATGGCCGGCGCAGATCGCGTCGAGGGCTGCCTGTTCGGTAACGGCGAGCGGACCGGCAACGTCGATCTGGTCACCGTGGCCCTGAACCTTTACACCCAAGGCATCAACCCGGAGCTGGATTTCTCGGATATCGACGGTGTGCGCAAGGTCGTCGAAGAATGCAACCAGATTCCTGTGCACCCACGTCACCCGTACGTTGGCGACCTGGTGCACACCGCGTTCTCCGGTTCGCACCAGGATGCGATTCGCAAGGGTTTCACCCAGCAGAAGGAAGGCGAGTTGTGGGAAGTGCCTTACCTGCCGATTGACCCGGCCGACATCGGTCGCAGCTACGAGGCGGTGATTCGCGTCAACAGCCAGTCGGGCAAAGGTGGCATCACTTACCTGCTGGAACAGGAATATGGCATCTCCCTGCCACGCCGCATGCAGATCGAGTTCAGCCAGGTGGTTCAGGGTGAAACCGATCGTCTGGGTCTGGAGATGACGGCCGAGCAGATTCACTCGCTGTTGCGTCGTGAGTACCTGCAAGCCAACGTTCCTTATGCGCTGATCAGCCATAAGTTGCAGGAGGAGAACGGCAACAGCTCGGTGGATGCCGAGGTGCACGTCGACGGCGAAACCCAGCACTGGCGCGGCAAGGGCAAGGGCGCCCTGGAAGCACTGGTTGCCGGTCTGCCGGTGGCCGTGGAAATCATGGATTACAACGAGCATGCGATCGGCTCGGGTACCACCGCCAAGGCAGCCGCCTACATCGAGCTGCGCGTGAATGGCGAACGCGCCGTCCATGGCGTGGGCATCGATGAAAACATCACCACGGCGAGCTTCCGCGCCCTGTTCAGTGCCCTGAATCGTTCACTCAGCCAGACCCAGGCCAAAGCTGCCTGATTCAATAGCCGGATGGCGGACGCAGGTCCGTCATCCGCATCGCCCTCTTCCCTCCCGCCTCACACTGCACCAGCCTCTTGCATTCCGCGCATGACCCTGCCTGTTTCGGCATAATCTTTTTCATTTATGCTGTGGTAGCATGCTGCCCTTACTCCAGAGCGCGCCCAATCCAACAGCAATTCATATGCTGACGATGCCTGCTCGGACTTACCTGCCAGCTGCACCTTTCCTATAAAACCAAGACGACTATTGCATTGATTTCCGGACGAAAAGAATGCTCGGGCAGACCCACCGTGCATTGAAATTACCATCGGCCTCGGTACGCTGAGCTGATCCAATCACATTTGGAGCGATTATGCCCAAGGCTTCCCATCAAGATTTGCGCCGTAGCTTCCGTGCGCTCACCTCGTCGAACGCTTGCTTTCACACAGCCTCGGTGTTCGACCCCATGTCAGCGCGAATCGCAGCGGATCTGGGCTTTGAAGTAGGCATCCTCGGCGGCTCCGTGGCGTCGCTGCAAGTCCTGGCAGCCCCTGACTTCGCCCTGATCACCCTGAGCGAATTCGTTGAACAGGCCACGCGCATCGGCCGTGTCGCACAGCTCCCGGTCATCGCGGACGCAGACCATGGTTATGGCAATGCCCTTAACGTCATGCGCACCGTTGTCGAACTGGAACGTGCCGGTATTTCTGCACTGACGATCGAAGATACCCTGCTGCCGGCACAGTTCGGACGCAAATCCACTGATCTGATCTCCACTGCCGAAGGTGTTGGCAAGATCCGCGCAGCGCTGGAGGCTCGCGTCGATCCAGAGATGTCGATTTTCGCTCGTACCAACGCAGCGATCATTCCGGTTCAGGAAGCCATCAGCCGGGTTCAGCAGTATCAGGCTGCCGGGGCTGACGGCATTACCATCGTCGGCATTCGGGACTTCGATCACCTGGCGCAGATATCCGAAGGCGTGACCGTACCGCTGATGCTGGTGACGTACGGCAACCCGGAACTGCACGACAACGCGCGCCTTGCCGAGATGGGTGTGAGGATTTGCGTGCATGGCCACGCAGCGTACTTCGCGGCGATCAAGGCCACCTATGACTGCCTGCGCGAGCAGCGTCAGATACTGGGCAACGAATCGAACATGAGTGCGACTGAACTGACCCACACCTACACGCAGCCTGAAGACTACGTAGAGTGGGCCCGTAAGTTCATGAACGTGAACGAGTGACAGGCAACGCTGGACGCTGCGCCGCCTGATCAGGGGCGCAAGCAGCTGAATGCCCACGCAACACTGTGCGCGGGCATGATGAGCGTCACTTCGGACGCAAAGCAGGCGATATCACGCGGTGGTGTTTACACCGCCACCGGTTTCCAGCTGCAGCAACGAGGCCTGCAACGTCTGCAGGTTGGCGCTGATGGTCGCGATCTGGCCCTGAATCGCCATGGATTTCTGCGCCTTCTCTTCCGCTGACCCTTTACCGCTTTGAGCAGCAGCCAGCTGCGCCTTCTGCTCGGCGAGTTGCTTCTGAGCGTCCTTGATCTGCTGCTTTATCTGCTCGATCGTCTGATTGAGAGACGATTCGCTGGAGCCACCCACGCTGCCGCCGCCACCCGCTGCACCGGCCTTGCCACCTTCAGTCGACGCCTGATCAGAGCTTTTCTCTGTTTCGGTAGTCGTGGTGGCGGCAGCAGTCGCGGTCTTGGCCGTTTCAGCATCAGTAGGCTTGACCGTTAGCGTCAACGAGCTTGAGTAACTGTTCAGCGTGGAGGTATTGATAGTAGTCATGACGGTCTCCTGGAAGTCTGGAAGAGCTATCGGCCGACTGGAAACATTCTGAAGTACTTTTATTGAATATTGAAAGAGTCCGCGTCCAGCCCGGCCGGAAACCGCGTACGGTAGGCTTGCAGGTCTGCCGCGCTGAGCGTCGCCCTGAACACTCCATCCGCTTCGCCCGCGCTCAACAGGCTCTCGCCCTGAAAATCCAGGACCTGACTGTCACCGGTGTACGCAAAGCCCTTGCCGTCCGACCCGACGCGATTGACCGCCGCCACGTAGCACAGGTTTTCAATGGCTCTGGCGGGCAGCAGGCGGTTCCAGTGCAGACGCCGTGCGCCCGGCCAGTTGGCGGTGTACAGCAACAGATCGGTGTCCTGGGCGTCACGGCTCCAGACCGGAAAGCGCAGGTCATAGCAGATCAGCGGGCGTACCCGCCAGCCGTTGAGCTCAAACATCACCTGGCGATCACCCGGCGTGTAGTGCTCGTGTTCACCGGCCATGCGAAACAGATGACGCTTGTCGTAATGCAGCAGCTCACCGTCTGGCCGCGCCCACAACAGGCGATTGCGATGACTGCCATCGGCAGCGCGCATCATGACGCTGCCGGTCACCACGGCGTTGGTACGCCTGGCCTGCGCCAATAGCCATAGCGATGTAGGCCCGGCTTCCGGCTCTGACAGGGCCTCGGACTCCATCGAGAACCCGGTGGTGAACATCTCTGGCAGGATCACCAGGTCCGCGCCGCGCGCCTGATCCAGCAATGGCTCGAAATGCTCGAGATTGGCCTCGCGATCATGCCACGCCAGCGTGGTCTGGATCAGTGCGAGGTTGAGGTTGGGCAGCCCGCTTATATCGCGCATAGTTTCTCCGCCGCCAGACGCAGCGTCTCTTCCTGTTTGGCGAAGCACAGGCGGATCAGGCGCTGCCCTTCTGGCGGGCTCTGGTAGAACACCGAAATCGGAATGCTCGCCACGCCATGCTCACGGGTCATCCACAAGGCCATGTCGACGTCATTGAGGTCGGGCCTGATATGCGAGTAATCGACCAACTGGAAATAAGTCCCGCCCACCGGCCGGAAGCTGAAACGCGACTTGGCCAGATGACTGCAGAAAAAGTCGCGCTTGGCCTGATAGAAGCCTGGCAGTTCATCGACATGCTCAGGGTGTTCGGCCATGAAGTCGGCCAATGCGTATTGCAACGGCGTGACACCACAGAAGCTCACATACTGATGCACCTTGCGCAGTTCGGACGTCAGCGCAGGCGGCGCGACCACGTAACCGGTTTTCCAGCCTGTGACGTGATAGGTCTTGCCGAACGAGCTGACGACGAAGGCGCGCTGATACAGCGCTTCGTGGTCGAGCACACTGACGTGGCGTGCGCCGTCAAACACCAGGTGTTCATAGACTTCATCGCTGAGCAGGTAAATGTCGCGATCGGCGATCAGCGCGGCCAGTCGATCAAGCTCTGCACGACTGATCAGGGCGCCGCTGGGGTTGTGCGGGCTGTTGATGACAATCATGCGGGTACGCGGGCTCAGCGCATCGCTGAGCTTTTGCCAGTCGATGGAGAAGTCATCCAGCCCCAGTTGCACATGAACGCAGCGCCCACCGGCCAGTTCGACGGCAGGCTCGTAGCTGTCATAACAAGGGTCGAAAATGATCACTTCATCGCCAGCACGAATAACGCTATGGATCGCACAGAAAATCGCCTGGGTGGCACCCGGTGTAATAGTGATTTCAGTGTCCGCATTGACCGTACGCCCATAGCTGCGGGCGATCTTTGCCGCAACTTGCTGACGAAGCGCAGGCAGCCCGGTCATCGGTGAGTATTGGTTATGGCCTTGAGTGACGTGTCGGCAGACCGCATCACGCAGCGCCTGCGGCCCGTCAAAATCAGGAAACCCCTGGGACAGGTTGATAGCTCCGGTTTCGGCGGCCAGCTGTGACATGACGGTGAAGATAGTGGTGCCCACGTTGGGCAACTTGCTGTCGATCATGGAACCCTTTCCCTGCAATCTCCCGGCACCGGGCGGCACGGGGTGAGGCAGGATAGCCCATTAAACGGACACAAAAAAAGGCGCCGAAGCGCCTTTTTCCAGATGCTGACTCAGCGCTTGTCGCGGCGCTTCTTGTCGGCCTTCTTGTGGTGCGACATCATCCGACGCTTCTTGTTGACCTGACGGTCGGTGAGCGTGTTCTTGTTGCCTTCATACGGGTTCTCGCCGCCCTTGAACTCGATACGGATCGGCGTACCGACCAGTTTGAGCACACGCCGGTAAGTGTTTTCCAGGTAACGGACGTAGGACTTGGGTACTTTCTCGACCTGGTTACCGTGGATCACGATCAGCGGCGGGTTGGCACCACCCAAGTGAGCGTAGCGCAGCTTGATGCGGCGGCTGCCGACCATCGGTGGCGCATGCTCGCTGACCGCATCTTCGAGAATCTGGGTCAGGCGGCTGGTTGGCCAGCGGGTTACCGCAGACTTGAACGAGTTCTGTACCGACTGATACAGGTTGCCCACGCCCGTGCCGTGCAGTGCGGAGATGAAGTGGATGTCGGCGAAGTCGACGAAGAACAACCGGCGCTCCAGCTCGATCTTCACGAAATCGCGTTCGCCCGGCGTCATGCCGTCCCACTTGTTCAGCGCAATGACCAGCGCACGACCCGCTTCAAGGGCGAAGCCCAGCAGGTTCAGGTCGTGGTCGACCACACCTTCGCGGGCGTCCATCACAAAGATCACCACGTTGGCGTCCTTGATGGCCTGCAGCGTCTTGACCACCGAGAACTTTTCAACTTCCTCGTGGATCTTGCCGCGCTTGCGCACACCCGCGGTGTCGATCAGCGTGTACTTCTCTTCGTTACGCTCGAAGGGAATGTAGATACTGTCGCGCGTGGTGCCTGGCTCGTCATAGACGATAACCCGGTCTTCACCCAGCATACGGTTGACCAGTGTCGACTTGCCGACGTTGGGACGACCGATGATGGCGATCTTGATGCCGTCTTTCTCGCTAGGGCCGGGAATGCGCTTGGCTTCCTGACCTTCGGCGACTTCCTCGACCTCAACGCCCTCTTCAGGCTCGTCTTCGTCCCTGGGGAATTCGCGCAGAGCGATTTCGAGCATCTGCGAGATACCACGACCGTGGGCACCGGCCACCGGGATGGCATCGCCCAGGCCCATCGGGCTGAACTCGGCGCGTGCCAGGTTCTCGTCGATGTTGTCGATCTTGTTGGCAACCACGTAGGAACGCTTGTTGCGCTTGCGCAGGTGCTCACCAATCATCTGATCAGCAGCGGTGTAGCCCGCACGGGCGTCCACCAGAAACAGCACCACATCGGCTTCTTCAATGGCCAGCAGCGACTGCTCGGCCATCTTTTCGTCCATGCCATGCTCGTCACCGGAGATACCGCCGGTGTCGATCAGAATATAGGAGCGCCCTTGCCACTTCGCCTCTCCGTATTGGCGATCACGGGTAAGACCGGACAGATCGCCGACAATGGCGTCGCGAGTCCTGGTCAGGCGGTTGAACATGGTGGACTTGCCGACGTTCGGTCGACCCACCAGGGCGATTACGGGAACCATGCGGCTCTCCACTTCGTTATTTCAGAAAATACAAAAGCCGCTGCAGGGCAGCGGCCGGAGTTCGGGGCGATGCCACAAAGGCACCGCAGCCTTGCCGAAGCAAGGGCACCCGGGGCCATTGGCCCCGGGCATGGACACTTATTGCTTGATGGTCAGGGCTTCCAGTTTGCCGCTGTTGCCATACACGTAAATCATGTCCCCAACCACCAGCGGACGCGCACGCAGGCCGTCGCTGTCGATACGTTCGCGACCGACAAAACGACCGTCCACCTGGCTCAACAGGTGCAGGTAGCCTTCCATGTCACCGACCGCTACGTAGCTGGAATACACTTCCGGCGCGCCGAGCTGGCGGCGAGCCAGTGATTCGTTGCTCCACAGTGCAGAGGACGAACGCTCGTCGATACCTTCGACAGTACCGGAGGCCAGAGTGGCATAGACGCTGCCAAAGCCCTGGGCGACACCCGAGTAACTCGAAGCATCACGCTGCCAGAGCACACGACCGCTTTCCAGATCGAGACCGGCGACGCGGCCCTGATAGGTAGCAACGTACAGCGTACCGCCGGACAGCAACAGGCCGCCGTCGATATCGACCACACGATCCAGTTCCGAGCGACCTTGCGGGATGGCAACACGCTGCTCCCAGATCGGCACGCCGTTGGTCATATCCAGAGCGACGACCTTGCCGGTCGACAGACCTGCCACGGCAAGACGGTTCGTCGCCAGCGGAGCACCGGTACCGCGCAGGGTCAGCACCGCCGGGGTACTTTCGTAGATCCAGAGCTGCGAACCGGTAGAGGCGTCGAAACCGACGATGCGGTCATCCTGAGTCTGGACAACGACCACGGAACCGTTGGTGGCAGGCGGAGCCAGCACTTCGCTGGTGACGCGAGCGCGCCACTTTTCTTCACCGGACGTGGCGTCCATGGCAATCACTTCACCCTTGAGGGTGCCGATCATCACCAGTCCGTAGCCCACGCCGACTGCACCGGAAACGGGCAGGTCGAGATCCTTCTTCCAGATCACGTCGCCAGTCAGACGGTCCAGCGACACGACTTCGCCCGTGACGTCAGCCGCATAGATGCGGTCGCCATCAATGGCCGGCACGAGCATGTTGTAAGTCTTGCCCTGACCGTCGCCAATGGAACGGCTCCACTGCTTGTGCAGAACCACTTCTTCTTTGAAGTCGGTCAGCTCGGCCGGAGGCAATTCCTTTTTGCTGTTGCTGCTGCAACCCGCGGCCAGAATGGCCAGAGCCAGCAATGCTGCATGTTTCCAACGAATCACGTCACGCATCCCCTTTCGCCAGATCGTCGAGCTTCATTTGCAGGCCACCCACTGCTGCGTCTTCGGACAGAGCAGATTTGGCCTTTTGGTATGCAGCATACGCCTCGTCGGTACGACCCAGCTGTACCAGCAGGTCACCCTTGAGTTCTTCACGACTGGCGAGGAAAGCCTTGTCGGCATCGCCGTCGAGCAGCTTCAGCGCGTCATCGGTCTTGTTCTGCGCAGCCAGCACGCGTGCCAGACGTTGACGGGCAATCTCGCCCAGCGTGTCATTGGCAGGTTTGTCGGCCACGGTTTTCAGCTCGGCTGCAGCATCGTCCAGCTTGCCAGCATCGACCGCCACCTTGGCGACGAACAGGCTACCGAACTGTGCGTAGGTAGTGCCACCGAATTCGCTTTTCAGTTTGCCGGAGATCTCGGCGACACGTGCGGTGTCTGCCTGACCACTGGGCGTCAGTGCGGTTTCCAGCAATTGCTGATAAAGCATCGAGGCGCCTTGCGACTGGCTGGCCTGATACCTGTGCCAGAACTGCCAACCCAGAACCACGACCAACGCAAGCAGACCGCCGGTCAACAGAGGTTTGCCGTTGCGCTGCCACCAGTCCTTCATTACCGCCAGCTCTTCATCTTCGGTACCCGACACCCCAATACTCCTATTCGCTAAACGGCTGTTAAATCAGCTTCAACCCTGCACGACGCAGGAGGCCAGGTGCTCTGACAGAGCATCCCAGGCAATATTTTGTTGTTCACCCTGACCACGCAGGGGCTTGACGCCAATGACCTTCGCCGCCAGTTCTTCTTCGCCGAGGATCAGTGCGAACAGCGCACCGCTCTTGTCGGCCTTCTTGAACTGGCTTTTGAAGCTGCCGGCACCGGCGTTGACCTGCAACCGCAGGGTCGGCAGCTGATCACGGACCTTTTCGGTCAATGCCAGTGCCGCCAGCTCGGCCGCTTCGCCGAATGCGCACAGGTAGACATCGACCTGACGGGCAATCTCTTCCGGCACCTGTTCAAGGGTTTCGAGCAGCAGAACCAGACGCTCGATACCCATCGCGAAACCGACGCCTGCAGTAGGCTTGCCACCCATCTGCTCGACCAGACCGTCGTAACGACCGCCCGCACAGACCGTACCCTGGGCACCGAGTTGATCGGTGACCCACTCGAAAACGGTCTTGCTGTAGTAGTCCAGGCCACGCACCAGCTTGGGATTGATCACATAAGGGATACCGGCGGCGTCCAGACGGGCCTTCAGGCCTTCGAAGTGAACGCGGGATTCGTCATCCAGGTAGTCCGCCAGTTTAGGCGCATCGACCAGCACAGCCTGGGTTTCAGGGTGCTTGGTGTCCAGCACGCGCAGCGGGTTGGTTTTCAGGCGGCGCTGGCTGTCTTCGTCCAGTTGGTCGAGACGTGCCGAGAGGTATTCGACCAGCGCGTCGCGATAACGCGCACGCGCCTCGCTGGTGCCCAGGCTGTTCAGCTCGAGCTTCACGGCGTTACGAATGCCCAGCAGGCCCCACAGGCGCCAGGTCATGACAATCAGCTCGGCATCGATATCCGGACCGTCCAGGTTGAAAACCTCGACACCGATCTGATGAAACTGACGATAACGGCCTTTCTGTGGACGCTCGTGACGGAACATCGGACCGATGTACCACAGTTTTTGAACCTGGCCGCCGCCAGTGATGCCGTGTTCGAGGACCGCACGCACGCATGCGGCGGTGCCTTCAGGGCGCAGGGTCAGAGAGTCACCGTTACGATCGGCGAAGGTGTACATCTCTTTCTCGACGATATCGGTCACTTCACCGATGGAGCGCTTGAACAGCTCGGTGAATTCGACGATAGGCATACGAATCTGGCGGTAACCGTAGTTATCCAGCAGACGGGCAACAGTGCCTTCGAAGTGACGCCACAACGGCGTCTGCTCGGGCAGGATGTCGTTCATGCCACGAATGGCTTGTAGAGACTTACTCACAGAAAATCCTTAGCAATCCGGGTTAGCCGCGCACGATGACCGAGGCGTCGGCTTCGGCTTTTTCAGCCGCTTTCTCGCGAATCAAGCGTTCCAGCTCATTCACGAGATTGTCATTGGTCAGTTTCTGCGCGGGTTTGCCGTCGATGTAGATCAGGTTCGGCGTACCACCGGTCAGGCCGATATGCGCCTCTTTGGCTTCGCCCGGACCATTGACCACACAACCGATGACCGCGACATCGAGCGGAACCAGCAAATCCTCGAGGCGACCTTCCAGCTCGTTCATGGTCTTGACCACATCGAAGTTCTGCCGCGAGCAGCTCGGGCAGGCGATGAAGTTGATTCCACGCGAACGAAGACGCAACGATTTGAGAATGTCGTACCCGACCTTCACTTCCTCGACCGGGTCAGCCGCCAGCGAAATGCGGATAGTATCGCCAATTCCTTCGGCGAGCAGCATACCGAGACCGACAGCCGATTTCACCGTACCTGAACGCAAGCCACCGGCTTCGGTGATGCCCAGGTGCAGCGGCTGAACAATCTCCTTGGCCAGCAGGCGATAGGCAGCGACGGCCATAAACACATCGGAAGCCTTGACGCTGACCTTGAAGTCCGGAAAGTTCAGGCGTTCCAGATGCTCGACATGGCGCAGCGCAGATTCTACCAAGGCCTCTGGCGTAGGCTCGCCGTACTTCTTCTGCAGGTCTTTTTCCAGCGAACCGGCGTTGACGCCAATACGGATCGGGATGCCTCGATCACGCGCAGCATCGACCACGGCCCGCACACGGTCTTCACGACCGATATTGCCCGGGTTGATACGCAGACAGTCGACGCCCAGCTCCGCCACACGCAGGGCGATGCGGTAATCGAAGTGGATGTCGGCGACCAGCGGCACCTTGACCAGTTGCTTGATGCGGCCGAATGCTTCGGCAGCGTCCATGTCGGGCACCGAAACACGCACGATGTCGACACCCGCCGCTTCCAGACGATTGATCTGTGCCACGGTAGCGGCCACATCGTTGGTATCACTGTTGGTCATGCTTTGCACCGCGATCGGCGCATCACCGCCGACTGGTACGGAACCGACCCATATTTTCCGGGATTCGCGACGCTTGATTGGAGATTCGCCGTGCATGACTTATTGCCCTAGCTTCAGGCGAGCAGTTTCGCCGCTGGTAAAAGGTGCTACATCCACAGGCTGACCGTTGTAGCTGACCTGCGCACCACGCGCATAGCCCAGACGCAGGGTCAACGGCGGCTTGCCGCTGACATCCAGACTGTCGCCCTTGCGCTTGAGGCCGCTGACCAGCACCTTGCCGTTTCCGTCAGTGACCTGGGTCCAGCAATCGGCAACGAACTGTACGGTCACCTGACCGGCACCCGCCACGGCAGGCACTGGCTGCTCGGCAGGTGCAGTCGGCATCGACGGCACGGTCGGCGCAGCAACGGGGGCTTGCGGCGTGCTCGCCGGTGGCGTGGCAGCAGCAGGCGTCTGTGTTTGTGGTTGTGCGGTTGCATGACCTGTAACGCTGGAAGCCGGGGCCGCTGGCGCAGCAACTGGCGCCTCACTGGCAGGCGCACCGGTATTCAACGGCAAGGAAGTTTGTCCGGAGGCAGGCGTTTCAGCCACAGCAGGCTCTTCCGGCTCGTCGAGCGGGTGAATCTGCGTGGTGCCGTCGGCACTTTCGACTTCGACGTGCTCCATGTTCAGCCCGGACTGATCCCTGCCGCGCAAGGTCGCCTGATCCTGCCACCAGAAGAAACCACCGCCGACCAGGATCACCAGCAACAGCAGGCTGACGATACGCAGAATGTTGTGCGACAGCCTGACCGGCTCTTCGATACGGCCCAGCGCGTGGACCGAACTGCCTTTACCGTCAGTGCCGGTGAACTGGTCGAACTGTTCGACCAGCGCCGCCTGATCAAGGTCAAGCAGTTTGGCGTAGGCACGCACGTAGCCCCGGGCAAACGTATGCCCAGGCAGCTTTTCAAACTGGCCGTTCTCCAGATTGGTCAGGGAGGTCACGGTGAGATTGAGTCTCAAGGCCACATCTGGCAGCGACCAGCTCCTGCTCTCGCGGGCCTGGCGCAGGGTTTCTCCAGGATTCACGCGATTGGTTGCTACAACTTCGGGATGCGCCGCTTTCATCATTGCTCCGACAGGTATTGCTGATATTCCGGCGTACCGGGATAGAGTCTTTTCAACAGCAGGCCAAAGCTGGCTGCCTTGTTACGATCATCATATATCTTCGCCAGCCGTGTACCGAGCAATAGACTACGTGCATTTTGCTCGCTGAGTTGGCTAAAACGGTCGTAATAGTCACGCGCCGGCACATATTGCTTGTCTTCGTAGGACAGCTGAGCCATTTCCAGCAAGGATAATGGCAACTGACGGTCCAGGCGCAATGCCTTGGTAAAATGCTCGCGAGCCTGCTCGCGGTTGCCCAGTTTCAGCGAGGTCATGCCCAGGCTTTCAAAAACCCGTGACCGCTCAGGATACAGGTTGTCGGCAGCCGCCTGTTCAAAACGCTCGTAGGCTTCCTTGTAACGTTTTTGCTCGAACAGAAAACTGCCGTAATTGTTGACGATACGTGTTTCGTTATTGCTGGCAGCCAACGCCTTGCGAAAGTACTGCTCTGCCAGCTCCGGCTCCATCTCTGTCTGGAACACCAGGGCCAGCGCGGCGTTGGCCTGCGCATCCGAGCTGTCGAGTTCAAGCGCCTTTTTCAGCGGAACCTTGGCGCGCTCGGTCTGCCCCTGCTGGAAATAACCCAGGCCAAGCTGCACGTAAGCCTTGCGCGCTTCCTCGCGCCCCTGGGCCGTCGTCAGCGGATTGACGTTACCGGTGGACACGCACGCTGTCAGCAGGACGACAACACAGAGCAGCAGCGAGGCACGCACAGGCATGGAGTCTCTCTCGGTCAGGTTCGCAGTCAGGTTCGAGTCACCGCGACAGGGGCCGCATCGGCCTCGGCGCTCAACTCACGCACTGCAATGTAGCGTTCGCTACGGCGTGTGCGGTCCATCACCTGCCCGACCAACTGGCCGCATGCAGCATCGATATCTTCACCGCGTGTGGTGCGCACAGTGACGTTATAACCGGCCTGATGCAACAGGTCCTGAAAACGACGGATTGCGTTATTGCTGGGACGCTCGTAACCGGAGTGCGGAAACGGGTTGAACGGAATCAGGTTGATCTTGCAAGGTGTGTCCTTGAGCAGTTCGATCATCTCGACCGCGTGCTCTACCTTGTCGTTGATGTCCTTGAGCATGGTGTACTCGATGGTGAGCACACGCTTTTCGCCCAGATTGGACATATAGCGACGGCAGGACTCGAGAAGCATTTTCAACGGGTATTTCTTGTTGAGCGGCACCAACTGGTTGCGCAGCGCATCGTTCGGTGCGTGCAGCGACAAGGCCAGGGACACGTCGATGTGCTTGGAAAGCTCATCGATCATCGGTACCACACCGGAGGTGGACAAGGTCACCCGGCGCTTGGAAATGCCATACCCCAAGTCATCCATCATCAGATGCATGGCGGCAATGACATTGTCGAAGTTCAGCAGCGGCTCACCCATGCCCATCATCACCACGTTGGTGATGGCACGGTCGACGGTCGCCGGGACGCTGCCGAAGGATTTGTTGGCAATCCACACCTGACCGATGACTTCGGCGGCGGTGAGGTTGCTGTTGAAGCCTTGCTTGCCCGTGGAACAGAAGCTGCAATCCAGGGCACAGCCCGCCTGGGACGAAACACACAAGGTGCCACGCTTGCCCTGCGGAATGTAAACGGTCTCGACACAGCTGCCGGACTCTACGCGCACCACCCATTTACGGGTGCCGTCGCTGGAGATGTCCTCGCTGACCACTTCGGGACCGCGAACTTCGGCACAGGCCTTGAGCTTTTCGCGCAGGGCCTTGCTGACGTTCGTCATCGCGTCGAAATCGTCGACGCCGAAGTGGTGAATCCACTTCATGACCTGACCGGCACGGAAGCGCTTCTCCCCGATAGAGTCGAAGAATTTCTCCATTTCCTGCTGAGTCAGCCCCAGCAGGTTGGTTTTACCAGTCGATGCAATCATGAATTCACCCTTCACTCGTCAGTCAAAAATGACTTAGCGAGCGGTTACTTCGGTAGCTGCGAAGAAGTACGAGATTTCGCGAGCGGCGGCTGCTTCGGAATCGGAGCCGTGAACAGCGTTGGCGTCGATGGAGTCAGCGAAATCAGCACGGATGGTGCCGGCAGCAGCTTCTTTAGGGTTGGTAGCGCCCATCAGCTCGCGGTTCAGAGCGATAGCGTTTTCGCCTTCCAGAACCTGAACGACAACCGGACCGGAGATCATGAAAGCAACCAGGTCGCCGAAGAAACCGCGAGCGCTGTGCTCAGCGTAGAAACCTTCAGCTTCAGCCTTGGACAGTTGCTTCAGCTTGGAAGCGACAACGCGCAGACCGGCTTTTTCGAAACGAGTGGTGATCTCGCCGATTACGTTCTTGGCAACGGCGTCAGGCTTGATGATGGAGAAAGTACGTTGAACAGCCATGGTGAAACTCCAGAAGCAGTGATTGAAGCGAAAAATTAAACCCGCGAATTATACGCGGGTTCTGGTGTATTGCCTAACTGCGTACGTTACTGAACGTCAATCGGCCTCTTCGATCCATAACCCCTGGATCGCCTCGAGAACCTTTTCCCCACTACGGTCAGGGTGGTCATCGAACTCAGGCAAGGCCATGACCAGATTACGCAGCCTGGGAAAACTCACAGTCAGCGGATCGACATCCGGGTGGCTTTCAGCCAGCTGGATGGCGATTTCCTGCACATCAACCCATTTGAGACTCATGAGCAATCCTTGAATCAGTGTGGCGCTTCAGCGGCGTGGTTGAGCGAATACTTGGGTATTTCGACCGTGAGGTCTTCGTTGCCGACAATGGCCTGACAGGACAGACGCGATTGCGCTTCCAGCCCCCACGCCTTGTCGAGCATGTCTTCTTCCAGCTCATCGGCTTCATTCAGCGAACCGAAACCTTCGCGAATGATGCAATGGCAGGTGGTGCACGCACACACGCCACCACAGGCGCTTTCAATCTCGATGTGGTGCTCGTGGGCAATGTCGAGAATAGACGTGCCGGGCTCCACTTCTACAACCAGCCCGTCCGGGCAATGCTCGGCGTGGGGCAGAAAAATCACCTGCGGCATCAGTTATTCCTCAATCTCATTCAAGTTGCGCCCGGCCAGTGCGGCTTTTACCGTCGAATCGAGGCGTCGGGCAGCAAATGCATCGGTCACCTGCGACAGACGCTTGGTCTGTTGCTCGATGGCATAACCATCGGTGCCTTGCATCAGTTCACGGAGTTCGTCCATCTGCAGGTTAATGACCAGGCGCTCTTCCTCGTCGAGAAGACGCTCGCCATCGGCATCCAGGGCACCCTGAACAGCTTCGAGCAGACGCTCGGCATCAACCTGATGCTCACGCAGCACACGAGCGACCTTGTCGTCGCCGGCATACTCGAAGGAGTCCTTGAGCATGCGGGTGACTTCGTCATCGGTCAGCCCGTAGGAAGGCTTGACCTGAATGCTCGACTCGATACCCGAGCCCATTTCACGCGCCGAAACGCTGAGCAGACCGTCAGCATCGACCTGGAAGGTGACACGAATCTTTGCCGCACCCGCGACCATCGGCGGGATGCCACGCAGCTCGAAGCGCGCCAGCGAACGACAGTCGCTGATCAATTCACGCTCACCCTGCAGTACATGAATCTTCATGGCCGTCTGGCCATCCTTGTACGTGGTGAATTCCTGACCACGCGCCACAGGGATGGTGGTGTTGCGCGGAATGACCTTCTCCATCAGACCGCCCATGGTTTCCAGCCCCAGCGAGAGCGGAATCACATCGAGGAGCAGCAGTTCGCCACCGTCACGCTTGTTGCCGGCCAGAGTATCGGCCTGGATCGCAGCCCCGATGGCCACCACCTGATCCGGGTCGATCTCGGTCAACGGCTGACGACCGAAAAGCTCGGCCACCGCTTCGCGTACGCGTGGAACTCGGGTTGAACCGCCGACCATGACCACCGCTTCGACTTCTTCAAGCTCGATACCGGTGTCACGCACCGCACGACGACAGGCCTTGAGACTGCGCGCGACCATAGGCTCGATCAGCGCATTGAGCGCCTCGCGGGTCAGCGTGCCACGCCAGTCACCGTAGGCGACCTCGACAGACTCGGCGTCAGTCAGCGCTTCCTTGGCCGAGCAGGCAGCCTGCAGCAGGCTGCGTTGCGCGGAAGGGTCGATATCGGCAGACAGACCGGCATCAGTGACAATCCAGTTGGCTATCGCATGATCGAAGTCATCGCCACCCAGAGCGGTATCGCCGCCAGTGGCCAGTACTTCAAACACACCGCCGGTCAGGCGCAGGATCGAGATATCGAAGGTCCCGCCACCCAAGTCATAGATGGCAACCACGCCTTCGGCTTTCTGATCCAGGCCATAGGCGACAGCCGCCGCCGTGGGCTCATTGAGCAGGCGCAGTACGTTGAGACCCGCCAGTCTGGCAGCGTCCTTGGTCGCCTGACGCTGAGCGTCATCGAAGTAGGCAGGAACGGTGATCACCGCGCCTACCAGCTCGCCACCCAACGAGGCTTCTGCGCGCTGGCGCAGGACCTTGAGGATGTCGGCAGACACTTCGACCGGACTTTTCGGCCCCTGCACGGTGTCGATGAACGGCATGTGCGACTCACCGCCAACAAACCGGTACGGCAGCTGCTCGCCCAGTTGCTTGACGTCAGTCAGACCACGCCCCATGAGACGCTTGACCGACAGAACGGTATTGAACGGGTCCTGGGAGGCGGCGATCTTCGCTGACTGCCCTACTTCGACACGATCAGCGTGATAGCGCACGGCAGACGGCAGAATGACCTGCCCCTCTGCATCGGCCAGCGGTTCGGACAGGCCGCTGCGTACCGCAGCAACCAGAGAATTGGTGGTGCCCAGGTCGATACCCACAGCCAGACGACGCTGGTGCGGTTGAGGACTCAGGCCGGGTTCGGCGATCTGCAGTAAAGCCATGCTGTTCAGAATAATCACTGGCGCGCGGCCGAAGCCGCGCGGGGTTAATCGTCGAGGCGCTCTTCTAACTGGCGCACTTCGTGAGAGAGCTTGTCGAGAAACTGCATACGCCGCATCAGCTTTTCAGCGTGCTCGCGCTGTGCAGCATCATTCCAACAGGCCGCGAAGCTCTGGTTCAGTTCGTCCTGAGCGACCTTGAGCTGACGCTTGAAGGTCGCAACGCCGGCGAGATCAGCCTCTTCCTGCAAGTCCTCAAGGTCTTCGCGCAATTGCATCTGCTGCAGAAGAAACTCGGGATCATGCACCGTGACTTCGAGCGGCACTTCGTTGCCGTTCATTGCCAGCAGGTAGCGCGCCCTTTTCGGCGGGCTTTTCAGGGTCTGATAGGCCTCGTTGAGACTGGCCGAGCGCTCCAGCGCCACACGCTGCTCACGCTCGGGGGCATCCGCAAAGCGATCCGGATGCACGTTACGCGCAAGCTCACGGTAGCGCGTGGCCAGCTGGTCAAGATCAAGCTGAAACTCGGGCTTGAGGTCGAACAGGGCGAAGTGACAGGGAGTACCCACAATAAAAAGCCTCAGACGTTGAAGCTTTCGCCACAGCCGCACTCACCGCGCGAATTGGGATTGTTGAACTTGAAGCCTTCGTTCAACCCTTCACGCACGAAATCGAGCTCGGTGCCATCCAGATAGACCAGACTCTTCGGATCAATGATCACCTTGACGCCGTGCATTTCAAACACGGTGTCTTCGCTGGCCGCCTCATCGACGAACTCGAGCACATAGGCAAGACCTGAACAGCCTGTGGTGCGAACACCCAGACGAACGCCGTCACCCTTGCCGCGCCCCTCAAGGGAACGTCGTACGTGGTTAGCGGCAGCTTCTGTCATGCTGATAGCCATCGGAACTCCTTAGCCTGTTGCATTAGCCTGTTGCAGTTGACTCTGTCGCAAGCTTCTCTTGAAAAGCCTGCTTACAGCAGACCTTTCTTTTGCTTGTAATCGCGAACGGCCGCCTTGATGGCGTCTTCAGCGAGTACCGAGCAGTGAATCTTCACTGGCGGCAGTGCCAGCTCTTCAGCCAACTGAGTGTTCTTGATGGTCTCTGCTTCATCCAGAGTCTTGCCTTTCATCCACTCGGTCGCCAGGGAGCTGGACGCAATGGCCGAACCACAGCCGTAGGTCTTGAACTTGGCGTCTTCGATAACGCCCTGCTCGTTGACCTTGATCTGCAGGCGCATCACGTCGCCGCACGCAGGAGCGCCGACCATGCCGGTGCCAACATCAGGATCTTCCGCGTTCATCTTGCCGACGTTACGTGGATTTTCGTAGTGGTCGATGACCTTTTCGCTGTAAGCCATGATTCTATTCCTCTCACATCAGGGAGCCGCTCTGCAGGTCACGTCGCAATTGCCCATGACCTGTCTTGGAGGCGACTTTAAATTAGTGCGCCGCCCACTCGATCTTGGAGATGTCGACGCCGTCTTTGAACATGTCCCACAGCGGCGAAAGCGTGCGCAGCCGGGTGACAGCCTCGCAAACTTTCTGCGCGGCGTAATCGATTTCTTCTTCGGTGCTGAAACGGCCGAAGGTGAAACGAATCGAGCTGTGCGCCAGTTCGTCGTTGCGACCCAGGGCACGCAGCACGTACGAAGGCTCAAGCGAGGCCGAGGTACAGGCCGAACCGGACGATACCGCCAGATCCTTGAGCGCCATGATCAGCGACTCGCCTTCGACATAGTTGAAGCTCAGGTTCAGGTTGTGCGGTACGCGTGCGGTCAGACTGCCGTTGACGTACAGCTCTTCCAGGTTTTCGACCTGCTTGAAAAAACGATCGCTGAGTGCCTTGATGCGCACGTTTTCAGCAGCCATTTCTTCCTTGGCGATACGGAATGCTTCGCCCATGCCGACGATCTGGTGAGTCGCCAGGGTGCCGGAACGCATGCCACGCTCGTGACCGCCGCCGTGCATGGTCGCTTCAAGGCGAACACGTGGCTTGCGGCTGACGTAGAGTGCGCCGATGCCTTTGGGGCCGTAGGTTTTGTGTGCAGAGAACGACATCAGGTCAACCTTGAGGCTGGCCAGATCGATTTCAACCTTGCCGGTCGACTGCGCGCCATCGACGTGGAACAGCACACCACGTGAACGGGTCAGCTCACCGATCGCGGCGATATCGTTGATGGTGCCGATCTCGTTGTTCACATGCATGATCGAAACCAGGATGGTGTCGTCGCGCAGTGCCGCTTCAATCATGGCAGGCGTGATCAGACCGTCTTCGCCTGGCTCGATGTAGGTCACTTCGAAACCTTCGCGTTCCAGCTGGCGAGTGGTGTCGAGGACAGCCTTGTGCTCAACCTTCGACGTGATCAGGTGCTTGCCTTTGCTGGCGTAGAAATGCGCAACACCTTTAATAGCCAGGTTGTTGGATTCAGTGGCACCCGAAGTCCAGACGATTTCGCGCGGATCGGCGTTGACCAGATCAGCGACCTGACGACGAGCGTTCTCGACCGCTTCTTCGGCTTTCCAGCCAAAGACGTGGGAGCGCGAGGCCGGGTTGCCGAAGTTTCCTTCGACGGTCAGGCAATCGATCATTTTCTGCGCGACACGCGGATCGACCGGGGTCGTCGCGGAGTAGTCGAGGTAAATTGGCAATTTCATTGAAGCTCTCCTATCAGGCAGGCGCACCGCTCATTCATCTGCGTTCATTCGACGGCGGACGTTTCGATCTTACCCAGTTGCGACATGTGGTTATGACCACGGCGCATATCCTGGCGCTGAGCGACTTCTTGTACCTCACGGCGAGTGACAAGATCCGCCAAGCTGATACCGCTTAGAAATTCGTGAATCTGCTGGCTCAGGTCGCACCACAGGTGGTGAGTCAGGCAGGTATCGCCAGCATGGCAATCGCCCAGACCCTGACACCGCGTGGCATCGACAGATTCATTGACTGCATCGACAACCTGAGCAACCTGGATGCCTTTCATGTCGCGCGACAGCTGGTAACCACCGCCCGGACCACGAACACTGGAAACCAGATTGCCGCGACGCAGCTTGGCGAACAGCTGCTCGAGGTAGGACAGGGAAATACCCTGCCGCTCGGAGATGTCGGCCAGAGACACTGGCCCGTTCTGCGCGTGCAACGCCAGGTCAAGCATGGCTGTTACAGCGTATCGGCCTTTAGTAGTCAGTCGCATGGCGTATACCGCAGAGGTTCGGAATGAGAGCGAGTATGCTATTCCCGAGTAAAAGAGTCAACTATTAGACCAAGTAAAACAGTCGGGATTAGCGAAAAGCGCGGGCTGCATCATAGCAAAGGTGCGGCGTAATGGCACGCACCCTGCCCACCGTGAGCGCTAGCCGACCTTGCCTTCCTGGCAGTCCTTGACGCAGTCGAAAACTTCGTCACGCAGCTCCGGCAACTCCTTGGCGCGGTAATCGCTGCCAAGCCTGCCGAGTGCATCGCACATGCCTTCCAGGCGCCCATCGACAGCCTGCAAATGGTCAAGCAACTGGCCAATAGCGCGCGCGACCGGATCGGGCATATCTGCACTGACACCGTAGGCATCGAAGCCGAGCTTCTCGGCCATGGCCTTGCGCCTGGCCTCAACCTCATCGTCTGACTTGACGATGATGCGCCCCGGGATGCCCACTGCGGTTGCGCCCGCAGGCACAGCCTTGGTGACCACTGCATTGGAGCCGATCTTGGCGCCGGCGCCCACCGTGAACGGCCCGAGCACCTTGGCACCCGCCCCGACCACCACACCGTCTTCCAGCGTCGGATGGCGCTTGCCGGCATTCCAGCTGGTGCCACCCAGGGTCACGCCCTGGTAGAGGGTGACGTCACTGCCGATCTCGGCGGTTTCGCCGATCACGATGCCCATGCCGTGATCGATGAAAAAACGGCGGCCGATGCGCGCGCCCGGATGGATCTCGATTCCGGTCATCCAGCGGCCAAAGTTCGAGACCACCCGCGCCGGCCATTTCCAGCCGTTGCGCCACAGAATATGGGCGAAGCGGTGCAGCCAGATCGCGTGCATCCCCGGATAGCAGGTCAGGACTTCAAAGGCGTTGCGCGCTGCGGGATCGCGGTGGAACACGCTTTGAATGTCTTCTCGCAGACGCTCGAACATCACTGATCCTTTCGCTTGTAGGGTTCACCGCGCGCGGCTTTCTGGGTTTCAGTGAGCACACCGCGCAGGATACTCAGCTCGGATCGCTCGACTTCGCTACGCCCGTACAGCCTGCGCAACCGGGCCATCAGATGCCGTGGCTTTTCCGGATCAAGAAAACCGATGGCCACCAGCGTGGCCTCGAGGTGGGTGTAGAAACCTTCCATTTCGTCCATGGTCGCCAGTTCGGCACTGTGCGCCGACGCAGGCCTTGAAGCCTCGCCCTGCTCCGCGGCAGCCAGCCAGGCCACGCGCACCTCATAACTGAGCACCTGTACGGCAGCCGCCAGATTGAGAGAACTGAACGCAGGGTCAGACGGGATGTGCACATGGAAGTGGCAACGCTGCAGCTCTTCGTTGGTCAGGCCCGCATGTTCGCGACCGAACACCAGCGCCACCTCGGCACCGTCGCCGGCCTGTTCGATGACTTTCTCACCCGAGGCACGCGGATCCAGCATAGGCCAAGGCAGGCTTCGATCCCGCGCGCTGGTGCCCAGCACCAGACGGCAGCCGACCAGCGCTTCTTCAAGGGTCGCCACCACCTGCGCGCCCTCGAGAATGTCGGTAGCGCCGGACGCACGCGCATCGGCATCGGGCGAAGGAAAAATGCGCGGATCGACCAGCACCAGACGCGAAAGCCCCATGTTTTTCATGGCGCGAGCAGCCCCGCCGATATTTCCGGGATGGGTAGTGCCGACCAGGACAACACGAATGTTCTGCAACAAAGCGAACGCTCACTGATACGAATTAGGGGGGCAAATCTTACAGAAACGGCTCGACTAACGCCATGAAGCTGTGAGAGCTGCAACAGCATGGGCGACCGCGCCGGACGCAAAAAAACACACACGAACCCGACAACCGTAACAACGCAAGGCTGGAAATAATTCGAATCAGCCCATAGAATGCCCGGCTCTCTTTAACAACCTTAGGTGAATTATCCATGCAGCCCATGCTGAATATCGCGCTGCGCGCCGCCCGCAGCGCCAGCGAATTGATTTTCCGCTCCATCGAGCGCCTGGATACCATCAAGGTTGACGAAAAAGAAGCCAAAGACTACGTCACAGAGATCGACCGCGCTGCCGAGCAAAGCATCATCACCGCTCTGCGCAAGGCCTACCCGACTCACGGCATCCTCGGCGAAGAAAGCGGCCTGCACGAAGGCAGCGGCGAAGGCACCGACTACCTGTGGATCATCGACCCACTGGACGGCACCACCAACTTCGTTCGCGGCATCCCGCACTTTGCCGTCAGCATCGCCTGCAAATACCGCGGCCGCCTCGAGCACGCCGTGGTTCTCGACCCGGTCCGCCAGGAAGAATTCACCGCAAGCCGTGGTCGTGGCGCAGCCCTGAACGGTCGCCGTCTGCGCGTCAGCCAGCGCAAGAGCCTGGAAGGCGCCCTGCTCGGCACCGGCTTCCCGTTTCGTGACAACCAGATGGACAACATCGAGAACTACCTGGGCATGTTCCGCAGCCTGGTAGGCCAGACCGCCGGCATCCGCCGCGCAGGTGCTGCCAGCCTCGACCTGGCTTATGTCGCTGCCGGTCGCTTCGATGCGTTCTGGGAGTCAGGCCTGTCCGAGTGGGATATGGCTGCAGGCGCCCTGCTGATTCAGGAAGCAGGCGGTCTGGTCAGCGATTTCACCGGTGGTCACGACTTCCTCGAGAAAGGCCACATCGTTGCCGGCAACACCAAGTGCTTCAAGGCGGTACTGACCGCGATCGCACCGCACCTGCCAGCTTCGCTCAAGCGTTAAGCGGCAGGCATAAAAAAACCGGCGCAAGCCGGTTTTTTTATGTCTTGTGAAGCTCAGCGGATGGCGTTACTGCGCCTGACCCAATATCAGCTGACCGTTCTTGTCGACCGGAATCTGGCTACCCGGATCACGCTCCATACGAACCTGACCCACCTTCTCGTTCAGCTTGTACTTGACGTTGTAGCCCACAACCTTGTCGCTCACATCATTGACCGTCGTGCAGCGGTTCTGCGTAGTGGTGTAGGTATCACGCTCCTGCATGCCTTCCTGAACCTTGTTACCCGCATAACCACCACCTACCGCGCCCGCGACTGTAGCGATCTTCTTGCCGTTACCGCCACCGATCTGGTTACCCAGCAAGCCACCGGCAACCGCGCCAATAACGCTACCGACGATCTGATGCTGGTCCTTGACCGGCGCCTGACGGGTAACGGTTACGTCCTTGCAAACTTCACGGGGGGTTTTGATCTGCTGATTGATCGGCTCTACCGCCAATACATCCGCATACTCAGGACCACCCTTGACCAAGCTATAGGTGGCAACGGCGCCGCCAGCAGTCACGACAGCAGCACCTAACACAGCACCAACAAGCATAGACTTGTTCACTTGAACCTCCTGACCAATCGAAACGCAGCATGGCTGCGCAATGCCTAGCCTTGGAGCATAAAAAAAGGCGCGAGTTCAGCACTCGCGCCTTTTTTATGATGGCCGGACCTACGGGAGGTCGTCAGCCTTCTCGACGACCACTGGAGGAATCAGATCCTCGGTGGTCAGGTTCAGCCAGATCAGCACCACGTTGGCGATGTAGATGGACGAGTAGGTACCCGCCAGTACGCCGATGAACAACGCGATGGAGAAGCCTTCCAGGCTGTCACCGCCAAACACCCACAATGCCACGATCGCCAACAGGGTCGAAACCGAGGTGGCAATGGTGCGCAGCAGTGTCTGCGTGGTGGAGATGTTGATGTTCTCGATCAACGAAGCCTTGCGCAGCAGGCGGAAGTTTTCGCGTACCCGGTCGAAGACCACAATGGTGTCGTTCAGCGAGTAGCCGATGATCGCCAGCACCGCCGCCAGCACCGTCAGGTCGAAGGTGATCTGGAAGAACGACAGGATCCCCATCGTCACCACCACGTCGTGAATCAGCGAGACGATCGCCCCGACTGCGAATTTCCACTGGAAGCGGAATGCCAGGTAGATCAGAACACCGCCCAGCGCCATCAGCATGCCGAGGCCGCCCTGATCGCGCAGCTCTTCACCGACCTGCGGGCCGACGAACTCGACACGCTTGACCACTGCCGGGTTATCGGCACCGGCCTTGCGCAGCGCCTCGGCAACCTGGGTGCCCAGTTGCGGGTCTTCACCCGGCATGCGCACCAGCAAGTCGGTGGTGGCGCCGAAGCTCTGTACAACGGCTTCGTGATAGCCCGCCGAAACCAGCTCCTGACGAACCTTTCCCAGGTCAGCGGGACGTTCGTAGGTCAGCTCGATGAGCGTACCGCCGGTGAAGTCCAGACCAAAGTTGAGCCCTTTATGGAACCAGCTGAACAACGCCAGTACGGTAAGGAGCATTGTGATGGCGAACGCAACATTGCGAACGCCCATGAAGTTGATGGTACGTAACATGGCAGCCCCTTAAATCCACAACTTCTTGAAGTCACGACCGCCGTAGATCAGGTTGACCATAGCGCGGGTCACCATGATGGCCGTGAACATCGAGGTAAAGATCCCGAGCGACATGGTCACCGCAAACCCCTTGACCGGGCCGGTGCCCATCGCAAAGAGAATGCCGCCGACCAGCAGCGTCGTCAGGTTGGCGTCGAGGATCGCCGTGTAGGCACGATCGAAACCTTCGTTGATAGCACGCTGAACCGTCATGCCGTTGGCGATCTCTTCACGAATCCGCGAGAAGATCAGCACGTTGGCGTCCACCGCCATACCCATGGTCAACACGATACCGGCGATACCCGGCAGGGTCAGTGTGGCACCCAGCAAGGACATCAATGCCAGCAGCATGACCATGTTGAGGGCCAGTGCCACGGTCGCGATCAGACCGAAGAAGCGGTAGATCGCCATGATGAACAGCGAGACGAACAGCATGCCCCACAGGGAAGCGTCGATACCCTTGGTGATGTTGTCGGCACCCAGGCTAGGACCGATGGTGCGCTCTTCAGCGAAGTACATCGGCGCCGCCAGACCACCGGCACGCAACAGCAGCGCCAGCTCGGAAGACTCACCCTGACCATTCAGACCGGTAATCCGGAACTGGCTGCCCAGTGGCGACTGAATGGTCGCCAGACTGATGATTTTCTTGTCTTCCTTGAAAGTCTGCACCGGCACGTCTTTCTCGACGCCATCGACCATCTGTTTGGTATAGGTGGTGGTCGGACGCTGCTCGATGAAGATCACCGCCATGCTGCGCCCCACATTGCTGCGGGTTGCGCGGCTCATCAGTTCGCCGCCGTGACCATCGAGGTTGATGTTCACCTGTGGACGACCATGCTCGTCGAAGCTGGCCTTGGCGTCAGTCACCTGATCACCGGTAATGATCAGACCACGCTCCACCGCCGCTGCCGGACGACCGCCTTCGCGGAATTCGAACATCTCGGTGGTGCCTTTCGAATCATCCGGGCCTGCACCCAGACGGAATTCGAGGTTGGCGGTCTTGCCCAGAATACGCTTGGCTTCGGCCGTGTCCTGAACACCCGGCAGCTCGACCACGATGCGGTTGGCACCCTGGCGCTGAACCAGCGGCTCGGCAACACCCAGCTCGTTGACCCGGTTACGCACGGTGGTCAGGTTCTGCTTGATCGAGTATTCGCGAATCTCGGCCAGCTTGGCAGGCGTCAACGCCATGCGCAGTACCGGGATACCGTTCAGCTCGGCAGGCGTGATTTCGAAATCGGTAAAGGTCTTGCGTACCAGTGCACGCGCCTGCTCACGCTCTGCGTCGTCGGTGAAGCCCAGCTGAATCACATTGCCCAGCTGCGGCAGGCTGCGATAACGCACCTTTTCCTTGCGCAACAGGGATTTGACTTCGCCTTCGTAGACTTTCAGACGCGCATCGATCGCCTTGTCCATGTCGACTTCCAGCAGGAAGTGCACACCGCCGGACAGGTCGAGACCAAGCTTCATCGGGCTTGCACCCAGGTGACGCAACCAGGTCGGCGTGGTACGCGCCAGGTTCAGTGCAACGACATAGTCGTCACCCAACGCCTTGCGCACGACATCCTTGGCTGGCAACTGATCTTCCTGCTTGCTCAGACGCAACAAACCGCCCTTGCCATTCTCGGCCAGAGAAGAAGCCTTGACCGAGATGCCGGCATCGGCAAGCGCCTTGGCTGCACGATCCACGTCCGCCTGATTGACTTGCAACGCAGTGCTTGCGCCGCTGATCTGGATGGCAGAATCATCAGGGTAGAGATTGGGTGCGGAATAAATAAAACCGACCACCAGCACCGCCAGGATCAGTACGTATTTCCACAGAGGGTATTTGTTCAGCATCACGCCGCCCGCTTAAAACGCGGGGCGCCTTGCGCGCCCCGTCGATGGGTAAAAAGTTGTTGCTCAGATCGCTTTCAGGGTGCCTTTAGGCAGAGTGGCCGCGATGGCGCCCTTCTGGATTTTCAGCTCAACGGTGTCAGACACTTCGATGACCACGAAGTCATCGGTCACTTTGTTGATCTTGCCCGCGATACCGCCACTGGTGACAACTTCGTCGCCTTTCTGCAGGTTGCCCAGCAGGTTTTTCTGCTCTTTGGCGCGCTTGGCCTGTGGACGCCAGATCATCAGATAGAAGATGACCAGGAAGCCGACCAGGAAGATCCACTCGAAACCACTGCCCGCAGGACCGGCAGCCGGTGCAGCAGCATCCGCAAAAGCGGGAGAGATGAAAAAGCTCATTTGTCGCTCCAGTTACATAATTAGTATAAAAAGCAGGAAAAACTCGTTCTGTTTCAACCCAGAGGCGGCGTTGGAAGACCGCGTTTGGCATAGAAGGCATCGACGAAGGCGGCCAATGTACCCTGTTGAATAGCCTCGCGCAAACCAGCCATAAGCAGCTGGTAGTGCCGCAAATTATGGATTGTATTGAGCATGCTCCCCAGCATTTCCCCGCACTTGTCCAGGTGATGCAGATAAGCGCGCGAGAAGTTCTTGCAGGTGTAGCAATCGCAGGTCGGGTCCAGCGGCGAATTGTCGTGGCGATGGAACGCGTTACGGATTTTCAATACACCGGTATCGGTGAACAGATGGCCGTTGCGGGCGTTGCGGGTGGGCATCACGCAGTCGAACATGTCGACGCCACGGCGCACACCTTCGACCAGATCTTCCGGCTTGCCTACACCCATCAGGTAACGAGGTTTGTCTGCCGGCATGAGGCCTGGCAGGTAGTCCAGCACCTTGATCATCTCGTGCTTGGGTTCGCCCACCGACAGACCGCCGATCGCCAGACCGTCAAAGCCGATCTCGTCCAGGCCTTCCAGCGAGCGCTTGCGCAGGTTCTCGTGCATCCCGCCCTGAACGATGCCGAACAACGCGGCAGTGTTTTCGCCGTGGGCGATCTTGGAACGCTTGGCCCAGCGCAGCGACAGCTCCATGGAGACTCGCGCCACATCTTCGTCGGCCGGGTACGGTGTGCATTCGTCGAAGATCATCACGACGTCTGACCCCAGATCACGCTGGACCTGCATCGACTCTTCCGGCCCCATGAACACCTTGGCACCATCGACCGGCGAGGCGAACGTCACGCCCTCTTCCTTGATCTTGCGCATGGCGCCCAGGCTGAACACCTGAAAACCGCCGGAGTCGGTCAGAATCGGCCCCTTCCACTGCATGAAATCGTGCAGGTCACCGTGGCCCTTGATGACTTCGGTACCCGGACGCAGCCACAGGTGAAACGTGTTGCCCAGAATCATCTGCGCACCGGTGGCCTCGATATCACGCGGCAGCATGCCCTTGACCGTGCCATAGGTGCCCACCGGCATGAACGCCGGGGTTTCCACCACACCGCGCGGGAAGGTCAGCCGACCGCGACGGGCTTTGCCATCGGTGGCCAACAACTCGAAAGACATACGACAGGTGCGACTCATGCGTGATCCTCTGGTGCCGATTCCTGTGGGGCCGTCGGCGCGGGATTGCGGGTGATGAACATCGCATCACCGTAACTGAAGAAGCGGTAGCCGTGCTCGATGGCCGCCGCGTAGGCCGCCATCGTCTCGGGATAACCGGCGAACGCCGAAACCAGCATCAACAGCGTGGATTCAGGCAAATGGAAATTGGTCACCAGGGCATCGACCACGTGAAACGGCCGGCCTGGATAGATGAAGATGTCGGTATCGCCGCTGAACGGCTTCAGTTCGCCGTCACGCGCGGCACTCTCCAGCGAGCGCACGCTGGTGGTCCCGACGGCAACCACTCGCCCGCCCCGTGCACGGCACGCGGCCACAGCGTCGACCACGTCCTGGCCAACTTCCAGCCATTCGCTGTGCATGTGATGATCTTCGATCTGCTCGACGCGCACCGGCTGGAATGTACCCGCGCCAACGTGCAGCGTGACGAACGCAGTCTCGACGCCCTTGGCGGCAATCGCCTCGAGCAGCGGCTGATCGAAATGCAGGCCAGCAGTCGGTGCAGCCACAGCACCCGCACGCTGCGCGTATACGGTCTGATAACGCTCGCGATCCGCGCCTTCATCCGGACGGTCTATATAAGGAGGCAACGGCATATGGCCGACACGCTCCAGCAACGGCAGTACTTCTTCGGCGAAGCGCAGCTCGAACAGCGCATCGTGCCGCGCCACCATCTCGGCCTCGCCACCGCCGTCGATCAGAATCGACGAGCCAGGCTTGGGCGACTTGCTCGAACGCACATGCGCCAGCACACGATGGCTGTCCAGCACGCGCTCGACCAGAATTTCCAGCTTGCCGCCGGAGGCCTTTTGCCCGAACAGACGTGCGGGAATGACCCGGGTATTGTTGAACACCATCAAATCGCCCGGGCGCAAATGCTCGAGCAAATCGGTGAATTGACGATGTGCCAGCGCGCCCGTCGGCCCATCGAGGGTCAACAGACGACTGCTGCGACGCTCGGCCAGCGGGTGGCGAGCAATCAGGGAATCGGGGAGTTCGAAGGTAAAGTCGGCGACGCGCATGATCGGGTTCGTTTAGCAGGGCCGGGAAGTTTATCCGGTTTGACGGCATTAGTAAAAAACCTGCGTAAATCCCTGTTGACCAACAGAAAACTCATCCTTATACTTCGCCGCCATTGAGCCCTGATGGCGGAATTGGTAGACGCGGCGGATTCAAAATCCGTTTTCGAAAGAAGTGGGAGTTCGATTCTCCCTCGGGGCACCACATAGCAGTATCCAGAGGTCCCAACCAGACCCGGAACACCAGATAAACCGGCCCACGAGCCGGTTTTTTTTTGCCCAGCTTTCCCAGCGAATCCCTTGCAAGCCCAGTTTATTGTGAGTAGATCGAGTTCGATCCAGATTTCTACTCACACTCTGACGGGAAAATCCCCCGCCAGCGCCAGCCCAGAGGGTTTGCCTTGGCTCTCACTGACACAGCCGCTCGTACAGCAAAGCCCCGCGAAAAACTCTACTGTCTGACGGATACCGCTGGCCTTTGCCTTGAGGTCACACGTGGCGGCTCGAAGCTTTGGCGATTCCGTTACCGTCTCGGTGGCAAATCCAAAATGATGGGGCTTGGCGCCTACCCCACCGTGACGCTCGCCAAAGCCAGAGAGCGCCGCGAGGACGCCCGCCAGGACCACCGAGCCTGTGGGTACGCCGGTAGTTGTCACCATGGGAATGCCAGAGGGTAAAGCGCTGATCCTCGACACCACCACCGCTCTGCTTGATCGCCAGGAGGTTACTGTTGAGGCAAGCCGAATGGACGGCGACAACTTCCGCCGCAACTTGGTGACCATCCTCGCGGAGCTGCGCGCAGGCTTGGCAGTGTATGCGTCGACATCGATGCGCCTGGTGACACTCAGCACCCCTGCTACTACGTGATCAGATTGGGCGAAGTCGAATTTACGGCTTCGCCTAGAGGAAGTCTCATGAATACTCTCAAATCGGACACCCTTCCGAAACCGATCCAGCAAGCACTAAACCGGATCGCGCACAGCCGCTCACTGCTCTATCAAGCTGCCTGCCGCGACCAGATCCGCAAGGAGATCGACATACTGCTAGCCAGCGGAATGAGCCACAAGGACGCAATCGAAGCGCTTAGGGCCAGCCCCCGACTCTCGCCCTAGGATACTGAGTCGAGCCATCAAGAAGCAGCAGGAAGATGCAAGCCGTACCGCTTCCAGCGACACAATAGAGTGGGGTGAGGTTAGCCTGCAAGCCTATACCCCACCACTTTCGGGCCAAGCTGAGAAGCCAATTAATATCAAAAAGGCTCTTTTACGTTGCCATCGAGAAACTCTGGCGTGTGTTCTTCCTCGAGGCTTTCTACACCCGCAATACAGTGAACAAATTTGACTATCGGAATATTTTTATCCTCCACATCTATACTGCGCACGTAGTTAAATGCTGATAGCGGCTTACCGAGAGACTTATCATAAACATAGCCATGCGTGTCCTCGAAATTTCTAATCGAAACGTAGCGGACAGCCGTGCATCCGCTTGCCCTAGCTTCAACAAGCTCGTCCCAGATACTTGTATTTAAAGACCAGGCACTGTTTTTCCTTGGACTCTTATCATTATTGAGAGACAGTACTCCATCCGTGTAAAGATACCTTTCGTCTGAATCATGAATAACATGCTGACAAATTTTAAAATGACTTAATACTTTAATAAAAAAAGGCATGTTATTTTTTGAACCAGTATTTAGGACAAAAACTTCTGATTTATTAAAGCATCTATCAAGAATATCACGAACCACAATGGCCTCGGTATCCCCTTCAACCATGACTACCTCATCCGCGAAAAAAGATTCGCATACATGAGGATCAAACCTATTGAGCATTTGAACTTGGTTTTTCGTGTCTTCATCACTGTCAAACAGACCGTGACCAGCTTGGTGGATTGAAGTGGTACCATCTTTGTGCTTAACGAATCTGGCAAGTGAAGTATGTGGCTTGGCAAGATCGATTAACTGTGGATCATGGGAGACGCAAAGTATCTGGTAAGAGTTTTGTCCAGCCAAGTCATACAGAGCCTCACGGAACCGGCGCTTATTACTAGGGTGTAGATATAGCTCTGGCTCCTCAAACAAGATTATATGCTTGCCGTCGGCCTTAGTTTCTTTAAAGATACCCAGTAAGTTTATTATCGCCTGACGTATCAAACCGTGACCATGCTGGTCGAACTGTCTCCCTCTATAAGCGGGTTCTGCTTCAACTTCTGCATTAGCAACCTCACCCTGGTCCTCCTTCAACTTTTCCAGAGTATCCAAAGCATCGGCCAAAACCGCAATTTCGTCTGTGACGTTAACGGGCCTGCCGCTAGGCTTATCGCCAATAAAAATGCTGAAGTCTTTCTCAATCGCTTTAGTTAGATCGGTCTCCTTATATGGATTAGTAACGATTTTCAACTCGAGCTCAGGGAATGTCTTTGCAAAGTTTTCATTTGCACCAGCGCAAATCCTCCCAAGATAGTCGTCCCCCTCCACTTTTTGCTGTAAAGTTTGGATTGCATTGATAGCAGCGCTGTATTCAGCCTCATGACTATCTTTAAGAGTTTTCAGTAGCTTATTCTTTATCTCTTTCTCGAGCCACTCCGTGAGATCCTTGATATTAGGCATAGCCTCTATGAAAATTATAGAGGGAGTAGCACTTGTTAGAATCTGCTCCAAGCCGCCGAATCCCCCAGCCACATACTCACCTTGGACGGGGTTAAAGGTTTCCTTCGAGGCAGCCGTATTAGGACTTACCCATGTCTTCCTAAATCGAACTTCGCCAGTAACTTCCGAAACCCACTTATTAAGCCCCTTACTATTAAAATTTTCGTCATCCGTGGAATCCTTGACGTAAACGGCCTCTATAATAATAGGACAATCTTTTGGATCTTGATGATGGAAATCTGTAATCAGCGCTTGTTTGTTAGGCGACGCAAAATACTCATATGCCCGTAAGACACTGGATTTCCCTATATTATTTTTCCCAAAAAGAAAAATTATATTATTGTCATCAAATTCAATTTCATTCTTCTCGCCTTTGACCGCTCGAAAATTTTGAATCTTTAAAGTTTTCAGTCGCATACATCTATCCTTGACTGTATGGCAGTCATTAACTTTCGCCCACGGGGTGCGAGCCGAAATTCTTAACAATAGACGACTTATACGGCGATGCTAGGGCAAACGAGGAAAAGTCATCTCATCAAGGCCCGCGCCTAAAGCGCTGGTCAGACTCTCTCGCATTGACGTATTGAGCACCAGGATCGAGAAAAATACGCAAAAAGACGTAAGTGGGTAGGCTATTTGTTCGCAGCACTGTGCCCCGCGCTGGCCGACCCTGGACTCCCCTCGGCAGACCAAAGCACGGTGCCATTAGGTGGACATAGCTGACTGAATCCTCAAGTCCCAAGGCTGGGATCAGTGTCTTTATTAGATGCTTGCTCAGATGACTGGGCGAGCGCAAGCTTGGCGGCGTCCAATCGCTCCTCAATCCTCCTCAGTTCATCCAAAGTCATCTGCCTTTCCTTTTCTCGATCTTCAGTTGTGTAGACATCCACACTGAGATGCTTTGATCCCACCAGCTTAGATAGGCTTTTCTCAATCCCCTCAAGGCTTCGTGCTACGCCTAACGCCGGGTCCCTCCCAAGTGAGCTTGTCCCCAAATGATCCGCCATATCCAGCGTGTAGACATTTGCCTCCCTAGGCTTAGCTTTGCTGCCGTGCCGCCACGAAATTGTCACCTCAAACGACTTGCCTCGAAGTACATTTATGTCAGCGAGATAGCTGCGCAGCCCTTGGCCCGGCTTAAGAACGCTAACCCGCTCAAAAGGAATTTTCGCGTCTTTCTGCCTCCCCTGGCCGTTTTCGAGTGGAGGATTGAAATCAATTCTAATGTCGTAAGCGGTGGCATTACCGGTATTGTCAACCGCTAGATCGTAATGCTGCAATGACCAACGGTTGGGAGTGAGTGTCGCTACAACATGAGGTTGGTCTGATGCCTCAGCCATCCTGGTGGTTTCTTTTGCCAGCAGCTTGGTGACCCGCCAGAGAAATATCGTGGCGACCGCCGTCACAACTGTGGCGATCACGCCTCCTGCACTGAATGCATCATTTACCCATGAAGTCTGCTCGGACATAGAACTCTCGACATTTCAGCGAATTTATCTTGTCTGGGGATGATAGCTACATATGGCCGCATATTCTGGCAAAGCCAGGCAAAGAATGGCTGTAACCTTGAGGGATTGGGATCAGCTGTCAGCAAGCGACTGCCCCATACAAATGTGAGTAGAATTATGAGTAGAGAAGAGGTCAAAACCAACACACTCCTTTAGAATAGGGTCTCACAGGCCAACAGTTCGAGTCCCCCTCGGGGCACCACCTTTAAAAAAGACCTTGAAATTCAAGGTCTTTTTTTCGTCTGGTGGAAAGTGCCTTGATCCAATCCTCGCTCTTCCGCCTCTTTCTCGGAATAGAGTGCTAAACGTCCAGCAAAGCCTTCCTGCATTAAACATTCGTCGTTACACACATGCCTTCGATGAGCAGTGGCCGAAGACCTCCAAATGCCGCTCCCCTAATCACTTGAACCTTTCGAAACGTCAGCACTGACAGGGCGTCTGCCTGACGTTTCTGTACGCGCATGGAACCTTATCGGGAAAATTTGCCACCCACCCGACAAATCCACAGTGGCGAACCGATTATGAGTAGCCTTTTCTACAAAACGTTGCTTGATGACTTTTCAAGATGCATGGAGATGCCCGCCTTGGCGTTTGACGATAAGGGTGCGTGCAACATGATCATCGACAAGGCATTCGCTCTGACGCTGTTGCGCGACGACACGCATCAACGTTTGTTGCTGATTGGTCTGCTTGAGCCACACGAGGATCTACCCTTGCAGCGCCTGTTGGCTGGCGCTCTCAACCCCCTTGTGAATGCCGGCCCCGGCATTGGCTGGGATGAGCAAAGCGGCCTGTACCACGCTTACCAAAGCATCCCGCGGGAAAAAGTCAGCGTGGAGATGCTGAAGCTCGAAATTGCAGGATTGGTCGAATGGATGAAGTGTTGGCGAGAAGCCCGCACGTGACCGCGCTTTCAATCTTCCGACGTATTTCAACTACTCTTGCTTAGCGTAAGGAGCTTTTAGTGAACCCTATCCATGCACGCTTCTCCAGCGTAGAAGCGCTCAGACATTCAAACGTTGATATTCAGGCAATCAAATCCGAGGGTCAGTTGGAAGTCAACGGCAAGCGTTACGAGATTCGTGCGGCCGCTGACGGCTCAATCGCGGTCCTCAGACCCGATCAACAGTCCAAAGCAGACAAGTTCTTCAAAGGCGCAGCGCATCTTATTGGCGGACAAAGCCAGCGTGCCCAAATAGCCC
Organism: Pseudomonas sp. NFACC10-1; assembly: GCF_900119195.1. NCBI lineage: Bacteria > Pseudomonadati > Pseudomonadota > Gammaproteobacteria > Pseudomonadales > Pseudomonadaceae > Pseudomonas > Pseudomonas sp. NFACC10-1. The sequence continues at coordinate 417,328 of NZ_FPJB01000003.1, read as the reverse complement.
AGGTACTCAACGAGAAAGCGGCGGCAGTTCCACGCCTGGACAGAATGTTGGGCAGACGCTTCGATCTGGAGAAGGGCGGAAGTAGCGCTGTGGGCGCCGCAATCAAGGCTGCCGACAGCCGACTGACATCAAAACAGACATTTGCCAGCTTCCAGCAATGGGCTGAAAAAGCTGAGGCGCTCGGGCGCGATACCGAAATCGGTATCTACATGATCTACAAGAGGGACACGCCAGACACAACGCCTATGAATGCGGCAGAGCAAGAACATTACCTGGAAACGCTACAGGCTCTCGATAACAAGAAAAACCTTATCATACGCCCGCAGATCCATGATGATCGGGAAGAGGAAGAGCTTGATCTGGGCCGATACATCGCTGAAGACAGAAATGCCAGAACCGGCTTTTTTAGAATGGTTCCTAAAGACCAACGCGCACCTGAGACAAACTCGGGACGACTTACCATTGGTGTAGAACCTAAATATGGAGCGCAGTTGGCCCTCGCAATGGCAACCCTGATGGACAAGCACAAATCTGTGACACAAGGTAAAGTCGTCGGTCCGGCAAAATATGGCCAGCAAACTGACTCTGCCATTCTTTACATAAATGGTGATCTTGCAAAAGCAGTAAAACTGGGCGAAAAGCTGAAAAAGCTGAGCGGTATCCCTCCTGAAGGATTCGTCGAACATACACCGCTAAGCATGCAGTCGACGGGTCTCGGTCTTTCTTATGCCGAGTCGGTTGAAGGGCAGCCTTCCAGCCACGGACAGGCGAGAACACACGTTATCATGGATGCCTTGAAAGGCCAGGGCCCCATGGAGAACAGACTCAAAATGGCGCTGGCAGAAAGAGGCTATGACCCGGAAAATCCGGCGCTCAGGGCGCGAAACTGAAATCGGGGCTAAATAGCTGACACACTCACTGCCCTTATTACCTGTGTGGTCCTGAGATAGATTTATACCTGTTTCACACTTAAAACGCTCGATGCACCGCATCGGGCGTTTTCTATTTCAGGGATGTTTAGCAGTTCATTAAAAGCCGGAACAGTACTGAGCGCCGCAGCCTGAATGCTGAATCAGCCTCTGATCGGTTTTTTGGTCTCCAACCGCTTTCTCCGGAGCCTTTATCACCGACTGGGTAGAGGGCTATGAGTGGTCTTGTGATAAGCCCGTTGGCGAGGAACCTGCTCGCGCGCATCACGAATGAGGATAAACAGACGGTCTCTGCCTACGCACGACAACGCAGGAGCAATCAATATGAAAAAGCCCGCTCACCGCGGGCTTTTGAATTATTTTTGAGTAGGTGCCTGATGGGTCCGAACGCGACACTGGATAAACTTGCCAACCGCTGCCTATGGGCAACGTGTTCCTCAACCTCGGCATCAACATGCCAATACTTTCCTGGCAAGTAAAAAACCCTAGGATTGAAGACGGGCGGAACAATACAAGCACCTCATACACAGCACAAGAGGAAGAGGCTTGAAAAAGAGTTCAACCTCTTCCCTGCTATCAATGCGCCCTGTCAATCCCGAACTGATCCAGCACCGGGTCAACGTTATGATCAAACGCCTTCTGTGCCTTGTGCTTTTTGACTGCGTCGATAATCGCCGAAATACCAAAACCCAAAGCCATGGCGCCGTCGATGGCCCAGCCGATCACCGGGATTGCAGCGCCCAGCGCTGCGCCTGCGGCAAGTCCTGTGGCTTCGCCGGCAACCAGGCCGACAGCGCGGCCGATCATCTGCCCGCCCAGACGACCAAGGCCGGCAGACGCCTCGCGACCCATCATTTTCGCGCCGGTGTCTATGCCGCCCTTGATTGCCTCCGCACCCAACCTGGAGCTGTCGATGATGCTCTGAGCCGCGCCCAGCTTGTCGCCGCTGGCGAGCCTGTCAGACACTGACGCGAAGCCCATGACCGAATTGAATGCCTTGCCTCCGATACCTTGCTCGGCGAGCTGCTCGGCCAGCGAAGGGCCACCCTCTTCATCGGTCTTGCCCTCCAGCAACTTGCGGCCTTTTTTGGAGTTCTGCAGTTCGGACAAGGTGCTGGCCGTGTAGCTCTCACGCTCACCATTAACGAAATCAGCGGGCAGCACGCTTTCATACGCCGCTTTCTGGTTATCTGCGGTTTGCAGAGACTCACCGGCGTCAGACTTTTTCTGGCCAAGCAGTTGTTTCAGAGCGCCCCCTTCGCTGAAGTTGCGAACGTAGGAATCGGCAATCTTCGTTTGCACTTCATCAGGCTGGTTGTTGAATACTTGCTGGGCAGTGGGCACTTGGGCATCGGGAAACAGGTCTTTTTGCAGTTGCAGTTGAGCCGACAGACCGGTGATGGCGCCGCTGTAATCGGGGTCGGGGTTGTGTTTGTCGACGGCCTTGTCTGCGGTTGCCAGGTCGGTTTGCAAGGCCTTTCCGCTGTTGACGTTTTGAACCTGCTCAGTCACGGCCTTTTGCAGCGCCGAATCGCTGCTGACCAGGCTGCGCTCCTGTTCGGGAATACTTTTGTTGAGGTACTCCTGAACGTCAGGATCGGCTTGCAACTGAGCGATTCGCTCGTTAAGGCCCGCCTCGGTCTTCTCGGTATTGCGCAAATCCCGCCCGGCTATCACGCTCTGCTGAGTCTGCTGCAACTTGATCATCACAGCGGCCTTCTGCGCGCCGGTGTAAGCCTTGGGCTTCTCGAAAACCTGGGCGTTGAGTTTGCTGATATCGATACCGGCTACCGAATTCAACGTCGCGGCGTCGCTGAGCATGCTGGCGAACTGGCCACCATTTTTGGGAGCGCTCTTTCTGATCCACTCGCTCATATTGGACGCATCGAACACCTGGTCGGGACTATGCGCAGCCTTCTTGCGCCCGGTCAGACCGGCTTCATCCACCTGGCTGAGGAAGCCCGCCTGCGACCACATGTTGGACGACTGTTTGAGCGTACCTGACAACCCGGGGTTACTTTTAATCAGCGCTTTCAGACCCTCGGCGCTGACATTGCCATCGACATCGGTCTTGTCCGCCGCCCCGACTGCATGATGAGGGTCGGCAGCCGTGGCCAACGGCATATTGGCGCGCATCACCGCTGCGCTGCGCACCATTTCAAGGGATTGAGGATCGGCGCCGGGGTTGTCTTCCATGTACTTGGCCACGTCTTTGTCGGCATTGTCGGCCGCCTTCTCCATGTTTTTGGCGAACGCCTTGAGGTCTTTGTTGGTGATTTTGCCATCTGCATTACCGCCGTCCTTGCCGACGTCGACCGCCGTCTTCAACGCAGGATTGGCATTGATGAACGCCATCGCCTTTTCGGCGTTGGGGCCATTCTCTCTGGCCATCCAGGCTGCGGCGATGGGCCGGTTGAGTTCTTTGGCGGCCTGCTCGCGCTCTTCGGGCGGCAGGTTGGCAACCATCGGTTCCCAGCGCTTGAGCGCCTCGGGCGAAGAGTATTCGGAGTTATCGAGAAACGCTGCATCGGTCGCGCTCGGTGCATTCGCCGGGTTGGAGGCCGCCGTGGGTGACGCGCTCGCGGTTGACGAGACCGACGTCATCGGGGACACCTGATCACTGTCCTGATCGACGCTTGAGGTACTTTCGCTACTGCTGCTGCGAGTCAGCAGACTCATCAGCGATGAGCCGCTTTGCTCGGTTCCCGAAAAGGACGATGGGCTGTCGTTGGCCTGGCCGAACTGTACAAAAGCCTGACCACCACCTGCGCCGCTCTGCGTGAGCGAGGCTTTGGCCAATGGCGTCTCAGCAGCCAGTTCGCCAGAGGTGGGTTGATTCACGATGCTGCCGAGGGCAGGACTGGGAGAACTGGATATACGCATGGTTGCCATCCAAGTGGTGAGGGATGGCAACTGTGTGGTTTTGCGTGCGAGTTGGTTCCAGACAGATAACCACTCAGGCAAACGGGTCTATCTGTTGCTTGAGCTGCACCCGTGCCCGGGACAACCGTGAGCGGACGGTGCCGATCGGGACACCCAGCGTGTTGGCGGTTTCCTGATAATTGCCGTCCATTTCCAGCGAAACTTCCAGGACCTTCTGCATGTTCGTCGGCAAGCAATCGATGGCCTCTATGACACGTGCCAACTGCCGGTGCCCGTCTACCTGATGAGTAATATCGCCGTGCCATTCCAGATCGGTATGGACGTCGTCTTCCCAGCTTTCCTGATAAGGCTGGCGATACATTTTGCGGAAGTGGTTGCGGATCAGATTCAGTGCAATGCCACACAACCAGGTTTGCGGTTTGCTGGCGTGCTGAAACTTGTGCTCATTGCGTAACGCTTCGAGAAACACACACTGCAGGATGTCATCCACATCATCGGCGTTCTTTACCCGCTTCTGAATGAACGCCCTGAGCATCTGGATCTGATCGGCCGTCAATTGACGAATACCAGCGGACGAGGATGGTTTGCGTGGTTCGGTTACATCAAGGATCACAAGATTCGGGAGCATGGGCTTGCCTCATTTGATGGAGTGCAAGCCCTATAGCGATAACCATGCCAGCCAAAAAATATTTATAAGCATCTGTTTTATAAGACTATTTTAAAATTTGAAATTCTTTGAAATACATTTTTTTGCGCAACACGGTTTTTGGCTCTGCAGCTTTTGGCACAAACGCATAAGCCTTCGGCACCAGGGAACCGAAGCGCGTCAATGACCCACTCAGCGGTCATGACCAGGCCCAGAATCGTCCTATGAAAATCGTCGCCCCGCCTACATTACCCATTCGTCCGGTAGCGCCAATCCGCGCCATCACACCGGCTGCGCGAGCGATTCCCGGCAGCGGGTTGCCTGATGAAAAAGGCACCTCGTCACTGCAGGTCTCGCGCTTCGCCGCAGCGCTGGTGCAGCACAGCCGGATACTGCGTGAGCGAGAGCTGATCGCGAGCAGGAACGCGTTGCAGTCGCGGGCCGTCAAACTGGGCGAGCTTTATCAGTTGCTGATGAGCACCAGCGACACCGGGCTGGATAACGCCGCCAGACTGCTGCGCAAAAAACTGCTGCAGGACAACGACGCCGATCTGGAACAGGTTCTGGAATTCGCTGACGGCGACGCTGCCAAGGCTCACGTGGTGTTGCAGGCAGCGCGCAAACAGGCAGAAGACGATGGGGCTGAAGAAGAATATGCAGCGCTGACCCAGACGCTTAAACATCTGCGCCGCCGATTCGGTCCGCGCGCCCGCGCCGGTATCAATACCGCAAGAGCCTTCGGGCGCCAGAACATCGACAACAAGCGCCGCACTGCCTTGCGCAATCTATATGGCGTAGCGGTGTCGGGACAACCCAACGTCACGGGCTTGATCGAAGCCCTGATCGGCGAGCAACAGGAACCCGGCGAGTTCGACCTGAACCTGCGCGACATGCGCATCGCCATCGCCGACGATCTTTCGGCGATTACTCCGTCGGCTTCCCATGAACAACTGCGCACGCTGATGCATGGCCTGACCACCGCGCGCCATGTCACTACGTTGCTGCGCGGTTGCGAACACCTGCTGGGACGCATGCGCAAAAAGAATCCCAAACTGACCGTGGACCCTCCGGCCTTCCTCAAACACATGCTGACCCTGACGGCCAATGGCATGAACGTGAATCAGACCTTGCAGCTGACCCAGCACATCGGGGGCAACAAACTCGAACACCAGTTGGCGTTTCTCAATGGCCTGCGGCCGATGCTGATGCAACTGCCGATCCTGCTCTGGCGGGACCTGAAAAGCCGCCAGGCCGCGCTGAATAATCTACTCACGCTGATGGCCGAGCTTACGCATAAGGAACAGAAGCAACTATACGAGGGGCTTGCCTGATGAACCGGGTCATCAACTTTCTGAACATGGTCGCGCTGTCGGCCATGCGCCGCTCGGAACTGGTCGGTGCGTTTTTTGTGATCGCCATCGTGTTCATGATGATCACGCCGCTGCCCACCGGGTTGATCGACGTGCTGATCGCCGTGAACATCTGTATTTCCTGCCTGCTGATCATGCTGGCGATGCACCTGCCAAGGCCACTGGCGTTCTCGACCTTCCCTGCCGTGCTGCTGCTGACCACGATGTTTCGTCTGGCCCTGTCGGTTTCCACCACGCGGTTGATTCTGCTCAACCAGGACGCCGGACACATCGTCGAGGCGTTCGGGCAGTTTGTGGTGGGCGGCAATCTGGCGGTGGGTCTGGTGATCTTCCTGATCCTGACGGTGGTCAACTTTCTAGTGATTACCAAAGGCTCGGAACGGGTCGCCGAAGTCGGTGCGCGTTTTACCCTGGACGCGATGCCCGGCAAGCAGATGTCCATCGACAGTGACCTGCGTGCCAACCTGATCACCGTCCACGAGGCCCGCAAACGACGCGCTGAACTGAACAAGGAAAGCCAGTTGTTCGGTGCGATGGATGGCGCCATGAAGTTCGTCAACGGCGATGCGATCGCCAGCCTGATCATCGTTGCCATCAACATGATCGGCGGCATTTCCATCGGCGTGCTGCAACACAACATGGCGGCGGGCGACGCCTTGCAGCTGTATACCGTGCTGACCATCGGTGACGGCCTGATCGCGCAGATTCCTGCGCTGCTGATTTCCGTGACCAGCGGCATGATCATCACCCGCGTGCCCAACACCGAGGCGGGTGTGGAAGCCAACATTGGCCGCGAGATCGCCGAGCAGATCACCAGCCAGCCCAAGGCCTGGATCATCGCCTCGGTGGCCATGCTCGGCTTCGCGGCCCTGCCGGGAATGCCGACCGGTGTTTTCATTACCATCGCGATCATCTGCGGTGCCGGTGGACTGCTGCAGTTGCAACGGGCAAAACCCAAGGCCGATGAGCAACGTACAGCCGCTGTGGCGCCAGAAATGAACGGCAAGGAAGACCTGCGTACCTTTTCGCCCAGCCGCCAGTTTGTGCTGCAATTCCACCCCGGTCAGGACAGCGCACAGATCGAAGCGCTGGTCAGCGAAATACGCAAGCGCCGCAACCGTCTGGTGGTGCAGTACGGCCTGACCCTGCCTTCGTTCATCATCGAGCATGTCGATGACATTGCCCCGGACGAGTTTCGCTTCACCGTCTATGACGTACCGATGCTCAAGGCCACCTTCACGCAGAGCCATGTCGCCGTGGAAGCGCGCCAGCTGGAAGGCGAAAACCTTCCAGCGGCCATCCCGGGAAATACCGACCGCCAGGAAGATCAATGGGTCTGGCTGCCTGCCGAGCAGTCTGGCGAATTGAACCCGGTCAGTTCCACGACGCTGATCATCGAACGCATGGAGCGTGCATTGCAGTCCTGCGCGCCGCAGTTCATCGGCTTGCAGGAAACCAAAGCGATCCTCAGCTGGCTGGAGTCCGAGCAACCGGAACTCGCTCAGGAAATGCAGCGGGTCCTCACCCTGACGCGCTTCTCGGCCGTCCTGCAACGCCTGGCCTCGGAGTGTGTGCCGCTGAGGGCGATCCGGGTCATTGCCGAAACCCTGATCGAGCACTGCCAGCATGAACGCGATACCAATGTGCTGACCGACTATGTGCGCATTGCGCTCAAGTCGCAGATCTACCACCAGTACTGCGGTGCCGAAGGCCTGCAAGTGTGGCTGCTCACGCCGGAAAGCGAGGGGTTGTTGCGCGATGGCCTGCGCCAGACGCAAACCGAAACATTCTTCGCGCTGAGCAACGAGACCAGCCAGATGCTCGTGCAACAGCTGCACATTGCCTTCCCGGTACGAGCTCCCGAACAGGCGGTTCTGCTGGTGGCACAGGATCTGCGCAGCCCTCTGCGTACCTTGTTGAGGGAGGAGTTCTACCATGTACCCGTACTATCTTTTGCGGAAATCAGCAACGCGGCCAAGGTCAAGGTCATGGGTCGATTCGACCTTGAAGACGATCTCGAGCCGCTGGACAACGAGCACGCTGCCTGAGCCTGCAAGGCCTGAATGCACGGAGACTTTCAGATGTTTGAATTACGCGTACTGAATGGCCAGCACCAAGGCGCGGCATTACCGCTGATCGGTGAGCAATGGTCGATTGGCTCTGCCGGGCAACACGATCTGGCGCTGGACGATGCGGGCGTGGAAAGCCTGCATTGCCGCCTGCAACGTGTCGACGACAACTGGACACTGAACGCTGAACAAGGCGCGGTCTGCGACGAACAGGGCAACGCCCGGCCGAGCATCGACCTGACGCTCAATAACGCTTTCATGCTGGGTTCGGTGTGGCTGTGCGTTTCGCCTGCGGGCGATGAGTGGCCCTCGGTGCCCGCCGTGCTTCCCAAACAGCCCGAGGCCGAATCCGGGCCGGCACACAACGATGTGCCGCTGGAGAAGGTCAAGTCCCGCTCGCAATTTCTCAACCGCACCACGGGCATCATCGCCGGGCTGCTGGTGGGCGTCATCGGCAGCGCCTGGAGCCTGACCCGCCCGCCTGCTATTGCGATGGATCAGAGCCCGGCACACCTGGCTGCCGCCACAACAGAGGCCTTGCCCGATACGCCCAAGGCACCAGCCAGGGCTGCAAACCCTGTGACCGACAAACGCATACGCCTGAGCAACGCGGATGCCGTCCGCCATCAGTTGAGCACCATGCTCAGCGACCGCCTGCTGACTGACATCAGCGTGGAAGAGACGCCCGACGGGCTGATCCTCAACGGCGATCTGAAAGAAGAATCGCTGCTGGTCTACCAGCGCATGCTTCAGCGCTTCAAGGCGCTGTATGACTCGCCGGTAACCGTCCTGGACAACGTGGGCAGCAATCGCAACACCCTGCCCTTTGTGGTGGTTCAGATCATGACCGGGCCGCATGCGCATCTGGTGACTGCCGACGGTCGACGTGTTTACGTAGGTGACGAAGTGGATGGCCTGCGCCTCACCCGAATCGATAATCAGCGTCTGCAATTCGACGGTAATCGCCATATCGAGGTGAACTGGTGAATGCAGCACTGAACCTGTGGAAAGACGCGCATGCCAAGCGTTTGAGCCAGTATTGCGCGGTGCGCGTCATTGGCCGGGTCAGCGCCGTGCGCGGGATTCTGCTGGAGTGCAGGATTCCATCGGCCAAGGTCGGCGATCTCTGTGAAGTGAGCAAAGCCGATGGCTCGTTGCTGCTGGCCGAAATCGTCGGTTTCACCCAGGAATGCACGCTGCTCAGTGCCTTGGGCCCACCCGACGGTATTCAGGTGGGCGCGCCGATCCGTCCGCTGGGCGTGGCACACCGGATCGGCGTCGATGACAGCCTGCTCGGCTGTGTACTGGACGGTTTCGGGCGGCCGCTGATGGGCGATTGCCTCGGCGCGTTCGCCGGCCCCGAAGACCGCCGCACGACTCTGCCGGTGATCGCCGACGCCCTGCCGCCGACCCAGCGACCGCGCATCACCCGGGCCTTGCCCACCGGGATACGCGCCATCGACAGTGCGATTCTGCTAGGTGAGGGACAGCGTGTCGGGCTATTCGCCGGTGCGGGCTGCGGCAAGACCACACTGATGGCCGAACTGGCGCGCAACATGGATTGTGACGTCATCGTTTTTGGCCTGATCGGCGAACGGGGTCGCGAGTTGCGCGAGTTTCTCGATCACGAACTGGACGAAACCCTGCGCCGCCGCTCGGTGCTGGTCTGTGCAACTTCCGATCGTTCCAGTATGGAGCGCGCCCGCGCTGCGTTCACCGCCACCGCCATCGCCGAAGCCTTTCGCGCCCGTGGCCAGAAAGTGCTGTTGCTGCTCGACTCCCTGACCCGCTTCGCCCGCGCGCAACGGGAAATCGGTATTGCCTCGGGCGAACCACTGGGGCGCGGCGGTCTTCCGCCCTCGGTGTACACCCTGCTGCCACGGCTGGTGGAGCGCGCCGGGATGAGCGAGAACGGTTCGATCACCGCGCTTTATACGGTGCTGATCGAACAGGACTCGATGAACGATCCGGTCGCCGACGAAGTGCGCTCATTGCTCGACGGACACATCGTACTGTCGCGCAAGCTGGCCGAGCGCGGGCACTACCCGGCTATCGATGTGTCGGCCAGCATCAGCCGGATTCTGAGCAACGTCACCGGTCGTGAACATCAACGGGCGAACAATCGCCTGCGCCAGTTACTGGCCGCCTACAAACAAGTGGAAATGCTCCTGCGCCTGGGTGAATACCAGGCCGGGGCCGACCCGGTCACCGACTGTGCCGTGCAACTGAACGAAGCCATAAACGCGTTCCTGCGCCAGGACCTGCGTGAGCCCGTGCCGTTGCAGGAAACCCTGGACAGGCTGCTGCAACTCACCTCTCAACTGCCGGAGTAGCCATGGACGAACCACTGGAAGACGACCCGCAACAGGTTGCTCTGCATCAGGTGATCGGTCTGCTCACGCCACTGCGTCAACATCGTCAGGCCAGTGCCGAGCGGGCTCATCGCCAGGCGCAGTTGGAACTGAAATCGATGCTCGACCACTTAGCAGAGACCAGGGCGTCGCTGAATCAGGAACGCGAAAACCACAAGCGCCGCCGAGAGAGTCTGTCCCATGCGCATTTGCAAAGAACTCTCAGCCTGACTGATGTGGACGGCTGGCACGAAAAGGAAAGAACCATGCTCGACCGCCTGGCTTACATCCGCCAGGAGGTGCAGCAACAGCAAATGCGAGTAGCTGAACAACAGGCGTTGCTTGAACAGAAACGGCTGCAAGCCAAGGCGTCTCAGCGCGCGGTCGAGAAACTCGCCTGCATGGAGGAGACGCTCAACGAAGAAGGTTAAGTGACGATGACCGCACCGATCAAAACCCCCGCCAAAGCGCCACCCGCGCCGAGTACGCCGCCAGCCGCCTCGCGCCCCCTGCCTTCGCGGCGTCAGCCCGCGAGGTTCGATGACCAGCCGCCAGCCTTTACCGGTACGCCTCGGAGCGATGTGCAGAAGGTTCGTTTCGCGCTGAACCGTTCAGTGACCGACAGCCCGATGAGCGCCGACGGCATGTTCTTCTCGCAACTGCTGATACCGCAGGTAGGCGAAGAGCCGGATCAGCAGGGCTTCGGAGGCAGCGGTGTGGCCTTCTCCGCACAGTCCGAAAACGTACCGACGCAGTTGATCGACGAGCTGGCTCAGCGCTTGCCCGATCAGCCAGACGGTCCGCTGGCATTCAGCCTGCTCATGCCCAATCTGGGGAGCGTGCGGGTCAACGCCAGCAAATCCGAAAACCGCTGGAGTATTCAACTGGGGTTTGGTCGGCGTGACGTTCTCAAGCGCTTGCAGGGCCAGGTCGGCGCATGCCGGGAATCGCTGGCACAGGCGCTCGGTCAGGACGTCGAACTGGACATGCATGAAGACTTCACAGCATGAGCGCCCTGCGTCTGCGCAAGGTCGACGCTCTGCTGGCCCAAGCCACACGCGCACTCGGTGCCGGACGGCGCCTGGGCTTCAGCAGCCGCGGTCAGCACGCCGAACTGAGCCTGCTACCGCTGCTGGAAGACGCGCGGATACCGGCAGACGGTGTCTGGTTGAATACGGCGGTCGGCCCCTTGTTGCTGAGCGATGCCGAAGCGTTGCTCAGCCTGCTGGGCGAAGTGCCCTTCACGCTTGGCGGCGAGCACCAGGGCTGGTACTGGCAGTTGTTCAACCAGCGCCTGAGCCCGGTGGTCGCCGACCTGCTGGCGCCTGTTGCGCCGTTTTCCGATACCCCGACCGAGCTGGCCATCGGCTGCCGCGTTCACGTGCGGCTGGGCAGCGAGCGACTGGATACCCGCCTGCACGCCACACCCGCCACCCTGCTCAGGCTTCTGGGTTCGGCTGACTGGCAGGTCTTGAATCGTAACCTGGACGAATCCTGGTCGGTGTCGACACCGCTGATCGTCGGCGAACTGTCACTGACCCGGGAACAAATCGCCTCGCTACGCCCCGGTGACGTGGTGCTGCCCGCCCGCTGCCGCTTCGACAGCGCCGGACAAGGGTCCGTGACACTCGCTGGCCGTCAATGGGCGGCCCGCACCGACCAACAGGCACAGCATCTTTTTCTGCAGCTCAGTCATGAGGAGCACAGTCACCATGAGTACTGAAGATCTGTATCAGGACGACGTCGAGATGCTCGACGACTATGAAGAACCGGTGCCTGAACAGGCTGATCAGCAACAGCGTGACGACGAATACGCCGAGCACGCATTCGGCTACGCGGACAGCGACGCGGAGCATGAAGAGCAGTCGGGAGACCACAATGAATCGCCGATGCTCGATTCACTGGAGCTGGACCTGACCTTGCGCTGCGGCGAGCTCAGATTGACCCTTGCCGAACTGCGTCGACTGGACACCGGAAGCATTCTTGAAGTCAGCGGCATCGCGCCAGGGCACGCCACGCTGTGCCACGGTGAGCAGGTGGTTGCCGAAGGCGAACTGGTCGACGTCGAAGGCCGCCTCGGTTTGCAGATTACCCGGCTGGTGGCGCGCTCATGATCATGGAGGGCGTCAACCCGATCATGCTGGCGCTGTTTCTCGGCTCGCTGTCGCTGATCCCGTTCCTGTTGATCGTCTGCACCGCCTTTCTGAAGATCGCCATGACGCTGCTGATCACCCGCAACGCGATCGGCGTTCAGCAAGTACCGCCGAACATGGCGTTGTATGGCATCGCCCTGGCCGCGACGATGTTCGTCATGGCCCCGGTGGCGCACGACATACAACAGCGGGTCCATGAACACCCGCTGGAACTGAGCAACGCCGACAAACTGCAGAGCAGCCTCAAAGTGGTCATCGAGCCGCTGCAACGCTTCATGACACGCAACACCGACCCGGACGTCGTCGCCCACCTGCTGGAAAATACCCAGCGCATGTGGCCCAAGGAAATGGCCGATCAGGCCAACAAAAACGATCTTCTGCTGGCGATCCCGGCCTTTGTGCTGTCGGAACTGCAGGCCGGTTTCGAGATCGGTTTTCTGATCTATATCCCCTTCATCGTCATTGACCTGATTGTCTCCAACCTGTTGCTGGCACTGGGCATGCAGATGGTCTCGCCGATGACACTGTCGCTGCCGCTCAAACTGCTGCTGTTCGTGCTTGTATCGGGCTGGTCACGTCTGCTCGACAGCCTGTTCTATTCCTATATGTGAGGCGGTCATGGAAGCGTTGGCGTTGTTCAAGCAAGGCATGTTTCTGGTCGTCATCCTGACCGCCCCGCCGCTGGCCGTTGCGGTGCTGGTGGGTGTGGTCACCTCGCTGCTGCAGGCACTCATGCAGATTCAGGATCAGACATTGCCCTTCGGCATCAAACTGGGGGCCGTCGGACTGACCCTGGCCATGACCGGCCGCTGGATCGGCGTCGAGCTGATCCAGTTCATCAATATGGCCTTCGACCTGATTGCCCGCTCCGGGGTCAGTCACTAAATGCCCTTCGACGCGCACAGCGCCTTTCAATTCATGCTGGGCATGGGACTGGCAATGGCGCGGCTGATGCCCTGCATGCTGCTGGTGCCAGCCTTCTGCTTCAAATACCTCAAAGGCCCGTTGCGTTATGCCGTCGTGGCGGTGATGGCGATGATCCCGGCACCGGCCATCACCCGGGCTCTGGAGTCCCTCGACGACAACTGGTTCGCAATCGGCGGCCTGCTGATCAAGGAAGCGGTACTCGGCACCCTACTGGGGCTTTTGCTGTATGCGCCGTTCTGGATGTTCGCCTCGGTCGGCGCACTGCTCGACAGCCAGCGCGGTGCGCTCAGCGGCGGCCAGTTGAACCCGGCGCTGGGCCCTGACGCCACGCCACTGGGCGAATTGTTTCAAGAAACCCTGATCATGCTGGTCATCCTCACCGGGGGGCTGTCGCTGATGACTCAGATCATCTGGGACAGCTACAGCGTCTGGCCTCCGACGGCCTGGCTGCCGGGCATGAACGCTGGCGGCCTGGATGTATTTCTGGAGCAGTTGAACCAGACGATGCAGCACATGCTGTTGTACGCCGCGCCCTTCATTGCGCTGCTGTTGTTGATCGAAGCGGCGTTCGCGATCATCGGCCTGTATGCGCAACAGCTGAACGTTTCGATCCTCGCCATGCCGGCCAAGAGTATGGCCGGCCTCGCGTTTCTGCTGATCTATCTGCCGACGCTGCTGGAACTGGGCACAGGTCAACTATTGAAGCTGGTTGATCTGAAGTCGCTACTGACACTTCTGGTGCAAGTGCCGTGAGCGAAAAAACCGAAAAGGCCACGCCCAAGCAACTGCGTGACGCGCGGGAAAAGGGTCAGGTCGGGCAGAGTCAGGACCTCGGCAAACTGCTGGTGCTGATGGCTGTCAGTGAAATTACCCTGGCCCTGGCTGATGAAAGCGTCAACCGCCTGGAGGCGCTGTTGTCGCTGTCCTTTCAAGGTATCGACCGCAGCTTTGCAGCCTCGGTCGAGCTGATTGCCAGCGAAGGATTCTCCGTACTGCTCAGCTTTACCTTGTGCAGCGTCGGTATAGCGATGCTGATGCGTTTGATCAGTAGCTGGATGCAGATCGGTTTTCTGTTCGCGCCCAAGGCGCTGAAAATCGATCCCAACAAGATCAACCCGTTTTCCCACGCCAAACAGATGTTTTCCGGGCAAAACCTGCTCAACCTGCTGCTCAGTGTGCTCAAGGCCATTGCCATCGGCGCGACGCTGTATGTGCAAGTCAAACCTGTGCTGGGTACCCTTGCAGTGCTGGCCAACAGCGATCTGACGACCTACTGGCACGCGTTGGTCGAGCTGTTCAGGCATATTTTGCGAGTGATATTGGGACTGCTGCTGGCGATCGCCATGATCGACTTCGCCATGCAGAAATACTTCCATGCGAAAAAACTGCGCATGAGCCACGAAGACATCAAGAAAGAGTACAAGCAATCGGAAGGCGACCCCCACGTCAAAGGCCATCGTCGGCAACTTGCCCAGGAGATCCTCAATCAGGAGCCCAGCGCTGCGCCCAAGCCGTTGGAAGACGCCGACATGCTGCTGGTCAACCCGACCCACTATGCGGTGGCCCTGTATTACCGACCAGGCGAAACGCCTCTGCCTCTGATTCATTGCAAAGGGGAAGACGAGGAAGCCCTGGCATTGATTGCCCGGGCCAAAAAAGCCGGCATCCCGGTGGTGCAAAGCATCTGGCTGACCCGCACGCTGTACCGCTCCAAGGTCGGCAAATACATCCCCCGCCCCACCCTGCAGGCTGTCGGCCACATCTACAAAGTGGTTCGGCAACTGGACGAAGTCACCGATGAAGTGATTCAGGTCGAAGTCGAGCTGTGATGGCTGTTTAGCCATACGCGTACCCTTCCAGCCAAGTGACCTCAACCGACGTTATCTCGTGGTCGTCGAAGCCTGCATGAATCACAGACAGCGTCATACCGGGTCATACCGGGCTGCATTGCCCATTGGCGGCCTGGATGTCGGGGCTGCTCCGATGCCATGGCGCTTGACCAGGCCGCTGCTTGATCTCGGCTATGGTCTTTTTTATCGCTGGCGTCCGCAGTTGGCCTGGTCGTCCCATCCTGATGGCAGTGCTCGCTGCCGGGGTGACAGCTGTGCAGTGTCGAAAACCGACCGAGCTCCGCATGACCAGTAACTGCCTGATGCTTTTGGATTGCATCTGCGCAAAAAAAGACCGCCCCAGATGGGGCGGTCTTCTTTTCACGCGGGTGTTATCTCCTAAGCCAGATGATCCAGGCCTGCCAGTATCAGCTCGTTTCGCCGGATATCATCCAGGTTGGTGACGGCATAGGGGGCGTCGCTCACCGCGTGCCACACCACGAAATCACGCCGCATATCCAGGAACAGAAAGTAGTCATTGAATCGTTCGGCTTGTGAAAACCTCAGTTGCAGCGCCTCTCTGAGTTGTTCGGGACGCAGCGCTCGACCCTCGATGTGCAGCGCAATGCCCCAGTCATGATGCTCGCGCCGGCTGACGAAAGACACTCCGTTTGCCACCGGCCAGACCGCAGGACTCTGCGCCGCAACGTTGTAGTAGAACGCTGTTTTCTCCTCGACCTCGATCATGTCTAGTCCCTTAACTTCACGACGGTGTAATCACGCTCGTGGTCCTGGTCGTCAAGACCGTCACGCATGTCCGGAGGCCACCAGATGACCAGTTCGCGGCTGGTGGAGTCCGGGCGTTTGCAGGCAGTTCCCGAACAACCGTGGGTGGCGCACCCGGTCAGGGTAGCGAACACCACCAACACGACTGCAACGCTGCTGATCTTCATGGCTTTGCCCCCCGGAGCAGTGATGGCCGGCTCTCTTTGGCCATTTTCGATATCTGTGGCTGACGTACCGCGATATACACTTCGCTTTCCTCGCCCGGTTGCAGCCATGCATGGGGCCAGGCGGAGACGCCGATGACCCAGCGACCACCGCAGCGACTCTCGTCGATCCGCACCGGTTTGTCGGTATTGTTGCGCGCGACCACGACAGCCACACCCCAGTCCTTGCGGGCATACCATTGCGAGCGCTGGCCATCGAGGCTCAGGCCCTGGCCCGGGTCACACAGGCTGTCGGTTTCAAAGGGCAGTGTTTCGCCATCATGCATGCCCTCTGGCGCAGCGCCATCAACCATCTGCGTGAAGACTTTCTGAATGTCGCCACGGGTAGGCAGCTCACCGCCGTCACGCCGTTCCTTGATCCTTTTCATCTGATCATCGACGTCGTGAGGGTTGCCGTTCTGCACATAGCGAGCCGGGTTGACCTGATCGCCAATCAGTCTTGGCGTCAGGATGAACAGGCGCTCGCGCTGGCTCAGTTCACGGCTGCGTGACTGGAACAGCAGCTTGCCGATGTAGGGAATGTCGCCCAGCAACGGAACCTTGTGGACCTTGTCGTTGGCTTCAAGACCATGGAAACCACCGATGACCAGCGAACCGTGCTCGGCTATGACGGCTTGGGTACTGACATTGCCTTTGCGCACACTTGGCTGCGTGTCATTGATGTCGGAGATGTCGATCTGACCATCCTCGATATCGACGATCAGTTGCACCTGAGGCTTGCCATCGTGATCCAGCGAGCGCGGAGTCACCTGCAGACTGGTGCCTGCGGTGATGGGCTCGATATTGGCCACGCGTTCCGAGGTCGCGGTGAGGTATTCGGTGCGACTGAAGTCGATCACGGCCGGCTGGTTTTCAAGGGTAAGAATGGACGGGTTGCCGATCACAGACGCCGAGCCGTTACCTTCCAGCGCATGCAGTTCGGCGGCGAACTTGCCGGCGTTCTGAATGAACAGGGTGGAGCTGGTGCCAGCGTCGAACATGTTGGCGCCCCCGTTGACACTCCCGGCATTGAAGTTCCAGCGGCTGGACAGTTCTGCCAGCTCGTTGCGATCGATGTCGAGAATCACGGCGTCGATTTCGATCAGGTTGCGCGAAACATCCAGCTCTTTGATGAGCTTTTCGTACATGGCCTTGCGCGAGGGCAAGTCGTAGATCAGCACGGCATTGTTACGGACATCGGCGGTTACACGGATGTTGGCCCGCCCGCCAGAGCGACTTTTTCCACTGCTTTTGCTGCCGCCGCCACCATAGTGCAGCACCTGATCGAGGCCCTGCTCCAACGCATTGGTATCGAGGCCGCTGGAGCTCATTGGCAGACTCGGAGTGTCCGGGCTGCCACCGCCCGCCAGACCGTTACCGCGACCGCCTCGCCCCAGCAGATCCATACCATTGATGGACCCGCCATGAGAACGGGTATCCAGCAAATCCTGGAGAATGCTGGCGACACCGGCGACCACCAGTTGTTGATCGCGATAGCGAATGGTGCGGTCCGCAGCACTGGCGTACTTGAGCGGAAATACGATGACGTCCTGTTTGTCGCCCTTTTCCGGCGCTTCGACTTTCTTGCTGTAATCGCGCACCAGTTCCACATATTTTGCCGGGCCGCGAACCAGAACCACGCCTTCGTTCGGCAATACCCCCCAACCGAAGCGCTTGTCCAGCAGCCCCACATCGGTCAAGGCAGTCTGCAGGTCATCCACCGCGTCGGAGGACACTTCGATGCGTGCCGAGGTGTGCTCGCTGGAGGGGCTGACGTACAACGTGTCGTTATACACAAACCACTGGAAGTGATATTCCTGGCCCAGACGATCGAGAAACTCTTCCGGGCTCTGGGCGCGTATCCGGTCATCGAGGACTCCCGGGATGGGCGGCATGTCCAGCGCCATGCCGAATTCCTTGGCGAAGTCGGCCAGCGCCGTCGCCAGCTCGGTCTGCCGGGCATCGTAGGCGTAAGCCGTATGTTTCCAGGCTTCGGGGGTCACCGCCCACGTGGCGGGGGACAGCCCGATCAACAATAAAGGCAACCACATCAAGGCCTTGCGCATTTCAAACTCCCGGTTGCCGGTGATTGAGGGTCGTGCGCCCGGCTAAGGCGGGCACGGAATTGACCAGAGTGGTGTGCATCAGGCTGAGCAAGGCCGCGCGCTGATTGGCCAGGCTTTCCAGACGGTTCAGCAGATCGGCAAGGCCGCAGGGGCCAGGCATCCAGCTGACCAGCACCATGCAGCGCGTTTGCGGATCGATGGCGAACGCGCCGTCACAGGCACACGCCAGGCTGGCACCGCCGTGACTGAGCAATGCTTCGATACGCTGGGGGTCGTTGGCGTCATAGGGGTCGAGTAATTCGATGCTGCAACGGACTCCGCCACCCACCATTTCCAGCCGTGCGTTGGCGTCGTCGACCCAGCAGTCGAGCGGGCTCGCCGGACGCTGATCACGCCACAGGCCGACGACCTCCTCGAACTCACTGAAATCCATCGATGACATTTTTGGTCATTTTATAACCAGCCTGCTGGCATTGATCAGCGATGTTGGAGCTGACCGCAGCCTGCTGGCTCGCCTCACTGAAGGCATCGATGTCGTCGGCGGTGAAATGCCCATTGCCCCCGTCCAGCACGTCATCCACGTCGGACAACGCGCGAGTGAGCGTGGAATCGAGGTTATTTTGCAGGGATTTGAAATTTATCATGTCCTGATACTCCAGCAGAAAGGTTCAAACCTTGAGTGGAGCAAACAGGTGGAGCGGTTCCATTTTCGCCGCAAGAGTCTGTTTCAGGCAGCTGGCTCCGCGCCTGCCAGCCCATTGCGAAGGGTTGCCCAATCGATTTCGAAAGCGCCGTTGGCGTCGCTCAGGCGCAGGCTTTCGGTGGTCAGCGTCGCATCGCGCTTGAGCTCCCAGTGCTCGGCAAAACGGCTCTCTGCCAACCATTCGGCGACCGGCTCGGCCATCTCCGGATGAACGCTGAGTGTGGCCACTGCTTCGTTGAGCTGACTGGCTGCCAGGTTCCTGACCAGTGCCCGAGCGCGCTCGGCAAGGGTTGTTTCGTCGAGCAACTGGCACAATGCCTCAGTCAGCAGTTCCTCTACAGCAGTCATGGCCTGCTGCTGCAAGGCTTCGCGCTGAACGTGCAGCTCGTCCAGAAAGGCATTGGCACGCTCCCAGAACTGCGCAAGCGCCTCCTGATGCCGATGATCGGCTTTAGCCTGCTCAAGCACCAGCAGTTGCTCCGCCTGACGGCGCGCGTCAGTCAGAATGTCGCGAGCCAGCAAACTGTTGGCGATGTCTTCACGGCGCAATACCGGCTCGGGCAGCACCGCGTCGGCAGTCAAAGTAATACTGCGTTTGGCAAGCATGGGAGAATTCCTGGTGCAGAGAGGAGCGGATACTCAGGCCGCGGTGACACGCCATAGAACAGCCTGCCACAACGTCTGAAGTTTATTTTCGGGGGCCGCGCAAGGTCTGTCGGCGACCTCATCGGGCGCCCAGGCCAGACGCAATCGCGACCAATACTCAGGCCCGAGCCAGGCACCCAACAGCAAGCGCGCATCTTCACGCTCCAGCTCCAGCCAGACACCGGGGCGCAACGCTTTGGTCAGCGCCCAGCACCACTGCCCGTCATGGCCGTCGCTTTCGTTACGGGAAAAACAGATGCGCTGCGCCAGATCCAGCGCCTGATCACGCTGCACGGGCGTCAGTGCCAGCCAGTTCAAAACAGGCTCCGCAGGCATTGGCGGTTGACTTGGCGTGATGCCGATACTCTGCAGGAACACACTGTGACGGCTGACCATAAGGGCTTCACAGTCGCTGACGGTCAGTCCGCAGCGCTCGGCGAACCGGCTTTGCCAGCCCGGATGCGCCCATGGCCAGGGATTGCACCACCACTGAGTCCAATAGTCCTCGGCGGTCAGGTCCATCACGCGCGCGCCGGTACGGTCGAGCGACTCCGGCCGGCAAAGCCGATCCGCCGCAGCACTGAAGCGCGCCAGTCACTGCGCAACAGCAGCGCGGTGATCAGCAGCAATACCGCCAGGCCAGCCGGCACCAGCCAGAGCATCAAGTTCCAGAACGGCAAATTGGCGCTGTCCAGCTTGAACGGTCCGAAACTGACCCACTGTGTGGTTTCCTGAAACTCGGTAGCCGGTACGAACACAATGGAAAACTTTTTCGATTCTGCCGCTTGCGTCGACATACCGGGGATACTGCTGGCGACCATCTGCTGAATGCGTCCGCGCACGCTGTCCGGGTCAAGCGCTGCGGAGTGTTTGATGAACACCGCAGCAGAAGCAGGTTGCACCGGTTCGCCCGGTGCGATGCGTTCCGGAAGTACCACGTGCACCCTGGCCACGATGACGCCGTCTATCTGCGAAAGTGTCGCTTCGAGTTCCTGAGACAGGGCATAGATGTAGCGGGCGCGCTCTTCGAGCGGGGTCGAAATGACCCCTTCTTTCTTGAAGATATCCCCCAGACTGGCGCGGGACTGACGTGGCAGGCCGGCAGCGTTGAGCACTCTGACGGCGCGGTTCATGTCGCTTGTGGCGACGGTGACGACAACGCCGGTTTTTTCCAGACGTTTGCGCGCGTCGATATGCTGATCGGCAAGGCGCGCAACGACCTCGTTGGAGTCCTGCTCGGACAGGCCGGTGAACAGATCGGTTTCATCACTACAGCCGCCGAGCAACACCATGCAAATCAGCAACAGCCCTGCGCTCAGAAATTTCACGGAAACCTCTACTGCAAGTTAGTCAGCTTGTCGAGCGCCTGCGCAGTCTTGCTCACCACCTTGGTGGTGAGCGCAGTCTGCAACGAGCATTGCGACAAGGTTCTGGTCATCGCCGCGATATCCAGCGCGTCTCCAGTCCCAGAGGCTTTCTTCATCGACCGCATCGCTTGCTGAGACATTTTTTCGGTTTCGCCCAGACCGCCGGAAATTGCGCTGGCGATATGCTCGGAAAGCG
This sequence comes from Pseudomonas sp. NFACC10-1, assembly GCF_900119195.1. NCBI lineage: Bacteria > Pseudomonadati > Pseudomonadota > Gammaproteobacteria > Pseudomonadales > Pseudomonadaceae > Pseudomonas > Pseudomonas sp. NFACC10-1. The sequence goes on along the minus strand of NZ_FPJB01000003.1, from coordinate 396,205 downwards.
GCGCTCCACTTGAAACGCCGTCCGGCTGCGTGGCAGCGGTGAAGATGTCGACATCCGCCTGGGCCGGTTCTGAAACGAGCCCCTGTGGCACATCCTGCCCGAGTTCCGGCGAGATGCTTTTAACATTACCAAGGTGGGAAATGGTCACGTGAGTTCTCCGTCAGGCGGTTGTCGGTCAGGCTGCAGCCTGATTGCGGGTGCCTTGCAGCAGCGTACTGACCAGCAAGGTGGCGATTTGCGCAGCGCTCGACTGCACGTCGGTGCCTGTTTGCCCGGCATCCTTGAGCGTTGCCTCCAGGCCCTTGAGCAGCAAGCCGCCCAGCAACTGATCAAGATCCTGAGCGGACTGTCCGCCATTCGCCGACGTACCGGTCTGCGGGGTGTTTACGGGTGTGCCCAGTCCACCACCGGCCAATACCGATTGCAGGCCACGGTCGATAAGCTCGCCGATCAGTTGCCCCGCTTCACCACGGGTATTGCCGCTGTCACCGGGACCGGTATTGGCGTCGATCAGGGGATCACCCATCACGGACGAGTTGTTGGAAAAACTGCTCGGAGTGCCCAGACCTCCACCCGTCCCTGCCAGACTGCCAGCGTCACTCTGCTGATTACCCAGTTGCTGGCCAATGATGTCGAGTGCCGAACGGAACGCAGCCGTTTCGTCGCCATCAAGGAAGTTGTCTTCCTTGAGTTCGTTCACCCAGGAGCCCGAGTCCGGCTTGGGAAACTGTGCGGGATTGTCATCCATGAACTGCGCGATCTTGTTCAGCATCGGCATATCGTCTTCGGAGAAGCTTGTCCCGCCATCCTGCTTGGTCAGAAGATCATCGAGCATCGACTTGGCCAGGCCATTGAGCACCTGAGTCATCAGGTCCTGCTGTCCGGTACCCGAGGCGCTGTCCGCAGACGCGCCGAAGTTGTCACCGAGCTTTTCATGGATCAGCTTGTCCAGCGCAGCGATGACATCCTCAATACCGCCGCCCGCCTTGCCATCTGCGGCCATCGACTTGGCCAACAGTTTTCCCAATGGCGAGCTGTCGTCGAGTTGACCATTGCGCATCAGTTCCTCGGCCAGCTTCACGACAACTTCCTGAAGCGCCTTGCTCGACGTACTGCCAGTCGTCTCGGCTTCAGGACGTACCAGGACAAGGGCCATTGCCGGGGTTTGCAGCGAGCTGCTGTTAAGACTGAGACTCTGCATCACAACCTCCTAAAAGTAGCAGCCCCCTCAGGTACGAAGGGGCGTCAAGAAATCAGAACTGGACGACCGAGTTCCGGATCTTGCTTGCGACGATCTGGTTGGAAAGCGCCTCTTTCTTGTCCTCAAAGCCCGCCAGCATGCTCGACTCGCGGAGCAGGCCGTTCTCTTCGTTCGCGGTGCCGTCAAGCTCGGCACTTTTTGCATCGCCTTTGCTGATGCTGGAGCGAGTAGCGTCGATGCTGTCAGTGCTGCCGGTGTTGCTCACCAGTGCAGCATTACGGTCGGCGCTGCTCTTTACGCTGTTGATGCCCTGAGCGGCACCACCGATCGTGTTGACTACACCGCGACCCGCACCCGCCAGAGAACTCATGATAGTCATAACGTCATACCCCTTCGTCTGTACCAGCGTAATTGCTTGGTACAGCTAGGTGGCATGTGTCCGCGAATCGGTTCCAGATCTTCTGCAAAAAATCAGATGCTCAATTCCTTGATGCGACGGTAGAGCGTACGACGTGGAATATCGAGCTCCAGGCTGGCCGCGTCGATGCAATTGCGGTGGCGCTTGAGCGCTTGCTGAATCAAGGCCTTTTCGATCGCCCGCAATTGGAACTTGAGCCCGCACGCCATGTGCTCTTCGGTCTGCGAGTCAGCCCCCAGCAAGGGGAAGCCCAACACATGACGCTTTGCAGCGGCCTTGAGCTCGCGGATATTGCCGGGCCAGCGATGCCCCGTCAGTACCTGCTGCAGCAACGGGCATACATCGGGAATCGCGACGTTCAGTTCTTTGGCCGACGCCGCCACAAACCGAGTGAACAGCGGCAGGATACGCTCGGGCTGATCGCGCAGCGGCGGCAGTTTGAGGGTCAGCACGTTCAGGCGAAAGTACAGGTCGCGCCGAAACTTCCCCTCTTCGACGGCATCGTCCAGAGAGGCCTGAGCCGACGCAATCACACAGATATCCAAGTGGATCGTGGAGGTCGAGCCCAGACGCTCCAGTGCTCGGGTTTCAAGCACCCTCAGCAGCTTGGCCTGGAGGGCGAGCGGCATGCTATCGATCTCATCCAGATACAAGGTTCCACCCTGCGCCGCTTCGATGTAGCCCATTCGAGAACGGTCCGCGCCGGTGTAGGCTCCACTCACCACCCCGAACAGCTCGCTCTCGGCGAGCGATTCCGGAATGGCCGCGCAGTTCATCGGTACGAAGCGCCCCTGGCGCCCGGACATGTTGTGAATGCGCCGGGCAGTGGTGTCTTTACCGGTGCCGGTTTCGCCCGACAGCAAGACATCGATGCCGAGCTGCGAAATACTTTCGGCAACGATCCCCAGATTGGGTACGCGCTCCGCATCCAGGTCATCGTCAAACTCATCATCGAGATTCATTTCATGACTCCAATGGCATCGGCGTTGCGCGAGCGCAGCGGCGATTCAGGACTCGGCTGCCAGGTCGATATGCGAAGCAACCCCCAGCTCTTTCATGCGGTGGTAGAGGGTCCGCCGGGGCAGTTCGAGTTCCTCTAGCACAGCGTCGAAATTGTGGCGATGCCGCTTCAAGGCATCCTGGATGAGCATTTTCTCGATGACGCGCATCTGCATGCGCAGTCCTGTTACCGGGTCACGCGCTTCGACCGGCTCGGCGCCCAGCAACGGCAATCCGAGGACAAATCGCTTGGCAGCGGACTTCAGTTCGCGCACGTTGCCGGGCCAGTCATGACTCAACAGGATCTGTACACGCCCATTGTCGAGCGTTGGAGCGGAGCGGCCACACTCTGCGGCGATGTCCTGGGTGAACTGGTCGAACAATGGCAAAATCTGCTCGCGACGCTTGCGCAAGGCTGGCAACTGCAGTGTCAGCACATTGAGCCTGAAAAACAGGTCACGACGAAAAAGTCCTTGTTCCACCAGTTCATCCAGCGGGCGCTGGGCCGAGGCGATCACTCGCAGATCCAGGGGTATGAAGTCGGTCGAGCCCAGCCGCTCGACCCCCCTGCTTTCCAGCACGCGCAGGAGCTTGGCCTGAAGGCTCAACGGCATGCTGTCGATTTCGTCCAGATAGAGGGTGCCGCCGTTGGAGGCTTCGATGTAGCCCTCGCGAGCGCGGCACACGCCGGTGAACGCACCATTGACCACGCCGAATAGCTGACTCTCTGCCAACGACTCGGGGATGGCCGCACAGTTCATGCCGACAAAGGGCCCTGTCCTGCTCGACAGCTCGTGAATCCGGCTGGCCAGGGTGTCTTTGCCGGTGCCGGTTTCCCCGCAAAGAAGCAAGTCCATATCCAGTAGCGCACTGTGCATTGCAATTTGATGACCAGCCGATAATGCAGTTACGTTCCAACGCGTTCGAACGTCGTTATCAATGTCTGTGCTCATCGATCACTCTCATAGCGGGAGGAAGGCGGAATATTAATACCACGTCTTACAAGGCACACCTATAGTAATTTAGTTCCCCAACGATGGTAAAAAATTTCACAAACTCGAGAATCACTATCAAGTAGCGCCAGCACCTTAAGATTCACTCGGTATAGCGAACGCGCTTTTACATGACCTTATTAATATATACTTATTCCAAAATTATCATAGACTTACGCTGGCCAAGCATCGCCGCAGGCCCCACAGCTGCTGGGGATCCGGGCGCATGCCCGATCAGGAGCCATAATGAAATCGAAAAATTTGTAACTTGCCAATCGTAGAAAAAACAGTTAGCCACCCCATGAACTTCGATGCCCCTGCACGGTGTGCCGCAACGCGTGAGTTCTTTGCAACAGTAAAAATCGATCAAACCAAAAGAATAAAGCACATGCACTTAATAGATTAACTTTCAATAACATTACAACTAACAAACTCAGGCATAAACCTGTCAATGTCCAACCTGCTCCACACGTTCGAATATAAAGTGCCGGACTGCAAAACAATGCCCGATAACTGGGCGGATACAACCAAGTTATCAGTCGGATTTCCGAACAGTGCGACATCGCTGATTTGGTTGGATCCAGAATCCCCCCATTTCTTGGGCCCATCTCGCGATAGCTTTTTGCCATACCTGCATTCGGTAATCCGAACGCGTCGCCTTTTCAGAATTTAGATTGTCAGGTTCTGAAAATGGCTAATCGGCTGAAAGGATTCACTGTAGGACAATCTGGCAATCAAGGATTATGGCGCTGTGAACTTTTCCCTCCATAAGCAGCGCTGATACCTCATCATCACTGAGATTGTTTCAAAATATGTGTAAGTATTTACTTACAATTCTTTACAAAGTTTGCATGATCCATTGAGAAACATATCTGGTGCAGGTCGGTCAGCCGCCCTTTTTACGCCCCTATAACGGCAAAAAAAGGAGCAAAATTCTGCCTCCGAGGATTTCGGATACACACTGAAAACGCGAAAAAGCACTAAAAAAGGTCAATTTTCAGGTGCTTTAAGGGCTCAGGAGAAAAAAATCGAGAGGTTATTGGCGTGGATCGCTCGCGTACACCACGACACGAGGACCGTTCGGCAGCTCACGCGGCTCATCGCGGTACGCGATCTCGTCGCGCTTGCGTGGCGACGAACGGTCATCGATGTACAGCCTCTTTTGTATCCGGCGGTCCAGTAACGAACGCTCGTTTTGCGATTCAAGCTGTGTCGCCTGCGACGACGCCAGACGCTCAGGCTGGATGGGGTCGGATACAGGCACCCGCTCGGCAGCGTTAACGGGTTGCGCGGCGCCGGGCAAGGGTTCCTGCCTGGCAACCTGCACCACTTTCGGTTGAGGTTCACGTCTGACCGGTTGCACCGATTCCGGTGCCGGCTCCCGCCCAAGAACCTGCATCAGGCCTACGGTCTGCTCGCGCGCTGCTGCGTGCAACGGTCCAGGCGTCGGAGCGCGCTCGGCCACCTGCGACGATGGCTGACGCTCGAGCACGCGCTTTCCAGGGCTGGGCGGGATGACAGCGGTTGTCGGCGACTCTCCGGTGATCCGCTCGATACCAGCAGTCAAAACCTGCGTGTGGGTCTTGGGAATCAGCAAGCGTCCCGGCCCATCCGGGGTCTTTTTTCGCAGGAATGCCGGGTTGAGGCGCAACAACTGCGCCTCATCTACCCCGGTGGTGGCGGCGAGCTGAGTCAGGTCTACCGTGTGGTTGAGCTCAACCACATCGAAATACGGCATGTTGGCGACCGGCGTCAGTTGCACGCCATAGGCGCCTGGATTACGCACCACCAGCGAGAGTGCCAGCAGGCGCGGAACGTAGTCCTGGGTTTCGCGGGGTAAATTCAAATGCCAGTAGTCGACAGGCAAGCCACGCCGACGGTTGGCGTCGATCGCTCGTGCAACCGTACCCTCGCCTGCGTTATAGGCCGCCAGTGCCAACAGCCAGTCGTTATTGAACTGATCATGCAGGCGAGTCAGATAATCCATCGCCGCCTTGCTTGACGCTACGACATCGCGGCGGGCGTCGTAGGTAGCGCTCTGGTTCAAGTTGAACTGGCGACCGGTGGACGGGATGAACTGCCAGAGGCCCGCTGCCGCCGCCGGGGAGTTGGCCAAGGGATTGTAGGAGCTCTCGATCATGGGCAAGAGTGCCAGTTCCAATGGCATGTTGCGCTCATCCAGGCGCTCGACAATGAAATGCAGATAAGGCGTGGCGCGCTTGCTGGCCCCGGTCAGGAAGCCCCTATTGTTCAGCAGCCAGTCACGCTGACGAGCAATACGTTCATTGACGCCCTGCCCGTCCACCAGCCGGCATCGCTGCGCTACCCGTTGCCAAACGTCCTCGCCGTTGTAGACGGGCAAATCGGAAACAGTCGTTGCAGCCAGAGGGTTTGCCTGCGCGTCGTCAGAGCGATGCCCCAGCCCGGCGACCAGTCGCGGTAAGCGGTCCAGGCGCGGCTGTGAGTCATCGACTGACTGACAGCCCACACACAGCGACCCCAAGGCCAGGACGGCGATCTGTATCGAACGAGCCAGCAAACGAGGAGACGAAACGTGGAGGGCAACGGCGGCCATGTGCGGAATGTCCTGAACGTGTCCCCCTACGTGGCACGCCCGCCTTTCCAGTTCCCTGCAACGCGTATTTCGCTTGCGTACGCACAAGCCTGAAACGTTTCAGCCAGCTGTTTTTCTGTGGAACCGGTGCCTTTCCCATGCCACACAGAAGCTGAAGGACTTTTCAAAGGGTTACAAAATCGCCGTCGTCGGGCGGCAAATGGAAAGGGAGATGCACCGTGCAGGCACCAACGGTCAACCGCAATTCCGGTAACGTCATTTCGCCAGAAGCAACAGCAAGAGCCGACAACCCTTCAAATCTGCGGCAGCAAACTGAACAGCCGACCCAGCGCTCCTCACATTCCCTGGGGAGCATGGGAAAACGGCTGCTGAAAAGCGTCGGTAAGGTTTTCCAGAAATCCAGGGCACCCCGGCAGTCGGCCGCCAGATCGCCCAGTACACAAACACCCTCAAGCTCGGCGCCGCGCTCCAGTCGCGAGGCCGGCAGAAATACCGGTCGTGGCAATCATTTGCAGGATAACCCGGCGCCGCGCAGCGACCAGCCTCCCAAGTCCATTCTGCGCACCAGTGCGAACAGGGCAAACGCGTCAGGGACGACGACGCATGAAATAGAAGAAGGATCGACGCGGACAGGCACTGCCCCCCGTAACAATCGCCGTGTCACATTCAATCTTCCGCAGGATCAGCTCACACACAGCGCTTCGCAGCAGCTCTCCGCAGAGCCCATGACTGACGAAGAGGCGGTCGCCAGCGCTATGCGCGAACGCCGTAACCCTGGCAGCCGCCTGCAAGGCTCCGATGGTACACGCCAGTCAATGCAACCTGTCGACACGAACACGGCAAGCAGTTCCGGCACCAAAGCCGACGATCCTGAAGAGCCGCTTGCGCCGCGCAACCCCGGTCTGGAACCTGGCACCAGCGGGCGCTCCGCGCTCAGGAGCGAGCAACGGCTACGCAATGCGCAACCACAGGCCACTGTCAGGCTGAGTGCCGACGGCAAGCCGGATTTCTCTTCGTTCAAGACGCCCGGCATGGCCGCGCTGCTGGACGACATACTCGCCAAGCCCGGACAAACCTATCTGGCGCAGCAGAGTGAGCAAGGCGCGCAGGGCCACCAACTTCTGCAAGCCAACGGGCATCTGCTGCATCTGGCGCAGGACGACAGTTCGCTGGCCGTCATCCGCAGCAGCGAGCCCACACTGCCGGTAGCAGGCGGGAAACCTCCGCCGGTGAACATGCAGCGTGAAGAAAACCACATTCATCTCGACACCCTTGACGGGCGGCGCAGCCAGGAGTTGCCAGGCAAGGCCCATATCGCCCACCTCACCGAGGTCCATCAGACCACCAGCGGCGACCGCCTGCGCGTGCATGAAGACCGGCTGTACCAGTTCGAACCGCTCGCCGCTCGCTGGAAACCAGTGGATGATATCGAGGACATCGCTTTCAACCGCCTGATAACCGGAGGCAACGGCTCGGTCTACGCCAAAAGTGACGATGTCGTCGTCGATCTCTCCAGCCCGTTCATGCCGCACGCCGAGTTCAACGACCTGAAGTCATTTTCGGTTGCCCCTGACGATACCGCGGCACTGCTCAGCGGCTCGGACGTGCAGACCGTCCTGCTGGCCGACATGAGTCCGGTGATTGGTGGGCTGACCCCGAAAAAAACCAAAGCCCTTGAACTCGACGGTGGTCAGGCACAGGCCGCCGAAGTTGCCCTGAGCAACGACAGGCTATTTATTGCAGACACGCAGGGCAGGCTTTACAGCACTGATCGCAGCGCCTTCGAAAGCAACGACCCGATGTTGCGCCTGATGCCGGAGCGGGCCGGCTACAGGCTGGACGATCAACCCATGGGCGGCCACAACAGCGTCAGCGGATTCATCAGTGGCGATGACGGTCGCGTGCACGCGCTGATCAGGAATCGTCAGGGCGAGGTGCACTCCCATGCGCTCGATGAGCAGGGTACGAAACTGGAAAGCGGCTGGAACCTGACCAATGCGTTGGTACTGGACAACACACGCGGCCTGACGGTTATGCCAGCGCCTACCGGTGCCGACCGCCTGCACCTCGACCGTGCCGGGCTGGTCGGCCTGAGCGCCGGTCGTATCCAGCGTTGGGATGCGACGCCACAGTGCTGGAAAGATGCTGGCATCAGGGAGGTGGATCGCTTGCAACGCGGTGCCGACAGCAACGCCTACGTATTGAAAGGTGGCAAGCTGCTCAGGCTGGATGTGGCCCCTAAACACCCCAATGTCGCCTTCGACCACAATACGGCGCTGGCCCAGATAGCACGCTCGACCAAGGTGGCGATGGGCAAGGAAATCGCAGGGCTGGAGAATCGGGTCGTGACCGCCTTTGCCATGGTCAGCGACAAGCGCTTTGTTGTGCTCGATGATCAGAACAGGCTGACGGCCCATAGCAAGGACCACAAACCCATTGATCTGGATACGTCCGCAATCGAGGGAGACATCAAGGAACTGGCCCTGGACGAAAAGCACAACCTTTACACACTGAGCAGCACCGGCAAGCTTTACTGCATGCCCAGAGAGGCATGGCAGGCAACCCGATTCGGAGGCCAGTTGGCCGCCAAATGGACGCCGCTCGCAGCACCTGACGGGCAACCGGTCAAAGCGCTGTACAGCAATGATGACAATCGCTTGAGCGTCCAGATCGAGGACGCCGCCGGTCAAGGCCTGATGCAACTGAAAGAGGGGCAGTGGCAAGCGTTCGAACAGCGTCCCGTAGAAAAAAACGGCTTGAACGACGTCTACAATCGCATCACGCGAGCGCACAAGACCTGGCGGATTCCAGGCACCGGGTTGACGGCCAAGCTGGACATCAATGCATTCGGGCGCAGCGGCATGGAGAAAAGCAATCGTCCCGCCGCCAGCGAGGCTATTCGGGCCAATGTCTACAAGCACACGCTGGAACCGCCTCGCTGGATGAAGAACGTCGGCAACAACATCCAGCATCGCTATCATGGTCGCGAGGGCCTGAAGGAGCTCTACAAGAAAGAGCTGATCGCGTTCAAACAACTTGAACTGATTCATGAAGCCGGCGGCGCACCGCCGACCCCGGGCAACGATCTGAAGGCGCGGATTGCGCGCCTGCAGCTTGGCCCTGAAGGCGCTGAGCTGGCAAAAGAACTGGAAGTATTCCGCGACGAACTGGAGAAGCACGCCAGGACCGCGTTGGAGAACATCGGCAAGGATTACGGCAAGCTCAAAAACCTGAGGCAGAACGACGGCGTGCTCAACCAGCACAGCGAATTGGCAAAGTCGTCGAAACGCACTCAGCTAGGCAAGAAGCTGGCTGAACTGAGGTCGATGCTCAACTTCAAAAGCTCCGGCCATGATTTCGTCAATGAGCTGGATAACGCACTGACCCGGGTCGCCCCGTCCGCAGAAAACCCAACGGCCGCAACGCTCAAGCAGCTGAAAGACAACGGGGTAAAGCTTTCTCACACCAAAACCGATATCGGCCTGGGTCAACGCCGCGATGCCAATGAAGATCACGGGCTGAGCAAGGCCCGCCTGGCGCTGGATCTGGTCACCCTGAAAGACCTCGGCGCGCTGATTGGCAAGGTTGAGCTGCTGGCACGCAGCAGCGACCTGCCCAGGCTGCAAGCGGAATTGACCTCGTTACGCGATGTGACCTATGGCGAGAACCCGGTCAAGCAGGTCACCGACATGGGCTTTACCGATAACGCAGCACTGGAAGGCGCGTATGACGCGGTCAAGGCGTTCTCGAATGCACTCAAGAAATCCGACCACGCTGTCAGCGTCAATATGCGCGCGGCAACCGGCAGCCAGGATCAGTCCGAGCTGGCCGACACGCTCAAGGCCATGCTCAAAAACCTGGAGCATGGCGACGATGAAATCGGCGTGCAACGCAGTTACGGGCTGAACCTGACCAGCCCGTTCGCCGTCCTTGCCGACAAGTCGACAGGCCCGTGGCCGACCGCCGGGGCTACCGGCAATCGCAACTACCTCTTCAGTGCTGAACGTTGCGAAGGTGGCGTGACCCTGTACCTGATGAGAGAAGCGGCCGGCAATATCAGCGGCGGCGTGGGGGGTGGCAAGGACTACTGGCCTGGCTTTTTCGACGAAAACCACCCTGCCCGCAGCGTCGATATCGGTAACAACCGCAAGATGACCCCGAACTTCCGTCTTGGCGGAGACGTGACCGCAACCGCTGCCGCGAGCCAGCGTGCCGGGGTGATCTTCAATGTAGCGGACGACGAAATCGATGGATTCGTCGACGACCTGTTCGAAGGCAAGCTCAACCCCTTGCAGCTGTTGAACAAGGTCAAGGACCACGAAACCTATGAAGCGCGCCGCTTCAATTTCGATATCACGACAGGCTTCAGCGCCGATATGCGCGTCGGCTTCGGTCTGTCGGAGGCCGACAGCGCGCCGCTTTCCGCCGTTGCGCGTCTGGGCGTGGCGGCGAATGTCACGGTCAACCTGCTGAGCTATACCGATTACTCCCTGACCCAGAAGAACGACAAGACAGAACTGCGCGAGGGCGGCAAGAACCGGCCGCGCTTTTTCAACAGTCTGATCTTCGGCGGGCAGGCGCGCGGGCAGATCGGTGGCACGCACACCAACGCCACAGCGACCCCGGCCTCCGCTGCCGGGCCGACGCCAGCGACTCAATCGGCGGCCAATAACCTGGGCGTCGCAGCGAACGTGACCATCGATGACAAAACCGTCAAACGGGTCAAGTTCCGCTTTAACGTAGCGACCCCGATGAGCACCGAGAGCCTGGACAAACTGTCGAAAAGTCTCGCTGCAGCCTTCAAGGATAAAGCCACGACAGCCAGGCTTGCAGCGCTGCAGGATCCGCTGAACGCGCTTTACGCCGACATGGACACTGAGCAGGCCACTCAGGCACGACTTGACGAGCTCAAAGCGCTGTTTGCCGACAGACCGTCGCAGAACGACACGCAATACAAGGCGCTTCGAGACCTGAAACGGGCGGCCGTGCAACACGAAGCGTCGATCAGCAATCACAGCGTGCTGGACAATGCCCGCTTCGAAACCAGCAAGACCAACCTGTCCGGCCTGAGCAAGGAAAGCATCCTCACCAGAATCATGGGTTCGATACGCGAAGCCAGTGCGCCCGGCAACGCCGCCAGGGTCGCCGAGTACATGCGTCAGGACCCGACGCTCAGCGCCATGGTCAAGCAGCTTGAAAACAGCCAGGGCACCCTCGCCCGGGTACGCCTTGAACCAAAAGACTCGCTGATCGACGAGATCGACGAAGGCAGCCGCAGGGGTACGCTGACGCAGACCGAACTCTCCGGCCTTCTGGAAAATCGCAACAACATGAGGATCAAAAGGCTGGTGGTGTTCCATGCGCCACCGCAGACCGAGAACTTCACGTCACCCACGCCACTGATCAGCTACAACAGCGGTGCGTCGTTGAGCGTGAACAAGACCCTCGGGCGAATCAATTTCATCTATGGCGAAGACCAGGACAAACCCATCGGCTACACGTTCGACGGGGAGCTGTCGCGGCCCTCGGCATCGCTGAAAGAGGCGGCAGGCGAGTTGAAACTGTCGGGCTTCGAAGTCAAAAGCTGATAGCTGAAACAACGCAAAAGCGCCGCATGGAAGCGGCGCTTTTGCGTGCACACCCGTCTGCTCAGGCGTGCAGAAATGCGCGAGCTTCGCGTGCCTGAGCAATAAAGCCACGCGTCACGTCGCAAAAGGCTGGCTCATCGAGCGACACCAGCTCACGTTGCGCACACAGGCGTACATCGCCCTGATCGACGGCAAACCAGCAACCGTGCAAACGGGCGACATCGAAGTTCAGGCTCAACAAATGCTGCAAATCGGCAGTGCGTTCAGGGCAGCGCCCGACGCGGCAATGAAAGATGACCATTTCACTGTGCTCGGGCAGCTCGATGACGGCGGCTTCGTTGTCCTGGCCGTCATACAGCGCGCATACCCCGTTCTGCCAGGTAAGCGAAGTGCCAAGCTGGGTACCCAGCGCAGTGATGAAACGGGAAAACTCATGTTGCGAGGTATTCATCGTCATAGTCCTTTAAGAAAAGCCTGAGCTGACCAGGCAGTGAGTGGCTGCCTGGCGCTGTCGGTTCCAAAAGAAAGGCTCAGCCCTGGTTGCTTTCGTCAGCGTCGGCGCCCCTCCTCCATCGCCGTCAGTTCGACAGCAGCGGCGTCATCAACTGCTGGCGATGATGTTTCCGCTGGTTTGAGTGCATCGCGCAACGAGGACACGCCGCTTGCTACGCCGTCTTCCACGACACGCACCGTATCGACCACCACCTGGGTCGGTAATTGCAGCGCACCCCTGGCCATGTGATAGGCGTTTTCAACGGCTCTGGGGACACCACCCAGGGTATCCGGCTGGAACGTATGCGGCAGTGAAGCTCTGTCCGGATGGCGAATAGTGTTCCAGGCGCTTTCAGTACGCGGCAGCATCGGCACTGCGCCGCCCATGCCCGCCTCTTTCAAGGCCTTGGCCTCGGCCGTAACCGACTGGTTGGCATACAGGGTCGACAGGTAAGACACCGAACCGGTTGCCGCCAGCGCCATGTTGCGCAGGATATTACCCGCGCTGAGCGTGCCGGATGTACCTTCGGGCTGGACTGCCACCGGTGGTAGCGCGCCGTTCAGCGCTGCGCTCTGCACACCTGAAACAGCCTTGCTGTAGAACGCGGTGCGTACCGCCGGCTCGCGAAGGTCCAGGCCTTTGGCCAAGTCCTTGCCCAGGTCGGCATTGGCGCGGTCCGGGGTGAAGACCGGGATCTTGCGTCCGCGCGGATCGACATAGGTCGAGTTCAGCTGTGCAATGGTCTGGGTGGTGGCTGATATGGCCCCGGCGATCCCGGAGGTCACCGCTCTGGCCGACAGGGTCTGGCCATTGAGCAGATTGAAATCATTCAGCATCTGGCGTACCGCCTGCCCGCCACCAAAGGCACCGTAGGGGATCATCTCACCCAGTGGGTGGGTGGACGAAACCTGAACCTTTTTCTGATTCAAAACCGCTCGCTCGCTTTCGACGAAGGCTTTGTCCTCAGCGGCTTCTTCAGGTGTTTTTCTGACCAGTGCGCCGTTGTCGTTCTTCAACTCAAAAGGGTCGGGAATCACCGAGTCGGTATCAATCCCCTTGAGCGGTACCATATTCAGCCGCTCATTGAGGCCGGTTTTCTGAAACCCGGCCTGCACGACCGGCTTCAACAGATTGGTAATGCCCTCATGAGCCACGCCGGCAGTCAGTCCTACGGCCAGGGCCCTCTTCATGCTGGCGTCGGCGCTCTTTCCGGGAACGGCATCTTTCATCGCGTCACCGGTGGCCGTACGGATATACCCCAGGTGGAGCATGGACACCATAAACTGCGGCACCGCTGCCGCGACGATCGGACCGACCCCCTTCCAGCCGCCGACCGAGTTGCGATCAACGTTCAGCTTGTCGATCAGAGCATCCATTTGCGTGTGAGCGACAACGGCATTCAGCCGCTTGGCTTCAGGCGATTTGCAGAAGTCGGCGTGCAAGTCGCTCAGCATCGCTCTGGCCGTTTCCAGCGCCTGTCTATCCATCAGCAGACCCGGTCTGCTGCCCTCATTGGCGCCCTCCAATTGACTGTCCAGTGCGGCGATGCGTTCATCCAGCACCGCGAGACTGTGGTTCAACCCCGCTTCGATGGACTTACTCGCCCGACCGGCGTATTCGCCCAGCGCCGCCTGACTGACCGCCAGCGTGTTGCGGTCGCGCAGCCCTCCGGGGCCGAATCCATCAGCCGTCGCGTCGTGCATGAGCTGGAAGTGTTCCAGCTGGTCTGCGAGCGACTGGGCAAAGCCCTTGATCAGTTGCTCGGTCTCGGCCTTGCCTGGCACATGCCCTGGCTCAGCGAATCGTCCGAGCGTTTGCTGCAAGTCGGAGCCATGAAACTGTTTCAACTCATAACGCTCAGGCGCCAACCGGGCGGCCATGACTTCGAAGGGCAGCTTTTCAGACTGCAACAAACTGCCGATCAGCAGGGCCGCGTTAGAGCTGATAGTCGGTGTGGAAGTGCCTTGTACGGTGGGCTGTTCGGCACGAAACTTCTGCAAAATCGGCAGATGTCGCGGCGCGACTGGCAGGCGAGCGGCGCCGGCCGCCGAGCTTTCCGGCGCCTGCGCGGCCGACTGGCTGGCGGTCAGCGGCGGGTTGCTGCCCGGGCTTACCGCGTGTGGATGAGCCTGGGCGACAGCGGCAGCTGGCTGCGGCTGGTTCGCCTGGACGATCTCGGTACTGCCTGATCCGCCGACTCGTGTGCCGATCATTGGAACCTCCCGGCGCTCGCAGGATTATCACGCATGGTTGCCTTGGAAGCGGGCATATTGAGCGGGGCACCCGCAGTGCCCACCGGTCCCATGAAACCGTGTTCGCGCCACTCTCTGGCCAGGTCGGCAAAGGACTTCATCAACAACAGCACGCCCTCGGCTGTCGCTCGTTCAAGGCCTATCGATCCCATCAGCAGCACTCGGCCGGTCTGGGCATTCCAGGAGAAAGCCGGGCTGTGGGCACCCGAAAACATATGAAAGTTGATGTCCATCAACGCCAGCAATGCGCTGTCGCGATTGCGCGCGGGCAACGCGCCCATATCCCCGTAGATCAGAATCGCACGCCCCTCGTCGCGATCCTGATAGTGAAGTGTGAAGTCGACGTCGCTGATTTTGAAATTGGCTGACTCGTAAAAACGTTCGGGTTCGGAGATCAGGCTGAGCGCGCAAATCTCATTTATAAGCGTTTGATACTCATCATTTTTGTTCATTTCACGGCCTCTGAGTGCGATGTGGGTCCACACCATTTTTTTGCTGGCGTGCGCGCACTGAGTCGGAGGGCAAGGTGTTTTGGTTCCTTGGGGCGAGTCTGCCTCTCCAGACACGTACATCGGGATCATCGCCAGTCAACGCACACAAACGGGAACCCGTCCCACCGTGTTGCCACTCACTTCGGGCAACGCCAAGGCAGAGTCCTCATCGACCTATAGAGCCCGACAAGGACGCGGCGATCAACGCCGGTAAATCCGGAAGACGACGCTGGTTCATATGTCCATCCCATCGAGGTAAAGCACCATGAGCATCGGTATCAACTCCTCCACCACCTACCAACCCGCTTCAACCCAGTTGGACTTCTCGGCGCTGAGCGGCAAGAGCCCACAGACCAATACGTTCAACGATGAGAGCACTGCACAGGCCGTCGACCCGAGTGCCCTGCTGTTCGACACTGCCAGCCAGAAAGACGTCAGTTTCGGAAAGCCCGACAATACGGTTCAAAGCCCCACCGACAGCAGTGCTGCAACTGACCCGCAGTCCAACGTCGTCAAGCTGCTCAGCGCGCTCGTCACATCGCTGCTGCAAATGCTCATGAACCTCAATAAAAAACAGGACACGGGTCAGGACTCCAACGAGTGGCAAGACCCGTTTCAGAACAATGGCGGACTCGGTACGCCATCGACCGAAGGCGGTGGCGGTGGCGGTGGTACTGAGGCGGCTTCAGGCGGTGACGACGGCGGCGGCGGTACAACGGCAGCGTCGGGTGGTGGCGATGGTGGCGGTACATCCCCAACCACTGAAGGTGACGGCGGCGGTAGTTATGCGTCGACTGGCGCAGACGGCAGCGGCACGCCTTCGACCGAGGACGGAACCGGTGGCGGTGGCGGTGGTAGCGTAACGCCTCAAGTCACCCCACAACTGGCCAATCCCGGCCGCAGCTCGGGCAACGGCACGGTTTCGGATACAACGGGCTCTCTTGAGCAATCCGGCGAGGTCAATGTCGAGAAAGACACCATCGAAGTCGGTCCTGGCCAGGTGTATGACGGCCACGGTGCAACCTTTACCGCCGACAAGTCGATGGGCACCGGCGACCAGGACGAACATCAGAAACCCCTGTTCGAACTGGCCGAAGGCGCTGTGCTGAAAAACGTGAACTTGGGTGAGAACGAAGCCGACGGCATCCACGTGAATGCCAAGAACTCGGAGCAGGTCACCATTGATAACGTGCACGCCCAGAACGTCGGTGAAGACATGATCACGGTCAAGGGCGAAGGAGGCGCAAAGGTCACCAACCTGAACATCACTAACAGCAGCGCCAACGGTGCCGATGACAAGGTCATTCAGCTCAACGCTGATACCCACCTGAAAGTCGACGGTTTCAAAGCCACCGATTTCGGTACCCTGGTCCGCACCAATGGCGGCAAGCAGTTTGATGACATGAGTGTCGAGCTCAATGGCGTGGACGCCACCCATGGCAAGTTCGCACTCGTCAAAAGCGACAGCGATAACCTGAAGCTGGCCACTGGCGACATCGCCATGAGCGACGTCAAGCACGCCTATGACAAGACCAAGGCGTCTACCCAGCACACCGAGCTTTGATACGACGCATACATGAGGAACAAGCAAAGGGGCGCATTCCGTAGAGGGCGCCCCTTTCCTTTACCGGCTATGGTTGGAGACGCTTATGAGCGCCCTGGCTGAAACGGCACCGCGCTCGGTGAACCCGCTGCAATGCCACCCTCTTCTATGTCCGGCTCACGAGCATTGCGACGACGTAATGTGTCACGCAGGGATGCCCCCGTCGCAGCAATCGCCTCACTACTCGCGTCGATGCCCGCCCTGGCCAGCTTGACAGTCTGATCGGCTACATAGCTGGTCGAACTCGACGCCGCCGATTTAACCGTATCCTGCAAGAACGACTCGGCCTTTTTCACTGCGGGATCGGTTGCGACTGCGGCCGTGGTCCAGGCTGCGAACACACCTGCCGAGCCGGCCATATTGGTCAGTTGGCTGACCGCCGCCTTGGTGGCCGGGTCAGTGATATTTTTGGTCGCCATCTCCTGCAATTTGCCCACGCCGGCAAAGCCGCCCGCCAGGGCCAGCCCGTTTTGCGCAAGACCGGTGGCCGACACCAGGCTTCTCACCGCTTTCAGGCCGTCGGTGGCGACGTCAAGCGGCAGACCCGCCATCCGCTTGCCAGCGTTCAGCGCCGCGCCGGCGTAGCTGGCTGACTTGATCGCATTGTAGGCCTCAAGCCAGTCGGTTTCTTCACTCAAGTCTGCCTTGGGTTCCTTGTCCTTGATGCCAAGCACGAATGCACCGCCGCGCAGGTGATCACGCGCCTGCACACTGAGCATCCGATTGCCGAACCCCGCGTTGGCCGCCAGGCCACCTGCCGCCGACACGCTGATGTCGACCGCACCCTGCACGGCGGGTCTGGATGCCAGTGCTGGCGCCAGCACGGTACGCACCGCATTACGCGCACTGTAAGTCTGAACGGCAATGCCCAGATCGACCGCCTGACGCATGACACCCGGCGAATGACGCTTCACGGAAGCAGCCATCGCATCATGCAGTTTCTCAGGCGAGGTACTCAGGTAGTGCAGGTCGCCCGTGGCGCGATTCATGACCGTAGTGCCCACCTGATCCATGACACCGGACAGCGCTCCGGATACAAATGGCGTCAGGGGTTTGAGCGGCGTCGGCAGCCAGTCGCCCTTGTTGATGGCAGGCTGCATGTACTGCAACACCGACGCAGCGGCAAACGGCGTGGCACGTAGCGCGGTCGAAGCGGTGGTTGCCATCCTGTCGAACTTCTCCGCCTTGGCGAAGGTTTCGCCAATGCTGGCAGGCGTTTCGCCCTCGTCCAGCAAGCGTCTGGCGCGAGTATCGATGATGTTGTCGATCTGCTCGTTATGCGCATGAACAGCGTCCTGATCGACGGCCGACTCACTCAACGGCAGTTTGTGCGCAGCGAACACATGATCTTTCAGGTAATCGGTAATGGCTTGCAGATTGGTCTGCTCGGCACTGCTGAGCTCGCGTACGGAACTGGAGGCAGACGATTCCGATGCGGAATAAAAGCGCTCCAGCTCGATGCTGGGGTGCGGGCTGCCGGTTCGGTTGATGTTCATGGAAACTCCCTCTCTATTGCGTAAGTTGCGTAGCAACGCGACGAGACGGGTCTGGCCGGACGACTTGCTTGTGAACAGGCAAGGCAATGGGGCGTCGGTCCGAGAGTGATAGGAATTGCAAACGTCCGGGTGCCCGTCAGCGAAGAGGACCGACAAGGCTGTGTGGTCGCAACTGTGCCGGGGGTTCCAGCTGTCGGCATGGGCCGCCATGGTCAAGACAGGCGTGACTGTTTCGCCACCATGGAGAATTAAGCGAGCTTTAAGCCTCGGTCAGTAAGTTTGCAGCGTGGCGTGTTGATTGACCGCGCCAAACCTCTTCCAACCCAGCAAAGGAGTGCCGCAATGTCTGGTCCTTTTGAAAAAAAATGGCGGTGCATCAGCAGAACGGTCACCTACGTTGGCTGGTCACTGTTCTGGCTTCTGCTCTGGGACGTGGCCGTGACCATGGACTTCATGTTGGTCCAGGGTGCTGGGATAGATCTCCCGCTGATGCCGCTTACGCTGTTGTGCTCGGCGCTTATCGTGCTGATCAGCTTTCGCAATTCCAGCGCCTACAACCGCTGGTGGGAGGCACGCACGTTATGGGGCGCGATGGTCAACAGCTCGCGCAGCTATGGCCGCCAGGTACTGACCTTGATTGAAGGCAATGCCAACGAGCGCGGCAACCCGGTGAAAGAAGTGCTGTTCAATCGTCACGTGGCTTACCTGCGGGCACTGCGCGCTCATTTGAAAGGCGATGTCAGCAAAGCGAAACTTGAAGGGCTGTTATCGGATTCCGAGATTCAGCGCGCAAAAGAGAGCAACAACTTTCCCAATGACATCCTCAATGGCTCGGCGGCCATGATCTCCGAAGAGTTTGTCGGGGGTCGAATCGACAGCATCCGCTTGGCGCGACTGGAGTCGACCATGGTCGAACTGTCCAACTGCCAGGGCGGGATGGAACGCATCGCCAATACGCCGCTGCCCTACCCGTATGTCTATTTCCCCAGACTGTTCAGTACCCTGTTCTGCATCATCATGCCGCTGAGCATGGTGACCACTCTGGGCTGGTTCACCCCGGCGATATCCACGGTGGTCGGCTGCATGCTGCTGGCAATGGACCGCATCGGCACTGACCTGCAAGCCCCGTTCGGCGCCAGCCAGCACCGGATCCGCATGGAAGACCTGTGCAACACCATCGAAAAGAACCTGCGCTCGATGTTTGATGCACCGGCAAGGCAAAGTCTGGTGATTGACGCGCAAGATCAGCAGGGCAGCGCCTGGCAACCGCATCGGCTGGTCGTTTAGAAGCGCTTGACTGGCGTGCCGATGTTCAACGTTGGCACGCCACCCGGGACATTGAGCATCCCATTGCCAGACCAAAGACAGCACGGTTCAAAACACAAATCCCTGCCCCAGTTCGCCTTCCATCCATTCCAGAAATCGCCTGACTCTGGAGAAGCTGGAGTGCGCCTTGGGGAATACCAGATGGTGCGCGGCGACCGGTGCAGTCAGGGCTTGAGGGGCAACTTCGATCAACTCACCCGTGGCCAGGTATTTTTGCGCCAGCAACGTACTTTCCAAGGCAAATCCCAGCCCGTGGCTGGCCGCTTCGAGCGTCATGTATGAGCGGTCGAAACTCAGCGCGTAGGGCTTTTCCGGACGAGCCAGACCATGCCGGGCAAACCATTCAGGCCATTTCAGCAGTGTGGCCTCGGAGAGAATCAGTTCGCGGTCGAGCAAGCCAGCGGCGCTCTCCACCGGACGTCGCGCCAATAGCTGCGGAGACGCCAGCACAGCGAATTTCTCGTCACGCAAGGTGCGCACTTCATAACTCGGCCAGTTCGGCCTGCCATGCCGGATATCGACGTCGATCTTGTCCCTGCTGAAATGCAGCGACTCGTAAGAACACGACAGGTTGATCTGAATGTCCGGATGGCTTACGCGAAAGGCTTCCAGCCTGGGCATCAGCCACAGCAGCCCGAAACTGGGCGCAGAATGCAGACGCAGGCAATCGAGGCTGACATCGCTGGCGGCACGCTCGGTGGCGACGGCGAGGCTGTGCAGCACCCCGGAGACATCTTTCAGATACTGCTCACCGACCGGCGTCAGGGTCACACCACGGGCGGCCCGAACGAACAACTGCCGGCCAATCAAGGCCTCCAGTCGAGCCAGTTGGTGACTGACCGCCGACGGCGTCAGATCCAGTACTTCGGCGGCTCTTGCCAGGTTGCCAAAGCGCGCCGTCTGCTCGAAAGCCTGAAGCGCTTTCAGCGGTGGCAGGCTCAGCGGTGCATCGTCATCAGGCCGCATGGATGCTCCGATGTGTCCGATTATTCGAGTTTCGTTCATTCAACCACTCGCCTGTCGAATTGACGAGAGGTGAATTTTTTTCAGCATCCAGTGATTTTTGCGGCATTGCTCAGGATCGGCACCGGGAACACTCTGAAGTCATCGATCACCCGAATCGAACCCAATAACAATAATCAGAGGTAACCCTCATGCTACTTCAAGGCAAAATTGCAGTGATCACCGGCGCGGCGTCGGAACGCGGTATCGGTCGCGCAACCGCGATCACCTTCGCCAACCACGGCGCACGCGTGGTGATTATCGATCTCGACGAGTCCGCAGCACGCGATGCCGCCGCCGCACTGGGCGAAGGTCATCTCGGCCTGGCGGCCAACGTCGCCGACGAACGTCAGGTTCACGAGGCCGTCAGCAAAATTATCGCGCGCTATGGTCGCATCGACATTCTGGTGAATAACGCCGGTATCACACAACCCATCAAGACCCTGGACATCCGCCCTTCCGATTACGACAAGGTGCTCGACGTCAGCCTGCGCGGCACCTTGCTCATGTCGCAAGCGGTGATCCCGACCATGCGCGCCCAGTCCTCGGGCAGTATCGTGTGCATGTCTTCGGTTTCCGCCCAGCGCGGCGGCGGTATTTTCGGCGGGCCTCACTACAGCGCAGCGAAAGCCGGCGTGCTGGGCCTTGGCAAGGCAATGGCGCGGGAATTCGGCCCCGATCAGGTGCGTGTCAACTCCATCGCTCCCGGCCTGATTCATACCGATATCACCGGCGGTCTGATGCAGGATGAGCGACGCCACGCGATCATCGACGGCATTCCCTTGGGCCGCCTGGGCGCAGCGCAGGACGTGGCCAATGCCGCGCTGTTTCTGGCCAGCGACCTGTCGTCCTACCTCACCGGTATCACGCTGGATGTGAACGGCGGCATGCTGATTCACTGACCGCGAGTGGACGGGCTGGCAAACAGCCTGTGTTTGTTCTGGATCGACGATACGCCAGGCGGTTGCCTGGCGATCTATAAAAACAAGAGATCAGACCATCATGATAACCACCATGACCCTCGACGCGGTGTCGACCACGCGCGCCAATGCCTACCGCAAGACCGCCTGGCGACTGATGCCGTTCCTGATGCTGTGCTACCTGTGCGCGTACCTGGATCGGGTCAATGTCGGCTTCGCCAAGCTGCAGATGATGAACGACCTGGCCTTCAGCGAAACCGTCTACGGGCTGGGTGCAGGCATGTTTTTCATCGGCTATTTCCTCTGTGAGGTGCCCAGCAACCTGATCCTTCACCGGGTCGGTGCCAGACGCTGGATCGCCCGCATCATGATCTCCTGGGGGATTATTTCCGCGCTCTTCGCCTTGGTCGAAACTGCCTGGCAGTTCTACGCCCTGCGCTTTCTGCTCGGGGTGGCGGAAGCCGGTCTGGCACCCGGTCTGCTGCTGTACCTAACGTACTGGTTCCCCTCTTATCGCCGCGCGCGCATGACCGTGCTGTGGTTCATCGCCATCCCGCTGTCCGGCATGATCGGCGGCCCGCTGTCGGGCTACATCATGACCCGCTTCGCAGGCGTTCATGGCTGGGCCGGCTGGCAATGGATGTTCGTCCTCGAAGCGATCCCGACGGTGATCGTCGGCTTGCTGGTGCTGAGCTACCTCAAAGATGGCGTGCATCAGGCGACATGGTTGTCCGCTGAAGAAAAGGAACTGGTCAACAAGGAGCTGCAAGAGGACAACAGCCAGAAAGTGGTACACGCGTCGGTAGGCGCCTTCATTCGCGACAAGCGTCTGTGGCTGCTGGCGTGCATCTACTTCTGCGTGGTGATGGGCCAGTACGCAATCACCTTCTGGCTGCCGACGCTGATTCGCAATGCAGGCGTTTCCGACCCGCTGCATATCGGCCTGATGACCAGCCTTCCCTACCTGTGCGCAATCGTCGTGATGCTGTTGATGGGGCGCAGCGGCGACAAGCATCGAGAACGCCGCTGGCACCTGGTCGGGCCGATGATCGCAGGCGCGCTCGGGCTGAGCCTGGCAGCGCTGTTCGGCGGCAATCTGCTGCTCTCGGTGCTCAGCCTGTGCCTCGCCGCAGCAGGCATTCTCTCGGCATCGTCGCTGTTCTGGATGCTGCCCACCACCCTGCTGGGCGGGGTATCGGCGGCCGCCGGGATCGCCGGAATCAACAGCTTCGCCAATCTCGCGGGCTTCTGTTCGCCCTACCTGATCGGCTGGATCACCACCACGACCGGCTCAAGCGCCATTGGCATGTACCTGATTACCGGCGTGCTGTTCATCGGCGCCTATCTGGTGCTGCGCATCCCTGCCGCCTCGGTCAATCGTTGAGTCAACGGAGTAATCACCATGACAGCCACTACTTTACCTGCGCCTTCCACTTCGCTGGCGCAGCGTGCTCATAACATTCGTCGACACGCATTACGCATGGGCCAGGTTCAGGGCCAGGGTTATGTCGGACAGGCGCTGGGCGCTGCGGACCTGCTCGCCGTGTCCTATTTTCACGCGCTGAACCATCGCCCTGAAGACCCTGAATGGGAACAGCGTGACCGCTTTTATCTGTCGATCGGCCACTACGCCATTGCGCTGTACGCGGCATTGATAGAGGCGGAAATCGTCCCGCTCGATGAACTGGAAACCTACGGCTCGGATGACAGCCGTCTGCCTATGTCCGGTATGGCGACTTACACCCCCGGAATGGAAATAACCGGCGGTTCGCTGGGTCATGGTCTGGGCATTGCCGTAGGGGCCTGTCTGGGTTTGAAACGCAAGAACTCGCGTTCTTTCGTCTACAACCTGCTGTCGGACGGCGAGCTGAACGAAGGCTCCACCTGGGAAGCGGCCATGTCCGCCTCGCACTGGAAGCTGGACAACCTGATCGCGATCATCGATGTGAACAACCAACAGGCCGATGGTCACTCCAGTGAGGTACTGGCGTTCGAACCCATTGTCGAGCGCTGGCAGGCGTTTGGCTGGTTTACCCAACGGGTCGACGGCAACGATCTGGACGCGCTCGTCGCCGCCTTCGACAACGCGCGCCAGCACGACGGCGCGCAGCCCAGGGTCATCATCTGCGACACCAAAATGGGCAAGGGCGTGGCGTTTCTGGAAACCCGTGAAAAGACCCACTTCATCCGCGTGGATGAGCACGAATGGGACATCGCACTGAATAACCTCGATGAGGGGAAAACCATATGAGTTCTGCCAATCACACACCGGCTCCGTCCGTTGCCACGAAGAAAAAACTGACCACCTCGGCGATGATCGCGTCTATCGCGTCCGAGGGTCAGGCCACTCGCCCGGCTCCGTTCGGCCATGCATTGGCGGCGCTTGCGGAGCAACGTCAGGACATCGTCGGGCTGTCGGCTGACTTGTCGAAATACACCGACCTGCACATCTTCGCCAAAGCGCACCCTGAACGTTTCTACCAAATGGGCATGGCCGAACAGTTGCTGATGAGCGCGGCTGCGGGCATGGCTCGGGAAGGCTTCGTACCGTTTGCGACCACTTATGCGGTGTTCGCCTCGCGTCGCGCTTACGACTTCATCTGCATGGCGATTGCCGAAGATAACCTCAACGTCAAAATCGTCTGCGGTCTGCCGGGCCTGACCACCGGTTACGGGCCGAGCCATCAGGCCACCGACGACCTGGCGATCTTTCGCGCCATGCCCAATCTGATGATCGTCGACCCCTGTGATGCACTGGAAATAGAACAGGCGGTCCCTGCGATCGCAGCGCATCAAGGCCCGGTTTACATGCGATTGCTGCGCGGTAACGTGCCCTTGGTGCTGGACGAATACGGTTACACATTCGAGATCGGCAAAGCCAAGACACTGCGCACTGGCAACGACGTGCTGATCATTGCCACCGGCCTGATGACCATGCGTGCACTGGAAGCGGCCAAGCAGCTGCAGGCTGACGGTATCGACGTGGCAGTGTTGCACGTACCGACCATCAAACCGCTGGACGAACAGACCCTACTCGCTGAAGCCAGAAAGCCGGGCCGGCTGGTGGTGACGGCCGAAAACCATTCGGTCATTGGCGGGCTGGGCGAAGCAGTGGCGACGGTGCTGCTGCGCAATGGCGTGACGCCCACGTTCAGGCAGATCGCCCTGCCGGACGCTTTTCTCGACGCTGGCGCGCTGCCTACACTGCATGACCGTTATGGCATTTCCACGCCCGCCGTCTGTACGCAAATCAAGGCGTGGCTTTAAGCACTGACAGGCGCAGGGGCTTATCTCCCTGCGCCTCGGGAGCACGTATTGAACGCCGATGAATTACTGGACCCGGCCTATCGTTGGTTCATGGACGAGCCGTCGAGCAACTGGACGCTGCACACCCTTGCCGACATCAGGGCTCGCGTCAGCGCCTCATGGGCAACCGCCGCCACAAAGCGCGGCGAGCAACACTGGACCTCCTCCGATTCGGACAACGGCGTCAGGTTATGTCTTTATCGTCCGGACCTTTCGCTCTCTCACTCTGGACTCCCCGTCATCCTGTATATCCACGGGGGCGGCTTTGTACTGGGCAGCCCGGAGATGGCCGATGACTACCTCGCAACGCTGGCCGTCGAGCTCCAGGCAATCGTCATTGCCGTCGACTACCGGCTTGCACCCGAGCATCCATTCCCGATCCCGCTGGAGGACTGTTACGCAGCGCTGGAGTGGATATTGAGCAACGGGCTGACGCAGGGCATGGACACCCGCAACCTGGTGATCATGGGTCACAGCGCCGGCGGCGGGCTTGCTGCCGCGCTCGCCCTGCTGGCAAGAAACAGAGGTCTGCGGACCATCGCCGGCCTGGTGCTGATCTACCCGATGCTGGATCACCGTACAGGCACACCCGACACTCCGTCAGCCAACCCGACTACCGGCACTTTCAGCTGGTCGCGTCAGGCCAATCATTTTTGCTGGGAATGCCTGCGCGGTGCCTACGCACTGGACGATGATCGCCAAGCCCTGTTCTCGCCCGCACTGACCACCGACCTGAGCGATCTGCCGCCCACTTTCATCTGCGTTGGCGCACTCGATCTCTTTCTGGAAGAGGACCTGGCATTCGCGCTGACCCTGTCGCGCTCTGGGGTGCCGGTGGAATTGCATGTCTACCCAGGCGTGCCGCATATGTTCGATCAGTTGCCAGGCGAGCAGACAGCGCAGGCTACGCAAGATATTGCCCGGGTCGTGCGCAGGATGATCGCAGCAGGGTTATGCGACTAGAATGACGCGCATGTTGCGGTGACGATCGCGAGTGCCATTTCAATGATGCGCTGAATGTGCTTGGCTGAGAGGCTCCCGCAGGGTCACGGCCTCGCCTCTGCTCAGGAATGCACACCTTACGACTGGAAAAGGGACACGCCTTGATGCTCGCCACGAAACTTCACCTGCTGTGCGGCAAGATCGCATCCGGTAAATCGACACTGGCAAAATCAATCGCGACCGAGCATTCAGCGATCCTGCTCAGTGAAGATCAATGGCTCTCTCGGCTCTACCCTGACGAGATCAAATCAGTGGCGGACTACGTGCGTCTGGCCCATCGGATTCGCGACATCATCGGCCCTCTGGTCATCGACATGCTGAAGTCCGGTATGTGCGTGGTTCTGGATTTCCCAGCCAATACGCTTGCCGACCGCCAATGGCTTCGCAGCCTGGCTGAAGACGCTCAGGTTAAGCATCGACTGCACTATCTCGATGTGGAAGATGATATTTGCCTTGCCAGACTGCATGCTCGCAACGAAACAGCAGAGCATGACTTTGCGGCTACAGATGCGGAGTTCAGGCTGATCACGCGCTACTTCCAGACTCCACACACTGACGAGGGGCTGGATATCCTGGTTCACCGCCTGTCATTCATCAGAGGGCGCGTGGCGACGTCCTTCCAAGAGTCTGATTTCTGATGCTCCCGCAACAGGCACCCTGCGTAGCCGGTCGGCAAAGATCGGGACAAACGGATGCCTTAACGCCACTCCACAACGAAGCCTGCCATATGAACCTTCGGCCGATATGGCGCTCACTTTATAGGTTGCCTTGTCTCATTGCCGAAAGGAATTCGCATGCTTTCGACCTCACCATCGAACCCTCTTGCCAGCCCTGTCGAGCGTGAGCTCAGTCTGCGCGCGGTGATTACCGGGGTTGTGCTCGGTATCCTGTTGACGCCTTCCAATGTGTACGCCGGGTTGAAGATCGGCTGGTCGTTCAACATGTCAATCATTGCGCTGTTGATCGGTTATGCGATCTGGCAAGGGCTGTCGAAGCGCGCCTCCGGGCAGCTGCCGTGGACGCTGCATGAGAGCAACATCAATCAGACGGTCGCCTCGGCCGCTGCGTCGATCATTTCTGGCGGGCTGGTCGCGCCGATTCCGGCTTATACCTTGCTGACAGGCCAGCAATTGGACGCCATCCCGATGATCGCCTGGGTCTTTTCGGTGAGCTTTCTGGGGATCTGGATTGCCTGGTATTTGCGGCCGTCACTGCTCAATGACACATCGCTGAAGTTTCCCGAAGGCATGGCCACTCTGGAAACCCTCCTGCACATCTACAATCACGGCCGTGAAGCTGCGACGCGCCTCAAGGTGCTGCTCAGTACCGCGTTGCTGTCGGCGCTGGCCAAGTGGATCGACACGTTCGTATGGGCGTTCCCGCGCTGGTCGCCGAGCGCTCAGTTGGAGCGCCTGACCTTTACCGCGGACCCTTCGCTGTTGCTGGTGGGGTTCGGGGCGATTATCGGTATTCGCGTCGGCTTGACCCTGCTGATCGGTGCCGTGCTGGCCTGGGGTGGCCTGGCGCCGTGGCTGCTGGAACAGGGGCTGGTGACGTTGCCGTCCGACAGCAGCGGCCCGCAGTTCGCCGCGCTGGTGGAATGGTTGCTGTGGCCGGGCGTGAGCCTGATGGTCTGTTCGACGCTGGCTTCGCTGGCTATCCGCCTGTGGACACTGCACGCGTCTACCAAAGCCAGCGGCGGGACGCCCTGGTCAATGCCCAAGCCCGGGCCGGCCGCCGGTTTTGCGCTGGCGATCCTGTTGGTGGTCAGCCTGCAGGCGCTGTTGTTCGGTATCAATCTGTGGATGGCATTGCTGACCATTCCTCTGGCGATCTGCCTGGCGGCCGTGGCGGCTCGTGTGGTCGGTGCCACGGGTATCCCGCCCATCGGCGCAATCGGGCAGTTATCGCAACTGAGCTTCGGTATCGTCGCGCCCGGTCAGGTGCCGATCAACCTGATGAGCGCCAACACCGCAGGCGGTTCAGCCGGGCAATGCACCGATTTGATGAACGACTTCAAGGTAGGCCGGGCGATTGGCGCCACGCCGCGCAAACAACTGATCGCCCAGACACTGGGGATTTTCGTCGGCAGTATCGTCGGGGTCCTGGCTTATATGGCGCTGATCCCGGACCCGCAATCGATGCTGCTCACCGAGGAGTGGCCAGCCCCGGCGGTGGCGACCTGGAAGGCTGTGGCGCAGACCCTGACGCACGGTCTGGATTCGCTGTCGGCAAGCATCCGCTGGGCGATTTTCATCGGCGGTCTGGCCGGCTTGCTGCTGGGCATCCTCGACAGCACACTACCTGCGTATCGCGCCCGGTACTTGCCCAGCGCCGCAGCCCTGGGCCTGGCCTTCGTGCTGCCCGCCTCGGTGTCGTTGATGATGGCGCTCGGTGCGGTGCTCACTTGGCTGGTGAACTGTCGCTGGCCATCACTTACCGAACGCTTCGCCATCACCGCGGCGGCAGGCCTGATTGCCGGCGAGAGCGTTACCGGCGTCGGTGCGTCGTTGTGGCAAATGGTTCAGAACGGCGGGTAGTCGCATGCATGGTGCGACAGGCAAACTGCTATGATTCGCGCCTGTGCAAGCGAGTTGAAGAATATGAATCGTCGCAAGAAAATCCAGCAGTTGCTGAAAGCTCATGCCAAAAAAGCCAGCGCCAAACTGGCCCCGCAGAGCAAGGCCAAATACATCAGCAAGGCCGACCGCGTGAAGCTGGCGGCCGAAGCGGATCAGGAATCCAACAGCCAGTCCGAAGGCTGACCCGCCACGTGAGCACCATCGTGCGACGCAGAGCGTCGAGACCTGCATTCCCACGCTGGAGCGTGCGGAACGATCATCGCAACTATCGTGCG
>NZ_FPJB01000003.1:0-367384 GCF_900119195.1 Pseudomonas sp. NFACC10-1 | reverse complement strand
GGAACGATCATCGCAACTATCGTGCGACGCTCTGCGTCGTATGCCTTTCTGGACGCTCCGCGTCCTCTTGCGACGCAGAGCGTCGAGAACTGCATCTACAGGCTGAAGCGTGAGGAACGATCAGCCCGAGTATCGTGCGGTGCAAGCGCTTCAGGCACGGCGATTACTTGGCAAAGGAATATTCCCCGCCCTGCTCCAAAGCCTTGCGGTACGCAGGTCTGCCCTGCAGCCTTTCAACCCACGCGGTCACGTTCGGGTACGGCTGCAGCATTCCCTGAGCCTTGGCAAACTCGCCGATAAAGCTCATCTGAATGTCCGCACCACTCAGCTCATCGCCAAGCAGATACGGCGTCAGACCCAGGGCTTCGTTCAGATAGCCCAGGTAGTTGGCCAGCTCCGACTGGATACGCGGATGCAATGGCGCACCCGCGTCACCCAGGCGCCCGACGTACAGGTTGAGCATCAGCGGCAGAATCGCCGAGCCTTCAGCGAAGTGCAGCCATTGCACGTACTCGTCGTAGGTAGCGCTGGCCGGGTCCGGCTGCAGACGACCGTCGCCATGACGGCGAATCAGGTAGTCGACAATGGCACCGGACTCGATGACGACATGCGGGCCATCTTCGATGACAGGTGATTTGCCCAGCGGATGTACGGCCTTGAGCTCGGGTGGCGCAAGGTTGGTTTTCGGGTCGCGCTGATAACGTTTGATTTCGTAGGGCAGGTCGAGCTCTTCGAGCAGCCACAGAATACGCTGCGAACGTGAGTTGTTCAGGTGATGGACAGTGATCATGTGAGGCTCCGCCGGGTGAGAGTGTCTAAAAAAGACTGCGCTACTACCCCGTAGTGCCCTGAAATGATTTTACTTCGATGAACGTAACGAATTCATTCAGGTGCTTCTGTCACTCGAGGCGCCCGCCGCTTCGCCACGAAGCTCGCGCTCCACTGCCGCTTTATCAATGACCGACCAGACGCCGATGATCTTGCCGTCAACAAAGGTATAGAACACGTTTTCGCTGAAGGTAATGCGTTGGCCACGCGCCTCCAGCCCGAGAAAACGCCCTTGCGGCGAGCAGTTGAAGAGCAGACGGGCGGCAATCTGTGGCGCTTCGACCACCAGCAGGTCGATATTGAAACGCAGGTCGGGAATGATCCTGACGTCGTTTTCCAGCATCGCCCGGTAACCGGCCAGACTGATCCGCTCGCCGTTGTAGTGCACACCGTCGTAGACGAAATTGTCCAGGTCCTGCCAGCGACGCTCGTTGAGACAGGCGATGTAGGCACGGTACTGCTCGGCCAGGTTCATGTTGCGCCCTCTTTTTCAAAAGATACCGACGCAGCCTCGTTGAAAAGGCCGCACACCTCTGCTGTCTTACTGTAGCGCTTATGCGCGGCGCAGAGAGTGAGTAATGACAGCAGCGCATGTGCCAGATAAAAACTGCTTTGAAATCAATGAAAAGCATTTTTTACCAGTCAAAGAAACTGAATTTCATTGACAGCGAAAGGGGAAACAGGGGCGTTTATGACAAGGAAAAGTTAATCGTTTCAGCAGCCTCAAGCTCAAGGCTTTCGCCAGGAAAACAATCCTGAGCAGGTTTGTAGGGAACTAGCACGGCCGACACCGCCCTAAGCGTGACATCCATGTACTGGCGCAACGCTGGTTTCAAGCCAAGGACTTCAGATTCATGTCTTCAAGTAGCACCTCAGCAGCGGCGGGCCAGCAAGGCCGGCAACGCGCTTCATCGAATCGACTCATCTTTATCTCTGTGCTTGTGGCGACCATGGGCGCACTGGCGTTCGGGTATGACACTGGCATCATCGCTGGTGCCCTGCCGTTCATGACACTGCCCGCCGATCAGGGCGGGCTGGGTCTGGATGCTTACAGCGAAGGGATGGTCACCGCGTCACTGATTGTCGGCGCCGCGTTCGGCTCGCTTGCCAGTGGTTATATCTCCGACCGCTTCGGACGCCGCCTCACCTTACGCCTGCTGTCAGTGCTCTTTATTGCGGGCGCACTGGGCACTGCTATTGCGCCGTCCATTCCGTTCATGATCGCAGCGCGCTTCCTGCTGGGTATCGCAGTGGGCGGCGGCTCTGCAACAGTGCCGGTGTTCATCGCCGAGATCGCAGGTCCGTCACGGCGTGCGCGGCTGGTCAGCCGTAACGAACTGATGATCGTCAGCGGCCAGCTGCTCGCCTATGTGCTGAGTGCGGTCATGGCGGCCTTGCTGCATACGCCGGGGATCTGGCGTTACATGTTGGCCGTCGCCATGGTGCCAGGGGTGTTGCTGCTGGTTGGTACGTTCTTCGTACCTGCGTCGCCGCGCTGGCTGGCCTCCAAAGGCCGTTTCGACGAAGCGCAGGACGTGCTGGAGCAACTGCGCCCCAGCAAACAGGACGCGCAGCGTGAAGTCGACGAGATGAAGGCGCAGGACGAAGAAGCTCGCCATCGCCCGAAAGCAAGAGAATTGCTGCGTCAGCGCTGGGTCATCAAGTTGTTGCTGATCGGTGTAGGGCTGGGCTTCACCGCGCAGTTCACGGGGGTGAACGCGTTTATGTACTACACGCCGATCATTCTCAAGAACACCGGGATGGGCACTAACGCTGCGTTGACCGCGACGATCGGCAACGGTGTGGTATCAGTCATCGCGACCTTGCTGGGCATCTGGGCCATCGGCCGCTACGGGCGCCGGCATTTGCTGATGACCGGTCTGGTCATCGTCATTCTGATGCAGGCAGCGCTCGGTTGCGTGTTGCAGTTCATGCCGCAGAACATGACCCAGAGCTACACCGCCCTCGCCTGCATTCTGGTGTTTCTGCTGTTCATGCAGATGTGCATCTCGCCGGTTTACTGGCTGCTGATGTCAGAACTGTTCCCCATGCAGGTACGCGGCTTGCTGACCGGCACGGCGGTATCGATGCAGTGGCTGTTCAACGCATCGGTAGCGTTCACATTCCCGATTGCGGTCGATACCATCGGCAACCCGACGTTCTTCATCTTCGCCGCCATCAACATTGGCTCGTTGATTTTCGTGTTCCTGTGCCTGCCGGAAACCAAGGGCAAGTCACTGGAGCAAATCGAAAAACATTTGAAGAAAGAGCTGTAATGGGCGCCTGTCCACTGAACCTCAACTAAAGGAATAGCGATGCCCACGACCGAGCCAGCCACCGTGACCTTCACCAGTGCCATCCCGATCCTGCGGATATTCGATGAACGCAAGGCGCGTGAGTTTTACATCGACTTTCTCGGTTTCAGCATTGAATTCGAGCACCGCTTCGAAGCGGATCTGCCGTTGTATCTGGGCATCAGCCGTAATGGGCTGAACCTGCACCTTTCCGAACATCACGGTGATGCCTGTCCAGGTGCGGCGGTGTTCATCCCGACGCAGAACATCGAGCAATTGCGCGATGAACTGATCGGCAAGCAGTATGGCTACGCCCGCCCGGACATCGTCCAGCAAGGCTGGGGAAAGACGCTGGAAGTCTGCGACCCGTTCGGTAACCGGCTCAGGTTCTGCGAGAGCTGAGAAACCTGCATTGATGTCAGCCGCGCGGCGCTACATTCGCCCTGCGGCTGACATGACCTATCTTTGTGCACGCAGACACATTCAAGCGCAAACATGACGCATGAGTGCAGCGCAACGCCCCGCCAATAGCCAGTGACCCTACCGTAAATCGCCCTCCGGCTGACCTTGGCCCGTAACGTGCAAACGCGTCAGTTCATCTTGTATACATGAATGAACACCACTATGACCGCACTCGATATCCCTGAACTTCAGTCGGCGCTCCGCTCGGGCGAAACCACGCTGACGACACTGGTGCAGAACCTGACCGCGCACCTTGATGCGGATGACCGGGCAGAGGTCTGGATTCATCGCGTCCCGCTGGCACAGCTTGTCGAGCGGGCACAGGCGCTGGAGAGTATCGCCGAACAACTGGGCGATGCGCTGTATGACCGGTTGCCGCTGTTCGGCGTGCCCTTTGCGGTCAAGGACAATTTCGACGTAGCGCAGATGCCGACCACGGCTGCCTGCCCGGCGTACGCCTACGTGCCCGAGGACAGTGCTCACGTTGTGCAACTGCTGCTCGACAGCGGCGCGATCCTGATGGGCAAGACCAATCTTGATCAATTCGCCACTGGCCTGGTGGGCGTCCGTTCACCCTACGGCGCAGTGCGCAATGCGCATGATCCGGCCTACGTCAGCGGCGGTTCGAGTTCCGGCTCGGCAGTGGCGGTAGCGCGTGGCTACGTCAGTTTTGCACTGGGCACGGACACCGCAGGTTCAGGCCGCGTGCCAGCCGGCTTCAACGGCATCGTCGGCCTCAAGCCCAGCCTTGGTCTGTTCAGCAGCCGCGGGGTCGTACCTGCCTGCCGCACGCTGGACTGCCCATCCATCTTTGCCAACGATGTGATGCAAGCCTGGCAGGTGGCGCAGGTCATTGCAGCTTACGACCCGCTGGATGCGTCCAGTGCGGCCGTGCAGGCATTGCCGGTACAGCGCAGGGGTCGGCGTGTCGCCGTCGCGCGGCACTGCGAGTTTTTCGGTGACGAGCAGGCAAAGGCGGCTTACCTCAAAACGCTGGAAGCCCTGCAAAACGACCCGCTGGTGACGGTCAGCGCTATCGAGTTCGACGTGTTCGCCGAGGCGGCTGCCCTGCTGTACCAGGGCCCGTGGGTGGCGGAACGCCGCGCTGCCATCGGCGAATTCTTCGCCAGCAACGCGGCCGACATTCATCCCGTGGTGCGCGGCATTGTGCAGAGCGCGGATTCATTCGACGCCGTGGACACGTTCAACGCCCGCTATCGCCTGGCAGAACTGACCCGCGCTGCGCAGCAGTTGCTGACCGACATCGACGTGCTGGTGGTGCCGACCGCGCCGTGCATGCCGACCATCGAAGCGGTGCTCGGCAATCCGGTCGAGCTCAACTCGCAGCTTGGCTATTACACCAACTTCGTCAACCTGATGAACATGTGCGCCATCGCCATCCCGGCAGATCGTCGCGCGGACGGACTGCCTGCGGGCATCACGCTGATTGGCCCGGCCGGTGCCGATCAGCGCCTGGCGGAGATTGCCGCTGCCTGGCAGCCGCTGTTCGGCCAGGCTGACCAGCGTGACGCCGTGGCGATGGCTCCCCTGCCCTATAACAGCCCGACCGTGCAGGTTGCAGTGGTCGGTGCACACCTCGTTGGCCAGCCACTCAACTGGCAATTGCTCGAAGGTGGCGCGCGCCTGCTGCGCACCACAACCACCAGCGCGGATTACCGCCTGTATGCGCTGGCAGCAACGACACCGCCGAAACCGGGACTGGTGCGCGTCGCTGAACAGGGCGCGAGCATCGAGATAGAAGTCTGGGAAATGCCGCTGAGCCAGTTCGGCGCCTTCGTCGCGGCCATTCCCGCACCACTGGGCATCGGCTCGCTGCAATTGGCCGACGGCCAGTGGGTCAAGGGTTTCATCTGTGAGCCTGGCGGCCTTGAAGGCGCGTTGGACATCACCGATTACAAAGGCTGGCGCGCCTACCGCGCCGCGCACACATCTTCCATCGCTCAATGACCCGAGGTAGCACACATGTCGAATGTTGATCGTCGCAGTTTCATCAAGTTGGCGGGCATTATCGGCCTGAGCGCAGCGCTGCCTTTCGGTCGCGCCTACTCAGCCGATGCGCCGCTGGTAGTGGGTTTTATCTACGTCGGCGCTCGCGACGACTTTGGTTACAACCAGGCCCACGCTCAGGCAGCGGCCATCATCAAGATGCTGCCCAACGTCAAAGTGATCGAGGAAGAAAACGTTCCGGAAACCGTGGCCGTACAGAAGACCATGGAAGCCATGATCCGTCAGGACGGCGCCACATTGATTTTCCCGACCTCGTTCGGCTATTTCGAACCGCACGTGGTCAAGGTCGCCAAAAAGTACCCGGACGTCCGTTTCGCGCACTGCGGCGGTCTCTGGCAGAAAGGTCGCGACCCGATGAACGCGGGTAGCTTTTTCGGGTACATCGACGAAGCGCAATACCTCAACGGCGTGATCGCCGGGCACATGAGCAAGAGCAAAAAGCTCGGTTTCGTCGCCGCCAAACCTGTGCCGCAAGTGCTGCGCAACCTGAACGCGTTCGCCATGGGAGCCCGCTCGGTCGACCCGAGCATCGTCACCACGGTGATCTTCACCGGTGACTGGTCGCTGCCGGTCAAGGAAGCAGAAGCTGCCAACGGCCTGATCGACCAGGGTTGTGACGTGCTGACCTGCCATGTCGACGGGCCCAAGGTGATTGTCGAGACAGCTGAAAAACGCGGTGTGATGACCTGTGGCTATCACGCCAGCCAGGCTGCGCTGGCGCCCAAGGGCTACCTGACCGGTGCCGAATGGAACTGGGAGACGCCTTATCGTGCTCACGTCGCGGCAGCCCAGAGCGGCGCGCCGATGATCAACTTCCTGCGCGGCGGGCTGAAGGAAGGCTTCGTCAAAACGTCCGCCTACGGGCCTGCGGTAACAGCCGACGCCAAACAGAAAGCGGATGCCATCAAGGCGCAGATGATGGCCGGTCAGTTCGTGATTTTCAAAGGCCCGCTCAAGGATAACAAGGGCAACGTGGTGATTGCCGATGGTGTTGCACAAGGCCAGACCGACATTGCGCTGGAGAGCATGAATTACCTGGTCGAAGGCGTGCTTGGCCAGATCTGAGGAACGTTCATGAGTTCATCGATAAGTCTGCGCCGTCTGGCCAGCGCGCTGTTGCCAGGGTTGCCTACAGTGCTGGCGGTGTTTTCCTCGTGCGTGCTGTTCGGGCTGTTTCTGGCGGTTCAGGGCAAGCCTGCCTGGCAGGCGCTGCACTTGGTCGGCGAAGGCGCGTTCGGCTCGTGGTTCGCCCTGGAAAACACCTTGCAACGCGCCGCGCCGCTAATGCTGACCGCGCTGTGCGTCGCCCTGCCCGCGCGAGCCGGGCTGATCATCATCGGCGGTGAAGGTGCGCTGGTACTGGGCGGCCTGGCTGCCGCCGTGACACCCTTGTGGCTCAGCCATCTGCCAGCCGGTTTGATGCTTGCCTGCATGGCCGTCGCGGCAATGACCGTGGGCGCACTGTGGATCGGTCTGAGTGGCTGGATGCGCCAGCGTCGCGGGGTCAATGAAACGATCAGCAGCCTGCTGCTTTCGTACATCGCCCTGGCACTGTTCCGGCAGTTGGTGGAAGGCCCGCTGCGCGACCCGGCAAGCCTGAACAAGCCTTCGACGCCGCCGCTGGACGATGCCTACATGATCGGCACGATCAGCGACAGTTTCGAGGTGCACTGGGGACTGGTGGCGGGCGTCGTCGCCTGCCTGCTGGCGTATGTGCTGGTGCGCCACAGCGTCAAGGGGTTTGCCCTCGCCGTGGTCGGCGGCAACGTGCGTACCGCGCTGATGATCGGCTTGCCCGTGGACCGGCTGATCATGCTCAGTTGCCTGCTGGGCGGTGCGGCGGCGGGTCTGGCCGGCATGTTCGAGGTCACCGCAGTGCAAGGCAGCGCCAACGCCGCGCTGATCGCAGGCTATGGCACCAGCGGCATCCTCGTGGCTTTCGCCGCTCGCCATCATCCGCTGGCAATTATCGTCTGCGCCATCCTGCTTGGCGGGCTGGAGGCCAGTGGCGGACTGCTGCAACGACGACTCGGTCTGCCAGACGCCACCACGCTGATTCTTGAAGGTCTGCTGTTCACCAATCTGCTGCTCTGGGAAGCCCTGGGTGGGCGTATCGCCGCCTGGAAGATCAGGCTGACGGCGTCACCCGCGTCACTCGACAAGGGAGCACTGCAACATGGCTGATATCGACCTGACTACCTTTCTCCTCGCCCTGCTGGCCGGCGCTATCCGCGTCGGCACACCTTTTCTGTTCGTCAGCCTGGGCGAATGCCTGACCGAGAAGAGCGGCCGGATCAACCTGGGACTGGAGGGCATTCTGGTGGCTGGCGCCATGTCCGGATATGCCATCGCGTGCCTGAGCGGATCGGCATGGCTGGGGGTGGGCGCGGCTGCAGGGGTCGGCATTCTGCTGGGCCTGCTGCATGGGCTGGCGTGCTCGTTGCCAAGGGTCAACGACATCGCGTTCGGCATCGCGCTGATTCTGCTCGGCACCGGCCTGGCGTTCTTTCTCGGCAAAGCCTTTATCCAGCCACAGGCGCCCATGCTGCCTTCACTGGCGCTGGGAGCCTGGAGCAGCGAAGAACGCGTGCGCTCGGCGCTGAACATCAATGTGCTGTTCTTCGTCGGTGCAGCCCTGGCGTTCGTTCTGCACTGGGGGCTGCGCACCACGCGCTGGGGGCTGATGCTGCGTCTGGTCGGCGACCACGCTGAAACCGCTCAGGCGCTGGGCTATCGACCGCTCAAGGTACGCATTGTGGCCACTGCGGTGGGTGGTGGGCTGGCCGGTATCGGCGGTGCCTATCTGTCGCTCTACTACCCCGGCAGCTGGAACGAAGGGCTGTCCAGCGGTCAGGGACTGATGGCCGTGGCGCTGGTGATCTTTGCCCGCTGGCGCCCGTTGGCGTGTCTGTGGGCGTCGTTGCTGTTCGGCGCTGCCGGTGCCATCGGCCCGGCCCTGCAAGCGGTCGGTATCAGCACCGGCTACTACCTGTTTGCCGCAGCACCTTATGCGCTGACGCTGGTGGTGATGTACGCCACCTGCCGCCGTGGTCGCACTCTGAATGGCGCGCCGGGCGAACTCAGCCTGACGCGATGAACTGATCTTTTCGAGGAGACATTGCATGGCCAGTGGTCTTGGTGGTTTGAACAAGTCGCCCAAGGGCGTGGTGATCGGCCTGGCGCAACTGGCGCTGCCTGATCCGCATACGCGCGAGGCGCTGTGGGCGCAGACGCAGAAAGTGGTCGGCATGGTTGCCAAGGCGCGGCGCAGCAACCCGGGCATGGACCTGATCGTATTTCCCGAATACTCGCTGCACGGCCTGTCGATGAGCACGGCGCCGGAGATCATGTGCAGGCTCGACGGCCCGGAAGTCCTTGCGCTGCGCGAGGCGTGCAAGACGCACCGGATATGGGGCTGCTTCTCGATCATGGAAGCCAACCCGCACGGCAACCCGTTCAACAGCGGCCTGATCGTCGATGACCTCGGGGACATCCGCCTGTACTACCGCAAACTGCACCCGTGGGTGCCGGTCGAACCGTGGGAGCCGGGCGATCTGGGTATTCCGGTCTGCGACGGACCGCGCGGCAGCAAGCTAGCGCTGATCATCTGCCATGACGGCATGTTCCCGGAAATGGCCCGCGAGTGCGCCTACAAGGGCGCCGACATCATGTTGCGCACCGCGGGCTACACCGCACCGATCCGCCACTCGTGGAAGATCACCAATCAGAGCAACGCCTTCACCAACCTGATGCAGACCGCAAGCGTCTGCATGTGCGGCTCCGACGGCACGTTCGACTCCATGGGCGAAGCGATGTTTGTCGACTTCGACGGTACGATCATGGCTGAAGGGGGTGGCCGGGCCGACGAAATCGTCTGCTGCGAACTGCGCCCCGACCTGGTCCGCGAAGCCCGTGTGCACTGGGGCGTGGAGAACAACATCTATCAATTCGGGCATCGCGGCTATGTGGCGGTCAAGGGCGGCGCACGCGACTGCCCCTACACCTACATGCACGACCTGAGCGCAGGCCAGTACCGTCTGCCGTGGGAAAACGATGTCGTGCATACCGATGGCAGCTCGTGCGGGTTCGCGGCCCCCGAGCGCGACTTCAAACCTACCCCCAGCAGTTGGGAGGAGTAATGCCATGAGCGAACGTCATATTGCATCGGCGCCCTACCCATGGCCCTGGAACGGCCAATTGCATGCGCACAACACAGCCTTGATCGTGATCGACATGCAGACCGATTTCTGCGGCGTCGGCGGCTACGTGGACAGCATGGGCTACGACCTGGCCCTGACCCGAGCGCCCATCGAGCCGATCAAGGCGCTGCTCGCGGCGATGCGCCCGCTGGGCTTCACCATCATCCATACCCGCGAAGGCCATCGCCCGGACCTCAGCGACTTGCCCGCCAACAAACGCTGGCGCTCGCAGCGCATCGGTGCGGGAATCGGCGACCCAGGCCCCTGCGGCAAGATTCTGGTACGTGGCGAGCCGGGCTGGGAAATCATCGACGAGCTGGCACCGCTGCCCGGCGAAATCGTGCTCGACAAGCCCGGCAAAGGCTCCTTTTGCGCCACCGATCTGGAACTGATTCTGCGCACTCGTGGCATCGACAATCTGATCCTGACCGGCATCACCACCGACGTCTGCGTGCACACCACCATGCGCGAAGCCAATGACCGTGGCTTCGAGTGCCTGCTGCTGGAAGACTGCTGCGGGGCGACCGACCCTGGCAATCATGCGGCGGCCCTGAGCATGGTCAAAATGCAGGGTGGCGTGTTCGGCGCAGTCGGCCATTCCTCAATGCTTCGCGACCTGTTGGGAGCATGAACATGCGCGCCCCGAGCCTTGAGACGATTGGTGCCAGCAAGCATTTCGGAGCGTTTCGCGCACTCGACGAGGTGTCCTTCAAGGTCCGCGCCGGCACCGTCCACGCCCTGCTCGGCGAGAACGGCGCCGGCAAGAGTACGCTGGTCAAAGGCATCATCGGCTACAGCCCGCTGCAGTCGGGCAGCATTCTCATCGACAACCGCGAACACGAGATTCGCACCCCGCGCGACTCTCATCAGTTGCAGATCGGCATGGTGTATCAGCACTTCACCGTCGCGCCGGGCCTGAGCGTGGCGGAAAACCTGGTGCTGTCGCGTGGCGATCTGCCGTGGCGTATCGACTGGGCCAGCGAGCACCAGCGTCTGGAAGCGTTCATGGCAAAAATGCCTTTTCGGCTGGACATCCATCGTCCGGTCAGCAGCCTGGCGGCCGGCGAAAAGCAGAAACTGGAAATCCTCAAACAGCTGTATCTGGAGCGTCGACTGGTCATTCTCGACGAACCCACCTCGGTGCTCACGCCGCAGGAAGCCGACGAAGTGCTGGGGCTGATGCAGGCGATGGCGCATCGTGGCGAACTGACCGTCTTGATGATCACGCACAAATTTCGCGAAGTCAGCACCTACGCCGATGACGTCACCGTTTTGCGCAAAGGCCGCTGGGTGGGCAGTGCAGCAGTGGCTGACACCACCACACAACAGATGGCAGCGTGGATGATGGGCAACGCACAGGTGCGCGGAGTGAGCACCGAGCGCCCGGTGATGGCGGCTCGTCCGCCGCAGTTGCAGGTGACAGGCCTGGATGTGCCTGGCGACAAAGGCACGCTGGCGGTGAAAAACCTGTCTCTGGCCGTTCACCCGGGTGAGATCGTCGGAGTTGCAGGCA
Source organism: Pseudomonas sp. NFACC10-1 (assembly GCF_900119195.1). Classification (NCBI taxonomy): domain Bacteria; kingdom Pseudomonadati; phylum Pseudomonadota; class Gammaproteobacteria; order Pseudomonadales; family Pseudomonadaceae; genus Pseudomonas; species Pseudomonas sp. NFACC10-1. The sequence continues at coordinate 356,060 of NZ_FPJB01000003.1, read as the reverse complement.
TCTCCGGCAACGGTCAGCGCGAACTGACCGAAGCGCTGCTCGGCCAGCGAGCCTTCAGCGCCGGGCAGATAGCGGTCGACGGTCAGCCTTACCACGCGCGGCGTGAACAGATGCAACGCCTGCGCGTGTTCAGCCTGCCCGAAGAGCCCCTGCGCAACGCCTGCATCGGCACGTTCAGCGTGGCTGACAACCTGGCCCTGCGCAATTTCGACCAGCCGCCGCTCTGCCGTCAGGGCTGGCGCCTGGATCGTCGCGCCGCAGGTGTGCAAGCACGCAGCCTGATTGAGCAGTTTCAGGTATCGCCCAACAATCCGAACCGGCCCATCGGCACTTTGTCAGGGGGCAACGTGCAGCGCGCTGTACTGGCCCGAGAGCTGACCCACGACGTCGCGGTACTGATCGTCGCCAACCCGGTATTCGGTCTGGACTTCGCCAGTGTCGCGCTCATTCACCAGCGCCTGATCGACGCTCGCAACAGCAGCACAGCGGTCCTTCTGCTCAGTGAGGACCTCGACGAACTGCTGAGCCTGGCAGACCGCATCGTGGTTATCCACGACGGCGAGCTGGTGTTTGAAACCAGTGCAGCGGACGCTGACCGTACCGAGCTGGGCCGACACATGGCCGGTGCCGAGCATCTCGCGGGGCAACCGGCATGATCAAGGTCAATGCGCGCCCTGACAGCTTCGCCTTCGACACGTCCCGGACCGCTGTGGTGATCATCGACATGCAGCGCGATTTTCTCGAACCCGGCGGCTTTGGTGCCGCACTGGGCAACGACGTCGCACCGTTGCAAGCCATCGTACCGTCCGTGCAACGCCTGCTGACGCTGGCCCGCGATGAAGGCATTGCGGTGATCCATACCCGCGAATCACACCGCCCGGACCTTGCCGATTGCCCGCAAGCCAAACGTGACCATGGCTCGCCGGGCCTGCGCATCGGCGATCCTGGTCCGATGGGACGCATCCTGATTCGCGGCGAACCCGGCAATCAGATTATCGACACCCTGGCGCCGCTCGCTGGCGAGTGGGTCATCGACAAACCCGGCAAAGGTATGTTCTTCGCCACGGATCTGCAGCCGCGGCTGACCGACGCCGGGATCACCCATTTGATCTTTGCAGGCGTCACCACCGAAGTCTGCGTGCAGACCAGCATGCGTGAAGCCAATGACCGGGGTTATCGCTGCCTGCTGATCGAGGAAGCGACCGAAAGCTACTTCCCCGCATTCAAGCGGGCCACGCTGGAGATGATCACCGCACAAGGCGGGATTGTTGGTCGCGTCGCCTCACTGACGGACCTGGAGCAGGCGCTGCAGACAAGGAGTACACATTGATGGACATCAACCTCCCCCACGTGGTCGCTGAAGTGACCCACGCCTTTCACGACTACGAACGCGCCCTGCTGGCCAATGAACTGACCACGCTGGATGCATATTTCTGGGATTCCGAACAGACCGTCCGCTACGGCGTCGCGGAGAACCTGCATGGCGCCGACACGATTGCGCGCTATCGGCGCCAGTGCCAGCCGGTCGGACCGGGCCGCATGCTGCTGCGTACCGTGGTGAGCACCTTCGGTGAAGACTTCGCCACGGTCAGTACCGAGTTTCACGATGGCGTCACCCAGCGCCTCGGTCGGCAGATGCAGACCTGGGCGCGACTGGAGGGCGGCTGGAAAGTCGTTGCTGCACATGTCAGCATTGACCTGAGCAGCCTGGAGCCACGCCCTTGAATTCCCCGAACACCACCAACGCACTGGCAGAAGACGTCTATCGGCGGCTCAAGCAGGAGATTTTCGACTTCTATCTGCTGCCTTATGACCGGTTCACCGAAACCCAGCTGGCCGACCGTTATCAGGTCTCGCGAACACCGGTGCGTGACGCACTCTACCGCCTCCAGCGCGAAGGCTACCTGGACGTCGAGTTCCGACGTGGCTGGTCAGTCAAGCCTCTGGATTTCAACCAGATCGACCAACTCTACGATCTGCGCATCGTGCTGGAGTGCGCGGCGGTCGAGCGCATTTGTGCATCCGCCGAGGTGCATCCGGAACTCACTATTCTGCGCCAGCACTGGTTGGTCGATCGCGACCGCTGGCAGATAGACATGCAAGTGGTCGCCGACCTCGATGAGCAGTTTCACACCCAACTGGTGGCGGCGTCAGGCAACCTGGAAATGGCCCGCATCCATCAGGAAGTGACCGAGCGCATCCGTATTGTGCGCCGCCTGGACTTCTTCAAAAGCGCCCGTATCGAACATACCTACCTCGAACACGCCGCGATCCTCAATGCCCTTCAGGCGCGCAAACGCGACGAAGCATTATTGCTGCTGCGCTCCCATGTAGAGATCAGCAAACTGGAAGTACGCAAACTGACGATTTCCATGCTCAGTGATGCACGACGGCGGTATGAGGCGTGAGCGTCTGTTCGCTTTGCGATCGGTAGCCAGGAGCTCATACTCAAATAAAAAGCACTTCTAGGGTTCCGGATAGATAAGCCGTTCAAGCTCTTCAATAGAGACTTTGCACCACTCCGGGACTTCGTCAACTTTGTATTCGACAATAGAAGCGTCTGTGATTTCTGCTTCGAGCTCTGCAGTATCTCCGGAGTTATCAAACAAGTATGCTCGGTTCGTCGCCTGGATGGCCTCCGGCAGTAACGCCAGGCATCTGTGATAACGAGTACGCACTTTCTCCGGGGTGACATTATGCCCGCCCTCGCCAACACGAATCGCGATCCGGTTGATATTGATACTCGGGTTTTCGGTAGCGACAAAATATAAATAGGTCCGGTATCCCATTGCCTTGGCTTTTTTGATGAACTCCACTTTGGAACGATCTGACATGACCGTCTCAAACGTGAAGCTGGCGGACTGATCAAGCAATTGATGCCTGATGAAGTCAGCAACCACCGAAGCGTGGTAGGACGTGAAGGTGATGCCTTCAATCAATAGCGATTGGGCGGTGATGACGAAATGCTCAGCCTGGCAAGCCAACTGTTCTCTTTCAATGAGGGGGTGGGACGAAAAAAACGTCCGGAAAGCCTGCTGGTCAGCGTCAATCGAAAAGGGAGAAAGATCCAGAAACCCGTTGTCACCCACCTCACGCTCAAGGTCGTCGGCATTGACGTAGATGTAAATCAGGTCAGGATGAAGTATGCGTTTGATGGTGCTTTTGCCTGAACCGTTGGGGCCGGCAAAGACACGTAGCCTAGGTACGGGCACTGGTAGCGGACCCTGGGCCGATCCTGAAAGAGCCCGTCGTTACCTTGCGTCTCGGCTTCGAGGCACAAACGACTTTCTCCGTGCCGTCCGCACATTCGGCGACGATAAATCCTCCTTTGGACAACAACACTGTCTGCCCGGAGGATTTTGCCTTCTCATAAGCCATTCTGGTTGCAATGGACGCTTTAGCCGGGATCTGGGCTTCCAGCTCCTGAATAGCTTCTTCAGACAGTATATTTTCTGGAGATCTGGGCATGAATCCTCCTCGTCAGCATGTTCAGTGCGAACCTCAATGGCCAGATCATAGCCCGAAAGCGCTTTTTTCGACACCGACGGATACTCATCAGTGTTACCAATCATGGCGCGGGCGAACTGACATATACAAAGCCGTAAGTCAGAACAAAGTGAATTGGGGCGCATCAACCAGCCCACCCGGACATCGACTCTCCCATGCAACCTTTTGAAACCCGCCCTGTCGTAACCATTAGTGCGTAATAGCACTTAGGCATCAGCAAGAACTCACTGTATTAAACATGAGCCGTAACAGCAGGTGCGATCCGCAGCTGACTGAGGGGCACGTTATCCAGTAGGTCACTCGTCGCTTCGACCAAACGTCTTTTAGCAACATCAAGTCTGTACGTGGTGCTGGCTGAAAAAAATCAGCTGAACCCGTCAGACGATCTCTTAGCGCAACTGGAAGAGGTCCACGGAACGCGTCCACGGCTTATGCGCTGCCGAACAGGATCCGGACTATACATGCATGCCATTCAGGAATAGCGATCGATGAACCCTCAGGGCTATGAGCACGACCACGTCATACCAAAGAATATTGAAGATGTTGCCAAGGTATTGCAGGCCGCTGCTCATTCCGCCTCGTGCAACGCCGCTCTGCTGATGGTATCCAGCGCTACAGGCTGGGAGCAGTTGGTCAGCGTTGGTCAAAGCCAGACCAAGGCGGACGAAGCATGGTTAAGGATGATCTCATCGTATGGAGACGTGGTGCTGGTCGGTCATGACAGCCCGGCGAAGGCAATCGAAGCGAATGGCTCAGGGCCTACCCTGATCTACGTCGCGATTCGTGGCTTCAGGCATGAGTTGCTGGGCGCGATGTTGTTGAGCAACAGCGACGACGCAACAGTGCTGAGCGCAGCGCAACGTTATGCGCTGCAGGCCCAGGCTGTTCATATTCGTACTTACCTGCAACCGGGACGTGATCCCGAAGCCAATAACCCGCTGGTCACCTCGTTCGAACGCCTGCGCTTGCTTGAATCGGTTGTCATCAACGCCAATGACGCGATTCTTATCACCGAAGCGGAACCCATCGATCTGCCCGGCCCGCGTATCGTCTATTGCAACCCTGCGTTTCTGGCAATAACCGGTTTCACGGAAGACGAAGTCATAGGTCGCACGCCACGGATTCTGCAGTGTGAGGACACCAGTCGGGCAACGCTGGACGTTATTCGCGAGGCACTCAGTCACTGGCGACCGGTTGAAGTCGAACTGCTCAACACCCGCAAGGATGGCAGCCAGTTCTGGGTCGAGCTGAGCATTGTGCCGGTGGCCAACGAAAAAGGCTGGTTCACTCATTGGGTATCTGTGCAGCGCGATATCACCGAGCGCAAGGAGTCCCAGCAACTGGCTCAGCGAGCTCGGCTGGAGTGGGAGGAAAAGCTTGCGTTACAGAGCCGGCTGGAGGAACGCGAGCGTATTTCCGAAGAGCTGACCTATATCGCTTTTCACGATGAGCTGACCTCACTGTTCAACCGCGCTTACCTGATGAACGAATTGACCACGGCCTTTGTAACCCGTGACTCTCGTTACGAACGGGCAACGGTACTCTTTCTGGACCTGGACGGCTTCAAGGTGGTCAACGACAGCATGGGGCACCTGGCCGGTGACAAGTTGCTCAAGGCGGTCGCGAACCGATTGCAGACCTGCGTTCGCTCGAATGACGTTTTGGCGCGAATCGGCGGCGACGAATTTGCAATCCTGCTGATGGGCAAGGATCAGCCGGAGACTGCCGTAAAAATGGCTGAACGTATCGTCAGTCAATTGCACACGGCAATACAGATCGAAGGCCAGGACATTTTCATCTCGTGCAGCATCGGCATTGTCACCGCAGGTGAAAGCCATACCAAGCCCGAAGAGTTGCTGCGTGACGCCGATGTCGCCATGTATTCCGCAAAAAAACAGGGCAGAGGACGCTGGAACATTTTCAACGCCTCGATGCGCGAGGCGGCCATCGACACGCTGGTGATTCAGAATGCATTGCGCCAGGCACTGGAAAACAAGGATTTCCTGGTTTTTTATCAGCCGATCTACAGCGGCGACTGTGAGCATCTGGTGGGAGCCGAAGCCCTGGTCAGATGGAACCACGCCACCATGGGCATCATTTCCCCCGATGCGTTTATCCCGATTGCCGAAGACCTCGGGATCATTCATGAGTTGGGGGCCTGGGTGATGCATCAGGCCTGTAGCGAAGTGCAGGCCTGGCGCAAGCAGTTCCCTCACCTGGACCTGAGGCTCAATGTCAATGTGTCCGGAAAAGAGTTGAGCCATCCCGGGTTCGTCGATCAGGTGACACGGATCATCGCCTCCACCGGCCTGCCTGCGGGCCAGCTGCAGATCGAGGTCACCGAATCGGTGTTTCTCTATCAGCCTGACGCGATCGCGGAGATTCTCCGACAGATCAGGCAGCTCGGCGTGAGAGTAGCGCTGGATGACTTCGGTACGGGTTACAGCTCGCTCGGCTACATCGACCGTTACCCGATCGATGCCGTGAAGATCGATCGCTCCTTCGTGTCCCGAATGATGACGTATGAGCGCAGCGAAGCCATTGTCAGCAGCATCCTGTCGCTGGGCCGAGCACTGGACCTGGATATCACGGCGGAAGGTGTGGAGACAGCGGAACAATACAACCTGCTACGCAAAATGGGCTGCCCTTACTTTCAGGGTTATCTGTTGAACAGGCCGATGCGTTCAGAGGCACTGTTGCATATCATCAAGTCCGCAGCCGAATGCACTGCCTGATTTACGCCGACGTTGATGGGCCGGAATGATTCCCGGCCCTCCCGCAGGGCTTCACGTCAGCCAGTGCCACAGCAGCAATGTCCCGATCAGCCCGACCACCGAAACGATGGTCTGCAACACCGACCAGACCCAAATGGTTTGCTTGAGTTGCAGGCCGAAGTATTCGCGGACCATCCAGAAGCCTGCATCGTTGACGTGGCAGAAGAACACCGAGCCGGCACCGATCACCAGCGCCACCAGTGAGGCCTGCACCGGCGCAAGCCCGGCCATCATCGGCGCGAGTATGCCTGCGGTCGTGGTGGTCGCCACGGTCGCGGAACCAGTGGCCTGACGCAGTGCCACGGCAATCAGCCAGGCGAGCAGCAGATAAGGCATGTGCGCACCTTCCGCCACTTTGCTGATGGTCTGGCTGACTCCCGCATCCAGCAACGTCTGCTTGAGGCCGCCACCCGCGCCGATGGTCAGCAACAGTACCGCGATGGGCGCGAGGCTTTTGCGCAATGTACCGCCGACGTGTTCACGGGAAAGCCCGTTGGCCCAGCCCAGACAAACAGTTGCCGCCAGCACCGCGATACCCAGCGCTACCAGCGGCTCACCGAGAAACTTCAAGGTCAGCGCGATGTTGCTTTCAGGCTCCAGGGCGATCTTGGCAAAGGTGCTGCCGAGCATGAGGATCACCGGCAAAAGGATGATCAGCAGCGAGATGCCGAACCCTGGCTGGCGACTGGTTTCAGGCTTGGCACTGAACAATTCACCGAGCTCGGCTGGCTCTGCAACGTGCATGCGTCCGGACAGCCAGTTGCCGTACAAGGGACCAGCGAGAATCACCGCCGGCACGGCAATGCACAACCCCAACAGCATGGTCAGCCCCAGATCGGCATGCAACGCGCTGACCGCAATCAACGGGCCGGGATGCGGGGGCATCAAAGCGTGCAAGGTGGTCATACCCGCCAGTGCCGGAATCGCGATTTTCAGCAGCGGCTGACCGGACTGACGCGCCATGACGAAGATGATCGGCACCATCAGCACCAGACCGACTTCAAAGAACAGCGGCAAGCCGATGACCATCGCCACCAGCGCCATTATCCAGGGCAACATGCGGCCCTTGCCCAGCCTGAGCAAGGTGGAGGCAATACGATCCGCCGCCCCCGACTCGGCCATCAACGCGCCAAGCATTGCCCCCAGCGCGATGATGATTCCGGCCTCGCCAAGAATGCTGCCCGCGCCTTTACTAAAGGCTTTTGCAACAGCCTCGGCTGGCAAACCCGCGCCGATACCGGCGATGAACGTGCCGACGAGGATGGAGAGAAAAGGTGGCAACCGGGTAGCGCTGATCAGCAAGATGATCGTGGCAATGGCAATCAGGCAGCAGATAATCAGACGGGTGTCGTGAAACACCCAGGCAGCAGACAACAAATCCAACGCAGACCTCCTGGCATTCGTTTTTTCAGGACGCATTTCAGCGCGCACCCCGAGAGAGTCAGAAACAATTAGTTTCAATTGACCGAACGATACCGGAATGCGACATCACGTCGCAGTTAATATTTGCCAAACCGCTCAGATACTTGGGCGCTGCACGGGGAGTCATGCGCGCGTTTTTTCCTGGAGGTATAGTGCCCGTGCAACCAGTGCTCGGTGCCTGCGGTCCAACTCACTGCACCCATTGTCCAACCGGCATTGCGTCACACATTATCTGATCAGAGCCGCGATCAATTAACGGATCACTCGACAGGAAATCAGATGACCTCATCCAGTCAGCGTCTTGCCTTGCTTGAAGCAGTTGTCGAACAGTCATTCAATGCCGTATTGATCACCGACGCCAATCTGGCCAATGGCGGCCCCTTCATTGTGTACGTCAATCCGGCATTCTGCTCCATGACCGGCTACACGGCCGAGGCATTGATCGGTGCCTCGCCACGGATCCTGCAAGGCCCGGACACCGATCCTCAAGTGATCGAGCGGATGCGCGAATGCCTGAGTGAAAGCCTTTTTTTCGAAGGGTCGACAGTCAATTACCGCGCGGACGGAAGTCCTTACATCGTCGAATGGAAAATTTCTCCCGTGCGCGACGATGCAGGTTCGGTGTGCAACTTTGTCTCTGTGCAGCAGAACATCAGCCCGCGCATCCGGGCCGAGCGTGAGCAACACCTGCTGGCGCAGGCACTGAACGCTGCGCTTGATCCGATTATCATCACCGACTGCAATTCCACCATCGTGTTTGCCAATGAGGCTTTTCAGCAGATCACTGGCTACAGCAGCAGCGAAATCCTCGGCGAAAACCCGCGGATACTGAGCTCTGGAAAACACGATGAGGCGTTCTATGCGCAATTCAAGGAAGCGCTGAAGAGTGGCGCCCCGCTTCGCACGACCTTCATCAACAAGCGCAAGGATGGCTCGCTGTTCTATGCGGAACACAGCATTTCTCCGCTGTGTAACCTGGAGGGCGCAATCACCCACTACGTCAGCATCAGCCAGGATGTGACCACACGCCTGGGCCGTGAGCAAAAGTTGCTGGAGATTGCTCACAGCGATCCGCTGACCGGGCTGGATAACCGTCGCTCAGCCGAGCATACGCTTGAGCGACAGATACCTGCGGTGAGTATGTCGGGCAAGCCGTTCAGTCTGATCATCTGCGATATCGATCATTTCAAGGCGGTCAATGACCGGTACGGCCATCCTGCCGGCGACAGCGTAATCACCAGCGTTGCGGCCATCCTCAAACAGCGTATCCGCCTGTTGGACGTCGCCGCCCGATGGGGAGGAGAAGAGTTTCTGATCCTGGTGCCCGACAGCTCGTTGAAACAGGCGGCCGAACTCGCGGAGCGCATTCGCAAGAGCGTTGAAAGCCTGGTGATTCCGGAAACAGGGTCGGTGACCATTTCTCTGGGCGTTGCAGAACTGAGCACCGGGGAAACGGCCGCCAGCCTCATTCAGCGCGCAGACCAGGCGCTCTATCAGGCCAAGCGCCTGGGCCGCAACCGTGTGGAATGCGCTTAGGCAAGGACCCGGCTTTCTTCGTCATCCGCGTCGTTCGCCCACGCATCGGAGTGAACACCGCTCATCGAAACCGGGCCTGTCATTACAACAGGCCCGGACATCGTGTCAGAGCTTCGGCAACTGTCCGATACGCCCCATCATCTCGGTGACGATCTGCAGATCCAGCAAGAACTGTCCGGTGGTCTTGAACTCGTTATCCGTATGGCCGGTGTATTTGACTTCGGGTCTTGCCAGACCGAACTGCACACCGTTGGGTAATGAATGGACCGACGTAGCGCCAGCCGACGTGCCAAAGGTGTGCTCCATGCCGAGATTTTCACTGGCAACAGCCAGCAGCGCCTTGACCCACTCACCCTCGGGATTGCGATACATCGGCTCGGCGATGGAATAGTCAAACACTGGCTTGATAGAAGTTTTTGTACTCCAGGCCGCAAGCTTTTCAGCGATTTCGGATTTAAGGACCTGCGGGGACTTGCCCTTCGGCACACGCAGATTGACCGCCAGTTTGAACGCCTTTTCATCCATTGCTACGTAAGTCAGGGATGCGGTCAGAGGCCCCATGAAGTCGTCGGAGAACCCGACGCCCAACTTGCTGCCCAGATAATCGAGCCCCCAGTTGTCAGCGGCATAGCGGGCAGCGTCGGTGATCTGGTTCTGTTTGAGCGCAACCTTGCCCCGCAGACTGTTGATGAAGTCCAGCATCCTCGCGACCGGATTGACGCCGGACTGGGGTGCCGACGAGTGTGCGGATACACCGGTGACCGTCAGCTTGACGTCTTTGCCGTCGACGCGGGCATCGACCTCGAAGTCGCCGCCATTACTTTTCACGTACTCGGCACCGGCCTGTTGCAGGCTGGCAGCCAGCTCGGCAGGCTTGTCGGTCACCAGAGTGGCCACCGACTTCGATGGAATCTGATTGGTGGCCATGCCCCCGGTCATTGAAACGATCTCGGCGCCCTCGCCCTCGGCCTGGCGTCGAGCAAAGCTGGCCATGACCGTGCCGTAGCCTTTTTCTGCGATCACGACGGGATAACCGCCATCCAGCGCCAGGTTGTAGGCGGGCGTCGGGTTACGCTCAAAATAGTACGGGATGGCGTCGCCGGCCGTTTCTTCCGTGGTATCGATCAGCAACTTGAAGTTTCTGGCCAGCGGCAGCTTTTCTTCCTTGATGACTTTCATGGCATAAAGCGCCACCACGATACCGTTCTTATCGTCCTCGGTGCCGCGTCCATACATGCGATCACCGATCAACGTCACCTTGAACGGGTCCAGACGAGTGCCGTCAGGCAAGACCCAGTTGTCCAGCGTGACCGGCACAACATCGGCATGCACATGAATGCCCACCACTTCGTCACCGGCCCCGTCGAGCGACACTTCATACACACGGTTATCGACGTTACGGAACTTCAGATTGAAGCCCTCGGCCAGGCGCTTGATCGTGTCGGCGATCTTTATGAACGCCGGGTTTTCATGCTGGGCAACGCCGTCGACACGAACAGTGGGAATCGCCACCAGCTCGCGCAGGGTTTCAGTAGCCGCGCTGCCATACTTCATGCGGGTATACAGACCAAGCAGACGATGAATATCGTTCTGTTGCGATGCGGAAAGTTGCTTGTTGTCGAGAAAGGCGCTGATGGCCGGGCCAAAATCGGCAGTTTTCACCACATCAGCGCTGGCGAGATTGTTCAGAAACTGCCTGAAATCCTTTACCGATGTCTCACTGAATGTCTGGAGAATGACAGCGCTCTGTTGTGCAGTGACAGTGGCATTTGCCAGACTGGCGAACGACGAGAGACTGGCCAGTATCAAGGTGGAGGCAGCCAGTTTTTTGAGTAACAGGTTCATTATTGAAGGCATTCCTTGGCAGGCAACGTGCGGATTTTCTGATCGTTTGATCAGGAAGCGTTTCAACTTACACCAAGAGCAGTGATGCGAGAATCCCCTTCTAAAACGAAGCGATGCACTGGAGTGCTCATATGATCAAGCTGCTGATGCGCCTGAAAGCGCGCTTCGACCGAAAGTCCAAGGGGCAGCAACCTGATCGGTTACCGCCTGCGCAGCCTGCCGATCAGCAGGAATCCATGTCACGCGTGCGGGAAAATCTGGCTTGGCTGCCAGTCTATAAAGAGCCGGAACCACTGCGTTTTACGCCAAGACAGGTCAGGACATTTCTGCCACATCCCTCAAGCGAGACACGTTTGCCTGATGAACCTTCGCCGGGGCCCGACGATATTGACCAGCTGCTCTCCTACCTGCCACTGCTGTACCCAGACGGCGTGGCGATCAAGACTTATATCGTCAAGGAAAACACCTATTGGCCAGACTACTTTCCGGTAGTTGAAGCGTTTTATCACGCGGTGGCCAAAGACTGCTGGTGTGATATTGATTACCTTAATCATGGCGCGGCGGACATGCTCAATGACGACAGCTATATGGCCCAGGCAAACCTCGCTGATATACAAACCTTGCTGACCTACTGCATCAGAGGCGAGCGTTTTTGCGATGGCCACAATGGTGCGATGATCGAAAAAGGCTACGTGCTGAAGATCTTACGCAGGCTGGCAGTGTTGCGCGAGGATTGAAGTTCGTGACAATCAGTCAGAGTGTCGGGCCATAACAGTGCATACCTGACGTCTTTCACATGCGCTCCTGTGCACCGAACGATTTCAATAGCGTATGTCGGCTCCAGGGGCCACAGTAGCGTGGAAGACATGCGATCGGCACGTAACCGCAACGCGCGTACCATCTGGCGACATCGTCATCCAGCGTTTCGATCAGAGCGTCAGTACAGCCCCGCTCGATGGCCAACGCTTCAAGCCTGTTCAGGGTCTGCGCCCCGAGCCCTTTTCCGCGCGACCCGGCATCGATTCAGAGGTAACTCACAAACAGCCGCTGGAACTCGGTTCGGCCTGTGGCGCCGCCAATCAATAGATCGTTCTCCATGATCATGCAGGCGATCGGATCAGCCACTCCCCCTTTCGCTTCGGACAATGCGCGGCCATGTTGCAAGACGCCGTCAACAACAGCGCGGGTTTGATCATTGTCAATCTGTGAGCCTGTAAGCCACTTCCTCATGTAATCAATTCCCTCATAACGGATCGCAGGTACATGAGCATGAGCAAGATAAAGGCCAGGCACACGATCAACCGCAGTGAATTCTTCCCGCGCCGGACACTCCGAACAATACCGAGCGAATGCTGCAGATCATTCGCTCCCCACTTGAGGAAGTCTGAATGACCACCGCATTCAAAGTTGGCGACGCCGTACACTGGAACTCCGAGGCGGGCCAGGTGCATGGCAAAGTCACTAAAGTACATGTGAAGGACGTTGAGTTCATGGGCAAACATCGGCCTGCTTCAAAGGACGATCCGCAGTACGAAGTGAAGAGCGACAAGACCGGCCATTCGGCGATGCATCATGGGGATGCGCTCAAGCACGCGTGATTGCTCCGCGCCGCGTTGTGGAGAGAACGGTGTAGCGCACGTCTCACTTACGCGAGAAAGCTTTACCGATTGGCGCGCCTGCACCCGAAACGGATGCAGGCACGGTCCGTCAGATCACGCCACAGGCAGCACGATCACCGCCACCGCCCAGAGGTGCGGGGTGGTCGGAATGGTTGTCGCCGCCGGCGTGAACCATCAGCGCGTGGCCTTTGACTTCCGAGAGTTTCTTCAGGCGTGGGGCAAGCACCGGGTAAGTCGCAGTGCCGTCAGCAGCCACGTACAGCGCAGGCAGATCGCCTAGATGGCCACCGGCGTAAGGACCCAGATGCTTGCCGGTCTTGGCCGGGTCGAAGTGACCGCCAGCCGCGAGGGCTGCGACCTTCTTGCCGTCCTTGGTGCCCGCTTCGCAACTGCCGTTTTCATGCACATGAAAACCGTGGATGCCCGCAGGCAGCTCTTTCAGATTCGGAGTGAACAGCAAGCCGTATTGCGTTTCGCTCACCGTAACGCTGCCGACAGGTTTGGGGGCGCCATCAGCGCTGACCAGATTGATCGGAACGTCCAGCGATGCAGCCTGAACACCAAAGGAGAAAACGCCAAGCAGACCTAGCAAAAGATGAGGTTTCATAATTTCAATGCGTCCCTGATCTGATAATCGAATTGAACGTGGCGCCAGACAGCACTGATGCTGCACAGCACGAACGTCTTTCATGCCACAGAGGTGTGACCACAGACCGGCGAACTTGATGCGAGGAAATGAGCGGGGAGTACTTGGGAAAGTAATGCAAAACATCACAACTGGCCTGCCGACACCAGGGTCGGCAGGCCAGCGCTGTTCACCTGTGCTCAGTTAACAGCACAGTGTTGCGGATCAGATATCCAGGCAGATCTTGCCGAAATGCTGATTGGTTTCCTGGTAACGGAACGCTTCGACGATGTCGGTCATCGGGAAGGAACGGTCCATGACTGGACGCATGCCATTGGCATCGATGGCCCGGATCATGTCCTGTTGCTGGGTGCGACTGCCGACCAGAACGCCCTGCATGCGCAGCTGTTTGACCAGCGCCGGGACGAACTCCAGTTGGCCGGCAACACCGCTCAGAATACCGATGACCGAGATATGGCCAGCGACCCGGGCCGCGTTCATGGAGTGCTGCAGTGTCGAGGGGCCGCCCACGTCGATGATGTGATCCACGCCACGGCCGCCGGTCAGCTTGCGCGCCGTCTCGCCCCAATTGCTGTCCTTGCGGTAGTTGATCAGGTGATCGGCGCCCATGGCTTGCAGACGCTCCAGCTTTTCATCACTCGACGACGTGGCGATAACGGTCGCACCGACCATCTTGGCGAACTGCAACGCGAAAATCGATACACCACCAGTGCCCTGCACCAGAACGGTATCGCCGGCTTTCAGCGCGTCATCGACCATCAGCGCACGCCATGCGGTCAGACCGGCGGTGGTCAGCGTGGACGCTTCAGCATGGCTGTAGCCCTTTGGCGCAAGGGTGAACGAGGTGGCACGGGCAGTCACCTGCTCGCGGGCATAACCGTCGACGCCATCACCCGGCACCGTGACAAAACCTTCGACCAGCGGCTCGCCGCTGATCCATTCCGGGAAGAACGTGCTGACCACTGAGTCGCCAACCGCGAACTCGCTGACGCCCTCGCCCACTGCAGTGACTACACCTGCACCATCGGCCATGGGAATGCGTTTTTCCGTCGGTGCCCACATGCCGGTAACGACCGCGAAGTCGTGATAGTTGAGCGAGTTGGCATGCAGACGCACAGTGATCTCACCGGCTTTCGGTGCCAGTACTTCGCTTTCGCCCACGCTGACCTGATCGTAGCCGCCGCCAGCCTGCACGTAGATGGTTGTATTGCTCATGGTCAATCTCCTATCAATTCAACATTACGCAAAATGACGAAATGTATAAATAACGCTCAAAGCCTAGAGTTCTTTCTTGAGCCTGTCGGCAAACCGGTCTATGGCCTGCTCGTCACGGCGAAAATAAGTCCACTTGCCGATCCTCGTTGCCTGAACCAGCCCGGCACGTTGCAGGATGGCCAGATGCGCAGACGCGGTAGAAGCCGACAGGTTGGCCTTGGCCTGAATGTGCGACACACATACGCCTATCGCCGGATCACCGTGGTCCTGGGGAGGGAAATGGGCTTGCGGGTTTTTCAGCCACTCCATGATCAACATGCGAGTGTCATTGCCGACCGCTTTGATTTGCTCAAGAATCATGGAGCACAACATTACGCTTTTTTACGAAATGTTCAACCCCTGATTTCCCTCCCCCGGCCAACGGCATGTTTTGATTACAGCTTCACAGCGGCCTGACAAATGAAGCAATCTGTCGGCTCCAATAAAACCGACTGCACCGCTGAGAGCATCCAGACTCATGATGAATCTTAAATACAGCGCACTGACCGCCCTGCTGCTGGGCATCACAGGCATGGCTCAGGCTCAGGACTACACCTCGCATCTGGACAAGGTGCTGCAAGCTGGCCAGTTGGCTGTCTGCACCACTGGCGACTACAAGCCCTACACCCTGCTGCGCGAAGACGGTGAGTACGAAGGCATCGATATCACCATGGCCCGTTCACTGGCCAAGAGCCTGGGGGTGAAGGTGCAGTGGGTGCCCACGACCTGGAAAAATCTGATGCCGGACATGGTGGCCGGTAAATGCGACATCGGTATGGGTGGCATCTCTGTGAGTCTGGAACGCCAGAAAAAAGCGTTTTTCAGCAACACACTGGACGTCGATGGCAAAATCCCGCTGGTACGCTGTGCCGATCAGGCGCTGTATCAGACGGTCGAGCAGATCAACCAGCCCTCTGTGCGTTTGATCGAACCCGCCGGTGGCACCAATGAAGCCTTCGCTCGCGCTCATCTGCCAAAGGCGTCCTTGGCATTTCACGACAACAAGACCATCTTCCAGGAGCTGCTGGACAAGAAAGCTGACGTGATGATCACCGATGCTTCCGAAGCGCTCTACCAGCAGAAACGCATGCCCGGCCTGTGCGCGGTCAATCCGACCCGCTACATGCAATACGGCGAAAAGGCCTACCTGTTGCCACGTGACGATGTCACCTGGAAAGGCTACGTGGATCAGTGGCTGCATCTGAGCAAGGCCACCGGCGAGTATCAGCAGGCGCTGGGAGAATGGCTGGCAGTGCCCGCCGAGTGAGTGTGAAGTGGTTTTGCCGGGCACTGCCTTCGACGTCCTGCTGTGCAATGGTTGCAAGGCGTGTCCGGGTGAAATAGCGTGTTACGGCAACTCTCACTGGAAGGCAGCCAAACGAGCATGAAGCCCAGCAAACCCATCACCCGTGCGTACTGTGTGGAACTGCAGCAGGAGCTGTCGATCGCCGCGGCGCGACGCGAATACTTCTCTCAGGAACCGCCACGCGCACGGTTCGAGTTTCTCTGCTCGACCGAGGCGTGCAGGGCAATGGGCGCGAAGGTCACCGGGGTTCGCTATGACGTGAAACCACAGGACAACCCGACCTTCGTCGCCGCGCACTTTCGCGCCAACCCGCATTACGACCATCACCCGGGCTGCGAATGGGTGGATGAGCGCGCAGAGGCAGAGGAAGAACCGAACGAGCCGGTCGAAGAAACCGATGTACAGACACGCCTGCGCAAGGCCAAACGCAAGCTGGACGATTACATCGATATCTTCGACCCGGTCATCAAGGTGCCGACCAAGGAAACGTCCGGCCCGGAAAAGCCCGATGCTGGCGCTCAGCGCCCTGCTGCAACGCTTCCAGTCACAGAAGCTGCCAAGGCACCGATTGCTCGCTACAGCGAAACGCGCACCAACAATCTGGAGCGGCTGGTGGACAGCTATCGGCAGGCCAAGGCCGAGCTGTCACTGGAAGACTTCAAGCTATTGAAGCTGAAAATTCCGGGCCAGGGCGAAGTGTCGCTGCGCTCATATTTTCGCCATATCAAATACGCGCAATCAGGCGATAACGGCCGGGTGCTGTTCGGCGGCGGCCTGATCGAGCAGCGGTACGGGCTGGGCTTCAAGTTCAGGTTCTTCGACCGTCTTGACGGCAAACTGGTGACGCTCTACGTGTCGCCCGCGCAGATGCAGGCCTATCGCTCCAGCCGTTACATCAGTGAGCTGCTGAGCCACGCGGATGACGTGAAGTTTTTCACGGTGTATGCGCTGGGAACGGTCACTCAGAGCCCTTCGGGCAAAAGCTATGGCCTGGAGGTCGACGACTTGCGACATTTGGCGATTGTGCTGGGGCCGGCTAAAGAACCGGTTGAGCAAGGAAAAACACCTGAAGCCTGAACGTGTGGTCGGTGGTCGTTCCAGCGTTCGACGCTGGAACGATCCGGGTCAGCTCATCAGACCTTGACGATCCAGCCGGCTGGCGCCTCGATGTCACCGGACTGAACGCCGGTCAGCTCCTTGTACAGACGCTGAGTGACAGGGCCGACTTCGGTCTGGCTGTAGAACACGTGCAGGTTGTCCTTGTAGGAAATCCCACCGATCGGAGTAATGACCGCAGCCGTACCGCATGCGCCTGCTTCCTTGAACTCGCCGATCTGATCGATGAACACATCGCCCTCTTCGACCGTCAGGCCCAAACGGGATTTCGCCAGTTCGATCAACGAAAGTCGGGTGATACCCGGCAACACTGATGGCGACTTGGGCGTCAGGAACACATCGTCCTTGGTGATGGCAAAGAAGTTGGCTGAACCTACTTCCTCGATCTTGGAGTGGGTCTGTGGATCGAGATAGATGCAATCTGCAAAGCTGTGCTTCTTGGCTTCGGAACCGGGCATCAGGCTGGCAGCGTAGTTACCGCCGACCTTGGCCGCACCTGTGCCGTTGGGCGCAGCACGGTCGTAGCCGGAGATGACGAAATTGTTCGGCTTCAGGCCGCCCTTGAAATAGGCGCCCACCGGAATGCAGAAGATCGAGAAGATGAACTCAGGCGCCGTACGCACGCCGATGTTGTCACCCACACCGATGACGAACGGGCGCAGGTACAACGCGCCGCCGGAACCGTAAGGCGGGATGAAGCGTTCGTTGGCCTTGACCACCTGTTTGCAGGCGTCGATGAATACATCGGTCGGGATGTGGGGCATCAACAGACGGGAGCAGCTGCGCTGCATGCGCTGGGCGTTCTGATCGGGACGGAACAGATTGATCGAGCCATCCTTGCAGCGGTAGGCCTTGAGGCCTTCGAAGCACTGCTGACCATAATGCAGCGCGGTCGACCCTTCGCTGATATGCAGCGTGTTGTCCTCGGTCAGTGAGCCCTGATCCCAGGCACCGTCGCGCCAATGAGAAAGGTAGCGCTTGTCAGTCTTGATGTAATCAAAACCCAGAGTGTCCCAGTTGATGCTTTCTTGACTCATAACGCCCTCTATCATTTTAGCGACTGCCTGGTCGAGTCAGGCCAATGCCTTATTCTGCCAGATCATTCGGGCCATGAGGCTCGAAATAAATGCAAACCGACATGGCATTTCTGAAGCAGCTCCGAACGCACAGGCGCTTTTCGTCCAGTCAGTTGCCCACTGGCCGTGATGTGGCCTGGCGCCGGCGAACATATGAGAGAAAGGCTTCCATATCACCGCTGCACAAGGTCCGTGCCACAGATTTGACCTCCTCCATGGGCCAGTCCCACCAGGCCGTTTGCAGCAGCAGTTGACGAACATCCTCTTCAAAGCGCCAACGGATGAATTTGCACGGATTGCCACCGACAACCGAATAGGGGGCCACATCGCGCACAACCATCGCGCCGGCACCGACGACTGCACCGTGACCTATCGTGACGCCCGATACGATGAGCGCGTTGGCGCAGATCCAGCAGTCACTGCCAATGGTGACATCACCCTTGCTGGGGGAGTAATCCTTGATATCTGCCAATTGCTCGACCATGGCGGGAAATGGATAGGTCGTGATCCAGTCTGTGCGGTGCTCACCCCCCAGCAGAATCCTCACTCCTTTGGCAATCGAAGTGTAGGACCCTACACGCAGCACGGAATCATCACCAAACTCGACGATATCCGGCGTGCCATATGTGCCTACACCCACTTCAGCTCGCGGGTATTGCAGTCTGATCTTCTCCGCAAGCCTCTCCAGTTTGTCAAGTTTGCGTAGCTGCTTGCGTATTTTTCTATTTTTTAACAGCTCGATGATTTTCATATCTTCAATCACATATGTTTTGACCAGCAGGCAGCGCCTACCGATAGCTCAACAACAAACGCTTGCAGCGCCGCAAGGTCGTTCTGTTGATCTGCCTCCACGGAATGGACAACAGCAGACTCCAGGCATATCGCTTGTCCGCGACCGCGGCGTATTTCAAGGCCTTGTTGATGGCCTGAGTGCGACCGCTCTGGTATTCGCGATGGTCCCGATAAGGCTCGATGCTTTTCAAGTCAGCCTCAAGCAACACCTTGTACTTGCGTGAAAGGTTGTTCGAGTGACGTCGGTAGCGCGTAACGATCTCGGGGAGCACATGAATTTCATAGCCCAGATGGGCTATTTTCAATGTCGCCTGAAAATCCTGAACCTTTATCTGCGGGTCATAGCCGTTCGCACCCTTGATGGCCTTCATGCGGTACAGAGCGACCGGCGCGCCGACGACCACTGCGCCGCGCAATATGTCATCAAACGTCAGCCTCTCGATGTAATCGCGCGACTGACGTTTGATTTCATTGCCGTCACCATCCATGTAGCTGATCAATGCGCCGACACAGCCTACTGCGGGGTGATTGTCCAGATACTCGGCACGGATCCGCACCGATGAGGGAAGCATGATGTCATCCAGGTCCGGCGTGGAGAGGTAAACGCCCTTGGCATACCGCAGACCGTGGTTAAGGGCAGCACTGACACCCTGATTGGCCTGACGGTAAAGCTGGAAAGGATAGCGTTGCTGCAGGGACTCGAGCATCGCAATGCTGTTGTCGGTCGAGCCATCATCAACAACGATGACCTCGAAATTTCCGTAGTCCTGAGCAAAGATGCTCTGAATCGCAGCCTCAAGAAATCGCTCGGCGTTGTAGCAAGGGGCAACGATGGAAACCAAGGGGCTGGACGTGGGGTTCTGACTTTCTGAAGACATCATGGGTAGCAGCCATAATCATGATCAGCCCTGGCGGGCTCGGAAACCGGATATCTGTAACAGGTCGCTTGAAAACGGCACATCATGCGGCAAGCGCTCCTGATTTTCCATGAAAGGTCAAAAACGCCCTGCAAGCAGGCGTTTACAGGCACTTCAACACTGCCGACACGCCCTGTGTTTCATCCAGTGTAGTTCGGCACTCGAAAAAAAACCCCGTTCTTCGCAGAACGGGGTTTTCATAACGCGTATCAGGAGGAATCAGAAGGCGTAAGTCACCAGCAATTCTTTTGTCACCTGAAAGTCGACCGACATCATCACGCTCAACGCAGTAATGGTGAAGATCGAAAACACGAACAACTTGCGAGCCCAGACAGTATCGTCAACGGCCTTGTAGCCCTTCCAGGCCATGTACAACCAGTACATGCCCATACCCGCTGCGACAGCCAGGTAATTGAGACCCGCATAGCCACCGACGGTCAGCATCAGGGTCGCTACGAGGAACGCCAGGATGTAGAGCATGATGTGGCGCTTGGTAACCAGAATGCCGCGCTTGACCGGCAGAACCGGGATCTTCGCAGCACGGTAATCATTGAAGCGGAAGATGGCGATCGCATACGAATGCGGCATCTGCCACAGGCTGAACATCACCAGTAGCGTCAGGGCCGCAAAGTCGAAGCTGTTGCTCACTGCGCAGTAGCCAATCACCGGCGGCATGGCCCCCGAGAGACTGCCCACCAGCGTGCCGTGAACGGATCTGCGTTTCAGGTACAGGCTGTAAAGGCCGACGTAAATCACGAACCCGATCACTGCAAACAGTGCGGCCAACGGATTGGCCTCGGTGTACAGCAGGCCAACGCCTGCAATACCGAGCAAGGTTGCGTAGAGCAGCGCCAGTTTCAGTGAAACCAGGCCCTGCACCAGAACCCGGTTACGGGTTCTTTCCATTCGCTGATCGATATCGCGATCGATGCAGTTATTGAACACACAACCGGACGCAACGACCAGGGAAGTACCGATGACAGCAGCGAGGAACACGCCGAAATCGATATTTCCCTTGGAAGCCAGAAAAAAGCCACCTGCCACCGAAAGCACGTTACCGAAAATGATCCCCGGCTTGGTGATTTGGATAAAGTGCTTCAGTGACATCTGGTATTCCTCAATGCGCCATCATTTCGCGGTGGACGCTGAAAATGATCCACAGCGACAAGCCGACCAGCAGGACGATAACCATCGTGGTAAAGGCGAAGGCCATCACGTTGTTACGCTGCACGCTCGTGAAGTCCAGATGCAGGAAGTAATGCAGGTGCACCAGGATCTGGATGATCGCGAAGACCAGAACGATTGCGATCGTCATGTCCTTCGGCAGTGAAGGTGACATCACCAGGGCAAACGGAATGGCGGTCAGGATGATCGACAGTACGAAACCGATGACGTACGACTTCACTGAGCCGTGACTATTGTCTTCAGCGGAGTGATGCGAATTTGACATTACAAAGCTCCCATCAGATAGACAACGGTGAACACGCCGATCCAGACAACGTCCAGGAAGTGCCAGAACAGGCTCAGGCAGCTCAGGCGCGTCTTGTTGGTGTTGGTCAGGCCCCTTTTCTGGACCTGGAACATCATGATCGCCATCCAGATCAGACCGCTGGTCACGTGAGCACCATGCAGGCCTACCAAGGCGAAGAACGCTGACAGGAAGCCACTGCGGCTCGGACCGTAGCCCTCTTCGATCAGGTGATGGAACTCATAGATTTCCATGCCGATGAAGGCAGCACCGCACAGGAAGGTCAGTGCCAGCCAGCCCAGTACCTGGCTTTTATTGCCCTTGTACAGTGCCAGCATGGCGAAGCCGTAAGTGATACTACTGACCAACAGGAACGCGGTTTCCACAGCCACGAATGGCAGCAGGAAGATGTCCTGGCCCGATGGGCCGCCCGCGACACTGTTGACCATCACGGCGTATACCGCGAAGAACGAGGCGAACAACACGCAGTCGGTCATCAGGTACAGCCAGAAGCCGTAGACCGTCATGCCACCGCTGTCGTGGTGATCGTCATGCCCATGATCATGGTCGTGACCGTGATCGTGGGCTCCGGAGTTGATTGCAATATTTGACATTGTTTAAACCTGTTCCAGCGAGGACTTGACAGGAGTGTATGCACCGTTGGCCGCCAGGACCTTGTGATGCTCACCTTCAATACGCGCTACATCTTCAGCAGGCACCATGTAGCCCTGGTCGTCACGGACAGCGTGAGCAACGAAGACTGCAATGGTCGCAACCAGGCTTGCGCCTACCAGCCACCAGATGTGCCAGATGAATGCAAAGCCGAAGACCGTCAGCAACATACCCATGTACAGGCCGGTCGGCGTGTTGTTAGGCATGTGGATCGCCGAGTAGCGGGCAGGAACCTTGTAAGCGGTGCCGGCACGTTTTGCGTCGGTGAACGCGTCAATGTCGTCAGCTTTTGGCAGCTCGGCAAAGTTGTAGAACGGTGGAGGCGAAGACGTGGACCATTCCAGGGTATGGCCATTCCATGGGTCACCGGTCAAATCGCGGTTGTTGTCGCGGTCACGGATACTCACGAACAGCTGGATCAGCTGCGAAGCGATACCCATCGCGATCAGCACGGCACCGAACAGCGCGACGTCCAGGTAGATGTTCCACTCTGGCATGTCGGTAGCGTTCAGACGACGGGTCATGCCCAGGAAGCCCAGCGCGTACAGCGGCATGAATGCGACGAAGAAGCCGACGATCCAGAACCAGAACGCAGCCTTGCCCCACTTCTCGTTCAGGGTGAAACCGAACGCTTTAGGGAACCAGAACGCGAAGCCGGCGATGTAACCGAATACCGCACCGCCGATGATAACGTTGTGGAAGTGAGCGATCACGAACAGGCTGTTGTGCAGCACGAAGTCAGCACCCGGGATCGCCAGCAGAACGCCGGTCATGCCGCCGATCGAGAAGGTGACCATGAAACCCAGGGTCCAGAGTACCGGCGGAGTGAAGCGCAGACGCCCCTGATACATCGTGAACAGCCAGTTGAACAGCTTCACACCCGTCGGGATCGCGATCAGCATCGTCGCCAGACCGAAGAAGGCGTTGACGTTGGCACCCGCACCCATGGTGAAGAAGTGGTGCAGCCAGACCATGAAGCCCAGGATACAGATCGCACCGGAGGCGAAGATCATCGACTTGTGGCCGAACAGACGCTTGCCGGAGAACGTCGAGATGACTTCCGAGAACACGCCGAAGGCCGGCAGGATCAGGATGTACACCTCAGGGTGACCCCACGCCCAGAACAGGTTCACGTACATCATGGGGTTACCGCCCATTTCGTTCGTGAAAATGTGGAAGTCCAGGTAGCGGTCAAGGGTCAGGAACGCCAGGGTAGCGGTCAGGATCGGGAACGAAGCCACGATCAGGATGTTTGCCCAGGTGCAGGTCCAGGTGAAGATCGGCATGTCCATCAGTTTCATGCCAGGGGTACGCATCTTCAGAACGGTCACGAGGAAGTTGACCCCCGTCAGCGTCGTACCTAACCCGGATAACTGTAGCGCCCAGATGTAGTAGTCAACCCCTACGCCTGGACTGTATTGCAACCCGGAGAGAGGCGGATACGCGACCCAGCCGGTCTTGGCGAACTCACCGACACCCAGGGAGATGTTGATCAGCAGCATACCTGCGACCAGCAGCCAGAAGCTCAGGGAGTTCAGGAACGGGAACGCCACGTCGCGAGCGCCGATCTGCAGAGGCAGAACGATGTTCATCAGACCCGTGAAGAACGGCATCGCCATGAAGATGATCATGATCACACCGTGAGCGGTGAAGATCTGGTCATAGTGTTCAGGCGGAAGGAACCCTTCGGAACCGTTCTGGGCCATCGCCAGTTGGGTACGCATCATGATGGCGTCGGCAAAACCGCGCAGCAGCATGACCATGGCAACGACGATGTACATCACGCCGATTTTCTTGTGGTCGACAGAGGTCAGCCATTCAGACCACAAGTACGTCCACTTGCGGAAATAGGTGATCAACCCGACAACCGCAATGCCGCCGAGCGCGATCATGGCAAGTGTCACCATGACTATGGGCTCGTGGAACGGCACCGCTTCCAGACTTAATTTGCCAAACATCGTTTACTCCTCTGCCCCAGCAGCTGAATTTTTGCCTTTTTCCGCACCAGCGTCACCGGCCACTTCCTTCTCACCAGCAACAACCTTCTTGCCTGGATTCATACCTTCATACTTGTCGATGACGATCTGGAACAGGTTCGGGGTGACCGAGGAAAAGAGTTCGACAGGGTTGCGTTCGCTCGGCTTGATCAACTCGGCGTATTCGGCCGTGCCAAGCTTTTTAGGTGAGCTCTTGACTTCGCTGACCCAGCTGTCGAAATCAGCCTGGCTGGTAGCGATGGCCTTGAACTTCATGCCGGTAAAGCCTGCGCCACTGTAGTTGGCCGAAATACCGTTGAATTCGTGATTCTCGTTGGCAATGAGATGCAGCTTGGTGTGCATGCCCGCCATCGCGTAGATCTGACCACCCAGACCCGGGATGAAGAACGAGTTCATCACACTGTCGGAGGTCACCTGGAAGTTGATCGGAGTCTTGGCAGGGAACACGATCTTGTTGACCGTGGCGATGCCGTAGTCCGGATAGACGAATACCCATTTCCAGTCAACCGAGATCGCCTGGATGGTGACCGGCTTGACGTCCGAATCAAGCGGACGGTAAGGGTCCAGCGAGTGAGTCGAAACGTAAGTGATGTACCCCAGGAAGACCAGCAACAGCATGGGTACGCCCCAGACTGCGATTTCGATCTTGGTGGAGTGAGACCAGTCCGGCGTGTACTTGGCGGCCTTGTTCGACGCGCGATACTTCCAGGCGAAGATCAGGGTCATCAGGATGACCGGGATCACGACAATCAGCATCAGCAACGTTGCGATTACGATCAGGTTCCGCTGCTCGATACCCACCTGCCCTTTTGGATCGAGCAGAGGTACGCCATCGCATCCACTGAGCAAAAGCATACAGAAAAGGGCCAAGAAGCCAAAAAACCTGGGGTACCTTTTTTTACTCATTTCACGACCTCTAAAAGCAGCTTGCGCGGTGCAGTTGGGTTTCGACCGCCAACACTTCGCCCTGCCAGTGCCGGCTAATTTTTTTGAATTGAACAAGGGCCGCCAGTACGCACAGCGGCGTATCGACAAGTCCGGGTTTAGCTATGGATTCTTGTTTTTTGAGTTGTTGGAACTGCCCAAAACTTCGGGCAGACGCTTTCGACGCGGCCATTATACGCCCTCAGAGGCAAGCGTTGCGCTGCCTGTTCAGAGTGCACAGGGGACGCTCCAAGCCTCAAAATGCTGATCGTTCGGCCAAGCTGAACGACAAGTGACGGGGATTGTAGATACGTAAATTTTTAATGACTATGCCTAATTTTGTAACAGTTATTCTCTATATGCGTAACAATCGTCTTGCAAACGCCTCATTTCACTCGAAAAAAGCCCCGTATTCACGGGGCTTTTTTTGCGAAAGCCCCTGTAGTTAGTAAGGTTTTCGGCGATTGCGAATGATGCACGCCGGTACCAGAACTGCGGTCAGGACAAACGCCGTCAGCGCCCATTGCGCGAGTGACAATCCGAGAACCGGCGGATATGGCGTCGTGCAGAAACCGCTGACCTGAAATCCTGTAGGGAACAGTGTAGCCAATGGCAGGCCATCGACAATTGGCTGCAGCACGTCGATACCGCAGCTGTCGGACGGATGGGCGAGGATCCAGACATGCCGGCCGGCCGCGGCAATGCCGCCAAGGGCGCTGAGGGTAACCAGGGTTTCAAACGCCGTGACGCTGCGACGCCCGGGCATGGCCGCGCCGATGAACGCAAAAATGGCAATGAACAACAGCGCGTAACGCTGCAGGATGCACAACGGGCAAGGCGCTTCGCCCAGGACGATCTGCATGTACAGGGCGCCGCCGATCAGGGCCAGGCAGATAATCCCTAGCAAAACCAGAAAGCGCTTTTCGCGTCTCAGGTACAACGTGTTGTCGCTCATTCACATACCTTACTGAACTGATGAAAGGGTTGGTCAACGCCATGCAGCGTGCGTCAGCAACCTGAACGGGGGTGGACGGCCTGGCTGAGCCGAGGCGTGCGCGATGATCATCTGTCTGATCCGGCAACTCAAGCATTGGCCAGCCATACGGACGCATTTGCCAGCCGGATGGTCTGCGCGTCAGCAGATCCACGACCGACAGGACGTTTTTGCGGGAGCCGGAAGCAATGCCCTTCTATATATAGAAGGGTGCGTCAGTTTGTCGCAGTTCTTCTTCTATATATAGCTGCGGTATTTTGTCGCAGGGTGCCTTTTTGGCAAAGCACTACCGCGTGCGAACCCGCGACGCAGGTTGTCGGAATGCAGAGAGCGACAATCTGCCGCCCTCCTCCGGTTTGACGCAACCGAAGCCAGACTGCCACTATCGGGACGTGGGCAGTCAGTTTGTCGGGCCCGCCGCGGTGTAGTGCAACGACTTCCAATGGCAAGCGAACGGCGTGCTCGGCTGTCGGTTAAAAATCCTCAAGCCAGCCCGTCTCAGGTCGATAACCTGTCATAGAAAGTTGTTTGCCGCTACCAGGCGACGAAACACCTACAGCCAGAAGGTTCATATGTCCAAGAACGTCCGAGCAGATTCACTTTCGCTGCTCCTCTTCACGTTGCGCAGCGGCAAGCTGATGGCGATCAACCTGCTCAAGGTCAGCGAGATTATCCCCTGCCCTCCCCTGACCCATCTTCCCGAATCGCACCCGCACGTCAAAGGCATCGCGACGTTACGTGGCTCGTCACTGTCGGTTATCGATCTGAGTCGTGCGATCGGCGAGCGTCCGCTGGCCGATCCCGACGGTGGCTGCCTGATCGTCACGGATGTCAGTCGCTCGAAGCAGGGCCTGCACGTTCAGGCCGTCAGCAAGATTGTGCATTGCCTGACCACCGATATCCGTCCGCCGCCCTACGGGTCGAGCAGCAAGTCGTTCATCACCGGGGTCACTCAGGTCGACGGCGTGCTGGTGCAGGTGCTGGACATCGAAAAGGTGATCCACGGCATCGCCCCTGCGCAGATCGTCGTGCAATCGACGGAGCTGGCCAAAGAGGATGCGGAACTGCTGAGCAAGGCGCGGATTCTGGTCGTCGATGACAGCCAGGTTGCTCTGCAGCAGTCGATCATTACCTTGCGTAATCTCGGCATCGAATGCCACACGGCGCGCAGTGCCAAAGAAGCTATCGATGTTCTGCTCGACCTGCAGGGCACTGCACGGCAGATCAACGTGGTGGTTTCCGATATCGAGATGTCGGAAATGGACGGCTACGCCCTCACCCGCACACTCCGGGATACGCCGGACTTCAGTGACCTGTACATTCTGCTGCACACCTCGCTCGATAGCGCGATGAACAGCGAGAAGTCCCAGGTCGCCGGGGCCAATGCCGTGTTGACCAAGTTTTCGTCACCCGAGTTGACCAAATGCCTGATCGAGGCCGCACGTACGGTGGTCGCCCAAGGGCTCTGATCCCTGAGCGCACAGCGACACAACGTCCGAACCTGACCGACGCATCCGCCGCTCATTACTGGCTGATGCGTCGGGATCTCGCAGTGCCAGTATCATTCGCAGCCTGGCCGCATGGCATCCAGCCACACCCCTTCACCATTGAGCGAGCCCCAGAGGTTCATCGCCTGCTGACCCTGGGTTACGGCAGCGCGGCAGGCTGCGTTGCGGATTATCCGGACTGGCTGGCCGCCTTCGAACACGATCCGGAATGCGACCCGTCGCTGTGCTTTCTGGCCATGCGTGATGCAACGGTAGTCGGTGTGATCGTGTGCTGGACCAGCGCATTCATCAGGGACTTGGTCGTGCACCCTGGTGTGCGACACAGCGGGATCGGCCACGCCCTGCTCAATCACCTGTTCGTCCATCTGCGTACGCGCAACGAAGCATCTGTCGACCTTCACGTCATGGAAAACAACCTGGCGGCGCGGCGTCTTTATGAGAAATCCGCAATGGCCTATCTCAAGCGTTTCGACATCCCTGCAGCCTGAACGCGCTGTTGACCCGCCCGGCGACTGGCGCACAACTTGCTTCCGGAGAGGTATCAAGCAGGTGAGTGACCAATTGTTGTCGCCCACCACATACCTCTTCGACGGATCATCGAGATAATGGACACCAAGTTTTCCTGCGTGGGTTGTGGCGGCTGTTGCACCGACCATCACGTACCGCTGACGCTCGGCGAAGCCACGCAGTGGGCAGCAGATGGCGGCAACGTCATCGTTCTGACCGAGGCATTTTTGAGCAATGGCTACGGGGTCTCCGAGACCCAGCTGACCCATGCCAGCCGTCGCTCGACCGAGGTGAGCAGTGGCAGCACGACAGCCTTTGTGGCGATCACCTTCGCGGCCTACAACGTGGGGCGCTGCCGGAATCTTGACGAGAAGAACCTGTGCCGCATCTACGAGCGCCGGCCGCTGGTGTGCCGAATCTATCCGATGGAGATCAACCCGCACATTCCGTTACGCCCGGACAGCAAAGGTTGCCCGCCAGAGTCCTGGGAGCAGGGTCCCGACCTGATCGTCAACGACAGGCTGGTCGATACACAACTGATAGACCTGATCGAACGGTCGCGTCAGGCCGACCGGGATGAGATAGAGACCAAACAGCTGATTTGCCAGAAGCTCGGCATCCGTACCACCGCCCTCAAGGGCAACGGTTTCGTCGCCTACCTGCCGGACATGGGCGCGTTTGCCGCTGCCATCGAAGAAGTCGCAAATCCTGCGCAGGATGAGCGAGCCCAGGGCTCGAAGTGGGAGTTTCACGTGGCCGGCCAGCACGTCCTGGACACCCTGCAACAGGAAGGTGCCGAAGTGACTGACCGGCAGCCGGTTTCCTACCTGTTCATCCCGTTGCAGGCTGCCTGACAGGATCAATCAGGCAATCAGCGCTTGCCCATCGACCTGCGGGTGCCGGCCGGCGCTGCGCCCGGGGTCTTGTGGTGGCCGTGCTTGTTGGTTTTCTGATGCCACGCCGGCTCCTTTTTGGCCTGGGCAAACTCCGAAGGCTTGAACGGAAAGCTGAAAGGCGCAATGACAGCCTTCTTTTCAGTGTCTGCGGCGGAGTCGGCGGCGGCGTCTTGAACAGGGGGTTGTTCAGGAGTGGTCATGGTGTCACCAGAAAGTCGAATTGGCCGGGCAAATGCCCGCGGCCGCGCAGCATACATCAATCGCCGCACAACCGCCCGAGCCTCCTGTCGCCGTCATTTGTAGAACAGATCGACCATCACTTCGGCATTGAACGGTCCGGGCCGTGGCGTGCTGGTGTTCCATAGCAGTTCGGCATTGAAGTCCGCCCTGGCAGTGTTGGTTTCGCCCAGCAATTCCGCCAGATGGAAGGGTTCGTTGTAGCGTAACGGCTGACCATTGACTGCGCTGGTCATCCGGATCCCCAACGAATCATTTCCGACAGGGATCAGCAGCTCGCCAGACAGAGTGCCTGTCACCGGCCTGAAACGCGCGTCGATGCTGAAGGGCGAATCGCAGCTGCGACTGGTCAGCAGGGAGAATGTCTGGGTGGCAGTCACTTTGCCAATGGCCACTTGGTGTATCGCAACATCGCCAAATTCCACGGTTTCCGGGAGCACTTGGAGATCGGCATCGCAGGCCACGAACCTCAGCCCCCGCAGGTTATTGATCACATAACTGAGGCTGCGCCCTGACAGCCGACTCGGGTCTGTCGCGCCGCCCAGCTGAAAAAACCGGTAATCGAGCAGGTCACTGGCCACGCCGGAGGACGGTGTAGCGCCGAACTTCTGGATGAACACCGAAAACGTCAGGCTGAAGCGCACCTTAGGGCAGTTGTCGAGCGTGCTCTCACCCTCACGACACATCGGCAGGTAGCTCCCGGTACTGATCCGTCCACCGCCTTGCAGGTGATCGATGCCCTGCAGCGTCATCCCGGCGCGAATCCCCTGACCGATCGAACGATTGTCCGGATTCAGGTAGATAAAAATCTCCTCCGCGCCGGACTGCCAGCCCTCTCTCGCGCATTCGACCTGAACAGTCAGAGGTTCGGAACGCCATACCACTTCCCCGTCAGGACTCGACTCCGGGATTGCCACCGAACTGCTCAGATCATCGTGAATTTCGGTTTCGCCCGTCCCTTGAGTGGTACAGATCAGCGCGAAAGTGGAAGCCGGATGCAGTAACAGCACCACGGCAAGGGATCGCAGCCAGCCTCCGGCAGAGAGATGTTTCATATCAGCATTCGTCCTGAATGGAATTGTTTTTCGGCAGCCCGGCCGTAGTGGCTGTCTGCCCGGTGAGCTGTGCGCAATGGGTCCGTCGGCCGCCGTAGTCGGTCAGCGCCTGGTATGAAAAACGATGTGTGGCAGAGGGCTCGACACTTGCGGGCACAGCCATGGCAACCTGGGCGCCCGGCGCCAGCAGCAGATGATCGCCGAGCTGCACACCGTCGATATGCAGCGCTTGCAGAGCGGCGTGATAGGGCGTCGGGTTACTGACCGTCAGCAACAAGACGTGCGACGGGTCATGAGTCAGTGTCCACAGCAGCCGCGCGGGGGTGTCGGCCGGATCACCGTCAAGGCCGGGGGGCCGGTAGAACACGTTGATGCGTTGGCGCACGGCAATGTTCAACTGCCCCACGCCGTCCTGGCGTCGAGGCACCTCAAGCACATACAGATGCAGCAGAGACTCGTGCTCCTGCGGCATGCCCGAGCCCTGATACAGCACGCGCAAGGTCTGCCTG
The DNA here is from genome assembly GCF_900119195.1 of Pseudomonas sp. NFACC10-1. Taxonomy (NCBI): domain Bacteria; kingdom Pseudomonadati; phylum Pseudomonadota; class Gammaproteobacteria; order Pseudomonadales; family Pseudomonadaceae; genus Pseudomonas; species Pseudomonas sp. NFACC10-1. The sequence goes on along the minus strand of NZ_FPJB01000003.1, from coordinate 325,483 downwards.
CCGCCCACCGCCAGGCGTGCAAGCGGTGGCGTGACCACGAATGGCAGCGCTTTGCGAAGCTCACCCGGGGTGTCGTCATCGTCCGCGGCGTCGCTGAGCCAGGCCTGCAAAAGCGCCTCGGACTTGCCGCGATTGCGCACTTCGAGCGTGACTTCGCGATACTGCCCGTTGAAAACCAGCCGTGTTCCACTCAGCGAAACAGCGCCGTGCGCCGCCAGGTCGCTTGTCAAAAGCACAGCCGTCAGCAGCGCCTTGCATGAGCCAGCGAAAGCGCTCATCGGCATATCACCCTGATCCGCTCGTAGGCTCGCGACGGGTCTCTGGGCGGTAGCGAGAATGTTGCCTGACAACGTTGATCGGACCAGCGCACCCACAGGCTGCCGGCGTCCTGCTCGCTGAGCACCAGCGCCTGACTGCCGGGATCGACCACTGCCAGCGCCCTGCCCTGCTCATCTTCGACACTGGCGCCCAGCGGCACCTTGCTGCCATCGGTGCGCACCAGTTCGAACTGCACCCGACGGCCCACATTGGCCTTGAAGCGCACCACCGGGATCGCGCCCCTGCGCGGCACGATCTGGGTGATGGCGTTTTCCAGATCGACATCAGCGCCCAGCTGCCGGGTATCCAGGCTGACCCAGTTGGTGCGGTAAGCCTGCGCATAAGGCAGAACCGCATAGCCGTTGCCGGCGGTCTCGACGTTACTGAACGACTTCAAGCGGGCGCCACCGACATCGGGCACCTGAACCAGTGCAAAGGTTTCCCCCAAGGCCTGCCCCAGGTTAACGCCACCGGCATGCGCTACCAGCGAACCAGCGGCGGACAGGCTGAATGCATCGTAATCCTGACCCTGGCTATAACCGGCCTCGAAACGGCCGAATGCCGTGCTGGTGCTGACCTTGCCTGCGCCGAAACTGCCGGAGGTACTGTCACGTCCAGCCTGTACCGAATAGAACGTGTCGCGATCGCCGGGCACCTGGCCGTTAAGACCGGTCTGCGCGTTGTACTCGCCGCGGCTGTCGCGCACCGCGTTGAAAGACAATCGCGACGAGCCGGGGCTGGATCCAAGCGGCAGGGTCACGCTCAGAGCAATACGATTGTCGGTGCTCGCGTCACCGCTTCGCCCGAAATCCTCGTTGCGTTCGACGGACAGGCTGTAATTGAGCGAACGCCAGGCTGCGTTATAGGACAGGTAAAGTTGCCGGGTCTTGCCGGGCAGGTTCCAGTAGCGCTGCTCTGAAGCAGTCAGGCTCAGCGACGCCGACTGGCCGGGTACTATCTGAGTGATGCTGAGTTCGAGTCGATCCCGCGCCAGACCAGAGGGCAGTACCAGCCGCTGCGGGCCGATATCGCTGACGTGCTGGTTCAAGGTCCGGTATTGCTCGGTCGAATACCGGTAACCGGCCACTGCCAGCGTGGTGTCGGTGACGTCCAGCGTGTTGGCATAACGCACACGCAGGCTCTGACCACTGCGCGCCTGCTGATCCACCTTGCTGATCGATCGGGTGAGGTCCATCGACACCGCGCCCAGCCCGGTGTTTACTCCCGTACCTATATTCCAGGCCTGATAATCCTCGGCCAGTTGCAGCCCGGCAAACCCGGTGATCCGTTCGGAAAGCCCGTAGATCAGGGCTGCGCTGGCAAACGCCGGAGAGGCCTGCTGGTCGTCGTTGTTGTCGACCTGCCCGCTGGCCAGGCTGTAGCGCAACGAGCCTGCGGGAACCATGATCGGCAGCGACGCGTAGGCCTGAGTGAAGGTTCGCACACGCCCGTCTGCTTCGATGACAGACACCGACAAATCGCCATTCGAGCCACTGGGATAAATATCGGCAATCTCGAAAGGCCCGGGCGACACACTGCCGCTGTAAAGCAGAAAGCCGTTCTGGCGAACTTCCACGGTCGCATTGGTTTCGGCAATCCCGCGGATGACCGGTGCATAGGCCCGCTCGCTGTCAGACAACATGCCGTCGTCAGAGACCAGCGCCGCGCCCCTGAAGCGGACACTGTCGAAGACCTGCGAATCGGTAAACGTCTCGCCCAGCGTGAGCTGGCTTTTCAGGGCGGTGATGTCGCGCTGTGCGAACGTACGATTGCTGCGATAACGCCAGGGTCTGTCACTGCCACCCACCAGAGAGGACTCGTTGCGCAAACGCCAGGCACCAACGTTCAGCCCGTTTCGCAGCCCCACGTAGTACTGATCCGTTTCCAGGCCCTTGTTACGCCGACGGCTGCCATTGAAGTTGTAATTGATAAAGCCTGCGGTCTCGCCCTGATCCCAAAGCTCCGGCGACACATAACCGCGGGCACCGCGTGACATCACCGCTTGCGGCACACTGATCGTCAGTCGCAACGCACCGGGCTGATAGTCGACGCGGGCAAATTCGACACGCGCAGGCAGGTCGAAACAGGCCTGGGCAGACACCTCACCTGACGGCAGACGACTCAAGTCCAGACCAAAGCTCTGTAGCATCTCGAGCGACAGGCAGGGCTCGATCAGGCCTGACAGCGGATTTTTCAAAAAGCGGATATCCCGCCTGCCGCTCAACTTGCGATTGACGTAGATATCAACCCGGTAAGTACCGGGCAGTACGCTATTGGAGCGCAGAAACTCCTGAAGGTCAGCCGGCTGATCGCTTCCCTGGATAAAAGCCGTATTGAATCTGCCTGCGCCGCTGCCACCCGAAGAGGCGGCCGACGCGCTGACCGCAACCATCAACGCCAATCCGAAACCGATACCCCGCGCACAGCGTCGGGGGTGAGGGAGCGCGCACTGGGCAATGACTCCCTTGTTAACTTCTTTGCGCCATTCCATAGCGGTCTTCACTCTACTTCGGCTGTCGCGCGCGTCGCGCAATCCTTTTACACAGACGCAGGTCTGCCGGGCGGTCTTGTCGCTGAGGCCCGACGGTTTGAACAGTGAACGCTGACAGTGGATGCGCCAGCTTATCGGGGCGACGCCTTGCCGGCGTTAACCGGTTGTTTATGGGTAAGGGCTGCCTGATAAGGCACTTGTCCGCCGTAGTCATTGAGACTGACGAAACTCAACAGCAACGGCGCACTTGCCGATGTGTGCTGTAACGGAATACGCAGACGCTGATGCGGCGCCAGCATCTGACTGTCCAGACGGGCAAGTTCGGTGTCATGCTGGCGTATGGAAACCCTCAGCATGGAGACATGATAGGGGCCGGGATTTTCGACCTGTACACCGGTGTCATCGACCCACTGCCAGTTCAGTTTTTCCGGAGCCTGCTGTGGATCACCCTGCAAACCATCAGGCCGGAAGAAGACTTTGATGCGCTGACGTACCGCGATCTGCAGTGTGTTTTCAGCTGCGGCCTGGGGAATTTCCTGAACATTGAGCCATAACACCGATTCACGATCGGTGGGCATGTCGGCACCGGAATGAATGATCCGCAATAGCTGCCTGCCACCCCCGGCCATACGCGCAAGTGCGGGTGTGACAATGAACGGCAGGTTCGGCAGACTTTCGTGAGTGCTGACCGCCGCCACATGCGGTTCAAGCCAGGACTGCAGGAGAATCTCTCCCCCGCCACTGTTGTGAACACCCAGACTGACCTCTTTATCAGTGCCCTGGTAAATGACTCGCGTCGTATTCAATACAATGCCCGCCTGAACGGTGGATGCGCAGAACACCAACGCAACAAGCATCGTGTAGCGAAAAAAATCGGAAAACATGCTGGCGTTCGCCTTGAATTCGGTAGAGGACAGAGCGAGCACTGCCCGCCCCGCCCGACACGATTACTCGTAATCCATCACGAACGGCAGGAAGCCGTCGGCATTACCCGGATTGGTGGGCGTGCCGTTAAGCACATACACCGCGCCAAAATTGATTTCAGCGGTGGCACCGTTGGCGCCATCCTTGATCAGCGTGGTGTCGACGGTTTCGTCACCACTCAGATCCATCAGCACACTGGACGCATTGAGCAGGCCGATACCGACGCCATCTGCCGCACCGGTGGTGCGCAGGAGTTTCGCGTCGTTGTTGTCCAGGCCACTGCCGTTACGGGCAATAAGGCGCATCTTCACCATGTTGTACTGGTCTGCACCGGCACTGCAGTTGACCAGCAGCTGGATGGGGGCAGCCGTCTCGAATCGGCTTTCGCTCGATACACCGATATCGGAGAAGGACACGTTGCCCAGGTCGATATTGATTTCGCCAGGGTTGGTCCCCGCACTGACACCCGTGCCCGGCCCCACATCGCAGGAGATATTGGTCAGTGTTCCGTTAAAGACCATTGTGCCGTTGTTCGCAGCACTGGCGGTACCTGCCATGCCAACGCCCATTACGCCCAGAACTGCCAATGTAAGAGAACGCTTTTTCATGCTAACGACCTTCCTTGTGTTATTTCGTGTGTGCCCGCTATCGGACGGTGAGCACTATAGAGCCAAGTCTATTTCAATGCTGTCAGCCCGGTAACTTTCACCCCGCAGACAACACAACACGACACGCAGGACAGGTCTGTAGGAATAATTATAAGTCGTGCCCGGCACACTGATAAAAACCCTTTTCCACACAGAAGCGCGTCTTTACTCAGTTACAGACTAGCGACGCCTTGACGGTGGCCGAGGTTATGTATCGTTCAAACCTGGCGGGCACTGGACTGCCACTTGAAAACGTGACAGTCCGGACGAGAAAACACAACAGGCAGCTAGTTACTGATAGCTCAACGTAACGACGGCAGCGCGCCCCTGCAGGGCTTCTCCGTCGATAACCACGGCGGCAGGCAATACCTGATACTGCGTCACGAAGGGCATTGCCTGCTCACCACAGACATTGCGTTCGGTGCTCACATGAATAATGACCCCGGGTGCAACTTCCAGCGTTCTCGACTGATTACCGGGCACCGTTATCTCTGTACTGGAAACCCTGCAACTGCTGTTGACGATACTGCCACGCAACGTTATTGCACCGTCCTTTGCCCATGACACAGCGGGAGTAGCCAGCCACAGCGTCGACATGATTGCGACCCACAAGTTTTTATCAAGGGACCGTAACGTCCACATCACTTTTCCGTTCGTTTTCTGACGGCTCATGGCGTACTCCATTCATTGACTCATACGATAAGTTAAGTTGATGAGAGAATGACCTGCCAGAAACCTACTTAGGAAAATGTAGGAAAACTCCTAGGACTTAATAAACATCTGGACAACTATCTCTTCAACATAGATATCGTCCAATTCCGACTTTTCTTGACTGCACGCCACACCCGCTGGAGGCTTTCTGACAAACCTGACAGCTGAAAGTCATTCTGTTGACCGGGTTTGCAGGCTATAAGGAAGCTGTAAAAAATATCTCTCCCGTACTGACATTTGGCGTTTTCTTCATATGCGCAGAAAGACCCTGACCGTCACCGCTGTCGTTCTGGTGATCGCCTGTGTGGCGATTGCCGGCTGGAAACTGACACGCCCGGCCACGCTTCCCAAAAATGCCGCTGCCGCTGTGCCGGTCAAAGTGATCACGGTCAGTCTTGAAGACGTGCCGCGCTTCGTCACAGGGATCGGATCGGTGCTGTCGCTGCAAAGCGTCGTGATCCGCCCCCAGGTGGATGGGGTGCTGACGCGCGTGCTGGTCAAGGAAGGTCAGCAGGTCAAGGCCGGAGACCTGTTGGCAACGCTGGATGACCGCTCTATCAGGGCTGCGCTGGAACAGGCGCGTGCCCAGTTGGCGCAGAGCAAGGCGCAGCTGGACGTAGCGCAATTGGACCTCAAGCGCTATCGCCAGCTCACCCAGGAAAATGGTATCTCGCGACAGACGTTCGATCAGCAACAGGCACTGGTCAGGCAGCTCGAAGCCACGGCAAAAGGCAACGAAGCGAGCATCAACGCCTCACAGGTGCAACTGTCCTACACTCAGATTCGCTCGCCGGTAACGGGACGGGTCGGCATTCGCAATGTCGATGAAGGCAACTTCCTGCGCGTCAGTGATGCTGCCGGACTGTTTTCAGTGACCCAGATCGACCCGATTGCCGTGGAGTTTTCCCTGCCACAGCAGATGTTGCCGACCCTGCAGGGGCTGATTGCCGAGCGCGACGCTGCGACCGTCAAGGCGTATCAGGGCGACGGCGCGGCCAACGGCCTGCTGCTGGGTGAAGGCACGCTTTCATTGATCGACAATCAGGTGTCGGCAAGCACCGGTACGATCCGCGCCAAGGCTCAATTCAAAAACCCCGGCGAGCAACTCTGGCCAGGGCAACTGGTGACCGTGAAGATCCAGACCGGTATCGAACTCAACTCGCTGAAAGTGCCGCCACAAGTGGTGCAGCGCGGCGTTGACCTGCACTTTGTCTATCGGCTCACTGCCGATAACAAGGTGGAAGTCGTACCCGTCAAAGTGCTCTATCAGGACAGCGAGCAGACGCTGATCAGCGGGCCGCGTGCTGGCGATGTACTGATCAGCGACGGCCAGTCGCGGCTACGCCCGGGAGCAACGGTCGAAGTGATCAGCACGCCTGCTGCGGATGTCGCCAGCGCGCAAGTGGAGCCCGCACGATGAACGGCCGTGGTTCGGTATCGGCGTGGTGCATCGACCATCCAGTGGCCACCTTGTTGTTGACCTTCGCATTGGTACTGCTGGGGGTCATTGCCTTTCCGCGTCTGCCGATCGCGCCGTTGCCGGAAGCGGAATTCCCGACCATCCAGGTCACCGCGCAACTGCCCGGCGCCAGCCCCGAGACCATGGCGTCTTCGGTTGCCACGCCACTGGAGGTGCAGTTCAGTGCGATACCGGGCATGACCCAGATGACTTCCAGCAGCGCACTGGGCTCCACCAACCTTACGTTGCAGTTCACCCTCAACAAAAGCATCGACACTGCGGCCCAGGAAGTCCAGGCCGCCATCAATACCGCCGCCGGACGCCTGCCGGCCGATCTGCCCAGTCTGCCAACCTGGCGCAAGGTCAACCCGGCCGACAGCCCGGTGCTGATCCTCAGCGTGAGTTCCAGTCTGATCCCCGGCACCGAATTGAGCGACGTCACCGAAACCATTCTGGCGCGCCAGCTCAGCCAGATCGAAGGGGTGGGCCAGGTATACATCACCGGTCAGCAGCGTCCGGCGATTCGTGTCCAGGCCGCCCCCGAGAAACTCGCCGCGCTGGGGCTGACCCTGGCGGACATTCGCCAGGCGGTGCAACAGACCAGCCTGAACCTGGCCAAGGGTGCCCTGTACGGCAAGGACAGTATTTCGACCCTGTCTTCCAACGACCAGTTGTTCAAGCCGCAGGACTACGCGCAACTGATTGTTTCCTACAAAAACGGCGCGCCCGTCCAGCTCAAGGATGTGGCTCGGGTCGTCGCGGGCTCGGAAAACGCCTACGTCAAGGCGTGGTCCGGCGATCAGCAAGGCGTCAACATCGCCATCTTCCGCCAGCCGGGCGCCAACATTGTCGACACCGTGGACCGTATCCAGCGTGAATTGCCACGCTTGCAGGAAATGCTCCCGGCCAGCGTCGATGTATCGGTACTCAACGACCGGACCCGCACCATCCGTGCCTCGCTGCATGAAGTGGAACTGACCCTGCTGATCGCGGTGCTGCTGGTGCTCGCGGTCATGGCGCTGTTCCTGCGCCAACTGTCAGCCACCCTGATCGTCAGTGCGGTACTCGGGGTCTCGCTGATTGCCAGCTTTGCGATGATGTACCTGTTCGGCTTCAGCCTGAACAACCTGACACTGGTGGCCATCGTGGTCGCGGTCGGTTTCGTGGTGGACGACGCCATCGTGGTGGTCGAGAACATCCACCGTCACCTCGAAGCCGGCCAAGGCATGCGCGAGGCGGCGATAAAGGGCTCCGGAGAAATCGGCTTTACCGTGGTGTCGATCAGTTTCTCGCTGGTGGCGGCGTTCATTCCGCTATTGTTCATGGGCGGTGTGGTCGGGCGACTGTTCAAGGAATTCGCACTGACCGCAACCGCGACCATTCTTATTTCGGTGGTCGTCTCCCTGACCCTCGCGCCGACCCTGGCCGCCCTGTTCATGCGCGCGCCCACCCATCACCCGCATCAGAAACCGGGGTTTGGTGAACGCCTGCTCGCCTCCTACGAGCGCGGCCTGCGCAAGGCCCTGGCCCATCAACGGCTGATGCTTGGCATATTCGGCCTGACCCTGGCGCTGGCGGTGGTCGGTTACATCCTCATACCCAAAGGCTTCTTTCCGGTCCAGGACACCGCGTTTGCACTCGGGACCACCGAGGCGGCTGCTGACATCTCCTACCCGGACATGGTGGAAAAACACCTGGAGCTGGCAAAGATCGTCGGCGCGGATCCTGCGGTGCTGGCGTTCTCGCATTCGGTTGGTGTTTCAGGCAGCAACCAGACCATCGCCAACGGCCGCTTCTGGATCTCGCTCAAGCCACGCTCCGAACGCGATGTGTCGGTCAGTGAATTCATCGACCGCCTGCGCCCCAAACTGGCCAAGGTCCCGGGCATCGTTCTGTATCTGCGCGCCGGGCAGGACATCAACCTCAGCTCCGGCCCGAGCCGCAGTCAGTACCAGTACGTGCTCAAGAGCAACGACGGCGAATTGCTCAACACCTGGACGCAACGGCTGACTGAAAAACTGCGCAGCAACCCTGCATTTCGCGACATGTCCAACGACTTGCAACTGGGCGGCAGCGTCACGCACATCGACATCGACCGCAGTGCTGCCGCGCGATTCGGCCTGACCACGGCCGATGTCGACCAGGCTCTGTACGACGCATTCGGCCAGCGGCAGATCAGCGAGTATCAGACTGAAGTCAACCAGTACAAGGTGATCCTTGAACTGGACGCCCAACAACGCGGCAAGGCCGAAAGCCTGGCGTACTTCTATCTGCGCTCGCCGCTGACCAGCGAAATGGTGCCGCTGTCGGCGCTGGCCAACGTCAGTGCGCCGCGCATGGGACCGTTATCGATCAGCCATGACGGGATGTTCCCCGCGGCGAACCTGTCGTTCAACCTGGCACCCGGGGTCGCCCTGGGCGATGCCGTGAGCATGCTCGATCAGGCCAAGAACGAAATCGGCATGCCCGCCTCGATCATCGGCAGCTTCCAGGGCGCGGCCCAGGCGTTCCAGAGTTCGCTGGCCAACCAGCCCTGGCTGATCCTTGCGGCGCTGGTGGCGGTGTACATCATTCTGGGCGTGCTCTATGAAAGCTTCGTGCATCCGCTGACCATCATCTCCACCCTGCCCTCGGCAGGCATCGGCGCACTGTTGCTGCTGTGGATGATGGGGCAGGACTTCTCGATCATGGCCCTGATCGGCGTGGTGTTGCTGATTGGTATCGTCAAAAAGAACGGTATTCTGCTGGTGGACTTTGCCCTGCAGGCCCAGCGCGAGCAGGGCCTCACGCCGCACGAGGCCATTTATGAGGCCTGCATCACCCGCTTCCGACCGATTATCATGACCACCCTCGCCGCCCTGCTCGGCGCACTGCCGCTGATGCTCGGTTTCGGCGTCGGTGCCGAGTTGCGGCAGCCGCTGGGTATAGCCGTGGTTGGCGGCCTGCTGGTGAGCCAGATGCTCACGTTGTTCACCACGCCGGTCATTTATCTGCAACTGGAGCGGCTGTTTCATCGACGCCAACCGGCGCCCGCCGCACCGACGCTGGCCCTGCAAAAGTGAGAGTTGCCCGATGCGCGTGCTGATTATCGAAGACGAAGAGAAAACCGCCGACTACCTGCGTCGCGGTCTGACCGAACAGGGCTATGCCGTGGACGTGGCGCGCGACGGGATCGAAGGCCTGCACCTGGCGCTGGAGAATGACCATGCGATCGTCATTCTCGACGTGATGCTGCCGGGCCTGGATGGTTTTGGGGTGTTGCGTGCGCTGCGTGCGCGCAAACAGACGCCCGTGATCATGCTGACCGCGCGCGAGCAGGTCGACGACCGTATTCGCGGCCTGCGCGAAGGCGCGGATGATTACCTGGGCAAGCCATTTTCCTTTCTGGAACTGGTCGCCCGCCTGCAGGCCCTGACGCGGCGCAGCGGTGGCCACGAGCCGGTGCAGATCACCATCGCCGACCTGTGGATAGACCTGATCAGCCGCAAGGCGACCCGCGCCGGCCTGCGCCTGGACCTGACCGCCAAGGAGTTTTCGCTGCTCAGTGTGCTGGCCCGACGTCAGGGTGACATCCTTTCCAAGACATCCATCGCCGAGATGGTCTGGGACATCAACTTCGACAGCGATACCAATGTGGTCGAAGTCGCGATCAAGCGCTTGCGGGCCAAGCTCGATGGCCCTCACGAGCACAAGCTGCTGCACACCATTCGCGGCATGGGCTATGTGCTGGAGAACCGCAGTGCGGGTTGATTCGATTGCCCTGCGCCTGAGCGGGCTGTTCGCGCTGGTGGCACTGGTGGTGTTCCTGCTGATCGGCTGGGCCTTGTACCTGCAGGTGGACAAAAGCCTCGATTTGCTGCCCCGTGCAGAGGTGGATGCGCGCTACAGCGTGCTGGAATCGGCGGTCAATCGTTTCGGCAACCCGGAACACTGGCGCAAGATCAAGGCCAAGCTCACCTTGCTCAGTGAAGAGGACAAACGCCTGCGCTTCTGGGTGGTGAGTGACAATCCGCTCTATGAGTTCGGCAATCCCGGTGCGGACATTCGTCGTTTTGCACAGGGGCCGCTGGGCATGCACGACCTGAAGCTGGCGGACCATCCGTTTTCGTTCAAAGTGCTGGTCAGCGAGTTTCCCGCCAAGGAACAGCGTCCGGCCCTGCGCTTTCTGACTGCCATCGACACCGAGACGTTCTGGCACACGCAGCACTCGCTGCTGGTCGCCTTGATCAGCCTGGCCACGCTGGGCATTCTGCTCGCGTCGGCGCTGGGCTACTGGGTCGCGCGGATTGGCCTGCGACCGCTGACCAGCCTTTCGCAGGAAGTCCAGAAGCTCGCCCCGCCAAGGCTGTCCGGACGCTTGCAGTTGTCGCCGCTGCCACCGGAACTCGAGCAATTCGTCGCCTCGTTCAACTCCACGCTGGAACGCGTCGAGCAAGCCTACTCGAGGCTGGAGTCGTTCAATGCCGATGTGGCACACGAGCTTCGTTCACCGCTGACCAACCTGATCGGTCAGACCCAGGTGGCGCTGACCCGTGGCCGCTCTGCCGAGCATTATTTCGAGGTGTTGCAGTCGAACCTCGAAGAGCTGGAGCGCCTGCGCTCGATCATCAACGACATGCTGTTTCTGGCCAGCGCCGATCAGGGCACCAAGGTCAAGGCACAGATCTGCACCTCACTGGCTGAAGAAGTCGCGACGACGCTGGATTATCTGGACTTCATTCTGGAAGACGCGCACGTGCAAGTCCGTGTCCACGGCGACGCCAGCGCACCCATTGAAAAACCCCACTTGCGCCGCGCGCTGATCAATCTGTTGCATAACGCCGTTCAGCACACTGGCGCTGGTGAAGTGATTGAAGTCAACATCGAATCCCGCGATGCCCATGTCACTGTCAGCGTGACCAATCCGGGCGTACAAATCGCTCAGGAACATTTACCCAGACTGTTCGAGCGCTTTTATCGGGTGGATGCCTCACGCAGTAACAGCGGCGCCAATCACGGCCTGGGGCTGGCCATCGTCAAGGCGATTGCCTTGATGCATGGCGGCACCGTGTTCGTGAACAGCGACAAGGGCGCCAATACCTTCGGCATCCAGTTGCCCCGTTGACACCTGAAAATACTGACTACACTGACCGTTTTCACGGTCCTCAGTGTGCGTCTGTTCGCAGCGTTTTAAATACAGTTGCTTTATTCACATTCCCTTCATATGGGGCTATAAGGAGCGTGTTATACACGCGTCAATAAGTTCCCCACCTAACTGATAATTTTATTAACCGATTATCAAGAATCATTCGTCTGCAGGTAGAACAACCGATGATGGTGTTTGCGTTTTCTCGGCAAGCCCGGCTCAAATGGACCCGTCCGGAGCTGATATTGATTTTCGGCAGCTCGGTTTCAATGCTCGCCATTCTGGCGATTGTCGCGTCTCTACTGGCCCAGGAGCGCGACGACGCAGCACAGACAGCAGCACGCGCAGCGTCCAATATCGTGCGTTTGATCGATGCCGACGTCATGCGTAATGCAGAACTTTACGACTCTTCACTGCAAGGCATGATCAGCGCGTGGCAGCGTCCGGACCTTCAGCAACTGTCACCTGAACTGCGCCAACTTGTTCTGTTCGATCGCGCCACTGCCGCCTCTTACAAGGGCGACCTGGTATTGCTCGATAACCGCGGCGAAATAGTGGCTGATTCTTTGTCTGTCACCCCTCGACACGACAACTTCGCTGACCGCGCCTATTTCAAGGACCATGCAACAGACCGCTCTTTGACGCTACACGTCAGTGCACCGTACAAGACTCGCTGGGGCTACAAGGACTGGTGCATCAGCTTCAGCCGCCGCCTATCAGGGCCCAACGGCGAGTTCATGGGCATCGTGAGCGCAGAGATGCGTCTGGTGTATTTCAAGCACCTGTTCATGAGCCAGAATCTGGGCCGTGACAGCAGCATCAACCTGATCAATACCTCAGGCATTCTGATCGTTCGCTACCCGGAAATGGAAGGTCAGGAGTTGATCGGCAAGGATTACAGCCACAGCCCCAACTTTCAGCGCATCCTTCAGGAAGGCGATGGCAGCTTTGCCGCGATGTCGACGCAGTTGAATGCTCGTCGGCTGTATACCTTCTCCCGAGTCGGCAACTTGCCGCTGATCGTGGTGATCGGGCAATCCGAAGATGAGGTGTATGCCGTCTGGCGACGCAATGCCTGGCTGGTCGGCTCCGCGACCAGCATATTGTGTCTGGGCATTTTGTGGCTGACCTGGCTGCTGTGTCGCGAGCTGAGAAGGCGCCACCGTGCCGAAGATGCACTGGCCAGCCTGGCCGCGACAGATGGTCTGACCGGGCTTGATAATCGCCGCCAGCTTGACGAAGCCATGGAAGTCGAATGGGCGCGAGCGCAACGCTCTGGCAAGCAGCTGTCATTGCTGATGATCGATGTAGATCATTTCAAGGCATTCAATGAGCGTCATGGCCATCAGGGCGGGGACGAGGCGCTGCGTCTGATTGCGCAGACCATCTCATACTGCATCCGTCGTCCGGGCGACCGCGTGGCACGCTATGGCGGCGAAGAGTTCGTAGTTGTGTTGCCGGAAACAGACTTGCCGGGGGCCATGCTGATCGCGGAAAAAATCCGCAAGGCTGCGGAGGCACTTCCGCTGTTCATGAATGCCGAGTATCCCATCACGGTCAGTATCGGGGTCGCTTCGGAGGTCGTCCGTCAGGGAGACAAGCTGGAAGCATTTTTCGGGGTGGCCGACAAGGCGCTGTATCAGGCCAAGGACAATGGGCGCAACCGGGTCGAGTACCGCAGTTCGGTTGCCAGAAAGGTGACAGACCCGGTCTGACCAGCTGCGTTCGGGCATAAAAAAACGCCAGACTGGCTGGCGTTTTTTCGGTTACCGCTGACGCATCGGATTACGATGCGGCGTGGGCTGCACGTGCTGCGTCACGCAGTGCTTTTACTTTGTCGTGGTTGGCCAGAACGCCAGCCTGCTGCTTTTCAATCAGCGCGATAACGTTAGGCGAAACGTTCTTGGCACGGGCTTTTTCCAGCGCTTCGCGGTAAGCCTTCTTGGCAACATCTTCGCCTTTTTCAACTTCTTCCAGCACGGCCTTGTCGTCGTCGGAAGTAACCATCGACTTCAGGTTGACCCATGCGCGGTGCAGTGCGCCAGATACGCTAGAAGAATCTTCAGGCTTGCCGCCCAGTGCGGTCACTTCAGCTTGCAGTTCACGAACGGCTGCAGCGACTTCGGTAGAGCGGTTTGCGAGGAACGATTTCACCTGGGCGCTTTTCGCGTGTTCTGCGCTGGTACGGAAACCTTCTTCACCGTCTTTGCTGGTTTCGATCAGGTCATTCAGGATAGAGATCGTTTCTTTGTTGATATCAGTCATTTGATAATTTCCTAATGGCAGGTTGATACGAAAGTGTTCGATGTATAGGTAATTGCAGACACCGTGCCAGTTTTTGATACGAAAATAACTATTTAAAATCAATGACTTACGAAATTTTCACAATTGGCCGTTCGTGACTTCTGCATGATCTGTCGTTTGGCCTGCATGCAGAATGCACGTATCGTACTGGCTGAAAGAGAAATACAGGCGTATCGCGGATGAATCCGGAAAAACTCAAGCTGCTGGTGACACAGGAAATGCCGTTCGGCAAATACAAGGGTCGGTTGATCGCTGATTTACCGGGGCATTATCTGAACTGGTTCGCCCGGGAAGGCTTTCCCAAAGGAGAGTTGGGAGGTCTGTTGGCGCTGATGCAGGAAATCGATCACAACGGCCTTGGCGCGCTATTGGACCCGTTGCGCACACGTCCACGCCAGTCGTTCAAGGACAAGGGATAAACAAAGAGACGGTCCGGGGAGAAAAAAACGGTGCTCCGGACCAGGGAGCACCGAAAAGCCATACAACCAACAACAACTTCCTTGTCGGAATCAGCAGTAAGGGCTGACTCCGAAATCCTGAAAATCAGTCAAACAGTGCCATTGCCTGCGCAGTCGCTTCCTGGATACGCCCCCAGTCGCCATTCTTGACCCATGCGTTATCGATCATCCAGGTGCCGCCCACGCACATGACGTTGGGCAGGGCCATGTAGCTCTTGAGGTTATGTTCGTTGACACCGCCTGTGGGGCAGAAACGCACCTCGTTGAACGGCCCGCCCAAGGCCTTGATCGCTGCCACGCCACCACTGATCTCAGCCGGGAACAGCTTGAAGCGGCGATAGCCCATGGCATAGCCGATCATGATTTCCGAGGCGCTGCTGACACCCGGCAACAGCGGCAAAGGGCTGTCGACCGCGGCTTGCAGCAGGTCTTGCGTGCTGCCGGGAGTGACGATGAACTGCGAACCGGCCGCTTCAGCGTCAGCCAGCATCTTGCGGTCCAGGATGGTCCCGGCGCCCACACACAGCTCGGGGCGCTGTTCACGCAGGATACGAATGGCGCTCAGACCGAACGCCGAGCGCAGGGTCACCTCCAGTGCAGTCATGCCGCCAGCGGCCAGTGCATCGGCCAGCGGCAGTACGTCCTGGTCACGGGCGATGGTAATCACCGGCAGAATCTTCGCCTTGGCGCAGAGTTCGTCGATCTGGGCAATCTTGTTCGCCATGCTGGTCAGCGACTGATTATTTTCATTCTGTGTCATGGCGACGGTTCCTTTGTTTGTGGGGCTTATCGGGGCTTATGGGCACCAGTAAATCTCGAGAGACGGGTTGAGAAAGGCACGCACCGGCATCTCGGCGAGGTCGTCGCCTGCCAGCGCGGTGCGCAGAGTGTCGAGTTTGGCCTGACCGGACACCGACAGAATCGGTGAACGCGCCGACGCCAGCAGGCGGCGGGTCAGGGTCAGGCGCTGGTGCGGCACGCTCGGTGCGAGCATGGGCAGGCAGCGGCGCTCACCTTGCAGGTCAAGGGCTTCGCTCAGATTCGGGCTGTTGGGGAACAGCGACGCGGTATGCCCATCGTCGCCCATGCCCAGAATCAGTACATCAATGGGTGGCAGCTCGGCCAGTGCCTGATCGGCAGCCTGAGCGGCTTCCTCGACACTGCTCGCCACGCTGTACAGGCCGAGAAACTTCGCCTTCGCCACAGGCCCCTGCAACAAGTGGCGGTGCAACAGGCCGGCATTGCTGTCGGCATGTTCGGTCGGCACGAAGCGCTCGTCCGCCAGACTGATGACGACCTTCGACCACTCCAGCGGCTGTGCCGCCAGACGCTGGAAGAAGGCGACCGGGCTGCGTCCACCGGACACCACCAGCGTCGCCAGACCGTTCTCGCTGATCGCCTGCTTGAGGCGTTCGGCGACAGTTTCAGCCAGTGCATCGGCCAGTTGCTGCGCTGTGTCGAAATCGTGTGCTACCAGCCCTGCTGGCAGCTTGAGGTCACATGTCGCCATACCAGGATCTCCCGTCGCGAGTAATCAGGGCAATGGAGCTCATCGGCCCCCAGGTTCCGGCCGGGTAAGGCTTGGGCGCATCGCCCGCCTTCTTCCAGCCAGCGATCAACTGATCACACCATTGCCAGGCGTACTCGATCTCATCTTTGCGGACAAACAGGTTCTGATTGCCACGCATGACTTCCAGCAACAACCGCTCATAAGCGTCGGGGACACGAGCGCTGCGGTAGGTGTCGGAAAAATTCAGTTGCAAGGGACCGCTGCGCAGCTGCATGCCCTTGTCCAGGCCCTGATCCTTGGTCATCACCTGCAAGGAAATGCCTTCGTCAGGCTGCAGGCGGATGATCAGGCGGTTGCTGATCTGCAAACGCTGTTCAGGCGCGAAGATGTAGTGCGGCGGTTCTTTGAAATGGATCACGATCTGCGACAGCTTCTGCGGCATGCGTTTGCCGGTGCGCAGATAGAACGGCGTACCCGACCAGCGCCAGTTGCGGATATCGGCACGCAACGCGACGAAGGTTTCGGTATCGCTCTGGGTATTGGAGTTTTCTTCCTCCAGATAGCCAGGCACCGCCTTGCCTTCGCTATAGCCGGAGGTGTACTGGCCGCGCACCACCTGGGTGGCCAGACGCTCAGGGGTAAACGGGGCCAGTGCCTTGAGCACCTTGACCTTCTCGTCCCGGATACTGTCGGCGGACAGGTCGCTTGGCGGGTCCATGGCAATCAGGCAGAGCAGCTGCAGCAGGTGGTTCTGGATCATGTCACGCAGCTGGCCAGCCTGATCGAAGTAGCCCCAACGGCCCTCGATGCCGACCTTCTCGGCCACCGTGATCTCCACGTGCGAAATATGGTTCTGGTTCCACTGGGTTTCGAACAGGCTGTTGGCGAAGCGCAGAGCGATGAGGTTCTGTACCGTGTCCTTGCCCAGATAGTGGTCGATACGATAAACGCGGTTTTCCGGGAAAAACTGCGCAACAGCGTCATTGACCCGGCGCGAAGAGGCCAGGTCGTGACCGATGGGTTTTTCCAGCACGGCACGCGTGCGCTCAGCGAGGTTGACCGACGCAAGGTTCTCGCAGATGGCACCGTAGACCGAGGCGGGTGTGGCGAAATAGGCGATCAGGGTTTCGGCATTGCCGACGCGCTCGGCGAGTGCGACGTAATCCTCGGCCTTGAGAAAGTCGACATGCAGGTAGCTGAGGCGCGCCAGAAAGCGGCCCAGGTTGTCCGGCTCCAGTTCCGTCTCGGGAATGAAGCGACGCATGGATTTTTCGATGTACGCCAGATGCGACTCTTCGTCACCCGGTTCACGCGCCAGGGCAAGAATTTTTGTGTCTTCATGCAGCAGTCCAGCGCGATCAAGCTGATAAAGAGCCGGGAACAGCTTGCGTACCGCCAGGTCCCCCAAGGCACCAAACAGGGCAAATGTGCACGGTTCAACCGTAATCAAGGGCATAATGTTGGTTCTTTTATCAAGTTAGGCTACAAATACCTTTTTTAAAGGCGTTACTCAAGGCCATATGTAGTAATAACCACAACATTCTGCCTGAAAGCATATTCCAGTGGTGATCAACACAGGCCCTCAGTACGATAGGCCACCTTTGCTACAGGCTAAAGGGCTAATAAAAGCCCAAGGCAAAACCGTTGGTAAATCAGCCCCGACAAGGACTTTGAATGGACCGCGTAAGAAACCTCCTGGAGCAAATCCAGGGTCGACTCGACGAGCTGAACAAGGCCGAACGCAAAGTGGCCGAGGTCATCCTGCTCAATCCGCAGATGGCAACGCGGCTGAGCATTGCAGCGCTTGCCCAGGCCGCCAAGGTCAGCGAGCCGACGGTCAATCGCTTCTGCCGTTCGTTCAGTGTCAGCGGCTATCCGGAATTGAAGCTGCAACTGGCCCAGAGCCTGGCCAGCGGCGCGGCTTATGTCAGCCGTGCGGTGGAAGCGGATGATAATCCGGAGGCCTATACCCAGAAGATTTTCGGCAGTGCCATCGCGTCACTGGACAGCGCCTGCCAGCAGTTGGACCCAGCCTTGATCAGCAAGTCTGTGGACATGCTCATCCAGGCGCGGCAGATCCATTTTTTCGGGCTGGGTGCCTCGGCGCCGGTGGCCCTGGATGCGCAGCATAAATTCTTCCGCTTCAATCTGGCGGTGACGGCGCATGCCGATGTGCTGATGCAGCGGATGATTGCGTCAGTGGCGCATACCGGCGAGTTGTTCGTGATCATTTCGTATACGGGCCGTACTCGTGAGTTGGTGGAAGTGGCGCGTATCGCGCGGGCCAATGGCGCGTCGGTGCTGGGGCTGACTGCAGCCGGTTCGCCGCTGGCTCAGGCCAGTACGGTGAGTCTGAATATTCCTCTGCCGGAAGACACGGATATTTATATGCCGATGACGTCGCGGATCATTCAGTTGACTGTGCTCGATGTGTTGGCCACGGGTATGACGTTGCGTCGCGGTGTCGACTTTCAGCCGCATTTGCGCAAGATCAAGGAAAGCCTGAATGACAGCCGTTATCCGATCGAGGATCAGGGCTGACTGGGTGTCGTTGACTATCGTTCCAACGCTCCGCGTAGGAATGCCTTTCGTGACGCTCTGCGTCACACAGCGGTTCTGTGATCCTCAGGTGGATCCTTGCTGAGCGCGAGTGAAGACGACGCAACTCACCCTGCCAGGCTGGCTTGCAGTTTGAGCTGCACCTGCTCTCCGGGCCGCAGGCTGAAGGTGTCGCCGGAGCCTGAGGCGGCTTCGACACGGACGAAGCCTGTGGTTTCGCTGCCGCATACGCCGAGAAGCGGTCTGCTGCCGGGGTGCCAGACGACGGTGTTGGTGCTGTCGCCGGTGTCGATGTTAAGCCTGCGCTGCCAGATCGGGTCCTGGAGCTGTAGGGCGCCGGCGTGTTCGAATACGCGCTGGCAGGCGCCTGCCACGCGCAGTTCGCCGTGTTGCTGACACGCCTGTCGGCTGAGTTCGTCATAGCCCTGTGCACCGTCGAGCCCCTCCAGCGCGACTTCAGCCACATCACCGATCCGCCAGTACGCGTGCAGCGCATGGCTGAAGTGACACGGCTCGCTGTCCTCGTGACGCGTGCTCAGACGCAGTTCCATGCCCTGCCCCAGTTCAGCATGCAGATCGACCTGCCAGTCCCACAGTTGCAAGCGCCAGTGCAGGCTCACGCCTTCTTCGCACTCACTGCTGTCGATCAGCTTCCAGTCCAGCAAACGCCCCCAGCCGTGTGCCGGCCAGCCGCTCTCGCCGGGATGCCGGCCATACCAAGGCCAGCAGACTGGCACGCCTCCACGAATGGCGCCCACCTGTGGCCACTGAGCGGCACACCAGAGCCAGGGTTTCTGGCCCTGCGGCTGAAAATGCAGCAGTTGCGCGCCCTGACGACTGAACACGGCCTGACATTGCGGGTGGTCGATGACCAACACATCGCGCAGTTGATGGCGCTCCCACTCGAAAGTCGGTCTGGCACGTCGGGATCGGAAGAAGCGCTGCAATGGATGTTCAGGCAGTTGCGCGTCGTGAGTGGTCATCGCCAATCGCGTCCCTGAAAAATAAAAGGATCAAGCCAAAAAAAACGGGCAGCCAGGCTGCCCGCAAAGCACACACGACCCTTGATCGCGTTACGCGTCAGTCAATAATCAGAACTTCGACTGGATCTTGATGCCCGCTACCAGCGCATCGTCAACCTGATCTACGCCACCAGGATGCTTGATGTACTGCAGGTTGGGACGCACGGTCAGCCAGTTGGTGACATGGAAGCCGTAGTAGATTTCAGAGTTGTACTCAGTGCTCTGGACCGGCAGGTAGCCAGGGTTGTCATAGTCATTGATACCGCTGATCTGGTTGGCCAGACGCACGCGATCCTGCACATCGTCGTTGACGTGGATACGGGCAATACCGATACCGATGTCATCTTTCGGACGCGAGTTGAACGGACCTTTGTACGTGAAACCGATCTGCTGGTAGTTGTCGACGAAGTTGGTCGCCTTGTCATGCACGGTGGCGTTGGCAAAAATGCTGAGGCCGCGCGAAGCATCGCCGTCATGCGTGGTCAGTTGTTGCTGAGCCACGACCCACCAGCCATGCTTGCTGCTGTGCGATTTGAACGCTGCGCCAGTCAGCGCTTGCGGCTGACCATTCACGTCTTCATAGACGTCGTTGGCGTTTGGCGTGCTCTTGTAGTAACCGACACGGTACTCACCGGGCAACGAGTTGAAGGATGGAGTCCAGACCAGTTCGACCGGCAGAATCATGCCTTCGGTGCCACTGCCACTGAGCTTGAAGCCGTTGCCTGTTTCCAGGTTGGACGGGTTCTGCTCGTACACACCCACCTGGGCATAGACTTCAGGCGTGATGTTGTACTTGATGCGCAACGCCCATTGGCTGATTGGCCAGTTGTACCAGGTGCTTACGTAGTTACCGACCTGCGAGCCGCAGAATGACAGGTTCTGGAAGTCGCACGGGAAGCTGTTGAAGTCTTCGCCCGGACCGAAACGGCCGGCCTTGACGTCCAGCGCGCCGTCGAAGTACTTCTGCTTGATCCACATCTGCGTCAGACGCCAGGTCTGACCACGGCCCCAGACTTCCTGGGAGGAGCTGAGTGTACCGGCGCGAGGATCGCCGATACGGTCATTGGAGATGTTGCGACCGCTACGTTCGGTGATTGCCAGCTTGAACTCTGCGTCCTGCCAGCCGAGAACTTTCTGCAAATCGACTTTCATGCCCAGCGCGAACTGGTCGCTGTAACGGCCGGTGGTGTCGTCGTTGTAGCCGCCCTTGAGGTTGCTGGCCATCTCGGAAACGTATTCCAGCGAGAAGTCATAACCCTTGTCCAGCAACTCGGTGCGCTTGCCACCCCAGTCACCCGTCATCCAGGGTGAATCTGCGGCAAACGGCTCGGCGGCGTGAACGCTGCCTGCCAGACCCATCGCACCCAACGCCGACAGCTTGCATACCAACTGGAGCCGGGAAAGCGATTTACCTTTGTTGATCTTCTTCATCCCATCAATCCTCGTTTTATTGTTATTAGCTTTGGTAGACGTGTTACTTCATTCACTGCCCTGTGTTCGCTGGTCGGCCGTGCGTTTTGGCAGCAGACGGCCAGCCAGCGATGCTCGTTGCTGAATCAATTTATCACTTGCGGCTCGACCGGTGACACATTGTTTTCCCGTTCAGCCGCCAGTCGCGCTCCCAGCACCCCGAGACGCTCGCCGCTCTGGGCATCGAAAATCAGCACCCTGGCAGGATCGAATTGCAGGGTAAGGCTCTCGCCTACCTGCGGTGCGACATCCGGGGCGAGGCGACAGCAAACCTTGCTCTGGTTGAGCGTGACGAACACCAGCGTATCCGGACCGGTCGGCTCGGTCACCTGGACCTCGGCACGAATGGTCGGCAGCCCGGTCGATTCAGCGCCGGCCAGCATAATCTGTTCGGGGCGAATACCAAGAATGATTTCTCGATCTTCAAGGCCTGCATCGGACACGCCCACCGGCAGCTCGCAACGGGCCTGACCACTGTCGAGCGCAGCGATCAACTGGCCATCCTTGCGTTGCAGGCGCAGCGGGATAAAGTTCATCGGCGGCGAACCGATGAAACTGGCGACGAACAGGTTGGCCGGATCGGTGTAGATCTGCTTGGGCGTGCCGAACTGCTGGACGATACCGTCCTTCATCACCGCCACCTTGTCACCCAGCGTCATGGCCTCGATCTGATCGTGGGTCACATAAACGGTGGTGGTCTTGAGGCGTTGATGCATCAACTTCATTTCGGTGCGCATCTCGACGCGCAACTTGGCGTCGAGGTTGGAGAGTGGCTCGTCGAACAGGTAGATCTTCGGTCGACGCGCCAGGGCACGGCCCATCGCGACACGCTGCTGCTGACCACCGGACATCTGGCCCGGCTTGCGATTGAGCAAGTGCTCGATCTGCAACAGTTTGGCAACGCGCGCCACTTCAGCGTCGATGTCGGCTTGCGGCATCTTGCGGATCTTCAGCCCGAACGCGATGTTTTCACGCACGCTCATGGTCGGATACAGGGCGTAGGACTGAAAGACCATGGCAATGTCGCGGTCCTTGGGGCTGGTGCCGCTGACGTCCTGGCCGTCGATCAGGATCTCACCGCCACTGATGCTTTCCAGACCGGCAATGCAGTTCATCAGCGTGGATTTACCACAGCCCGATGGACCGACCAGAATCAGGAACTCGCCATCCTTGATCGACAGGTCGATGTTCTTGAGTGTGTCCGGCAGATTGCTGCCGTAGGTCTTGTTGACGTTGCGTAATTCGAGAGTCGCCATGATTACCCCTTGACCGCGCCGGCCGTAAGCCCACGCAGGAAATACTTGCCAGCCAGTACGTAGACCAGCAGTGTCGGCAGGCCGGCAATCATCGCCGCCGCCATGTCAACGTTGTATTCCTTGGCACCTGTGCTGGTGTTGACCAGATTGTTCAGAGCCACAGTGATCGGCTGAGAATCGCCGCTGGAGAACACAACGCCGAACAGGAAATCGTTCCAGATCTGGGTGAACTGCCAGATCAGGCAGACCATCACGATAGGCGTGGACATCGGCAGAATGATGCGCCCGAAGATGGTGAAGAAACCGGCACCGTCCAATCGTGCAGCCTTGACCAGTGCATCGGGAATGCTGACGTAGTAATTACGGAAGAATAGCGTGGTAAATGCCAGCCCGTAGACCACGTGAACAAACACCAGCCCGGTGGTCGTGTTGGCCAGCCCCATCTTGCCCAGTGTGAAGGATGCCGGCAGCAGGACGGTCTGAAACGGCAGAAAGCAACCGAACAACAACAGACCGAAGAACAGCTGCGAGCCCTTGAAGCGCCACATCGACAGCACATAGCCATTGAGCGCGCCGATTGCGGTGGAGATGATCACGGCCGGAACAGTGATTTTTATCGAGTTCCAGAAATAACCATCGACCAGGTCCCAGGCTTTTATCCAGCCGATTGCAGTCACTACGCTTGGCCAGCTCAACAGGTTGCCGGTGCCGATGTCTTCGGGTGTCTTGAAGCTGGTGAACAGCATCACCACCAACGGCACCAGATAAATCAGACAGGCCAGCATCAGCACGGCGTAAATCAGAACACGACTGAAGCTGATGCCCGGTTTGCCAACATGACTAGTCATGGCGTTTGGTCCTCAGCTCGGAATACAGATACGGCACCAGAATCGCCAGGATCGCGCCGAGCATCAGAATCGCACTGGCAGAACCCATGCCCATCTGGCCGCGGCTAAAGGTGAACGAATACATGAACATCGCCGGCAGGTCGGATGAGTAACCGGGGCCACCGGCGGTCATCGCGGCTACCAGGTCGAAACTCTTGATCGCAATGTGCGCGAGAATCATCACGGCACTGAAGAACACCGGACGCAGGCTTGGCAGCACGACGCGCCAGTAGATCATCGGCAAACTCGCGCCATCCATCTGGGCCGCGCGAATGATCGACTGATCGACGCCACGCAGACCTGCCAGAAACAACGCCATGACGAAGCCGGAGGACTGCCATACCGCGGCGATGACCAGGCAGTACACCACGCGGTCCTGGTCAATCAGCCAGTCGAAACGGAAACCTTCCCAGCCCCAGTCGCGCAACATCTTGTCCAGGCCCAGGCCTGGGTTGAGCAGCCACTTCCAGGCAGTACCGGTGACGATCATCGACAGCGCCATCGGGTACAGGTAGATAGTACGAATCATGCCCTCGCGACGAATCCGCTGGTCCAGCAGGACGGCCAGCAGGACCCCGATCACCAGGCTGATTGCAATGAACATCCCGCCAAAGACCGCAAGGTTCTTGCTTGCCACCCACCAGCGATCGTTGTCCATGAGACGCGCGTATTGCGCCAGACCGACCCATTTATAGGAAGGCAGGAACGTCGAGTTGGTGAACGACAGTGCGAATGTCCAGAGGATATAGCCATAGAAACCCACCAGCACGATGAACATGCTGGGGGCCAGCACCAGTTTTGGTAGCCAGCGTTGCAGCGCATCCATTGGCGAGGCTTTGCTGTTCGCAGCGACAGAGCTCATCGGGAGTATCCCATGCGGTGTATCGAATCCAGGCCGCAGCCGCAGGTGAAATCAACCAGGGATTTCAACACTGCGGACGACGGTTAAAGGCGGTTCAGAACGAATTACTTGGCAGACTTGATCGCAGCGCCCAGCTTTTTGGCTGTTTCGGCCGGATCAGCTTTCGGGTCATTGATGTAGTTGGTCACCACATCGAAGAACGCGCCCTGCACTGCCAGCGTAGTTGCCATGTTGTGCGCCATGCTTGGCTGCAGACCACCGGTTTTCGAATCAGCCAGGAAGTCCTTCGCAGCGGTTTGCGCACACGAGTCGAAACCGTATTTGCTCATGTCGGACAGCATGTCTTCACGAACCGGGATCGAACCCTTGTTGATGCTGAAGACCTTCTGGAAGTCCTCGCCCATGGCGACCTTGGCCAGATCCTGCTGTGCGGCAGTCGTGCCCTTGTCTTTCTGCTTGAACACCGCCAGCGAGTCGATGTTGTAGGTAAAGGCTTTTTCGGTGCCCGGGAAGGCTACGCACTGGTAATCCTTGCCTGCGACCTTTTTGGCTGCGGTCCATTCACTCTTGGCCCAGTCGCCCATGATCTGCATGCCGGCCTTGCCATTGATAACCTTGCCAGCTTCCAGGTTCCAGTCCTGGCCCTTGCCATCGGCATCCATGTAGGTCGCGACTTTCTTGAGTTCGGTGAGCGACTTGACCATTTCTGGGCCGGTCAACGCGCCGTTGTCCAGATCGACCAGAGCTTTCTTGTAGCCATCAGCCCCCATCACCGAGAGCACGACAGCTTCAAAGACGGTGCTGTCCTGCCAAGGCTGGCCACCGTGGGCAAGTGGGATGAAGCCGGCTTTTTTCAGCTTGTCGCCTGCCGCGTAAAACTCTTCGAGCGTTGTAGGCGCCTTGTCGATACCGGCTTTCTTGAAGACTTCAGGGTTGATCCACAGCCAGTTGACGCGGTGAATGTTCACCGGTACTGCTACGTAATCACCGTCGTACTTCACGGTGTCGGAGACTTTCTTGTCCAGCAGGGAGTCCCACTTCTCGGACTTGGCGACCTCTTTCAGCGCATCGGTATCGAGCAGGCCGGTAGAGGCCCATTCCTGAATATCCGGGCCTTTGATCTGGGCCACACCGGGAGGATTTCCGGCAACCGCACGGCTCTTGAGCACGGTCATGGCCGTGGAGCCGCCGCCGCCTGCAACGGCGCCGTCCTTCCAGGTAAAGCCGTCCTTTTCAACCTGAGCTTTCAGAACATCGACTGCAGCCTTTTCGCCACCCGACGTCCACCAGTGCACGACTTCTACGGTGCCTTTGGATTCAGCGGCGTTAGCGCTCAGAGGGAACAACGAAGCGAGAGAGATGACAACAGCGAGACGTGACATGGAATTCATCGAATTGACCTTTCTTGTTGTTATGCATGAGCAAGTCTGGTGCTTGCGCTTCGTGGGAGTCTAACCAAGCCTGACGCGCCGACAGTAACGAAGGGACGCGTGATTGTCACAGGATGGTGACAATTGAAATCCCGGTGCAATCGCTAGCCAAAAGCCACTGTGCAGCGCGTCATTCCACAGTTCTCGGCAGGTACAACGTTACCCGCAACCCTCCGTCACGCAGGTTCTGCAGGCTGACTTCGCCGCCATGACTGTGGGCAATGTTGCGAGCGATGCCCAGGC
Organism: Pseudomonas sp. NFACC10-1; assembly: GCF_900119195.1. Classification (NCBI taxonomy): domain Bacteria; kingdom Pseudomonadati; phylum Pseudomonadota; class Gammaproteobacteria; order Pseudomonadales; family Pseudomonadaceae; genus Pseudomonas; species Pseudomonas sp. NFACC10-1. Next base: position 299,807 of record NZ_FPJB01000003.1, on the reverse strand, counting down.
CGAGACCGTAGCCCTGCTGCTGATTGCCTGCCAGACGGAAATGCGGTTCGAAAACGTGTTCGAGACGCTGCTCGGGAACGCCAGGACCTTCGTCATCGACATGCAGTACGAACGCCTGGGCATCGTCTTCGACTTTCAGATGCGCGCGATCACCGTATTTGAGCGCGTTATCGATCAGGTTGCCGATGCAGCGCTTGAGCGCCAGCGGTTTGCCTGAATAGACAGCCTGAGCCTCACCCTGCTGCGTGACCCGCCCATTGCCGTCAGCAAGCAGCCAGGGTTCGACCAGACATTCAAGCAGCGCGTTGAGGTCTACCGGCTCGATGTTTTCATGAATATCAGTGTCCTTGACGCACTGCAGCGCGCCTTTGACCAGCAGCTCCAGTTCATCCAGATCACGACTGAATTTGCGTTGCAGTTGCTCATCCTCGAGCAGCTCGACCCGCAAGCGCAAACGGGTGATGGGCGTACGCAAATCATGGGAAATGGCACTGAACAACTGCCCCCGCTCGGTCAGGTAGCGACTGATCCGTGTGCGCATGGCATTGAACGCCCGGCTGACCTCGATGACTTCGCTGCCGCCGCCCTCGACCACAGGTTCGACGTCCGCGCCCAGCGACATGTCCCGTGCGGCCCGCGCCAGACGCTTGAGCGGGCGGCTCTGCCAGTGCACCAGCAAGCCGATGAACAACAGCAGAAATGCGCTGGTCAGGACAATGAACGAGACCTGCTGAAGAGGCAGCTCCTGCTCCTCCAGCGAGGTGTAGGGTTCGGGCAGCAGCGAGGCAATGTAGAACCACTCGCCCGGCGCCATTTCGATTTGCGTGACCAGCACCGGCGGGTTCACCGGCTCGAGTGTCAGCGCGTAATGCGCCCACGAACGCGGCAGCTCGTCGAGCTTCAGGCCGCTGTTGAAGATCCGCAGTTCTTCGGGCCGCGCGAACCATACGGTGATGTCCGGACCATTGCCCAGTCGCTGGCGCAGCACCTCGCCCACCACGTCCAGCACCGCCTGCTTGCGAGGGGTGGGCTGCATGATCTGCATGTCCAGCGGGTGATCGTTGAGTGACACCACGAACCGTGTGCCACCCATACTGCGTAACTGGTCGAGCACCATGGGCCGGTAAGCCAGCGGCAATGAGCGAAAGTAGCTGACACTGGCCGCCATCGAGTACGCCAGACTGCGCGCACTGGTCACCAGGCCTTCCATCTGCGTGGCACGCAACTGTGACAGCCAGATCACGCTGGACAGCGCCTGCGCCAAAAAAACTGCCAGCAAGGTCAGCAGCAACATGCGCCCCAGCAACGAGCGCGGCAGCGGCAGGCCGGTTCTCTTCGTGCCTGCCCCTGTCGGTTTAATAACCGTTGCCCGCTTGCGAGTTGACGTTTGCGGCCAGCAGGTAACCACTGCCGCGAATAGTGCGGATCAGACGCGGTGACTTGCCGGTGTCGCGCAGACGCTGACGCAGGCGACTGACCGCCATGTCGACGATGCGCTCCAGCGGCATCAACTCACGCCCACGTGTGGCATTGCCGATGGTGTCGCGGTCGAGAATCTGCTGGGGGTTGTCGAGAAACAGTTTGAGCAGTGCGAAGTCGGCGCCGGACAGAATCACCTCTTCGCCGTCATTGTGAAACAGCCGGTGGCTGACCATATCGAGTCGCCACTCATCAAACAGGATCACGTCGCCACCCGGACGCTCCTGACCGAACTGGGCACGTCGCAACAGCGCCTTGATGCGGGCCTGAAGCTCGCGCGGGCTGAACGGCTTGCCAAGGTAATCATCGGCCCCCAGTTCCAGACCGATGACCCGGTCGGCTTCGTCCGAGCTGGCGGTCAACATGATGATCGGCACATGCGGCTGACGCGGGTGCTGGCGGATCCAGCGACACAGACTGAAACCGTCTTCATCGGGCAGCATGACGTCCAGGATCAGCAGATCGCTTGGTTCGTCATTGAACGCTCGACGGAAATCCGCGCCATCGCCCACTGTGCGCACCTGAAAACCGGCGCGGCTCAGGTAGGTGTCCAGCAACTCGCGAATTTCCTGATCGTCATCCACCAACAGGATCGATTTACTGACTGAGCTCAAGTTGAAGCGTCCTTGTCTGGCTGTTAATTTTTGTTGTTATGTCATATCGCTCAGATCTGCGCACCAAACGCCTGCTGCAGGGCCACGCCTGAACCCATGAGGCCCGGGTATTCGGCCGTGACCAGCCACACCGGCAGGCCATTGAAATAGTCGCTCATGACGCCCTTCTCGGCCATGGCGCGCTTGAACCCGCTGTTGATGAAGAACTCAGTGAAGCGCGGCACCACGCCGCCGACGATATAAACCCCGCCGAGGCTGCCCAGGGCCAGCACATGGTTGCCGACCACTCTGCCGAGAAACACGCAGAATTGTTCCAGCACTGCCGCAGCTACCGGGTCGCCCGAGAGCGCAGCGGTAGTGATCGCCGCAGGCGATTTAAGCACCGGTTCGATGTCGTCCAGCGCGCAGCTGACCTGATACAGCAACAGCAAGCCCGCACCGCTGAGCACGACTTCGGCGCTGACATGTTCATGCTCGGCCATCAGCCGCGTCCACAGCAGCGCCTCACGCGCGGTGCCGATGGGCAGGTCGGCATGACCGCCCTCGCCCGGCAACGCCATCCAGCGACTGCCTTCGAGTTTGATCAGCGTACCGACGCCCAGCCCGGTCCCCGGCCCCACCACCACGCGCGGCCGATCAGGCTTGCCGACACCGTGGCAGACCGTCAGGTATTCATCATCCTTGAGCCGGGTCATGCCCAGCGCCATGGCGGTGAAATCGTTGATCAGCAGCAGTTCATCGACCTGCAGGTCGGCGCAGAACGCCTTGCGGCTCAATTGCCAGTGGCTGTTGGTGAACTGGAAAAAATCGCCATCGACAGGCCCGGCCACCGCCAGGCACACATGACCGATATCGCCGCGCTGCAGCTCCAGGTCCTGCAGATAGACTTCGATGGCCTTCTCCGGGCCCGCGTAGTCAATGGTCGGGAATACCCGGACAGAATGCAGCGTGTCGTCTTCCCAAATGGCAAAACGTGCATTGGTACCGCCTATATCACCGACCAGGGCCAACTTCACTTAAGCGTCTCCAGACTAGAGGTAAAGGCGCTGGCGCCTTGCTCTGCGGAGCTGAAGGCCATGCGCATGAATCCAAAAAGCTCGCGACCGCAGCCGACACTGTTGTCGATCTGGTTGATGGCCGGTTCTCTGGCGGCCAATTCTGACGCTTCGACCAGCACTTGTAACGTGCCTTTTACACCATCCACGCGAATCACATCGCCATTGCGTACCAGCGCCAATGGGCCACCATCGAACGCCTCCGGGCAGACATGGATCGCCGCCGGGATCTTGCCCGAAGCGCCCGACATGCGTCCATCGGTGACCAGCGCAACCTTGAACCCGCGATCCTGAAGGACACCCAGAAACGGCGTCATCTTGTGCAGCTCGGGCATGCCGTTGCAACGCGGGCCCTGGAAGCGCATCACGGCGACGAAATCGCACTCCAGCTCGCCTGCCTTGAAAGCGTCGGCCAGCTCTTTCTGATCCTGGAACACCTTGGCCGGTGCTTCGACGATCTGATGCTCCGGAGCCACCGCGGACACTTTCATCACGCCGCGCCCCAGGTTGCCTTCCATGACCCGCAGCCCACCTTCCGGCGAGAACGGACGGGCCACCGGGCGCAGGATATTTTCATCGAGGCTTTCGAGCGGCCCTTCACGCCAGACGAGTTTGCCGTCCTCCAGGAACGGCTCCTTGGTGTAACGGCTGAGTCCATAACCGGCCACGGTATTGACGTTTTCGTGCAGCAGACCGGCAGCCAGCAGCTCGCGGATCAGGAACGACATGCCGCCTGCCGCCTGGAAGTGGTTGATATCGGCTTTGCCGTTGGGGTAGACGTGACTCAGGGTTGGCACCACTTCAGACAGATCGGCCATGTCCTGCCAGGTCAGTTGAATGCCAGCAGCCTGAGCAATGGCCGGCATGTGCAGCGTATGGTTGGTCGAGCCACCTGTCGCGTGCAGCGCAACGATGGAATTGACCAGCGAGCGCTCGTCGACGATTTCGCCGATCGGCATGAAGCTGCCACTCTGTTTGGTCAGACGCGTCACCTGGCGGGCCGCCTCTGCGGTCAGCGCATCACGCAATGGCGTGTAGGGATTGACGAACGAAGCACCAGGAAGGTGCATGCCCATGACTTCCATCAGCAACTGGTTGGTATTGGCGGTGCCGTAGAAGGTGCAGGTTCCCGGACCGTGATACGACTTCATTTCCGAGTCGAGCAGCTCTTCGCGGGTGGCCTTGCCTTCCGCATAACGCTGCCTTACGTCGGCTTTTTCCTTGTTGGAGATGCCTGAGACCATCGGTCCGCCGGGCACGAAAATGGTCGGCAGATGACCGAATCGCAATGCGCCCATCATCAGACCCGGCACGATCTTGTCGCAGATGCCCAGCATCATGGCGGCGTCGAACATGTTGTGTGACAAGGCAATCGCCGTGGACATGGCAATCACTTCACGACTGGCAATCGCCAGTTCCATGCCCGGCTCGCCCTGGGTGACGCCATCGCACATGGCTGGTACACCGCCGGCAAACTGACCGACCGAACCAATGTCACGTAATGCCTGTTTGATCTGGGCTGGAAAGTGTTCGTAGGGCTGATGCGCCGAGAGCATCTCGTTGTAGGAAGAGACGATTGCCACGTTGGCGGCGTTCATCAGACGCAGGCTTTGCTTGTCTTCCGGTCCGCAAGCGGCGACGCCGTGGGCAAAGTTGGCGCATTGGAGCTTGCCGCGCATCGGGCCATCGCTCGCTGCGCCGCGAATCAATTGAAGGTAGCGCTGACGGGTATCGCGACTGCGGGCGATGAGACGCTCGGTTACTTCAAGGACGCGGGGATGCATGTGATGAACTCCAGGCTAACGTCTAAGGTCACCCGTAAAGACGGCTCCGGTTTTCGAGCAGTGACTGTCAGGGAGCAAAACCCTGATCTCGATCAACTGGGAGTGCCTTTCAGGCTTGTAGTTGTAGATAAAACAAAATATTGCCACTAAAAAGGCTTGTTTTCTATTTCTATGAGAATAATCTTGTAATTCCAACAACAAATTCAGAAGGACGGCTGTATGACTCTTCGTATTGCAATCAACGGTTTTGGCCGAATCGGCCGCAACGTCCTACGCGCACTGTATACCCAAGGCTACCGTCAGGACCTGCAGGTCGTCGCCATCAACGATCTTGGCGACAGCGAAATGAACGCACACCTGCTGCGCTTCGACACTGTACACGGCCCTTTCAGCGGCACGGTCGAGTGTGACAAGGACAGCCTGACCGTCAATGGTGACCGTATTTCGGTCAGTGCCATCCGCAATCCGGCCGAGCTGCCGTGGAAAGCGCAGGACATCGACGTGGTGTTCGAATGCACCGGTCTGTTCACCAGCCGCGACAAGGCTGCCGCGCACCTCACCGCCGGTGCACGCAAGGTGATTATCTCCGCGCCAGCCAGCGGTGCCGATGCCACCATCGTCTATGGGGTCAACCACGACACGCTGCGCCAGTCGCACCAGATCATCTCCAGCGCCTCGTGCACCACCAACTGCCTGGCCCCGGTCGCTCAAGTGCTGCATCGCGAGCTGGGTATCGAAAACGGCCTGATGACCACCATTCATGCCTACACCAACGACCAGAACCTGATCGATGTCTACCACACCGATCCGTACCGCGCCCGCTCGGCGACGCAGTCGATGATCCCGAGCAAGACCGGCGCTGCCGAAGCGGTGGGCCTGGTACTGCCGGAGCTGGCAGGCAAACTCACCGGCATGGCGGTACGCGTACCGGTCATCAACGTTTCGCTGGTCGACCTGACCGTGACCCTGAAGCGTGAAACCACGGTCGATGAAGTCAACGCGCTGCTGAAAGAAGCCAGTCAGCATTCCAAAGTGCTCGGTTACAACGCCCTGCCGCTGGTCTCCCACGACTTCAACCACAACCCGCTGTCGTCGATCTTCGATGCCAACCACACCAAGGTCAGCGGCAAGCTGCTCAAGGTACTGTCGTGGTACGACAACGAATGGGCGTTCTCCAATCGCATGCTCGACAACTGCCTGGCACTGCATAACGCGCAGTAACGGCGCAGCCGCGCTGAAGCATGTGCAGCGAGAGGTGTCCGGGTCATGGACGCTCGCGACCATGCTCAGCGCATGTCAGATCGATGCACTGCGGGTGGTGAAACTGTGCAGGCATGAAAAAGCGCCCGGTGCTGTTAAGCTGACCGGGCTCCCCGAACCTGCCTGTAGAGACCATGACGTACAAACCACCCGGCTCAAGACTTTCACGCCTTTTATACGGCATCCTCGCCTATACCGCGTTGGGCATAGGCATCGTTGCGATCTTCGTTCCCGGCCTGCCAACCACCGAGTTCATTCTGCTGGCCGCCTGGGCGGCAACACGCAGTTCGCCGCGGCTGAACGCCTGGCTGGAAAACCACCGCGTGTTCGGGCCGATACTGTACAACTGGCGTAATGGCCGACTGGTCGCGCGCAAGGCCAAGATCAGCGCCACCATCAGCATGCTCGTCTGTGCCGTGGTGATGCTGAGCCTGATCGGCCATGCCTGGTGGCTGTACCTGGCACTCTCGGGGATGGCGCTGGGCAATCTATGGATCTGGTCGAGGCCGGAACCGGACAAGATCGATCGTTAAGCGCAGGCATGAAGCGAGCGGTACTCTGCGCAAGGCTGAACCGTCCGCTCGCGAGGGGTGTCTGACTGAGCACACTCACCACTTGATGGAGTCACTTCATGTACGAGCCAGGCCATCTGCACCTCACCCACGTGGCGCTTCAACCGTCGGATATCAGCTATGACATCCACTTGCGCTACAACGTGGAGGAAGATCCCAAGCAAGGCACGTCCATGCACTTCACCATGCAGGGCGCAATCAACGGCAAGTCGTTCGAAGAGCAATTCCAGCTGCCCCGTGACCTCGCCTTCAACTTCGCCCACGACGCGAGTCGCATCGCAATAAGGCATGGCTTGCCCAACTCGGCCGCACTGCCCATCGCCCAGCACAAGGACTACGACCGAATGTTCGCGGACATTCGCGACAAACTCCACGCCAAGTCAGGTGACCCGGTGAAGCCGGAGCATCTGGAGTAAGCCAGCGCTGTCGAGGCCCGTAGAACGCCAGCGGGCAGTAGCGGGAGGAATCAGGCACGGAAAACACCATCGTGCCCACGCTGGAGCGTGAGCAGCGATAGGTGTGTGCAAGTCCACAAGCGGATTTCACCAAACCTGCCGCCACAAGGCATACTTGCCGCCCTCTCATTCGCGAACCGTCATCGCCCCATGCGCATCCATGTCAGCTTCATCGACCGCGTCGGTATCACCCAGGAAGTGCTGGCGATTCTGGGTGGACGCAATCTGAATCTGGACGCAGTGGAGATGGTGCCGCCCAATGTGTACATCGATGCGCCGACGCTCAGCCATCAGATGCTCGAAGAGCTCAAGGACGCGCTGTTTCGGGTCAGAGGTGTGGAAGCGATCACTGTGGTCGATATCCTTCCGGGGCAGCGTCGCCACCTGCAACTGGACGCGTTGCTCGCCGCCATGACTGACCCGGTGCTGGCTCTGGACAGCGCCGGGCACGTGCTGCTGGCCAACCCGGCACTCATCGCGCTGATTGGCCGGGAGCCCGCGGGTGAATCCATCGGTGAGCTGTTCAGCGACCCCAGTCTGCATGTCGCGTTGCTGGAAAACGGCTTTCGTCTGCCGCTGCGCGAGATCAACCTGAACGGTGAAGCCCTGCTGCTGGACGCCACGCCGATTACCGAAGCCGGCGCGCTGATTACCCTGTACCTGCCCAGCCGAATCGGCGAACGCCTGTCGGCCTTGCACCATGATCACGCCGAAGGTTTCGACGCCTTGCTTGGCGACTCAGCCGCCATTCGCACCCTCAAGGCACGGGCGCAACGGGTGGCGGCGCTGGATGCACCGCTGCTGATTCAGGGTGAAACCGGCACCGGCAAAGAGTTGGTTGCCCGCGCCTGTCACGCCAGCAGCGCCCGCCACGGCGAGCCGTTCCTGGCTCTGAACTGCGCAGCGCTGCCGGAAAACCTCGCTGAAAGCGAACTGTTCGGCTATGCCCCGGGGGCCTTTACCGGGGCCCAGCGTGGCGGTAAACCGGGGCTGATGGAACTGGCCAACCAAGGCACCGTATTCCTCGATGAAATCGGCGAAATGTCACCCTATCTGCAAGCCAAATTGCTGCGTTTTCTCAACGATGGCAGCTTCCGCCGCGTCGGTGGTGATCGGGAAGTAAGGGTCAATGTGCGCATTCTCAGCGCCACCCACCGCGATCTGGAAAAAATGGTCAGCGAAGGCTCCTTCCGTGAAGACCTGTTCTACCGCCTCAACGTCCTCAATCTGGAGGTTCCGCCGTTGCGCGAGCGCGGTCAGGACATTCTGTTACTGGCCCGATACTTCATGGAACAGGCGTGCGCACAGATTCAGCGTCCGGTCTGCAGGCTCGCACCCGGCACCTACCCTGCCCTGCTCGGCAACCGCTGGCCAGGCAACGTGCGGCAATTGCAAAACGTGATTTTTCGCGCGGCCGCCATCTGCGAACACACTCAAGTGGATATAGGCGACCTGGATATCGCTGGCACCGCCGTGGCGCGTCAGAACGACAGCTCGATCGACAGTCTCGAACATGCCGTCGAAACCTTTGAGCGGAATCTGCTGGAAAAGCTTTATGCGGACTACCCTTCCACCCGCCAACTGGCCAATCGCCTGCATACCTCGCACACCGCAATCGCTCATCGCCTGCGAAAATATGGAATTCCCGACAAGCGTTAGTCGATTAGCGTCATTTATCGAAAATATATTCCGAGAAGTTTCATTTAATAACTAATCTGCCGATAACGATCTGGTATTGTCCATGAACCTCTTATCATCCATTTGAATGGATGTCCGTAGTGTGATTACGGCCGTAATGGCATAAAGGTCAGGTAGTACCGGGAAGTCATATGCCAACCTCGCCAGTGGACCGCCCGCTCGTCGATGCTCAGTCTCGCGCTGAAAAAATCGTCGAATCCCGCCGCCAGAAAATCCTCCTCAAGACTGGTGCACTGCAGGATGCCATTTTCAACAGCGCCTATTTCTCCAGCATCGCAACAGACGAACACGGCGTTATCCAGATATTCAATGTCGGCGCCGAACGCATGCTCGGTTATCACTCCGAGGACGTTGTCGACAAAATCACACCTGCCGACATCTCCGACCCCGCCGAGCTCATCATCCGCGCAGCAGCCCTCAGCCATGAACTCAACACGCCCATCACACCGGGCTTCGAGGCTCTGGTGTTCAAGGCTTCGCGTGGCATCGAAGACATCTACGAACTCACCTACATCCGCAAGGATGGCAGCCGCCTGTCGGCCATGGTCTCGGTCACATCGCTGCGCGACAGCGCCGAAACCATCATCGGTTATCTGCTGATCGGCACCGACAACACTGCGCGCAAACAGGAAGAAGAAGCTCAGGCATTACTGGATCAGCGCTTGCGGGACCAACAGTTCTATACCCGCTCGCTGATCGAATCGAACATCGATGCGCTGATGATGACCGACCCGCAAGGCATCATTTCCGACGTCAACAAGCAGATGATGGCGCTGACCGGGCGCACCCGCGACGAATTGATCGGTGCGCCCTGCAAAAACTTCTTCACCGACCCGGCGAGTGCCGATGCCGCGATCAAGCGCGTGCTCAGCGAGCACAAGGTCAGTGACTACGAACTTACCGTGCGGGCCTATGACGGCACTGAAACCGTGGTGTCCTACAACGCTGCCACCTTTCACGACCGTGACCGCAAGCTCAAGGGTGTCTTCGCCGCAGCCCGCGACGTGACCGAGCGCAAGCGTTTCGAGCGAACACTGGAAGAAAAGAATATCGAGCTGGAACACGCCAGCCACATGAAGTCCGAGTTTCTTGCCACCATGTCGCACGAACTGCGCACGCCGCTGAACGCCGTGATCGGTTTTTCCGAGGCACTCAGGGACGGCATGGTCGGCGACATGACCGATGCCCAGCGACGCTACATAGGCGATATCTTCAATAGCGGCCAGCATCTGTTGTCACTGATCAATGACATTCTCGACCTGTCCAAGGTCGAGGCCGGCATGATGACGCTGGAGCTCGAATCGGTGGATCTGGACGAACTGCTCGGCAACAGCCTGCTGATCGTTCGCGAGCAAGCGGCACTGCAACATATCCAGCTGAAGCTGGAAACAGAGGCCGACTTCGGCGTGCTTGAGCTCGACCGGCGCAAGACCAAACAGATCGTCTACAACCTGCTGGCCAACGCCGTGAAATTCAGCGAGCCCGGTGGCTGGGTGACACTGGCGGTGCGTCTGGTGCCGCTTGCTCAGGCAGGCCTTATCGACGGTGACTGGCCGACATACGGATTTGCGCTTCCCTCCAGCGACTGTGAGCAGTTTCTGGAACTGAGTGTCAGCGACACCGGAATCGGCATCGCCCAAAGCGACATGAACACGCTGTTCAAGGCGTTCAGCCAGATCGACAGCGGCCTGGCACGCAAATTCGAAGGCACCGGACTGGGCCTGGCGATGGTCAAGCAGCTCGCCGAACTTCACGGCGGCTGCGTCGCAGTGGCCAGCGTGAAAGACCTCGGCGCACGCTTCGTTGTGTGGCTGCCCATCCGCTCACCTGAATCAGCGGAGGCACGATGGCCCAGATCCTGATCATTGAAGACAACGCGGCGAATATGCGTCTGGCAGAGCTGTTGCTGACCAGCGCCGGGCACGCTGTGCTGTCGGCCGTCGATGCCGAAAGCGGCCTGAAACTGGCTCGCGAGCGCCAGCCCGACCTGATCCTGATGGACATCCATCTGCCGGAAATGGACGGCCTGACCGCCACGTCGCTATTGAAGAAAGACGCCGGCACAGCCGCGATCCCGGTGATCGCACTGACCGCGATGGCCATGAAGGAAGACAAGGAGAAGATCCGCCTGGCGGGCTGCAACGCTTATGTTATCAAGCCGTTGCGCTACAAGGAGTTGTACCGGGTCATCGACACCCTGCTGGAAAAAAATCTGCCTCAACAGTCCATTACCTGAGCATTCGATATGACCCAGAGCGCCGCGACCATCCTGATTATCGATGACGACGTCCATGTCCGGGACCTGCTGGAGGTGCTCTTGCAGAACCAGGGTTATCGGACACTGACGGCGGAATCAGGCGAGCTGGCGCTGGCCATGGTCAAACAACAGGCACCCGACCTGATCCTGCTCGATATCATGATGCCGGGCATGGACGGCTATGAAGTCGCCACCCAGCTCAAGGCCGAAAAGGGCACCGCCAATATACCGATCATCATGCTCTCGGCTCTCGACGAGCAGAGTGCCCGCCTTTCGGGACTGGAGGCCGGGGCCGAGGAATACCTCAACAAGCCTGTGGACAGCGCCGAACTGTGGCTGCGTGTGCGTAATCTGCTGCGCCTCAAGTCCTTTGGCGACTACCTGAAAAGCCACAGCCTGATCCTCGAAGACCAATTGCAGCAGCGCACCATCGATCTCGAGCGCTTTCGCACGGTGATGGACGCTTCCGAAGACGCGATTTTCCTGATCAACCGCAACACCATGAGCCTGATCGAATTCAACCGCCGCGCCTGCCAGTTGCTCGGCTACACCGCTGAGGAACTGTCACACAAGACGCCTGCCGAACTGGGCGAAACGTCCATGGAGCAGCTTGAGGTCGTGTACGACCAGATCATTGCCGGCAAAGGCCCCAGCGAGCCACTGGAAACCCAGATTCGCGACAAAAGTGGCCGGGATGTCGAGGTCGAAATCCATCGCCAGGCGTACCGCACCGGCGAGGACTGGGTCATCGTCGGCATCGTGCGCGACATCACCCGGCGCAAGGAAAGCGACCAACGCCTGCTGACCATGGCCCACTACGACACGCTGACCGGCCTGCCCAACCGGGACCTGTTTTTTACCAGCCTGCAAATGGGCATGACCCAGGCGGCCATCAGTCGCTGGAAGCTGGCGGCCCTGACGGTCAATATCGACGGTTTCAAGAACATCAACGAAACCTGGGGGCATGTGCTGGGCGATGAGGTGCTGCTGGAAGTCAGCCGCCGACTGTCGAACTGCCTGAATGCCAGCGACACCCTTGGCCGCGTGGACGGCGATCAGTTCGCCCTGATTCTGATGCTTCGTCCCGGCCAGGCGGATACCCGGCAAACGCTCGAGCGCATCCGCAACGCATTGCGAGCGCCCTTCCACATAGAAGGCCAGAGCCTGGTCATGACCGCCAGCATCGGTATTGCGCTGTACCCGGAGGACGGCGAAGACTCACGCGAGCTGATCAGACACGCCTACACCGCCATGAACAGCGCCCGAAAAATCGGCCCGGACAACTACCGGTTCTATACGCCGCAGATGAACGCCGATGTTTCGGCACGCCTGGACCTTGAGGCTGCCCTGCGCGAAGCCGTGCGTAATCAGTCCTTCGAAATCGTCTACCAACCCAAGCTGGACCTCAACAACGACCGCATATGCGGGCTTGAGGCGCTGTTGCGCTGGCCACGCCCAGGCCACCCGGGCGTTTCGCCCGCTGTATTCGTTCCTGTACTGGAAAGCCTCGGCCTGATCGGTGAAGTCGGCAACTGGGTGGTCGACAGCGTCTGCGCGCAGATCGCGCGCTGGCAACGCTCCGGGCTGGGCTTGTTTCAGGTAGCGGTCAACATTTCGGGGCAACAGATTTCCAGCAGCAGCCTGGTTGCCGACATTCGTCAGGCCCTCGAAAAACACAATGTTGCGCCGCAGTGGCTTGAGGTCGAACTGACAGAAAGTTCGCTGATGGAAAATACCACGCACACCATCGCCACCCTGGGAGCGCTGCGGGCCAATCGCGTGAGTATTTCCATCGATGACTTCGGCACCGGCTATTCAAGCCTGGCGTACCTGCGCCGCTTTCCTATCGACAAGCTTAAAATCGACATCGCATTCATTCGTGAAGTGACCAGCAATCCACAGGACGCGGCCATTGCCAGAGCCATCATCGAGCTGGCTCACAGCCTCGACCTGCAGGTGATCGCCGAGGGTGTGGAAACCCCGGAACAACTGGCGTTCCTGAGGGAAAACCACTGCGATCAAATCCAGGGTTATCTGATCAGCAAGCCGCTGCCGCTTGAAGAGCTCGAAACATTTTTGTGCTCACCGGAAAAGAAAGCTGCGTCAGGTAAAGGGTGACGCGCGACGGATGCGTCCAGCCTGCTTGATAACGATGACCACTGCGGGATGGATGCACTCACTGCAACCCACTCGTAACGAAAACGCTCCACTGTAACGATTTCACTCCAAAACACCTCATTCCGTGCGTATCAAGGCCTTGATCAGTCAGGTATTTTCAAATACCTGACGACTGTAGCGTTTTCGCTACACCCAAGATCTAAAGGCTCAGTTAAAAAACATACAACCCTTTGATTTAATTAAAAAAACAAAACATGGCCGCTAAATTGCTAAGTCATAGCTCATATTGTTCGCGTGCTGCGCGAGCCCTGTTCTCCTAGGAGTTTGTATGAGCGATTTGCGATTCACCGTTGACCATGAATGGCTGCGTGCCGAAACCGACGGCAGCGTGACGGTCGGCATTACGCCCTATGCGCAGGAATCGCTGGGCGACGTAGTCTTCGTGCAGCTCCCGGAATTACAGGCCTACACTCAACACGCTGAAGTGTCAGTGGTGGAATCGGTGAAAGCGGCCAGCAGCATCAACATGCCGCTGGACGGTGAAGTCGTCGAGGTCAATTCCGCCCTCGACGCCACACCGGAGCTGGTCAATGAAGATGCCCTGGGTGCGGGCTGGTTCTTCCGCTTCGTTCCACAAGATGCCAACGCCATTAACGGCCTGTTGGATCAGGACGCCTACGACCGCCTGATCAAAGCCAACGCCGAAGCCTGAGGAGCACGCCATGACTGACCGTATTGAACTGAGCACTGCCAACGAATTCATCGCCCGTCACATTGGCCCCCGGGCGGCCGACGAGCAGGCCATGCTGCAAACACTGGGTTTCGATTCAATTGATGCGCTGAGCGAAAGCGTCATTCCGGAAAGCATCAAGGGCACCAGCGTTTTGAACCTGCCTGCCGGGCAGAGCGAAGCTGATGCGCTGGCCTCCATCAAGGCCATCGCCAGCAAGAATCAGCTGTTCAAGACCTACATCGGCCAGGGTTACTACAACACCCACACGCCAGCACCGATCCTGCGCAACCTGCTGGAAAACCCGGCCTGGTACACCGCCTACACGCCCTATCAGCCAGAAATTTCCCAAGGCCGCCTGGAGTCACTGCTCAATTTCCAGACACTGATCAGCGACCTCACCGGCCTGCCGATTGCCAACGCCTCTCTGCTCGACGAAGCCACCGCGGCCGCCGAGGCAATGACCTTTTGCAAACGCTTGAGCAAAAACAAGGCTAGCCAACAGTTTTTCGCGTCCAGCCACTGCCACCCGCAGACCCTCGACGTGCTGCGTACCCGCGCCGAGCCGCTGGGCATCACCGTGGTCGTAGCCGACGAGCACGAGCTGGGCGATGTCAGCGATTACTTCGGCGCGCTGCTGCAATACCCGGCCAGCAATGGTGACGTATTCGATTACCGAGAGCTGGTCGAGCGCTTCCACGCGGCCAATGCACTGGTCGCCGTGGCTGCCGACCTGCTGGCCCTCACCCTGCTGACCCCGCCAGGCGAATTCGGCGCTGACGTGGCAATCGGGAGCGCGCAACGCTTCGGCGTGCCGCTGGGCTTCGGCGGCCCGCATGCGGCCTACTTCTCGACCCGCGATGCCTTCAAACGTGACATGCCCGGCCGTCTGGTCGGCGTGTCGGTAGATCGTCACGGCAAGCAGGCCCTGCGTCTGGCCATGCAGACCCGCGAACAGCATATTCGTCGCGAGAAGGCCACCAGCAACATCTGCACCGCGCAGGTGCTGCTGGCCAACATCGCCAGCATGTACGCGGTCTATCATGGTCCGCGCGGCCTGACACAGATCGCCAATCGCGTTCACCACCTGACCGCAATTCTGGCTGAAGGCCTGAGCAGCCTGGGCCTGAAGGCCGAGCAGGCATTTTTCTTCGACAGCCTGACCCTGCACACCGGCGGCAGAACCGCTGCACTGCATGCCGCCGCACGCGCCAGGCACATCAACCTGCGCGAAATCGATGACCAGCGTCTGGGTCTGTCGCTGGACGAAACCACCTCGCAGTCGGCCGTCGAAACCCTGTGGGCAATCTTCGCCAGCGAAGGCCAGAGCTTGCCGGACTTCGCCGCATTGGCAGACAGCGTGCAATCGCGTCTGCCGGCCGGGCTGTTGCGTCAGTCAGCGATCCTCAGCCACCCGGTGTTCAACCGCTATCACTCGGAAACCGAGCTGATGCGCTACCTGCGCAAACTGGCCGACAAGGACCTGGCGCTGGATCGCACCATGATTCCGCTGGGCTCGTGCACCATGAAGCTCAACGCTGCCAGCGAAATGATCCCGGTGACCTGGGCCGAGTTCGGCAACCTGCACCCGTTTGCTCCGGCCGAGCAAAGCGCCGGTTACCAGCAACTGACCGACGAACTGGAGGCCATGCTCTGTGCGGCCACCGGTTATGACGCGATCTCGCTGCAGCCGAACGCCGGTTCACAGGGTGAATACGCCGGACTGCTGGCGATCCGCGCCTATCACCAGAGCCGTGGCGATGAACATCGCGACATCTGCCTGATCCCGTCCTCGGCGCACGGTACCAACCCGGCGACTGCCAACATGGCGGGTATGCGCGTCGTAGTGACTGCTTGTGATGCACGCGGCAACGTCGACATGGAAGACCTGCGCGCCAAGGCCATTCAGCATCGTGACCAGCTTGCGGCAATCATGATCACTTACCCGTCGACCCACGGCGTGTTCGAAGAAGGCATTCGCGAAATCTGTGGCATCGTTCATGACAACGGTGGCCAGGTCTACATCGATGGCGCAAACATGAACGCCATGGTTGGTCTCTGCGCTCCGGGCAAGTTCGGCGGCGACGTGTCGCACCTCAACCTGCACAAGACGTTCTGCATCCCCCACGGCGGTGGCGGCCCGGGCGTTGGCCCGATCGGCGTAAAATCCCATCTCGCGCCGTTCATGCCCGGCCATGCACGCATGGAGCGCAAGGAAGGCGCGGTCTGCGCAGCACCGTTCGGCAGCGCCAGCATTCTGCCCATTACCTGGATGTACATCCGCATGATGGGCGGTGACGGCCTCAAACGCGCTTCGCAACTGGCGATTCTCAACGCCAACTACATCTCGCGCCGCCTGGAGGAGCATTACCCTGTGCTCTACACCGGCAGCAATGGTCTGGTCGCCCACGAGTGCATCCTAGACCTGCGCCCGATCAAGGACAGCAGCGGCATCAGCGTCGACGACGTGGCCAAGCGCCTGATCGATTTCGGCTTCCATGCCCCGACCATGTCGTTCCCGGTCGCCGGGACGCTGATGATCGAGCCGACCGAGAGTGAATCCAGAGAAGAACTGGACCGCTTCTGCGATGCCATGATCAAGATCCGCGAAGAAATCCGCGCAGTTGAAAACGGCACCCTGGACAAGGATGACAACCCGCTGAAAAACGCGCCGCATACCGCTGCCGAAATCGTCGGCCAATGGAGCCATCCTTACAGCCGCGAACAGGCGGTGTACCCGGTCGATTCGTTGATCGAGAACAAGTACTGGCCTCCGGTCGGTCGTGTCGACAACGTCTTCGGCGACCGCAACCTGGTCTGCGCCTGCCCGTCCATCGAGAACTATCAGGAAGCGTGACAGCCCCGCCTGGCATTGCCTGATCGCGCTGCGCGCACAGGCAATGCCATTGGCACGGCCCGCTCAACAAGGAATCGAACATGTCCACAGAATCACTGCTGACCACTCCCCTGCACGCCCTGCACCGCGAACTCGGCGCGAAGATGGTGCCCTTCGCCGGTTACGACATGCCTGTTCAATACCCGGCTGGCGTAATGAAAGAGCACCTGCACACCCGCGCACAGGCCGGTCTGTTCGATGTCTCGCACATGGGCCAGATTCGCCTCACCGGTACGGACGCGGCCAAGGCACTCGAAGCCCTGGTGCCGGTGGACATCATTGACCTGCCGGTCGGCATGCAGCGTTACGCGATGTTCACCGACGAGAACGGCGGCATTCTCGATGACCTGATGGTGGCCAATCTCGGCAACGACCAGTTGATGCTGGTGGTCAACGCGGCCTGCAAGGATCAGGATCTGGCGCACCTGTGCAAGCACCTGGCCGGGCATTGCAAGATCGAACCACTGTTCGAAGAACGCGCCCTGCTTGCGCTGCAAGGGCCGGCCGCGGTGACCGTACTGGCACGCCTCGCCCCGGAAGTTGCCAAAATGACCTTCATGCAGTTCGCCAGCGTCACGCTGCTCGGCGTCAAATGCTATGTCAGTCGCTCGGGTTATACCGGTGAAGACGGCTATGAAATTTCAGTGCCTGCCGAACAGGCTGAAGCCCTGGCACGCCGCCTCTTGGATGAGCCGGAAGTGGCACCGATCGGTCTGGGCGCACGTGATTCGCTGCGACTGGAAGCCGGTCTGTGCCTGTACGGCCATGACATGGACACACATACCTCGCCGATCGAGGCCAGTCTGTTGTGGGCCATTTCCAAAGTGCGTCGCGCCGACGGTGCGCGTGCAGGCGGCTTTCCGGGCGCCGAGCGAATCTTTGCCCAGCAACAGAACGGCGTCAGCAAGAAGCGAGTCGGCCTGCTCCCCCAGGAGCGCACACCCGTGCGTGAAGGTACCGAGATCGTCGATGAACAGGGCGCTGTTATCGGCACCGTATGCAGCGGCGGTTTTGGACCGTCGCTGACCGGGCCGCTGGCCATGGGTTATCTGCATAACGATTACACGGCGCTGAATACATCTGTCTGGGCAATGGTGCGCGGCAAGAGAGTCCCCATGCTCGTCGCAAAAATGCCTTTTGTTGCGCAACGTTACTTCCGCGGTTAAATAGCGGCGTCAAAAAAACAGCAACACTTCGGTGTTGCTGAAGCGCTGTTCCCCAGCAGTGTTTCGTCAGTATTTCGAACACGTGAACAGCCTGTCATATATGCAAAAAATGCACCTATAAAGTGCAAAATGTTATGACGGATCAATCACCGTGCACGCGGCGCAAACACTGCACATACAAGGCCAAAGCCCCGGAAACGGGGTGCCAAGCAAGGGGGTTGTATTTGTAACGGGACTTGGCGTAGAGTTTCCGAACTGTGTTTGCATGGGTCGCCGAATCTGGACCTGGGCAGTAGCTCTAGGTTTGCTACAACCCGTTCTACGTTTCTTACTTCCTGCAACCAGCCCCAGTGCTCTTTCATACGAAAGAGGCTGTAACCAATTCAAGTCAAGCGTCAAGGAAATAAGAAAATGGCTGAACGTCAGAGCGGTACCGTCAAGTGGTTCAACGACGAAAAAGGTTTTGGTTTTATCACTCCTGAGAGCGGGCCGGATCTGTTCGTACACTTCCGCGCCATTCAGGGTAACGGCTTCAAGAGCCTGAAAGAAGGTCAGAAAGTTACCTTCGTTGCGGTGCAGGGCCAGAAAGGCATGCAGGCTGACGAAGTTCAAGCCGAAGGCTGATAACGACGCACCCACGCAGATACAAGAAGGCCTCTGGCAGCGATGCCAGGGGCTTTTTTGCATGCGGGATTTGCAGGGCTCCGCAAGCGCCCATGAAAAAAGCCGACCCAAGGGTCGGCTCTTTTCAATAAGGCGGATGCATTACCCGGCGCGGCGTAACAGAAGTACCCCGGCCAGCGCACAGGCGGCAGCAGGCAGCAGCACTGCCAGCAAAGGCGGGAAGCCGA
Organism: Pseudomonas sp. NFACC10-1; assembly: GCF_900119195.1. NCBI lineage: Bacteria > Pseudomonadati > Pseudomonadota > Gammaproteobacteria > Pseudomonadales > Pseudomonadaceae > Pseudomonas > Pseudomonas sp. NFACC10-1. The sequence goes on along the minus strand of NZ_FPJB01000003.1, from coordinate 280,872 downwards.
ACAGCAAGCTCGATGGACCGAGCAGGTCCTGAATGATGCGGAAGGTAAAGCCGACCACCACACCGGTGAACACGCGCTGCCCCAGCGTAACCGAACGCAGCGGGCCGAAGATGAACGAGATCGCCATCAGCACCAATGCGACGGTCACCGCCGGTTGCAGGACCTTGGTCCAGAATGCCAGCCAGTAGCGGCCATTGCTCAAGCCCTGATCAGCCAGGTAATGCGCGTAGCTCCAGAGGCCGCTGATGGACAGCGACTCGGGCGGCATGATCACCGTGCTCAGCAGTTGTGGGCTCAGCGCCACGTCCCAACGCTCGACCGGGGTGTTGATGACCTTGGTGCTGCCGTCATTGAAGTGCGTGGTGGTGACGTCCTTCAATTCCCAGTAATCGGTTTTGAAGTTGGCCTCTTTGGCAAAGCTGGAGGTCAGCATGTGGCGCTGATCGTCGAAACGATAACGTGTCACACCGAGCATCAGGCCATTGGGCTGTACCGTGTTGATGTGGATGAACTCATCGCCCTGGCGGTGCCACAGACCATGACGGGCGCTCTGCGCATCACCTGAGCCCTGCGCCAGCGAGCGCGCGGCCTGGGCCTGGTTCTCGGCGTAGGGAGCGACGTATTCGCCGACCAGCACGCCCGCGATCATCAGCAGCAGCATAGGCTTCATGACCGCCCAGACGATGCGCCCGATGGACACACCCGCCGCACGCATGATGGTCAGCTCGCTGCTGCTGGCCAGCGTACCCAGACCGATCAGGCAACCGATCAGGGCGGCCATCGGCAAGGTGTCGTAGACACGACGTGGCGCCGTCAGCATGACGTAGCTGAGGGCATCCGCCAGTGTGTAGGTGTCGCTGATATCGCCCATCTCGTCGATGAACGCGAACAGCGAGACCAGACCCAGAATGATGCCCAGAACCGCGAGAATCGCCAGCAGGACGCTTTTGCCAATGTATCGATCAAGCTTGACCACGAGTCACCTCCGTGACGCTGCGACGACTCGCCATCTTCAGACGCAGAGGCTCCCAATAGAACAGCAACAGGCCGATGGACAGGTAGATGGCATGCACCCACCACATCCCCAGACTAAGTGGCAGCTTGCCTTTCTCCAGCGAACTGCGCACCGAAATCAGAATGGCCAGGTACGACATATACAGCAGGATCGCCGGCAGCAGTTTCAGGTAACGGCCCTGACGCGGATTGACCCGTGACAGCGGAATGGCCATCAGTGTCACGATGAACACCGACAGCGGCAGCGAAATACGCCACTGCAACTCGGCCACGGAACGCGGTGCCGGGTTGCCGATCAGCTCGCTGGTCGGAATGGCTTCACGGTCGGTGATTTCTTCACTGATTTCCGGCTTGGGCAGCATCGCCCCGTAGGTGTCGTACTTGATCACGCGATAGTCGGCCGCCCCGGGATTGCCGTCATAGCGATAGCCGTTCTCGAGGATCAGGAAGCGACTGCCGTTGGGCCGTACCTCCTGGTGGCCCTTCTCCGCGACCAGCACGGTGATGCCGTTGTCCTTGCTCTTGTCGCTGGACATGCGCTTTTCAGAGATGAACACACCGGCCAGTTGCGAGCGGTCCTCCGACAGTTCCTTGGTGTAGGTGATACGCGTACCGTCGCGCAGCGCCTGAAAACGGCCCGGCACCAGCGTGTCGAACTCGGTCATGGCGTCCTGCTGATTGATCAGCAGCGAAAACTGCGTAGCGCCCTGCGGAGCCAGGCTGAAGCTCAGCCAGGCAACCAGCAGACCGACCAGCGTGGCCGGCCCCATGGTGAAGGCCAGCAGACGCTGCTGACTCATGCCGGTGGCGGCCAGCACGGTCATCTCGCTTTCCAGGTACAGGCGTCCGTACGCCATGAGGATGCCGAGGAACAGGCCAAGGGGCAGAATGACCTGCAGAAAGCCCGGCAGGCGGAAGCCCATGATCAGGAACAGTACGCCCGGATCGAGTGCACCGGATGCGGCCTGCGCCAGGTACTTGATGAAGCGTCCGCTCATGATGAAGACCAGCAGTACGGCGCTGACCGCACTCAAGGTAAGCAGCACTTCTCGGGACAGATAACGGAAGACAATCAAACCAGACACTCCAGAGTTGTCAGGCTCAGGCAGCCAAACAGGGAAAATTTGTGAGCCACGGCAACCAGAGCTTCACGCCGAAAAAAGGCGTGGGCCTCAAAAAATATGCGGCATTATCCTGTGATTGTGTGTTTCTGTCACTGCGCACCGGGGATAGTTCGCACATAGACGCCAGACAGGCAGCTCTGCGGGGTTGTCAGCAGTCGTGCAGCGGGGTCAAACTGCAAGGCTTAGCGCAGGCATCACCCCTGAAAACACTCAGGCCATGCCGCGTACGACATTTATATTGCGACTCTCATCGTCTATTCGGGGACCCCACATGGAATTGGTTGTTAAAAGCGTAAGCCCAGAAACCTTGAAAACCGCAACGCTGGTGGTCACCGTCGGTGAAAGCCGTGTACTGGCCGGTGCGGCCAGGACGGTGGATATCCTCAGCGGCGGAGCCATTTCGCTGATCCTCAAGCGCGGCGATCTGGCCGGCAAGGTCGGCCAGAGCCTGCTGTTGCACAATCTGCCCAACATCAAGGCCGAACGCGTGCTGCTGGTGGGTACGGGCAAGGAAGACGAGCTGTCGGACCGTCAGTTGAAAAAACTCGTCGGCGCAGCGCTCACCTGCCTCAAGGGCCTGGGCGGTACCGATGCAGCGATCGCGCTCGATGACCTGGCGGTGAAAAACCGCGACACCTATGGCATGGCTCGTCTGCTGGTCGAAGCCCTGGCCGACGGTGAATACGTCTTCGACCGCTTCAAGAGCCAGAAAGCCGAAGTTCGCGCCCTGAAGAAAATCACCCTGCTGACCGACAAGGTCAAGGCGGCCGATGTCGAGCGCGCGTCGACTCACGCTCAGGCAATCGCCACCGGCATGGCACTGACCCGCGACCTCGGCAATCTGCCGCCGAACATCTGCCACCCGACCTACCTGGGCGAAGAAGCCAAGGCGCTGGGCAAGGCACACAAGAACCTGAAAGTGGAAGTCCACGACGAGAAGAAACTGGCCGACCTGGGCATGGGTTCTTTCCTCGCGGTAGCACAGGGCAGCGCCCAGCCGCCGCGCCTCATCGTCATGAACTACCAGGGTGCCAAAAAAGGCGACCAGCCGTTCGTGCTGGTCGGTAAAGGCATCACCTTCGATACCGGCGGCATCAGCATCAAGCCTGCCTCGGGCATGGACGAGATGAAGTTCGACATGTGCGGCGCTGCCAGCGTGTTCGGCACCCTGCGTGCGGTGCTCGAATTGAAGCTGCCGATCAATCTGGTGTGCATTCTGGCCTGTGCCGAAAACATGCCGAGCGGCACCGCGACACGTCCGGGCGACATCGTCACGACCATGAGCGGCCAGACCGTCGAAATCCTCAACACCGACGCCGAAGGCCGTCTGGTGCTGTGCGATGCACTGACCTACGCCGAGCGTTTCAAGCCGCAGGCGGTCATCGATATCGCAACCCTGACCGGCGCCTGCGTCGTTGCACTGGGCGGCCACACCTCCGGCCTGCTGGGCAATAACGACGCGCTGATCAATCAGTTGCTCGACGCGGGCAAACAGGCCGATGACCGTGCCTGGCAGTTGCCGTTGTTCGATGAGTACCAAGAGCAACTCGACAGCCCGTTCGCCGACATCGCCAACATCGGCGGCCCGAAAGGCGGCACCATCACCGCGGCCTGCTTCCTGTCGCGCTTCACCAAGGCCTACCACTGGGCTCACCTGGACATCGCCGGCACGGCATGGCTGAGCGGCGGCAAGGAAAAAGGCGCCACCGGGCGTCCGGTTCCGCTGCTGACCCAATACCTGCTCGACCGCGCCGGCGTATAAAAAGAGACCCTGGCGTATCGACTGCACAGTCGATACGCCTCCGGTTCTGGAACCCACATGACTCAAGTCGACTTCTACATCCTGCCCAGCGCCGATCCTGCGGCCCGCCTGGACTTTGCCTGCAAGCTGACGGAAAAGGCCTGGCGTCTGGGTCACAAGGTCTATCTGCATTGCAGCGATGCTGCGCAGCGTGAGGACCTCGATGCCCGGCTCTGGCGTTTCAGAGGTGAAGTGTTTCTACCCCATGGCGACGCCGAGAGCGATCACGATGCTGCCGTGGTACTGGGCCTGGGCGACGACTCGGGCGAACACAGTGACCTGCTGGTCAACCTCGACCTGAGCATTCCGGCCTTCTTCAAACGTTTCGCCCGCGTGGCCGAAGTCGTTGTCGAAGACCCCGCCATACGTCTTGCCGCACGCGAGAGTTTCCGTTCCTATCGAGAACAGGGCTATCCTCCGCAAGATCACCGACTGCAGCGCCTTTGAGGACACGATGGATACTTCAAAAAAAGCTGAATCCGCGCACTTGCTGAACGACCTCGAGTCGATCCGCCAACTGCTCGGCGATGACCCCGCTCACTCCCCCGTGTCGAACGACACGGCTCGTCCCGAAGGCCAGATTCCCCTGTTGTTCGATGTCGTCGGCGCTCGCCCCGACGCGGCGTATCAACAGGACTTCGACGAAGACGACATCCCGACGCTGACACCTGATACCCATACAGCGCCCGCCCCGCAGGTGCAGCAGACAGCCCAGCCGCAAGCCCAGCCCAACCCTGATGCACTGTTACATCTGGACAGCGAGTTGCGCGCAGCCGCGCAATTGATCATGCAGGACGTGATCGACGACTTCGCCCCACATATCGAAAACGAGATCAAGCGCCGGCTGGAGGCAAGGCTGGAGCGGTTATTGGCGCAGCAGCGGAAGTGAAGCCTGGAACCTGGCGCTTAAATGTCTGGGCACTCTGCTAGCGTCGATTCAATTCAGCGCGGATGCTGGCTACCAACCGCCCCATGTCTGCCTCACGATGAATAAGTGAATTCAAGCTTTCGTCCAGTCGCCTATGTTCGCCCACTACTCCATCAATACTTTCCAGTATTTCGATGGAGGCTGCATGGGCTCGTCGGTTTCGAGCTACCGCATTTTGAAATTGGGAATAACTGGCGCCCGGCACGCGCGCCACGTCATCAAGAATTGATTGTGCTCGGCGACCAAGGCTTTTGATCTCTTTGTCCATTCCTTGCTTGATGTTCGCCGCTGAGCGTTCGAACTGTGCTGTGAAGGTGTCATTTTTGAGCATGGCAGGCGAAAGGTCTGTCTTGTTGCTCAACATCTTGCGAATAGTCAACAGTTCGTCTGGATCGCCTACATTAATCCACGGCTTTTTTATCAGCCCGAATACCTTTTCACGCATTGAACGGGATGTTTCCGCCAAATTGTTCGCAGCTTTTAACGGTAGGTTTTCGATTATCTTTGCCAATACTTCGTTGGGGAGACGTTGGAAATGAGTTTTCTTGGGAAACATGGTCAGCCCAAGCACCCTGAACGATGAGATATGCCCGCCCGGATCACTCCTGTTAACCGGATCCCCCTGACAGTAGGCATACGCATTCAGGCCTCCCCGTCCAAATGGACTCAGCGAGTCTGGTCGGTTGAAACGCATCAGCACCGGGTTGAACGCGCGGTAGCCGTTACCCAGCAGGTAATGCCCGGTCACAGGGTCCGCGCGCTCGCCGTTGAAGCCGGAAAACGGGCCGCCCTGTGCGCGATGTCCGTAAGGGCTATAAGCCAGCGGCTGCCGTTCCTGTGAACCCACAGCCTGCAGCACGCTGTTTTGCCTGTCGGTGCCCAGCAGGTCCACTCGCTCGGCAGCGCCGTCAGCCTCATACTCCGCCAACAAACGGTCCTCACCGTGAAACACACAACGGCGCGTTGCACCCTGTATCTCGACCGTCAGACGGTTCTTTTGATAGAACCGCGACAACGCCTCCTGCGCCTCGGGGTCGACAACGGCAATACGGTCCAGCGCGTCATAGCGATAGCGACACAGCACGCGTCTGGTTTCAGGCGTATCGTCCATGGCAGCGTCCGCCCTGCAAGTAAAGTCTGAATACCGATCATGCCGTCTGGCCGACACGCCTCCTACTGACAGAACTACCAGCTTGCAGCTTGCAGCTTGAAGCTCACAGCTACTCCTGTGGCTTGTCGCTGGCCGTCAGGTCTATACTTACCGGTTTCCGAATCAATGCCACAGGTTCCCGCCGCGCATGGACAAGACTTACCAGCCGCACGCCATCGAAACTTCCTGGTACCAGACCTGGGAGTCCGAGAACTATTTCGCTCCGCAAGGCGTGGGTGACTCGTACACCATCATGATCCCGCCGCCGAACGTCACCGGCAGCCTGCACATGGGCCACGGTTTCAATAACGCGATCATGGATGCACTGATCCGTTTCCGTCGCATGCAGGGCCGCAATACGCTGTGGCAACCGGGCACCGACCACGCGGGTATCGCCACGCAGATGCTGGTCGAGCGTCGTCTCGAAGCGCAAGGCGTAAGCCGTCATGAACTGGGCCGCGAGAAGTTTCTGGACAAGATCTGGGAATGGAAAGCCGAGTCCGGCGGCAACATCAGCCGTCAGATCCGCCGCCTGGGCTCGTCCGTCGACTGGAGCCGCGAGCGCTTCACCATGGACGACGGCCTGTCCGAAGCGGTCAAGGAAGCTTTCGTGCGCCTGCATGAAGACGGCCTGATCTACCGTGGCAAGCGTCTGGTCAACTGGGACACCAAGCTGCACACCGCTATTTCTGATCTCGAAGTGGAGAACCACGACGAGAAAGGCCATTTGTGGAACCTGCGTTATCCACTGGCTGACGGCGCAAAGACCGCTGAAGGTCTGGATTACCTGATCGTGGCCACCACCCGTCCGGAAACCATGCTCGGTGATGCTGCCGTTGCGGTGAACCCGCAGGACGAGCGCTACAAGGCGCTGATCGGCAAGTTCGTCGAGTTGCCTCTGGTAGGCCGCCTTATCCCGATCATCGCGGATGATTACTGCGATCCCGAGTTCGGCACCGGCTGCGTGAAAATCACCCCGGCCCACGATTTCAACGACTATGAAGTCGGCAAACGCCACAACCTGCCACTGCTGAACATTTTCGACAAGAATGCCAACGTATTGCCCGCCGCTCAGGTGTTCAACCTAGACGGCACGCTGAACGAAAGCGTCGACGGCAGCCTGCCCGCTGCCTATGCCGGGCTGGACCGCTTCGAAGCGCGCAAGCAGATCGTTGCCGCGTTCGACGCCGCCGGGTTGCTGGTCAGCGTTGATGATCACGCACTGAAGGTGCCGAAAGGCGACCGTTCCGGCACCATCATCGAACCGTGGCTGACCGATCAGTGGTACGTCTCCACCAAGCCGCTGGCCGAGCCTGCAATTGCCGCTGTCGAAGACGGCCGCATCGCGTTCGTGCCCAAGCAATACGAAAACATGTACTTCTCGTGGATGCGCGACATCCAGGACTGGTGCATCAGCCGTCAGCTCTGGTGGGGCCACCGCATTCCGGCGTGGTACGACGAGTCCGGCAAGGTCTACGTCGGCCGCGACGAAGCCGAAGTCCGTGCCAAGAACAACCTTGGGCCGGAAGTCGCGCTGCAGCAGGACAACGACGTGCTGGACACCTGGTTCAGCTCGGGCCTGTGGACCTTCTCCACGCTCGGCTGGCCGGAAAAGACCAAGGCACTGGAAACCTTCCACTCCACCGACGTGCTAGTCACCGGCTTCGACATCATTTTCTTCTGGGTCGCGCGGATGATCATGCTCACCATGCACCTGGTGAAGAACGAGGACGGCACGCCGCAAGTTCCGTTCAAGACTGTCTATGTGCATGGTCTGGTGCGCGATGGCCAGGGCCAGAAGATGTCCAAGTCCAAGGGCAACGTGCTTGACCCGCTGGACATCGTCGACGGTATCGACCTCGAAACGCTGGTAGAGAAACGCACCAGTGGCCTGATGCAGCCGCAACTGGCGAAAAAGATCGAGAAGCAGACCCGCCAGGAATTCGCCGAGGGCATCGCCAGCTACGGCACCGATGCCCTGCGCTTTACCTTCTGCTCGCTGGCGTCTACCGGTCGCGACATCAAGTTCGACATGGGCCGCGTCGAAGGCTACCGCAACTTCTGCAACAAGATCTGGAACGCAGCGCGCTACGTGCTGGACAAGGGCGAAGACTGCGGTCAGAACGGCGAAGCGGTCGAACTGTCGCTGGCTGATCGCTGGATCATCTCGCAGTTGCAACGCACCGAAGCCGAAGTGACCCGCCAGCTGGACCAGTTCCGCTTCGACCTCGCCGCCCAGGCGTTGTACGAGTTCATCTGGAACCAGTATTGCGACTGGTATCTGGAGCTGTCCAAGCCCGTACTGTGGGACGAAACAGCGCCGGTCGAGCGTCAGCGCGGCACACGTCGCACGCTGGTTCGCGTTCTGGAAGTCGCATTGCGTCTTGCGCACCCGTTCATGCCGTTCATCACCGAAGAAATCTGGCAGCGCCTCGCGCCGCTGGCCGGTGCGCAAGGCAAGACCATCATGCTGCAACCCTGGCCGGTGGCCAATGAAGCACGCATCGATCAAGCCGCCGAGGACGACATCGAATGGCTCAAGGGCCTGATGCTCGCCGTGCGTAATATCCGTGGCGAGATGAACATCGGTCCGGGCAAGCCGCTGCAACTGTTCCTCAAGAACGTCAGCGCCGAAGATCAGCGTCGTTTGAGCGAAAACGATTACCTGCTCAAGAAGCTCGCCAAGCTCGAATCCATGACCGTACTGACCGAAGGCGCGGAAGCACCGCTGTCCGCCACCGCGCTGGTCGGTGACATCGAAGTACTGGTGCCGATGGCCGGGCTGATCGATAAAGGGGCCGAACTGGCGCGCCTGGACAAGGAAATCCAGCGTCTGCAAGGCGAAGTGCAACGCGTCGGCGGCAAGCTGTCCAACGCCGCCTTCGTCGACAAGGCACCGCCTGAAGTCATCGCCAAGGAGCGCGCCAAGCTGACCGAAGCCGAACAGGCACTGGGCAAGCTGGCCGAGCAACACGCACGCATCGCCAGCCTGTAAGGTGGCCAGAAAAGCCAGCCCGATTATGGGCTGGCTTTTTGTTATCTGAACTTCTGTACTGACTTATTCGCGAGCAAGACCTGTCACGCCGAAGGCGACACGTCGCTTGCTCGCGAATAAGCCAGGCAACTCAACCTCACGGCTGACAATCGAATCCATGACCGATACCCGCAAACCACCGCGCAAGAAGCCTCAGCGGCCAGCCAAACCTGCTGCGCCGCGTGAAAAGGCCACCTTGCACCCGCGCAATCGGCATCAGGGCCAGTACGACTTTGCGAAGCTGATCAAATCCAGCCCCGAACTGGCAGCCTTCGTGATCCTCAATCCTTACGGCAAGGAAAGCATCGACTTCGCCAATCCGCAGGCGGTACGGGTGTTCAACCGCGCGCTGCTCAAAGCGTTCTATGGCATTGCCCATTGGGACATTCCGGCCGATTACCTGTGCCCGCCGATTCCGGGGCGCGCGGACTATCTGCACTTCCTCGCCGACCTGCTGGCTGAAGACCATGACGGCGTAATACCCCGCGGTGCATCCATCAAGGCGCTGGACATCGGCACCGGCGCCAATTGCATCTACCCGCTGCTGGGGCACAGCGACTATGGCTGGCAGTTCGTGGGTTCGGACATCGACAGCACGGCCATCGCGGCGGCTACCACGATCATCAAAGCCAATGGCCTCAGCAAGGCCATCAGCGTGCGCCAGCAGGGCAATCGCAAGCAGATCCTGCTCGGGTTGCTCGACAGCAGCGAACGCTTCCACATGAGCCTCTGCAACCCGCCCTTCCATGCTTCGCTGGAAGAAGCGCAGCGTGGCAGCCAACGAAAATGGCGCGCACTGGGCAAGGCGGATCCCAAGCGCAAGCTGCCGGTTCTCAACTTCGGCGGGCAATCTCAGGAGTTGTGGTGCGAAGGCGGCGAGATTGGCTTCGTGACCCAATTGATCCAGGAAAGCGCCACATTGCCGGGCCAGGTGGTGTGGTTCAGCACCCTGGTGTCCAAGGCATACAACCTGCCGCCGATCCAGAGCGCCCTGAAAAAAGCCGGCGCGCTTGAAGTGAAGGTAGTCGAGATGGGCCAGGGCCAGAAACAAAGCCGCTTCGTGGCCTGGACCTTCCTTGACAAGGCACAACGCACACCCCACTGATAAGGCTATCGTGCCGCATCGACGATCGTGCGACGCCACGTCGGCAGGCCTTAATCTCTACTATCGTTCGACGCCTCGTCGTCATGCCTTAGTCTCGATTATCGTGCGACGCTCCGCGTCGCATGCCGTTCTGGACGCTCTGCGTCCTCTCTTGAGTATGCAGTGCGGCACAGATCTGTGACGCGGAGCGTCACGCAAGGCATTCCCACGCTGGAGCGTGAGGAACGATAATCTCAACTACCGTACGACGCACCGCCGACATGCCTTAGCCTCGACTATCGTGCGACGCTCCGCGTCGCATGCCGTTCTGGACGCTCTGCGTCCTCTCTTGAGCATGCAGTGCGGCACAGATCTGTGACGCAGAGCGTCACGCAAGGCATTCCCACGCTGGAGCGTGAGGAACGATAATCTCAACTACCGTACGACGCACCGCCGACATGCCTTAGCCTCGACTATCGTGCGACGCTCCGCGTCGCATGCCGTTCTGGACGCTCTGCGTCCTCTCTTGAGTATGCAGTGCAGCACAGATCTGTGATCAGACGCCCACAAAAAAGCCGTGCCCGGTTAACCGGTGCACGGCTTTTTCACAGCAAGCGGTTGCTTACTTGTTGATCGAGTCGGTCAGCACTTTGGCTGGAACGAACTTGATAACTTTCTTGGCAGCGATTTCGATGGCAGCGCCAGTCGAAGGGTTGCGGCCAGTGCGAGCCGGACGCTCTGCAACTTTCAGTTTGCCGATACCTGGCAAAGTGATTTCCACGCCGTTTTCCAATTGGTCGGCAACAATTTGGCCCAATTGCTCAAGAGCATTACGCGCGGTGGTTTTTGGCGCGTCGATAGCTTCAGCGATATCGGCGATCAATTGGTCTTTAGTAAGAGCCATGGTGGTGTTCCTTCCCTATCAAATTCATTTGGATTGCAGAGCGCAACGTCGGCCCGTGGCCAGGCAATGAACCTGGCCACCCGCTAGCAGCCACGATTAATCGCGAAAGTGTAGATACTGAAACCGGGTAATGGTTCGACCTACGTGTGCGCTAACTGCATGCTTGACGCGCTAAGTGCGCAAGACCGCGCAAAACTAGCACAGAGCCGGGCAAATATCCGCCTCTACCTATCCTTTTGGTCAGGTTTTAATGCTAATTGCACAAAAAACACCCAGCAAACACTCGCTGCAGGCGAAAACCAGCCTGCCCCGGGCCATCAGGCGCATGCGTGCGTTACACTGGGCACCTTGCAACGAGCCGCACGCTCTTCACCTTTTTCAGCCGAGAAGCCCATGCCGATCCGTCACTGCATCGTCCACCTGATCGAGAAGAAACCCGACGGTACGCCCGCTGTTCTCCATGCACGCGACTCCGAACTCGCTGAGTCCCAGGCCATCGAGAACATGCTGGCCGACCTCAACGAAAGCTATAACGCCAAACAGGGCAAGGCATGGGGCCTGTTCCATCCCGAGTCCGGCGCACATCCATTCAGTGGCTGGCTGAAGGAATACATCGACGGTGGCAGCGACTTCACGGCGTTCTCGCGGGTGTCGGTCGAGCACCTGCAAAAGCTCATGGAAGAATCCAATCTGTCAGTGGGTGGCCACGTGCTGTTTGCCCATTATCAGCAAGGCATGACCGACTACCTGGCCATCGCCCTGCTGCACCACAGCGAAGGCGTGGCAGTGAATGCCGAACTGGACGTGACCCCGTCCCGACACCTGGACCTTGGCCAATTGCACCTCGCCGCCCGGATCAATATTTCCGAGTGGCAGAACAACAAACAGTCCAAGCAATACATCTCGTTCATCAAGGGCAAGAACGGCAAGAAGGTTTCCGAGTACTTCCGCGACTTCATCGGTTGCCAGGAAGGCGTGGATGGCCCCGGCGAAACCCGCACCCTGCTCAAGGCGTTCAGTGATTTCGTTGAAAGCGAAGACCTGCCGGAAGAATCGGCTCGCGAGAAGACCAAGACCCTGGTCGACTACGCCAGCAGTCAGAGCAAGATGGGCGAACCGATGGGCCTGGAAGAGCTGTCCGAGCTGATCGACGAAGATCGTCCGCGCGCGTTCTATGATCACATCCGCAACAAGGATTACGGCCTGTCCCCGGAAATACCGGCGGATAAGCGCACCCTCAACCAGTTCCGCCGCTTCACCGGCCGCGCCGAGGGCCTGTCGATCAGTTTTGAGGCCCACCTGTTGGGCGACAAGATCGAATACGACGAAACCGCCGGCACCCTGATCATCAAGGGGCTGCCGACGCAACTGACCGACCAGTTGAAGCGGCGGTAATCAACATGCTGCTGCGCACCCTGAAGAAGTTCGCCCTGATCATGCTGGTGGTAGTGATTTACCAGAACTGGGGCAGGATCGAGAATGTCGTCAACCCTCCCCCGGCAGACGTCGCGCAGCGCTACAGCCAGGCAAAAGTGGTGATGTACGCCACCGACTGGTGCGGCTACTGCAAGCAGACCCGGCGTTTTCTGGACAGCAAGGGGATTGCGTATCAGGAGTTCGACATTGAGAAGTCGGAAGAAGGCCGCAAGGCCTATGAAGCGCTGGGCGGCAGAGGCATCCCGCTGATCGACGTCAACGGCACGCTGATCAGGGGGTTTGACCCGGATCAGATACTGGCAGCGCTGAAGTAGCCTACCTGACTATTGTGCCAATGCTCTGCGTCCTCCTTGCGACGCAGAGCATCGTAGAACCTCAGCGCTTCTCGATCCGATAGCCCATTCTCGGGAAGTGTACGTGCACGACACCTGCACGTTCGTCCTCGCGGCGCAGGATCAGTTCTTCGCGGCCGGTAAATACCAGCTCGCCCTCAACCGCTTCGACGCCATAGTCGACTGCAGAAACCGCGACCTTGTCGCCTGCCTTGAAGCCATTTGGATCGACGAAGGTTTCATCCGGTAACGACGCAGGCGTGGCGTTTCTGGCGATGTCGATGGCATCTGCCGAGCTCAGGTCGCTGAACGTGCCATGGCCAAAACCCAGCACACGATCGAGCCAGGCCCTGACACTCGGATAATCATCGACAAAGGGTGCAGTGACCGGCGTCTGCTTGAGAAACCACAATGTATGGGCGACCGAGAAATCGGCAATCGACGGTACGCCGAACAGGAAGTCACCGCCGTGCGAGAGTTGCAGTTCCAGACGCGACATCAGCGTAGGCCATTGATGTTTGACCTGCTCCACAGGCGGGCGCGACGCAGTGCCGCCGTTGAACAGCGTCGAACGGTCGGCGACGAACGCCTTGGCGGCGTCTGGTGGCACCTTGGCAAAGCGCACAGCCATTGATTCAGGCTGAAACACCAGGCTCACGGCATGCATGAACAACACCGAATCGGCCCAGGCGGCCAGGCCGGTAACCGTGAACTCCTGTCCCTTCGGATAAAACGCTGGCGACGCTTTTTCCTGCTCCAGACGCCGCGCCATCAGCGCAGTGTCACAGTAGATGTCCGCACCCGCCTGCAACACCGGGGTTCTGCGATAACCGCCCGTCAATGCAGTCAGGTCAGGCTTGGGCATGATCGAAGGGATAGTCACCGAACGCCATGTGAGGCCTTTGAAGCCCAGCATCAGGCGGGCTTTTTCGGCGAACAGCGAAGTGGGGTAGTGGTGAAGGATCAACTCGGACATGTTCAGCCTCTGTGCACATGGGAAAAACACAGCTTAACCCGCAGCACCCTGCCCGCACACAGCCTCAAACTGATGGGACGGCATCACGCTCATGGATCGATGACGTTGCGTAGCTGGCAGCCAACGCCTCTTTGGCGCTTTTTTTGAGCTTCTTGATCAGCCGCTCATGGCGCAACGCCTCGCCCTTGCTGGGCCATTGTTCAACGTAGACCAGTGCCATCGCCGGACTCGAAGAGAAAAAGCGCGCGCCCTTGCCGCTCTGGTGCATAGCGAATCGGCGCTGCGGATCATCACTGATGCCACAGTACAGCGAGCCGTTGGCAGCGCGCACCAGATAGACAAACCAGGGTTTGCCGACCGCCTGTTCGGCAGTCGGCGCACTCGCGGTGCTGGCAACCTCAGGCACGGCGATTCTCTGAAAAGGTCTTCAGACCCTTGAGCGCCTGAGCCCTCACGGCGTTGCGTACCAAAGGCGTCCAGCCAAGCAACAGGCCCTTAAAACCCAAGGCCTGACGCGACCAGCGCCATATGTCGAAATGATCGTGATGCTCGCAGATCTTGCCATCGCGGAACATGAACCGGGCCTGAATATCGTTCACCACCGTGCGCCCGGTCTGACTGAACAGGTACGTCGCCACCCAGTGCGCGCTGCCAGTCTGGTCATCGGCTCGCACCTGATCGAAGACCACCGAGAAATTCTTCGCCCGGGAAGTCAGCATGCGCCACATGTCGCCGACCTGAGCGCCACGCAATTCACCAAAGGCCGGGTCGCTGAACAGCACGTCATCGGTATAACAGGCACTCATCGCCTCGGCATCCAGCTGCGCAAACGCCTCATAAAAGCGGGTGATCAGTGCGCTGTTGGCCTGACTTTGTTCCTCGTAGTTCATGCGTGCACATCCCTTGGCGAATTATCCGTGCACGATAAGCGGCGCCGCTGAAAATGGCGAGGGTTGATGGCGCATCAGCCATCACTTTTACCTGTCCGCATAACGATTTCGCGCTGCACTGAACGCCTCTGAATTTTCAATCACCCAAGTCCACAGCGGAATCATTTGTACCAGCAGCCCCATGCCCAGGTCGGTCAACGAATATTCCACCCTGAGCGGCTTCTCGCAGTAGTCATGGCGGGTGATCAACCCGTCCTGTTCAAGCTGGCGCAAGGTATGAGTGAGCATGCGCTGGGTGACACCGTGCAGCTTTCGGCGCAATTCGGCATGGCGCAAAGGGCTGCTGAGGCCGAGGGCATGTACCACGCCCAATGACCAGCGGTTTCCGGCGTGGCCGAGAATATCGCGCTTGAGACCATCCTCATCATCGCTGAGCGCAGCACAGGCCGCTTCGGAGCGTCTGACCACTTCCTGCGCGTCCAGCCCGCCCGGTATCACCGATGTGCCTACTTTTTGTATGTCGACAGGCATGCCAGCATCTCTCCCGCCTGAATTGAAAGACTGTCCAAAGGGGTCACCATGCAAGCCGATAACGCAAACGTCAAACAACGCATTCTGGTAATAGGCGCAGGAGAGCTTGGGCTCGCCGTGCTGCGAGGGCTGGTCGAGAAAGCCGGAGCATATGACTTGAGCATTGCCGTGCTGCTACGCCAAAGCAGCTTGAGCACTCAAGCGCCCGCCAAGCGTGTGGAAATCGAAGAAATCCGCGCGCTGAACATTGCCATCGAAACCGCCGATCTGGCCGATGCCACCGTGGACGAACTAGCCACTGTCATGAAGCGCTATGACACGGTAATCAGTTGTGCGGGTTTTGCCGCTGGCCGGGGCACTCAACGCAAACTGACCGATGCGGCGCTCAAGGCCGGCATAAAACGCTACCTGCCCTGGCAGTTCGGCGTTGACTACGACCTTATCGGCCGGGGCAGCCCTCAGGATCTGTTCGATGAGCAACTCGATGTACGAGAAAAGCTGCGCGCCCAGCAGCAAACCGAGTGGGTAATCGTTTCGACCGGTATGTTTACAAGCTTCCTGTTCGAACCCGCGTTCGGTGTCGTCGATCTGCAAGGCGGTCGGATCAATGCGCTGGGCAGCCTCGATACGGCCGTGACAGTCACCACCGCAGAGGACATTGGCAGGCTGACTGCTGCCATCGTGATGCACGAGCCGCGCATAGTGAATCAGGTGGTGTACACCGCTGGCGACACATTGACGTACGCCGGGCTGGCCGATCTTGTGGAGCGTGTCACGGGGCGCGACATCGAGCGGCACGTATGGAGTGTTGCGCAGTTGCAGGCCGATCTGACGGAAATGCCGGATGACAATCTGCGCAAATACCGGGCAGTCTTTGCCATGGGCCGAGGCGTGGCATGGGACGTCGCCCGTACCTACAACGCGAAATCAGGGCTGAGCGTCACCAGTGCCGAACAATGGGCCCTGGCCAATCTGGCTCAGACCTGAAGCAGCTCAAGCCCGGTCCGAACGATCAACAATCATCGAAAATCAAACCTTCTCGCTACTGACCTGCACCTGCAGCGCCCGACCGGCACCCATGCCCGCGATGATGGCGCCCAGCCCGAGTACCGCGAAGATCCAGCCAATCGCGCTCCAGCTGCCGGTCATGTCATGCACCACGCCCACGGCAAACGGGCCGGTCGAGGCGATGGTGTAGCCGAAGCCTTGCGCCATGCTCGACAGATTGGCAGCGACATGTGAGTCACGCGAGCGCAGGACGATCAAGGCCAGCGCCAGACTGAACGTGCCGCCCTGCCCGATCCCCAGCAGGATCGCCCAGCCCCACAGACCGCCGAGTGGCGCGTACAGGCAGCCGAACAGGCCGATCAGGGTCAGCGACATGACCAGCATGATCGCCAGACGCTGATCCTTGCCGCGTGTGGCCAGATAGGGCACCGCCAGCGCGCTGATGACTTGCGCGATGATCGAGCCGGACAGCAGCAGACCGGCCTGGGTCGGCGTCAGGCCGCGACCGATGAGGATCGACGGCAACCAGCCGAAAACGATGTACGACAGCGACGATTGCAGGCCCATGTACAGCGTGACCTGCCAGGCCAGTGGATCACGCAACAAACCGCGGACCCGGTAGACATCGCGATGCGTGCCATGCACCTCACGCGCCTGCGGAAGCCACAGCGCTGCGGCAATCAGCGCAGGAACCAGCCAGAAACCCAGGCCAATCTGCCAACTGCCACCAACGTACTGACTCAGCGGCACCGTCGAACCCGCTGCAATTGCTGCGCCCAGGCACAAGGCCATGGTGTAGACACCGGTCATGGCTCCGGCCTTGCGCGGGAAATCACGTTTGACGATACCCGGCAGCAGCACGCCGATGATTCCGATGCTCGCGCCCGCCAGCAGACTGCCGGAAAACAGCCCGATCTGGCCAAACAGACTGCGCACTGCCAGACCTGCTGCCAGCGTCAGAAGCACCACCAGAACCACGCGCTCACTGCCAAACCGGCGGGCAAGAATCGGTGCCAGCGGCGCGAACAAGCCCAGACACAGGACCGGCAAGGTGGTCAGCAGTCCGGCTTCGGCGGCGGACATGCCGAGGCTGTCTGAAACTGTATTGAGCAGTGGCGCAATGCTGGACAACGCTGGGCGCAGGTTGAGGGCAACCAGCACCAGGCCCAGCAACAGCAGCCAGGGGCGCTTCAAAGCAGAATGGGGTTGATCGGTAGTCGGTTGGGGGCTGGGTTGAGCCTTGGCAGTCATCAGTTTCTCGGTCATCAGGTATGTCGACCCTTTTCAGGGGGTCGGTATCCTGTTGGAGAATCATCGCGAATACAAGGTTCAGCGTAATTGCATACAACCCGAACAGCACCGACAGGCATAAAAAAACCGGGCACATGGCCCGGTTTCCTTGTTCAGCAGATGTCCACTCAGTGGATGATCTGACTGAGGAACAGCTTGGTACGGTCGCTCTGCGGGTTATCGAAGAAGTCGTTCGGCGCAGCCTGTTCGACGATTTCACCCTTGTCCATGAAGATCACCCGGTTTGCCACGGTACGGGCAAAGCCCATCTCGTGGGTTACGCACAACATGGTCATGCCTTCTTCAGCCAGGCCGACCATGGTGTCGAGCACTTCCTTGACCATTTCCGGGTCAAGCGCCGAAGTCGGCTCATCGAACAGCATGATTTTCGGCTTCATGCACAAGGCACGGGCAATCGCCACACGCTGCTGTTGACCACCGGAAAGCTGACCCGGAAACTTGTGGGCCTGCTCCGGAATACGCACACGCTCCAGATAGTGCATGGCGATTTCTTCAGCCTTCTTTTTCGGCATGTTACGCACCCACATTGGCGCCAGCGTGCAGTTCTGCAGGATGGTCAGGTGCGGAAACAGGTTGAAGTGCTGAAACACCATGCCCACTTCACGGCGAATGGTTTCGATCTGCTTCAGGTCCGAGGTCAGCTCGGTGCCGTCGACGATGATACGACCCTGCTGATGCTCTTCCAGACGGTTGAGGCAGCGAATGGTGGTCGACTTGCCCGAACCCGACGGGCCGCACAGCACGATACGTTCACCCTGACGCACATTCAGGTTGATGTCCTTGAGTACATGGAACTGGCCGTACCACTTGTGTACGCCCTCCATGCGGATCATGCCTTCAGCGCCCAGAGGCTTATTGATAACTTCACTCATCACAAAACTCCTAACGCTTGTGGCCTGTGTCCAGCTTACGTTCCAAATGCATGGAATAGCGGGACATACCGAAACAGAAGATCCAGAACACCAGGGCCGCGAAGACGTAGCCTTCAGTGGCCATACCCAGCCATGCCGGGTCGGCGGTAGCCTGCTTGACGCTGTTGAGCAGGTCGAACAGACCGATAATGATCACCAGACTGGTGTCTTTGAACAATGCAATGAAGGTGTTGACGATGCCGGGAATAACCATCTTCAGCGCCTGCGGCAGGATCACCAGCCCCATGCTGCGCCAGTAACCCAGGCCCATCGCCGAGGCTGCTTCGTACTGCCCCTTGGGAATGGCCTGCATGCCGCCACGCACCACTTCGGCAATGTACGCGGACTGGAACAGGATGACGCCGATCAGCGCACGCAGCAGCTTGTCGAAGTTCATGCCCTCTGGCATGAACAGCGGCAGCATGACCGACGACATGAACAGCACGGTGATCAGCGGCACGCCGCGCCAGAACTCGATGAACGTCACGCACACCACGCGCACAGCGGGCATGTTTGAGCGACGACCGAGCGCCAGAACTATACCCAGCGGCAAGGCACCGACGATACCCACGGTAGCGATCACCAGGGTCAGCATCAGACCGCCCCACTGGCTGGTCGGTACGTTGGTCAGACCGAACGCGCCGCCATGCAGCAGGTAGAACGCAACAACCGGATAGATCACCAGGAAGGCGATACCGTAGACAGCCTTGCGCGGAAACTTCGAAATGAACAGCGGCGCAGCGCCGACGATCGCCAGGATAGCGGTCAGGTCGACCCTCCAACGCAGCTCATTGGGAAAGTAGCCGTACATGAACTGACCGAAGCGCTGCTCGATGAACACCCAGCAGGCGCCCGCCTTGGTGCAGTCTGCCTTGGTCGTGCCGACCCAGTTGGCGTCCAGCAGGGCCCAACTGATGATAGGCGGCACGACCAGATAGATCAGATACAGGGAGAACAGGGTCAGCAGGGTGTTGATCCAGCTGGAGAACAGGTTCTGCCGCATCCACGCCATCGGGCCGAACACTTTGCCCGGTGGTGGCATATCAGGTTTGAAAGTATGAGTTGTCATGCGCTTTTCCTCACCGCTCGATCAGCGCAATGCGCTTGTTGTACCAGTTCATCAGCAGGGAAATGCTGATACTGATCGCCAGGTACACACTCATGGTGATGGCAATGACTTCAATCGCCTGCCCGGTCTGGTTGAGCACCGTACCGGCAAACAGGGAAACCATTTCCGGATACCCGATGGCTGCTGCCAAAGAAGAGTTTTTCGCCAGGTTCAGGAACTGACTGGTCAGCGGCGGAATGATCACGCGCAGCGCCTGCGGAATGATCACCTTGCGCAGCGTCGGCCCAGGGCGCAGGCCCAGTGAGCGGGCAGCTTCGGTCTGGCCGTGGCTGACCGACTTGATGCCGGAACGCACGATTTCAGCGATGAACGCCGCGGTGTAGATGGTCAGTGCCAGGGTCAGGGAGATCAGTTCAGGGATCAGCACCCAGCCGCCCGTGAAGTTGAAGCCCTTCAGTTGTGGCAGTTCCCAATGCACCGGGCTGCCGAAGATCAGCATGCTCAGACCGGGGATGACCAGCAACAATGCCAGGCCGACCCAGAACTTGTGAAACGGCTGGCCAGTGGCTTCGAAGCGTTTGTTGGCCCAGCGCACCATCATGACGATGGCGATCACGGCAACAACCAGACTGACCAGGAATGCCCAGGCGCCTTCGGCAGGCAACGCTCTGGGCATGTTAAGCCCGCGGCTGCTGACGAAGAACATGTCCAGATAACCATGCGCCTGACGCGGACCGGGCAGCGTGAGGAATACGGCGGTGTACCAGAACAGGATTTGCAGCAGTGGCGGAATGTTGCGGAAGACTTCGACATACACAGTGGCCAGCTTGCTGATCATCCAGTTCGGAGACAGACGAGCGACACCAATGACAAAGCCCAGCAAGGTCGCCAGGACAATACCGATAACCGACACCAGCAAGGTATTCAGCAAACCGATGACGAACACACGGGCATAACTGTCCGCTTCGCTGTAGTCGATCAGGTGCTGAGCAATACCGAAACCGGCACTGTTCTCAAGAAAACCGAAGCCCGAGGTAATACCACGGTGTTGCAGGTTGGTCTGGGTGTTGTCGAAGATGAACCAGCCCAACGCGATCACCGCCACGACAGTGATGATCTGAAATAACCACGCGCGCACTTTCGGATCGCTCAGAGAGAGCTTTTGCTTGGGTGCGACGATTTGCTTTTCCATGAAATGCCCCAGGAAAAATCCAACAGAACAACGCCCGACAGGCTGGGAAGCCTGTCGGGCGCCGGGTCAATCAACGAATAGGTGGAGCGTACTGGATGCCACCGGCATTCCACAGGGCATTCTGACCACGCTTGATTTTCAGCGGGGTGCCTTCGCCCAGGTTGCGTTCAAACACTTCGCCGTAGTTACCGACCTGCTTGACGATCTGCACGACCCAGTCTTTCGGCAGCTTGAGGTCCTTGCCGTAAGTACCGTCGGCGCCCAGCATACGGGCTACGTCGGGGTTCTTGGTCGACTTGGCTTCAGCTTCAACGTTCTTGGAAGTGATTTTGGCTTCCTCGGCGTTGAGCATGGCGAACAGGGTCCAGCGAACGATCGAGAACCAGTCTTCGTCGCCTTTACGCACGACTGGGCCCAGAGGCTCCTTGGAGATCACTTCAGGCAGAACAATGTAATCGTCCGGCTTGGCCAGCTTGCTGCGCTGTGCGTAGAGCTGCGACTGGTCGGAAGTCAACACGTCGCAACGGCCGCCTTCCAGCGACTTGGCGCTTTCGTCAGAGGTGTCGAAGGTGATCGGGGTGTATTTCAGGCCGTTCGAACGGAAGTAGTCGGAGACGTTCAGCTCGGTGGTGGTACCGGCCTGGATGCAGATGGTTGCACCGTCCAGTTCCTTGGCGCTTTTCACGCCCAGCTTGTTGTTTACCAGGAAGCCGATACCGTCGTAGTAGGTAACGCCGGTGAACACCAGGCCCATGCCCGCATCACGGGAACTGGTCCAGGTGGTGTTACGCGAAAGGATATCGATCTCGCCGGATTGCAATGCGGTGAAGCGCTCCTTGGCGTTCAACTGGCTGAACTTGACCTTGGTGGCGTCGCCGAACACAGCGGCTGCAACGGCGCGGCAGACGTCAGCGTCGATACCGGTGATCTTGCCGGTGGAGTCCGGAACGGAAAACCCTGGCAGGCCATCGCTGACGCCGCACTGGATGAAACCCTTCTTCTGAATAGCGTCAAGCGTGGCACCGGCGTTGGCAGCCCCGGTCACACCGAATGCGGCCAAGGCGGTGACGACAGCCAGGGTAGATTTCAACATCTTCATTCAAAAACCTCCAGTTTGCTCTTTGTTGTGTAGGTGTCTCAGTCGCGTCGCACCTTTGTGAGGCGCTAATGACCCGTGCTGGCTTATTTTTGGGTCATGCAACGCTGGGCCTGAATCATGAATTGCCTGCAGGATCATCCCGTCATTCGTCTTCATCATTCAGAATCGGCCCCGTGGACTGAAACCCCATGATTTTCCCGGACCGGAGCGGTACAGGTTGAATCGTGCCGCGAATCCTGACGCATGGACTCCCGAGCTGCTTTTCGATCGCTATAAGTAATAGCCTTATAGTGTTACCGAACGATGTGAGCGACTCGACTCCAGTCCTGCTGTAGCAAAGCCCGTACCAGCATGCTGGCTAAGTCGAATTAGCGACAGGTCAAGACAAAAACTTGTAACCTTGCGACATCTTCTTTCATTTTTAATCTACCCGCGCACCTTATTAATGCGCTCAAAAAGAGCCCGCGCACACAAATGGAGCAGTCATGAGCGATTCTTTGATCATTGAACCTTCCAGCCCCGCCGACGCCTGCGTTATCTGGCTGCATGGATTGGGTGCCGACCGCTATGATTTTCTGCCGGTCGCCGAGGCGCTGCAGGAGTCGTTGCGCACCACCCGCTTCGTACTGCCTCAGGCACCGACGCGCGCCGTGACCGTCAATGGCGGTTATGAAATGCCCAGCTGGTATGACATCAAGTCCATGAGTTCAGAGGCCCGGGCCATTGATCATGATCAGATGGAAGCCTCGGCGCAGAAGGTGCTGGACCTGATCGAGCAGCAGCGCGACAGCGGCATCGACCCGGCGCGAATCTTCCTGGCCGGTTTTTCCCAGGGGGGCGCGGTGGTCTTGCACGCTGGCTACCGTCGCTGGCAGGGCCCATTGGGCGGCGTACTCGCGCTGTCCACTTATGCCCCTACATTCAGCAACGAGATGACCCTGTCGGCGAGTCAGCAACGCATCCCGGCCTACTGCCTGCACGGCAAGCACGACGCGGTTGTGCATTATCCAATGGGCCGCGCCGTCTACGACCACCTCACCGCCCAGGGTGTAACCGTTCAATGGCAGGAATACCCAATGGAGCATCAAGTGTTACCGCAGGAAATTCGCGACATCGGCGTCTGGCTGGCTGAACGGCTTCGCTGAAGCGCTCTGAGCCCCTTGCGACGGACCGCTTTTGTAGCTCGCCATGGATGGCACTACGCCGAGCACGGTTCTTGCTTTACACTGCTCGGCGTACATTCCTTAACCAATTGATGAGATGACCGTGCTCAAAGCACTTAAAAAGATGTTCGGTAAGAGCGAGGCTGAGCAGCCTGCGCCTACTCCGATAACCTCTATTCCCACCTCTCCCGCTGCCACAGGCGACACACCGGATCATGCTGTCCAGACTCAGGCTCTGGACACGACCAGCGAGCCCTCCAAAGCCAGAGCGCCGCGCACCGACAAGCCGAGGGCCGAGCGCCCGCGTCGCGAGCGCGTGACAAAACCGCCCGCGCCGGCCTGGAAACTCGAAGATTTCGTCGTCGAACCCCAGGAAGGCAAGACCCGCTTCCACGACTTCAACCTCGCGCCTGAACTGATGCATGCGATTCAGGACCTGGGTTTCCCGTACTGCACACCGATCCAGGCGGGCGTACTGGGCTTCACCCTCAAGGGCAAGGATGCGATCGGACGCGCCCAGACCGGCACCGGCAAGACCGCTGCGTTTCTGATCTCGATCATCGAACAGCTGACCCAGACGCCGCCGCCTGCAGAACGCTACATGGGTGAGCCGCGCGCGCTGATCATCGCACCGACCCGCGAGCTGGTGGTGCAGATCGCCAAGGACGCCGCCGACCTGACCAAGTACACCAACCTGAACGTCATGACGTTCGTCGGTGGCATGGACTTCGACAAGCAGCTCAAACAACTCGAAGCACGGCACTGCGACATCCTGGTCGCCACGCCTGGCCGCCTGCTGGACTTCAACCAGCGCGGCGAAGTGCATCTGGACATGGTCGAAGTGATGGTCCTCGACGAAGCCGACCGCATGCTGGACATGGGCTTCATCCCGCAGGTACGTCAGATCATTCGTCAGACGCCGCACAAGGGTGAGCGCCAGACCCTGCTGTTCTCCGCGACCTTCACCGAGGACGTGATGAACCTCGCCAAGCAGTGGACGACGGACCCTTCGATCGTCGAGATCGAATCGCTGAACGTTGCCAGTGACAACGTCGAACAGCATATCTATGCCGTCGCCGGCGCCGACAAGTACAAGCTGCTCTACAACCTGGTGACCGACAACGGTTGGGAACGGGTGATGGTCTTCGCCAACCGCAAGGACGAAGTCCGGCGCATCGAAGAGCGTCTGGTGCGCGATGGCGTTAACGCGGCGCAGCTGTCAGGCGATGTGCCTCAGCACAAGCGCATCAAGACCCTTGAAGGCTTCCGCGAAGGCAAGATCCGCGTGCTGGTCGCCACCGATGTGGCCGGTCGCGGCATTCACATCGACGGCATCAGCCACGTGATCAACTTCACCCTGCCCGAAGTGCCGGACGATTATGTGCACCGCATCGGCCGTACCGGTCGCGCCGGCGCCGATGGCGTGTCGATCAGTTTTGCCGGTGAGGATGACTCTTACCAGTTGCCCGCCATCGAGGAAAAACTGGGCCGCAAGATCAGTTGCGAGACACCGCCGACTCATTTGCTCAGGGCCGTGGTACGCAGCAACGCCTGATGCTTACTTCCAGCGATCAGCCGCTTGGTGATCGCTGTGACGACCTTCCACCCAGCGCGTGCCTTCTGACGTGTTTTCACGCTTCCAGAACGGCGCGCGGGTCTTGAGGTAGTCCATGACGAAATCACAGGCTTCGAACGCCGCCTGACGGTGCGCGCTGGCAACGCCGACGAACACGATCGGCTCGCCAGGCTCCAGCGCTCCTACCCTGTGCAACACATCGACGCGCAGCAACGGCCAGCGCTGTTCGGCCTCGGTAACGATTTTTGCCAGTGCCTTTTCGGTCATCCCCGGATAGTGCTCCAGAAACATGCCGGACACTTCGCGCCCGTCATTGAAATCCCGAACATAGCCGACAAAACTGACCACTGCGCCGATGCCGAGGTTGGCAGCATGCAGCGCGTTGACTTCAGTGCCTGGGTCGAAGGCTGCCGCCTGGACGCGAACGCTCATCATCAACCTCCGGTCACGGGCGGAAAGAACGCGACTTCATCGCCATCGGCCAACGGCTCGGTCGGCTTGCACAGTTCCTGGTTGCGAGCACACATCAGGTTCTGTTCGGCAAGCACCTGCCAGGCCTCGCCACGCTGCAGCAGCGTCTGGCGCAACGCATCCAGCGTAGCGAACTCGCCTTCGACGGACTCGTTGTCCACGCCCAGGACTTCACGGTAACGAGCAAAATACTGGACCTGAACCTTCATGACGATACCTGTGCCTGATCGGCAATGAAGTGACCGCTCTTGCCGCCCAGCTTCTCCAGCAGCCGGACCGACTCGATGACCATGCCCCGGTCTACGGCCTTGCACATGTCGTAAATGGTCAGCGCGGCAACGCTGGCGGCCGTCAGGGCTTCCATTTCCACACCGGTCTGCCCGGCCAGCTTGCAGCTCGCGGTGATGCGCACGGCATCATCACCCTCAGCGGCGAGGTGGACCTTGATGCTGGTGAGCATCAATGGATGGCAAAGCGGGATCAGATCGCTGGTTTTCTTCGCCGCCTGAATACCGGCGATACGTGCGACGGCAAACACGTCACCCTTGGGATGACCACCGCTGACGATCATTTGCAGCGTCGTCGGCAGCATGCGCACAAAGGCTTCGGCCACCGCCTCACGGGACGTCACGGCTTTATCCGTGACATCAACCATATTGGCGCGACCCTGGGAATCGAGATGAGTGAGCACAACGTTACTCCTTGGCAGAAGCAAGAAGTGTAGAGGGAGTGGCAGTTACACGCTACAAGCCGTGAGCTGCAAGCAAGGAACCCATTCACACATGGGCTCCCCGCATGCATCTGATTTACAAATGACTCTCCGCGTATTCGGCCAGTATCGAGCGAGGCACGCCCTGCAGGGTGATGTGCACGCCGTTCGGGAAGTCCTTGAAGCGCTCCGTCAGGTAGGTCAGCCCGGAACTGGTGGCCGACAGGTAAGGGGTGTCGATCTGCGCCAGGTTGCCCAGGCAGACCACTTTGGAACCGGCACCGGCACGCGTGATGATGGTTTTCATCTGGTGCGGGGTCAGGTTCTGGCATTCATCGATCAGAATCAGACTTTGCTGGAAGCTGCGACCTCGAATGTAGTTGAGGGATTTGAACTGCAACGGCACCTTGCTGAGGATGTAATCGACACTGCCATGGGTGTTTTCGTCATCCATGTGCAGCGCTTCGAGGTTATCGGTGATAGCGCCGAGCCACGGCTCCATCTTCTCCGCCTCGGTGCCGGGCAGGAAACCGATTTCCTGATCCAGCCCCTGAACGCTGCGGGTGGCGATGATGCGCCGATAGCGCTTGGTGACCATGGTCTGCTCGATGGCAGCGGCCAGGGCCAGAATGGTTTTACCCGAGCCCGCAGCGCCTGACAGGTTGACCAGATGAATATCCGGGTCGAGCAACGCAAACAGCGCCAGCCCCTGATAGATATCGCGCGGCTTCAGCCCCCAGGCCTCCTGATGCAGCAAAGGCTCCTGGTGCATGTCGAGAATCAGCAGTTCGTCGTTCTTGACGCCTTTGATCCAGCCGACAAAACCCTGCTCATCGACAATGAACTCGTTGATATGAACCGCCGGCAGCATTTCAGTGAGCTGCACGCGGTGCCAGGTACGACCACGCTCCTGACGCGTATCGACCTTGCTGACGCGGTCCCAGAACGAACCGGTCATGTCATGGTAGCCACGCGACAACAGTGAAACGTCGTCGACCAGTTGGTCTGTACTGTAATCCTCGGCAGCAATGCCACAGGCGCGCGCCTTGAGGCGCATGTTGATGTCTTTGGTCACCAGCACGACGCTCAAGTCCTTGTTGCGCGCATGCAGGTCAATCAATTGGTTGATAATGATGTTGTCGTTCAGGTGCTCGGGCAGCAGGCTGTTGGGTTCCTCGCGTTTGCTCATCAAAATCGACAGGTAGCCCTTGAGCACGCCTGTACCACGATCGATGGGCACGCCCTTCTCGACTTCCTCAGGCGAAGCTTCGCCCAGGGTCTTGTCGATCAGACGGATGGCCTGACGGCATTCGGCAGCAACCGAATGTTTACCGGCCTTGAGTTTGTCCAGTTCCTCCAGAACCGTCATGGGGATGGCGACGTGGTGTTCTTCGAAGTTCAGCAGTGCGTTTGGATCATGAATCAATACGTTGGTATCGAGCACGTAAAGGATTGGCTGGTTGGTGGAAGGGGTGCGTCCGTGGTCATCCATACTCGCTCACCTTTGTAGAAGCCGGGCGACGCAGAACCACGACAGTACTGCGCCACGAAAAGGCCGCCGGATTCTCCCCTTCAGGCAGGGCAGAAATGTCGCTCAAGGTGGGTCTTGGAAGACGCCACCTGTGTTGCAGGTTTCGGCGGTCTGTATTCGTAATACAGCAAAAGGGATGACAGAAAAAAGCTCTTTGACAGTTTTTTGAAGTTTATTTCACAGCCTGACGAATAGGACTTGGCGGACGTACCCCGCACGTTTAAAGTCAGAAGTCCACCCACGCCGAATCTGCCTTCATTCCCCTTCCGGCGCAGCCTCTTCACTGCTCTGCAGCCCTTGTTCTTCGGGCGCTTCAGAGATATTTCGGCAATCGTCCCAGATCAACTCGCTTTGCGCGGTATTGGCCAGCAGCAGTGGCAGCGCCGACTGCGCCTTGTTGGCCACATCGTGGAATACCACCGTCCCTTTGCGCCAGAGCAGCATGAGGGTCAGTACACGGTCGCCCACCTGCTCTGCAGAAAGCCTTCCGGTGTCGTCTTCGGCGTCGATATTCCACAATGACACGCGCAAATGCTCGGTGCGGAAGAAGTTGCCGCTGTCGGCACGTCGATGGCCATAAGGAGGGCGAAACAGCGGCACGAAGTTGTCCGGCAACACCTGCTGAACCAGTGCCGCGCTGCGTTGCACTGAATTCTGCCAGTCCAGCCACTGACTGTGCGAACGGTACTCCCAGCCCTGGATGCCCACACACTGCTGGCGATACAGCGCCTGCAAACCTGCAACCGACGTGCTTTCGAGACGCTCCTGAAGACTCTTGCCCAGCACGAAGAAGGTGGCGGTCATTTTCTGCTGGCGCATAAAGTCAGCCAGCCAGTCGGTACCACCGTCGGCCGGGCTCGGGCCACTTTCGAAGTTGAGCATGAAGGTGCGATCCGGCATCTCGTCGCCGCTCATCTCATCGGAGTTGTAGCGTTCGATCTCGCTGCTGGTCTGCGGAAACAGGGCTGCCATGAACAGCAGCTCGTTCAGGTAACGCTGGTGGAATGCGGCGCTGGGTCTGGCCCAGTTGGCATAGAACGAATCGTTGGATACCTGGTATTCCTCGGCGCGCTGCCGCAACTGATCCATGTCCTCGACCAGCACACAGAAATTGGCGTCCTGCTCACAGCTCTTCTGTGCGTTCTGGTAGTTCTCCAGCAACCGCAGCCACAGCCGATGACGAACCACATTCAACGACGGCACGTTGACGAAGCGCAGGCCGAGGCGCTGCTTGAGGCCCTCCTCGTCGAGCTTTTCGCTCAGGTACAACTCGTGGGCAAAGGCGAGGATCTCCGCACGCGACGCGACGTCGAACAACCCCGGCGTCTCGAGCCGTTCAGGCCAGACGCTGCGGTCAATGGTGGCGATGACCGGCGCTGCCGCCTGCGCCTGAAGCCAGAACAGACCTGCACACACTGCTAAAACGATACGCAAACCCGATGTCCTCTCGATCAACCATTAACGTCATGACCAGCGCGCCACTATAGCTGATATGCGCCGGGCTTCTTATGTCGGCGCGCATACAAAGCCGCAGGTCATGCTGCCATCACCCGCGGAACGGTCTCTATCGCCACCATAGCTGGAGTCGCAGGCTGTCAGCCCCTAGAATCCACGGACGATAAAAGGAGACGATTTCATGCTGATGGTGATTTCCCCGGCAAAAACCCTCGATTTCGAGACACCGCCCACGACCGGCCGCTTCACTCAGCCGCAGTACCTGGACCATTCCCGGGTGTTGATCGAGCAGCTGCGTGAACTGACGCCGGCGCAGATCAGCGAACTGATGCACCTGTCCGACAAGCTGGCCGGATTGAACGCGGCACGCTTTGGCAGCTGGAACCCGGACTTCACCCTCGACAACGCCAAGCAGGCACTGCTGGCCTTCAAGGGTGACGTCTATACGGGCCTGGAAGCGGAAACGCTGAGCGAAACGCAGCTCGACTACGCGCAGGGCCACTTGCGCATGCTGTCAGGTCTGTACGGCCTGTTGCGTCCACTGGACCTGATGCAGCCCTACCGGCTGGAAATGGGCACCCGGCTGGCCAACGCTCGCGGCAAGGACCTCTACGCCTTCTGGGGCACGCGGATCAGCGAATGGCTGAATGAAGCGCTGGCAGACCAGGGCGACGACCTGCTGCTCAACCTGGCCTCGACTGAATACTTCTCTGCCGTCAAACGTTCGTCGCTCAAGGCAAGGATCATCGACACCGAGTTCAAGGACTTCAAGAATGGCCAGTACAAGATCATCAGCTTCTATGCGAAAAAAGCACGCGGCATGATGAGCCGCTTCGTTATAGAAGAGCGCATCAACGATCCCGAAGCATTACAAGCGTTCGATGTACAGGGCTATCGTTACAACCGCGAACAGTCGACCCCTGACAAGTTGGTGTTTTTGCGCAACATCGCAGAACACTAGATGATGTAACCGTCGTGTAACAGAGCGCTGTTACACGGCCTGTCCTACGATCCAACACCAAATGCCAACTTCATGACGCCAGACAAACGTCAACTTTTCGACTCGCCACTCACGTGCGATTTTTTCTTAAAAAAAAATCCATTTTTTTAACTAGTGGCGTTTCAGCTTTTTACAGTAGTGGCACTTTCATATTCACCCCTCTACACCCCTCGTAAATCGAGGCTTTTACGAAAAAAGCCATCATCTCGATACCCTCCCTGTGACAAATCGGATACCGCAAAATCTGCAAATCAGGACGAGCGGCCAGGAACTAAATACGAATTCATACGCTCCTACATCCCGTAACAATTCTGGGCTGACGTGTAAGAGATCACTTACAGGTCGCCTCGAAAAACGGGAAGTTACCGACACGGAAGCCAGGCCCACGTGATCCTGGCGTCAGGTACCAGAACTAAACTCACATCACTAGTTGATGTTGTAGACAGGCGAAGCGCCGAACCGGTGTGATGCGCAGGATTCGAACAGGACGGCCCTGGCTTGCGCCAGAGGCAGGCTTACCGAGGTCCGCCGTCAATCGTCGAACAAGGAGTGGTTTACTGCATCCAAGGAGAGCAAGGCCCTGACCGAACGGACAGGTTACTTGCCGCTTGCACTTAGTGTCATTTGAGTTCGCCTTACTTGTTTTGGGCACTCACTCATTAAATATGCCTGCGTTAGTTCCACGGCGTTGTTAGCCGTGAGGGATGGCGCGTGACATCTGCTGGCCAAAATTAATATCCAGCCAATTTATGGCGTGAAAAATCGAGGAGAATACGATGCGTATCAGCATATTTGGTTTGGGTTACGTCGGTGCAGTCTGTGCCGGTTGCCTGTCTGCCCGCGGTCACGAAGTAGTTGGTGTGGATATTTCCAGCACCAAGATCGACCTGATCAACAACGGCAAATCACCTATCGTTGAACCGGGTCTGGAAGAGCTGTTGCAGAAAGGTATCAGTACCGGAAAACTGCGCGGCACTACAGACTTCGCCGAAGCCATTCGCGCCACCGACCTGTCGATGATCTGCGTCGGTACGCCGAGCAAGAAGAACGGCGATCTGGAACTGGATTACATTGAATCGGTGTGCCGCGAAATCGGTTATGTCCTGCGTGACAAAGCCACTCGCCACACTATCGTGGTTCGCAGTACCGTACTGCCGGGCACTGTTGCCAACGTTGTTATCCCGATTCTGGAAGACTGCTCCGGCAAGAAAGCCGGTGTTGACTTCGGCGTCGCCGTCAACCCTGAGTTCCTGCGCGAAAGTACTGCGATCAAGGACTACGACCTGCCGCCAATGACCGTGATCGGCGAGTTCGACAAAGCGTCGGGCGACGTTCTGCAATCGCTGTACGAAGAACTCGATGCACCGATCATTCGCAAGGACATCGCTGTTGCCGAGATGATCAAGTACACCTGCAACGTGTGGCACGCCACCAAGGTTACTTTCGCCAACGAAATCGGCAACATTGCCAAGGCCGTCGGCGTCGATGGCCGTGAAGTGATGGACGTTGTCTGCCAGGACAAGGCGCTGAACCTGTCCCAGTACTACATGCGCCCTGGCTTCGCATTCGGCGGCTCCTGCCTGCCGAAAGACGTTCGTGCCCTGACCTACCGCGCCGGCAGCCTGGACGTTGAAGCTCCCCTGCTCAACTCGCTGATGCGCAGTAACACGTCGCAAGTACAGAACGCTTTCGACATGGTTGCCAGCTACGACACCCGCAAGGTTGCACTGCTGGGCCTGAGCTTCAAGGCCGGTACTGACGATCTGCGTGAAAGCCCGCTGGTAGAGCTGGCCGAAATGCTGATCGGCAAGGGCTTCGACCTGAGCATCTTCGACAGCAACGTTGAATATGCACGCGTTCACGGTGCCAACAAGGACTACATCGAATCCAAGATTCCGCACGTTTCCTCGCTGCTGAACTCGGACTTCGACCAAGTCATCAATGACTCCGACGTCATCATCCTCGGCAACCGCGATGAGCGTTTCCGCGCCCTCGCCAACAAGACCCCTGAAGGCAAGCGCGTCATCGATCTGGTGGGCTTCATGGCCAACGCCACCAGCGAAGACGGTCGTGCCGAAGGTATCTGCTGGTAAATCAGCCGCAAGCCACAAGCGCCAGGCTCCAGGCCACAGGCTCAAGCAATGTGCTTGCAGCCTGGGGCTTGAGGCTCGCAACTGACTTAGGGATACGATTATGCAGAGGCTCAAGCACGGCCTGTTACAGGCCGCAGGTTGGCTGTTCTATTTAAGTTTACTCATGGGCCTTGCCGCGGCATTGCCTACCAGTATCTTCGACTCACAGTCGAAGAACTTTATATTCCTGATTGGCGCCGTTGGTATCTGGCGCTACTCGATGGGGATCACGCACTTCGTGCGCGGGATGATTTTCCTGTACATCGTCTACCCGCACTTGCGACGCAAGGTTCGCAAGCTGGGCAGTGCAGCAGACCCGTCCCATGTGTTTCTGATGGTCACCAGCTTCCGCATCGACGCACTGACCACCGCACAGGTCTACAACTCGGTTATCCGCGAAGCCATAGACTGCGGCCTGCCGACGACTATCGTCTGCTCGCTGGTGGAAATGTCCGATGAGCTGCTGGTCAAGAGCATGTGGGCGAAGTTCAACCCGCCGGAGCGCGTCAAGCTGGACTTCGTACGCATTCCGGGCACCGGCAAGCGCGATGGTCTGGCCTATGGCTTCCGCGCCATCTCGCGTCACTTGCCTGACAGCCGTGCGGTGGTTGCAGTGATCGACGGCGACACCGTGCTCAACGAAGGAGTGGTCGCCAAGACCGTGCCGTGGTTCCAGCTGTTCGACAACGTCGGCGGCCTGACCACCAACGAGTTCTGTGAAGTACGTGGTGGCTACATCATGAGCGAGTGGCACAAGCTGCGTTTCGCTCAGCGTCACATCAACATGTGCTCGATGGCCCTGTCCAAACGCGTGTTGACCATGACCGGTCGCATGTCGGTGTTCCGCGCAACCGTGGTAACCGACCCCGAGTTCATTGCCGACGTGGAAAGCGACTCGCTCAATCACTGGCGTCTGGGCACCTTCCGCTTCCTGACCGGCGACGACAAGTCCAGCTGGTTCAGCCTGATGCGCCTGGGTTACGACACGTTCTACGTGCCGGACGCAGCGATCAACACCGTGGAACACCCGCCCGAGAAGAGCTTCCTGAAAGCCAGCCGCAAGCTGATGTATCGCTGGTACGGCAACAACCTGCGTCAGAACTCGCGTGCACTGGGTCTGGGCGTACGTCGCCTGGGGATTTTCACCAGCATCGTGCTGTTCGACCAGCGTGTGTCGATGTGGACCTCCATCCTCGGTCTGACCGTCGCCCTGATCGCCAGCTTCAAGTATGGCGGCGCGTTCCTGTTGATGTATCTGCTGTGGATCGGCATGACCCGTCTGATCCTCACCCTGCTGCTGTCCCTCTCGGGACACAGGATCGGGCCTGCCTACCCGATCATTCTCTATTACAACCAGATCGTCGGCGCGCTGATGAAGATCTATGTCTTCTTCCGCCTGGACCGCCAGTCCTGGACTCGCCAGGACACCAAACTAAGCCGCGACATGGCCAGCTTTCAGGGCTGGTTCAACACGTGGTCGTCCCGAACCATGACTTTCTCGGCTGGCACCATCTTCGTCGCTGTGCTGTTGACGATGGTTTGACCGGGCCAACGGATTAATCGCTTAAGTAGGAAAAATAGCCATGAATACAGCCGTGAATGCGAACGTCGTACATGAATCCGAAGCCCAGCGCCAACACGCGCGGATCAAGATCCCTGCCAAGCTGCGTCTGCTGAATGATCAGCCCAACGCGCCACTGGTACGTGTCGAAGACCTGTCGGCCGGTGGCCTGAGCTTCGTTGCTCCGTCCGGGCAGAAATTCAGCGAAGGGCAGATCGTCAAGGGACGCCTGCAATTCATCATCGACAACCTTGGCCTGGCCATGGACGTCGATCTGCAGGTGCGCTCGATCGACAACGCCAGCAACCGCATCGGTTGCCAGTTCCAGAATCTGGAACCTCAGGACATCGCTACCCTGCGCCACCTGATCACCTCGCACCTGTCCGGCGAAGTCGTCACCCTGGGTGAAGTGCTGGCCACGCTGCAGCGCGATAACTTCACCAAGGCACGCAAGGTCAAGGGCAAGGACAGCGGCATGAGCGCCATGGGTCGCCTGCGCGCCGTGACCTTCAGCCTGGGCGTGTTCATTGTCGGTCTGGCCGCTTTCGGCTTCATCTTCAAGACGATCTACGGCCTGTACTTCGTCAGCCATGCATCGGCCGGTCTGGTCACCATTCCAAGCATGGACGTGACCATGCCGCGTGAAGGTACCGTACAAAGCCTGGTCGCCCAGAATGGCGAAGCCGCCAAAGGCGCGCCACTGGCGTCCTTCAACACCAGCATGCTGGAAATGCTCAAGGGCAGCCTGACCGGTGAAGACCTGCAGCCGGCCAAGATCGAAGAGCTGTATGGCAAGCAGATGAGCGGCACCATGACCAGCCCGTGCGATTGCGTCGTGGCTCGCCAGCTGGTTGCCGACGGTCAGTTCGCGTCCAAGGGTCAGGTGATCTTCCAACTGGTGCCACGCAACGCGCCGGCCACGGTTGAAGCTCGCTTCACCTATCGCCAGTTCAACGACGTCAAGCCAGGCACACGTGTCAGCTTCCAGATCGCTGGCGAAGATAAACTGCGCACGGGTCAGATCATCAGCAGCACCAACCTGAGCGACGCCGACCTGTCCACCGACATCCGCGTGCAGATCAAGCCTGACGAAAGCCTGAGCAGCTCGCTTGCCGGTCGCCCTGTCGAAGTGGTCAGCGATCGCGGCCCGTCCGTGAACTGGCTGATCGATAAAGCAATGGCTGCGGGTCTGTAACCATGAACAGCCCACTACGACGCCTGTCGACCCCCACGCTACTGAGCCTCGCCGTCGCGCTCGGCCTGAGCGGCTGTGCCGGCCTGCCTGATCAACGCCTTGCCAATGAAGCCCTGAAAAGCGGCGACACTGCATTGGCGGAGCAGAACTATCGGCAGCTGGCGGACCTGGGCTACAGCGACGCGCAAGTCGGCCTGGCTGATATTCAGGTCGCGACTCGCGACCCGGCTCAGCTCAAGCAGGCCGAAGCTACCTACCGCGCTGCCGCGCAGACCTCCCCCCGTGCGCAGTCGCGCCTGGGCCGTCTGCTGGCTGCCAAGCCCGACGCTACCGAAGCCGAACATCGCGAAGCCGAAGGCCTGCTGAAAAAGGCCTTCGCCAATGGCGAATCCGGCACGCTGATCCCGCTGGCGATGCTGTATCTGCAATACCCGCACACCTTCCCTGAAGTGAATGCGCAGCAGAAGATCAGTGAGTGGCGCGCTGCCGGTTATCCGGAGGCAGGTCTGGCTCAGGTGCTGCTGTATCGCACTCAAGGCACATATGCTCAACACCTCGATGAGGTCGAGAGCATCTGCAAACAGGCGCTGTCGGCCACGGATATCTGCTACGTCGAACTGGCCACTGTCTACCAGACACGTGGCCAGGCCGAGCAGCGCACGGCCTTGATCGAAAAGCTCAAGAGCGACTACGCCGCTGGCCGCGTCAATGCTCAACGTGTGGACAGCGTCGCGCGTGTACTGGGTGACTCCACCATCGGTACACCAGACGAAAAGACCGCTCAGCAATTGCTGGAAAACGTTGCGCCGGGCTACCCGATCTCGTGGGTCACGCTGGCCAAACTGCTTTACGACTTCCCCGAACTGGGTGACGTCAACAAGATGATGGAATACCTGAACAACGGCCGCGCGGCAGACCAGCCTCGCGCCGAGCTGCTGCTTGGACGCCTGTACTACGAAGGTAAATGGGTCACGCCCGATGCCTTCAAGGCCGAGGAGCACCTGAAGAAAGCCACCGCCACGGAAATCTCTGCCCATTACTACCTGGGTCAGATCTACCGTCGCGGCTACCTGGGCCAGGTCTACTCGCAAAAAGCCGTGGACGAGCTGCTGACCGCCGCCCGTGGTGGCCAGAACAGCGCCGACTTCGCCCTTGCGCAACTGTTCTCGCAGGGCAAGGGCACTATGCCCGACCCGGTCAACGCCTGGGTGTTCGCGCAACTGGCGCTGGCCAGTCAGACCCCGCAAGCGACCGAGCTTGCCGAGGCCCTCAATACACAACTGCCGCCTGAAAAGCTCGCCACCGCCAAAGACCTGTTGGCACGCGAGCAAAAAGTCCGGGGCGCTAACGCCACTCAGAACGCGATGGCATTGCAGGCCCTGCAAGAAGAAAAAGACGGTGAGGAAGCATTATGAAGTTGAATCCCCTGATGGCCGCCGGCATGGGCCTTGGCTTCACCCTGTTGTGGGCCTGCCCGACACTGGCAGCGCTGACCGAACAACCGCAAAATTTCGGTATCGAAATCAAAGCCACGGCGCAGGCCGAGGATGATCGCGATCTGGGCACCCGTTCGGGCGGCGACGTCAACGGTGTGGGCCTGGATCTGCGTCCCTGGGTCTATGGCGAGCGCGGCGACTGGAGCGGTTACGCGATGGGCCAGGTGGTCACCGCCACCGACATCATTCAGACCGACCCGCTGGAGCAGAGCAACAGCGACGGCAGCGGCACCCAGACTTCGCGTGGCACGGCCAGCGAGCGCGAAGCCGACAAGACCTACGCCGCACTGCGTGAGTTCTGGATCGGCTACAGCGGTTTCACGCCCTACCCTGGCGAGATCCTGAAAGTCGGTCGTCAGCGTCTGCGCAACGACGACGGTCAATGGCACGACACCAATATCGAGGCCATCAACTGGTCGTTCGATACCACGCTGCTGCGCGCTGAACTGGGTGCTGCCCAGCGTTTCAGCGAATACCGCACCGACCTGACCGAACTGGCACCTGACGACGAAGATCGCAAGCACCTGTTCGGCTCGGTCAGCTACCAGTGGACACCAGGCCATTGGGCCGGTATCCGTGCTCACCACAGTGCCGACGACGGCAAGCTCAAGTCGCAGGGCCAGGTGCTGGATGATCTGGACAAGACCTCCAATGGCGATCTGACCTGGGTCGGCCTGCAGGCTGACAGCGATGCCTACAACTATCGCAGCAACACCAATCAGCTCAACTACTGGGGCAGCCTGACCTGGCTGAACGGAACGCGCGACGAGATCGGCGTGACCTCCGCTCCCAACGACCAGTTCATCGCCGGCGAAAAGAACAGCCGTGACATGAATGGCTGGGCCACCGACCTGGGCCTGCGCCTGCGTCTGGACCCACAATGGCAAGTCGGCGCCGCCTACTCGCGCGCCAGCAAGGACTACGTCCAGAACGGTCTGGAAAGTAACCGCTCCAACTGGACCGGTACGCGTTCGCGCATCCATCGTTTCGGTGAAGCCTTCCAGGGCGAAATGGCCAACGTGGAAACCGGCTCGCTGTTCGCCTCCTGGCAGATGAACGAGGAATACGACGCGTCGCTGATCTACCACAAGTTCCGTCGCGTGGACGGCAACACCGGTATCGGTGGCTCGGGCATCAACGCGGTGAACGACAACCAGAACGGTACGTTCAGCTCGCTGCCGCTGGAAGACGGCAGCAAGGACCTGGGTCAGGAAATGGACCTGGTCGTGACCAAGTACTTCAAGCAAGGCCTGCTGCCGGCTTCGCTGAGCCAGTCGTTCGATGAACCTTCGGCACTGGTGCGCCTGCGCGCAGGTGTCTTCAAGCCAGGCGACGCGTATCAGAACAACGTGGACAGCTACATGCACCGCGCTGTTGTCGACGTCATCTGGCGCTTCTGATGCGAACCGCCAAAGGAGTGCCAGAGATGAACAGTCATACAAGCAACGGGCGTAGCCGACACTGGCCGCACACCCTGCTCGAAAGCGCACTGCTGACCAGCGCCCTGCTGCTGGCCAGCGGTGTGGCGCTGGCCAACGCGCCTGTCGTACCCGACACACAGAAGGCGGTGGTCAAGGAGTTGCACCAGGCCAAGACCTACACCATCACCAGCCCGCCGACCGAGCCGTTGGAAATGGCCAAGCCGGTGTTGCCCGACCTCAAGGGCTACACCGCCGAAGCCGCCCTGAAAAAGATCGTGCGCAACAAACCGGGCAAGGTCACTGTTTCACGGATGATGGAAGAAACCGGCCTGAAGGAATTCATCGGCGGCGATAACAAGATGGCCGAATGGGTCAACCGTCAGCGCGGCATCCCCCAGGCCATCATGATTTCCGACGGCTACGTGAGCCTGCAGGACCTGGCCAGGAAGGTGCCCAAGCAGTTCCTCAACGAGGTTTCGCCAGGTGTCTACGTGGCGCGCCTGCCAATCCTGATCAAGGAAACCGGGATCTTCGAGATCGACAGCAAGACCAAGGAGTTGCGTCTGTCTCAGGAAAAGGGCTCGTTCATCGTCAGTGAAGGCAAGATGCTGATCACTCACACTCAGGTCAACGCCTGGAGTGAAACCCGCAACAGCCTGGCGACCTATCGCAAGCCTGACGAGTTTCGCCCTTTCCTGCTGACCTGGGGTGGCTCGGAAACCTGGATCGCCAATACCAAAATGGCGAGCATGGGCTACGACCAGAGCAAGTCCTATGGCATCAGTATTTCCCAGTACACACCCAACACCGCGAAGATTCTCAAGCGTGCCGAACCGACGGGCTGGATCATCGATTCAGAGTTCTCGGACATGTGGTACGGCTTCTACTGCTATGAAACCCGCGACTTCGTGGTCAAAGGCAACACCTACCGCGACAACATCATTTACGGCATTGACCCGCACGACCGTTCGCACGGTCTGATCATCGCCGAAAACGACGTTTACGGGACCAAGAAGAAGCACGGGATCATCATTTCCCGGGAAGTCGACAACAGCTTCATCTTCCGCAATAAGAGCCACAACAACAAATTGTCCGGCGTGGTTCTGGACCGTAACAGCGTCGGCAACATCGTCGCCTACAACGAGATTTACCAGAACCACACTGACGGCATCACCCTGTACGAAAGCGGCAACAACCTGCTGTGGGGCAATCGCGTGATCGCCAACCGCCGCCACGGTATCCGCGTGCGCAACAGCGTGAATATCAAGCTGTACGAGAACGTCGCCATGGGCAACGGCCTGATGGGCGTTTACGGCCACATCAAGGACTTGAGCGACACCGACCGCGACATTGAGCTCGATCCGTTCGACGCTCAGGTCTCGCTGATCATGGTTGGCGGCGAACTGTCCAGCAATGGTTCCGGCCCGCTGTCCATCGACTCGCCACTGAGTGTCGAGCTGTATCGCGTCTCGATGCTGATGCCTACCAAAGAAGTCGGCATCAGCCTCAACGGCGTCCTCGGTGAGCGCCAGGACGAAATCCTCGACCTGCTGGTACGCCAGAAGAAAGCCGTATTGATCGACCCCGTCGAAAGCCAGACCGAGCTGCGGGAATGAGGAAGGGTATTGTTATGCACGCACATCTGATCAAGCTGTTGAGCCTGTCCAGCCTCACCGCCGCCTTGATGGCCGCCGCTGGTGTCGCTCGGGCAGACGACTCGCAAGCGCCGACGTTCAAGGCCGAGCCTTGCTGCTCGCTGTGCCCGGCCGCGCATGATGCGAAAAACTACACAACGCGCTATCAGCAGAACTTCACCACGCTGGTCCAGGCTCAGGGTGACTGGCTGTTCCGGACTCAGGAAGACCTGCGCACCGAGTTCGACACCACGCCTGCCGGCTATCGCCGCATGAAACAACTGCACGATGCGTTCAAGAGCAAAGGCGTCGAACTGGTCGTGGTGTATCAGCCGACCCGTGGCCTGGTGGATCGCAACAAATTGTTCCCGGCCGAACGCGACAAGTTCGACTACGACAAGGCGCTGAAAAACTATCAGGCCATGCTTGGCCGCTTCAGCAAGATGGGCTACTGGGTCCCTGACCTGTCGCCGTTGACCAACGAGCAGCAGGCGCATGACTTCTACTTCCGCGGTGACCAGCACTGGACGCCGTATGGCGCACAGCGTACGGCGAAGATCGTCGCCGAAACCGTGAAAAAGATTCCGGCCTACGGCGATATCCCCAAGCGTGAGTTCGAAAGCCATATTTCCGGACGCATGGGCAAGACGGGCACTTTGCACAATATGGCAGGTCAATTGTGCGGTACCAGCTACGCGATCCAGTACATGGACCAGTTCACCACCGAGCCCAAGGGTGAGGCGGGCGACGGCGACCTGTTCGGCGATTCCGGTAACCCGGAAATCACCCTGGTCGGTACCAGCCACAGCGGCAAGAACTACAACTTCGCGGGCTTCCTGCAGGAATACATGGGCGCTGACGTGTTGAACGTGGCGTTCCCTGGTGGTGGCCTGGAAGGTTCGATGCTGCAGTACCTGGGCAGTGAAGACTTTCAGAAGCGTCCGCCGAAGATTCTCATCTGGGAATTCTCGCCGCTGTATCGCCTGGATCAGGAGACCATCTATCGCCAGATGATGTCGCTGCTGGACAACGGCTGTGAAGGCAAGCCTGCCGTCATGAGCGCCAGCACCACGCTTAAGCCGGGTACCAACGAACTGCTGGTCAATGGCAAGAATGGCATCAAGGACATTCGCAACGGCAGCAATCAGATCGACATCAAGTTTGACGACACCTCGGTGAAAGTCCTTCAGGCCAGACTCTGGTACATGAACGGTCGCCATGAGGATCTGAAAATCGAGAAACCGGAAACGTCAGACACCGATGGACGCTTCGCCTTTGAATTGCGCGAGGATGAGGATTGGGCCAACCAGCAACTGCTGGCGCTGGAAGTCCAGGGACCGGAAGCAGGCACGGCACCACAAAAAGTCGAAGCCAAAGTATGCAAACGCAACGTGTTCCCGAGCGCTGCGACACACACCGCTCAAGCCGGACTATGAGGTGACTTATGCAGACTCCTAAACTGATACGCCCTACCCTGCTGTCGATGGCAATCCTGTCATCGATGGCGTGGGCCACGGGCGCGTCCGCCGCACTGGTTCCACCCAAGGGCTATGACGCCCCGATCGAAAAAATGAAGACGGGCGATCACAACTTCAGCTGTGAAGCCATTCCAAAGCCCTACACCGACAAGCTGGTCTTCCGCAGCAAGTACGAGGGTTCGGACAAAGCACGCGCAACGCTCAATGCGGTATCCGAAGAAGCGTTCCGCGACGCGACCAAGGACATCACCACCCTTGAGCGTGGCGTCAGCAAAGTCGTGATGCAGTACATGCGCGACGGTCGTCCGGAACAACTCGATTGTGCGCTGAACATGATGACCACCTGGGCCAAGGCCGATGCGCTGGAGTCGCGCGAGTTCAACCACACCGGTAAATCCATGCGCAAATGGGCACTGGGCAGCATGTCCTCCGCCTACCTGCGTCTGAAGTTCTCCGAGTCGCACCCGCTGGCCAATCGTCAGCAGGACGCGAAGATCATCGAGACCTGGTTCAGCAAGCTGGCCGATCAGGTGGTCAGCGACTGGAGCAATCTGCCGCTGGAAAAAATCAACAACCACTCGTACTGGGCTGCCTGGTCGGTGATGGCAACCGCTGTCGCCACCAATCGTCAGGACCTGTTCGACTGGGCCGTGAAGGAATACAAGGTCGCTGCCAATCAAGTGGACAAGGACGGTTTCCTGCCCAACGAGATGAAGCGCCGTCAGCGGGCACTGTCGTATCACAACTATGCACTACCGCCGCTCGCGATGATTGCCAGCTTCGCCCAGGCCAATGGCGTGGACCTGCGTCCGGAAAACAATGGCGCCTTGAAGCGTCTGGGCGACCGGGTGCTGGCCGGCGTCAAGGATCCTTCGATTTTCGCTGAACACAACGGCGAGAAACAGGACATGACGGACCTGAAGAAAGATCCGAAATTCGCCTGGCTCGAACCGTACTGCTCGCTCTACACCTGCAGCCCGGATGTGCTGGAAGAGAAACACGAAAAGCAGCCATTCAAGACATTCCGTCTGGGCGGTGACCTGACCAAGGTCTACGACCCGACGCACGAGAAAGGCGACAAGGGCGATAACGACGGTTCGTGATTCACAGAGTTCTTTGTGGGAGCGAGCTTGCTCGCGAAGAGGCACGCCCAGGCGCTTAATCCGTAAGACCGGACCTCGCCTGAGCTGCTTCACCGACAAGCCGTAACGCGACGTGTTTTACCCCCCAATTTCAACGGGGGGTTTGGGGGGGCTTTAGCCCTTGAATGTTGGACAAACGGAGAGATAAGGATGGTTTTCTCATCCAACGTGTTCCTGTTCCTGTTCATGCCGATTTTCCTCGGCTTGTACTACCTGAGCGGGCAACGCTATCGCAATCTGCTGCTGCTGATTGCCAGCTATATCTTCTACGCCTGGTGGCGAGTGGACTTTCTGGCGCTGTTCGTCGGCGTGACCGTCTGGAACTACTGGATCGGTCTCAAGGTGGGCGCAGCAGGTGTGCGGACCAAGCCGGCACAGAAATGGTTGCTGCTTGGCGTGATAGTGGACCTGTGTATTCTGGGCTACTTCAAATACGCCAACTTCGGCGTGGACAGCATCAACGCAGCCATGACCTCGATGGGTCTGGAACCGTTCATCCTGACTCACGTGCTGTTGCCGATC
The DNA here is from genome assembly GCF_900119195.1 of Pseudomonas sp. NFACC10-1. Taxonomy (NCBI): domain Bacteria; kingdom Pseudomonadati; phylum Pseudomonadota; class Gammaproteobacteria; order Pseudomonadales; family Pseudomonadaceae; genus Pseudomonas; species Pseudomonas sp. NFACC10-1. Next base: position 238,591 of record NZ_FPJB01000003.1, on the reverse strand, counting down.
GGTATCTCGTTCTATGTCTTCGAGTCCATCAGCTACATCATCGACGTTTACCGCGGCGATACTCCGGCCACGCGCAATCTGATCGACTTCGCTGCATTCGTCGCGATCTTCCCGCACCTGATCGCTGGCCCTGTGCTGCGTTTCCGCGATCTGGCCGACCAGTTCAACAACCGTACACACACGCTGGACAAGTTCTCCGAAGGTGCCACGCGCTTCATGCAGGGCTTCATCAAGAAAGTGTTCATCGCCGACACCCTGGCGGTGGTCGCCGACCACTGCTTCGCCCTGCAAAACCCGACCACCGGCGATGCCTGGCTGGGTGCGCTGGCCTACACCGCGCAACTGTATTTCGACTTCTCCGGTTACAGCGATATGGCTATCGGTCTGGGTCTGATGATGGGTTTCCGCTTCATGGAAAACTTCAAACAGCCCTATATCAGCCAATCGATCACCGAGTTCTGGCGTCGCTGGCACATCAGCCTGTCCACCTGGCTGCGTGACTACCTGTACATCACGCTGGGCGGCAACCGCGGCGGCAAGTTCGCGACCTACCGCAACCTGTTCCTGACCATGCTGCTCGGCGGTCTGTGGCACGGTGCCAACGTCACCTACATCATCTGGGGTGCCTGGCACGGCATGTGGCTGGCGATCGAAAAAGCGGTCGGTATCAACACCAAACCTTACAGTTTCAACCCGATCCGCTGGGCACTGACCTTCCTGCTGGTGGTCATAGGCTGGGTCATCTTCCGCGCTGAAAACCTGCATGTCGCCGGTCGTATGTACAGCGCCATGTTCAGCTTCGGCGAGTGGCAGCTGTCGGAACTCAACCGCGCCAGCCTGACCGGTCTGCAAGTGGCAACACTGGTGGTGGCGTATCTGACGCTGGCGTTCTTCGGTCTGCGCGACTTCTACCAGAACCGCGAAAAAGACACCGGCAAGAGCGCCAAGGCTGACGGTCCTGCGACCGCCCAACCGGGCACCATCAAGGCCGTTCCCGGCGATGCTCCCGGCAGTCTGCACCTGCCAGGCTACACCGTGGGCAGCGAAGCTCAGGTGCAGCCTGCGTACTGGGTTGCCGACTGGCCACGTTACGCCATGCGTGCACTGATCCTGCTGCTGTTCGTGGCTTCGATTCTCAAACTTTCGGCGCAAAGCTTCTCGCCGTTCCTTTACTTCCAGTTCTGAGGAGCCTGACATGACGCGTTCATTACGAATCCTCTACATCGCCATCTTCCTGGCCATTCTGCTGGTCCTGGGCGTCTGGTCGCTGCGCAGCTTCAGCACCTTCTCGACGTCGGCCGAGACCACTGTGCTCAACGGCAAATGGACCAAGGCGGCGGAAACTCATTACGATGATGAGTTCCCGATCAAGCGCCTGGGCACCAACCTCTGGGCGGCGCTGGATTTCAAACTGTTCAACGAAGGTCGTCCGGGCGTCGTGCTCGGCAAGGACCAGTGGTTGTACACCGACGAAGAGTTCGATGCGGTTGCCAACGGCGAGCAGAACGAAGCCGACAACCTGGCGATCATTCAGGGTGTGCGTGACGCGCTGGAAAAACAGGGCACCAAACTGGTCCTGGCGATCGTTCCGGCGAAGACCCGTCTGTACCCGGAACACATCGGTGACAACAAGCCTGCCAGCCTGCACACCGACCTGTATCAGCAGTTCCACGCGCAGGTCGCCAAGGCCGGGATCTTTGCCCCGGACTTGCTGGCGCCGCTGCAAGCTGCCAAGCAACAGGGCCAGGTTTTCCTGCGCACCGACACCCACTGGACGCCAATGGGTGCCGAAGTCGCCGCGCAGCAACTGAGCGCCGCGATTGCCCAGAAAACACCACTGGAAGGTGAACCTGAGCAGTTCGTCACACAAGCCAAGGGAACCGAAGCCTACAAAGGTGACCTGACTACATTCCTGCCGCTCGATCCGTTGTTCAGCAACATGCTGCCCAAGCCGGACGAGTTGCAGAAACGCAGTACCGATCCGGTAGCAGGCGAGGCGGCAGGCGGTGACGCACTGTTCGCAGACAGCGACATCCCGGTGGGTCTGGTGGGCACCAGCTACAGCGCCAACCCTAACTGGAACTTCGTCGGCGCCTTGAAAGAAGCGCTGCGCAGCGATGTCGTCAACTACGCCGAAGACGGCCATGGCCCGATCCTGCCGATGCTCAAGTACCTGCAGACCGATGCCTTTAAGAACACCCCGCCGCAAGTGGTGATCTGGGAGTTCCCGGAGCGCTACCTGCCGGCACACAACGATCTTGGCGAGTTCGATCCGAAGTGGATCGCCGAGCTGAAGAAATCGCGTGACACCCAAGAAAACGTGGCGCTCAACGCCAAACAATCCGAGTCGCCCAACCGGGCGCAAAACTGAGAGGACTGACTCATGACTTTCAACACTACTGCCAACCGTTCGGCCGCAAAACGCATTTTCAAAACCTGCGCAATGGCCGCAGGTCTGGGCCTGATGTCCCTGCAGGCTTTCGCCGGTGACTCCGCCCTGTACGGCCCGACCGCACCGAAAGGCTCGACCTTCGTGCGTGTCTACAACGCCAGCAACGCTGAAATCAGCGCCACCGTTGGCAACACCAATCTCAACGAAGTGGCGCCACTGGGCAGCACTGCGTTCAGCTTCATGCCGCAGGGCGACTACACCGCCAAGCTGGGCAGCCAGAGCCTGCCGGTGAAACTGGCGGGTGATCACTACTACACCATCGTCAACAACGCCAGCGGCAAGCCACAGCTGGTCGAAGAGCCACCGTTCAAGAACAAGCAGAAATCCCTGGTTCGTGTGCAGAACCTGAGCGACAAGTCCCTGACCCTGAAAACCGCTGATGGCAAGACCGACGTGGTCAAGGCTGTAGCGGCCAAAGGCACCGGCGAGCGTGAAATCAACCCGGTCAAAGTCAGCCTGGCGCTGTACGACGGCGACAAGAAAGTCACCGATTTGAAACCTGTGGCACTGGAGCGTGGCGAAGCCGCTGTGCTCTACATCACCGGCAGTGGCAGCAGCCTCTCGCCAGTGTGGGTCAAGCCACCGGTTGCTACCCGCTAAACGGATTATGCCGGTCGGTTCAGGGCATCAGCGTTGAACCGACCCGCGCGGAACAAGAACAAGACAGAAACGACAGACACCTCGTACGGCCCTAATTGAATGCTTTTGGAGAAACAAAATGATTCCAGTTATCTTGTCAGGCGGTAGTGGTTCACGACTCTGGCCGCTTTCGCGTAAACAATTCCCTAAACAGTTCCTGGCGTTGACCGGCGAGCACACCCTGTTCCAGCAAACCCTGGAGCGTCTGGTGTTCGAGGGCATGCAGGAGCCTATCGTGGTCTGCAACAAGGACCACCGTTTCATCGTCAACGAGCAACTCGCTGCGCTGAACCTGGAAACCCAGGCGATCCTCATGGAACCGTTCGGCCGCAACACGGCACCCGCCGTTGCACTGACTGCCATGAAGCTGGTCAACGAAGGCAACGACGGCCTGATGCTGGTGCTGCCAGCCGACCACGTCATCGAAGACCAGAAAGCCCTGCAACGCGCACTGGCACTGGCGACCGTCGCCGCAGAGCGTGGCGAAATGGTGCTGTTCGGCGTACCGGCCAACAAGCCTGAAACCGGCTATGGCTACATCAAGTCCACCGCCGATGCCCTGCTGCCGGAAGGCGTCAGCCGCGTGTCGCAGTTCGTCGAAAAACCTGACGAAAAACGCGCCAAGGAATTCGTCGAAGCCGGTGGCTACTACTGGAACAGCGGCATGTTCCTGTTCCGCGCCAGCCGCTTCCTGGAAGAACTGAAAAAGCATGATCCGGACATCTACGACACCTGCCTGCTGACCCTTGAGCGCAGCGTGCAGGACGGCGACGCCCTTGAAATCGACTCCTCGACCTTCGCCTGCTGCCCGGACAATTCCATCGACTACGCGGTCATGGAAAAAACCCAGCGCGCCTGCGTCGTACCGCTGTCGGCCGGCTGGAGCGATGTCGGCTGCTGGTCGTCGCTGTGGGAAGTCAACGCCAAGGACGCCAACGGCAACGTCACCAAAGGCGACGTCGTCATCCAGGACAGCCGCAACTGCATGATCCACGGCAACGGCAAACTGGTGTCGGTGATCGGTCTGGACAACATCGTGGTCGTCGAAACCAAGGACGCGATGATGATTGCCCACAAGGACAAGGTCCAGGGCGTCAAGCAAATGGTCGCCACCCTGAACGAACAGGGCCGCACCGAGACCCAGAACCACCTCGAAGTGTACCGTCCGTGGGGCTCCTACGATTCGGTAGACATGGGCGGTCGTTTCCAGGTCAAGCGTATCTCCGTCAAGCCGGGTGCCTGCCTGTCGCTGCAGATGCACCACCACCGCGCCGAACACTGGATCGTGGTATCCGGTACTGCGCAGGTGACCTGTGACGAGAACGTGTTCCTGCTCACCGAAAACCAGTCCACCTACATCCCGATCGCCTCGGTCCATCGCCTGCGCAACCCAGGCAAGATCCCGTTGGAAATCATCGAAGTACAATCGGGCAGCTACCTGGGCGAAGACGACATCGAGCGTTTCGAAGACATCTACGGTCGCTCGAACGCGCTGGAAGCGGGTGTGAAGACGCAAACTATCGCTCGTTGATAGGGTTTTAGCTGCACGCTACAGGTAACACAGCCCTCGACAACTCTTTGCGCAGATTTATACGCAGAGAGTTGTCGGGGGCTTTTCATTTGCGCGACGTCCCCCTCCCAGGTTCTGTAGGATGTCCAGCATTACCTTTGCTGGAGACCTGCATGTTTATCGGCATCCTGTTGATCCTGACCTGGCTCATCCTTCTGCTCCGCTACCCGGCGAAGGCCTTGCCCGTCTCGCTGGCTGCGGCGGTCGGGCTTGGGGCGGTGGCGGCCATCGTCATCTGGCAGGACAGCCGCGAAACACGCCAGCTTGAGCGTCTGGATATCCGCCTGAGTTACGATCCGCAAAACTGCCCGGCAGATCGTCCGTTGCAGGTCAGCATCACCAACACCAATCAGGTCACCCTGCAGGAACTGCGTTGGCGAATAGCGGCCTATGCGCCTGGTGATTCAGTGAATCTGATCGACAACACCTACGCATCCGCGCGCTACCGCGGCCCCGGCGAACTTCAGGCCAAAGGTACGTGGCAGGATTGCGTGCCGGTGCCGGCACTGCGCAACGGGTACCGCCCGCAAACCCTGGAATTTCGCGCAGAACATCTACAAGGCAGTTTCTCGGACTGACCACAAGGATCTCCCTCATGCCCATCGCTTTGATTACAGGCTGTTCTAGCGGAATCGGCCGTGCTCTGGCCGACGCGTTCAAGGCCACTGGCTATGAAGTCTGGGCCACTGCGCGCAAGACCGACGATGTCGCGGCACTCAGTGCAGCGGGTTTCATCGCCGTACAACTGGACGTCAACGACAGCCTGGCGCTGGAGCAACTGGCCGCCGGTCTGGAGCACAGCGGCCTGGATGTGTTGATCAACAACGCTGGCTATGGCGCGATGGGTCCCCTGCTCGACGGCGGCGTGCAGGCCTTGCAGCGACAGTTCGAAACCAATGTGTTTTCCGTCGTCGGGGTGACCCGGGCGCTGTTTCCGGCACTGCGCCGCAACAAGGGGCTGGTGGTGAACATCGGCAGCGTATCCGGTGTGCTGGTCACGCCGTTCGCGGGCGCTTATTGCGCATCCAAGGCGGCGGTGCATGCGCTCAGTGATGCGCTGCGTCTGGAGTTGGCGCCATTCGGCGTACAGGTGATGGAGGTTCAGCCAGGCGCGATCGCGTCGAGCTTTGCGCAGAATGCCAGCCACGAAGCCGAGCAGCTGATCAGTGAGCAATCGCCGTGGTGGCCGATTCGCGAAGGCATTCGTGCACGCGCCAGAGCTTCACTGGACAACCCTACCCCCGCCACAGCATTCGCTCAAGACTTGCTCAAGGCCGTGCAACACACCCATCCGCCACGCCTTCTGCGTCTTGGCAACGGCTCACGCCTGCTGCCGCTGATGGCGTGGTTGCTGCCCAAAGGGCTACTGGATATGGGCCTGAGAAAACGCTTTGGATTGAACACAGACTTGTGACGCAGAGCGTCACGAACTGCATTCCCACGCTGGAGCGTGCGGAACGATCACCTGCCTATCGTGCGACGCTCCGCGTCGGCATGCCGTTCTGGACGCTCTGCGTCCTCAAGCATCAGCCCTCTACCGGCCTGACAATCACCGTGCAGGTCATTCCCGCTGCCAGAAGTACGCCTTCAGGTATAGCGTCCAGATGAATACGCACCGGCACGCGCTGGGCCAGACGCACCCAGTTGAAAGTCGGGTTGACGTCGGCGATCAGTTCGCGGCTTTGCGGGTTGTCACGGTCGTAGATGCCGCGTGCAATGCTTTCGACATGGCCCTTGAGCACCTCGCCGCTCATCAGTTGCAGGTCCGCAGCATCACCCACTTTCAGATGCGGCAATTTGGTTTCCTCGAAGAAGCCGTAGACCCAGAACGAGTTCATGTCGACCACGGCCATCTTCGCTTCACTGATACGCGCATAGTCACCGCGATGGACATTGAGGTTGGTGACGTAACCGTCCACCGCCGCCAGTACCCGCGTGCGTGACAGGTTAAGCTCGGCCGCCTCCAGTTGCGCCTGGGCCAACTGGTAATCGGCCAGGGCCGAGGTGGCTACGTTACTCGCGTCGTCACGATTTTCCGCCGAGATGACCAGTTCATCCATGTCGGCACGCCGCCTGGCATTCAGTTTGCGCATCTCCCAGGTTGCCTTGCGTGAAGCCAGTAACGCCTGCGCCTGCTTTACGGCGATCCGGTAATGCTCCGGGTCAATCTGCATCAGCAGATCGCCACGCTTTACCCACTGGTTGTCACGCACCGGCACCTCGACCACAGTGCCGGACACATCGGCGGCCACGTTGATGATATCGGCGCGCACCCGGCCATCGCGGGTCCATGGGCTATCCATATAGTCGATCCACAGCGTACGACCGATCCAGAGCGCGACGGCCAGCACCAGCAACGTGGCAAACAGACTGAAGAACTTTTTCATCCAGAGATTTTTCCCGACTCAGGCGTCAACGATAAAGGGGCAGCGCCAACGCGCCGAAGATGCAGATAAACAGGCTCAGACGCAGCAAGGCCGGGTGCCAGAAATGCCGATACAGGTCAAAACCAGCCAGCAGACGATCCAGCGCCCATGCCAGAACCACGGCCAGCAGAAAGATCAGCGTGAGGGTCGGCATATACAGACCGTGGAAGGCTATTTCACGCGGCATGGGCGACTCCTGAAGCGGTTCGCGCAACGCCATAAGCGGCCAGCGGCGATTGCGGGTCCAGCAGTGACGTGCGGATAAAGTGCAGGTAGCTTTTTACCCGGCGCAGCACCGACGTATCGAAATGCGAGGCGAAGGGTTCATCGGCCTCCTGCACCCGCTTGATGGCCTGATCGACTGCCGAGAGACAGCGCTGCAGATTGACCGCATCAGGCTGGATGAACAGCCGCACCAAAGCGCGCCCCATGACTCGCAGCGCGATGCGCCAGGGCTGGTACTCGGCGTAGGCAGGGTGAATCGGCAGCAGCGCCTGTTCATGGCGCAGCTCGATAATGGCGTGGCCGATTTCCAGCACCACGAACATCCAGCGCAACAACTCGCGCTGAACCAGCGGTTTGCCAATCGCCAGGCCGTACGCCTGATGTATCAGGTCGCGGGTCTGGCTCTCGAAGCTTGAGCCCAGACGCTTGAGCGGCGCACTGATCGCAAACACCACTTGATTGCGCAAGGCCTGTTCCAGGCGTTGCCACATCCAGCGGCTGTTGGGCGGCAGGATGATTGCTCCGGCAGCGGCACAGATCAGCATACCGACGACCATCGCGAGGTAATCGTTGATGAAGGTGTAGGGGTCGTAGACCGTCAGGTTGTCCGGCACCGAGCCCAGGCTGAAAAAAATCAGCAGCCCCAGTCCGTATCCCGTCCACTGTGGACGTGAGCCCAGGTATGCACCGAGCACAAACACTGGGGCCAGTAGCAGGCACAGCAACGGAAAACCGTCGATGTGCGGGAACAGAAAAAAGGTCTCGATAAATCCCGACAGCGCGCCGAGCAATGTACCGCCAGCCATTTGCAGCGACATGCGTCTGGGGTTGTGGGTGGTCGACGACAGAGCAACGGTGGCCGCCGAGGCCAGGACCATGCTCGCGCCGCTGGGCCACGCCGTCAGCACCCAATACACACTCATCAGACCGACCACGCAGGTCGCCCGGGCGCCGGCTGCCAGCGCGGTCATCCAGTGGGTACGCGGTACGAACGAGCCCTTCCACTGTTCACGCTCATGGCTGTGGTCGGCCAGTGATGCATGGGTTCGTGCGTAGTCGAGCAACTCGCTGAGCAGGCGGTACAGCAGCTCGAACGAGGTGTGAAAGTCCAGTCGTTCGGCGTCGCTGGGCAGGGTGTGCTCCAACTCGGCGCGCAGGCTTCTGACCCGTTCGGGGAAGTGCGCCCTGCACGACTCCAGACGCGTGACCAGCAGCGCCGCGTCATCGTTGGTCAAGGCGCGGTCGGCGAACCCGTCAAGCAGTGCTGCAAGGTTTTCAAGGCCGGGATCGATATGCTTCAACACCTGTTCGGCCTGCTCGAGACGCAAACGCTCGAGCAATTGGTGCAGGGCATTGAAGCGCGTGGTAACCGCCATGAATTCGCTGTTCAAACGGTTGAGTCGACCGTTGCGGCGACGCATGTGCGGGTCTTCGAATACCGTGACGCTGCGCAGCCCTTCAAGGCCGATGGCCTCGGCCACAAAACGTACATTGCCGGTTTCAAATTCAGCGCGTGAAATATCGCCGCGCAGGCCGTTGACCACGAAGCGCGCGAACCCGCCGAAGCGCAGATAAAGCGCGTTGCGCATCGCTGCGCTGGAGCTCTGCGGCAGCACCGCTGCGCTGATGGCCGTGGAACACAGGATACCCAGAGTGATTTCCAGTACCCGCCACACCGCCGACATGAACGAACCTTCCGGATGCGCCAGGGCAGGCAGCCCCACCATGGCGGCGGTGTACCCGGCCAGCACAAAACCGTACGCGCGAAAGTTGCGATAGCGCGCCGCACCGGCCGAACACAGACCGACCCAGAGCGCGAGGCTGCCGAGAAACGGCAGCGGGTTCTGCGCAAACAGGGCCATCAACAGCACCATCATCGCCGACCCGGCCAGCGTCCCCAGCAGGCGATAAAAACTCTTGGCGAACACCTGTCCGCTCTGTGGCTGCATGACGATGAACACCGTGATCATCGCCGTGTGCGGCTGCGGCAGTTCCAGGCGCAGTGCCAGCCAGTAGGTGAGGAATGCGGCGAGCAGCACCTTGAAGATGTAAACCCAGGTCACCCCGTCACTGCGCGCCCAGCTGTGTAATTCGCGACGCCACGGCAGGTCGGTGATGCGCTGTAGCGAGGCGATCATTGCCCGCCCCCGGACTTGGCAGCAGTGTCAGCGGAATGACCAGTGGGATTGCCACTCTCGCCACCGTCACCGCCCAGCGCCACCACCAGCCCGGCGTAGGCTTCCAGCCGCGCGGCCTCGACCTGCTGCTGAATCTGCTGCTGGCGGAACAGCTGCGTGCGCGCATTGAGCACGTTCAGGTAATCGGTCAGGCCGCGCTGCCAGGCGATCAACGCGATGTCGTAGGTCTTTTGCGCAGACGCCACCGACTCGGCAGCGAGTGCCTGCTGCTTGTCCATCGAGGCACGCCGAATCAACTGGTCGGAGACACTTTTCAGCGCCATCACCAGCGTCTGGTTGTAATGCGCAACGGCCTGATCGTAAGCAGCCGACGCCTGCCCCAGTTCCGCCCGCAAGCGTCCAGCGTCGAAGATCGGCAGGCTGATGGCCGGCCCGACCTTGTAACCCAGTTTGCTGCCGGTCAGAAACTCCAGCATGCCGCCGCCCGTGGCCATGTAGCTCAGGCTGCCGACCAGATCGACATTGGGATAAAAGCCCGCATGCGCAACGTCGATACCGCGCGCCTGCGCCGCCACCTGCCAGCGAGCGGCCACCACGTCAGGCCGCTGGCCCAGCAGTTCGGCAGGCAATGTCGAGGGCAATGTGAGTGAGGTGTGCAAGGACAGCGCAGGCCGCTGCAAGGCCGCACCCTGCCCCGGCCCCTTGCCTGCCAGCGCGGCCAGCTGGTTTCGACCCAACGCGATGGCCTCTTGCAGCGCGTCGATCTGCCGATGCGCCTCAGGCAGCGGGGTTTCGGCCTGACTGACATCGAAGTGCGTACCGATCCCGCCCTTGAGGCGACGCTGCGCCAGGTCGAGTATCTGTTGCTGCTGGGCCAGTGCCGCCTCGGCGATATCCAGTCGGGCGTAGTCGAGGGACAGCTGGATGTAGGCGCGCACCACGTTTTCCTGCAATTCGAGCTGCGCCTGACGCTGCTCGGCAGCACTCACGTGCGCCAGATCAACGGCCTGCTCGCTGGCGTTGCGTTCACGTCCCCACAGATCCAGCGCGTAGCTCAGGCCCAGTGACGCATTGTTGTCCCAGGTGCGAGTATCGGCCAGCGCGCCGGGGCCATAAAACTGATCCTCGGGCCAGTCGTGACGCATCAGGCTGGCGTTGCCTTGCAGTTGCACAGCCTCGGCGGACTCGGCGACCTGCGCCATCGCTCTCGCCTGGCGCACACGAGCCGCGGCAAGTGCCAGACTCGGGCTGCCCAGCGTCGCCATCTCGACCCAGCGGTCCAGTTGCGCATCGCCGTAGGCACGCCACCATTGCGCTGCGGGCCAATGGGCGTCGAGGGCAGCGCCCTGAATCGCCTGATCCGTGGCCAGGCTGTCGGCGTGCAGGACAGTGCCCTGCGGTTTGATTCCATGTGTTCCGATACAGCCGTTGAGGACCAGCGTAAAAGCCAGGATACCGACGGGCCAGAGCCCTCTGATGATGCGACGCGGCACAGCTGCAAGTTCCCGAACGAAGGTGACACACCTTGAATGGCGGCGATTCTAGGCGGCGCTCGACGCGGCGATAAGCGGGGAGATTTGTGAATCTTTGTTACTGAAACGGCGATAATCCTTTGGTCTGGATACATGCATCCGTTACTTCATGTCACAATTTGCCATCTACTCAGAGAAGTACCCATGGACACCCTGCAAAACATGCGTGCCTTCAGCTGCGTGGCGCAAGCGGGCAGCTTCACTGCTGCCGCCGCCGTGCTGGACACCACCACCGCTAACGTCTCGCGCGCGGTCTCCAACCTTGAAGCACATTTACAGACGCGCCTGCTCAATCGCACCACCCGACGCATTGCCCTCACCGAAGCAGGCAAGCGTTATCTGTTGCGCTGCGAACAGATTCTCGCCTCGGTAGAAGAAGCCGAGGCCGAAGCCAGCGACGCTCATGCCCGCCCGGCCGGGCAGCTCAAAGTGCATTCGATGCCCGGCGTCGGCCAGCATTATGTGATCGACGCCATCGCCCGTTACCGGCGTAACCACCCGGACGTCGCGTTCGATCTGACCATGACTCACCGCGTGCCGGACTTGCTGGAAGAAGGCTATGACGTGTCGATCGTGCTGGCCAGCGAACTGGCTGACTCGGGCTTTGTGTCTCAGCGCCTGGGCATTACCTACAGCATCGTGTGCGCGTCCCCCGAGTACGTGAAAACGTTCGGCATGGCCCACAAGCCTGCCGACCTGCTGAATCATGCGTGTCTGCGTCTGGTGAGCCCGGTGTTCCCGCTGGACAAGTGGCTGTTCGACGGCCCGGAAGGCCAGGAAATGGTCACCATCAACAGCTCGCCGCTGCTGGTCAACTCTGCGGATGCGATGAAAACTGCGATTTCCAGCGGCATGGGGATTGGCATTCTGCCGATCTACTCGGCGATCGAGGGGCTGCGCAACGGCACACTGGTGCGCGTATTGTCCGATTACCGCTCGCAAGAGCTGAACCTGTACGCCATCTACCCTTCACGCCAGTATCTGGATGCGAAGATCAGAACCTGGGTTGAATACCTGCGCGGTTCCCTGCCGGAAATTCTCGCTGCCGATGAAGCCGATCTGCATGTGCAGGCTCTCAAGTCATCGTACTGACATCGTACAACTGCAAAAAGCGGCTGCCAAAGAGCGGGGAGGAATGTTAGCGTGCTACTCATTCAACCGCTCGAGAGTGACTGCCCAATGAAAAAAACCGTACTCGCCTTCAGCCGTGTTTCTCCTGAAATGGCCGAGCGCCTGGCGCAAGATTTCAACGTGATCGTGCCCAACCCCAAACAGGGTGATATCAACGCGCAGTTTGCAGAAGCCTTGCCTGAATCCCACGGGCTGATCGGCGCAGGCCGCAAGCTGGGTCGCGAACAACTGCAGAACGCCACGAAGCTGGAGGTGGTGTCCAGCATTTCGGTGGGCTACGACAACTACGACGTCGACTACCTGAGCGAGCGCGGCATTCTGCTGACCAACACGCCGGATGTACTGACCGAAAGCACCGCCGACCTGGGCTTCTCGCTGATCATGAGCAGCGCTCGCCGGGTCGCCGAACTGGATGCCTACACCAAGGCCGGACAGTGGACGCGGAGCATCGAACCGCCGCACTTCGGCACCGATGTGCATGGCAAGACGCTGGGGATCGTCGGCATGGGTAACATCGGCGCAGCCATTGCCCGCCGTGGTCGTCTGGGTTTCAACATGCCGATTCTGTACAGCGGCAACAGCCGCAAGACCGAGCTCGAACAGGAGCTGGGCGCACAATTTCGCAGCCTGGATCAATTGCTGGCCGAAGCGGATTTCGTCTGCCTGGTCGTGCCGCTGAGTGAAAAGACCAAACACTTGATCGGCCGCCGCGAGCTGAGCCTGATGAAGCCCGGCGCCATCCTGGTCAACATCGCCCGCGGCCCGATCGTCGATGAACCCGCGCTGATCGAAGCGCTGCAGAACGGCACCCTTCGCGGTGCCGGTCTGGACGTCTACGAAAAAGAGCCGCTGAGCGAATCGCCGCTGTTCCAATTGAAGAACGCGGTGACCCTGCCGCACATCGGCTCAGCCACCACCGAAACCCGTCAGGCCATGGCCGACCGCGCCTACGGCAACCTGCGCAGCGCGCTGCTCGGTGAACGACCACAGGATCTGGTCAACCCGCAGGTGTGGAAAGGCTGAAGCCCGCGCCTCTGCCGATCTGCCGGAAAGGCACGATAGCCACCAACTCAGGCCAGTTTGCCGCCGACCACGACGGCAACCGGTCTGATCTTCCTGAACACCAGCACGTTGCCGACCATCACCAGCACCAGCCCCAGCAAGGCAGCCAAGGTCCACTGATAGCCTTCCACCCAGGCGGAGATATTCAGCGCCACGACCGGGAACAGCACCGTGCAGTAAGCCGCACGCTCCGGCCCCATGCGCCCGACCAGGGTCAGGTAGGCAGTGAACGCAATCACCGAGCCGGGGATCACCAGAAACAGCAGTGAGCCTACGTAGCGCGTGTTCCATTCGAAGGTGAACGACGTGCCGCTCAGCAGGCAATACATGCCCAGTATCGTTGCCCCGTAGAACATCCCCCACGCATTGGTGGTCAGCGGACGCAGACCGGCTTTCTGCTGCAGGCTCGACAGCATGTTGCCCGCCGAGAAGCACAGCGTGCCGAGCAAGGCCAGTCCCAGGCCGATCAGGGTCTGCCGGCTCGCGCCATGCGCGGACATTTCAGGCCAGAACAGACAGGCCAGACCGATCAGGCCCATGGCGCCACCGGCCAGTACATTGCTGGCGATTTTCTGACGAAAGAACACCCGTGCGTTCAGCGCATTCCACAGTGTCGAGGTCGAGAACACCACCGCGATCAGGCCACTGGGTATCCACTGGCTGGCCGTGTAGAAGCACATGAAGTTGACGCAGAACAGGCACACGCCCTGCGCCAGGCAAATCAACTGGCCACGACGATTGACCGGCTGCAGACGCTTGCTCAGCAACAGGAATGCAAACAGCACCAACGCTGCCAGAGCAAAGCGATAGACGATCGATACCGGAATCGCGACATCGCCGAGTTGGAGTTTCAGAGCGATCCAGGTGGTGCCCCAGATCAGCACGGTCAGCAGATAAAGCGAGAGGTTCATGGTGCAGGCTCCTTGATGAGCCATCAGTCTGCTGCGTGCCGGTCTGCCAGCGCTTGCACAATCTTGCGCATTTGCTTCAAGCGCTACTGGCAGCGGCGTCGCCAGCGAGTAGGATACAAATCCTAGAGGAATCGTCATGCCCACCATTGAATCCATCCAGGTCTTTCAGGCCCTGAACAGTTCGCCCAATGCCCATCTGGAGCAAAGCGCGCCGCTGGGCGACGGGTTGGTGGCGGCGTTGTGGAACAATCGGCATGACTCTCAGGAATATCACGCACCGACCCACCATACGCTGTCGTGCTATATCGAGGACGGTACCGGGACCTTTCGCCGCGGCAGACCCGACCAGAAAGGCGCGCCGGGCAAACTGTGCATCTTGCCTGCCGGCCATGAGTCCGCCTGGGTAGTGAATGGCGAGATCCGTCTGGCGCATCTGTATTTCAGCCCGGAACAGTTTGCGCTGGGCTGCGTGACCCTGCTGGACCGTGAGCCGCGCGAGATGCAACTGCGGGAAAACACCTTTCTGGAAGACCCCGCACAGGCGGCACGCTTCCGGCAGCTGATTCGCCTGAACTGGGCAGAACCCGGCGAGCGCCTGCTGACCAGCAGCCTGGCGCACGAGATGGTCAGCCATGCGCTGCTCAGCCAGGCTGGGCTGCGCGAAGGGCTGCGCTTGAAAGGCGGCCTGGCGCCGCACCTGCGCCGGCATCTGGTGGACTTCATCGAAATGCATCTCGCCGACCCGCTGAGCCTTGGCCAACTGGCCGGCCTGTGCGCGCTGTCGGAATACCACTTCGCACGCATGTTTCGCGAAAGCTTCGGTTTGCCGCCGCACCAGTACCTGCTGGCGCGGCGTATCGAGCGGGCGCGCCAGTTACTGCGCGGCACCGGCAAGCCGCTGGGCGAGATCGCGCTGGCCTGCGGGTTCGCCAGCGCCAGCCATTTCAGCAACCGCTTTCGTCAGGCCACAGGGGCGACACCGGGTGAATACAGAACGGCGTTAGGCCAATAACTGACCTACCGCGGCCAACGGGCTCAACAGCGCCCCACACCCCGCCAGTGCCAGCACCCAACGCGGACGGAACGACAGCAACGCAACCAGCAACACCGCGCTGCCCATCAGCGCAGCGAACCAGTACACCGTCCCCATCATCCAGCCACAGTCATGAACCGCAGCCCACGACGACAGTAACAGCGCCCCCCAGCCAGCCAGTTTGAGCAGCCATCGCCGCTGTTCGGTCAACGGCCCCTTGAGCAGTTCACCGTAATGTCGGGCCATGGACAGACACAGGCACGTGAACCCCACATAACAGAGCAAGGCCGCCAGCAGCATCAGGGGGCCTCCTGAGGCACGACCGGCAACGAGACGCGGGAGGTTTTACCGGCAGGCGCAGCCTTGAACTTCAGCGCCGCCCAGCCCAGGAACAGCCCGGTGACCAGCACCGTCAGGTCAAAAGCCGCCAACACCCGGTTTCCTGACATCAACGCATCCAGCAGATAGCGACCGCAGATCAGCAGATCGAGCACCGGCAGACCGGCGAACAGCAGCGCGCCGAGCCACAGTTGTTCTCGCCATGCGCTACGCCCCTTGCGCAGCGCAGCATGCATGACTGACACGGCCCAAACCGTGAAGAACACGCTGACCTCCCAATCAGCACGCCCGGCGAATCCGCCAGGCAGCAAACGATTGGCCCAGAAAAAGCTGGCCACGGCGATCATCAACCCGGACATGCTGGCAATGTTCAGCACTTCGACCACACGCAGTTCCAGCGGCAGCACGCCGGTCTTGGCGTGTTTGAGCTGACGCTTGCCCAGCCACATCACCAAGCCGGTGCCGATCATTGCAGTCCCGGCGACACCAAAAATGAAGTACAGCCAGCGCAGCAACGGTTCGGCGAAATGGCCCACGTGCAGGCCATACATCCCGCTGGAAATCAGCAGCGCCAGCGGGCGCTCGGGCACTTCGTTCAACAGTTCGCCGCTGGCACCGCTGAACGTCAGCGCCCCGCCCCGGTCCGGCACAATGCTGCCCTTGTCGTCACGCGTCAGCAGAATCGAAGCGGTGCTGTCGCCCGGATTATTAACGATAACCCGACCCACCTGACCGCTGTCCCATTTCGCATTCGCTGCGTTGACCAATGGCGCAAGCGCCACCAGCGGCGCAGCGGTGCCTTCGCGCTTGACCGTTTCCGGAAACGGATAGGCTTCGCTGTAGAAGGCCTGGACGGTGTCGTACTGGCTGAGAATGCTCGCGGGCATCACCATCGACATGAAGATCACCAGACTGCTGTAAGTGATCATCAGGTGAAACGGCAGCACCAGCACGCCCAGCGCGTTATGCCCGTCCAGCCAGGAACGCTGGCCCTTGCGCGGACGAAAGGTGAAGAACTCTTTGAAAACCTTCTTGTGAATGATGATGCCGGTGATCAGCGCGACCAGCATCACCATCGCGGCGCTGGTTGCCAACCATCGGCCCCAGGGATATGGCATCTGCAGTTGATAGTGAAACCGGTAGAAGAAATCGCCACCGCGTGTGTCACGCGCCTGCACCTCACTGCCGGTCTGCGGATCGAGCAGCTTGCGTACGAAGTTGTTGCGCTGGCCCTGTTTGCCTTCGGGCAGCCAGCCGACCATCAGGCCGGGCGTGCGCTGATCGGGCAGACTGATGAACCAGCGCGTAGCCCCGGCGGCATGGCTTTGCAGATAAAGCTGAGCCTGTTGCACGCTGGCGCCTGCATCAAGGGCGCGCACCGGAATCTCCGGCTGCATCCAGTGGGTAATCTCGTCCTTGAAATAGGAAAGCGTGCCGGTCAGAAAAATCGCGAACAGCAACCAGCCAAACAGTAAACCGACCCAGGTGTGCAACCAGGCCATCGACTGGCGAAAGCCCTCCTTCACAGCAACCACCGACCACAGGCGTAGGCCGCGCCCAGCAGTGCACAGGGCGTCAGCACCCCGACCCACGCCTGCAGCGCCGTGCGGCAGGCAAAACACCAGAGCACCGCGCCCAGATAGGCGAGAAACGAGAACATCATCCCCGTCACCACCGCTTCGGCGCGGGTAATCGGCAGCCATTGTGCGATGCAGGTACTGAACAACGACGCCAGCAGGTAACCGGCAAATACCGCAGCCAGTGTCCGCGAGACAATGGCAAGGCGATAGGCAGCCGTCACGCCCCTGGTTCTGGCTTTTGCCGTGCGCTTTTCCGGCAACGGGCGGCTTGCGGTGGTGACATCCATCAAAGGGTCTGCATTGATTCATGAAACCAGGGAAGCCGGTCACAAGCGGCCAGGAAGGGGTCGCAACGAAAGCCGGCGGTGTGCGCCATTCATCCCGAACGGGACAAATGAACCGCAATATTAATGATAAATATTCTCATACGCAAAAGAGTCTGCCAGAATCCACGCCATCAATGAGTCCCCGTGGATTGTTTCCCGTGATGCCCGTCGCCCACTCCGCTCTCAATCACACTGTCGAAGGCCTGTACAGGGCACACAACGTCTGGCTGACGACCTGGTTGCGGCGCAGGCTCGGCTGCCCGCACAGCGCGGCAGATCTGGCGCAGGACACCTTCATCAAGGTCCTGGGCGCACGCGATACGTCGCAGATTATCGAACCGCGTGCCTTTCTGACGACGATTGCCAAGCGCGTGCTGTGCAATCACTACCGGCGTCAGGACCTGGAGCACGCCTACTATCAGGCACTGGCCGCACTGCCGGAGAGCGTGGCGCCTTCGGAAGAAGAGCGGGCGATCATTCTCGAAACCCTGGTGGAACTCGATCAACTGCTGGACGGCCTGCCGACCCTGGTCAAGCAGGCGTTTCTGCTGTCGCAGGTCGACGGTTTGAGCCATGGCCGGATCGCTGCCGAACTGGGTATTTCCATCGCCACGGTCAAGCGCCATCTGCACAAGGCCGCCCTGCGCTGCTATTTCGCCCTATGAACACCAACAGCGAGTCCCTGAACAAATCCGACATCTCGCCCGCCGTGGCACAGCAGGCCGTTGGCTGGCTGCTGGAAATGCAGGAGGGCACGCTGGATGCCCGCCGTCAGCACGCCTGGCAGCTGTGGCTCAATGGCAACGTCGAGCATCAACGGGCGTGGGCGCACATGCAGCGGGTCAATCAGCGCCTGAGTGGACTGTCCTCGCCGCTGGCGCACGCGGCACTCAATGCGCCGAAGTCCGCCAGCCGTCGGCATGCGTTGAAGCTGCTGTTGCTGCTCGGCGCAGGCTCGGCAGCGGGCTGGAGCCTGCGCGAGCAGATCGCCCTGCAACCTTTGCTGGCCGACTACGACAGTGGCGTGGGTGAACAGCGCAAAGTGGCGTTGAGCGACGGCAGTCAGGTGCAGTTGAATACTGCCAGCGCGGTGGATGTGCGTTTTGATGCTCAGCAGCGCCTGATCGAACTGCTGCAGGGCGAAATCCTCATGACGGCCTCGGCGGACACGCGCCCGCTGAACCTGTTGAGTGCCGAAGGCTCGGTCAGGGCGTCGACAGGCGCCAGTCGTTTCAACCTGCGTCAACTGAATGGGCGCACGCAGTTGGCCGTGTTTGCCGGAGCCCTTGAAATAGTCCCTGCCGGCAAGAGCGGCCCCGGTTTGATGCTGCTGGCCAGCCAACAGGTGACGTTCAGCCGTGATGCCTGGGACAAGGTTCGTCCGCTGGACGCAGGCAGTGGCGCCTGGGCGGACGGGATGCTGGTGGCGTCGCGCATGAGGCTGGTGGATTTTCTCGCAGAGTTGGGCCGCTACCGCCGCGGTCGTCTCAATTGCGATGCGAAGGTTGCCGGGCTGCTTATTTCCGGCAGTTACCCACTGGCCGACAGCGAGCGCATCCTCGACATGCTCGAACGCGCCCTCCCGGTGCGCGTGCAACGCTTCACGCGGTATTGGGTGAACGTGCAGGCGCGGGTTTGATCGTGATTGCTCGTTTCCACGCCGGGTCCTCATGGTGACGTACACATCCTGAAGAGCCCGAAATACGGGACTGAAACTCCGCTGACTATCGTCCCCATGCTCCGCGTGGGAATGCCGTTCGTGACGCTCTGCGTCACACAGCGGTTTTTGGATGACAGCTGGATTTGCGCTGGCCGGCTAAAATTTTTCAAAAAGCGTGAGCCGTTTTTCGATCCTCGCGTGACAGACAGGGAAAGCCTCTCTCAACCTTCCGGTCAAAGGACTCCTGCATGTCAGCCCGCCCTACTCAACTTTCACCGCTGGTGCGCACATTGCGCCATGTCATTTTCGGTGCCAGCCTCTCGGTCGGCAGTCTGTCGATGGTGCAGGCTGCAGAGGTCGCACCCAAGGTGTATCACATTGCGCCGAGCGAGCTTGAAGCGGCGCTGAGCCAGTTCGGTCGTGAGTCTGGCGTGCTGATTTCGTATGGTTCGCAGATCACCAGCGGCCTGAAAAGCCGTGGCCTGGAAGGTCAGTACACACCTGAGCAGGGCCTCAACGCCTTGCTCGAAGGCACCGGCCTGCAGGCCATGGCCGATGGCAATAACGGCTTCACCCTGCAACCGGTCAATGCTGTTGGCGCGCCGATCGAGCTGGGTGTCTCCACGGTGGTAGGCGACTGGCTGGGCGCGGCGCAGCAAACCAACGTTTTCGAACATCCCGGCGCACGTGACGTGATTCGTCGTGAGGAGTTCGAGCGGGTCGGAGCGACAGCGGCGCGTGAAGTGCTCAATCGCATTCCGGGCGTCAATGCGCCGGACAACAACGGCACCGGCAGCCACGACATGGCGCTGAATTTCGGCATTCGCGGCCTCAATCCACGCCTGGCGTCGCGCTCTACCGTGCTGATGGACGGTATCCCGGTGCCATTCGCGCCCTATGGCCAGCCGCAACTGTCGTTCGCACCGATCAGCATGGGCAACATGGACGCAGTCGATGTGGTGCGTGGCGGTGGCGCAGTCCGTTACGGTCCGCAGAACGTGGGCGGCATCGTCAACTTCGTGACCCGCGCGATCCCTGATGCACCTACTCTCAAGGGCGGCATACAAACCGAGACCAGCCCGTCGTCCAGCCACGACGGCTTCAAGACCACCGGCAACCTGCTGGCCGGCGGCACCGCAGACAACGGCCTGGGCGGTGCGATTCTGTATTCCGGCGTGCGCGGCGGTGACTGGCGTGAACACAGCGATACCGAAATCGACGACCTGATCCTCAAGGGTAAATACCAGATCGACGAAGCCAACAGCCTCAACGCCATGGCACAGTACTACGATGGCGAAGCGCAGATGCCCGGCGGCCTGAGCGTCAAGGACTACGACGCCGACCCTTACCAGTCGACGCGCCTGAAGGACAAGTTCTGGGGCCGTCGCACGATGTTCAACTTCGGCTATCGCTACGAACAGGACGCGCGCGTCTTCACCGCCAACACGTTCTTCACCAAGACCCTGCGCAGCGGCTATCTGGATCAGGGCAGCTTCGTTTCCCTGTCGCCCCGCGAATACTGGGTACGCGGTCTGGAAACGCGCTTCTCGCAAGGCTTTGCGCTGGGCGAAACCTGGCATGAAGTCGGCGTTGGCTACCGCTACGTCAACGAAGCCGGTCACGAACTGCGCTACCGCGAACCGGTCACCGGCAACCTGCCGACCACCGCCAGCCGCAACGACCGCGACACACGCGGCGCGACCGAAGCGCATGCGTTCTACATCGACGACCGCATCGATATCGGCAAGTGGACCATCACGCCGGGCGTTCGCTACGAGATGATCGACACCGCGCAGAACAACAACCTCACCAACGCACGCTACCAGGGCGATTACAGCACTGCGTTGCCGGCGTTGAACGTGCTTTATCACCTGACCGACACCTGGAACCTGTACGCCAACACCGAAGGCTCGTTCGGCAGCGTGCAATACAGCCAGATGCCTAACCGCGTCACCGGGGATGAAGTCAAACCGGAAAAAGCCCGCACCTGGGAACTGGGCACACGCTACGACAATGGCAACCTGCGGGCCGAGATCGGCGCATTCCTGATCAATTTCGACAACCAGTACGACAGCAACCAGACCAACGACACGGTGATCGCACGCGGCGAGACGCGCCATCAGGGCATCGAGACCAGCGTCAACTATGCACTGGAAGGCCTGAGCCCGATGCTGGCCGGCTACGATATCTACGCGACCTACGCCTTCGTCGACGCCACGATCCGCGAAGACGGCCCGAACAAGGGCAATCGCGTGCCGTTCTCGTCAAAGCACAAGGGAACGATGGGCGTCAGCTACACCGAAGGGCCGTGGAAGCTCAATTTCGACAGCTCCTTCCAGAGCGACCAGTTTGCCGACAACGCCAATACCTCGACTGAAAGCGCCGATGGCAGCACCGGCAAGATCCCTGGGTACATGCTGTTCAGCACCCGAGCCAACTACGATTTCGGCCCGCAACTGTCTGACCTCAACGTAGCGGTCGGGATGAAGAACATCTTCAACCGCCAGTACTACACCCGCTCGTTCGACGACAACAACCGCGGCAAATACGTCGGCGAACCGCGCACGGTGTACGTACAGACGTCGGTCGCGTTCTAGTTTCGGACGCCAGAGCGCCAGAGCAGTGTTCTCCCGGACACCTCTCGTTCCTCACGCTCCGCGTGGGAATGCCGTTCTGGACGCTCTGCGTCCGTTCCTGATTCGCAGCCTCGCGCCAGGGCAGCCATTTTTTGCTGCGAAATATTTCTTACACATTGGGGTTGAATTGTCAGGCCATTGCCGCCAACACTGTGAATGAGCGCAAACGAAATCGATTCCGCCAGGAATCGTGCAGTCCAGCCTCGCACGAGCAAGCCCTAATAAGGATTAACTATGCAAATCCAGGTCAATAGCGATAATCACATCGAAAGCAGTATCCGACTGGAGGAGTGGGTTCGTACCACCGTTGAAAGCACGCTCGAACACTACGATGAAAACCTGACCCGCGTGGAAGTCCACATCCGCGACGAAAACGGCGACAAGCCTGGCCCGCACGACATCAAGTGCCAGATGGAAGCTCGCCCCAAAGGACACCAACCCATTTCTGTTTCCCACAAGGCCGATACGGTAGATCAGGCTGTGGATGGCGCTGCTGTAAAACTCGATCACGCCCTCGAGCATCTGTTTGGCAAACTGCGCGGCAAACGAGGCGCCGCACCGACCATTGCCGAACAGGATGAAGATCCGGTCAGTCCGGACGCGCTGCTCGAAGAAGAATTTCTGGAAAAAGAGCAGGAGAAAGAAGCCGCTCGTCTGACCTGATGCTTCACTGACACGTTTTGCAAGAAAAGGGCGAACCGGCAACGGTTCGCCCTTTTTGTTCGCCATGGGTTCACGCCCCAATCAGTACGCACCACAAACGCTCGCTGCACAGCTTTGGCCACCTTGACCCGTCGCTAGCCTCGCCGCCATTTCGATCGCCGGGTGCCGTCCATCGAATTTAACATTCAGCGCCGTGCAGCCGAGCGCTGTACCTGAGCACCATCGGCGAGCAAAAAAACATGCTGCTCGCTTCCATGAGCAGGCAAGTCAGCCAGTCATACCGACAAGCGTTCAACACTCATCCCGCAGCTCCGCAGCACGACGCTCAACGTCAGAACCTGGACAGTGGGCGAGTACGGTTTCGACCCCGTCTTTACGAATCTCTGACGTCAAGATTCGGTTGTCGGAGTGTCAGACAATCACTCGAAAAAGTCATAAGCAAAACGCATTCGCGAGACGAGCAGGCCATGTCCGGGAGCTGTTTTTCGCCCGGCTTGGAAAGCACTTTTCTCAACCGAACTGAACGGCTCGACCTGTGGCAAAGCCAACCAGGAAGCGGCTGCGGAGTGCGCCCGCTCGGCGGCTTCTAGCGCATCGCCCCTGCAATATGGCCCGAACCATGCAAAGCCCTGTAGTACGCGCCACGAGGCAGGCCATCAGGACGGCCACTTTCTGGCGCGAACTGAACGTCGTGAATGCGTCAAAGCTTCTCTAAACGAAACCCTGTCATCAACGCGAAAGACGACAGCAACACCGTCAGCAGCAAGCGCAGGAGTAACGCAACCGCTGATCAGTCGTCGAGAACCAAAAGGACTAATACCCGGTCAACTTATGCAGACCATTGAGCAGGTGAATGATATGGACAATCCTTTTCAGATGATCACGGACACGTTTCACCCTGACTATCGGGTGAATCTGAGCATTCAAGGGCTGGACGGCAGCATCATGCTGACCTTGTCCAACGAATGCGGCGTCGTTGCCAAGCGCTTGATCAGCGCTGCCCAACGCAATGATCCACAACGCTTGCGCAAGCTGATAGAAAGCGTGCAATTCGGCATCGCCATCGAACGTGGCGACAGCGCGATCAAGATCCTTGCAGCGATGACTGACGGCGCGACGCTGAAAAAGACACCTGTCCCGGCCAATGGTCTGTGGCCACAGAGCCAGGCAACGGTGAATGCCGGGGTTTGATGCACGCCTGCCCTTCCCCACTGTGCAGTGCCGTTGTTGGCACTGCACAGAGCAAGACTATCCCGATGCCGCTCAATACTTTCCAGCCTGCTTGAACGGGCTTTCCCCCCAGTAAAACCGGCCTTTCGCTATCATTCCCCCTTCCTCCTCTTCAGCAAAAGTACAGATACATCCTGCTACAACAATCCTTGCGCAGAAACATTCGAGCGACTGGGCACTGAGCTCAGCGCCACTGCACCTGCGGTTGATTCCGAGGAGGCAACATGTACTTACGTTATGGGGTATTGATCGCATCACTTGCGATAGCGTCAGGCTGTGTCGAGGAGCGCGTGGTTCATGAACGGCCGCATGTCCATCACGAATACGTTGAAGAAGTGATCGCGCCACAACCGCCACCGGAACGCGTCGTCGAGGTGGAACCGGCGCCTCGTCCCGGCTATATATGGGCACGCGGTTACTGGCACTGGAACGGCCAGCGTTTCGTGCCGGTGCATGGCCACTGGGAAGCAGAGCGTCCCGGCTATCACTATGTACATCCGCACTGGGAAAGCGCCGGTGACGGCTGGCACTGGCGTGCCGGGGTCTGGCTGAACTGATTGGGCTCCTGTCCAGCAACATTGCTGGCGGCATCTTGCACAGATGCCGCCACTGCCTTCGATCAGATCTCGCCCTTTTCTTCCGTCACTGCACCTTTGACGGTGCTGGACGAATCGGGAATCTTCGCTGACGGGTACTTGTACGACGCATAGCGCACCACCAGAATCGCAAACGCCAGCAACAGGATGCCGCCACACAGGTAGATGATGCCGATGTCCGGCGGGTTGTGATGGGACACGTCGGAAATCAGCAGCCGGGTCAGTGCAGTGATCGCAACATAGATCAGGAAGCGCACGGGCATGTGGTTGGTCTTGAAATAAATCCCGGTCATCGCCCCCAGCTCGAGGTAGATGAACAGCAGCAGGATGTCATCGACCGTGACGTTGCCTTTCTCGACCATCCCCAGGAATGCGACCACTGACGCCCAGGCAGTGATCGCACCGATCGCGAACAGGGCGAGAAAGTGGAAGCTCTCCACACACAGGTTGCCCAGTGACTCGGCCTGCGCATGTACGCGGTGTCTTATCTTTACTGCCCATTTATTCCCCATGACGCGTTACCTCTGAACCTTCGTTTATGCCGACCGGATGATGCCGGGTACTCGTGACACCCTTGTGGCCTGCTTTTTAAAGCAGGAACAGGGCCATAGGCTATGGTTGAGAGCGCGGCGGGTTGTCGCAAGGCACATTTGCAGCGCAAAAAAGATGCGTAAACGCCACTATTCAGGCGGGGCTTGATTGGCACATGGCTTTTACTGTATAAAAACACAGTAATAGCGAAATCGCTTCCGCTGTTGCGTCGCAGGCCTGCCTCCCTAAAGGTCTTCACGCAGTGCCCCGCTACACCTGACCGGCGCGCTGGTCATGCACGATCAATGCTTTGCATACCCGCTGGTCAGAGCACGACGCCCTGAACGTCCGGGTCTAGCCCTTTCAACACTGGATAAGACGACGAGGCCAAAATGGCTGTTGAAACCCTTTACCGCAGTACCCGCGATCTGGAGACTACTTTCGTGGACCGTAAACTCGCCGATGCGCACGACCAAATGCTCGAGCTGGCCGAGCTTCTCACCGACGTCCTGATCAAGAACGTGCCGGGGATCTCGGAGAAGCATGCAGAGGACGCGAGCATTTACATGGCCAAGAATCGCGCCGTATTCGCCGCGGCGTTCAAGAACAACGCGACCGCGCTCAGCGAGCTGTCAGAACCGGCCGAGGCGAAAGACTGATTCCGCTGTGGGCTGCGACTCCCCTCATTGCGAGGGGGTCGCCAATCATTCTCATTTAATGGCTGGGCAATCACCCGTATTGCTGCTACAACTCAATACTGTATATGCCGCGCAAACTTGAACAGCATCTAAGCTAATTCCTAACATCCCGTCTGCCGCTCAGCGTGTCAAACTCGGTACATAATCAAAGTTCCCAAGCGTCATTATATCAGCGTCATTTTTGTGAACCCCTTCTCTCTTCCTGTCATTAAACAGGCGTCAGGATTCTGCTGTAGTGACGCACACCTCGCTGCTGATATTTTTGTTGGAACTTTTTGCCATCATCCAGAATTACAGCGAATAACCCAGCACTCAAAACAGCAGGAAAAGCGTTACCAAGAGCCCCCGAAGACCCCGCATTCATTGGCCTAAGCGCCTTTTTTCAAAAAATACAACCCTGTACTGACCGTGGTGAAAAACTAAAGTTCCTACCCATTGTTACTTTGAAAAATACTTAATAAAACGTTTTGCTTTATTATCTTGTTCTGCTAATAATCCCGACAATTCCGGGTAACAAGGCATATTGCTACATTCACACTGAAGTGAACATCGAGCCACAAACTCCGATCTTTCCGCCCGAGAAACTCATCAACTCGCAGTCTCACCAAGCTGTTCTCAGCCTGGTTTTTGCTGCTGTGCGGCGCGCTAAAGGCGCGGGAGGAAATAATGGCTGGTCTGCACCCCAGAATGAAGGTCCTTTCCATTTTCGGTACTCGTCCGGAGGCCATCAAAATGGCTCCCCTGGTCAGAGCATTGGCTGCAGAGCCGGGTATCGACTCAAGAATCTGCATTACCGGGCAGCATCAAAGCATGCTGCAACAGGTGCTGGACATGTTCGAGCTCAAAGCCGACTACAGCCTCGATGTGATGCGCCCGGATCAGACGCTGAATTCTCTGACGGCCGCGCTTTACGCGGCGATCGACCCGATTCTGGACGAGATGAAGCCGGACAAGGTGCTGGTTCATGGCGACACCACATCAGCGATGGTGGCGGCCATGTCGGCTTTTCATCGCCGCATCCCCATCGGCCACGTTGAAGCGGGTCTGCGCACCGGCGATATCCGTCAGCCGTGGCCTGAAGAGATGAATCGTCGCTGCATCGATCTGATTTCCGATCACCTGTTCGCGCCTACCGCCGAGTCGCGCCGCAACGTGCTGGGCGAACGCCTGCAGGGCATCTCGTTCGTGACCGGCAACACCGTGATCGACGCCCTGCACCTGACGGCCCAGCGAATCGACAGCAATCGCCAGTTGCGTCATGCCCTGGATCGCCAGTTTTCGTTCCTGGTGCCCGAGCGCAGGGTATTGGTGGTGACCGGGCATCGCCGTGAGAACTTCGGCGACGGCTTCCTCAACATCTGCAAGGCGCTGGGCGAACTCGCCAGGCGTGACGACATACAGATCGTGTACCCAGTGCATCTGAACCCCAACGTATTGGGGCCGGTGACCGAGCACCTGGGCGACCTGCCCAACGTGCACCTGATCAAACCGCTGGACTACCTGTCGTTCGTGCGCCTGATGCAACGTGCCCACGTCATCCTCACCGACTCCGGTGGCGTGCAGGAAGAAGCGCCGTCGCTGGGCAAGCCGGTGTTGGTCATGCGCGATGTCACCGAGCGCCCGGAAGCGGTCGCAGCGGGGACCGTGCGCCTGGTGGGCACCGAAACGGACGCCATCATTCGCGGCGTGAACGCCCTGTTTGACGACGACGCCCTGTGGCAGAACGCATCCCGCGCAGCCAATCCTTATGGCGACGGCAAAGCCAGCTCACGGATCGTCGATGCCCTGATGGGCCGTCCGGTGGATGAATTTGTCGCCGAGCTGCCGCGTCAGCGCCAGGACCCGGTGGACATGCAACTGGATACGCGAATCAAGCCTCAGCACGAACATGCAGAGTTGCGCTCGATGGCCAGTTAGCAAAAAGGACGCGCAGGCAGCGCAAACAAACCCTAAAACAATCCGCAGGAAGCAGTCCGCAAACGATACGGGCACCCGGTTCAGACCGAGTGCCCGAAAAACGTTGTAGCAGACCGGCAGCCTGTATCAAGACCCAATGGCCTTGAGCCTTTACCGAGATCTGCACGATGAAATCTTCCGTTGCCGTAAACATGGGCGCGTTTGGCGTACTTGCCTGCGGGATGAGCCTGCTGGCGCTGATGCCTGCATTCGCCCTGGCTGCCGAAAGCCCCCTGACCCAGGCGATCAACCGAATCACTGCCGACAATCGCCAGGAGCGCGTGATCGAGCTGAGGGAGCTGGGTATCGATCGCCCGATCATCCTCAATGCTACCGACGCACGCCGCGAGCTGTACCTGCCGGTGCCGGCCAATGTGCCATTGACCGAGGCCACGCTGAATTTCGATGCCAGCTACCTGAACGGCGAGGCTGGCCGCAACACGCTGCTGCTGTCGCTGGACGGATATCCGGTACGCGCGCTGGGCCTTAATGAAGAACAGGGCAACGCCAGCGCGACGCTGGGTGTCGACAAGGCAGCACGGGAAAGCGGTTCGGTACGACTCGGGATCGCCTGGTCGTCGGTGATCTCGAAAGTGCTTTGCGAAGACGAACGTGCGATCGGCAACGTGTTGCGCATCGACCCGCACACGCGCCTGACGTACAGCTATGATGCCAGCCAGTTGCAGGACGTCGGCGCGGTATGGAATGCACTGCCCGGCAAACCCGGCCTGCTGGTCGCACCCGGCACATTGTCGAACGCCAGCTACGATGCCGCTTGGCGTCTGGGCGTAGCGCTGGAGCGCATCGGCAAGCAGGCACGCATCCTGCCGTTTCCTGCGGTGCAGGACAGCGTGGACCTGAGCGGCCTGACTATTCCAGCGGAACTCAAGCAGATTCCGGCGTTTGCAGGGCTCGAAGGCAAGGGCCAGTACACCCTGCGCGACCCGGCGGAAATCGGTGCATTGTTGATGCTTGGCCAGACACCTGCGTTGCAGGCCGACCTGGCGATCAGCGATCCACAGCTGCTCAAGGCCATCGACGACGCCATGGACGCTCTCCAGGCGCAGGTGCAGGGTCTGGATGCTTCGGCGGCCAGCGCACTGGGCCAGTGGCGCGAGCGTCACATCAAGAAGCCGCTCGCCAACAGCACCGGGGATGACGTAAGCCTGGCCCTGCTGGGCAATCGTGCGCTGCTGATGATCAAGCCGGAGTCGGCCAACAAGGCCATTGGCCTGTTCAGTTCGGCGTGGAACAAACTGGCGCGCAATCGTCAGCTGACCATTGGCGAAGAAGCCGCCATGCCGCTGAGCGAAGACGGTCGCGTCGCGCTGACCCGTCTGGGCGGCAAGCCCGGCACGGTGGATGTGCTGGCAAAAACCGACTGGAGCGCCTCGTTCCCGCTGGGCAGCGTTGCCTATGACGGTCGCGTACCAGTGACTGCGATGATCGATATCGCTGCCGCCCCGGGCGCATCGGGTACACCACCGGTTGCCACGCTGTTCCTCAACGATTACTTGATCGGTGCGATGCAACTGACTGCCGATGGCAAGAAAGAGCGCATCGAAGCCCGCATTCCGCAGTACGCACTGGCGGCGCAGAACGTCCTGCGCGTGTCCTTCCAGCGTCAGCCGGTCAGCAACCAGTGCCTGGAAACGCCGCAAGCGTTCCCGATCTCGGTATTGCCGACCAGCCACATCGTGCTGGACAAGGTCACGCCTGACGAAAACTTCTCGGGCATGGCGGCACGCTTCGCCACCGACACGCAGATCATGGTGCCCAAGGGCTACCTTGAGCGCCCGGCCAGCAGCCTGCCGCAAGTCATCCGCATCGCCAGCGCTTCCGGCGTCTCGCCGTTGCGTGCACAGCTCAGCGTCAGCGATGACGCCAGCGTCGCCGTGACACCGGCCAAGGCGTTCCTGGCCTTCGAACTGCCGGTCAAGGACGGGGCCGAGTCGGTCAAGGCCAGCAACGACGGGCACCTGCTGATCAACCACAAAGAACAGACGCTGCTCGACCTCAAGTCGCTCAACCACCTGGCTTCGCTGCAAGTGATCGAAGCCGGCGGCCAGCACGGCATGGTCTATCGCTCGTTGGGCGGTCAGGCCCCGGTTTTCGAACGTCCGTTACTGCTGGAACGTGGCAACGCCGCGGTGCTGGCTGACAGCGGCCCGATCGCCACCTTCGACGCCAAGGACCCGACCGGCAGCCAGATGATCGAGGAGGAGGAAAGCACCGGCATCGACGCCTGGCGCAAACCATCGCTGCTGTGGCTGATCCCGGCCGGCATCGTACTTTTTCTCATTCTGTTGCTGGCTGGCCGTAGCGCCCGTCGCAATCGCTCGTAACAGGCCGCCGCAATGACGTCGCTCTATTGGCCTTACTGGCTGGCCCATTACTACAGCGTGCTGGAAGTCGCGACGATCGTTGTCGGGCTGATCATTCTGGTATCGAGTATCGATGACCTGTTCATCGATATCTGGTACTGGTCGCGGCGGCTGTACCGCAAGTTCACCGCCGAACGTCGCTACCGGCCACTGACTGCCGAGCAGTTGATTGCCCGCGACGAGCAGCCGCTGGCAATCATGGTCCCGGCCTGGCTGGAATACGACGTCATCGCGCCGATGATCGAAAACATGGTGTCGACGCTCGACTATCAGAACTACGTGGTGTTCGTCGGCACCTACATCAACGACCAGCGCACCATCGATGAAGTGGAGCGGATGCGTCGCCGCTACAAGCAGTTGCACCGCGTGGAGGTGCCGCACGCCGGCCCCACCTGCAAGGCCGACTGCCTGAACTGGGTGATCCAGGCGATTTTTCTGTACGAAAAGACTCACGCCGTACAGTTCGCCGGGACCATCCTGCACGACAGCGAAGACGTGCTGCACCCGCTTGAATTGCGCCTGTTCAATTACCTGCTGCCGCGCAAGGACATGATCCAGTTGCCGGTCGTGTCGCTGGAACGCAACTGGTACGAATGGGTGGCCGGCACCTACATGGACGAGTTTGCCGAATGGCACGGCAAGGATCTGGTGGTACGCGAAAGCATGACTGACACCGTGCCTTCGGCTGGCGTCGGCACCTGTTTCTCGCGGCGTGCGCTGATGGTGCTGGCGGATGAAAACCAGAACCAGCCGTTCAATACCGAAAGCCTGACCGAGGACTACGACGTCGGCGCGCGATTGGCTAAGTACGGTATGCAAGCGATCTTCGTACGCTTTCCGGTGCAATTTCGGGTGCTGCGCAAGTCCTGGTTCCGCAAGCCTTATGAGTCGACGCTGGAAATGCCGCTGTGCGTGCGCGAATTCTTCCCGGACACCTTCCGCACCGCCTTTCGCCAAAAGGCGCGCTGGACGTTGGGTATCGGCTTGCAAGGCTGGGAGCAAATGGGCTGGACTGGCTCGTTGGCCAACCGTTACCTGCTGTTTCGGGATCGTAAGGGCGTGGTGACATCGTTCGTCAGCATCCTCGCTTACTTTATCCTCATTCAATTGCTGGCGTTGATTGTGCTGCGCTCCAGCGGACTGTGGAACACCAGCTTTCCGACCCCGTTTGAAACCACAGGTCTGATTCAGTACCTGCTGGTGGCCAACGGCATCGCATTGCTGTGGCGGATCCTGCACCGCTGCTACTTCACTACCGTGCTTTACGGCTGGCAGCACGGTTTGCTGTCGATACCGCGCATGGTGGTCGGCAACTTCGTCAACTTCATGGCTGCAGCGCGCGCCTGGCGGATGTTTCTGGTGGGCAAGGTGCTCAACCGCAAGCTGGTCTGGGACAAGACCATGCATGACTTTCCGTCTTCCGACCTGATTGCCGTAGCGCCACGCCGTCTGGGTAGCGTGCTGCTGTCCTGGCAAGCCATCAACGACGAAAAACTGCAGACCGCACTGGCTGAACAACAGACCCGTCAGCTGCCGCTGGGCAGGATTTTGCTTAGCCACGGCTGGCTCGACGATGAAACCCTGGCTGAGGCCATCGCTTTTCAGAACGACCTGCCACGGGTATTCGACATTGCCGGCAAACGTGCGACAAACGATGTGCTGGCCGATGAGTTCTGCCTGCGCTGGCGTGTCGTGCCGTTGCAAATGAATGCGCTGGGTCGCCAGGAAATTGCCGTGGCCAGCCCGCTGCCGCCTGATGGTCTGCAACAGATTACCGAGCAACTGGGTGCCGAGCCGGTGCAGTTGATTGCCCGTGAAAGCGACATCGTCGCGCAGTTGCGTCAGCTTCAGGTGGTCGAGGGTCAGCCGCTTCCAGCCAGAGCGCCACTGCTCGGCGATCTGCTGATCGAGCAAGGCCTGCTGGACCGCGAAGTGTTCCAGAAAGCCATGCTCGGCTACCGCCCGCATGTGCATGGCCGGATCGGCGATTACCTGGTCGACATCGGCGTGCTGTCCAGAGAAACCATCGAACAGGCTGTGGCACGTCAGCACAACCATTACCGATCTGACGATCAAACGGAGCAGCCACTATGAAGCGCCCCTTCATCCTGTCGCTGCTGGTGAGCGGCCTGGGTCTTGTTGCACCGCTCAGCCAGGCGGAAACACTGCCCTTGCCGTTGACCGGACCCGCCTATGCCATCGCCAACGAAGCCTACATGGCCTACAACCGCAAGGACTACGACCTGGCCATCGCCAAGGCGCGCGAAGCGTTGCGTCAGCGTGCGGATGCCGATCAGTTGCGTGATCTGATTGCCCTGGCAGAACGTGACAAA
Organism: Pseudomonas sp. NFACC10-1; assembly: GCF_900119195.1. Lineage (NCBI taxonomy): Bacteria > Pseudomonadati > Pseudomonadota > Gammaproteobacteria > Pseudomonadales > Pseudomonadaceae > Pseudomonas > Pseudomonas sp. NFACC10-1. Next base: position 206,540 of record NZ_FPJB01000003.1, on the reverse strand, counting down.
TACCGCCGCGATCACCCGGCCCGCTTCCCCAAGGCGCGCCCCAAGCCTGGCTACCTGGAAGGCAATCAGGCGCTGCGTGCCTACGCCAACCGCGACTACGACGGCTCGGCCAGTCATGCACGCAAGGCCATTGCCCAGGCACCTAAGAATCTCGATTACCGCATGATGCTGATCGAGGCGCTGCAACGTCAGCAGCGTCTGGACGAAGCGCAGGCAGCGATCAACGAGGCCGAGCAGGCACTGGGGCCGCAACAGGTCCTGACGCGTCGTCGGCAGGCGATTCAGGAGCAGGTGGCGGTCGACAAGGCAGCCACTGGCTATAAAGCATTGGCACGCGGCGATAACGACACCGCAGTCAGCGAGGCGCGGGAGGCTGTGCGCAGTTTTCCCAAACAGATGGCCTACCGCAAACTGCTGGTCAGCGCATTGATCGCTCAAGGGCAGTATGCCGAAGCGCGCTCTGCGGCCACCGAAGCGCTGGCGCTGAATGGTAACGACGCTACCCTGCTCGTCCAGCGCGGACAAATGCGTCAACGCCTGGGCGATCAGGATGGTGCACGTCAGGACTTCGCTCAGGCAATGGCGGTCGGCAACCTGCCGCTGCGTGAGCAGGCCTCGTTGTATGCCGCCATGGGCCAGCCGAGTGAAGCACTGCAACGTCTGCAGCAAGCTCGCGATGCGGGCGAACTGCAACCCGGCGATGAAGTGCAGATTGCCTATTTCCTCAGTCAGGCGGGCGATGATCAAGGCGCACTGGATACGTTCAAGCGTGTCGACCGTCAGTCCGGTCTCAAGCCCCGCGAAGTACAGGATGCCGCCTACAGCGCGATGCGCACATCGGATGATGCGCAAGCCATCGCCTATTTCAAACGCGTCCTCGATTATCAGCAGACCGGCGATCTGCAGATGCCCGCGCAACAGGTGTTCGACACCCGACGCGCCGTGTCTGATCTGTCCCGTGAATGGGGCCTGACCAACACCACGACTTATCGCGGTGCCAGCACCAGCAGCGGCCTGAGCGGCGCGCCCGGCGGCAGCAATGACAGCGTGCAGAACAGCACCGAAGTGTTCTGGCGACCCTTCGGTTACCGTAACGCGCGCTTCGTCGAGCTTTACGGACGCGTCACCGACACGCTGTGGAGCAAGGAAGGCTACTCCGACACAGGCGCGGACGCCTTGCAGGGCGCGCTCGGTATCCGGGTCAAACCGTTCAGCGCAGTCAACGTGATCGGCGCCTTCGAACGCACCTTTCCGCTCGGCAACTCGAACGCCGACGGCGACTGGCTGGTGCGCCTGGGCTACGGCTCGAGCATCGGCACCGACCTGCGCGTCGATGTACCGAGCTGGTGGACTTCGCAGCTGTACGCTGAAGGCGGGCGCTATCTGCAGGACAAGCGCAACTATTTCAACAGTGAATGGCAGGTCGGGCGCAGCTTCCGTCTGGACAGTATCAGCCCGCGGCTGGTGGTATTTCCCCACGTAGTCGCCGCAGTGGACTACGATTCAAAGATGCGCAGTGAAGTCGACAGCCTCGGCCGTAGCAGCACATCCTCCGGTAACGCTGGCGGTCTTGGTGTCGGTACGGGCGTGCGTTACTGGTTCCGTGAGGACAAATACAAGGCACCGCAGTCGTATGTCGATTTCTCCGTGCAGTATCGCGAGAAGGTATTTGGCGATGACCGTGCAGAAGGCGTCTTCGCGCGCATGACGTTCTCGTGGTGATCCACGCCCGTCATCCATCAGGGAGTAATGTTTGAAGGCTCTGGCCGCACTGCTGCGACAGGCAACATTGATCAAGACCTCGGTGGCCGCCCTGCTGGTGGGGGCGATCGCCCTCGGCACCAGCGAGCTGTATCTGCTGATCCAGCCCAAGGGCCCGGGGGTTGTCGGCATCGTCTGGCAACCGGATAACGCAACGGTAGGCATAAGCGGCAACTGGGACAGGCTCGGCGCACGGCAACTGCTCGTGCAGTGGACGGCGGTCGATGATCAGGCGTTCATACCGGGCACCCCGATGAGCAGTGTGCCGGTGTTGCCGGACTGGACACGGATCGGTAAGGAGCCGTGGGCCCAGGAAGTGATCCTCGGACTGGCCGGGTACTTCAGCGAAACCCGCTCGCGGGACAATATCGAGCAGCTGGCGGTGCTTTCGGCGCAACTGGCCAAGGTGAAAACGCCGCTCAATGTCACCGGCTGGTACTTCCCCGCCGAGGTCGACCCCAGCTGGAGTCGTGCCAAGGAGTTACCGGCACTGCTGGCGAAACTGCCCAGACCACTGTGGATCAGCGTCTACGACGGCGCCAATATCGGGCCCGCCGCCACAGCGGACTGGCTGAAAACCTGGCTGCCGGACGATATCGGTGTGTTCTTTCAGGATGGTGTGGGTGTCTATGCCCGCACCGCTCCGGTTGCCCGCACCTACGCCGACGCCCTGCGCAAACGGCTGGGCAAGAATCGCGTCAGAATCATCGTCGAAGCCTTTCGCCCGCAGGTAGGCGGCGGCTTCCGCCCGGCAACGGCGGCCGAACTGAAACCGCAGATTGCAGCTTTCGATGGCTATCCGCTGTACCTGTTCGACGGTCCTCACTATGTGACACCCGACCTGATAGAAGCCCTGAACAAGTAGAAACACGTGGCGCTGGACGAAATTCGCGCACAGGGCTACAAAGAGTCTTCGCACTGGATTTCGAGCCGCACGGAGTGGTCCATGACGCCACGTCAGCATTGCCTGGCCTGCCTGCAACAGACACCGCCCTCGGTGTTTGAAGCTGCGTTATGGGTGTCGACCGAACATGACGCACATTTCGAGTGGCATGAGGTAATGAGCGAAATGGCCCAGTTGCAGCGCCAGATAAATTCAGCGCTGCCTGTCCTGCCTGCGCCTGAACTTGCCCAACCGCTGTTACGGCAACTCAATGCCCTGGGCTTTCAGCAGAATGACTGGAACCCTCCCAAACCCGATTCGGCCCTTCTGCACAAGATCGTGCTGCAGCGTCGAGGTCAGCCACTGGGGCTGGCAATGATTGCGCTGGAGATCGCACGGCGCCTGGACATTACCCTGGAAGGCGTGAATTTCCCGGGTCACTTCCTGTTGCGCGTGCCGGGTGCCGATCATCTGCTCGACCCCTGCAGCGGGCGCAGGCTCTATCCCGCTGACTGCCGCGAGCTGTTGATCAGGCAGTTCGGCCCAACCATGCAGCTGCGCGCCGAGCATATGACTCGCGCCACCCCGACCAGCATGCTGCAACGGTTGTCGCGCAACCTGCGGCATCTGCACCAGATCAACGATAATGTTCTTGCGGCGCTCAAGGATGCCGACCGCATCGTCGAACTGGGCCAGGCCACCAGCAGCGATCACCTGGCCCGCGCCAGCCTTTATCAGTTGCTCGAATGCCCGCAGGCCGAACGTTTCGATCTGGAACGCGCGCTATTGCTCAGTGAAGACCCGATGCAAAGGCTCCAGCTTGCCGAGCGCCTGAGCCGCTTACCGTTAAACCACCGCGTTCATTGAGCAACCTGCTCATTCGCTGCGAATTGTTACCCGCCAGGTAATGCTGCATATCCTGTGCGGGGATTTTTCGGGCGCGTGATGGCGGTTAACCTGCGCGCGTTAAATCGACGTGGATTTGCAAGCTCCCTTGATCCTGCGTTTTGTTTGGCCGCCGTGCAGGTCTCTGTGCAGCGGCCTTTTTTATTGCCCGCAGATTAATACGCTCCGCGTTTATATCGTGCAGCCTGCCTCAGCCCTTGGCATCCGGCGTTCTTTTGATCAGCCCCTTGTTTTCCATGTCCTTGATCTTGCGCATCTCGTAACTGTCGCCCGACTCGGCAAACACCTGAAGATTCTGCATGATATGGATGGTCCTGATGTAATCAGGCAATAGCGCCTTGGCATAGGGATCGCCGCTCAGCGCCTTCTCTTTCATATCGATGATCCGATTGGCAAAAAACTCCAGCGCGTTGATTTCCTTGCTGGGGTCGACCAGTTTGCCTTTCTTGTCGAACTCATCGCCTGCGCGACTCATCAACTCGGCGGTGTGATTATCGATCATGCCGAACTTGTATAAAATCATCCCCGCTCTGTTGAGATCCTTGGGGGTTATCTGTTCGGGATTGAAGCCCTTGAACAGCGGCTTCATCTTGCGCTTTTCCATCGCCAGCGCATTGAGCGCAATCGAATTTTCACCCACCTCCTGAAGCACCTGGGTTACCTGTGCCGCAGCCTTCTTGACCTTGACTCGTTCAGGAGGCGCGGCGACGCTTACCGGTGGAAGTTCGCCCCATATTGATTTGGCCATGTGTCACTCCAGATATGAATGTGTTCGAACTTCATATCGGAGTGGAAGATGCTTAATTAATAGACCTGCAAAAATCCATACTCGACCTACAGGGCAAAAAGACAGTTCTTACCTAACACAGTGAAACTTCCCATATACAATTAAGCAACCCGCTTAAAGATGCGCACACGTTCAACAAACACTCTCGTCTTGCGTCAGCTAGCAAAGGCGGGTTATTTAACGTACTTCTGCAGGTTGACCATCATCTCTTTCAACGCTTCGCCAGTGTCGGCAGGATGCGCTGCGTTGGCGAAATCACCAATCGCCTGCCACTGCTGCGCAACGTCTTGCGGGCTGAAACCTGTCTGCGGGTCGAAGCAGGCCCCCTGACTGCGCTGCCAACGGACCTTGCCGATCCAGCCGCCGCCCACTTCGAACAGGTCGCCACTGCTCTGACATTGTTCGCTGCACAGGTACACCACCAGCGGGCTGACCAGTTCGGGCTTGAGCAGCTCGAAGACATTAGCGGGGATCAGGCCCTCGGTCATGCGTGTGCCGCCCGTTGGCGCTATGGCGTTGACGAAGATGCGGTTCTTGCGACCTTCCAGCGCAAGGGTGCGGGTCAGCCCGTAAAGCCCCAGCTTGGCCGTCGCGTAATTGGCTTGCCCGAAGTTGCCGTAGATACCGGACGTCGATGACGTAAAGATCACCCGTCCGTAGTTCTGCTCGCGAAGGTAAGGCCAGGCGGCATGGGTGACTTTGTAAGCACCCTCGACATGGACGCGATAGACCAGATCCCAGTCGGCGTCCTGCATGTTGGCGAAGGTCTTGTCACGCAGGATGCCCGCGTTGTTGACCAGCACATCGATGCGCCCGAATGCGTCCAGCGCATGCTGCACGATGTGGCCGCCCTCGGTCACCGAATCATGATTGGCTATCGCTGTGCCGCCTGCCGCGCGAATCTCGGCGACGACGCGATCTGCGGCAGACGCGCTGGCACCTTCGCCATGCGCCGAACCGCCCAGGTCATTGACCACCACCCGCGCGCCATGTTTCGCAAACAGCAGCGCATGAGCCCGACCCAGCCCACCCCCTGCGCCGGTCACAACCACGACTTTATCGTCAAAACGTACTGACTCGCTCATCGCTGGCTCCATGCCTCAGGAATACGTTGCGATGAGTGTCGTCCACGTCCGGCACAGCCACAATCAACACTGCTGTGCTGAATCATGCCCGATAAAGACGCGCGATGTTTTCAGCCCAGGTGCTTGATGAACGCTTCCAGCCAAGGCTCGGCGTCGGTTTCCGGGGTGACGCTTTCGCTTCCGTCCAGACGCAACATATCCTGGACTTCGGTAACGCCCATTTCAGCGAACAATTCGCGCATCTGCTCACCGCCCGCGCAGAAGGTGTCGCCGTAACTGGCATCGCCCAGTGCAATCACCGCGCCGGGCAAGCCGCGCAGTTCGCCTGGCAGACCGTCGCGCAGCGCTGAATAAAGAGGCATGAGGTTGTCGGGCAACTCACCCATGCCGGTGGTCGATGTCACGGCCAGGATCGCCTGAGGCTCGAAGGCGAGCAGCTCCGGCAACATGAGCCGGGGATTGACGAGCGTCTCATGGCCGGCGGCACGCAACAATGCAGCGGCGTGTCTGGCGACTTCCTCGGCCGATCCGTAGACCGTTCCACACACGATGGCGACTTTCATGGTTATTCCTGCAGCAGCTTAAAAAAGTGAAACATTATGCCTTAGAATGCCGTCTGAATTTTCTACGGACCATTCTGCCTTCGGTCTGCCCGGAGAAACACAGCAGAGTTGAAACACTTGAATGAAAAAATATGATGAATGGTCCGAACACATTACGGAATCAATGGTCTTTGTTCTCAATAACCGGTTAGACCGAGCCTCCGCCCATGCAACCTGATTCACTACTCACCCAGGCTGAGCTGGATTTTATCCAGAGCATGCACCGCAACCCTCAGCTGAACGTACGTGACAGTACGCGTAGCCTGCTGGTCAACGGTGGCATCCAGATTCAGGATCTGCTGACCAGACTGGCCGCTCATGAGCAGGTCACGATCCATGCGCAGTTCGAGAATCAGCAGATGAATTTCCCGCTGCATCTGGTCGAGGACGAATTCCACGCACTGCATCTGGAACTCGGCGCGCCGAGTATTTTCGAGGAAGGCCCGAAGATCCGCCCATGGCGGCTTGTGCTGGAAGAACCCATCCCTCTCGAAACAGAAAAGGGTGCATTGACGGCACTCTGGGTTCATGAGTTGTCGTTCAAGGGTGTGTTGCTCGAGTACCGCAAGGAAGGCAAGCTGCCGAGAAACTTTTCCGCCTGGTTCAACCCGCCGGGTCAAGCGCCCATTCCGATGCGCGGCAAGCTGGAGCGAATGATCGGGCAAAACGTCGGTGCCTATCATTTCAGCAAGCATGGCAAGGACGATGCCGAGCGCTTGCGCCAGTACATCCTGCAAGAGCATCGTCGCAAGCATCCATCCTTGCACAAGTAACCTGCCTGCCCGACAACGCTCTACCGGTCTATCAGCGTTTCAGGAATAATCCTTGCTTGCTGTTTACGTGAAGCTGTCGCGACCCACCATCCCGGATCGCGGCATGTGACCTCCCTACCCGGGAATTTCACGCCTCTACCGGAGATATACAATGTCTACCTCACCCGTCACCTTGATGGTTGCACGCCGCGTGGCGCAGGGTCGCTACCATGAAATGATGGCCTGGCTGCACGAAGGCGAACAGTTGGCCACGGACTTTCCAGGGTATCTGGGTTCAGGGGTATTGGCGCCGCCGCCCGGCGACGACGAATTTCAGATCATTTTCCGCTTCACCGATGAGCACACCATGCACGCCTGGGAGCATTCCGCCTCCCGACGCTCCTGGCTGGTGCGCGGCAGCGGTCTTTTCGCACAACCTTCGGAGCATCGGGTCAGCGGCATCGACGGCTGGTTTGGCGCAATCGATCAGCGTCCGCCACGCTGGAAACAGGCTGTCGCGATCTGGCTGGCGTTTTTCCCCGTGTCGCTGATCTTCAACTTTCTACTCGGCCCGTTGCTCAATCATCTGGACCTGTTACCGCGCATCATGATCAGTACAGCGGTGCTCACCCCGCTGATGGTCTACCTGTTCATCCCGCTGTCCACGCGCCTGCTCGCACCCTGGCTGCAGAGCACGCCTGCACCGGCACGCCCGACGCAATCACCTTCCCCTCGCTAGACTCATAAAGACCTGTACACCTTTACACCTCGGTACAGGTCTTGGTCGCGTCCCAGCCCCGCTCGTTCCCTCAGCCTCCCCGTGCTCAGCGCCTTCGAGCACTGCCTCGGCGAGTTTCATGATGTCCAGGGTTGTACAAAAAAATTCTCTGGTATAACTTTGCCTGTAAACCGGAAGAAACAATCGACCGTACAATCCCCGTCCACTACGGATAACCGATACGTGAGCTGTCGATGGCAATGTCTTCTGCACCTATCCTGATCACCGGCGCCAGCCAGCGCGTGGGCCTGCATTGCGCCTTGCGTCTGCTGGAACACGGGCAACGGGTGATCATCAGTTATCGCACCGAGCACGAAAGTGTGACGGAACTGCGCCAGGCTGGCGCGGTGGCCATCCACGGGGATTTTTCCTGCGAAGCCGGCATCATGGCTTTTGTCGAGCTGTTGAAAACCCAGACCTCAAGCCTGCGGGCCATTGTCCACAACGCTTCCGAGTGGCTGGCAGAAACACCGGGCGATGAAGCCGACAACTTCACACGCATGTTCAACGTGCACATGCTGGCGCCCTACCTGATCAATCTGCATTGCGAGTCGTTGCTGACCGCCAGCGAGGTCGCTGACATCGTGCATATCAGCGATGACGTGACCCGCAAGGGCAGCAGCAAGCATATCGCCTACTGCGCAACCAAGGCCGGCCTGGAAAGCCTGACGCTGTCCTTCGCCGCCAGGTTCGCCCCACTTGTCAAAGTCAACGGCATAGCACCGGCGCTGTTGATGTTTCAACCCAAGGATGATGCGGCCTACCGCGCCAACGCCCTGGCCAAGTCGGCCCTGGGCATAGAGCCTGGTGCAGAAGTGATCTACCAGAGCCTGCGTTACCTTCTGGACAGCACCTATGTCACCGGCACAACACTGACCGTAAACGGCGGACGGCACGTCAAGTAAGCCGCCCCGAGGATCATTCTGATGAGTTCGTCCCTGCCCCAGCACTATCGAGACATTCTGCTCGGCCTTGGTGAAGATCCAGACCGCGAAGGTCTCCTGGATACGCCGAAACGCGCCTCCAAAGCCATGCAGTATCTGTGTCATGGCTACACCCAGAGCGTCGAAGAGATCGTCAATGGCGCCCTGTTCGCCTCCGACAACGATGAAATGGTCATCGTCCAGAACATCGAGTTGTACTCGCTTTGCGAGCACCACCTGCTGCCGTTCATAGGCAAGGCGCATGTGGCGTATATTCCGACCGGCAAGGTACTGGGCCTGTCGAAGATCGCACGCATCGTCGACATGTTTGCCCGCCGTCTGCAGATTCAGGAAAACCTGACCAAACAGATTGCTGATGCGATTCAGAAAGTCACCGGAGCCGCCGGTGTGGCTGTGGTCATCGAAGCCCAGCACATGTGCATGATGATGCGCGGCGTCGAAAAGCAGAATTCAACCATGAACACGTCAGTGATGCTGGGGGCCTTCCGTGACTCGAGCACCACACGCATGGAGTTTCTGCAATTGATCGGACGGAGCAGACAATAATGGCAAGACTCGAACCTGGCACCGCGCGCATCCGGGTCAAGGACCTGCGCCTGCGTACCTTCATCGGCATCAATGAGGACGAAATCCTCAACAAACAGGACGTGCTGATCAACCTGACGATTCTCTATGCCGCTCAGGAAGCGGTCCGGGATAACGACATCGAGCATGCCCTCAACTATCGCACCATCACCAAGGCCATCATCCAGCACGTCGAGGGCAATCGTTTTGCCCTGCTGGAAAGACTGACCCAGGAAGTGCTGGATCTGGTGATGAGCCACGAGGCGGTGACCTACGCTGAAGTGGAGGTCGACAAGCCGCATGCCCTGCGCTTTGCCGAGTCGGTATCGATCACGCTCGCCGGTCAACGCTGAAACTCTTATCATGACGTCAACCGTCCACTGAAAAGAGCCCGTCATGACCGAGCAAGAACGCCTCGAACTCGAAGCCGCAGCCTTCCGCCGACTGGTCGCGCATCTGGACAGCCGCAAGGATGTCCAGAACATCGACCTGATGAACCTGTCCGGCTTTTGCCGTAATTGCCTGTCCAAGTGGTACAAGGCCGCCGCTGACGAAAAGCACATCGACCTCAGCCTCGATGATGCGCGCGAAGTGGTTTATGGCATGCCATACAGCGAGTGGAAAGCCCGCTATCAGAAAGAAGCGAACGCCGAACAACAGGCGGCGTTCGTCAAGGAAACCAAACAACATGACTGATCTGAATTCCCTGCGCACCCGCCTGCGCAGCGGCGAGCATGCGTTTGCCGACACCCTGGCGTTCATCACCGAAGGCTACGACTACCAGCCTCAGGCCTTCAGAAACGGCGACGTCGACAATGCTGCCGGGCAAAACGAAGGGTCGTGCAAGACGCTGGGCCTGGCGCTACTGGAAGGCTTGACTGACGAGGAGGCACTGCTGGCGTTCGGCGAGCATTACCGCTCGGTACAAGCCACACCTGAAGGCAGCGACCACGGCAATATCCGTGCGCTGATCGCGAATGGTCTGGCGGGTGTGAAGTTTGAAGGCGAGCCGCTCAAGCGCAAGGCTTGATCGGCTGGGTTGAAATCACATCGTTCTAGTGCCCATACCTAGGCACTCCACGCTATACACGCGTCCTGGTAAACCCGGAAAACGGGGTTAAACACAGCATGAGGCAGAGTACAGCCCACTGTGGGAGTGAGCTTGCTCACGAAGGCATCGGTTCAAACACCCTGTTTCCGGGGAATGTGCTGACCTCCTCGCGAGCAATGCGGATCGCTCCGCTCCCATAAGATTTGTGTATAGCGATGAGCGCTTGGGCACGAGAGCAAATCAGAACGATACGTCAGCCAGCCCGTCCAGGTAGCGCTCGACGTCCAGTGCCGCCATGCAGCCGGCACCGGCCGAGGTAATGGCCTGGCGATACACGTGGTCAGCCACGTCGCCGGCAGCGAATACGCCTTCGACGCTGGTCGCCGTGGCGTTGCCTTCACGGCCACCCTGCACAACCATGTAACCGTCTTTCAAGGCCAGCTGACCGTCGAACAACGAGGTGTTTGGTGTGTGGCCGATCGCGATGAACACACCGTCGACTTTCAGCTCGCTGCTGCTGCCGTCGTTGTTCTTCAGGCGCGCACCGGTCACACCCATGTTGTCACCCAGAACTTCGTCCAGTGTGGCGTTGAGCTTGAGTTCGATCTTGCCCTCGGCGACACGTGCGTGCAGCTTGTCGATCAGGATCTTCTCGGCACGGAAGGTTTCGCGACGGTGAACCAGGGTCACCTTGCTGGCGATGTTGGCCAGATACAGCGCCTCTTCAACCGCCGTGTTACCACCACCCACCACTGCGACTTCACGGTTGCGATAGAAGAAGCCATCGCAGGTGGCGCAGGCAGACACACCCTTGCCCATGAACGCTTCTTCCGATGGCAGGCCCAGGTAGCGGGCGCTGGCGCCGGTGGCAATGATCAGAGCATCGCAGGTGTAGGTTGCGCTATCGCCCTGCAGGCTGAACGGCTTGCCAGCCAGGTCAACGGAATTGATGTGGTCGAAGACAATTTCAGTCTCGAAACGCTCGGCATGCTCGCGCATGCGTTCCATCAGCGCAGGACCGGTCAGACCGTGCGGGTCGCCTGGCCAGTTATCAACTTCTGTAGTCGTGGTCAATTGGCCGCCAGCCTGCATGCCGGTGATCAGCAGAGGCTTGAGGTTGGCGCGAGCGGCGTAGACCGCAGCGCTGTAACCGGCAGGGCCGGAACCGAGAATGATCACTCGGGAATGACGTACGTCTGACATGACACACTCCTATCGACCGACCGTTTACGCCGCGGTCGGGACGGCTGGATAAAAAGGACCACCGAAACGCTTGGGGAAGCGTCGTTTGGTTCGGCAGGTCCTGAAAATTCTGACCTGAAGGACAGGTCCTAGATTGCCGAACAGCCTATCGGGGCCGCAGAGGTTAAGGAAATATCGTTTCACAATCCACCCTATAGGTCACTTCTATAGCGCGGGCGCTTGAAAGCGGCGCCATCCGGATATTCTTCGTCGAAGGATACGCCACAAGTCTGACATGCTCAAAAACCGTCGGCGCTCCGCTCTTTCATGGCCATCACAAAGCCGGTAAGGTCACGCCTTTCAAGCACTCGGAGACTCCCATGCCCGCTCCCGCCCTTACCGGCCCGCAATACCTGAGAGAGGGCCTGAAACTGGTCCTCAGCCCTGGCTTGCGCTTGTTCGTTCTACTGCCATTGAGCATCAACGTGGTGTTGTTCTGCGGCCTGATCTATCTGGCGGTGCACCAGTTCGAGCTGTGGGTCGACACCTTCATGCCGACCCTGCCCCACTGGCTGAGCTTTCTCAGTTATATCCTCTGGCCACTGTTCGTGGCGCTGGTGCTGCTGATGGTGTTTTTCACTTTCACCATGGTCGCCAACATCATTGCCGCACCGTTCAACGGGTTTCTGTCCGAAAAGGTCGAAGCCGTGGTTCGTGGCGTAGACGAATCGCCCGATTTCAGCTGGGCCGAACTGGTTGCCATGGTGCCCCGCACCCTGGCCCGCGAAGCACGCAAGCTGGGCTACATGCTGCCACGCATGCTCGGCCTGTTCATCCTGTCGTTCATCCCGGTCGCCAACATCATCGCCGCCCCGCTGTGGCTGTTGTTCGGGGTGTGGATGATGGCGATCCAGTACATCGACTACCCCGCCGACAACCACAAGCTGGGCTGGAACGAAATGCTCGGCTGGCTGAAAAGCAAGCGCTGGCAAAGCCTGAGCTTCGGCGGCATTGTCTACGTCGCCTTGCTGATCCCGGTGGTCAACCTGCTGATGATGCCCGCGGCAGTGGCCGGTGCAACGCTGTTCTGGGTGCGCGAGCGCGGCGCGGATGCGTTGCCGGTGACCCACGCACGAGGCTGAATGCCGACCTGCCGGGCCGCGCCATGCGGTTCGGCACACCCGAAGAAAAATCACACGCATATAAATATGCACCGCAACTCACCCCGCCAACCAAGGCTAAATGGGGCCTCAATCAATCCGTTCATGTGAAGCCAGCTTCCATGAAACTCAGCGACACATGAACTTAACAAGGAAGTTAAATCATGAATGCTCAAGTAAATCCTGCTGCACTGACCACCGACAACGCAACCGCTCAGGAAAAGATCCGCGCCTTTCTGGTCAGTGAACTGGCCGAATGGTCGATCAATCCGGACAACGTTTACATCAACGGTGTGAACGCCCCTGAAGAAGGCGTGGTCATCAGCTCCAATTCGCTGACAGCCGAAGCCGCGAACCGTGTTTTCGAGAAAGATGCCCCTGCCTATTCCACCCGTACCGCCGGCCTGTTCACCGTTGCCTATTCGTATGCCGATGAACATCGTCTGGATGCACCGGACCTGGCCAAAGTGGGCGAAGTGATCGGCCAACTGGTTCGTGATCTGGGCTGATCGCCCTGCTTGACCGGCTAAGTGACGAAGACGCCTGAGAGCGTGCCGAACAGATAATGAGTTATCTGTTCGGCACTCCAGCATTAAAAGGGAAACTTCTTACAGCTATATATCAGCACTCTTACAAGCAGCTTATAGAACTCCATTCCGTGTAACGGCAGCGACTTGCCGCAACCCGACACTGCTTGCCGAGATATGAAAAAACATTACACGTAGGAATATTGCGTAGGACATATCTTCCCGACCTCTAATACAAGACCGCAACGACGTAGGAACAACCAATACATTAAATATGGCATTACCCTTGCTTTCCTGATTAAAAAACAGGAGTAATCGCTATGGAAATAAAAACAGAATCTGCCGCAGAACAACTCTCCTCCTACCGACCCGCATCCCTCGAAAGACTACCGGAAAACCGTTCAGGTCAGTTTGCAAGCCTGTTGAACGCTGCCATCACACAGACGGAGAAAAAACCTCCAGCCGCATTACCCGCAACACTCGGCAGTTCAGCAATGTCCCGCTCAACTCGCTTCATGGATAGCATGACGATCGAACAACGCAGATCCATTGTGGAGGATAAAGAATTCGTGCCTATGCCTGCAGCAATGGAACGTGCGCGAGGGATTTTCAAATGACCCACACCGACAATGTTTCGCCATTCCTGAACGTTACACCGTTAGGTGTACGGTACAAAACAACACCACGCCCCCCGGCATCAACACCTGAAAGCTTCGCTAGCGTACTTCAAGAAGCCGTCCGCGAAAAAGAAACACCTCATTGCGCAAGGACAATCCTGCGAGGAGGAGAGCTCAGGCCCAAGCTGATGGCACAAGCTCAAAGCAGTCCGGTCGAAGCGAGCTTCCTGGCCAGACACTATGCGTACAATTCATTGACTGGCGAGGGAGTGGATCTATCTGATTACCCCGTGATTCGTTACTGCGCCACGGGCAAGATAGTCACACCCGAGTCGAGCGCTTACTTTCAGAAAATCGGGGGGTGTATGCAAAAAGAGCGAACCGCCCTTTATGAAGAAGAATATTTGAAAGGTACGCCTGCGGCCAGGATACTTGAAAAGATACTAAACTTTAACGACGCTCTTCCTCTCGCATTTCGTGACATGGCAAATTGGTAGCCTGAGCGCCCTCCCTGTCTGGGGGAGGGCGCTTGTGAGATTACCAATCGACAGTTATTCGCCCTTGCTGTCCAGCGACTGGCACCCTTCCCGCCTCTCCAACCTTCATCGTGTAATAGAACTTGCGACGTGCAGACTGATTACCGAAAAACGTTGTGGACCCCGTTCGCTGACGTGATACGTTCAGGCATACGCTGACACCTTGGCACAAGTAGACCTCAAGCCCCTGAGGCCAGCCCAACACGCTCCAGTTCCAACTGACACTTTTGATCGTCGCTGTCACAGGCGCATGCCTGCTTACTGGCAGCTCAGCGGTGTGAACATAGCCTTTTGAATGAATAACCGGCAGAGCAACCGACGATTGATAGTTTCCAGCCAGTGCAAGGTTCGAAAAGGCTAAAAGTGCCAAAGCAATTCCTGAAGCCGAACGAGCCCATTTCAATTTATTGTCGTTAAATTTCATTTCACTTCCCTAGTATATTGATAAGCAGGAACAACTAAAAATCCAGCCATTCCAAACCAACGTTAACGAACCACACGATTCGATAACCCGACATTACTAGGCAAACAGATAATATCAACACGTATCAGAACGGACTACACGCTTTTAGGAAACGATGTGAACACCTGTAGGAAGCCAATGAACTTTATCGTGAGTTTTATTGAAATCATTGTACAGCTTATGCGTTTACCTATTAACTATCCCGCGCAGCCTCACACCAACCTCCTCACCTTACCGACGCCCTATCACCAATCCATCACACAACCGCCACATAACCGAAATGTAACCCGCCGAAACTGCTCCCATGAGCCAAATTCTTAATGTCACCCTGATTACTGAAACCTTCACTCCCGAGATCAACGGCGTTGCCAATACCCTGGGGCGTCTTTGTGAAGGGTTGCGGTTGCGCGGGCACCGGGTCGAGCTGGTGCGGCCACGTCAGAACGACGAGATCGGCGCGGGCGCTGCGGAGGACCTGCTGCTCTGCCGGGGCTGGCCGATACCGGGTTACCCGGGGTTGCAGTGGGGTCAGTCTTCTATGCACAAGCTGTTGCGCCGCTGGCAGCGGCGTCGACCGGATGTGTTGTACATCGCCACTGAAGGCCCGCTGGGTTTGTCGGCGCTACGGGCAGCTCGGCGCTTGGGAATAGCGGTGATCAGCGGCTTTCACACCAACTTTCCACAGTACACGCAGCAATACGGCATGGGGTTTATCACTCGGCTGCTGACCCACTACCTACGCTGGTTCCACAACCGCTCGCGCATGACGCTGGTGCCGAGCATCAGCCAGAAGGTGGAACTGGAGCGGCGCGGCTTTGAAAGGATCGAGTTATTGTCTCGTGGTGTCGACAGCCAGATGTTCAACCCGTCCAGGCGTTCGCAGGCTCTGCGCGAAAGCTGGGGCCTGCAAGCAGGTGATATCGGCGTCATACACGTCGGCCGCCTGGCACCCGAGAAAAACCTGGGCTTGCTCAAAGCCAGCTTCGAAACCCTAAAGGACAGTTACCCGCAACGTAATATCAAACTGATTGTTGTCGGCGATGGACCGCAGCGCCATCAGCTTGAGGAGCAGATCCCGGATGCGATCTTCTGCGGCACTCAGCGCGGTGAAGTGCTGGCCATGCACTATGCCTCGGCAGATATGTTTCTGTTCCCCAGCCTGACCGAAACGTTCGGCAACGTGGTCCTTGAAGCGCTGGCCTCAGGCCTCGGCGTGGTCGCCTACGATGAAGCCGCAGCCGGGCAGCACATCCGCCATGGCCACAACGGTGCGTTGGCCATGCCGGGTGACGAGGCGGCATTCATCGACGCGGCGCGCTGGTTGCTGGAAGACAGCGAAACATTGCGCCGGGTGCGCCTCAATGCTCGTCAACACGCCAGTCGCCAGGGCTGGACGGCGATAATCGATCAGTTCGAACGGCAATTGCGTGAAGCCTGCCCGGGCGAAAAACCTGTAAATGCCAAAGAGATCAGGCCGGTAGCCAGCAAGAAGATCAGACCAGTGTCATCAGTGCGTCTCGACTGAAAGGCAGGATGTCCTGCTCGCGGCCCTCGCGCACTTTCAATGCCCAATCCGGATCGACCAGCAACGCACGTCCTACCGCCACCAGATCGAACTCGTCGTTGCCCAGCCGCTTCAGCAGATTTTCCAGGCTGGCCGGCTGAGCGACCTTGTCGGTGTTGACCATGAACTGCAGGAACTCGCCGTCCAGTCCGACGCTGCCGACAGTAATGGTCGGTTTGCCGGTCAGCTTGCGCGTCCAGCCCGCCAGGTTCAGGTCGGAGCCTTCGAACTCAGGCTCCCAGAAACGCCGGGTAGAGCAATGAAAGATATCCACACCAGCGTCGGCCAGAGGCTGCAGAAACTCGCCCAGCGCCTCGGGCGTTTGCACCAGACGCGCGGCGTAATCCTGCTGCTTCCATTGTGAGAAACGGAAGATGATCGGGTAGTCCGGGCCCACTGCGGCGCGCACGGCCTTGATCAGTTCGAGGGCAAAACGTGAGCGGTTGGCGAGGCTGCCGCCGTACTCGTCGCTGCGCTGATTGCTGCCTTCCCAGAAGAACTGATCGACCAGGTAACCGTGAGCCCCATGAATTTCGACACCGTCCATGCCAATTGCCTTGGCATCGGCGGCAGCCTGGGCGAAGGCCGCCACGACTTCGTCGATGTCCTGCTTGCTCATGCCATGCACCAGCACCTGACCGTCCTTGACCTTCTCCATCGGCCCGTAGGCAGGCACGCTGCCATCCGGCTCGGTGCCAGGACGGCGAACTGCGCCGACGTGCCAGAGTTGCGGAACGATGCTGCCGCCCTCCGCATGTACTGCTTCGACCACCTTGCGCCAGCCGGCCAGTGGCGCGTCACCGAAAAACTGCGGGACATTCGGATAACCGTTGGATGCCTTGTGATCGACCGTCGTACCTTCGGTGATAATCAGCCCGACACCTGCCGCCGCGCGCCGCCGGTAGTACTCGACGACCTTCGAGTTGGGCACGTGCCCTGGCGAAAACGAACGGGTCATGGGGGCCATGACCACACGCGATGACAGCTCCAGGCTGCCCAGACGGAAAGGCGTGAACAAGGCTTCTGCCGACATGCGCAACTCCTGTGAAATGGTCGATTGCCATCAGGCGCGCAGAGTATCGCCGGGCGTCTGCGGTGGCCCAGTACTATTGATCTGGCTGATTTGAGTTCAGAAGCGACGAGCGAGCAAGAAAGCCGGGCGAATGCGAAATGCTACCCCGGCTATACGATCAGCCTTGCGCCAGGGCCTTTTCAATGGCCTGGATCACGGCAGGATCATCCGGAGTGGTACGCGGAGAAAAACGTGCGCTGACACCACCGTTCTTGCCGACCAGAAACTTTTCGAAGTTCCAGGTGATATCCCCGGGAAACTCGGCACCCTCGCCCGCCAGCAAACGGTAAAGCGAGTGACGATCAGGGCCGTTGACGTCGAGTTTTTCACCCAGCGTAAACGTCACGCCATAGTTGAGCTGGCAAAACTCGGCGATCTCTTGCTCGGTACCTGGTTCCTGCCCGGCAAACTGGTTGCACGGCAGACCCAGTATCTCCAGGCCTTGGTCCTTGTACTGCTGATAGAGGTTTTCAAGTGCCGCGTACTGCGGTGTCAGCCCGCATTTGGACGCGACGTTGACCACCAGAACCACTTTGTTCCTGAAATTCGCCAGCGGCAGTTCCTGGCCACCCAGCGCTTTCAATTTGATGTCGTGAAAAGCACTCATGAGAACCCCTTTTGAAACAAGTCGCCCCAGGCTACAACCCGAAAAAAGGCACCGTGACCGCACGCGTAACGAAAGTCGTCATCGCAGAACAGCCAGGGCGCCTTTTCAGTGCCTGAGCTTAGCAGCACAAATCAGTGTTGATGGCCGCCTTCACCATGAACATGGCCGTGCGCCATTTCTTCTTCACTGGCATCACGAATAGCCACAACCTTCACGTCGAAGTTCAGACGCTGACCCGCGAGCGGATGGTTGCCGTCAACGGTGACATCGTCGCCTTCCAGATCACGGATAGTCACGATCTGCATGCCGCCATCCGGGCCGGAAGCGTGAAACTGCATGCCGACTTCGAGCTTGTCGACGCCTTCGAACATGCTGCTGCTCAGGGTGCTGACCAGTTCGGCCGAGTACTCACCGTAGGCGTCTTCGGGCTCGACGGCAACGTTCAGCTGGTCGCCTACTTCCTTGCCTTCCAGTGCCTTTTCCAGGCCCGGGATGATGTTGCCTGCACCGTGCAGGTAAACCAGCGGCGCACCACCGGTAGAACTGTCGATGACCTCACCAGCGTCGTTGGTCAGGGTATAGTCAATGGAGACAGCCTTATTGGCGGCGATCGGCATGGGGACAAGACCTTTTGCTTAAGATTGAAGAACGGGCAAGTTTAACCAAGCAATCGCCCGAAAGCGAACGCAACTCTGACGGACGGCCCGCTTTGAAAGGTTCAATCGTTATCGATCTGAGACAGGACGAGCAAGGTCACTGGTTCGCGCTGCTGTCGTGCGGCCACACCCAGCACCTGCGTCATGATCCTCCGTGGCAGTCACGCCCTTGGGTACTCGACCCTGCACAGCGTCAACAGATGACCGGTAAAGCCTTTCGTTGCGGCTGGTGTGCGAACGCCGCAGATAACGATAGTCTTGCCGCAGAGAAATCGCGTTAGACGGTTTCCGGACTTTTTCGGTCGGCAGCGCTTCCCTATGTGCTGCGACCCCTTGCACTGCTCAATCGAGAAGCCAGTATGCAGACTTTTTTTATCGCCCCCACTGACTTTGGCGTGGGGTTGACCTCCATCAGCCTGGGACTGGTGCGCACGCTGGAGCGCGCCGGCTTGAAAGTAGGCTTTTTCAAACCGATCGCCCAGCCACACCCCGGCGATCTGGGCCCCGAGCGCTCGACCGAACTGATGGCTCGCACCCACGGCCTCAAGCCACCCAAGCCTCTGGGGCTGGCGCATGTCGAACGCATGCTAGGTGATGGTCAACTGGATGAACTGCTCGAAGAGATCATCAATCTTTATCAACAGGCAGCGGTCGGCAAGGATGTGCTGGTGGTCGAAGGCATGGTCCCGACCCGCAGCGCGAGCTATGCCGCGCGGGTCAATCTGCATTTGGCCAAGAGCCTGGATGCCGAAGTCATTCTGGTCTCCGCCCCGGAAAATGAAGTGCTCGCCGATCTGTCGGGCAGGGTCGAATTGCAGGCCCAGCTGTTTGGCGGCCCCAAGGACCCCAAGGTGCTGGGGGTGATACTCAACAAGGTGCGCACCGAAGAGAGCATGGAAGTCTTCGCCTCGCGCCTGAAAGAGCACTCGCCGTTGCTGCGCAGTGGCGACTTTCGCCTGCTGGGCTGCATTCCGTATCGCGCCGAACTCAACGCACCGCGTACCCGCGATGTGGCCGAGCTGCTCGGCGCGCAGGTGCTGAACGCAGGCGACTACGATCAGCGCCGCATGACCAGAATCATCATTTGTGCCCGTACCGTGCTCAACACGGTTCCATTGCTAAAGCCGGGTGTGCTGGTCGTAACGCCGGGTGACCGCGACGACATCATCCTGGCGGTGAGCCTTGCAGCCATAAACGGCGTACCGCTGGCCGGCCTCCTGTTGACCAGCGATACCGTGCCCGACCCACGCATCATGGAGCTGTGTCGCGGCGCGCTGCAGGCGGGGCTGCCGGTGCTGTCGGTCAGCAGCGGCTCGTATGACACGGCCAATCGCCTGAATCAGTTGAACAAGGAAATCCCCATCGATGACCGCGAGCGCGCGGAAAACATCACCGATTTCGTTGCCAGTCATCTGGACGCCAGCTGGCTGCACCAGCGCTGCGGCACGCCCCGCGAGCTGCGCCTGTCGCCCGCGGTGTTTCGCTATCAGTTGATCCAGCGTGCGCAGGCGGCCAACAAGCGCATCGTACTGCCTGAAGGCAACGAGCCGCTGACCATCCAGGCCGCCGCCATCTGCCAGGCGCGCGGTATCGCGCGTTGCGTGTTGCTGGCCAGACCCGAGGAAGTGCACGCCGTTGCGCAGGCGCACGGCATCGAGCTGCCGCAGGGGCTGGAAATTCTTGATCCGGACCTGATTCGCGAACGCTATGTTGCGCCGATGGTGGAACTGCGCAAAAGCAAAAGCCTGAATGCCCCCATGGCCGAGCAACAGCTCGAAGACCCGGTGGTGATCGGTACGGTGATGCTGGCGCTGGACGAGGTAGACGGGCTGGTGTCCGGCGTCATTCACTCCACCGCCAACACCATCCGGCCAGCCCTGCAACTGATCAAGACCGCGCCAGGCTGCACGCTGGTGTCTTCAGTGTTCTTCATGCTCTTTCCCGAGCAGGTGCTGATGTACGGCGACTGCATCATGAACCCCCATCCGAGCGCCAGCGAGCTGTCCGAGATTGCCTTGCAGAGCGCCGATTCGGCCACTGCGTTCGGCATCTCGCCGCGCGTGGCGATGATCAGTTATTCCAGCGGCAACTCGGCCAGCGGCGAAGAGGTCGAGAAGGTCCGCGAAGCGACGCAACTGGCACGCGAAACCCGCCGCGATCTATTGATCGACGGGCCGCTGCAGTATGATGCGGCCGCCAACGAACAGGTCGCCCGACAGCTGGCTCCGGACAGCGCGGTCGCAGGACGCGCCAACGTGTTCGTGTTCCCGGACCTGAACACCGGCAATACCACGTACAAGGCGGTGCAACGCAGTGCCAACTGTGTGAGCCTCGGCCCGATGCTGCAAGGCCTGCGCAAACCGGTAAACGATCTGCCGCGCGGCGCGCAGGTCGACGACATTGTCTACACCATCGCGCTGACAGCCATACAGGCCGACACGCTGTCCTGATACCTGACACGAGTGCCGCAGAGCAGTCTGCGGCTTCCGATAACTTGCGGAGCCATCTCCTTCATGGATTTCCTGCCTGCCCCGTTACGCGGCGTCATTGCCTCGCTGTTGCTGGCGCTGAACACCATCGTCTGCTGCACGGTGCTGTTCGCGGTCACGATCCTCAAGATCTGCCTGCCCTTCTCTGCGGCACAGCGTTTCACCGACTGGCTGATGAGCCATATCCATGAAACCTGGATCGGCAACAACAATGCCTGGATCAAACTGCTGTGCCACACCCGCTGGCACCTGAGCGGTCTGGAAGGGCTGGATTACAAGCACTCGTATCTGGTCACCAGCAATCACCAGAGCTGGGTCGACATCATGGTCTTGCAGTACGTGCTCAACCGGCGTATTCGCCCATTGAAGTTTTTCCTCAAGCAGGAGCTGATCTGGGTTCCGGTGATCGGTCTGGCGTGGTGGGCGCTGGGCTTTCCATTCATGAAGCGCTACTCCAAGGCGTACCTTGCCAAACACCCGGAAAAGAAAGGCAAGGACCTGGAAACCACCCGCCGCACCTGCGCGAAGTTTCGCCATAACCCGGTGGGGATTTTCAACTTCGCCGAAGGCACGCGCTTCACGGCCGGCAAACACGCGCAACAGAACTCGCCGTTCCGCCACCTGCTCAAGCCCAAGGCCG
The DNA here is from genome assembly GCF_900119195.1 of Pseudomonas sp. NFACC10-1. Classification (NCBI taxonomy): domain Bacteria; kingdom Pseudomonadati; phylum Pseudomonadota; class Gammaproteobacteria; order Pseudomonadales; family Pseudomonadaceae; genus Pseudomonas; species Pseudomonas sp. NFACC10-1. Next base: position 184,914 of record NZ_FPJB01000003.1, on the reverse strand, counting down.
GCGGCATTGCTTTCGTGCTGGATGCGATGGGCGAACAGCTGGAATCGATCATCAACGTGACCATCCATTACCCTGGCGGACAACCCGGCTACTGGGACCTGCTGTGCGGTAACGTGAGGGAAGTGGTTGCGCACTTCGAAGAGATCAAAATCCCGCAGCAGTTTCTCGGCAAAAATTACGACCAGGACGACGAATACCGCCTGGAATTCCAGCAGTGGATCAACACGCTCTGGGAACAGAAAGACCGGCTGCTGGACAGCCTGCATGAGCAGTATCCGGCGCAGCATGGATAGTGACTCGTGGGAGCGAGCTTGCTCGCGAAGAGGCCATCACCTTCGCGAGCAGGTTAGCTCCCACTTCTTTGCCCCGCCGTCAACCAGCCTGCGAGCGGAGCGGCATTGATCAGTACTGCTGACCCGGAATCGGCTTGAGGTTTACCTCGACACGGCGGTTCTGGGCGCGACCGTTGACGTCGGCGTTGCTGGCAATCGGTTGGTCAGGCCCTGCACCGCGCACTGACAGGTGCGATTGATCGACGCCTTGCGAAGTCAGGTAAGTCGCGACGCTCTGGGCACGCTGTTGCGACAGGTCCATGTTGTGCTGGCGGCTGCCGGTGCTGTCGGTGTACCCGACGATTTCAATGTTGTTCTGGTTGAACTGCTTGAGCGAACTGGCCAGGTTGTTGAGCGGCGAATAGAAGCTGCTGGCAATGGCCGAAGAGTCCGTCGCGAAGGTGATGTTACCCGGCATGATCAGTTTGATCTGGTCACCCTGACGCTGTACCTCGACACCAGTATTGGCCATGCTCTCGCGCAACGCAGCTTCCTGCTTGTCTGCGTAATAGCCGTAACCCGCCGATGCGGCACCCGCCACTGCAGCGCCGATCAGGGCACCCTTGCCGCGATGATTGTGATCGATGGCCGCGCCAGCGACCGCACCCGCCAATGCGCCGAGCCCGCCGTACTTGGCCGTTTTGCTCATACCACCGGAGCTTTGCGCCTGGCCTTGATTGTCATAGGGATTGGATGTTGCACAGCCGGAAAGCATGGCTACGGCGGTGGCAACAATGATCAAACGACGCGAGGTAAACATTCAGGAGCTCCTGGTTTTGACGAACGCTGGTAACCGGATTAGAGCATACCCGCTATCAAAAATTCCTTAACCCGTGCTGAACCGCCCGTCTTGCGGGCTTCTGCGCGCATCGCTCAGCGACGCTCCTCGCGAATGTAAGGTTCACCCAGCGCACAGGGCTGGCTGCTCGATTGCCGCTTGCCGCTCGCCACCCAGACCATGACCAACAGGGTGACCGCGTAGGGCGTCATCAGGACGAAATACTGAGGCAGGCGCACGCCGGTTGCCGCCAATTGCGGAATCAGTGCCTCGATCCCGCCGAACAGCAAGGCGCCAGCCAGCGCACGCCAGGGCGACCAGCGTGCAAATATCACCAGCGAAACCGCAATCCAGCCGCGCCCGCCAGTCATGTCGGCGATCCACATCTTGGTGCTGAGCACGGCAATGAAACCGCCGGCCAGCCCCATCAACGCAGAACCAACGACAATCGCTGCCAAGCGGTAACCAAGTACGGAAATACCTGCAGCATCGGCGGCCTGCGGGTTCTCGCCGACCGCGCGCAGACGCAGCCCGGTGCGCGTACGATCGAGCAGCCAGACCACCGCGATGAAAATCACCACGGTCAGGTACACCAACGGGTTCTGCACAAAGACCCGGCCCACCACAGGCAGCTCGGACAACGGCCACAGCTCGACCGCCTGCAAGCCGCTGACCGGGCGGTTGGTCCAGCCCAGCAGCGTGCCCAGCAACCCGGTCAAGCCCTGACAAAAGAACACCAGCGCCAGCCCAGTGATCACCTGATTGATCCGCAGCACCAGCACCATCAGCGCGAACAGCAACGACACCAGACCTGCCGCCGCCATCGACGCCAGCAGCGAAAGGCCAGGCGAGCCGAGGCTCAACTGCATGCCGATGCCCGCCAGTGCGCCGACCAGCATCAGCCCTTCGACGCCCAGCGCCAGTACACCGCTGCGCTCGATGAGGATCAGGCCCAGCGCTGCCAGGGCGAACGGCACGGCAAAATCCGGTGCGCTGCCCAGCCAGTGGGAAATAAGCTCCATCAACGTTCTCCTGCCTGAATGCGCCGCAGGCGATGGCGGATGAAAAAGTCCGAGGACGCGACGCAGATCACCAGAATCGCCTGGATCAGTTGCACCATCGAAAACGGAATCTGATAGAACACCTGCAGATTGCGTCCGGCGACGAACAGCATGGCGATCAGCAGCGCGACCACGGTTGCGGCCACTGGGTTGTTGCGGGCCAGAAAAGCGATGAGAATCCCGGAAAACCCGTAGCCCTGATAGAACGATTGGGTAAGGCGCCCCTCCTGCCCCGAGGTCACGACAAAACCTGCGAGCCCCGCCAGCGCGCCCGACAGCAGCACGGTGCCGATGATCATCTTGCGCACCGGGACGCCCACGGCCCCGGCGACCTTAGGGTTGGCATCGACGAAGCGCAGGTACAACCCCGCTCGCGAAACACCAACGAACCACAGGGTCAGACCGGTGACCAGCAGCGCCAGAGGGATCGCCGCGTTATACCCGGCAAACAGGTCGGGCAGCCGCTCGAAGCTCTGGAACGCGGGAGAATAGGGAAAGTTGTCTCGCGGGTCCTTCCAACTGCCGTACACCAGGTGCAGGAGGAAATTGGCGGCGATGTAATTGAGCATCAGCGTCGAGATGATTTCGTTGACCTGCCACTTGAGCTTCAGCAGCACCGGGCCCAGGCTCCACAGCAATCCGCAGATAACGGCTGCCGCCATCATCAGCGGCAAACGCAGGGCCTCCGGCCCCACCTGAAACAGCGAGATCGCCGTAGCGCCAATCGCCCCCCAGATCATCTGGCCTTCCAGCCCCAGGTTCCAGAAACGCGCCCGAAACGCCATGCAACCGGCGAGCCCGACCATGATCATTGGCGATGCCTGAAACAGCACTGCCTTGAAGTTTTGCCCATCGAACACCGTCTGCACGACGAATTCGTTGAGCAACTCGTCAGCAGGCACGCCAGCAAGAATCAGAATGGTGGTGCAGATCGCCAGCCCGATCAGCAACGCCAGGGCAATGATCAGCGCCTGCAATAGCCAGCCGGTCTGCTGACGAAGTTCCAGGGTGTAGCGCCGCGCCAGCAACGGTTGCCGTGCGGATTTCATCGGATGTACTGATTCAGTCATGGCTCACCATCGCTTTGCCGATGGCTTGCCGGTCGGCAGGGTGCGCGAACTCGGCGACGATGCGCCCGCCGTTCATCACGCCGACACGGTCAGCCAGGGCCAATACTTCGTCCAGATCCTCGCTGATCACCAGCACCGCAGCGCCCGCGTCCCGAGCCGCTCGCAAGCGGGCATGCACCGCCTGTGTGGCACGCACATCCAGGCCCCGGCTCGGGCTGTGCACCAGCACCAATTGCGGGTCGCGGCTGAATTCGCGGGCGATCACCAGTTTCTGGGCGTTGCCTCCCGACAACAACGCAGCTTTCTGATCGAGAGAGCGCACGCCCTGTACGTCGAAGTCCGCCACGGCGCGCTGCGCATCCTGTTTCAGACGCTTGTAGCCCAGGCGCCAGAAAGAGCCGTATTGCCCGCTGTGGAGGTTGCCGATGGCAAAGTTCTCGGCCACCGACAGCGACCCGGCCAGCGCCGCGCCGTAGCGGTCGGCCGGGATCGAGGCAATGCGCAACTGCCGACGCTGATCGGCCGACGCGCCGCGCAGATCGCCAAACCCGGTCATGTGGATTTCACCCTCAGTGGCTTGCGGAAGCCCCATCAGGGCATTGGCCAGTTCAGCCTGACCATTGCCGCCCACGCCTGCGATGCCGTAAATCTGCCCGGCGTGCAGGCTCAGGTTGACACCGTTGAGCGTACTGCTGCCGACGCTGCGCAAGTCCTTGACCTGCAAACGCACCTCGCCGGGTATCGACGGTTGATGTTCGGCAACCGGCACGGATTCACCTACCGTGAGCTGCACCAGTTGCTCGACACTCACCTTCTGCGGGTCAAGGGTTTGCACGGTGCGCCCGCCACGCATCACGGTTACCCGGTCGGCATAGCGTTTGACGTCAGCCATCTTGTGCGTGACCAGAACCACCGCCGCGCCTTGTCGGGCGAATGCCTGAACAGTCAGCAGCAGACGCTCGGCCTCCTGATCGGTCAGCACTGCTGTCGGTTCATCGAGGATCAGAATCCGCGCACCGGCCAGCAGCACCTTGAGGATCTCGACACGCTGCTGCTCGGCGACTGACAGGCTGTCGACGGTACGCGCCGGATCAATCGCAAAACCCAGCGCCTCGGCCTTGCCGACAATCTCCTGTTCCAGCGCACGCAGACGCTTGCGATAGCTGCCTTCGCCAGGTTGCTCGGGCAGCGCCAGGAGAATGTTCTGCGCCACCGTGAACGGTTTCACCAGCTTGAAGTGCTGGTGAACCATGCCGATCCGGTAGCGGCTGGCGTCCCTCGGTCCCTGAAGCTGAACCGGGTTGTCGTCCAGCAGCAGGGTGCCGGTTTCCGGTGCGTACAGCCCGGCGGCGATGTTCATCAGTGAGGACTTGCCTGCACCGTTTTCGCCCAGCAGCGCATGAACTTCCCCCCAACAGGCGGTGAAGTCGGCATCGATCAGCGCCTTGAAGCCATCGAACGATTTGCTGATGCCGGTGAGTTGCAGCGCATTGACCTGACTCATTGCTGAGTCTTCACGCCTTCGACGAACCAGTCCATTTTCCACAGGTCCGGGTCAGACAATTGCTGACCGGCCGCCACTCGCTCCTTACCGTCACGATCGGCCAGCGGACCGCTGTAGATGATTTTCCTGCCGGCCAGCAGCTCGGCGCGCTCGGCCTCGATCTTCTTGCGGTCTGCATCGGAAATGATCGTGTCCGCAGTCAGCTTGATATCGGTACCGCCCTGCTGCATCGACAGCAGCGCGCCGTTGGCGGGCGGCGTCCAGTTGCCGGCAATGATTTTCTTCAGCTCCGGCCCGAGGAAGCGATCCCAGACCCACAGCGAAGAGCAGACCGTCGCCTTGGGAGCGAACTCGCTCAGGTCACGATGGTGGCCGGTGCCATGAATGCCCCGCTCCTGTGCGACGATCTGCGGTGTCGGGCTGTCGACGTGCTGACCGACCACATCGGCACCGTTGTCGATCAGCGCCATGGTGGCCGCGCGCTCCTTGACCGGATCGTTCCATGCACCGGTATAGACCACGTTGACGGTGGCCTTCGGATTGATTTGCCGGGCGCCCAGTTCATAGGCGTTGATGGTCCAGTTGACCTGGCCGAACGGGTTAGCGGCGACGAAGCCCAGCTTGCCGGTCTTCGAGGCCGCACCAGCGGCCATACCGCACAGGTACTGGCTCTCGTAGGTACGCCCGTAAAACGATTCGAGGTTGGGCGCATTGGTGGTGCCCGAGCCATTCAGGAACGCGACTTTCGGGTATTTTTTGGCCAGTGCAAGAAAGGTGTCGGAGTAGCCGAACGCAGTGCCGACGATGATGTTGGCACCGCGTGCGATGAGGCGGTCGACCACCGGCGTAATGGCCGCGGCGTTCTCGGGCACGCTCTCGACGTACTGGATCTTGGTGTCCAGATCCTTTTCAAGCTTCACACGTGCTTCGTCGAAGGCCTGAGTCCAGCCGCCATCATTGCGCGGGCTGATATACACCATGGCGATTTTCGGCTTCCCTTCGAGGGTCAATCCTTCAGCCTGAGCGAGGCCGACCGCTCCCAACGCTACGGCCGCACACAATGTCCCGGGCAACAGTTTCTTGTACATAGACGTTTTCCTGAGGGTAATGGCCGATGAGGACCGCACACGCAGGCATTAGCAGCATCCATGCCAGTACAGGAAAAACGCTACGGAACAACGACCTGACGCCATCGAGACGAATAAAACAGATCAAATGGTCCGAATCAGAGCACTTGGTTTGTGCAGGACGTCCGCGCACTGCGCAGGCGGGGTGCGCGGGTCAGGGCCGGCGCCCCCCGTTCACACCTTGCGCGGCAGGATCCCGTCCAGAACCATGCTGCGCAGGCTCGCCAGCACTTCTTCGAAAAACGCCGGATCATCCAGTGTCTTGCCGGTCACGGCCTCGACCTGAGTGCGGAAGTCGGCGTAATGCTGAGTGGTCGCCCACAGAGTGAAAATCAGGTGATGCGGGTTGATGGGGGCCAACTGGCCGCTGTCGATCCAGTGCTGAATCACCGCCACCTTGGCCTGCACCGTGTCACGCAACGGGTGCTGCAACTCGCCCTGAATCAGCGGTGCGCCCTGCATCACTTCCATGCAGAACAGCCGTGATTCGGCCGGATGATCGCGGGACATCTCCAGTTTGGCCTTGATGTAGGCACTGATCGCCTGCACCGGCTCCTTGTCGGCGGTGAAGTGCACCAGCGGGCTCAGCCATACCTCAAGCAACTGGCGCAGCACGTTCAGGTACAGGTCGTCCTTGCTGCTGAAGTAATACAGCAGGTTGGTCTTGGAGACGTCCGCCAGGCTCGCGACCTGATCCAGGCTGCTGCCGTGCACGCCATAGCGGGAAAATATCTCCAGCGCCGCATCGAGAATCAGCGTGCGCTTGCCTTCCATCAGGCGCATGCGCCGCTTCAGGGATGTCGCACTGGGTTCGCGGGTCGTCTTGACCACGGTCTCCGGCTTGACCTTGCGTACGCGCTTGTTCGCCGGGTCCGCCAGGGGAGGTTTCTTGTTCACGCACATCCATCCAGTGATGCCGAAATGAGCGGGCATCTTAACGGGCGCAGCTGTTTTGTCGATACGGATTGCCTGCGCCGTCAGCCCTGCCCCATCTGCGTGCGCCCTGCACAAACCAAGTGCTCTGATTCGGACCAAATGGTCTGAAATAAACCATGAAAACTTTCAAGCCTTTGAATAAAAACAACAAAATTTTCTGGCCCGCTTAATGCAGAAGGTGATCAAGAGACGATTGAAAGACGATTCAAGTGCCGCCAGTCGCGCCTTGGCACGCATCGACCCACGCAGAGAGGCCTCATATGGACATTGGTATCTTCATCCCCATCGGCAATAACGGCTGGCTGATTTCCAGCAATGCTCCGCAGTATATGCCGACCTTCGAGCTGAACAAACAGATCGTGCAGAAGGCCGAGGGCTACGGCTTCGACTTCGCGCTGTCGATGATCAAATTGCGTGGCTTCGGCGGCAAGACGCAGTTCTGGGAACACAACCTGGAGTCGTTCACGCTGATGGCCGGCCTGGCCGCAGTGACCAGCCGGATCCAGCTGTTCGCCACGGTTGCCACCCTGACCATCCCGCCCGCCATTGCCGCGCGCATGGCCTCGACCATCGATTCGATCTCCAATGGCCGCTTCGGGATCAACCTCGTCACCGGCTGGCAGAAGCCGGAATACGAGCAGATGGGCCTGTGGCCGGGCGACGAGTTCTTCCACACACGCTATGAATACCTGGCCGAATACGCTCAGGTTCTGCGCGACCTGTGGGCCACCGGCAGCAGCGACTTCAAGGGCGAACATTTCAGCATGCAGGACTGCCGCGTCAGCCCTCGCCCTCAGGCCGACATGAAGCTGATCTGCGCCGGTCAAAGTGAAGCGGGCATGGCGTTCTCGGCGCAATACGCTGACTACAACTTCTGCTTCGGCAAAGGCGTCAACACCCCCACGGCTTTTGCGCCAACCGCACAGAAACTGATCGAAGCCAATGAAAAGACCGGCCGCAACGTCACTTCCTGTGTGCTGTTCATGATCATCGCCGACGATACCGACGAAGCTGCACGGGCTCGCTGGGAGCACATCAAGGACGGTGCCGATGAAGAAGCGATCGCCTGGCTGAGCGAGAAAGGTTCGGCGGATAAAAGTGCCGGTTCCAATCTGCGGCAGATGGCCGACCCGACCTCAGCGGTCAACATCAACATGGGCACGCTGGTGGGGTCGTGGGCCACAGTGGCAAGAATGCTCGACGAAGTCGCCAGTGTGCCGGGGACCCAAGGCGTGATGCTGACGTTCGATGATTTCGTCAAAGGGGTCGAAGACTTCGGCGAGAAAATCCAGCCGCTGATGACCAGTCGCAAGCACATTGCGCAACTCAAGGAGGTGGTCTGATGACGACCTCGGTAACCGTCGTAGGCGTTGACCTGCCGGACGTGCAGCCCGCCCGCGAGCTACCCGCCCGTCCCGAACCGCTGTGCATGAAACCCGGCGAAACCGCGCTGGTAGTGGTCGACATGCAGAACGCCTACGCATCGCTCGGCGGGTATCTGGACCTGGCCGGGTTCGATGTCAGCAGCACCGGGCCGGTCATCGCCAATATCAACAAGGCCTGTGCCGCCGCACGTGCGGCAGGCATTCCGGTGATCTTTTTCCAGAATGGCTGGGACCCGGCCTATGTCGAGGCCGGTGGCCCCGGCTCACCTAACTGGCACAAGTCCAACGCCCTGAAAACCATGCGCAAGCGCCCTGAACTCGAAGGGCAACTGCTGGCCAAGGGTGGTTGGGACTACCAGTTGGTCGACGAGCTGACGCCACAGCCTGGCGACATCGTGGTGCCGAAAATCCGCTACAGCGGCTTCTTCAATTCCAGCTTCGACAGCGTGCTGCGCAGCCGCGGCATTCGCAATCTGGTGTTTACCGGCATCGCCACCAATGTCTGCGTCGAGTCGACCCTGCGCGACGGTTTTCATCTGGAGTATTTCGGCGTGGTGCTGGCTGACGCGACCCATCAGGCAGGCCCCGAATTCGCTCAGCAAGCCGCGCTGTTCAACATCGAAACCTTTTTTGGCTGGGTTTCCAGCGTCGATGACTTCTGCACCACTTTCAGCCCTGTCGGGCAACCTTCGTGAGGATATCAGTATGACCAAAAAAGCGATCATCCCTGCCGGCACCAGCAAACCCATCGCGCCGTTCGTACCGGGCTCCATGGCCGACGGCGTGCTCTATGTCTCGGGCACGCTGCCGTTCGACAAGGACAACAACGTGGTACACGTCGGCGACGCCACCGCGCAGACCCGTCACGTGCTGGAAGCCATCAAAACCGTGGTCGAGACCGCGGGCGGGACGATGGACGATGTCACGTTCAACATGATCATGATTCGTGACTGGGCCGACTACGCCAAAGTCAACGAAGTGTATGCCGAGTATTTCGCGGGCGAGAAACCGGCCCGTTACTGCATCCAGTGCGGCCTGGTCAAACCCGAGGCGCTGATCGAAATCGCCAGCATCGCCCACATCGGCTGAATCGCGACTGTGGGCAGTTGACGCCCACCCGGAGAAAACCCATGTTCCATGAGTTTCATGCCTGCCAGCATGCCGATGCACCGACCCTGGTGCTCAGCTCCGGGCTGGGCGGGTCCGGTCGCTACTGGGCGGATGACCTGGCACTGCTGACCCGCGATTACCGCGTGCTCGTCTACGACCATGCCGGAACCGGACGCAGCCCTGCGGTGCTGCCGGCGGATTATTCGATCCGGCACATGGCTATCGAGTTGCTGGCCCTGCTCGATTCACTCGGTATCCAGCGTTGCCATTTCATGGGCCATGCGCTGGGCGGCCTGGTGGGTCTGGAACTCGTCCTGCTGCGTCCGGAACTGTTGCAAAGTCTGGTACTGATCAATGCCTGGAGCAGCCCGAACCCGCACAGCGCGCGCTGCTTTTCAGTGCGCAAGAAACTGCTGTTGAACAGCGGACCTGAGGCCTACGTACAGGCTCAGGCGCTGTTCCTCTACCCGGCGGACTGGATCGCCGCCAACGGCCTGCGGCTGGCCGATGACGAAGCCCACGCGCTGGCGCATTTTCCCGACACCGACAACCTGCTGCGGCGTATCCATGCCCTTGAAACCTTCGACGTGGAGGCCAATCTTGCACGCATCCACACCCCGACCCTGTTGATTGCCAACCGCGACGACATGCTGGTGCCCTGGCAGCAATCCCGGCACCTGGCCAACGCGCTGCCGAATGCAACGCTGGCGCTGCTGGACTATGGCGGCCATGCCTCGAACATTACCGATCCACAGCCCTTCCAACGCGCCTTGTTCGATTTTCTCGGCACACAACCCTGAAAGGACTCATTTCATGACTACTTCCTCTGCAGCTCCCACCATTCTGCCTATCGCTGCTGTCAGCCAGCTGGCGTTTCGCGAGGCGATGTCCAGCCTGGCCGCCGCCGTCAACGTCATCACCACCGATGGCCCTGGCGGACGTGCCGGCTTTACCGCGACCGCCGTGTGCAGCGTGACGGATCAACCGCCGACGCTGCTGGTCTGCATCAACCGCAGTGCATCGGTGTATGACGCTTTCATGGAGAACGGCACGTTGTGCGTCAATACGCTGGGCAACGGTCAGCAGGACTTGTCCAACCTGTTCGGCGGCAAGAGCTCACAGCAGGAACGCTTTGCCTGCGGCCAGTGGGAACCCGGAGTGACCGGCGCGCCGATCCTGGACGGTGCGAAACTGGCGCTCGACTGCAAGGTGAGCCAGTCGATCAGCGTCGGCACGCATGACATCCTGTTCTGCGAAGTCGTGGATATCAGGCATCAGAGCGGCGCAGACGCATTGGTGTACTTCGCCCGTCGCTATCATCACCTGCCGAGCGAAACGCCAGTGTCATGAAGGCTTTGCCGGCTGACTGGCGGACTTGCAGAATGAACCCACCGGAATGCACCAAATAGGCATGATTTTTTGCGACACCTCCGTATACTGGCATTGTGAGATCAGGATGATCCTTGCAGTCAATGAGGTGAAGTCATGTCGGTCCATAGCGCCTGCATCCTGCTGATACCCGCCAGCAGCCCATCGTATGCTCGTCGCGCTTACCCGCCGCCTGGCATGCCTATGCACGCGGGTGGCTGAGCATGCTGAAGAAAATACCTGTGGCTGAGCTTGCCCTGGGCATGTACATCCACAAAATCTGCCGCCGCTGGACCAATGATCCATTCTGGATAGGCCTGGTCGAAGTCATGCTCGATGACATTGAAGTGCTCAGGCGCATCCAGCAATCGGGCACCCAGGAAGTCTGGATCGAAACCGGCAAAAGCCGTGTACTGGCACCCGAGCCCTCGGCCGCCTCGACAGCGCCATCGGCCAGCGACGATACGACTCCGACCAGTCTCGAAAAGGAAGTTCTACGCGCCAGGGTGATCTGTGGACGGGCCAGAGATGCGGTCATGTCCATGTTTACCGAAGCGCGCATGGGCCGGGCCATGGATGTCGGCAATGTGCAATTGCTGGTGGAAGAAATCTCCAACTCGATCCTGCGCCATCCGCACGCGCTGATCAGCCTGTCACGCCTGAAGACATCCGACGAATACACCTACATGCACTCGGTGGCGGTCTGCGCGTTGATGGTTGCGCTGGCCAAACGCATGGGCATGCCTGACGATCAGGTCCGTGAGGCCGGTGTGGCCGGGCTGATGCACGATGTCGGCAAAATGATGATCGCCCCGGCGGTGCTCAACAAACCGGGCCGCCTGACCCGCGACGAATTCGAGATCATGAAGGCCCACCCCGAGCTGGGTGTGAAGATCCTCATGGAGACGCAGCCCGTGGCAGCGTCGGTGATTGACGTCTGCCTGCATCACCACGAAAAGGTCGACGGGTCGGGCTACCCGCATGGCCTGAAAGGCGACCAGATCAGCATCTTCGCGCGCATGGGCGCGGTCTGCGATGTGTATGACGCGATTACTTCCGACCGCCCTTACAAAAAGGGCTGGGGCGTTGCCCATTCGATTCGCGAAATGGCCTCGTGGAAAGGGCATTTTGACGATGTGGTGTTTCAAAGCTTCGTCAAGACCGTGGGTATTTACCCGATCGGCACACTGGTACGCCTGGAGAGCGGGCGCCTCGGCGTGGTGGTCGAACAAGGTCAGGCATCGCTGCTTAAACCGAAAGTGAAGGTGTTCATGTCGGCGCGCACCGGCAAGACGTTCGCCGCGCAAGTCATCGACCTGACTTGCCCTTCCGACCCGGACGGGATCGTCAGAATCGAAAAACCCACCGACTGGGGGCTGGAAGAAGTCGATACGCTGTGGGCGGGCAGCCCGGCCTGAGCGGCCCGGTGAACGCCACCGCTGTCAACCCAGCAAGCCCAGCGTCTTGGCCCTCGCCACCGCTTGAGTACGACGCTCGACCCCCAGTTTGCTGTTGATATGACTGGCGTGGGTCTTGACGGTGTGCAGAGAGATGAACAGCTGCTCGCTGATCTCCTGATTGGAACAGCCCTGTGCAATCAGTTGCAGCACTCCCAGTTCACGCACGCTGAGGCAATCGCCGCCATGTGCCGGCTCGTGCAACGGCGTGCAACAGACCGGGAGTTTTTCCAGCAGCGCAGCTCGAACCCGACAGGGTGGCAGTTGCAGCAGTTGCTCATGCAGCCACTGGGGGTGCTCGGCAATCAGCGCCTTGAACGGTATCAGTGCGCCGCCGGACGCTGCGGGCAGGCTGCGCAGCAACAATTCCCGCGCCTCATCGCGTCGCGCCTGGCTCAGCAGCAGGCCGATCTGCTGGGTCATGGCGATCAGTCCCAGCAGTTTCGCCCCCACCTCCTGAGCGCGCAGCTCAAGCGCCCGCAAGCGCTGCTCGCAGGCAACGCCGTCACCCTGTAGTCGTTCGAGTACGGCACGCTGCAACTCGATGTGTTGCGGCAATTGTGGATGGCATTCAGGGGCCGCAGCGCCGAGACCGCCGTTGTAGGTTTGCGTCAGGCGCAGCAGCCACGCTTCGGCAAGGTCCATGCGCCCCTGCAACAGCCACAGCTCGCATTTGACCAGGGTAATCATCGCCAGGTAGTAGATCGGCGGCACGTCCCAGATGTGCATCAGACGTTCGGCCTCGGCAAGTTCGGCGAAGGCTTCGGCAAAGCGGCCGGCGCAGCCTTCCATGGTGGCGATCACGCAATGACCGATCAGCACGCTGATGTCGCGGCAGGCGCGCGCCTCGGCCAGCCCGGCCAGCAATAACGCCCGCCCCTCGTCCACCTTCAGACGCAGGGTCAGCAAGTAGCCTTCATACAGCGTCAGACGCGCGCGGACCGCGTACAGCCGAACGGTGGACAAGCCCTTGAGGCGTTGCTGCCCCTGCCGTACTTCCTCGAGCGCGCGCAGAATCTCGCCCCGTGCCTGCAGGACTCGGGCGCGGTCGTAATGCGCCAGCGCCTCGAACAACGGATTGGCGACCCGCTGAGCCAGCTCCAGCGCATCACGATTCAACACGCGGGCGCGCCACAGATCACCGTTGGCAACTGCGAGGTTGGCCAGTGTCGACAGGCACACCAGCCGCTGCCCATAGCGTTTTTCCGGCAGGCTCAGCAGGGCTTCGGTGCAATAGCGCTGAGTCTTTTCGCTGTCTCCACGGCCACGGGCGATGATGCCGCTGAGCGCCAGCCACTGGGCGAGCATGGATTTCTGAGCGGTTGCCGAGGGCGCCGGCAGAAACCGGCTCAGTTGATTGGCCAGTTCTTCGGCGGCATCCAGCTGGCAGGCCAGCCCCAGCGCCCAGGCGTAGAGCACGATCAGGCGTGGCGTGCTGGTCAGCAGGTCATCCGGCAAATCCATCTTCCAGCGCAGCAGCATGCCGACGTTCTGTTCGGCCAGCAGTTGCTCTTCCGAGAGGTTCTGCACCAGATTGGCCGCCACATCCAGATGCCCGGCGCGTAACGCCTGCTCGACCGCTTCGTCCAGTTGGCCCTGAGCGCTGAACCAGCGGCAGGCATTGAGGTGCAGACGGGTCGGTGGTGCACCGGCCGCCTGACGCGCGCGCAACAGATCGGAAAACAGATGGTGATAGCGAAACCAATGGCCCTGCTCGTCCAGCGGCACCAGAAAAACCTGATGCGCCTGCAGATAACCCAGCATCTCAACACTGTCATGGCTGTCCCGCGCGGCGTCGCACAGCTCGGCGCAAAAGCGTTCCAGGCAGGCGGTATCGTAGAGAAACGCCTGAACATCGGCAGGCAGGCAGTCGATCACTTCTTCAAGCAGGTACTCGCGAATCAGCACCTCACTGCCACGCAGCGCCTGGGGCAAGGCGCTTTCGTCGCCGGCTTCGGATGCCGCCAGCAACCAGAAGCGTAGCCCGGCGACCCAGCCTTCGCTGCGCTGAATCAGGCTTTGCAACGCCTCGCTGTCGAGCGACCCGCAGTGCCGCTCCAGCACTGCCATGGATTCGGCGTGCGTGAGGCGCAGGTCCTGTTCGTTGATTTCCAGCAACTGCCGCGTCAGACGCAAGCGTGCCAGATGCCAGTCCGGGCGCTGTCGGCTGGTCACCATCACCACCAGCCCGGCCGGCAGATGATTGAGAAGGAACTGCAGGCAGCGATCGAGTACCGGTCCCTGGGCCAGATGATAGTCATCGAGCACCAGCAGCAGCGGCTTGCTCAGTATCAGGTGCATGGCCAATTCGTCGAGCAGGCCGTCGAGCCACTCCTCGAAGGCAAACGGCTGGTGGCGCTGGCGCATCTTCAGCAGGCTCATCGCCTGCACGCCCAGTTGCGGGAAGAACTGTTGAAGGCTGGCCAGCAAACGCTCAAGAAAACGGCCCGGGTCGCTGTCCCGCGCGCTCAGACCCAGCCATACGTTTTGCCAGTTGTCCGGCAACCCCTGACAGAACTCGACAGCCAGCGAGCTCTTGCCGAACCCGGCCGGGGCGCAGATCAGCAGCAGTCGGCCGCCAAGCCCCGCATCGAGACGCTGACACAGGCGCGCACGGGGGACATAACCCTCAGGCAGAGGTGGACGGAAAAATCGTCCTTCCAACGCAGGAATCGCGCCGTCTGCAAACCCTTGCATTCGGGACAGATCAGTCATGGCCGGCTCGTGTAGGAATCGTTGTTTCGGCATCGCGGTGTTCGGAGACTAGCGGGTAAATCGCTACTTTTGAAAGGCCATCACCGAAAAGACTGTAACAAAATTCCTACAGCTTATAAGGCCGCTTTCCACAACTGAAAAAGCCCCGGTCAAGGGGCTTTTCAGGCGCACAAGGCAGGCGCTGCGCTACAGCGTGTATCGATCAGGTATCAACGAACCCCTTCCTGACGCAGCGCGTTGGGGGTGAAGTCGCTGGTGCCGGCCGTGAAGCCGAACTCGTAGGCTTTCTTCTCTTCGTTCTTCATGCCCAGCGCCACGTAGCGACCCGATTGCAGGTCGTACAGTGTTTCTACCGCGTACCACGGCACTTGCTTGTCGTAGTAGTTTTCCGAGTGTGCCTCGGCCACGCGCCACAACTGACCACGCCCGTCGTAATGATCGATGACGGCAGCCTGCCAGGTGTCCTCATCGATGAAGAAGTCACGCTTGGCATAGATATGACGCTGCCCTTCCTTGAGGGTAGCGGTCACGTGCCAGACGCGGCGCAGCTCGTAACGGGTCAGGTCCTGGTTAATATGGCCGGCCTTGATGATGTCGGCGTACTTGAGCGTCGGATCGTCCAGCTTGTGGCTGTTGGCGGCGATGTACATTTCCTGCTTGCCGATCAGTTTCCAGTCATAGCGATCCGGCGCGCCGTTGTACATGTCGAGGTTGTCGGAGGTGCGCAGCCCGTCGGACGCGGTGCCCGGCCCGTCATAGGACACCTGCGGCGCACGCCGGACGCGGCGTTGACCGGCGTTGTACAGCCAGGCCGAACGCGGCTCCTTCACCTGATCGAGGGTTTCATGCACCAGCAGCACGCCACCGGCCAGACGCGCCGGGGCGGTGACTTCCTGCTTGAAGTAGAACAGCACGTTGCCCGGATTTTTCGGGTCGAAATCCCTCATCTTGTCGCGAAACACGAACTGATCGGAGAAATACACCAGGCTGTAGGAGCCGTTGGGCTGTGGCGTGGCCTGGGTGACCAGACGCTTGACGCTGCCGCCCCGGTAGCGGGTGATGTGGTTCCAGATGACCTCGACACCGCTGGCCGGGATCGGGAACGGGATGGCCGTGTCGAAGTTTTCCAGACCACTGCCGCCGCCGACCAGCTTGGTGGTGGTGGCATTCTTTTTGATCGCGGCGAACACGTCATCCGGCACGGTGGCACCGCGATGGGTCGGGTACACCGGAATCCGGTAGCTGTCCGGGTAACGCTTGAACATCGCGTATTGGCCCGGCGCCAGCTTGTCCTTGTACTGCTCGACATTGGCCGCAGTGATGATGAACAGCGGTTTTTCACTGGCATACGGGTTGGCAAGGAAACCCTTGCTGTCCACCGCCCCGGCGTTTTTCGGCATCGGGCTCCAGGCTGGAATGGTGTTGGCCGCATTACCGGCCTTTTCCGCGCCCATCGGCGTCAGCGAGGTGCCCAGCTTTGCCGCTTCGGACTCGGATACCGCAGCCATCACCCCTGTCGCCAGCAGCGACAGACCCAGAACCCCGGCTTGCAACAGACTTTTTGTTATTTTCATGTTCATCGTCATCCTGAAAACCATGTTCTTAGAAGTTCATGCCGAAGCTGAGCGCCACGAAGTCCCGGTCATCGACCGTGGTGTACTTGCCATCAAAGAAGTTGGTGTAGGAAAGATTCGCGGTGTAGGTGTTCTGGTACTCGGCATCGAGCCCCAGGCTGACGGCCTTGCGTCCCTCTTCGAAGTTGCCGCCAGGGCCGGGTGAATAACCTTTGACGTCATGCGACCAGGCCACGCTCGGCTTGAGGTTGACCCCGGCAAACACGCTGTTGTAATCCCAGATGGCACGCGCGCGGTAGCCCCAGGAGTTGGCAGTGGTAAAGCCGTCGTCTTCGCAATAGCGGGTCAGGTTGTTCTGCTCGGCACCGGTCAGCGTGCCGGCGTTCAGCGTTGCGCATTGACCGCCAGGCAGCGGCCCAGGGCCATACACCGGATCGCGTCCGTAACGGATTTTGGAGGTGCTTTCGAGCCCGCCCACGTGCGTCCAACCCACTTCACCGACCACCGTCAGACGCTCTGCGCCCATGACCTGATCGAAGAACTGGGTAAATGTGGTCTGCATCTGGGTGATTTCTTTGCGGCGATAACCGGCTTGATCCGTATTCGGCTGACCGCTGAGCAGCGACACGTTGGGGTTGAGCGGCGAAATGCCCGAATAGAGGATGTCGGTGGTGTTGACCTGAATCGGTGCGTTGGGGCGGTAGCTGATCTCACCGCTCCACGCCGTGCCGGTGGGCAGCGTGGTCGAGAAGCTCAGGCCGTACAGGCGAATGTCTTCGGGGTACTCAACGTAGTAACTGGAGTTGCCCGCCACCACCACCGGCAGCAGGCTGGGGGCCAGCGCGGCGGCCGTGCTGGCAGGAATGCCGTTGCGAACCAGCGAACCGACCAGCCCTTGCGGACTGAACGAAGCGGCCGAGCCGCCGCGCCCGCTGAAAATCGGTGCACGGCTGTGGTAATTCATCATGTACGCGCCGAACTCGGTATCCAGCGGTTCGAAGTTGTAACGCAAGGCGAAACCGAACTGGCCGCTGTCGCGCGCATCGCGGTCAGGGCCTCGACGCACCACCGCGCCCTCATCCGGGTTGCCGAACACCACGCCCTGCTGCGACAGCGAATTGAACACCGCACCGCGCGCGCCGGCTGGCAAACCGGCCGCCGTCAGCGAGCTGTTCAGGCCGCTGCGGCTGCGCAAGACCGCCAGGTTGTTGTTGCAGCCATCGGCAATCACATCGGGTTGCGAGAAGAAGGTGCCGCAGTTGTCGACGACCGTCTGATCCCATTCCAGCTGGTAGAAACCTTCGGCAGACAGGTTGTCGGTCAGGCTCTGGGACAGGTAGAACATGTTGACCGGAATCAGGCCTTCCTTGATTTCCGAACCGGGCCGCCGGAACGCCGAGACATCGATCGGGTTGACGCTGTTGATGCCGCCCTGAATGAAGGTACTTTCACCCCAACTGATGACCTGCTTGCCGAAGCGCACCGCGCCGGGCTGATCGGCAATCGAATAGTTGTGATAGACGAAGGCGTCGAGCAGCTGGAACCCGGACGACTTGGCGCCCTCTTTGCGGCCCGAGTCGCTGATGTCCTTGAACTCGCGGTTTTCATCCTTGAGTTCGAAGTCGTACCAGTATTTGCCGCGCAGGAAAACGCCGGTGTCGCCGTATTTCAATTCCAGATCATGAATGCCCTTGAAGATCTTCGAAAACGTCTCCCCACGCTTGAAGTTCAAGTGACCGTCATCGGACGTCTGCGACAGACCACGCCCACCGTTGTTGGCGCCGATCAGGTTCTTGTTGGGATTGGCAGTCGACCAGCTCGCGCCCACCGACAGCGAGGAGTCGAAACTGCCTTCGATCTCGCCAACGTTAAAGGTCACGGCAAAGGCCGGGCTGGCGAGCGATGAGGCAAGGCTGACAGCCAGAGGCAGCCTGGCCCGACGCCAGAAGGGGGATGTGCTTGTCATCGACGCTACTCCTTGTGTTTTATTGTTATGGCGGTGGGGAAATCCAGAAACGAATCAGTCATCGAATCAACACACACGCCAGGTCCGCTCTTGCCATTCCCGGTGCTGACTATAGCCAGCACACTCTGACGCTAGATCCCTCTAAAGTGTGATTTGCACGACCAACGCCTCTGGACCGCCCGTTTCCGGGAGGCCGCCAAAAAACATGTGGCGGGGAGGATGGCGTAATTTGCAAATTTGGCAAGTCACAGAGCAGGACCTGCAGCGCAGACACGTGCCGTCGCCGACGGATACGGCACGCCCGAGGTGTCAGAGGGTCGACAGAAAGGCACTGTTGCTGCTTTGCCACTCCACGATGTCCAGGCGCATGCGTTTCTTGTCCAGCTTGCCGACGCTGGTCTTGGGAATTTCGGTAACAAGCGCGATCTGGCTGGGAATGGCCCACTTATTGATATGACCTTGCTCGACAAACGGCTTGAGGTGTTCCTTCAAACCCTTGGCATCGAGCTGGTGGCCATCACGAATCACCAGCAAGGCAAACGGCCGCTCTCCCCATTGCGGATCGGCGATGCCGACCACCGCCACTTCGCGCACTGCCGGGTGGCGACTGCACAAGTCTTCGAGTTCCAGCGAGGAAACCCATTCGCCACCGGTCTTGATCACGTCCTTGATACGGTCGCGAATGTCGATGAAGCCCATGCCGTCCAGCGTCGCTACATCGCCGGTGTGCAACCAGCCGCCCGCCCACAACTCGGCGCCTTTTTCGGGCTCGCGAAAGTAGCTTCCGGTCAGCCAGGGCGCACGCAAAACCAGCTCGCCTTGGGTTTCGCCGTCGGCCGGGAGGAAGTTGCCCTGTTGATCGATGATGGCGGCCTCCACCAGCATCCCCGGCACGCCGGCCTTGATCCGGTAGGTGATGCGCTCGTCTTCACTGCCCGCTTTCAACTCCTCGTTGATGTGCGCTACGGATATGAGCGGTCCGGTTTCGGACATGCCGTACGCGGCAGTGAGCTGGATACCCTTGGATTTGGCGGCCTGATACAGGCTGCGGGTCAGGGAGCTGCCGCCAATGATGATCTTCCAGCCGCGGAAATCGACATCCTGGGCAGACTTAGCGTTCAGGAGCATTTGCAGGATGGTCGGCACGCAATGGGAGAAGGTGACTTTCTCCCTGCGCCAGAGCTCTACCAGCAACTCGGGATCGTAGCGGCCGGGGTACACCTGCTTCAGACCAAGCATGGTTGCGGCATAGGGAATACCCCAGGCGTGCACGTGAAACATCGGCGTGATCGGCATGTAGACGTCATCGCTGCCGAGCAGCCGGGTGCTGTCGATACAGCCCATGATGGTCGCCACGCCCATGGTGTGCAGCACCAGTTGGCGGTGGGTGAAATACACCCCCTTGGGGTTGCCGGTGGTGCCGGTGGTGTAAAACGTGGTGGCGACCGAGTTTTCGTCGAAATCCTCGAACACGTATTCGGGGCTGGCCGCCGCCAGCAGGGTCTCGTACTCGCCCACGAGGTTGGGCAGCTCGGCGGTCTTGTCTGGCAAATCGGTCAGCAGCAGGGTCTTTTCGACCGTATTCAGATGTTCGGACATCGCCTGATACAGCCCGGTGAACTCGCTGTTCACCAGCACCAGACGGTCATCGGCGTGATTGATGGTGTAGGCGATCTGCTCGGGAGAAAGCCGCACATTGACGGTGTGGATGACCGCGCCAATCATTGGGATGGCGAACATGCACTCCAGGTAGCGGTGGCTGTCCCAGTCCATCACCGCCACGGTGTCGCCGGCTTTCACGCCCGCCGCGGTCAGTACGTTGGCCAGGCGGCAGATGCGTTCGTTGAGGGTGGCGTAGGTGTAGCGGACCGAATCACGGTAGATGATTTCGCGCGTCTTTTCATAACGACTGCCGGACAGCAGCAGGCGCTTGATCAACAGAGGGCACTGATAAGCGCCATCGGCGGGCGGAAGAACGCGAGTCTGTAACATATGAAGCCCTTTTCAAAGTCCACAGGCGTGGCTGGAAATATGGACTCTAGGGCCTCGGGCTGCCAGTGAAATCAGTAAAAGGGATGATTTGGCGAGACGCCCCGTGCTGTCTGCAAGGGGCGTCCGGGTTGCTGCATATGCTCGGTGTTAGGCGTCCTGAATTCAGGTTTCAGCGGACCTCGGTCAGCGCCAGCTTGATGCCCAGCGCGATCAGCACGCCGCCCATGGCCCGATCGAACCAGTGCCCCATGCGCGCGAATCCTGCGCGTACTCGGGCCTGGCTGAACAGTCGCGCCACCAGACAGAACCACGCCGCCGTCGCCACCGCGAGATACACGCCGTAACCGCCCTGCACCAGCAATGGCGTATGCGGATTGATCACCACGGTGAACAGCGAGAGGAAGAACAGCGTCGCCTTGGGGTTCAGGCCATTGGTGACGAAACCGCTGATGTAGGCACCGCGCGCCGTGCGCTCGCCGGGAGTGGCCTTGATGGCGGCATCGCCCGTCGCAGAGGCCGGTTTGGCGCGCAACGCCTTGATGCCGATGTACAGCAGATAGGCAGCGGCTGCCCATTTCAGCGCGTTGAACAGCACGATGGACTGGGAAACGATAATCCCGATCCCCAGCAGCGAATAGCCCACATGCAGAAAGATCGCCGAGCCGACGCCCAACGCCGCCCAGGTCCCGGCCTTGCGCCCATGAGTCACGCTTTCACGCACCACCACCGCGAAATCCGGGCCGGGACTGGCAACCGCCAGCAAGTGAATCAGCGCAACGGTAAGAAACTCTGCCCAGTACATGTGGGACCTCCTGGAGAATTGACGTCTGACCCGGCAGATTACGCTGTCTGGTGTGTCCGCAACAGGTGCCCGCATTGATGCGACGCAGGGCTTGCTCTAACTATCGTGCGACGCTGGAGCCTGGGGAACGATCATCGCAACTATCGTGCGACGCTCTGCGTCGCATGCCGTTCTGGACGCTCCGCGTCCTGCTGGCCCATATCCTGTTAGACTGCGCGCTTTTTCAGGAGCCATTCCATGGACCCGCGCAGCGAAGTGTTACTCCGTCAGGCCGAGCTGTTTCAGGGCTCGCTGTTGTTGGTCGGGCTGCCCGCCGATGACCTGCTCGGAAAACTGCCGGATGCCCGTGGATGGTGCTGGCACGCCGGTGATCAGGCGGCGCTGGACGCACGTTTTGAAGGGCGCGTGGATTTCGGCGTCGAAGCGCCACAGACTGCTTTTGAAGCCGCCGTGCTGTTCCTGCCCAAGGCACGTGACCTGACCGACTACCTGCTCAATGCGCTGGCCTCACGACTGGCCGGGCGCGAGCTATTTCTGGTCGGCGAGAAACGTGGCGGTATTGAAGCGGCTGCCAAGCAACTGAGCCCGTTCGGTCGCGCACGCAAGCTGGACAGCGCCCGCCACTGTCAGCTGTGGCAGGTCACGGTCGAGCACGCACCGCAAGCCGTCAGCCTGGAAAGCCTCGCCAAGCCCTACCAGATCGAATTGCAGGACGGCCCGCTTACCGTCGTCAGCCTGCCCGGCGTGTTCAGCCATGGCCGCCTCGACCGTGGTTCAGCCCTGTTGCTGGAAAACATCGACAAGCTGCCCAGCGGAAACCTGCTCGACTTCGGTTGTGGCGCCGGAGTGCTGGGGGCGGCGATCAAGCGTCGTTACCCGCACAACGAAGTCATCATGCTCGATGTCGATGCCTTCGCCACCGCCAGCTCGCGCCTGACCCTGGCCGCCAATGGCCTGCAAGCCCAAGTGCTGACCGGTGACGGCATCGACGCAGCACCGATGGGGTTGAACACGATTCTGAGCAACCCGCCGTTCCATGTCGGCGTTCATACCGATTACATGGCAACGGAAAACCTGCTGAGAAAAGCCCGCCAACATCTTAAATCAGGCGGCGAACTGCGCTTGGTGGCGAATAATTTCCTGCGTTATCAGCCGTTGATCGAAGAGCACGTCGGGCAGTGCGAAGTCAGGGCGCAAGGCAACGGTTTCAAAATCTACAGCGCCAAACGCCCCTGAAATAAGCACTTGCCGAAACGTTTTCGCGGAGGCAGAATCCGCTCCGTCCTAGGGGAGTAGTCTCCCACGAGCGCCATGCTCGTCCGGCACGTATCAACATACTTGGTCCTCAGACCATGGTACGTGCGACCCGGAATCCGCTCAGACGGATCGGTGGTTTGACAAGACCTATGACACGAACACCTTACCCGGGGCGGGGAGGTCGTACGTGTCATAGCCGTGTCGGCCCGCCCCTTAGGAAACCTGATGCTGGAATCATTCTTAATCCCTACCGCAGTGGTCGCACTCGCCGAAATCGGTGACAAGACGCAGTTGCTCGCGCTCATTCTCGCTGCGCGCTTTCGCAAGCCCTGGCCGATCATCGCAGGCATCGTTGCCGCAACGCTGGCCAACCATGCAGCAGCCGGCGCTGTAGGTGCGTGGTTCAGCAGTTATCTGTCAGACGCAGTGCTGCACTGGATACTCGCCGCCAGCTTTACCGCCACGGCGCTGTGGACACTGGTTCCGGACAAGATGGACGATGACGAAGCCAGCACGGCACGCAAGTTCGGCCCGTTCATGACCACGCTGATTACGTTCTTCATCGCTGAAATCGGTGACAAGACGCAGATCGCCACGGTGATGCTGGCGGCGCAGTATTCCTATCTGTGGCTGGTCATTCTGGGCACCACGGTGGGCATGCTGCTGGCCAACGTGCCGGTGGTACTGGCGGGCAATTTCGCCGCCGAGAAACTGCCACTGACCCTGATCCGCCGACTGGCTGCCTGCGCGTTCTTCGTGCTGGCGCTGGTGGCGGTTTACAAGGCAATGCAAGTCAGCGGCTGGGTGTAATGCTGGCCCGTAGCGTTGCAAAGACACTCGCAACGCTACGGACGACTCATTCACTCAGGATTTGGGGGCAGCCTGATACAGCGGCATGACTTTCGGAATCGCAGCCTGCAACGAAGCGATGCGACTTTCCGAGGCCGGGTGAGTGCTCATGAACTCAGGCTGCGAACCACCGGAGTTCTGGGTCATCTTCTGCCACAGGGTGATCGCCGCATTCGGGTTGTAACCGGCACGTGCGGCCAGTTCCAGACCGAGCAGATCGGCTTCGTTCTCGTTACTGCGGCTGTTGGGCAGTGTCAGGCTGTAGTTGACCACGGTATCTGCCAACGCCAGGCTGTCCTGTCCCAATCCCAGCAAGGCACCTGCGCCCTGCTTGGCCATTGAAACGCCGTATGCCTTGGACATCGCTTCACGCCCGTGCTCGCGCAGGGCATGGGCGATCTCGTGGCCCATGACCGCAGCGATTTCATCGTCGGTCAGCTTGAGGGTATCAATCAGACCGGTGTAAACGAAAATCTTGCCGCCAGGACCACAATTGGCGTTCAGCTCATCGCTCTTGATCAGGTTGACTTCCCACTGCCACTGCGCCGAATCAGGCCGCAATTTGGGCGCCTGGGCAATCAGTCGATTGGCGATTGCATGAACCCGCTTGGCATTGGCGCTGGTGGTGTCCAGCACCCCTTTGCTGGTCGCCTCGCCAACGGTCTGCTGGTAGGACTGGGCGTACATTTTGTTGACTTCATCCGTGGAGAGCATGCTGAACATGTACTGTTTGCGCTCCACACCGACCGAGTCGCCACTCGTGGTATTGACTGCCTGACACCCGCCGAGCAGCAACGCAGCGCTCAAGGCACAGAAGGCAAATGAAGGACGCATGGTGTATCTCCTTGTATGTAAAACGGTCAGTCCCGGGGCAGACCTCTGCGCCAGATACCGGCCAACTGGCATCTTGGTCTTTGACAGGGGTGGATGGTTCCCGCAGGTGTGTCCAGTTTGTATCAGATGTACTTCAACGCGGATATCGGATTTGTCCGATTCGGTGTTTTTTGCCGTCCCCGCCTAGCTTAATGGCGTGAGGCACTCGGGCGCATTCAGCTTGGGATCGTTGACCAGATTGGCCAGAGGCCGTTCGCGCAGCGCCGTCTGCGGGGCAGCCAGTAACGCTTGCAACGTCGGCAGCGGCGTGTCGGCGGCCAGCCAGTCTTTCTGGCCCTTGGCATCCAGAATCAATGGCCGACGCTGGGTCGCAGCCGCCTGGGTGACCACCGCGACGCTCAGGTACGTATGCCCCTGCACCGGGTAGGCTTCCCAGATGGCGGCGAAAAACAGCGCGGCGCCCTCCCCCGGCGTCAGCCAGAACGGACGCTTGCGCACCGTGCCGCGCCACTCGTAAAAGCCGTTGGCGGGCAGCAGGCAGCGGCGATGGGTAAAGGCGTCACGAAACATGGGTTGCTCGGCCACGGTTTCGGCGCGGGCATGGGCGGGTGTTTTCGACAGATCGGTGAGCCAGGCCGGCGTCAGGCCCCAGCGCGCGCGCACCAGCTCGATACCGTCAGCGTTTTCGGCGGCGCGCATGATCAACACCCAGTCGGCTGGCGAAATGTTCCATTGCGCCTGCTGATCGGCAGGAAAACCGGGCAAGGCGGCAAAGGCAGGGGTCCAGCGAAACAGGGCGTAGCGTCCACACATGGGGGCTAATCAGACTCTTTTAAGGTGCTCAGCACACCAGTACATCGGGGAAGTCGTCCGGCTCATCGCCAGACAGAGGCGAGGCGCTATTGTACGCAGTGATCAACGCTCGTGCGCGAGCGACCTGCGCATCTTCGACCCTGAGTGCCAGCAGCCCCAGCCCCGGCAGCTCGCCCATCGCCCCGAGCAGATCGCGACCGGCCAGATGCGCGTTGATGCCTTCACTGGCGAGCATTGCCAGCAGCAACTCGGCCTCCATCAGGTTCTCGGGCTCGTAGATCTTCTGCATCACTCGTTCTCGCTGCGAACGTCCAGATTCCAGTCTTCGCCGTCGGTCTGCAGGTCGAAAATGATCGGGCGGCAACAGACCGGACAGTCTTCAATGTACTGTTGATCGCCACCGGAAAGGTCCAGTACGGCTTCGACAGGTTCGCCGCAATAAGGGCAGTCGTAACTCTGTAATTCCTGCATCACGGTCTCCGGGATCAGTTATGCGTATAATTGACCCATTCTTCAGAAGGCAGTTTTAACAAATACGTCTTCTTTTTACCCTATTCGATTCAAACAAGAGAGCATGATGGGCGAATTTGATGCCATCCGACCTTACAACGATGCAGAAGTCCCCGCCGTCTTGGCACGTCTGCTGAGCGACAAAGCCTTTCTCGCCATTCTGACCCGATTCCGCTTTCCCCGCCTCGCGGGCGCATTCGGCTGGCTGCTGCAGCCTACCCTGGCGCGCAAGCTGCGCCGCGAGTTTGCCGGTATCGACTCGGTCGCCACGCTGCAGGACAAGGTCGAATATTACGTCGACCACACGATCGAACGCGCCACGGACGGGGTCACCTACACCGGCGTCGAACAGCTGAAGTCCGGTTGCGCCTACCTGTTTTTGGCCAACCATCGCGATATCGTCATGGACCCGGCGTTCGTCAACTACGCCGTGTACCACGCAGGCCTGCCCACTCCGCGCATCGCGATTGGCGACAACCTGCTGCAAAAGCCATTCGTCAGCGACCTGATGCGCCTGAACAAGAGCTTCATCGTGCATCGCTCGATCATCGGGCGACGCGAGAAAATGGCGGCTTATCAACTGCTGTCGGCGTACATCAATCACTCGATCACCAAGGACTGCCAGTCGATCTGGATCGCTCAGGCCGAGGGCCGCGCCAAGGACGGTGACGACCGTACCGAGTCGGCGATCCTCAAGATGTTCCACATGAGCCGCAAGGATGAGCCGTTTGGCGACGTGATTCGTTCGCTGAACCTGATCCCGGTGTCGATCAGCTACGAATATGATCCGTGCGACAGCGCCAAGGCCCGCGAGCTGTACATTCGTGCGACAACCGGCGTCTACACCAAGACGCCGGGCGAAGACGACGTGAGCATTGCCCTCGGCATCACCGGCTATAAAGGCCGTGTGCACGTGAACTTCGCACCGCCGATCACCGAGTATTTCGAGGACACCAAGCAACTGGCCATCGAGATGGACCGGCAGATTCTCGGCGGCTATCGGCTGTTCCCGGTGCATTACCTGGCTTACGCGCAGTGGAGCGATGCCGATCCGGCGCTGGAAGTGCCGAAGGCTGACGCACTGTTCCCGGCCGATGAACTCGAACGCGCCAGGGAGGAGTGGGAAAGTCGCCTGGCTGGCACGCCGATCGAGCACCGCCCTTACATGATTCAGCAATACGCGACACCGGTGCGCAACCAGTACCGCGTCAAGGCAGGGCTGGCGCTTTAAGAATCGGAACGTCTATCGCGCCCATGCTCCGCGTGGGTACGCCGTTCTGGATGCTCTGCGTCCGGTCTTGAGCGCTTCAGCGCGCCGTGACGCAGAGCGTCACCCAAGGCATTTCCATGCTGGAGCGTGAGGAACGACAGGTGTGCGGGAGAGCACGTGTCATGCCCATGCTCCGCGTGGTCATGCGCCCCCGAAATATTCTGCATGACAACTCTCTGCCGCTGTCACCCCAGCGTCATACTTCGCCTGCATTGTGTGGCTCCTCGAGAAACGGACTTCCCTCTCTTTGGAGCTTGTCATGCTGCATGCAAAAAATCAGGATCGCCTTTATCTCATTGCCCCAAGCGATGAGCAGCAGGAGTTGATCGATGGCCTGGCCTTCAATGTTCAGGACCGCCACTGGTTGGTCTACTGCGCACTTGGCGGGCATGTTCATCATGATCTGCCGGATCTGGATCAGGACACGGGGTTGAGTTTTCTGGACTTTTACCAGCAGGCAGCCTGATACCAAACCCGGGACAGCAAAAAGCCCGGCCCCCTCAACAGGGGCCGGGCTTTTTTATCGCGATGGTTAGAGGCTTACTGCGACAGGGTCGAACCGATGGTCGGGTCCTGGAACACGCGAGTCAGTGCGTCGCTCAGCACGTCGCTCACCAGCTTGGTGTTGGTTTCCTGATTCGGCGCCATACCGAAACGCTGATCCAGCGATGCGGCGTAACGACCACTGTAGGTGCGACCGTTATTGCGCACGTCAGCGCGGAACGTCGAGCTGATGGTGGCTTCAGTCACATACAGACCTTCCTTGGGCGACTGGTACTTCAAGTCAGCGAGGGTCACGGTCAACTGCGGAGCGCTGCCGCCCTGGGTCGGCGTAAAGCCCAGCAGGCGCACGGCGGCTTCAGCCTGGGCCTGGAGCTTGGGAACGATATCGGCACCGTTGACGCTGATCGAACTGGTTTCCGGGTACATGCCACCGCGCGTGCCCAGTGTCGGGCCAGGACGGCCGTCGACGACACGCACCACCACAGGCTGCCCGCGCCCTACCGGCGCCAGCTGCGCGTTGAGCTTGGGCGTGGGGCTGAGTTGTTGTGGGCTGTGGGCGCAACCCACCAGGGTCAAACTGCTTACAGCAAGCAAACCGAACAAAATGCGACGCAGCATGCTCATTTCTCCATGGGCCAGACACTGAATGTGCGGCAGTATAGCGGCCTGTAACAGCCGCTAACCAGAGGCCACTGACCGTTAAGCCTCGGACATTCGACACGCATCGGGGTTCACGCAGCAACGCAGGGCGAGATTCATCCGGCACGGTGTAATCATGGCGTCACATCCACGCGGCAGACTCGCCTCCATCGCACAGACGCTCATTCACGTCACAGGAGCTGCGCCATGAATCTGTTCCGGTCTCTGTTCACTGCACGCCCCCAGCATCGCCACTACGCGCGTATCGATCAGGCAGGCATCTGCCGTGCATTCAAACACTGCGCGCAACGTCCGACCGGCGTGGAATGGGTTGAAGTGACCGAGCAACGGATCAGCTGGCTGAATCGACCACTGCCCGCCAGCGCACGCGTGACGCAGCGTAGCGAACGCTCAACGCGCGGCCAGTTGCTCACCGCCTGACCGGAGAGGGAATAAAAGTCATTTAAAGCGATCAATTCCTGCCATTTCATCGCTATAATCTCCCCCCGATTATAAGGACGTCTCCTGATCGGGCCTCGCAGCACTGCTAATCGCCGTATTAGCGCCTTCGTAATGCCCACAGAGAGCCGCCCACACAGGTCATTTGCGCACGAGTGTGCTCGATGAAAGGTGAAGAAAGCTCGAATCGAATCGAACCTTTCCCGCCCGTCAGCGCCTCACTCTTTATGCTCCTGACCTGCCAGCGCTGTCATCGCAGCCATTTCGAGGTTTGGTTCGCGTTCCCAAAAGGACGTGAAAAACGGGTTTCACTACTTCACAAGAGTGTGGCGAGCAAATGAATAGGTACGCGTTTGTAAATGCACCATCAGCGTCTGAACCGACTCTCTTGAACAGGACTGACCGCGACTGCGCCTCCATGACCGGAGCCTGACGCCATCGGCAGGAGCCAATTGCACAAGGGGCTCCCTGACGATGGTCGAATGGCCTCGCAGGCCTGGAAATGCGTTCATGAAGCATTGATGAACCATGACCGGACCTGACCGGGACCTGCGCTTTGGATGCGAAAAATTGCGAAGAATCGGTCAGGCGATCCTGGCAAGGCGCACGAGGGTAGACATTTGATCCAGCCCACGAACACCTGGCAACCAGCCTCAGGATCGTATGCCGTCAATTTGGTGCTGCAGATTTTGGAGACGCGTTAATGGCGCATAAAGAAGCAGTCGATGTAGTACTGGTCGGAGCGGGCATCATGAGTGCCACTCTGGCGGTATTGCTTAAAGAGCTCGACCCCGGCATCACGCTGGAAGTCGTTGAGCTGATGGATTCCGGTGCTGCAGAGAGTTCCAACCCGTGGAACAACGCCGGCACCGGCCACGCAGGTCTGTGCGAGCTGAACTACACGCCGCCTGCGGCTGATGGCTCCATCGACATCAAGAAAGCGGTGCACATCAACACCCAGTTCGAAGTCTCGAAACAGTTCTGGGCCTATCTGGCACGCAAGGGCACCTTTGGTTCAGCCAGATCGTTCATCAACCCGGTCCCGCACCTGAGCTTCGTGCAGGGCGAAAAAGGCATCTCGTTCCTCAAGACCCGTTTTGAAGCCATGAGCAAGCATCACGCCTTCTCTTCGATGGAATATACCGAAGACAAGGCAAAGCTGGCCGAATGGATGCCATTGATGATGCCGGGGCGGCCTGCGGACGAAAAAATTGCCGCAACACGCATGATGAACGGCACCGACGTCAACTTTGGCGCGCTGACCAATCAACTGCTCGGCCATCTGACCAGTGCTCCAGGCACACAGATCAAGTACCGCAGCCGGGTGACCGACCTGACCCGCAACGGCGCTGGCTGGACCGTCAGCGTCAAGGACGTGAATGGCGGAGGCACGCGTGAGATAGATGCCAAATTCGTGTTCCTCGGTGCCGGTGGCGCAGCGTTGCCGCTGTTGCAGTTGTCGGGCATCGAAGAAAGCAAGGGCTTTGGCGGCTTTCCGGTCAGCGGTCAGTGGCTGCGTTGCGACAACCCGGAAGTGGTCAAGCATCACCAGGCCAAGGTCTACAGCCAGGCCGCCGTGGGTTCGCCGCCAATGTCCGTGCCGCACCTGGACACCCGCGTGGTCGATGGCAAGAAATCCCTGCTGTTCGGACCGTATGCCGGCTTCACCACCAAGTTCCTGAAACACGGCTCGTTCCTCGACCTGCCGCTCTCGGTCCGCGTGGCCAACATCAAACCGATGCTGGCGGTGGCGCGCGACAACATGGACCTGACCAAATACCTGGTCAGCGAAGTGATGCAATCAATGGAGCAACGCCTGGAATCGCTGCGCCGCTTCTATCCGGAAGCGAAAGCCGAAGACTGGCGTCTCGAAATCGCCGGTCAGCGCGTGCAGATCATCAAGAAAGACGCGAAAAAAGGCGGCGTGCTGCAATTCGGCACCGAGCTGGTCTCCGCAAAAGACGGCTCATTGGCCGCCCTGCTCGGTGCGTCACCGGGTGCATCGGTGACCGTGTCGATCATGCTTGAGCTGCTCGAACGCTGCTTCCCGGAGAAAACCCGCACGGAATGGGCGACCAAGCTCGAAGAGATTTTCCCGGCCAGGGAAAAGATCCTCGAAACCGATGCGCCGCTCTACGAGCGCATCAGCGCGCAGAACGACGAGGCGCTGGAACTGGTCGAGAAAAGCAGCCAGGAACACAGCTTCGCCTGACCCTACCGCTGCTGCTGTGCTGTAACAAAAAGCCCCGTGAGCCTTTACCAGCCACGGGGCTTTTTATTGGGTGTATTGCAGGTGCCGGTCAGAGGCTTCGGGACAGTACGGCAATGTGCTCCGGGCCAATTCCGCAGCAGCCGCCAATGTGCGTGGCGCCGCGCTTGACCCAGTCTGCCGCCCACTGCTGATAGCCCTGCGGGTCAAGGTCTTCACGCAGCTCATCCAGACCGTCGTTGGCCGTGGCGTCCTTGGGTTGCGGCGGGAAGGCGTTGGCATACGCACCAATGGCTATGTCGACGTTCAACGACTTGAACACCTCACGCGCCGCGTCGATTGCGCCGCCGATCACCTCTGGCTGGCTGCAGTTGAACAGCAGCGTGGCGACACCCATTGCTGCGGCGGCCCTGGCGGCGTCGGCGACCGGCTCGCCTGAGCGCAGACGCGGAGTTTCGTCAGTGTCCTCATCCTGCAGGGTGAACGACAGCCAGAACGGTTTTCCGTCATTGGGCAGCCCGGCGCGGATGGTCTGCGCTTCGAGAATGCAGCTCTGGGTTTCAGCCAGCCACAGGTCGACATACGGCGACAGCCCGGCAACCAGTGGTTTCAGCACATCGGCAGCCTGCTCCGGCTGATACAGGTCAGGGCGATAGGAACCGAACAGCGGCGGAATGGAGCCCGCCACACGGGCGCGTCCGCCAGAGGCATCGGCCGACTCACGCGCCAGTTGCCCGGCCAGCGCAGCCAGTGCCTGACCTTCGCGGGCAAAACGTTCTTCGCCAATATGAAACGGCACGACGGCGTAGCTGTTACTGGTGATGACCTGAGCACCACTTTCGATATAAGCGGCGTGTACCGCACTCACCGCTTCGGGTGCTTCACTCAATGCCAGAGCCGACCACTCCGGCTGGCGAAACGGGGCTCCGCGACGCTGCAGTTCACGGCCCATGCCGCCATCGAGAATTACAGTTGTGCCTTGAGTCATATGTGATCTGCTTATATGTATATGAAAAAAACTCATTATGAGTCAGTCTTGTATAACGTATTTAATACGGCCCTTTCATCAAACTACAAACACTTTTTCAGGGGAAATCTGTGAATTATCGCGCTCTGCTGGGCATCGGCCTGGTCACTCTGGCGGCCTCCACACACGCTATGGCCGGCGCCACGCTGGATCGCGTGCAGAAAAACAAAGAGCTGGTCAACGTCCTCATGGAAAGTTACCCGCCCTTCTCTTTCCTGAATGACAAGAATGAACTGGACGGCTTCGATGTCGACGTCGCCAAGGCCGTGGCGCAGAAACTGGGCGTCAAGTTGCGCCTTGAAACGCCGTCCTGGGACGTGATCGCCGCAGGCCACTGGAGTGGCCGTTATGACATCTGCGTCTGCTCGATGACACCGAGCAAGGCCCGCGCCGAAGTGTTCAACTTCCCGGTCGAGTATTACGCCTCGCCTGCGGTGATCGTAGTCAACGCCTCGGATGATCGTATTCATTCGGCCAAGGACCTGAGCGGCAAGAAGGTCGGTCTGACCAGCGCCTCCAGCTATGAAAGCTATCTGAACAAGAATCTGGTCATTGATGGCGCCGAAGACAAGCCACTGCAGTACCCGTTCGAAGACGTACAGATCGCCCCGTACGACAACGATAACGTGGCCTTTCAAGACCTCGGGCTGGGTGCTGGCAAGCGGCTGGACGCGATACTCACCAATCTGGTGACCGCAAAACCGCGCCTGGATCAGGACAAGCGCTTCAAACTGGCGGGCGAGCCGCTGTATGAAGAACCCAACTCGGTGGCCATCGAAAAAGACGATCCGGAATGGGACGCCAAGGTTCGCCAAGTCTTCGCCGAACTCAAGAGCGACGGCACCCTGAGCAAGCTGTCGCAAAAGTGGATCGGTGCTGACATCAGCAAATGACTTCCTTTCAGTCCCAGCGCCCACCCGAGCAGGCCGAGCAGAGCCTGCTCAAGCGAGTTTTCGGCTTCCGCACACGGCTTTACCTGACCTGGCTGGCCATGTTTGTGCTGTTCGCCGGTTTCTTCCTGAGCTTCGATCTGAAGCTGTCGATCATCCTCGACAAACTGCCGAATCTGATCGGGCTGCATCTGGCCCCCAACGGCTTTCTGCAGGGCGCGGCGCTGACATTGTTCGTGTCAGTGTGCTCGATCGTGGTCTCGGTGGCGCTCGGCTTTGTCACGGCACTCGCGCGGCTTTCCAGCAGCGCGGTGGCGTTCGGCATCGCCAGCTTTTACGCCTCGTTCTTTCGCGGCACGCCGCTGTTGATCCAGATCCTGCTGATCTATCTCGGCCTGCCACAACTCGGCATCGTGCCCGGAGCCATCACGGCGGGGGTGATCGCGCTGTCGCTCAACTACGGAGCTTACCTGAGCGAGATTTTCCGTGCGGGCATCATCGGCGTCTCTGCCGGACAGCGTGAAGCCGCGCTGGCCCTGGCCTTGCGCCCGGCACAGATCTTCTGGCGCGTTACCCTGCCCCAGGCCATGCGCACGATCATTCCGCCGACCACCAACCAGTTCATCTCCATGCTCAAGGACTCCTCACTGATTTCAGTGATGGGCGTCTGGGAAGTGATGTTTCTGGCACAGTCTTACGGCCGCTCCAGCTATCGATACATCGAAATGCTGACCACCGCAGCGGTGCTGTACTGGATCATGTCGATCGGGCTGGAGTTGTTGCAGTCACGACTGGAGCGGCATTACGGCAAGGCGTATCAGGCGCGCAAATAACTGCGGCTTTCGTCCTTACGCTCCGCGTGCGGTGCAGCGTAGCCGTGTGACGCAGAGCGTCACGAAATGCATGCCAACGCGGAGCATTGGCACGATAGGTGTTCTCTGGTGCGCCTCTCGTTCCTCACGCTCCGCGTGGGAATGCAGTTCCGGACGCTCTGCGTCCAGCCCTGGCAATGCGGAGCCTTGACAGGATAGTCAACCGCGGGCTTTTTCGATCAGTTCGATGTACTCATCAGCGTTACGCTGATCCTTGATCAGGGCGATGAAGTCGTTGCCGTGCTCGTCCTTGCCGTCGAAGTCATGGCCCGCTTCCTTGAAGAACACCAGAAAGCGTTCGAAATCGTTGATGCGCAGCCCACGGTAGGCCTTGATCAGCTTGTGCAGCGACGGCGAGGTAGCATCATACGGCTCGAAATCGAGGAACAGTTTAATCTGCTCATCGCCGATCTCATCGCCAATCAACTGCTTCTTATCTTTACGCATTACAGGCTCCAGCAGGTCGCAGACACTTTCACGGTCGGGCAGTTTACCCTCCGGCGAGCGCCGCGCTCAACGCGCACGTGCAGAGGTGGTGTGCAGATCAGCCCAGATGTGCCCGTTGGCATAACTGAGGAACTGGCAATAGACCTTCTCGTTGCGCAGCAAGTCCACCAGCACACGGTATTGGGACAGCGGGTAATAAAGCGTCAACGTGCGCGACGGCTCATCATAGGTCGGCTTTTTAAGGCTTTTGCTATCACCGCCATCGAAGTGCACGAGCACCTGGGAGATGGACGCGCCCTTGTTCAGCGACTTGCCCTTGAGGCGCAGCGACAAGGGCGAGGTGACCGGAATCGGCTGCTGACTCGACTGCCGCTGGTTACCGGCAACGATGGTGTATTCGGTGACACGCATCAACTGTTGCTGCTCGGGCACACCTTCGCGCAGGCTCAGGTCATCAGGCGGCAGGTATTGATCGTGCATGGGGCTGGCCGAAACCGGCGCAGCAGGTGCGGCAACTGCCAGACCAGACAACAGCACCAACGCCACGGCGCCGGGAATCAGTAGCTTCATTGAGGGTTTCCATATAATTGCGAATCGACGACCGCCCCTGTTCGCAGAAGCGGCCGTCAGAATGCCTTACATCCCTTTGACCGCATAGATACCGGCAGCGTTACGCCAGTAGCCTTTGTAGTCCATACCGAAACCGAAGATGTAGCGGTCGATGCACGGCAGGCCGACGTAGTCGGCTTTCAGGTCCGGACGGGCCTTGCGGTCGTGGTCCTTGTCGATCAGCACGGCGGTGTGCACGGCGCGGGCACCGGCGTGTCGGCAGAAGTCGATGATGGCACCCAGGGTGTGACCTTCATCGAGAATGTCGTCGATGATCAGCACGTCACGGTCCATGAACGAGACTTCCGGCTTGGCTTTCCAGAACAGATCACCACCGGTGGTTTCGTTGCGATAACGCGTTGCGTGCAGGTAGGACGCTTCCAGCGGGAAGTTCAGGTGGGTGAGCAGCTTGCCAGAGAAAATCAGGCCGCCATTCATGACGCAGAACACGACAGGATTGCGCTCGGCCAGCTCGGCATTGATCTGCGCGCCGACGCGGGCAATGGCCGCATCCACTTCGGCCTCGGTGTACAGGCAGTCAGCTTCGCGCATGACTTGACGGATATGCTCGAGATCAGCGGACATGACGCTCTCCAGGTAAGGCAGTTTGAGAAAAGCGGGCAAAGGTACGCATCCGTTCAAGCCAGAGCAAGTGATTCTGGACTAACGTTGCGTGTGTCTTGCAAAAGCCGCGAACGTCGAAGCTTCGTAACGATACTGCACGTGCTTTAAGACAGTAACAGCTGAATAGATTAACCTAGACCGATTTTTGCCCCGCTGGAGCCTTTCCCCATGCCCATTCGTGAGATCCGTCACCCGCTGATCCGCCACAAGCTCGGCCTTATGCGCCGCGCCGACATCAGTACCAAGAACTTCCGTGAGCTGGCTCAGGAAGTCGGCGCGCTGCTGACCTATGAAGCCACGGCCGACCTGACCCTGGAAAATTACGACATTCAAGGCTGGGCCGGTACGGTGTCAGTCGAGAAGATCGCAGGCAAGAAAATCACCGTCGTGCCGATTCTGCGCGCCGGTATCGGCATGCTGGACGGCGTGCTCAGCCTGATCCCGGGTGCCAAGGTCAGCGCGGTCGGCGTGGCCCGCAACGAAGAAACCCTGCAGGCACACACTTACCTGGAAAAACTGGTCCCGGAAATCGACGAGCGCCTGGCGATGATCATCGACCCGATGCTGGCCACCGGCAGCTCGATGGTCGCCACCATTGACCTGCTGAAGAAGGCTGGCTGCAAGGAAATCCGCGCCATGGTCCTGGTCGCGGCGCCCGAAGGTATCGCTGCCGTAGAGCAAGCGCACCCGGATGTGATGATCTACACCGCCTCCATCGACGAGCGTCTTAACGAACACGGCTACATCATTCCGGGCCTGGGCGATGCCGGTGACAAGATTTTCGGCACCAAGCAGAAGGACGCGTAACCCGATGACGCAGCAGGAGTTCAACGATCCACTGTGGCGCACGATTCTATCCGGCGCGCAAATGCTGTTCGTGGCCTTTGGCGCGCTGGTCCTGATGCCGCTGATCACCGGGCTCGATCCGAACGTGGCACTGTTCACCGCAGGCCTGGGCACGCTGTTGTTCCAGATCGTCACCGGGCGTCAGGTGCCGGTCTTTCTGGCCTCGAGCTTTGCCTTCATCACCCCGATCATCCTCGCCAAGGGCCAGTTCGGTCTGGCCGCGACCATGGGCGGTGTCATGGCGGCAGGCTTTGTATACACCTTTCTCGGTCTGGCCGTGAAGATCAAGGGCACCGGTTTCATCGACCGCCTGCTGCCTCCTGTGGTGATCGGGCCGGTCATCATCTCGATCGGTCTGGCGATGGCGCCGATTGCAGCCAACATGGCGATGGGCAAGTCCGGCGATGGCGTGCAGTTGATTCCTTATCAGACCGCCATGCTGATTTCGATGCCGGCCTTGCTGACCACACTGATTGTGGCGGTGTTCGGCAAAGGCATTTTCCGTCTGGTGCCGATCATCTCCGGCGTGCTGGTGGGCTTCGCGCTGTCGTTCTACTTTGGTGTGGTCGATACCAAAAAGATTGCTGACGCTGCCTGGCTGGCCTTGCCGCACTTCACCGCACCGGAATTCAACTGGCAGGCGATTCTGTTCATTGTCCCGGTCGCCCTGGCACCGGCCATCGAACACATCGGCGGGGTGATTGCAGTCGGCAGCGTGACCGGACGCGACTACCTGAAAAAGCCGGGCCTGCACCGCACGCTGTTCGGCGACGGCATCGCCACCACCGCTGCCGGCCTGTTCGGCGGCCCGCCCAATACCACCTACGCCGAAGTGACTGGCGCGGTGATGCTGACCAAGAACTACAACCCGCAGATCATGATCTGGGCGTCGTTCTTTGCCATCATCCTGGCGTTCATCGGCAAATTCGGGGCGCTGCTGCAGAGCATTCCAGTCCCGGTAATGGGCGGCATTCTGTGCCTGCTGTTCGGTTCGATTGCCGCAGTGGGCATGAACACCCTGATCCGCCACAAGATCGACCTGGCCGAAGCGCGCAATCTGGTGATTGTCTCGGTCACGCTGGTGTTCGGGATCGGCGGCGTATTGATCGGCACCGGCAACGGACCGAACGATTTCGGCCTGAAAGGCATTGCCCTGTGCGCCGTGACCGCCATCGCCCTGAACCTGATCCTGCCGGGCAATGACAGCTGGAAGAACAAGCAACTGGATGATCAGTTGCCTTGACGCTTCACTTCTTGACTATCGTGCCAATGCTCCGCGTTGGCATGCAGTTCTGGACGCTCTGCGTCCTGTCCTGAACATGGGTGCTGCGCAGATTTGTGACGCGGAGCGTCACCCAAGGCATTCCCACACTGGAGCGTGAGGAACGATAAGCGTCTGGAAGAACACTATCGTGCCCATGCTCCGCGGTTCAGCGCATCACAACATCAACGGCGCACGCTCGCACAGCCTGTTCAGCTCTTTCGCCCAGTTGGGGTCGTCGTTCAGGCAAGGGATCAGGATCAGTTCCTCTCCCCCCGCTTCCTTGAACTGCTCGGCACCGCGGTCACCGATCTCTTCCAGTGTCTCGATGCAATCAGCGACGAACGCCGGGCACATGACCAGCAGCTTCCTGACACCTTTCGCCGCCAGTTCATCCAGATGCGCTTCGGTGTAGGGTTCGATCCACTTGGCGCGCCCCAGACGTGACTGGAACGACACCGACCACTTACCGTCAGGAATGCCCATACGCTTGGCGAACGCCGCCGCCGATTGTATGCATTGCGCGCGATAGCAGGTGGCGAGCACTTCGGCGGGTGCGGTCATGCAGCAGTCGTCCTTCAGGCAATGCTTGCCGGTCGGGTCGAGCTTGTGCAGGTGCCGCTCGGGCAGACCGTGGAAGCTCAGCAGCAAATGGTCATAAGGTTGCTCCAGATGCGGCCGCACGCTTTCCACCAGTGCACTCAGGTACTCGGGCTGATCGTAGAACGGCTGCAGAACCGAGAACTGCATCTTCAACGATTTGGCGCGCACCACGCGTTTGGCTTCTTCAATGACCGTGGTCACCGTGCTGTCGGCGAACTGCGGGTACAGCGGCGCCAGGGTGACTTTTTTGAAGCCCTGCTCTGCCAGCCGCGTCAGCACGGTTTCGATGGACGGCTCGCCATAACGCATGGCCAGTTCGACCGGCCCGTGCGACCACTCCTTTTTCATCGCCTGCTGCAGGCGCTTGCTCAGCACCACCAGGGGCGAACCTTCATCCCACCAGATGGACGCATAGGCGTGTGCGGACTGCTCGGGCCGCTTGATCAGAATCAGCGAGACCAGCAGCCTGCGCACTGGCCATGGCAGGTCGATCACATAAGGATCCATCAGGAACTGGTTCAGATAGCTGCGCACGTCTGCCACTTGAGTAGAGGCAGGCGAACCCAGATTGACCAGCAACAAAGCGTGATCGGTCATGCAACATCCTATTCATTTCAACAGCGTTCAGTGGCGACCCAGCAAATCCTGCAGGGCGGTGTCGAGTTCGGTGTACTTGAATGTAAAACCAGCTTCCTGCAAACGCTCCGGCCGCGCACGCTGGCCACCGAGCAGCAATACCGAAAGCTCGCCCAGCAATACTTTCAGGGCCAGCGCCGGCATGGGCATGAATGCCGGCCGGTGCAGAATGCCGGCCAGGGCCTTGGCAAACTGACGATTGCGCACCGGTGACGGCGCACAGACATTATAAGGACCCTTTGCTTCATTCAGATTCAACAGAAAATCAATCGCGGCGATTTGATCCTGGATGTGAACCCACGGCATCCACTGCCTGCCATTGCCGATCGGCCCGCCCATGCCGAATTTGAAAGGAGGTAACAGACGCTGCAGAAAACCGGCACGATCGGACAGCACCAGGCCTGTGCGTATCAGCACCACGCGCACGCCCAGCGCCTCGGCGCGTTGTGCGGTTTCTTCCCAGGCGTTGCACAGCTGGCTGGCAAAGTCTTCCTTGGCAGGCAGCGAGGTTTCGTCGATTTCGCGCTCGCCACTGTCGCCATACCAGCCGACTGCAGAGCCGGAAATCATCAGCGCAGGTTTTTGCTCGCGAGTGCCCAGCCATTTCAGCAGTTGCTCGGTCAGGCCGACGCGACTTTCCCACAGCAACAGACGGCGCTTGCGGGTCCACGGACGATCCGCAATGGGCGCGCCCGCCAGGTTGATAATTGCATCCACCGGCTGCGTACCCAGCTCATCAAGACTGGCAATGCCACGCACCGAAGGGCCGCACAGCTCGACGACGTCGGCGGGTTTTCGGCTCCATACCGTCAATTCATGGCCTTGAGCAGACCAGAAACGGCAGAGCGCTCGTCCTATCAAACCAGTACCACCGGTCAGCAATATGTGCATGGCAGATAACCTCGCGTGGCGTAGGTGACAATTGGGTAGTCTTATTTTTACCAGTGACGCTGTCCGTGACGCTGGTCCGGAAAACGAAACTGTCAGCTGAACCATAGGCCACAGCAGAATGAAACGCAGCCTCGAGGCCTTTGCCCGAGTCGCTGAACCGTTCGACCTTGCCAGTGGCAATGTGACTCAACCGCTAAATTCTAAAACCACTGCAAGTTATACCAAACAAGAAGATTGTACAGGTTTTAACTACGGCGTAGTCTGTACAGACAAGGTAACGAGGCCCCTATGACTGTCCCTATCGCAATCATCGGTACCGGTATCGCCGGACTCTCCGCAGCCCAGGCGCTGACATCCGCCGGGCATCAAGTGCACCTTTTCGACAAGAGCCGCGGCAGCGGCGGTCGTATGTCCAGCAAGCGCAGCGACGCAGGTTCGCTGGACATGGGGGCACAGTATTTCACCGCCCGTGACCGACGCTTTGCCACCGCAGTCAAGCAGTGGCAAACCCAGGGTCACGTCGCCGAGTGGACACCCTCGCTCTATAACTTTCATGGCGGCAGGCTCAGCCCCTCTCCGGACGAGCAGGTGCGCTGGGTCGGCACGCCTGGCATGAGCGCCATTACCCGGGCGATGCGCGGCGATCTGCCGGTGTCGTTCTCGTGTCGCATCACTGAAGTGTTCCGTGGCGAACAACACTGGAACCTGCTGGATGCCGAAGGCGAAAGCCACGGCCCTTTCAGCCATGTGATCATCGCCACCCCGGCCCCTCAGGCCACTGCCCTGCTGGCTGCTGCGCCGAAACTGGCCAGCGTCGTGGCAGGCGTGAAGATGGACCCGACCTGGGCCGTGGCGCTGGCCTTCGAAACCCCGTTGCAGACGCCCATGCAGGGTTGCTTCGTGCAGGACAGCCCGCTGGACTGGCTGGCCCGCGACCGCAGCAAACCTGGTCGCGACGCCACGCTCGATACCTGGGTGCTGCACGCCACCAGCCAGTGGAGCAGGCAGAATCTCGACGCTTCCAGAGAACAGGTCACCGAACAGTTGCACGGTGCATTCGCGGAATTGATCGATTGCACCATGCCCCCGCCAGTGTTCAGCCTCGCCCACCGCTGGCTGTACGCACGGCCTGCCGGCTCTCACGAATGGGGTGCCTTGTCGGACGCCGATCTGGGCATTTA
Source organism: Pseudomonas sp. NFACC10-1 (assembly GCF_900119195.1). NCBI lineage: Bacteria > Pseudomonadati > Pseudomonadota > Gammaproteobacteria > Pseudomonadales > Pseudomonadaceae > Pseudomonas > Pseudomonas sp. NFACC10-1. The sequence continues at coordinate 144,506 of NZ_FPJB01000003.1, read as the reverse complement.
TGTCTGTGGCGACTGGTGCCTGTCCGGGCGCGTGGAAGGCGCATGGCTGAGTGGCCAGGAAGCAGCGCGCCGACTGCTGGAGCATGTGCAATGAATCAGATCAACCCGCGCAAGCTGCTGCTGTCGAAATGGACAGCCGCCACCCCGCTCAACCGGGAAAAGCACTTCTTGGTCACCGAGCTGTTCAAGGACGAAGAAGGCACTGTGCTGGAAATCGAACTGCAGGCTGTGCTGACCCAGCGCAGCGAGCGGCTGCCGTGGCAGGTGTTGCAACAGGCGGATACCTGGCGAATGGGCTGGAAGTAGCTTTTACCGCCCTCTACAAAGAATTTGACTTGTACAGTTACACCCCTATGATGAAGACAAGTTGTACAGCACGAACTATCTGTACAAGTCTTCTGTAGAGGTGACTGATGGCGACGTCCGTAATCGAAAAACCCAAACTCGGCATCAGTGCCTGCCTGATGGGTGCCGAGGTTCGCTTCAATGGCGGACACAAGGAATCTCATCTGTGTACGCAGGCGCTGAGCAAGTATTTCGATTTCGTCCAGGCGTGCCCCGAAGTCGCTATCGGCATGGGCATCCCCCGCGAGCCGATCAGGCTGGTAGGCGACGCAGAAAATCCGAGGGCGCTCGGCACGGTCAATCGTGACCTGGACGTTACCGAGGCATTGGCGGATTACGGCATACAGATGGCCGATGAGCTGGGCGATATATGCGGTTACATCTTCATGCAGAAATCCCCTTCCTGCGGTCTGGAGCGCGTCAAGGTCTACCGCGAAAACGGCGCTCCGGTCGATGGCGGTGGTCGCGGGATCTATGCGCAGGCCTTTTGCGAACGTCATCCCGATCTGCCCGTTGAGGAAGACGGCCGGCTCAACGATGCGGTGCTGCGCGAAAATTTCGTCACCCGCGTGTTTGCCTATGCCGCCTGGAAACAGCTGTTGAAAGAAGGCATCACCCGGCGCGCCCTGACCGAATTCCACTCGCGCTATAAATACCAGCTGATGGCCAATGATCCGGTGCAGTACAAGGCGCTGGGCAAGATGCTCGGCAGCATGGGCCGCACCGACCCGAACGAAATCGCGCCGCTGTACTTCAGCCAGCTGATGGCGGCCTTGAAAAAGTGCGCCACGCGCAGTACGCACACCAACGTCCTGCAACACCTGTGCGGTTATTTGAAACAAACCATTACCAGCGAGGACAAGCAGGAAATCCAGCAGGTCATCGCCCAGTATCACCAGGGCATCGTGCCACTGATCGTGCCGCTGACGCTGCTCAAGCATCATTTTCGCCAACATCCGGACCCCTATGTGGCACTGCAGGTGTACATGCAGCCCCACCCGGAAAACCTCAGCCTGCGCAATGCGATTTGACTCATGAATGAAACAGACACAGACGTGCCGGGCGACTGGCTGCCGATCCGCGAGGTCGCACGACAGACAGGCGTCAACGCCGTTACCCTGCGCGCCTGGGAGCGGCGTTACGGACTGATTGTCCCGCACCGCACCGCCAAAGGTCATCGGCTGTATTCGGACGAGCATGTGCAGCGCGTCATGAAGATTCTGACCTGGCTCAACCGTGGCGTGTCGGTCAGTCAGGTCAAGGGCCTGATCGATGACAATCGCCAGGACGCTCTGCCGCCGACCAACGACTGGGACGCATTGCGTCAGACCCTGCTGGTCGCGATCGGCGAGCTGGCCGAACGCCGGGTCGATGACGTGTTCAATCAGGCGATGTCGCTGTACCCGCCGCGCACACTGTGTGAACAGTTGCTGCTGCCGCTGCTGGCCGAACTGGAACGACGCTGGCAAGGCAAGTTCGGCGCACAACTGGAGCGCACGTTTTTCTACTCCTGGCTGCGCAGCAAGTTCGGCGCGCGCATCTATCACAACAACCGTCAGCTCAATGGCAGCCCGTTGCTGCTGGTCAATCAGTCCGATCTGCCGCTGGAGCCGCATCTGTGGCTCGCGGCCTGGCTGGTGAGCAGCGCCGATTGCCCGGTCGAGGTGTTCGACTGGCCATTGCCGGTCGGCGAGCTGGCGCTGGCAGCCGAATACCTCAAGCCACGCGGCATATTGCTGTATTCCAGCAAGTCGCTGAACGTGACCCAGCTGCCACGATTGCTGGCCAATATCACCTGCCCTGTCGTGCTGGGCGGACCAACGGTGCAGATCCATAATGCCGAGTTGCTCGTACAGGCCAACGAGATATCTGGACTGACCCTTGCCCACGACGTACTCAGCGCTCAGATCGAGCTGGGCAAGCTCGGACTTATCTAAGGACTTCTCATGCAACTGATCTGGCTGCGTAGCGACCTGCGCGCTCAAGACAACACTGCCCTGACCGCCGCCATGGAGCGCGGTCCGACGCTGGCGGTCTACCTGCTCAGTCCTGCGCAGTGGCGCAGCCATGATGACGCCGACTGCAAGGTCGACTTCTGGCTGCGCAACCTGGTCGAGCTCGAGAAGGGGCTGGGCGAGTTGAATGTTCCCTTGCTGGTCCGCGAGGCGGACACCTGGGACCAGGCGCCTGAAGTGCTGGCAAAGCTGTGCACACAGTTCAAGGTCGAGGGCCTGCACCTCAATCAGGAATACGGCATCAACGAGACCCGTCGCGACCAGGCAGTGCAGAAGGCGATGGAAAAAGCCGGTGTGCACTTCAACAGCTATCTCGATCAGCTGTTATTCAAGCCCGGCAGCATCCTGACCAAGACCGGCAACTATTTTCAGGTATTCACCCAGTTCAAGAAGGTCTGCTACACCCGACTGCACGAGGCCATGCCGCACCCGGTGCGCACCCCGAAAGCGCAGCCGGCACAGTCGATAAAAAGCGATCCGATTCCCGATCAGGTCAAGGGCTTTGCCACGCCAGCGAAAGCGTTGCGTGACCTGTGGCCAGCCGGTGAGGCGGAAGCCAGACGGCGCATGGACGCGTTCGCCGACGAGCAGATCAGCTACTACAAGGACGAACGGGATTTTCCGGCCAAGCCCGGCACCAGCCAGCTGTCGGCCTATCTGGCGGCCGGGGTGATTTCGCCGCGCCAGTGCCTGCACGCGGCCCTGGCCAGCAATCAGGGCGAGTTCGAGACCGGCAACGTGGGCACCGTGACCTGGATCAACGAGCTATTATGGCGAGAGTTCTATAAACACACGCTGGTCGGCTACCCGCGCGTCTCGCGTCATCGCGCCTTTCGCCCGGAAACCGAGGCGTTGAAGTGGCGCGATGCCCCCGAAGAGCTGCGCGCCTGGCAAGAAGCGCGCACCGGGCTGCCGATCATTGATGCAGCGATGCGCCAGTTGCTGGAAACCGGATGGATGCACAATCGGCTAAGGATGGTCGTTGCGATGTTTCTCACCAAAAACCTGCTGATCGACTGGCGCGAGGGCGAGCGCTTTTTCATGCGCCACCTGATCGATGGCGACCTGGCGTCGAACAATGGTGGCTGGCAGTGGAGCTCGTCCACCGGCACCGACTCGGCGCCCTACTTCCGTATTTTCAATCCGTTGTCGCAGTCGGAACGCTTCGACCCCGAAGGCGTGTTCATCAAACGCTGGCTGCCGGAACTGGCGGATCTGAATAAAAAGCAGATTCATGACCCGTCGTTAATCGGTGACCTGTTTGGCGCGGCTGACTACCCGAAACCCATCGTCGACCTGAGCAAAAGCCGCGCCCGCGCCCTGGCAGCGTTCAAGGCCCTACCGGCTCGACAGCCGGCCGCAGGAGTCGAACATGGCTGATTTCCTGCATCGCTTCGCCGAAGGTTTTGCCGCGCTGAACAAGGACAACCTTGACCAGGTTGCCGAGCTGTATAGCGAAGACGTGTCGTTCAGCGACCCGATGCACGATATCCACGGCCTTGCCGCCATGCGCCGCTATTTCGGCGAACTGTACGCCAACGTCCAGGACCTGCACTTCGACTTCCACGCCTTCGACGAGGTGCGCCCCGGCGAGGGCTATCTGGTCTGGACCATGAGTTATTCGCATCCGCGTCTAGCCGCCGGCCGGACAATTCAGGTAGAAGGCTGTTCGCACCTGAAGTGGCGCGACAAGGTTTATCGGCACCGGGACTACTTCGATGCCGGTGCATTGCTCTACGAACATCTGCCCATCATGGGTCGGGTCATCCATTGGTTGAAGAAGAGGTTGGGATGAGCACTCCTGTTGCACGACGCATCTGGTTGACCGGGGCAAGCAGCGGCATTGGCCTGGCGCTGGCCAAAGAACTGCTCAACGCCGGTCATCGGCTCGCGCTGACCGCCCGCACGATTGAGCCATTGCAAAACCTCGCGAACGTTTATCCCACGCAGGTGCTGCTGGTGACCGGTGACATCACCGACCCCGAGCAAGTCAAGGCGATTGCCGGCGATATCGCGCAGCAATGGGGAGCCCTGGACACCGCCATCTTCAACGCGGGCACCTGCGAATACATCGATGCCCGGCAGTTTGAAGCGGCCATGGTCGAACGCGTGGTGCGCACCAACCTGCTGGCCAGCAGTTACTGCATCGAGCACGCGTTGCCGCTGCTGCGCAAAGGTCATCAACCGCATCTGGTCGGCGTCGCCAGTGCGGTGACCTACCTGGCGCTGCCCCGCGCCGAAGCCTACGGCGCGTCGAAGGCCGGCCTGCGTTATCTGCTAGAAGCCCTGCGTCTGGATCTGGCCAGCGAAAACATCGACGTGACGGTGGTCAGCCCTGGATTCGTCGACACGCCGCTGACGCAGAAAAACGATTTCCCCATGCCGATGCGCTGGCCGGTCGAGAAGGCCGCCAAACATATCGCCAGCAAACTGGGGCGCAACAAACGCCCCTTGGATATCGCCTTTCCGGCGTTGTTCATCTTCAGCATGAGCTTGCTGGCCCTGCTCCCGGCACGCGCCCGACTGGCCCTCGGCAAACGCATGGCGCGCAACGAATCGTCGAATAAGGACGCGCAATGAAGATCGCAGTCATTGGCAGCGGGATCGCTGGCCTGACCAGTGCCTACCTGCTCAACCGCGCGCACGAGGTGACCGTGTTCGAGTCTTCGGACTGGATCGGCGGGCACACTCACACGGTGGACGTGCAGGTCGAGGGCCGCGCCTACGCCATTGACACCGGTTTCATTGTCTTCAACGACTGGACCTACCCCAATTTCATTCGCCTGCTAAGCCAGCTGGGTGTCGGCTTCAAGCCCGCCGAAATGAGCTTTTCGGTGCATGATCCGCGCACCGGCGTGGAATATAACGGCAACAACCTCAACAGCCTGTTCGCCCAGCGCAGCAATCTGCTGTCGCCACGGTTCTGGGGCATGCTGCGCGATATTCTGCGTTTCAATCGCCAATCGGTCGATGATCTGGAAAACCAGCGCATCGCGGCGGACACCACGCTGGGCGAATACCTGAAGACCGGCGGTTATGGCCAGCGCTTCATCGATCATTACATCGTGCCCATGGGCGCGGCGATCTGGTCGATGTCGCTGGCCGACATGCTCGGCTTCCCGTTGCAGTTCTTCGTGCGTTTTTTCAAGAATCACGGTCTGCTCTCGGTCACCCACCGCCCGCAATGGTGCGTGATTCAGGGCGGCTCCAGAAGTTATGTGGAACCGCTGACAGCCTCGTTCCGCGAGCGCATTCGTCTGTCGTGCCCGGTCACACGTGTCGAGCGTGACAGCGAAGGTGTGACGCTGCACAGCGCCATGGGCAGCGAACGTTTCGACAAGGTGGTGTTTGCCTGCCACAGCGATCAGGCCCTGGCCCTGCTGGCGCAGCCATCGAGTGCCGAGCAGTCGATTCTCGGCGCCCTGCGCTATGCCGAAAACGATGTGGTACTGCATACCGACACGCGACTGCTGCCCGAGCGCAAACTGGCCTGGGCGAGCTGGAACTACCGCTTGGGCGGCGGCGAACAGCAGTCGGCCGCCGTTACCTATGACATGAACATTCTGCAAGGGATCGAGAGCGACACGACGTTCTGCGTCAGCCTCAACCAGACTGCCGCCATCGACCCGGCCAAAATCCTTGGCCGTTACCGCTATGCCCATCCGCAATACAGCCTCGGTGCGATTGCTGCACAGGCGCGCTGGGAGGAAATCAATGGGGTCGATCACACTTGGTACTGCGGCGCCTACTGGGCCAATGGCTTCCACGAAGACGGCGTGGTCAGCGGCCTGCGTGTCGCCCAGGCCTTTGGTGAAACGCTGTGAACAGCGCCCTCTACAGTGGCTGGATCAGCCACCGGCGGTTTGCACCGCGCGCCCATGAGTTCACCTATCGGATAGGCCTGCTGTATCTGGATCTGGATGAGCAGGACAGCGTGCTGGGGCTTTCCCCACTGGCAGGTCGGGGGCGTTTTGCGCCGTTCTCGTTTCGTGAGCGAGACTATCTGCCAGAGCTGACCGGGCAAGGGCTGACGCTCATCCAGGCGGTTCGCGAGCGGGTCGGCAAAGCGTTGGGCCGCATTCCGTCGGGTCGCGTCTGCCTGCTGACCCAGGCACGCAGTTGGGGCCTGTCGTTCAACCCGGTGAGTTTTTTCTACTGCCATGAGGCCGACGGCACACTGGCCGGCATTCTGTGTGAAGTCACCAACACCCCGTGGGGCGAGCGCTACAGCTACGTGCTGCCCGCCACCGGTGAAGGCCATCAGCATTTTGCCGTGGCCAAGGCCTTTCATGTTTCCCCGTTCCTGCCACGTGATCTCGAATACCGCATGAGCTTCAGCCAGCCCGCCGAACGGATCGGTGTACACATGGCTGACTGGCAAGGCGAGCTGAAGATGTTCGACGCCACGCTCAATCTGACCCGCCAGAATCTGAACCGCAAGACGCTGCACCGCTATCTGATCGCTTATCCATGGATGACCGCGAAAACCTGTCTGGCCATTTATTGGCAGGCCATGCGCCTGCTGGTCAAACGCATACCCATCTTTTCCCATCAGGCCGCTGACGGCGAGTACCGTGCTGCCGCCGCGCAATCCAAGGACTCACTCCATGAAAAGCAGTAGCAGTAGTTTTTCTGCCAATCTGGGCACCAATGGTTTGACTGCCAACCTCTTGCGTCGAGGCGTGCTGCGGCAACTCGCAGGACTGCGTAACGGCCAGTTGGTAGTAATCGAACGGGGTGAGCGCCATGTGTTCGGCAAGAACGGCGCACTGATTCAGGCTGAAATCCACATTCTCGATTCGGCAGCCTGGGGCATGGTCGCCAGCAACGGTTCCATCGGTGCGGGTGAGGCCTTCATTCATGGCTACTGGACGACACCAGACCTGACGGCGGTGGTCCGGGTGTTTGTCAGCAATCTGGATGTGCTGGATGCGATGGAGGGCGGAATGGCACGCCTGACCCGCCCGCTGATTCATGCGCTGCACTGGCTCAACCGCAACACGCGCGAAGGCTCGCAGAAAAACATCGCGGCCCACTACGACCTGGGCAACACGCTGTTCGAGCAGTTTCTCGACCCGACGATGATGTATTCGGCCGCGCAGTTCCTCAGCGAAGACGACACGCTGGAACAGGCGCAGTTGAACAAGCTTGAGCGTATCTGCCAGAAACTTGCCTTGAAACCCACCGATCACCTGCTGGAAATCGGCACCGGCTGGGGGAGCATGGCTATTTACGCTGCGCAGCACTACGGCTGCCAGGTGACCACCACGACCCTGTCTAAAGAACAGTTCGCCTACACCGAGCGACGGCTGATCGAACTGGGCCTGCAGGATCGCGTGACGCTGCTGCTGACCGACTACCGTGACCTGACCGGTGAGTATGACAAGCTGGTGTCCATCGAGATGATCGAAGCGGTCGGCCATCGCTTTCTGCCCACGTACTTCAAGCAATGCGCGAACCTGCTGAAAAGCAACGGCATGATGCTGTTGCAGGCGATCACCATCCGCGAGCAGCGTTACGCACAGGCCAAACGCAATGTGGACTTCATCCAGCGTTACATTTTCCCCGGTGGCGCCCTGCCCTCGGTGGCGAAGATGCTCGACATCGTCGGCAGCGATACCGACATGAACCTGCTGCACATGGAAGATTTCGGCTTGCACTACGCACGCACCCTGCGCCTGTGGCACGACAACTTCAAAAACGCTCACGGCAAACTCGCTGAACTGGGTTACGACGAGCATTTCCTGCGCCTGTGGGAGTTTTACCTGTGCTACTGCGAAGGCGGCTTCCTGGAGCGGACCATTGGCACCGCGCAACTGCTGCTCGCCAAGCCCGAAGCGCTGCGCGAACCCTTGCTTGGGCGCTTCAATGCTTAAATCCATCGCCAATGCGCTGTTGTTTCAGATCGGCTGGTTCGCCTGCGTACTGGGCGGCAACAGCTTCTGGCTGCTGATCGCCGCCGGCGTCCTGGCGGTGCATTTTATGTGGATCAGCTCATGGGCAGCCGAAGGCCGGCTGATTCTGACCGTGACCTTGATCGGTATCGTGCTGGACAGTGCCTTGATGACACTCGGCGTTTTTGATTTCGGCACGGGCGGCTATCTCTTGCCGCTGTGGCTGGCGCTGTTGTGGGCGGTGCTGGGCACCACGCTCAATCATTGCCTGGCCTGGACGGCGAAGCCACTATGGCGCGCAGTCGTGCTGGGCGCTATTGGCGGCCCGATGTCGTACTATGCCGGCTCGCAACTGGCACAGGTCCATCTTCCCCTTGGAGTGTGGCCAGGCATGTTGGTGCTGGGTCTGGTCTGGGCGGGTGTATTTCCCCTGCTGCAATGGCTGGCAGCCCGCGCCGCCAGACACTCGGGAGAACCGCTCTGAACGCTACACTCATTCCGCTCGCAGAGATCCACGGCGAAGAACCCGCAGTCACGTGTTCGACCTGCGCAGCCTGCTGCTGCCAACTGGAAGTGATGCTGATCACCGATACGGGCGTGCCTGAGCGTTACATCGATACCGATGAGTGGGGTGGCGAGGTCATGTTGCGTCTGGATGACGGCTGGTGCGCTGCGCTGGATCGCAACACGATGATGTGTACGATCTACGAGAAACGCCCGTTGATCTGTCGTGAATTCGAAGCGGGTGCGGAAGATTGCCTGAATGAACGCAAAGGGATTGCGACGGCTTATCTTTGATCAGTGTTGCCTGGTTGATAACTATCGTTCCCACGCTCCGCGTGGTAATGCATTTCGTGACGCTCCGCGTCACACGGCGGTTCTTCGACATCAGGTGAATTGGTGCCCGACTCAGGTCACCTTTTCGCCCCTCGGCGAGTTACTTTGATAAGGCCAAAGTAACCAAAGCCTTTCGCTCCTGTTTCCGGCCCGACTTCGTCGGGTTCCTTCGCCCTGACACTGATCCGGGGGCCGCCGCAACGGGCCATCCTTGGCCCGGTGCGGCTTGCTCGGCGTCCTGCCTCGCATCCCCCGGATCAGCGCCAGAACTCAGCCGTCACTAACGTCGCACTCTGCGTTGTCAGTGCCATCGCGATAAAAAAGCATTTTATGCGCAATGGCTTTGGGCAGGGCATTACGTTGTGCTGTAGCGAAGCGTTGGCACGAATGCCAGTCAAATCAGAACGGCATCTTATAGTGCAGTGCGTAGCTTTCTATACCGTCGTTCGGCTCTTTGATGCCGGCGTTGGAGTAGTGGGTCGCACGGATACCGACTTCATGCCCGCCCGCGAAGCGCAGACCAAAACCGATACGGTCTTCGAAGTTGAAGGCAGAACCGAACTTGCGGTCTTCAACCTGGGTGTTGGAGAACACCGAGACGCCGATACCGGCTTCTACGTATGGCTTGACGTTGCCGTTGCCGAATTCGTAGACCAGAACAGGGGAGAACGACAGGCTGTGGTTATCCTTGTAGTCCTTGCCATCCCAATAGGTGTAAGCACCATCCCAGTAGCCGGTCAAACGGCCGATGTCGCTTTGCAGCCAGGTTTTATCCCAATCGAACTGCACGCCCAGACGATAAGTCATGGTCGACTCGCCGGTCTGACCGACCGAAAACTCAACACCATCAGCCTGCGCGATTGAAGCTTGCCCTGCCAAAGCGGCCGCAATCACGGCCAGGCAAAAGAGTCTCTTCATGAGAAACGTCCTAAATATATTAAATTGTACGAAAAGTGTTGGAATTCATCAGCCGCTTTTATAGAAGCCGCGGAGGCGACGTTAGTTCACCCCAAAAGCGCCTTTTTTCACGTTTTTTTTACAAACGGAAGCTTCTCACATCGCCGACGTTTTGCGACAAAAAAGGTAGGATTTTTCTGAAATTGTCCGGTATGTCACTAGACCAATACACAGTGTCGCGTGCGACACCACTGGCAAGCAGGCCGGACCGTGCCAAAAGACGCTGCAGCTGTCGCGCCACTGCGGCTCCGGTGTCGATCAGGGTGACCGATTCGGGGAGCATTTGGCGCAGCAATGGCTTGAGGAACGGGTAGTGCGTGCAGCCCAGAATGATCGTGTCACAGCGCGCTGCCAGTAACGGCTCTACATAGTGCTGCAGCAACTGACGGATTTGCGGGCTGACCAGATCGCCGGTTTCGATCAGTTCGACCAGCCCGGGGCACGGCTGGGTCACGACCCGCACATCGTTGGCAAAACGGTCCAGCAAGGCCGCAAAGCGGGCGCTTTGTAGCGTTCCGGTGGTCGCCAGCACACCGACGACCCCGCTGCGGGTCGCCTCGGCAGCCGGTTTGACCGCTGGCTCCATGCCTACAATCGGCCAGTCCGGGTAGCGCTGACGTATGTGCGACACACCTGCTGCCGTGGCCGTGTTGCAGGCGACGACCAGCGCTTTGGCACCCTGCTCGCGGAAAAAACCGGCAATCGTCAGGCACCGCTCGATGATGAATTCGGGAGTCTTTTCGCCGTAGGGAATGTGCCCGCAGTCCGCCAGATACAGCAGCGACTCGCTGGGCAACAGCTGACGGACTTCATTGAGCACTGACAGACCGCCGACCCCGGAATCAAAGATTCCGACCGGCGCATCGCTGCCATGGCTCATATGAACGTCAAGCATGCTCGCCCTGCACGCTGGCCGGACCACAGACGCTGCACGCCGGGTCTCGCTTGACCTTCAGTTCACGAAAACGCGTGCTCAGGGCGTCGATCAATAACAGTCGACCAACCATGGGTTCGCCAAAACCGGCCAGCAGCTTCAATGCTTCCAGCGCCTGCAGGCTGCCAACCAGACCGACCAGCGGCCCGATGACACCCGCCTCGCTGCAGGTCAGCTCGGCTTCGCTGCCATGCCCGTACAGACAATGGTAACAAGGGCTGTCCGCACGACGCGGATCGAACACCGACAACTGCCCTTCGAGCCGGATCGCCGCTCCGCTGACCAACGGCTTGCCGGCGGCGACACAGGCGGCATTGACCGCTTCGCGGGTGGCGAAATTATCCGAGCAATCCAGCACCAGATCGACAGCCTGCACCGCCGCGTCCAGTGAGTCGGTATCCAGCGCTGCGCGATGAGCGACAAGGGTGATCTCGGGATTGATCGCGCTGAGCCGGGCGATGGCCGAATTCACCTTGGCCTGCCCGATGCTCTGAGTGTCGTGGATGATCTGGCGTTGCAGGTTGGTCAGGTCGACGTGATCGAAATCCGCCAGATGCAGCTCACCAACCCCTGCGGCGGCCAGATACAGGGCCACCGGCGAGCCAAGCCCGCCGACGCCCACGATCAGCGCACGACTTTGCTTGAGTCTTAGCTGGCCGTCGATATCGACGTGTTGCAGCAGAATCTGGCGACTATAGCGCAGCAGCTCCTGGTCACTCAGCACGGCTTGCATCCGAACGTGATGCGCTCATGCTCGCCCAGATCACGGCGCGTCTGAATACGCTCGAAGCCCTCGCGAATCAGCAGTTCACGCACCGCAGGCCCCTGATCGTAGCCGTGTTCCAGCAGCAGCCAGCCATCCGCGTTGAGGTGTGCAGGCGCCTGTTCGATGATCGTGCGCAAGTCATCCAGCCCGTCGGAACCGGCCACCAGCGCACTGCTCGGCTCAAAACGCACGTCACCAGCCGACAGATGCGGATCGGCGTCGGAGATGTACGGCGGATTGCTGACGATCAGGTCGAACTGTCGACCTTGCAGGCCACTGAACCAGTGACTTTCGAAGACTTCAGCGTTATTCAGTTGCAAGCGCTGCCGGTTGCGTTCGGCCAGGGCGACGGCCTCTGGCACACGGTCAACCGCGGTGACCTTCCATTGCTGGCGTTCGTTGGCCAGCGCCAGCGCAATCGCGCCGGTGCCGGTGCCGAGGTCCAGCACCTGAGCGGGTGCGAAGGCAGGCACCAGTTCCAGAGCGGCCTCGACCAGCATTTCGGTCTCGGGACGCGGGATCAACGTGTGCGGCGCGACTTCCAGATCAAGCTTCCAGAAGCCCTGCTGGCCGAGAATGTAAGCGACCGGCTCGCCCTTGCGGCGGCGCTCCATGTAACCGGCGAATGCCACCGCGGCTTCGGTGCTGACGATGCGCTCGGGCCAGGTGTGCAGAAAACTGCGCGGTTTGCCCAGCGCTGCCGCGAGCAGCAACTCGGCATCAAGGCGTGCAGTCGGTGAATCGGGAAGCTCGGCGCTTCTGAGTACACTTGCGATGATGGTCATTTACTCACCCAGTGCCGCAAGTTGATCAGCCTGATATTCAGCGAGTAGCGGCTCTATCACTGCATCGACCCCGCCCGCCAGAACTTCATCCAGCGAATACAAAGTCAGGTTCACGCGGTGATCCGTCACTCGCCCCTGAGGGAAATTATACGTACGTATGCGCTCGGAACGATCGCCCGAGCCTACCAGCAGCTTGCGTTCGCTGGCGATGGCATTGGCCGCCGCGCTGGTCTGCTGATCATTCAGTTTGGCAGATAGCCAGGACATTGCCCGGGCTCTGTTCTTGTGCTGCGAACGCTCTTCCTGACACTCGACGACAATACCCGACGGCAAGTGGGTAATGCGGATCGCCGAGTCGGTCTTGTTGACGTGCTGACCACCGGCACCCGAAGAACGATAGGTGTCGACCCGCAGGTCGGCAGGGTTGATCTCGATCGCCTGCTGCTCGTCAGGCTCCGGCAACACCGCCACCGTACAGGCAGAGGTATGAATACGGCCCTGGGATTCGGTCTCCGGCACACGCTGCACACGGTGCGCGCCGGACTCGAATTTCAGCTTGCCATAGACGCTGTCACCCTCGACACGCGCGATGACTTCCTTATAGCCGCCATGCTCGCCTTCGTTTTCGGACAGAATCTCGACCCGCCAGCCACGCCGCTCGGCGTAACGCGAATACATGCGGAACAGGTCGCCGGAGAAGATCGCCGCTTCATCGCCGCCGGTGCCCGCGCGGATTTCCAGAAACACGTTACGACCGTCGTTCGGGTCCTTGGGCAACAGCATGCGCTGCAATTGCGCTTCCAGCTCGACCAGTTGCTGCTTGGTTTCGCGAACTTCCTCGACGGCCATTTCACGCATGTCCGGATCGCTGTCCTTGAGCAGCGCCTGTGCGCCCTCCAGGTCACCCTGCACCCTGAGCAACTGCGCGTAGAGCGCAACGACCGGCTCCACTTCAGCGTATTCACGGGAATAGGCGCGAAAGCGTGTCTGATCGCTGATGACTTCCGCGTCGCCGAGCAGCGCGGTCAGTTCCTCGAAACGGTCGCTGAGCACATCCAGCTTATTGAGCAGTGAAGCTTTCATTGCGGGGTTTTATCCGTCGAGCCCTCACCGAGGGCAAATAGTTCCTGGGCCATGGCCAGCGCATCGACGCGACCTTCGGCAGACAGCTTCTTGAGCTGCACGCTCGGTGCATGCAGCAATTTGTTGGTCAGGCCACGCGCCAGCTGGATCAGTACGTCCTCGGCATTGCTGCCGTTGGCCAGCATACGTTGCGCCTTGCTCAGCTCTTCGTCACGCAGCCGTTCGCTTTGTTGACGATAGGCACGCAGCACATCGACTGCGGCCAGTTCGCGCAGGCGCGACATGAAGTCCTCGGCACCCACGCTGACCAGTTGTTCGGCGGCCAGCGCCGCGCCCTGACGGCTCTTGAGGTTCTCTGCCACCACTTCATGCAGGTCATCAACGCTGTACAGGTAAACATCGTCCAGCTCGCCGACTTCAGGCTCGATATCCCGCGGTACGGCGATATCGACCATGAAAATCGGTTTGTGCTTGCGCAGCTTCAGCGCACTTTCCACGGCGCCCTTGCCCAGAATCGGCAACTGACTGGCCGTCGAGCTGATCACGATGTCGCTGTTGACCAGTTCCGCCGGGATGTCCGACAGCAGCACCGCGTGCGCGCCGAACTCGGCGGCGAGCATGCTGGCGCGTTCCAGCGTACGGTTGGCGACCACGATACGCTTGACGCCCAGATCATGCAGATGCCGGGCGACCAGCGTAATGGTCTCGCCTGCACCGATCAACAAGGCCTGGCTGCGTTGCAGGTCACTGAAAATCTGTTTCGCCAGGCTGACTGCGGCAAAGGCCACAGAGACCGGGTTCTCGCCGATGGCGGTGTCGGTGCGCACCTGTTTGGCGGCGCTGAACGTCGCCTGGAACAGTCGACCGAGCAATGGCCCGACCGTGCCGGCTTCGCGGGCAACCGCGTACGCGGACTTCATCTGGCCGAGAATCTGCGGCTCGCCGAGCACCAGCGAATCGAGCCCCGAGGCGACACGCATCATGTGCCGCACGGCAGCGTCATCTTCGTGCACGTAAGCACTGGCACGCAGTTCTTCAAGACTGAGGTGATGATAATCGGCGAGCCAGGCAAGAATACTGTCCGCGCCGAGGTGCTCGTGTTCGATGTACAACTCGCTGCGGTTGCAGGTCGAGAGGATCGCAGCCTCTCGGCTTTCCGTCAGTTGGCAGAGCTGCTGCAATGCCTCGACCAGCTGTTCCGGGGTAAATGCCACACGCTCGCGAACGTCGACCGAGGCGGTCTTATGGTTGATACCGAGTGCAAGGAAGGCCATTCAGGGTCGCAGGTGGTGACGTGAAGCCGGTAATTGTCCTACTTCGATAAGCTCAGAACAACCACCACATATTATTGTCCCACTACAATCGCTCGTCGCAGACCGTGCTTTCGGGTCCGCGACACTGCAAACACACGCATTGCATCAGTTTTTCCGACGGCTGTGGGTTTTGCCAACAGCCTTGTGTCATGATGCTCACACCGCAGGTAAGCCGCCCTTCTTATATATGAATAGATCCTCCGCGTTGTTCCTTGCTCTCGCCTTTCTGGGCGGCTGTCAGTCCATGACTCCCGCCTCGTCACAGCCTGTGCCCGCTCAAAAGGACGCCCCGCCCGCGCCTGAAGCCAAGCCGCAGGTCTATGGCTCGTTCACTCAGGACACCCTGGTCAGCCTGTTGAGTGCGGAGCTGGCTGGCCAGCGCAACCGCTTCGACATCGCCCTGGACAACTACGTGACCCAGGCGATCAAGACCCAGGACCCAGGAGTCTCGGAGCGCGCTTATCAGATTGCCGAGTACATGGGTGCCGATCAGTCGGCGCTGGATACCGCATTGATCTGGGCGAGGAACGCACCAGGCAATCTTGAAGCGCAACGCGCCGCCGCCATTCAACTGGCGCGCGCCGGGCGTTACGACGATTCGCTGGTGTACATGGAAAGAGTCCTGCAAGGCCAGGGCGACACGCACTTCGATTTCCTGGCCCTGTCGGCGGCCGAAACAGATCCGGACACCCGCAATGGTCTGCTCAAGAGCTTTGACCGATTGCTGGGCAAATACCCGAACAACGGTCAGCTGATTTTCGGCAAGGCGCTGTTGCTGCAACAGAACGGCGATTCCGAACAGTCGCTGAAACTGCTTGAGGACAATCCGCCTAAAGAAGGTGAAATCGCGCCGATTCTGCTGCACGCCCGTCTGCTGCAAAGCATGAACCGAGGCAAGGAAGCGGTGCCCCTGCTGGAAAAAAGCATCAAGAAATACCCCGACGACAAGCGCCTGCGCCTGACCTATGCGCGCATGCTTGTCGAGCAAAACCGCATGGAAGACGCGAAAGTGCAGTTTGCCGCACTCTTGCAGCAGTATCCGGATGACGACGAGCTGCGCTTCTCGCTGGCCCTGGTGTGCCTTGAAGCCAAGGCCTGGGACGAAGCGGCGGGCTATCTGGAAGAACTGATCGCCCGTGGCGCGCATGTCGATTCAGCGCACTTGAATCTGGGCCGCATCCACGAAGAGCGCGATGACCCGCAAAGCGCGCTCAACGAATACGCTCAGGTAGGCCCCGGCCCGGACTTCCTGGCGGCGCAATTGCGCCAGGCCGATATTCTGGTCAGCAACGGCAACGGTGCCGAAGCCGCCAAACGGCTGTCCGAAGCCCGCGCCGAAGAGCCCGATTATGCCGTGCAGCTGTACCTGATCGAAGCCGAAACCCTGACCAGCAATGATCAACTGGATCGTGGCTGGCAGGTATTGAATCAGGCGCTCAAGCAATACCCGGATGACGCCAACCTGCTGTACACCCGCGCCATGCTGGCTGAAAAACGCAATGATCTGGCGCAGATGGAAAAAGACCTGCGGACCATCATCAAGCGCGAACCGGAAAACGCCATGGCGCTGAATGCGCTGGGCTACACCCTTTCCGATCGGACCACGCGTTATAGCGAAGCCCGCGAACTGATCGAAAAAGCCCACCAGATCAGCCCTGACGATCCGGCAGTGCTCGACAGCCTTGGCTGGGTGAACTACCGCCTGGGCAATCTGGACGATGCCGAGCGCTACCTGCGTCAGGCCCTCGAGCGCTTTCCCGACCACGAAGTCGCCGCTCACCTGGGCGAAGTACTCTGGGCCAAGGGCGAGCAGCGCGAAGCCAAAAAAGTCTGGGCCAAGGCCCTGGAACAACAACCCGACAGCACCGTCCTGCGCAGCACACTGCGACGCTTGACCGGATCAGAGACCCTTTGACGTTATGTTTTTGCGCCATGTAATCGTATTCAGCCTCATCGCCCTGCTCACCGGCTGCGCCGGCCTCACCTCTCGCGAAGCCGTTCAGGGCAAGGGTGACCCCGCGCAATGGCGCGAGCACAAACAGCAACTGAGCAGCCTCGATGGCTGGCAGATCAACGGTAAAGTCGGTATCCGCGCGCCGAAAGACTCCGGCAGCGGCACCCTGTTCTGGCTGCAACGCCAGGATTACTACGATATCCGCCTGTCCGGCCCGCTCGGCCGTGGTGCAGCGCGGCTGACCGGCAGGCCCGGCGCCGTGGTGCTCGAAGTCGCCAATCAGGGCCGCTACGAAGCCACCTCGCCAGAATCACTGCTGCAGGATCAACTGGGCTGGAAGCTGCCCGTGTCCCACCTCGTATGGTGGGTACGCGGTCTGCCGGCACCGGACAGCAAAAGCAACTTGACACTTGATGGCGACAGCCGGCTGGCCAGCCTTGAACAGGATGGCTGGCAGGTGGAATACCTCAGTTACGTCGAGCAGAACGGTTATTGGCTGCCAGAGCGCGTCAAGCTGCACGGGCAGGACCTGGATGTCACGCTGGTCATCAAGGACTGGCAGCCTCGCAAACTGGGGCAATGACCATGAGCACGCCACAACTGGTTTTGCCTGCCCCGGCAAAACTCAATCTCATGCTGCACATTCTGGGACGTCGCCCTGACGGCTATCACGAACTGCAGACGCTGTTTCAGTTTCTCGATTACGGCGACGAACTGGGTTTTACCGTTCGCGAAGATGGCGAGATTCGCCTGCAGACCGATGTTCCCGGCGTTCCGCATGACAGCAACCTGATCGTCAAAGCTGCCCGAGCCCTGCAAAAACAGTCCGGCTGCACACTGGGCATGGATATCTGGCTGGAAAAACGCCTGCCCATGGGTGGCGGTATCGGCGGCGGCAGCTCGGATGCAGCGACCACCCTGCTGGCCCTGAATCATTTGTGGCAGCTCGGTTGGGATGAGGATCGTCTGGCGCAACTGGGGCTGACGCTGGGCGCCGATGTACCGGTTTTTGTGCGTGGACATGCCGCTTTTGCTGAGGGCGTCGGCGAAATTCTCACCCCGGTGGACCCGGAAGAACCGTGGTATTTGGTGCTCGTTCCGCAAGTCGCTGTAAGTACAGCAGAAATTTTTTCAGATCCGTTGTTGACACGCGACACGCCGCCCATTAAAGTGCGCCCCGTTCCCAAGGGAAACAGTCGAAATGACTGTAAGGCGGTTGTAGAGAGGCGTTACCCAGAAGTACGTAACGCTTTGAATTTGTTAGGTAAATTTACCGAAGCAAAATTAACCGGAACTGGAAGTTGTGTGTTTGGGGCCTTCCCAAACAAAGCTGAAGCTGATAAAGTCTCGGCCCTTCTTACAGAGACCCTTACGGGGTTCGTAGCGAAAGGAAGCAACATCTCGATGTTGCATCGTAAGCTGCAAATTCTGTAGCAGGAATTGAGTGCCAGGCACTCGATTGATTCAATACAGGGGCGTCGCCAAGCGGTAAGGCAGCAGGTTTTGATCCTGCCATGCGTTGGTTCGAATCCAGCCGCCCCTGCCATTTTCTATACTCATCCAGGTTACCCTCAGCCTCTAGGTACTGCGCGTGTCCAAGATGATGGTCTTTACGGGGAATGCCAACCCCGATCTCGCTCGGCGTGTAGTACGTCAGCTGCATATCCCACTGGGTGATGTTTCTGTTGGAAAATTTTCCGACGGTGAAATCAGCACTGAGATTAATGAAAACGTCCGCGGTAAAGACGTCTTTATCATTCAGCCGACCTGCGCACCCACGAACGACAACCTGATGGAACTCGTCGTGATGGCTGATGCCTTCCGTCGCTCCTCAGCGTCCCGAATCACTGCTGTGATTCCCTACTTTGGTTATGCCCGCCAGGATCGCCGTCCGCGCTCCGCACGTGTTGCAATCAGCGCAAAAGTTGTCGCTGACATGCTGACCGTGGTGGGAATCGATCGTGTACTCACGGTTGATCTTCATGCTGACCAGATTCAGGGCTTCTTCGACATTCCGGTAGATAACATCTACGGCTCCCCCGTTCTGGTGGATGACATCGAAGATCAGCGCTTTGAAAACCTGATGATCGTTTCCCCGGATATCGGCGGTGTCGTGCGTGCACGTGCTGTCGCCAAATCCCTGGGTGTCGATCTCGGGATCATCGACAAACGCCGTGAGAAAGCCAATCACTCCGAAGTGATGCATATCATTGGTGATGTCGAAGGGCGTACCTGCATTCTGGTTGATGACATGGTCGATACCGCCGGCACGCTGTGCCACGCGGCCAAGGCCCTGAAAGAGCATGGTGCTGCCAAGGTCTTCGCCTACTGCACACACCCTGTGCTGTCGGGTCGGGCGATCGAAAACATTGAAAATTCCGTGCTGGACGAACTGGTGGTGACCAACACCATCCCGTTGTCCGCCGCCGCTCAAGCCTGTGGCCGTATCCGTCAACTGGATATTGCCCCGGTAGTCGCCGAAGCGGTTCGCCGCATCAGCAACGAAGAATCGATCAGCGCGATGTTCCGTTAACTGACATCACGCAGACGAAAAGCGCCCCGCCCTGACATCCGGTCAGGGCGGGGCTTTTTTGCCCATACCATCCGAGCGCTGGTCGCAAACGCAACGGTGGATGTGGTTAATTTGGAGATACAACATGAACGAATTTACCCTGAATGCAGAACAGCGTTCCGACCTGGGGAAAGGTGCGAGCCGCCGCCTGCGTCGTCTCGCTAGCCTGGTTCCAGCTGTCGTCTACGGTGGCGACAAAGCCCCCGAGTCCATCAGCATGCTGGCCAAGGAAGTTGCCAAACTGCTGGAAAACGATGCGGCCTACAGCCACATCATCGAGCTGAACGTTGGTGGCAAGAAGCAAAACGTCATCATCAAGGCGCTGCAACGTCACCCGGCCAAAGGCCACGTGATGCACGCTGACTTCGTGCGCGTTATTGCCGGCCAGAAACTGACCGCAATCGTGCCGATCCACTTCCTGAACGAAGAAGCTCCGGTCAAGAAAGGCGGCGAGATCTCGCACACTACCACTGAACTGGAAGTGACCTGCCTGCCGAAAGACCTGCCAGAGTTCATCGAAGTTGATCTGGGCACGCTGGAAGTAGGTGACAACGTTCACCTGTCCGAACTGAAAGCCCCTAAAGGCGTTGAGTTCGTCGCTTTGGCACACGGTACTGACCTGGCAATCGCCAACGTCCACGCACCGCGTATCGTCAAAGACGAAGAAGAAGGTGAAGCTGAAGAAGGCGCTGCCGAGTAATTCATTACTTGGTAACGTCGGAGTTGCTCAGGAGACATCGCGAGCGATAGCAGGCAAAGCGGGCGAGATCGCTGAGTTTACATCATGGTAAATGAGCAGTTTTCGTCCACATTGCCGCTGTCGTCAGCGGTTCAACCCTCAACTCCAAAGGAAGAGCCCCTGTCGTGACCGCCATACAACTGATCGTGGGCCTGGGAAATCCAGGCGCCGAATACGAACAGACCCGGCATAACGCAGGGGCTTTTTTTGTTGAGCGTATTGCTGCGGCGCAACGAGTCAATCTCGTTCCCGAGCGCAAATTCTTTGGCCTGACCGGGCGCTTCACGCACCAGGGTCAGGATGTTCGTCTGCTGATTCCCACCACTTACATGAACCGCAGCGGCCAGGCTGTCGCGGCACTCGCCGGCTTTTATCGCATCCCGGTCGAGTCGATTCTGGTGGCGCATGACGAACTTGACCTGCCTCCAGGCGTCGCCAAACTCAAAGTGGGCGGCGGCCATGGCGGTCATAACGGGCTGCGCGACATCATTGCGCAGCTCGGCAATCAGAACACATTCCATCGCTTGCGGCTTGGCATTGGCCACCCGGGCGATGCCAGCAAGGTATCCGGCTTTGTCCTGGGTCGAGCGCCACGCGCCGAACAGGAAAAACTGGACGCCAGTATCGACTTTGCCCTCGGCGTGCTGCCGGATATCTTCGCCGGTGAATGGAACCGGGCGATGAAAAACCTGCACAGCCAGAAGGCCTGACATCACTCGAGGGGAAACACCATGGGATTCAATTGCGGCATCGTCGGCCTGCCTAACGTCGGCAAGTCCACCCTGTTCAACGCCCTGACCAAATCTGGTATCGCGGCCGAGAACTTCCCCTTCTGCACCATCGAACCGAACAGCGGCATCGTGGCCATGCCCGACCCGCGTCTGGCGGCCCTGGCAGCCATCGTCAACCCGAAACGCATCCTGCCGACCACCATGGAGTTCGTCGACATCGCAGGCCTTGTGGCAGGCGCTTCGAAGGGCGAAGGCCTGGGCAACAAGTTTCTCGCCAACATCCGCGAGACCGACGCCATCGCCCACGTGGTGCGCTGCTTTGAAGACGAGAACGTGATTCACGTTTCCAACAGCGTCGACCCCAAGCGCGATATCGAGATCATCGATCTGGAACTGATCTTCGCCGACCTCGACAGCTGCGAGAAGCAACTGCAAAAGGTCACCCGCAACGCCAAGGGCGGCGACAAGGACGCAGTGGTCCAGAAAGGCCTGCTCGAGCAGTTGATTGCACACTTCAGCGAAGGCAAGCCTGCACGCAGCCTGATGAAGAGCATGAGCAACGACGAGAAAGCCACCATCCGTGGCTTCCACCTGCTGACCACCAAGCCGGTCATGTACATCGCCAACGTCGCCGAAGACGGTTTCGAGAACAACCCGCTGCTGGACGTGGTCCGCGCCATCGCCGAAGAAGAAGGCGCAATGCTGGTGCCGGTCTGCAACAAGATCGAAGCCGAAATCGCCGAACTCGATGACGGCGAAGAAAAAGACATGTTCCTCGAAGCCCTGGGCCTCGAAGAACCCGGCCTGAACCGCGTAATTCGCGCTGGCTACGAAATGCTCCACCTGCAGACCTACTTCACCGCTGGCGTCGAAGAAGTACGCGCCTGGACCGTCCGTGTCGGTGCAACCGCACCACAGGCCGCAGGCGTCATCCACACCGACTTTGAAAAAGGCTTTATTCGTGCCGAAGTCGTGGCCTATGACGACTTCATCCAGTTCAAGGGTGAGTCCGGCGCCAAGGAAGCCGGGAAGTGGCGTCTGGAAGGCAAGGAATACATCGTCAAGGACGGTGATGTGATGCATTTCAGGTTTAACGTCTGATTCGAGTCTTCGGTTTCAGGGGCATCCTGAAACACTTCGAACTGCACACCTCGATAAAACCGCGCCCTGACGCGGTTTTATCGTTTTTGGGCTGCCTGCGAGAAACGCGCCTTGCGCCTGATACGCTCCATTTTTGTGTTGCACTAAAAGCAACAAAGTTTTCAGTTTGTGTTTTTGCTCGCTCTTCGACCCCATGTCCATACTCCCCTACCGACACAGGAGATGGATATGAGCCCTCTTTGGCAGCGCCTTCGCGAACAGGCTCACCAGTTGAGCGAACGCAATCCAGCATTAGGCGAATACGCCAAAAGCCACCTGCTCGACTACGAAACGTTCGAGGCTGCGCTTGCCGCAAACCTCGCGCGTCAGATTCAGGCTCAAGCCAGTAACGTAGCACTGGAGAGCTGGTTCAAGTCGATCATCGACGCCAACCCCGGTATCGCAGAAGCGGCCGCAGCCGATATAAACCACCTGGAAATCGTCAATCCGGCTTGTCCTGACCACCTCACCGCTTTTCTGACCTTCCGCGGTATCCTCGCTGTGCAGGCTTATCGCATCGCCCACGCACTCTGGGCTGAAGGAGACGTGCAAAGCGCGGTGCTCTTACAGAACTGGGCGGCCAATACCTGGAGCATCGACATTCATCCTGCCGCTCGTCTGGGCCGGGCGCTGTTCGTCGATCACGGTATTGGCCTGGTCATTGGCGAGACCGCTGTAGTCGAGGATCAGGTAAGCCTGTGGCACGGCGTCACTCTGGGCAGCACACTCAGCGAGGCGGGCGACAGACATCCCAAGATCCGCCGGGGCGCATTGATTTGCGCCGGTGCAACCGTTCTGGGAAACATTGAGGTGGGAGCGCGTGCAATCGTGGCGGCCAATGCGGTGGTACTCAAGCCGGTAGCCGCAGGAACCGTGGTTGCGGGCGCTCCAGCCAAGGTAGTAGGCGACGCTCCCGCAGCCCTCGCTACCTTTAACGCAAAATCCCGACGCTAACAGGAGATCCCGCCATGACAGCTACCGCGCAGTTCCCGCAGGGTATCGATCATCCCCTTGTCACGGTACGCAATCACTCCGAGGCACTGGAACTCTATCGCAAGATGGGGTTCGCGCCCTCCCCGGTCAGCCGTCACCCTTGGGGAAGTGTCACATCCCTGATGATGTTCCCGGGTAACTTCATCGAACTGATCGGCGTAGAGGATGCCTCCAAATTCGGAACTAACGCGGTAAACGGCTTCTGTTTCGGCCGTCAGTTGGGGCAATTTCTCGACCGCGGTGAAGAAGGCATTTCGTTGGTAGCACTGCACAGCAAAGATGCCGATGCTGACCACGCCCGTCTGGTGCAGGCTGGTCTGGAAAGTCAGGGGCGTATCGACTTTCGCCGCAAGATGACCTTGCCCGATGGTCGTCAGGATGAAGCGGTGGTTTCCCTGGCCTTGTTTATAGACCCTGAACTACCGGACGCCTCCAACTTTATCTGCCATCAACACAGGCCCGAGCTGATATGGGTTCCAGGCTGGCAAAACCATCCCAATGGCGCGGACGCAATCCTGGCGATCACCTACCTTGCAGAACCCCGGTTACTGGAGACCCGCTGGAGAGCGATCTATGGCGATGCGGTGAAGTACAACGGCAAGGCACTGGAAGCAGATACACGATGCGGCCTGCTCAGGGCCATAGACGCAGCCACGGCAGCCCGAGAGTTTGCAGGCATCGAACTGCCCGGCAGCGTTGAAGAGCGTCCCCACGCGATTGCCATCCGGCTGCACACCAAACGCCTCGATGCGCTGCGCGCGATCCTCGAAGACAACAAGGTTGCGCATCGAGAAGCCTCGGGGCGCATCTACGTCGCACCGCAAGCCGCCGGCAACGTCATCCTGGAGTTCACTCAGAACTGCTAGACGAGGCTTATCCAAGGACCTGTCACTGTCCTGAGCGATCAGGCGGCAAACACATGGACAGAACAACCGCTCCTTTCCCAACGAAAAACGCCCCGCAAACAGGTTTGCGGGGCGTTCGGACCAACATTCAGCGGATGCCGGATTACTTCTTCAGACGACCGTAGCGGTCTTCAAAGCGCACGATGTCGTCTTCGCCCAGGTAAGAGCCGGACTGCACTTCGATCAGTTCCAACGGCACCTTGCCAGGGTTGGCCAGCGAGTGCTTGACGCCCAGCGGGATGTAAGTGGACTGATTCTCGGACAGGATCAGTTCCTTATCGTCGCAGATAACCTTGGCGGTACCGGATACAACGATCCAGTGCTCGGCGCGGTGGTAGTGCATCTGCAGCGACAGGCACTCACCTGGCAGTACGCTGATGCGCTTGACCTGATAACGCTCGCCGAGATCGATCGTGTCGTAGTGGCCCCACGGGCGGTTGACCAGTGGATGAGTGACGAACTCGGGACGCTCTTCTGCCTGCAGACGCTTGACCACGTCCTTGACCTGCTGGCTGTTGTGCTTGTTGGCAACCAGGACGGCGTCCTTGGTTTCGATAACGATCAGGTCCTCGACGCCAACAGTGGCAACCAGTCGATGGTGCGACTGCACCAGGCAGTTGCGCGTGTCGATTGCCATCACATCGCCTTCCAGGCGGTTGGCATTTTCGTCGTGCGGGCCCACGTCCCAGATCGCTGCCCAGCTGCCCAAATCGTTCCAGCCTGCATCCAGTGGCACGACCAGACCAAGGTCGGTGTGCTCCATGACCGCGTAGTCCACGGACTCATCGGCGCACAAGGCAAACTTCTCGGCCGAGACATGCAGGAAGTAGTTGTCGGCATCGGAGTCAGCCAAGGCTATGCGGCAGGCAGACAATATGTCGGAGCGATGCTTTTTCAGCTCAGCCAGGAACACCGAGGCACGGAACATGAACATACCGCTGTTCCACAGGTAAGCACCTGAGGATAGGTATTCGGCAGCCATCTCCGGGGAAGGCTTTTCCTTGAAGGCCTCGATCGCGAAGCCACCCTGAGCAATGGATTCACCACAGTGAATGTAGCCAAAACCGGTTTCAGCGTGAGTCGGGGTGATACCGAATGTCACCAGACGGCCTGCCTCAGCGTGCGTCTGTGCAACCTCTACCGCTTGTCGGAAAGTTTCTTCATCATGGATATGGTGGTCGGCAGCCAGCACCAGCAGGATCGGGTCGGTGCCATCAGCCATCGCTTCAATCGCAGCCAAGGCGATGGCCGGCGCCGTGTTGCGGGCAAGTGGTTCGAGAATGACACGACGACTGCCCATTTTCGCAACACGTAACTGCTCGGCGACAATGAAGCGGTGATTTTCGTTGCTCACAACAACCGCAGGCGCGTGTTCAAGGCCTTTCAGGCGAGCCAGTGTGCGTTGAAACATGGTTCCCTGATCCTGGCCATCAAGGGCAAGAAACTGCTTCGGGAAACTCTGCCGCGACAAAGGCCATAACCGCGAACCACTACCGCCAGCCAGGATTACAGGGGTGAACATAGACGCTCCATTCTTGGGCCACGAAGGCGTGGCAAAGGCCCATTATCCGGGTGCTCTGGCTGCTATGCAACATGAAGGCCACTACAATATGCCTGCCATTCAGTAACTCCGTCGCCGCAACTGCTCGCCACCCCGTGCGAGCCAAGCCGCCGCATGTTAGTCTTCGCGCCCGATTCCGCGCCTGATTCCGCATATCCGCCACACGCAAGCGTAATACGCTGCCTTGGTACACCATTGAGAAGTAATGTAATTGATCGACATTGAGAACGACAGAACATGGATATAGGCTTGAGTTGTACGGTCTGGGCGAAAGGCGAACGTGCCGGCCATCTGGACGGTATCGGCATATATTCCAGGGCGCTTTGGCACAGTCTGACCAAGCTGAGTCAGGCTGAAGATATCCACGTCAAACCTTACGCATTCGGCAAGCACCTGCCAGTCCTGGCCTGTGGTCAGCCGCAACAGTTGTCCAGCGACTACCGTATTCATGCCGTGCTCAGTGGCGTCCTCAAACTGCCATTGGGTAGCTCGGCAAGCATCGCCAAAGACGTACAACTGTTCCATGCCACGGATCACCATATCCCGCGGATCAAAGGCGTACCTGTCGTCGCTACGATCATGGACATGATTCCGGTGCTGCACCCGGAATGGATCAAGCAAGACCTCAAGCGCCTGAAAAGCTGGCTGTTCACCACCAGCATCGAACGTGCCGATCACATCATCACCATCTCCGAATACAGCAAGCAGGACATGATTCGTCACCTGGGCATAGCGCCAGAGCGCATCAGCGTCACGCCCCTAGGCGTGGACCCTGTGTATTTCGAGCGCATCGGCGCCGCCGAGCGCAACAGGGTGCTGGACGCCTATAGCCTCAAACCCGGCTTCTTTCTGGTAGTCGGCACCCTGCAGCCTCGCAAAAACCTGCAGCGCGTGCTGGAAGCCTTCCAGCAACTGCCCGCACAGGTACGTAAAGAGCATCCGTTGGTAATTGTCGGTCGTGACGGTTGGAGCAACGAAGAACTGCTACCGCAGCTTGAGGCGTTGCAGCAACGTGGCGAAGGTCGCTGGCTGAGTTACCTGCCACAGAATGAGGTGCTGGCGCTGCTGCAAAGTGCCGGAGCGCTGGTGTTTGCTTCGCTGTATGAAGGGTTCGGCCTGCCGGCCATCGAGGCATTCGCGGCGCAGTGTCCGCTGATCGCGTCCAACAATTCTTCACTGCCGGAAGTGACGGGGGATGCAGCATGGGCTGTCGACCCGAACAGTGCGGAGAGCATCAGCACTGCAATGCTCGCCGTACTGGAACAGCCAGAAGAGCGTGAGCGCAAAGTTCAGTCAGGGCTGGGGCGTGCGCGTCATTTCAGTTGGGATGCCTGCGCGCAGAGCACGCTGGATATCTACCGCAAGGTGCTGGCGGCTCGTCGCTAGAAGAGCCACCAGGCACAAGCCCTTAAGCGCGTAGCAGGTGCGATCAGGGCGTCTTTTTCAAGGCCGAGTCCGCAGCCTTCTCGACTGCCGGATTGGTTCCACCCAGCCAGACATTGACGCTGTCGACACTCTCCTGCGGCGGACGGCCTGCCCATCGATTGAGGATGAACAGGTTGGTGATGAAGTCGTACTGTGCCCTGAGCAGGTCACGCCGCGCCTTGAACTCGTTCTGCACGCTGGTCAGCACATCGACCGCGTTCACCACGCCATAGGAAAAGGCTTTCTGCGCCGCAATACTCGATTGCTCTGCCGATCCCAGCGCGTTCTTGTTGGCGCGGATCTTCTCGACACTGGAAAACGCCGTCAGGTAGGCGTTGGTGGTTTCCTTGACCACCTGGCGGCGCACGCTTTCCACATCCTGTTCGGTGGCCAGTTGCTCGTTGTACAGCCCACGCACCCGCGCAGAGGTCGAGCCGCCGCTGTAAATCGGCACGCGCACGCCGATTGTCGCCACATAGCTGTCGCTGCGCGGTGACAGGGTGTTGTCGTAGCCCACGTCACTTTGCTGGGCACCCAAGGTGAAGGTCAGCGTCGGATAATGCCCACCCTTGCCTTCACGTACCGCGGCGTTGGCAACGTCGAGACTGCTTTCACGAGCCTTGAGCAGCGGGTTGCTGTCGATGGCCTGGGCCACCCAGGTATCCATCGATTTAGACGGCGCCTGCAGCGCAATGTCGTTTCTGATGCGGCTCAAAGGCTCGGTGATCGGCCGCCCGACAATTTCAGAGAGCGCAGCACGGCTGAGCCTGATCTGGTTACGGGCATCAACCTCCTGTGCGGCCAGCAAATCGACACGCGCCTTTAGATCCAGCAGATCAGTGACCACGGCCATCTTCTTGTCGTACATCGCATTGACCCGATCCAGGCTCTTTTGCGTCGCCCGGCGCTCAGCCATGATCAGCTCGAGTTCATCGTCGGCAGACAGCGCCTGGAAATACCGTCTGGCCAGATCAACCGTGGCCTCAGCCTGGGCATCTTCGGCCTGATGCCCCTTCTGCTCCGTCGTGCTCTTGGCCTTCTGGTAGGCTTCCCAAGCCTGTTTGTTGTACAGGTACTGGGTCAGGTTGAGCGAATAGCTGGAGTTGTTATAAAGCTCGCGCTCCGTGTCATCCTTGCGCAGGATCCGGTTGTAACTGCTGTTCGCAGTGACCTGCGGCAACAGCCCGCCAAAGGCATCACGCTCGCTGTCGACTGCCGACTGAGCACGCAGATAGGCAGACAACACTCGCGGGTCTTCCAGACGCGCCTCTCGATACAGTTTCATCAGATCCACGGAGTATGCCGAAGCACTGGTGACCTGAGGCGCAGCGGGCTGCGTAGGGTCTGCATGAACCTGAATACTGACCAGCCCGAGGGAAAGGAACACAGGAACGAAGCGCAGCACGATCATTCCTCGATCATTGATTTGATAAACACATTGGACGCCGGCTTCAACAGGTATTGAAGCATGGTCCGTTCGCCAGCATTGATCAGCACTTCAGCGGGCATGCCCGGCTGCAGCTTGTGGTCACCAAGACGCTTCAAGCCTTTCTCGGTCAGTTTTACCCGAACCAGGTAATACGGCTCACCGGCATCGTCTTTCAAACGGTCGGCGGAGATACGCGTCACCTCACCCTCGATGACAGGAGTAGTAGCACTGTTGAAGGCGCTGAAGTGAACGTCCGTCAGCTTGCCGATGGAAATCCGGTCAATGTCGGTGATAGCGACATGAGCCTCAACGACCAGCTCGGAAGATTCCGGCACGATATCCAGCAACGGCGTGCCAGCGCTGACTACACCGCCCACGGTATGAACCTTCATGTCCAGTACCATGCCGTCCTCAGGGGCCCGAATGACCACGCGAGACAGACGGTCCTGCAGCGCGGTAGCGGTCTCCTGCAAATCGAATACCTTTGACTGCACATCGCTCAACTCTTTCGCGACGTCAGAGCTGAAGTTCTTGTTCAACTGAATGATCTGCAGTTCGGTCTCGCTGATCTGTAGCTGAGTCTTGGTGATCGTGGACTCGTGATCGGCCACTTCGGACTTGAGCATGTCCAGCTTGCGCTCCTGCTCAAGCAATCGTTGCTTATCCACGAAGCCCTGAGATAGCAGATCCTTCAGCTCGGTGATCTCACTGCTGTAGGATTTTTCAAGGCTGATCTTGGTGCGGATCATGTCTCGCAGACCACTGATCTGCTGCTTCAATTGCCCGATGCGCTCGCGTTGTACCGATATCTCGGTCAGGCGGGAGTTTTTCCGGGTGCTGAATACCTGTTGCTCGCCTGCTATGGCCTCTTTGGCCCGCACACTGTCCGTACCACTGATGGTCAGTGGCGGAATCGAGGGCAGTTCGTCGCGCTCGGCGCGCAGTCGCGCCTCCCTGG
This sequence comes from Pseudomonas sp. NFACC10-1, assembly GCF_900119195.1. NCBI lineage: Bacteria > Pseudomonadati > Pseudomonadota > Gammaproteobacteria > Pseudomonadales > Pseudomonadaceae > Pseudomonas > Pseudomonas sp. NFACC10-1. The sequence goes on along the minus strand of NZ_FPJB01000003.1, from coordinate 115,170 downwards.
CCTGGGTAGAAATCAACTGATTGCGGGTCGACTCGTATTGAGAGCGCAATTGCGAGTCGTCCAGCACGATCAGAGGATCACCCTTGTGAACGGTGTCCCCATCACGGACAAGCAGTTCCTTGACGATACCGCCTTCAAGATGCTGAACCGTCTTGCGATAACTCTGCACCATCACCACACCTGAGCCATACACCGCATTATCCAATGGAGCCAGCGCTGCCCAGGTACCGAACAGGCCGAAGGTGACCAGTACGATCGCCACACCGATCCGGCGAATCCCGCGATCGGAGGTGGGCATGTCATCCGCGTGAGTGTCGAGCGTGGATATTGTCTTAATGCTCATTCATGAATTCCTTTCACGCGCCAGGTTGCGCCGGTGCAACACCGGTGGCTGCAGGAGCCACTCGTTGCTGAGCCTGCTGCGCCTTGGCCTGTTGCTGTGCCAACTCGGCAATGACCTGATCACGCGCGCCGTACAAGGTGATGGTGCCGGCGTTCATGACCATTACCCGGTCAAGCCGCGACAGAATATTGGGGCGGTGAGAGACGATGAATACCGTGGCACCTGACTCCTTGATCAGTTGCAGCGCCACGCTCAGGGCACGCTCGCCGACTTCATCGAGATTGGAGTTGGGCTCATCCAGCACAATCAACCGCGGGCTGCCGTAGATAGCCCTGGCCAGACCGATGCGCTGACGCTGTCCACCGGACAGGTTGACGCCATCACTGCCGATCACGGTGTCGTAGCCGTCAGGCAACTGCAGGATCATTTCATGCACACCCGCGGTGCGCGCCGCCAGAACCACTTTCTCGGGGTCGACCTTGGTAAACCGGGCGATGTTATCGCTGATGCTGCCCTCGAACAGTTCGATATCCTGTGGCAGATAGCCAAGGTGCGGGCCAAGCTTCTGTTTGTCCCAGGCACTGATGTCGGCACCGTCCAGACGCACCGTGCCGTGCTGCGCAGGCCAGATGCCCAACAGAGCTCTTACCAACGTCGATTTGCCTGCCGCGCTCGGCCCGACAATACCCACAATGGTGCCAGCCGGCGTTACGAAACTGATGTTGCGAATGACCGGGTTCTTGCCACCCGGCGGTGTGACTACCAGGTTTTCGACCTGAATATGCCCTTCGGGATCAGGCAAAGCCATGCGATCCGGTTCGTTATGCAGCTTTTCAAGCGTTTCACTCAGGCGAGTGTACTGAATGCGCGCAGCCACAAAACCTTTCCAAGTGCCGATAATCTGATCGACCGGAGAAAGCGCGCGCCCCAACAGCAGTGAGCCAGCCATCATCAAGCCAGGATTCATTTGGTGAGTTATGACCAGGTACGCACCCAGAGCCAACATGATCGACTGCGCCCAGTTCCTGAAGGTTTTTGAGATTGAGGTAACAATACCGCCCTTGTCGCTGGCATCAGACTGCAGCACCAGGACTCTGCGCTGACGAACACCCCAACGAGCCATCAGAGTATCGAGCATCCCCATGGACTCGATGACTTCAGCGTTACGCAGGTTTTTGGTAGTCACCAGATTCGCAACCATGCTCTGCTGATTGGCTTCGGTCAGTGCCTTACCGGTGAACCGGTGGTTCAGATAGGCAAGTATTATCAGCACGATTGCAGAACCGACGGTCATCCATCCAAACCATGGGTGAAACAGGAACATCACGGCGGTATAAATGGGCAGCCAGGGAGCATCAAAAAATGCGAAAAGGCCATTACCGGTAAGAAACTGGCGCAACGATGTAAGGTCGTTTAGAGATTGTGCCGACGCATCCATACCGCCACTTCTCAACGCTTTCCTGAAACTGGCTCGATAGACGTCACGGCTTAGAAGGACATCCAGCCTGTTGCTGATACGAACCATGATTCTGGAGCGAACCCACTCCAGCGCTCCCATAGTGATCATCAGTACGGTCAGGATCAAGGTCAGCATGATCAAGGTCGGGACGCTGCTGCTGGGCACCACTCGTCCGGATATCTGAATCATGTAAAGGGTGGGGGCCAGCATCAAGGCGTTTACAAACAGACTGAAGAAACCGACTGAGATAAAGCTGCCTTTGCAAGCCTTGAGGGCTACCTGCAAATTATTTTCGTGTGAACGACTCATAGAATCCGTACTGATGAGAGAGCGATGAACGCGCGGCAGTGTAGCACCTGCTTTTGAAGCAAAGCAGCATTGAGGCGCCATCAAAATACGCAAAATTCAGCCAGATACAAGTGAAGGTTTCCGGGCGTCAAGGTTCGACACCGCCACACATACCGCCGGAAACCTGAACAAACTTCGAAAGTTAAATCTTTCAATCTGACAGTGCAAAAAAGCGCGCAATGCAAAAACTGTCATATAGGCAAAGGCGCAGTAAGCAGTGAAAGGATACGGATCCGACTTCAACAAGCCTTTATACGGCATAGACCGTCAGCACACGAGGCGCCCTGCCTGCAACTTAAACGATTCACCTATCGTGAATTGTAGAACAATATCGAGAGCTGGACCCGCTTGATATGAAATTCGACAGATTTGCCAAATCTGGTCTTTAGAGAAAAACGTAAATCTCTACGCCAGCGCGGAAACATCTCGAATCAATCGGACCGAGCACAAGAAAGGACTCGAAAACCTGCGGCATTCCGCCGCTTTGCGACAATAAAACGGTACTTTTGGCCAGAGTTTGTACACGAGAAATCTCCTACACAAAGCCACGAAAATTCATCTGATTCAAATTGACTTTTCCTACCAAAGGACTACTCTCGCAATCTGGCTAGCACAGAGCCACCAACCATGTGTAGCAGTACCCGAGCAGTGTGTTATCAGCCCTGTAGAAGGACTGACGGCGTAGCCGGCTTAGGATAAGAAGGAAGCTTGTTGGGTGCAGTCTCCAGAACTTGATGGACTAAAGATCAGCTCTCGCGTGACGCTGCTCGAGCCAGGAATGTACATATTCCGTTATGCCTCGCAGCCACCCGCGGACAAGCCTGTGTGCATCGCACTGCAGCAAGCCCCCCTTGGTAAGGGATCTATTGATTTCTTTCCGGCCGAAGGTGTCAGCAAGAACATGCTGACCCGGCTTGGCGATACCATCGTTGCTCGCGTCAAGGGTGGCATTACCACGGTTCTGATCACCGAATACCATATGTTCGATGCAGTCATCGACCCTATCGACTTGCGCATCGACCGAATCGACACCTCCACCGCCATCATGCGCAATTTCACTATTGCTGCGACCGCCGAACCGAGCGCGGCGATCTCGTCAACTCCCATGCCCGTGGCGCTCAAGCTGGTTGCGCATCTGCAGGGAGAAGGTGATGTGGTCTCTACGGAAGGCTGGGCAGGCGAACCTCACGGCACCCGGCGCCTTGAAGGGTTTTCCATCCTGTGGGGCGACAAGCCGGCAGGCGTGGACCTGGTTTACACCTCTACCGTTGCAGGCTCCGGCCCTAGCCCTAATGTCGCTTCGGGAGCCTTCACAGGTACCCGCGGCAAGTCTTTGCCTCTGGTCTGCGCAGGTTTCAGCCTGGTAGGACCCAATCAGCATTTTTACGAATTGTCTGGCCACCTTGTCTTCCGCGGCGCTGCGCCGCAGGTCATTGTCGCCAACCAGATGATGTACGGCCCCACTGGCACAGAGCCCCTGGTGGCGTTACACATTTGCATCGCACCCGCTACGAAGATGAACGCTGCCCGCTATAAGTCTCCGTGGGAAAACTCTGCATTGACGCAGAAAATTAGCAGCACAGGCCAGATGGCTTGAAGTAACAGGAATTTCCCATGCAATACGATGCCCCGGTAACTACAACTCAGTTCAACACTTTTCTGACGGCTACCAATCTGACTGACAGCACCACGGCTGCAATCAGTACTCTTCTGGCTCTCGACACTGCGACCACCGTAGACCTCGCTAGCTGGGATGGCGTAAACGCTCTCCAGATTCCTACCGGCCAAACCGGTACTACTGACGTCATCACCGGCACTATCGCTGGTGCACGTGGCGATCTGGTCACCCTGAATGTTACTGCTGAAGTGGCTGCTGCCAAGGCAATCATTCTGGACAGCCAGGCTAACCTGAACGTCAACATCACTCCGACCATCGCTACTGATGCTGCTGCCGACGTTTCGTCGCTGGCTCGCGTTGCTGTGTCGGCTGATGCTTCCGCTACCACTCAGTTCCTGCTGACCACTGGTACGGGCGATGACGTAATCATCGTCAATGGCAATCAGAACAACTTCATCGATGCAGGTGCAGGCAACGACACCATCATCACTGGCAACGGTAACAACACTGTTATCGCTGGTGCTGGCAACAACAACGTGATCACCGGTAGCGGCAACGACACCATCGTTCTGAGTGGCACCAACCACGCAGACGTCGTCAATGCAGGCGCAGGCTACGACGTTGTTCAGTTGGACGGTTCGGTTGCTGACTACACCTTCACTGCTGGCAACAACTTCAACGTCAACCTGACCGGCGCGCAAACTGCCTCGATCACTGGCGCTGAGTTCCTGACCTTCGTCAACACTACTACCAGCGCTGTTGAAACTGTTGTTCTGGCACAGAACGATACAGAAGCTACAGCTCTGCGCATGTTCGAAGGCATTCTGGGTCGTGACGCAGATCTGGGTGGCGCTCAGGCGTTCGCTGGCCTGGCGAATTCCGGTGCATCGTTGACCGACATCGCCAATAGCTTCCTGAACTCCTCCGAGTTTGCCGATACTTCCTCTGCGGCTCCTATCAGTAGCTTGTACACTGAACTGTTGGGCCGTGCGGCAGACGCTGGTGGCCTTGCCAACTGGCAAGCAGTGATAGCTAACGGCGGCACTCTGGCTGACGTTGCAGCAGGCCTCGCCGTTTCCACCGAGGCGCAAGCTCTCGACCAGTCGAACGGCGACTTCGTCCGTGACCTGTACACCTCAGTACTGGGTCGCGATGCCAATCAGGATCAAGGTGGCCTGAGCAATTGGGTATCCCAACTGTTCAACGGCACCAGCCGTGCTGAAGTGGCTCAGGGCATCGCTGGTTCGCAGGAAGCTGCAACCAAGGCAGATAGCGATTTCATCAACAATCTGTACCTGACCGCTACCGGTCGCGCCGCTGATGCAGGCGGCAAGGCTGCATGGAGCGACTTACTGGCCAACGGCGGCACCCACGCTGATGTTGCTATCGGCATCGTAGGTTCTCCAGAGGCAGTAGCACATAACGACAACGTTATCGTGCTGCACGGCGCGGTGTAACTAGCCCCGTCGTTGTAACAAATACGCCCGGCCGCAAGGCCGGGTCGTATGCAAAAAGGGGCGACTTTCGGGTCGCCCCTCTTTTATTTTTAAAGTGAACACGCCAGCTTATGTCCAGACACCTCGACCGTGGGCGAGAAACGCTCATGGATATGTTTCATCGCCACCGCCAGGCCGATGAGCACGACCTTGCCACCGTGGCACTCGAGTGTGCGCTGCAGACCCCTGAATACCGTCCGGAAGCACTGGTCTGGAAAGGTATCGAGGCCCTGCCGCAAAACCCAAAGCTTGCTTTTATTTATTTGCTCAACGCCGCGCATGCTTTTCCTCTGCGTGCGGACATTCACGCCCTGCTCGGGCGCAGCATCATTGCCCAGGGTCAGCCGTTACTGGCCAACCGTTACATGAGTAATGCCTGGCAAAAACTGCCTGCCGACGCTTCGCTACGCATGATGCTCTGGCAGGCACGCAGCCTGTCGGAAACACCTGAAGACTTGCGCCGCATCATTCTCGCGCACCTTCCTGATATTACCGCTGCCAACGAACTCGCTCTGGTACTCAAACTGCTGGCTGCGCAGACCGGATTGCCAGGCGCGCTCGGCGTGGTCCGTTACCTGCCTGATGTGCAGGAGATCCACGGCTGGGCCATCGACGTGCACAACGTGCAGACGCCTGTGTCGTTGCAACTGGAAGCCAACGGTCACTTGATCAGCATGGTTGCCAGCGCCCCGCACCCGTTACTGACAGCGGCAGGATTGCCTGCGGCTCACGGCGGTATTCGCATCAAGGTGCCCAATGCCACCCCTGCCGTGCATGTGCGCTTCGATAACGGCACCGCGCTGCTGGGCAGCCCACTGTCAGCGATGCCGGTTTTCGTTGCTCCACCTGCGGCGTTGAAGGTTGGTGACAAGCAGCCGGTGGATGTACTCATCCCTGTTTACGACGGCCTGGAAGAAACCCTTGAGTGCATCAACAGTGCACTGGAGGCGCGCAAACGTAATCGCACACCTCACCGCCTGGTGGTGATAGAAGACGCAACGCCGGTCCCCGCTCTGCGCAAAGCCCTCAAGGTTCTCGCGGGCAAGGGCAAAATTACTCTGGTGCAGAACCCCATCAACCTGGGCTTCATCCGCAGCATGAACCGCGCGATGGCGTTAAGCCCCAAGCAGGATGTGGTCTGGTTGAATGCCGACACCCGTGTGCAGGGTGACTGGCTGGACCGGCTGCGCACAACTGCCTATGCCGACGAGACCATTGCCTCGGTCACCCCGTTCACCAATAACGGCGAGTTGATGAGCTTTCCTGAAAGCCGATTCAGCCATCCGATGCCCAGCGCAGCAGAACAGGCCCGCCTGGACGATCTGGCGCGAATGACTGGCAGTCCGGCCATGGAGCTCGAAACCGGCTGCGGCTTTTGCCTGTACATCAAACGCAGCGCTCTGGACAGTGTGGGTTATCTGGATGAAGTCGAACTGCTGCGCGGTTATGGTGAGGAAACTGACTGGTGCCTGAGAGCGCGCGGCCTGGGTTGGCGTCATGTCGGAGCGCCGAATGTGTTCGTTGCGCACCAGGGTGGCATTTCATTCGGCGCCGAAAAGGCGCTGCGGGTTGCGCACAATAACGCCATCCTCAAGCGTCGATACCCGGACGCGTCATCGCGCTATGAAAACTTCTGCCTGCGCGATCCCATCAGGCCCGCGCGTCAGGCTCTGCAACGCGCGCGCCTTGTGCAACTGCCCGAGCAGTTGTCGACACCCGCATTACGGCAGTTGCATATCGCCAACAGCACATCGCAAGCGCCTTTAAGCCTCACCTGGCGCAACAAGGGCCAGCATGCGCAGGCAACGCTGCAGGCCAACGTGCTGCCGCTGGCATTCAGCCTTGATTACGAACTGCCTGCCCACACCGAGCAACTGCTGCAAGACCTGCGCAGCCTGCCACTGGACGAACTGATCTATCAGAACCTCGCCAATTGCCCTGAAGCGCTTTGCGCACTGGCCGAACAACTGGATAAACCTTACCGAATCGTTTGCCGCGATGACGTGTTGCTCACGCCAGACAGCCGCTTCGACTGGCCGCATTTCGCACGCAAGGCGCAGAGCATCGAGTTGCCGTGGCAGGCCCTGCGCGAGCGTTACGCTGCCGCTCTGCCCCAGGCCAATATTTTGATCCGGTCAGCCCCTCAAACGCTGCCGAACAACGATCTTGTACCAACCACCCTGCTGATTGCCGACCGCCTTTCAGACCCTGACATCGCCAAACAGTGGCTGGAACTGGGCAGGCGCATCACATACGAAAACCAATCTCTGGTATTGCTCGTTGCAGAGGACGGCCCGTGGGTCAAACCCTTGCTCGCCACTGGCGCAATTCATGCGTTACCCATCGCGCAAGGCCTGAGCCAGGCCGACTCCGTCTTGCTTGCCGGATGCACCGCTGCATTGAGCCTGGAGCGCAGCCCAGGCGCATCCTGGCGCGCTGCGGACCTGGCTGTCGAACTGGATCTGCCGCTGTACGCCATGCCAGGGCCGCTCGCCCAGGAAGCCGGAGCATTACCGATCAACACACTGCCTATTTCATTGAGTCGGACATGATCTCAGAACACACACCGGTCAACTCCGACCCGCCCCCCCAGCCCTCCGGTAATACACGATTCAATGGTGCCATCACCGGCCTGTATGGCGATGTACTGCAAGGCTGGGCGCTCGATACCCTGCATGCGGATGAACATCTGGTTGTCGAGGTCTACATCGACGGCGCCTGCGTTTCACTGGTCCGGGCCGACCAGTTTCATCCCCGCGCCGGTGCGGATGATCCATTCCATGGCTTTGGTGTACAGCTGCGCCAAGGCTGGCTGGATAATGCAAAGCACATCAGCGCCCGGGTGGCCAACAGTGACTACTGGCTTGCTGGCGACCTGCAATTACCGACCACGCCCAGCGCAGAGCCGGCGCCCATCGCGTCTCAGGTCTGGCACAGCGGTGGCCTGAGGCTCGGCGGCTGGTCTTGGGACCCGGATGCACCGCAGCGGCATGTGCAAATCACCGTGCGAGAGGGCAGTCGGGTACTTGGTCAAGCTACGTGCAATGTTCATCACCAGGCGCTGGTCTATCGAGCAACGAGCGATCACGGTTTCAGTTTTGATCTGCCTTGGGAACTGGCTGATGGTAAGCCACATACACTGGACATCGAAAATGACCTCGGCCATACGCTATCCGGCAGCCCAATAACCCTGTGCTGCTGGCACGACGGGCTGGAAGGTCTGCTCAAGCAGCATGAGCACGCACCCACCGAGCAAAATCTGGCATTGCTGACCCGGATTGCAGCGGACCAGGCAATGCGCCTGCCGAAAAGTGCAGGCTTTCATCATTACCCCGAGTGGTTTGAACGCTTCCGTCCTGCTGCGCCAAAAGACGATCAACCGCAGCAATGCAGGATCGGTTTGCTGTTAATAAGTGATGGCAACAGCACGCTTGAAGCCATCAGCCTCGCGAGCCTGAACGCCCAGCCCACAGCGCCTCATCAGTTGGTCAAAGCAGACGCCGCAGACCTGCTGCCCGCACTCAAGCAGTTACTTGAAGCCGGCTGCGATGCAGTGGTCCCGCTGATGGCCGGCGATCATCTGGGAATGCACGCACTGGAACACCTGAGTGCTCTGCTCGACGATGGCTGTGCGTGGGGTTATGCAGATTGTGATCGCGATGGTCCGCAAGGCGAGCGTAGCCTGCCGTGGTTGAAACCGGTATGGGACATCGACCTGTTTATGGGGGCCGATATCTTCACCCCCGGTGCGATCTTCGGCGCTGCGATCATCGATAAGGCACTGGCGCTGATAGCCGCCACTGATGGCCAGCGAACTCTTGATTGGCATCAGTTGAGCGCGGCCATCGCTCTGGCCAGCGAAACCGGTCAGGCTATGGTGGCGCATCTGCCGCAGGTGCTCTACCACCGCAGCCAATTCGCCCCGGCCAGCCCCGAGCAGGTCGAGCCATCAGCCCAGCGTCTGAACGCCATCGCCTGGTTGAGCGAAAGCCTCGCATCAGGTGCCAGCGTCACACAACTGCCGAACTTCCCGGCGCTGTTGCGTACGCAGTGGCCCTTGCCGGCCACCCTGCCCCGCGTCAGCCTGATCGTTCCAACCCGCGACCAACTCGGGTTGCTGCGCACCTGTATCGAAGGCCTGCTGACCGCGACTGATTATCCTGACCTGGAAATCATCGTTGTCGATAACCAGTCCAGCGACCCGCAAACCCTGATTTATCTGCAAGAGTTGTCTGGGCGCGGAGTGAAGGTTCTGCCCTACCCTCACCCTTTCAATTATTCGGCCATCAACAATTACGCCGCCACCCACGCCTCCGGTGAACTGATCGGGCTGGTCAACAACGACATCGAAATCATAGCAGCCGACTGGTTAACGGAAATGGTCAGCCAACTGCTGCGTCCGAACGTCGGCGCAGTAGGAGCCAAACTGCTGTGGCCCAACCGCATGGTGCAACACGGCGGCGTGGTGGTCGGAGTCAATGGACTGGCCGCGCACACTGGCAACCATCTGGAACAACGCGATGCCGGCTACCTGGGGATGAATCAGATCACCAGACGCCAAAGCGCAGTTACGGCGGCATGCCTGCTGTTGCGCAAATCGGTCTTCGATACGCTGCAAGGCCTGGATGAACAGGCTTTCCCGGTGGCTTTCAATGACGTGGATCTGTGCCTGCGTATTCGACAACAAGGCTTAAACATCATATGGACGCCATTTGCCGAACTCATCCACGCCGAATCGGCCAGCCGCGGCAAAGACCAGACTCCGGAAAAGCGAGCCCGCGGCCAGCGCGAACAGCAAGGCTTTATCGAACGCTGGTCCCAATCTGGCCAAAGCGATCCGTACTATCACCCGGCGCTAAGCCTGGATTATTTGAGCGGGCCTTACGGGGGCTTGGCGATTCCGCCAAGACATAGGCAGTTACGACGCGTAGGCACTTAACTCAAGAGATCTTATGAGTATTTGCAAGCCTAGCCTTCAGGTTGTGCAAGGCGCTACTGGTCTAAGGTGATGGCCAACAGTTCCGAGACTGGTTGTACGTAGAAGATCACTACTGCGGTATTCGCCGTGCTCTGGAAGTCGATGCGCTAGGCTAGACTTACAATATGGCGGCTGGAACAAGAAGGCCAATATCGATATTGTCCAGACCCTGTGTGCCTTGCTCGATGAACTGGCTCCAGCCGCCGGGCTTGAGGTCATCAATCGGAAGACCGGCCAGCCGGTCAGAGCTTACGCAGAGCTGATCACATATGTGACCCATCGCCATGGCCATGACCGTCGCTATGCGATCATGCGCGCAAGATTGAACGCGAGCTGGGCTGGAAGCCTGTGGAAACCTTTGACACCAGAATTCGCAAGACCGTGGAATGGTATCTGGCCAATCAGAAATGGGTAGGTGGCGTCATGGATGCAAGTTACCGTGACTGGATCGTGCAACAGTATGAGGTCAGCGACGCATGAAGATTTTGCTGCTGGGCAAGAATGGTCAGGTTGGCTGGGAGCTGCAGCGCGCTCTGGCACCGCTGGGCGAGGTGATTGCGCTGGATCGTCAGGGTGCCGATGGCCTGTGCGGTGATCTGGCCGATCTGGAACGCCTGGCCGCCACGGTTCGTGCGCTGGCGCCTGATGTGATCGTCAACGCAGCGGCCTATACAGCTGTGGACAAGGCAGAGAGCGAGCCGGACCTGGCGATGTTGATCAATGGCGAAGCTCCAGACGTTTTGGCTAGAGAGGCTGCGGCACTGGGCGCATGGCTGATTCACTACTCCACTGATTATGTGTTTGATGGCAGTGGTGAAGAACAATGGCAGGAAAGCGCGCCAACCGGTCCGTTGTCGGTCTATGGCCGTAGCAAGCTGATGGGCGAGCAGGCGATTCAGGCCAGTGGTGCCAAGGCATTGATACTGCGCACCAGTTGGGTGTATGCGGCGCGCGGCCACAACTTTGCCAAGACCATGCTGCGCCTGGCCGCCGAACGCGACTCGCTGAACGTGGTAGCGGACCAATACGGCGCCCCCACAGGTGCCGAACTGATCGCCGACGTCACTGCGCAGATTCTGCATCGAGTGCGCGCTGATCAGAACCCGGCAGCATTGGCAGGCATCTATCACCTGGCTGCTGCCGGTGAGACGTCATGGCACGGCTTTGCACAGTTCGTTCTGGAACACGCCGCACGTAATGGCGTGGCATTGAAGGTAGCGCCCGACCAGATCGGCGCCATCCCCACAGAAGCGTATCCAGTGCCGGCACCGCGCCCGCGCAATTCGCGGCTGGCTTTGAGTAAACTAGAAACTGCTTTTCAATTGAAGATGCCGTCTTGGCAACAAGGCGCACAACGCATGCTGGACGAAATCCAGCGCTAAGGACTCTCATGGCTCGTAAAGGAATCATTCTGGCTGGTGGATCGGGTACCCGTTTGCACCCGGCCACGCTATCTGTCTCCAAACAGCTGTTGCCGGTGTACGACAAGCCGATGATCTACTACCCACTGTGCACGCTGTTGCTGGCCGGGATCCGCGACATTCTGATCATCTCCACACCGCAGGACACGCCACGCTTCTCGCAGCTGCTGGGCGACGGCAGCCAATGGGGTCTGAACCTGACCTACGCCGTGCAGCCAAGCCCGGATGGCCTGGCTCAGGCGTTCACCATAGGCGCAGACTTCATCGGCAACGATGCATCGGCGCTGGTACTGGGCGACAACATTTTCTACGGCCATGACTTCCAGTCGCTGCTGCTCAATGCCAGCAACCGTGAGTCGGGTGCCTCGGTCTTCGCATATCACGTGCAGGACCCCGAGCGTTATGGCGTAGCCGAATTCGATGACAGCGGCCGAGTGCTGTCGCTGGAGGAGAAGCCGCAGGTTGCCAAGTCGAACTACGCCGTCACCGGCTTGTACTTCTACGACAATCAGGTGGTCGATCTGGCACGTCAGTTGAAGCCCTCCCCACGCGGCGAGCTGGAGATCACCGATCTCAACACGCTGTATCTGGAGCAGAAGCAACTTCACGTCGAGATCATGGGGCGTGGCTATGCCTGGCTGGACACCGGCACGCATGACAGCCTGCTAGAGGCCGGCCAGTACATCGCCACGCTGGAAAGGCGCCAGGGCTTGAAGGTCGCCTGCCCGGAAGAGATCTGCTACCGCGCGGGCTGGATTGATGGTGCGCAGCTTGAAAAGCTTGCACAGCCGTTGATCAAGAATGGCTACGGCCAGTATTTGAAGAATGTGCTGAAGGAAAAGGTCTTCTGATCTGAATCTGGCGGTTCGAGATGCCAGATCGATAAAGGGCGCGATACCGTTTTTAACGGCATCGCGCCCTTTCGCTGTTTAGCGCTGCTGACAGGAGTTACATCTGGAGTCAGTTGACTTCAAGCACCATTTTGAGCAGTTTTTTCTCACCTACAACGATAGGCTCGGCCTTCTTGACAACCAGTTGGTTATCACCTGTGACACCGAAGTTACCAACGATTTCGTTTACGCAAAGCTCAGTGGTGTCGAAGAAGCAAAGCGCCGTAAATTCGCCCTTGCCCTTTGTCGTTGCCAGGAAGTCATCTCTGAGGACTCCGCCACGAAACGCAGCGCCATAGACCGGCAAATCAGGCTGCAGATGCTTGGTTTCGAATACAGCGGGCCAGACGTCCCAGAAAGCACCAGCAATGACCTCGGCTTTTTCTTCCACAGCCACATTGGCCACGGCACTGGAATTGGAGCGCCATGGTGCACCAACCAGCTCTTTATAAGTCGCTGTGAAACCACCCAGAGGAAAAAATACACAGTACACCAGTGCAAGCCCCGGGATGAGCAGTGCGTACTTGTACCGACCCAGCATGAGTGTACGGGTGATGACAAAACCGAACACACTGGCGATGATGAGTTCGCTGGTCAGGAAATAACGTATGTTATGTAGGTTCATTTGAACCCATAGTGTGTTGGCCAACAGTACAACGATGGCCAACGCTACGCACAACACGCCGCTTAATTCAAGAAATTTTTTCTCTGCCGATATCTGATAACAAACGAATGTGATAGCGAGGAACAGCAGAAATGCGCCAAGTTTAAGATTCTGATAAATGACATGCAGGGCATCAATGACGGCCTGAAGCGATATCAAAAGACCTAGCTCAGTAGGTGCCACGCCATAGGTCTGGCTATGATAGCGCGCGATCAGAACCGCCAGGCAATTGATGACAAAAAAGGAAAGGTATCGTTTCCAGGAAGGCCACCTCAAGACGCCAAGCAGAAAGATCGCGGGGATCGCGTAGGTCAGTAACGCATAGTTAGTGGCGTAAGCGACACTGCACACAAACAATGCAATGGCAGCAATAACAGGCTTTGGTAGTTTTGAGTAGGTCAGTGCGTAAGCGAAGGCCAGCATGACCAGCGATGTACCGAACGTATTGTGCTGAACATAGAAATTGAAATGAGCGTATTGGCTCAGGCAAGCCAGCAATATGACGTTGGTAATTGCAATTGCGACCAGCAGAAACTTCGGGCTCCTGTTGAAGAAGATCAATATGCCCAACGGGGACAGATACGCGAACAGGCTGCGAAAGAAAACCTGCACCCTCAAATTGGTCTCCACATCTGTAAATGGCGAGGCCAGTGCGGGTATGAAATTCAGCAGGCGGTCCTGGCCCCAGAAATACCAGGTCAACTTCTGGGTCGACATCAGCGAGGTCAGGATCCCATCGCCATCCTGAAAGCCGGCTAACGCCTGGGTAAGCGGGAATACCGCACCCGCTATGACTCCAGACATTACTATAAGCAGGACACCCAGAAGCAGCTTGCGACGATCATCACTGGTAGAGGTACCTGTCATGCGCTTTTCGCACCATGCTGACGGTTACCGCAGCTCAGACAAACGTCGTCCTTGATATCTTTTGAGTTCGGCTGATCTACTTTGATCAGCGAGAATTCACATTGGCACTTCTCGCATTTCATTATCACGTTGTTCACAGCAGGAGAAATCTTGGTGAAATGACTGATTGCCGTCAGCCTGAGCAAATTAGCGATGCCGCGGAAGATTTCCAGTGGAGGAATCTTCGACACACCAGCATTGCGCTCATGGAAGTGGATCGGACGTTCAGATAGTTTCAGACCATGTCGATAAGCCTGAACAATCACCGCGAGGAAGAATGAGTAGCCACCCACGACCAGCGTGTCGAAGTCGATTGCATTCAACCGGCTGACGCGAAACGCGCGAAAAGAGGTAGTGAACTCGGTCAACTTGATGCCCAGCAATAGCCTGGCGGCTTTGTTTGCTGCCTGACTGACGCGCAGACGATAGCCTGTGTAATCACACTTTCCGCCTTCAGCGTAACGAGAGCCGATGACCAGATCAGTGGTCGCATCAAGAGCGCCAATCAGCTTCGGGATGTCAGCGGGGTCGTGGGAGTGGTCGCCATCCATGGTGACAAGAATGTCGTATGAATGAAAAATCGCATACTTCCACGCCAAAAGATGCGCAGTACCCAAACCAAGTTTTCCGGGACGTACGATCACTTTCAGGCTTGGCCTGGCCAAGGTGGCCAGAATATCAAGGGTGCCGTCCTTGCTGCTGTCATCGACCACAAGGATATCCGCATCGGGTGCGGCAGCGGTGATCCGCTCGATCATGGACGTTACGTTGCCTGCCTCATTGTAGGTGGCAAAAAAAATCAATTTTTTCATTATTTTTGCTTAATTCTGTTCAATTGGTTTGGGTTTTGGAGACAGCATTTTCCAAACGAAGTTATAGGACATGAAATAATTCCAGAGCGAACCCACCACGATGCCACACAGCGCGGAAATCATAGGCATCTGTATCCGGTCGTAAACCTCTCCAGAAATCAGCAAGCTCAAACCCAGCCCAAGAGAAGTGATCGTCAGATAGATCAAATACCCGGCAATGATTCGCTTGCCGGCCAGGCTTGTCTCACGGTAGGTCGACTTGTTGTTCATCAGATAGTTGAAGCTGGCAGCAACGATCATCGCTCCAGCGTTGGCGTACCGGAAGCTGTCCGTCGAGGTCAGCATGAGTGTTTTGAGAACACTCATGTGTACCAGAACACCAAGTGATCCAACGATCAGGAATGAGATGAGTGATAAGGGAAATATCCCTCGGGTAATTCTGTAAGCGAGGTTGGCGATTCTTCGTATTAAATTAGGTATCACGCTGTTCACTACCGTATGGAGGGTTTTGACGCTGACAAACGCTGATTAACGCGCAGAAATCGCCCAAAAAATAGGCCGGAATGATAGGGTTTTTAGGCCTATCTAGCAAGCAACACGACGTTACAACCAGACCAAACGACAACACACGCCACGTCGTACAAGGTCCAGATGAACGCCTACGAGCAAGCAAAACAACCTAAATCTCACACCATTTTCAGGCCACAGGACTACTCCTGCAGCACATGATCAGAACTTGAGCCAAGAATAGCGTTTCAAAAAGCGTACTTTTCTATCTCGCCAATGAGCTGCTGCGCGCTACCTTTCCAGGTAAGCCAAGGCATCTCGCCGGACTGTGGATGTTGCTTCTGCTCGAAAAGAATCAACCACTCAGTCAGGCTATCGGCGACGTCCTGTGCACTCGCGCCATTGAAATACCAAGCAAACTCACCCGCCACCTCGCGAAATACAGGCAAGTCTCTCGCGATGATCGGCAGCTTGTATTGCGCTGCTTCAATCAATGGCAGACCAAAGCCTTCACCATAGGAAGCTGCTATCAGGCAATCTGAATGGTTATAGAGATGCTCGAGGTACTCATCACTTACCCCGTCCAGCCACAGCAATTGCTTGCCCAGTTGCTCATGGCTCATCAGCCGCGCCGCCAGATCATCCACCAGCCAGCCATGCTTGCCAACGATGATCAGATTAGCCTTGACACCTGCCGCCCATAGCAGCTCAAACGCGTCCAGCGTCTGTGCGTGTCCCTTACGGGGCTCAAGTGTACCCACCATGAGAAAGTGCGGGAACGGCTCAAGCGACTCTATGCGAAGTGCGGGATTTTCCGGAAAGCCGGTCGACGGCATTGATTGGTCAATATCGGCGCCTAGATGGAAAGCGCCTATGCGGAAAGGGCGAGTACGCGCGGGAGCATTGTGCTCCAGCCACTCGCGCATTTCGTCTGCAACCGCATGAGATATACACATCGCGCCATCATACTGGGCAACTGCGTGAATCCACTTCACGTAATGCGCCTGCAGACTGTCAACAAAACAGTGCGGCAGTTGAAGAATCAGAAGATCGTAGACAACAAAGAAGATGTTGACCCCATGGGCCTGCATCGTATCCAGATAAGTCTGCTTATGTGGCAGAACATCCATCAACAGATCGAGGCAAAGGTAGGTATCACCCGCACGGTAGCTGATGACTTCGTCCTCTTCTGCTTCACTGGCCTCCTTACCCAGAAACAATGTCGTAAACTGCGCTGCATACCGGTAAAAAGGCTCACCTGCCTTCGTATAAACCGGCTTGATAACATAGCCCTCAGGAGCGTGGTTCAGCCATTCGGCCAGGATGCTGCGTACAACTCGCTGTATTCCGCTCTTGCCGTCATGTTTGCACAATTCCGAGATATCAACGAACAGCGTTGGTTTATCTGCGGGGCCCTGCAAAGAAAAATCAATGGCTTTGGCAAGGCGCGAGATATCCAGATCTCCAGAGCCCAAGTGCCCTGTCGCGGCCAAGGCGTCAACCAGAGCCAATGCACTATCTTTTTCCGGCGAAATTCTGTCCGCCGAACATCTGAAATTGGCCAGAGCCTGTTCGAATGCCTGGACCGAGGCAATGCCAGTACGGTCCCATGAGAACTTCTCGGCACGCTGCAGACCATGGCTGACAAGGGTATTTCGGAACGAGTCATCGGTGAGTACGGTACGGATTTTCTCGGCAATCGCCTTGACGTCGAACGGATCAAACGTCGCGTCATGCCAACCGATGACTTCTGGCACGCTAGAGGTATTGGCACCTATTACCGGCGCACCACACTTCATCGCCTCGAGCGGTGGCAAACCAAAACCTTCATGCCAAGACGGAAATACGTACACCTGACATGAGCTATATAACGCCACCAGCTCAGCGTCAGTGACATAGCCCGTTAGCACCACATCATTTGGGCTCAGGCCAAGTTCTTCGGCGAGTGCCAGATAAGTGTTTACATGGAAATCTGGCATTTTTCCTGCAAAGACTAACTGAATGTCGCTCTGCTCCGCCTTGATCATTGAAAACGCTCTGATCAGTTGTGGCAGGTTCTTGCGCTCGTCAGCTCCGCCGGAATAAAGCACGAACCTCTCTCGCAGGCCGAACTTTTTTTCAAGATCGGCGCGTTCATCAATACTCAAAGCAACCGGCTGAAAAACATCGTCTGCGGCTGTCGACACATTGACGACCCTGGAGTCATCAAGCGGTAGCAGAGACAGCGCCTCTTCCTTCGCAAACTCCGAAATAGAAAGCAGAAGACCGTAGTGTTTGAAGTCCTCAACCTTGTTCAGATAATGCTTTTTGTAGACGGGATTGTTGTCTAAGTACTTCTCCGGACTCACGAAGGGGATCAGATCATACAGTGTCGAGCTGACCAACGATGTCGTGTCCAGGAGAGGGCTGCCAATGACCGCATCGTCGCCATACCCTTCGACTGCGCTAGTGACATGCACTACATCCGGCTTCAAGTCGCTGATGCAGGCTTGCCGAATCCGCTGCGCCACATCCCTCCTGACACCATTGGCCGGATCTATGTCAGATACCGGCCCTTGGGCATACCATACACGTATATGACTCTGCGGCAGAAAGCCGACAAACGCTGCGCGGATGCTTTCAATACTTTCGCTAAGCATACCGTTGAGGACCAGGTAAACCTCGTGGTCACCACGATTGCGCACAATACCCATCGCCAGAGAAAGACTATAACGACCAATACCGCGGAACCGGCTTTCTGTTTGTGCGCCCTGCATGTCAATTACGATGCGCATTATTCTTGCCCTCTAATCATAGCTTCCCTGAGGGCATTCTCGATGGTGCGGCCTCGCTGGGTCAGTGGTGCGTGATCAATCACGCCGTGCGGTGGATCGCTGATAATGGTTTCAGGTGCCGGGTTCACAGTCGCTTGATGCATTCCACTCAGCTTGGCGTGAAGCCAAGGACTGGATTTCAAGACAGCGAGGACTGGACGTTCGATTGCTGGTCTACGTGCCAGCCACAGCCGCGCATGTGGAACGGTGCGACGCAGTGCCTGGCCGAGCGTAGGACGACTGCGGCGGAACGGCCAGTAAATGCAGCGCGCGATGAACCGCAGCGGTGCAGTAAGGCGCCAAGACGTGCTCCGGTGTACCGCATTCAACTGCTGCTCATAGGCTGTAGCGCGCAACCACCAGTGATGTGCATTGCCCAGCGACGCATTCAAACGTGCATTCAAATCGTCAAGTTGCGCTTGCGCCTGAGCCTGCTCTGCCTGCCCATCAGTTAAAGAATCCCGAGTCAGGAGTTCAATCCTGGTCTGGAGCTGCCCTATGGTGGCCAAGGCTTCATCAATACGATCCTCTGCCTGCTTTAAATGATGGAACGTATCTTCCTGCAACAACTGCACAGTGTGGTAGCGCGACTCCGCAAGATCAGCGCGCAAGCCAATCTCTCGTAACTGCGCGTTCATGTACGTACGATGTTCTTGAAGTTGGGTATCCATACGTTCGTGAAGCGCTTGCAGTTGAGCCTCCATTCGTGCGTAATTTATATCAGTACGCCCTCCAAGCTCATGAACGACGACTTCCAATTGCTCGCTGTGCTGCACGGCATGTTCGATGTCGTGCTTGGCTTGCTCGCTCTGAATCGTTAGCTGTTTTAAAAGAGCTTCCAGGTTCTGATTGCGCTGTTCAATCTCCTGCAGTCGACTCAAGGTCTGCTCATCATATCGCTTGGCAAGCGTATTGAGCGGAAGGCCATAGTCCGTCGAAAACGCATTATCAAAACGTTCGAGCTGTTCATCTGATGCCGTTTTTTGAGCGACAATCGCATAATCAGGGCTAGCCCCCCCCAACACGTCCATCAGATCAACGGGACCACCCTCTGCCAATGCCGTAGGTTCGTGAAGGCGCATCAGCTTAGAACGACTGAACCCAGAGAACTCGATCAGAAAATCCAGTAACAAGTGCGGAATCGGGCGTTCATGGGTCGGATCAAGATAGAAATGTTGCGTGCCCACTACCAGATTTTCTGCGTTGGGCGTCTCCAGAATCAATAGTCCTGCCGGCTTCAAAACTCGCAGTGCTTCTGCAACCAGGACTTTCAGATCCTTGAAGGGTATGTGCTCTGCAATATGAAAACCTGAAACAAGTGCCTGACTTTCGTCAGGCATCTTTTTTAGCGCACTCAGTGCATCATCCAGTTCAACGGGCAAACCGCGTTCGATGCAGGCGTCGAGCATGCCATTATCCATATCGATACCGAGCGGAGCGAAGCCTGTCTGAATCAAGATTTCGAGCCATTCTCCGCGACCACAGCCAAGATCCAGAGCCTTGGACGCTGGATACAGTCTTTCGAGAGGCTGAATGAACGGAAAGAATGCCTGTTGCCGCTCGCGAATCAACTCACGGGAACCACGATGGCGGTCTTCAAAGGCGCGATAGAAAGGAAGGGTCATCGATTGCACTCCACAACAGGCGGCAGCCAAGCCAGTCCTACAAACTCGCTTTGCGAAATATTGACTACGTTAAACACAAGCGTCAGGTCCACCCACTCATAGTTGCGTGATAAATGACTGTCTGTTGTATGGAGCGCTACCGCAATCGAGTAAGAGCCCGGACCGAGGTTGGCCGCAAAGCTGAACACGTAGTCCAGCGACTCGCCCGCCTGTAGATCAACAACCTTGCACCCCATGTGGTGAGTGTTGGTGCCATACACCGGCTGTCCAAGTCGGTCCTTGACCAGGTAACCCACCACCAACTCGGGGATAGCGCTATTCACTTGAGCGTTAATACGCAATGAAACCGGCTCACCAACAGACACATATTCAATGCGTTCGCCCGCAGCGTTATGCAAAGTCACGGGGCCTATTGTGGCCTCGCCGCTACCTGACCGCGTCTGCACAACACCCTCCTCCAGCTCTCGAGTCTGCACGGTGGCGTTTTCTTTTTCAGCGATCAAAGCATTGTAAAAGTCCATGACCTCTTCGGGCTTGCCATCCTTGATGACGGTGCCTTTTTCAAGAAGGATCGCTCGATTACACAATGCCTGAATGGACCCACGGTCGTGCGACACGATCAACAGGGTTGTGCCTTGCTTTTGAAACTCGCGTATGCGGTCAAAGCTTTTGTGCTGAAAATAACTGTCACCTACCGACAAGGCCTCGTCGACAATAAGGATCTCAGGCCTGATGGCAGTAGCGACGGCAAATGCCACACGCATCTGCATACCACTCGAATAGGTGCGCACCGGCTCATCGAAATAGCTTCCGATCTCCGCAAAGGCTTCAATCTCGCTGATAACGGTATCTATCTGGTCGGCATTGAAGCCCATGAGGCCTGCCGCATGATACACATTCTGACGGCCAGTCAGATCAGGGGTAAAACCCATTCCCAGCTCAAGAATCGCAGCGATGCGTCCATTGACCTGCACATTGCCTTCAGTCGGCTGCAGGGTGCCAGTTATCATTTTCAACAGTGTCGACTTGCCCGCGCCGTTCTGTCCGACAATGCCTATAGCCTCACCCGGGTGAATCGAAAAGCTTATATGTTTGAGAACCCAATGTTCCTCTTTGGGCTTGGTACTTAGCCCAAACCAGCGAGCGATACGCTGAAACTCGGAGGCATAGACGCGATAGGCCTTACCCAGATTATTGACACTTAGCAGGCTCATAGTACATCCACCATTTCCGGCGCCGCCCGGCGAAACATGAAGAGGCCCAACAGCATCAACCCAACAGCAACAGAGGCAGTGACGGCCATACTTTGCAGATCAGGCGCTCGCGCATAAACCAGAACATCGTGATAGGCGCTGACGATCGGAAACATGGGATTGATGCCCATGACACTCTTGAATTGCTCAGGGATGATGTTGAGCGGGTAGACAATCGGGGTAAACCAGAACCATACCTGCAGCAGAATGGGAATGACCTGACCGACGTCGCGTATGAATACGTTCAACACGCCGAGAATCAGCCCCAGACCTACAGCAAGCGCAGTGATCACGATGGTCAGCGGAATCAGCCACAACATTTGCCAGTGCGGCCATTGTCCCAACGCTGCGAAGACCAGCAAGATGGCGGCAAACAGCAGTACGTAGTTGAGCAGGCATGAACCCGCGACAATCACCGGCAATGTAATACGCGGAAAGCGCATCTTTTTCATCAGGTTGCCCTGATCGATGAACAGCGTCAGGCAACGACCGATGATTTCAGAAAAATAGCTCCAGGCCAGCATACCGGCCATCAGGTAGACCGCGTAGGCATACTTGTTGTCGATGCCAGGTAGTTTGGCAGCCAGAACGTTGGAGAGAACCAGCGCGTAGATCGCAACCTGTGCCAGCGGGTTGATAATCATCCACAGGCCACCCAGGCGGCTGCGGGAGAATCGTGCGGAAAACTCATTGCGTATAGATGAAAAGACGAATCCCCGGTAACCCCAAAGGCTTCTGAACAGCTCCAACATTGATGACTCCTGAAAAGGGTGAAGTCGTGCTTACCCTGAGTGTTTCCGTTTCGCGCAACGTTACTCAAGGCCTCAATCGAGGCTCGCCCTGTGAGAGGCTTAAGAAGCCGCGATACGTAAAAAGCAGAAAAGGTTTCTGGGGGCGCACTATATCGCCTTCGCTGGAATAGTCACCGTCTAGTCTACAAATCCCCGCTTTATAGTTGAATTGTTCATGAAGTCCAGCCGGGTCTGACGGTGGAAAGCATCGAAAAATCAGCTATTTTCGGGCAAGCCTGCGCCAGCTTGAAAATCACGGAGATTGAAGACTCCCAATGATGCCTCATGGCCATAGCGATTGCACCGCCAGACACTCGGGATCGCGGATCACTCACTCTTGAAAGCTAAGGATCTATGGGTGAAACAGTCGTATATAGGCTTTCTAACCTGTATCATTGCACACCAGACATACAGTACAAGCCTCGAGAATAACCCGGGGCCCCGTTCCTCGATGGAGTTAAAAGACATAGCATGAAAGCAATCATTACCGGCATTACTGGTCAAGACGGCGCTTACCTGGCTGAGCTGCTGCTCGAAAAAGGCTATACCGTTTACGGCACCTATCGCCGTACCAGCTCCGTCAATTTCTGGCGCATAGAAGAGCTCGGGATCCAGAACAACCCTAATCTGCATCTCGTCGAGTATGACCTGACTGACCTGTCTGCCAGCATTCGCTTGCTGCAAACCACGGGCGCCACCGAGGTCTACAACCTCGCGGCACAAAGCTTCGTGGGCGTGTCGTTCGAACAGCCGTTGACCACTGCCGAAATCACCGGCATCGGCGCAGTCAACCTGCTGGAAGCCATTCGCATCGTCAACACCAAGATCCGTTTCTACCAGGCATCGACTTCCGAGATGTTCGGCAAGGTCCAGGCCATCCCGCAAGTAGAAAGCACTCCGTTCTACCCGCGCAGCCCGTATGGCGTCGCCAAGCTCTACGCTCACTGGATGACCATCAACTACCGTGAGTCGTACGACATCTTCGCCACCAGCGGCATCCTGTTCAACCACGAGTCGCCGCTGCGTGGCCGTGAGTTCGTAACCCGCAAAATCACCGATTCGGTTGCCAAGATCAAACTGGGCCTGATCGAGTCGTTCGAACTGGGCAACATGGACGCCAAGCGCGACTGGGGTTTTGCCAAGGAATACGTCGAAGGCATGTGGCGCATGCTGCAGGCTGATGAGCCGGACACCTTTGTCCTGGCCACAAACCGCACTGAAACCGTACGCGACTTCGTGAGCATGGCATTCAAGGCCACTGGCGTGACCATCAAGTGGGAAGGCGAAGCCGAGTCGGAAAAAGGCATTTGCGCAGACACTGGCAAGGTACTGGTTTCGGTCAATCCGAAGTTCTATCGTCCGACCGAAGTCGAGCTGCTGATCGGTAACCCTGCAAAAGCCAAGGAAGTCCTGGGCTGGGAACCGAAGACCAATCTGGAAGAGCTGTGCCGCATGATGGTCGAAGCGGATCTGCGTCGTAATGAAAAAGGCTTTTCGTTCTGATGAGTATTGCCGGCAAGCGCGCACTGATCACCGGAATCAACGGCTTTACAGGCCGTTTCATGGCGAACGAGCTTGCCGCCCAGGGCTGTGAAGTCCTTGGCGTCGGCAGTCAGCCTTCGGACAGTCCAGGCTACTACCAGGTGGATCTGGCAGACGTGGCAGGTCTTCGCAAGCTGCTGGCAGACACTCAGCCGGATATCGTCGTGCACCTCGCAGCATTGGCGTTCGTCGGGCATGGGGCAGCGGATGCTTTCTATCAGGTCAACCTGATCGGCACCCGCAACCTGCTCGAAGCGATCGATGCCTGCGGCAAGGTGCCTGACTGTGTGTTGCTGGCGAGCAGCGCCAATGTCTACGGCAATGCTTCATCCGGCATGCTGGATGAAACGACTCCGCCCGCACCGGCCAATGACTATGCCGTGAGCAAACTGGCGATGGAATACATGGCGAGCCTCTGGCACGCCAGGTTGCCCATTGTCATCGCCAGGCCGTTCAACTACACCGGCGTCGGGCAGGCAGAGAACTTTCTGCTGCCCAAGATCGTTTCGCACTTCGCACGCAAGGCCAGCACCATCGAACTGGGCAACCTTGATGTGTGGCGTGATTTCAGTGATGTGCGCGCTGTTGTCAGCGCCTACCGTGGTCTGCTGGAAGCCTGCCCGGTCGGACAGACGATCAACGTCAGCTCCGGCGTGACGCACTCGCTGCGCGAAGTGATCGACATGTGCCGGGAAATCACTGGCCAGGATATCGACGTTCAGGTCAACCCTGCGTTTGTCCGGGCCAATGAGGTCAAGACCTTGTGCGGCAACAACGCTCGCCTGCGTGCGTTGGTCCACGACTGGGAGACCCCGCCGCTTCGGGAAACCCTGAGCTGGATGTTGCCCTCCGCTTGATTGGTGGGCAGTTACAAAATAAGGCCTGTCTACCTGGTAGACAGGCCTTTCCTTTTTAAACACCCTTAAAGCCCGTGGTGAACGACTCAGCACGCATGGCTGAATCAGGCAGACGATGATCAAGGTTCTTCACTTCTTCAAAACCTACTACCCGGACACCACCGGCGGGATAGAGCAGGTCATTTTCCAGCTCGCTCAGGGCTGCCGTGCGTTGGATGTAGAAAGCCAGGTGCTGACGCTGAGCCCCTCCCCCTCCCCCGCTCGCCTGCAGGTCGCAGACCACCAGGTCACGCGCGTGAAGGAAAACTTCAATCTGGCGTCCACGGGCTTTTCTGCAAGCGTCTTCAGTCAGTTCAGGGAAATGGCCGCGGAAGCCGATCTGGTCCATTTTCATTTCCCCTGGCCGCTGATGGATCTGGTGCATTTCGCCACCCGCCATGGCCGGCCAACGGTGCTCAGTTATCACTCGGACATCATCAAGCAGCGCACACTGCTGAAGCTGTACAGCCCGTTGATGAACCAGTTTCTCAAACGCATGGACCGCATTCTGGTGGCCTCGCCCAATTACCTGCAGACCAGCGAGACCCTGAAACCCTTCGCCGACAAGACCGTGGTCGTGCCGTACGGGCTGGATCAGTCGGCCTATCCGGTGGTCCCGGCGCAGAAACGTTCAGAATGGCAACAGCGCGTGCCGGGCAAGTTCTTTCTGTTCGTCGGCGTGCTGCGCTATTACAAGGGCCTACATACACTGCTCAGTGCCTTGGAGGGCGTTGATTACCCGGTGGTGATCCTCGGTGGCGGACCTCAGGAGGCCGAGCTCAAGGAACAGGCCGAGAAACTGCAACTGCGCAACGTGCTGTTTCTCGGTCGACTGGACGATGAAGACAAGGCGTGTCTGCTGCAGATGTGTTACGCCCTGGTCTTCCCTTCCCACCTACGCTCGGAAGCATTCGGCATCTCGCTGCTTGAAGCCTCGATGTACGGCAAGCCGATGATCTCCTGCGAGATCGGCACCGGCACGACCTACGTGAATATCGACGAAGAAACCGGCCTGGCAGTACCACCGGAAAATCCGCTGGCGTTGCGCGAAGCGATGCGCCGCTTGTGGGAAGACCCGCAGAAAGCGGCCCGCTTTGGCGAGAACGCGCTGGCACGCTTCCATGAGGTGTTCACCGCCGAAAGGATGTGCGCGTCGACTGTGCAGGTCTATCAAAGCCTGCTGAAATGAATGTCATCTCTCGATGAATAAAAAAGCCCCATCACTGGGGCTTTTTACTGACTATTTGGCGTATCACCCCAACCGAAACCGCGCCGTATTGTCATTCAGCGCCCGACTGCCCTGACTCAAGGTATCCGCCGCCTGATTGACTGCGCGGGCACCTTGCAGCAAACGCCCTGCGGCCTGATCGACCTGCTGGATGTTGCTGCTCACTTCATCAGCGGTCGACGCCTGTTCTTCCACGGCGGTCGATATCTGCGCCAGCGTATCGGTCACACCCTGCACTGCCGTGGCGATTTCGCCCAGGCGGACGCCCAGCCCGGTCACCGACTGCGCATCGTTGACGGCTTGCCCGCAGGCCGCTTCCATCAGGTTGACCGCCTGCGTCACGGTGGAGCGCAAGCTGTCGACCGTGCCGGCGATCTGGGCGGTCGAGGCCTGGGTACGCTGGGACAGGCTGCGCACTTCATCGGCAACCACCGCGAACCCGCGTCCTTGTTCACCGGCGCGTGCCGCCTCGATGGCTGCGTTGAGGGCCAGCAGGTTGGTTTGTTCGGCGATGCCGCGAATGGCATCCACCACCGATTGAATCTGCTGGCCCTGCTCGCTGACCCGACCCAGCGCGGCGGCAGTCTCGGTCAGACGCTGATTGAGCTGCTGGATACTGTCAGTGGTGCGCTGGCTGTCCTGACTGCTTTGCTGAGCAATCTGACGCGTCTGCCGAGCGCTTTCCGATGCCTGCTCACAGCTTCTGGCCACGCCCTGGGAGGTGGCGGCCAGCTCGGTGGCTGCTGCGGCGATCTGACTGATCTGTTGTTGCTGGTCTTCGACCTCGCTCAGCGTTCCGCTGGACTGGGCATTCAGCGTCAGCACCGCATCGCCGACGCGAACCGTTTCCTGATTGACGCCCAGCAGGCTGGTACGCAGTTGCACCACCGCGACGTTCAGCGCGCGACTGATGGCAGCAAGCTCGTCACGGCCCTGCACAGCCACTTCCACACACAGATTGCCGTCACGCAGGGACTCAGCCAGCGTGGTGATGCCTTTGGCGCTATTACGGATCGAGGATTGCAGACAGGCGAACAGATAGATTGCCATGATCACCAGGACACAGAAGATCACTGCCATCGGGATGAACTCGGTGTTGGAGCTCTCGTGGTAGTAATCGAGACGTCCATTGAGCGCGTCAAGCGATTGCCTGCGCAAATCTGCCGTGCTGCCGGTCAGGGTGTCGATGCTCTTTTCGAACTCTTCAGGCTTGAGCTTGATGCTGCCGCCGAAAACACCGTCATCAATGACCTTAAGCTGCGTCTCCAGCACTTGTATTACTGCAGCGTACTTGTCCGCCCAAGGCTGCAACTGCTCGGGAAGCTTGGACAGCAGCAGGCCGGCAGCCTTTTGCATCTGATCCTTGGAGTCATCGATGCGACCGCGCAGATCACGCATTTGCAGACGGCTTTGCAGACTGAACTGACCCGATGCCACCGACGTCTGCCCGACACTCGACAGACGGCCGATACGCTCGATCAGGTCCGGCACTTGCTGGGTGGAGAGCTGCATGAGCATGTAGGTTTCAAGCCAGGGGTCGAGAATCAAACCGCTGTCCATCGCGATCTGCTCGCGCAGCGCCTGGACCAGATTCAGCACCGTAGTGAATCGGTCATAGCCATCAGGCCACCAGCCCACTGTGCGCAATGATGCCGTGTCCAGACCGGTGACAGCGGCTTGAAGCGTCTTGAACCGGTTCATGGTATCGACAGGCGCCTTTTCCTCGACCAATGCGGCCTGAACGCCTTCCAGCGCCTTGGCAATGCGAGGGATCCCCGCATCGACGTTGGCCATCGCCGCCTTCGCTGCCGGGGTCGGCTCGCGCAGGATATCGGCGGCTTTCCAGCGTGCGGCATGATCGCGCTGAGCGGACAGCTCGATGTTCAGATCGTCGAGCGCCAGCAACTGACGCACGCCGGATTGCTCCCCGGAAATGACATCGAGCTTGTTGCTGTACTCCTTGGTGATGACCCACGCGCTGCCCGCCAGCGGCAACATGAACAGCAGGAACAAGACCTGAAACTTGCGAGCAAAACCAAAATGTCCCATCAGGCGCATGCCTGGTGACAAAAGACTGTTCATGTCCTGCGACTCCCCGTGAACACCTGCCAGATCTGCACAAACAGAGGCGATGCCTTTTGTTGGAAAAACACTAGCAGCAAAATGCCATGTTATTGTTTCAATGACGATACGCGTCGCCTCAGATTGATACGCAAAGTGTCGCCATTCGTTGTTTTTGGCGTCAAAAAGCTTCTCAAACGAGCTATCAGGCACAACCAAGCAAGAACCGGACCGCCCAGCCGACGGGAAAAGCGCTTTACGGCAGCCATTTTCTTATCCCGTAAAAGCTCGAAACCAGGTGCAAGCTTTTGCAGCAGTGGCTCGCGATTTCAGCAAGCCGCGAAAAGATGTGGATCGAAGAGTTGATTCCGATGCTCGGTAAGCAGGCCTAGCAGGCGCAAGGCTCACAGAAGCCAAAAAAAGCCGCAAGCTGGCCAGCGCGCTGCACCCGGACCGTGAACAGGATGCCGATGAGCGCGAACGGACAACGGCGCCAAGGCCTGGCTCAGGGAGCGAAGGGAGATGGCCGAGTGCTATTCGATGACCTGAAGATACTCGACACCCTGTTCCGGTAAGCGCCCGGAAAGACGTTCCGACAAGCGCTGCCACCTAACCGGTTGATCGCACGCAATTATTTTTCACAACAACGCTTGACACATATGCGTTCTCCGAGAATAATGCGCGCCACTTGGCTACATAGCTCAGTTGGTTAGAGCATAGCATTCATAATGCTGGGGTCCGGGGTTCAAGTCCCTGTGTAGCCACCAAGTACCGATTCACAGTTTTCTTCTGATCACTGTGAATCAACAAGAAGCCCGCCTCGTGCGGGCTTTCTTGTTTCTGGACTTCCCGTTTTGTCACACCTCTTATGCCTCCCAGCCCCCCCTGCGTGTGCTTAAAGCAC
Organism: Pseudomonas sp. NFACC10-1; assembly: GCF_900119195.1. Classification (NCBI taxonomy): domain Bacteria; kingdom Pseudomonadati; phylum Pseudomonadota; class Gammaproteobacteria; order Pseudomonadales; family Pseudomonadaceae; genus Pseudomonas; species Pseudomonas sp. NFACC10-1. The sequence continues at coordinate 86,615 of NZ_FPJB01000003.1, read as the reverse complement.
GCCTCCGGGATTTCAGGACGTCGTCGGGAGACGGGTTTCCCTAGCGAGCGCCAACCAGGCCTCGGCCGCAGGTGACAAGTGCGCGTTCTTGCGCCATGCCAACACCATATGCCAATCCGTATCCGGCTCGTCCAGCGCAACCAATCGAATCCCGTCGTGATAGTGCTTTTGCGCCAGCATCCTCGGCAAAAATGCGACACCCAGTCCTGCCGAGACCAGATCCACAATAAAGTCGACCTGACCACTGCGTGCAGTCACTTTGGGCGTAACGCCCTTGCGGTCGCAGGTCAGTTTGATCATGGTGTTCAGTGCAAACCCCACCTCGAAGAGGATAAATGGCGTTTCGGCCAGGTCTTCAATGACGACTCGTTTGCGCTTGGCCAATGGATGGTTCTCTGCCATGACCACCACCACCGGCTCGATACGCACATCCTGGTAATCGAACTCTTCACTGAACGAGTTCATCTTCAGCAGTGCTGCCAGCTCGACTTCTCCCGACGCCAGGCACTCATGCAGTTTGCTCGCGCCGTGTTCGGTGAGCTGAATATCGATATCCGGATAGCGGGCGCGGTATTGAGTGAACATGGCGGCGAAAAGCGCACCACTGCCCACGGGTGGCAGACCGATGCGCAACACGCCGCCCTTCAAACCACGCAGGTCGTTGAGCTCGGTCAGCAGATCGTTGCGCTCGGCCAACAGGGTCAAGGCGCGGCGGTAGACGATTTCACCGGCGGCGGTCAGTTCGCTGCGGTGGCCAATGCGGCTCAACAGCGGCGTGCCCAATTCGTCTTCAAGGGTCTTGACGGCTTTGCTGACGGTGGACTGGGTAAGCGATACCACGTCAGCGGCCTGGGAGAAGCTACCCTGACGTACCACTTCGACAAAAGTGCGTAATGTTCGAAGGTTCACAAGTATTCGATTTCCGACTGAATTTAAGTTGTATTAGTTGTTTTGATCATAGTCGGTTTTTCCGTAATCTGAATCTGCCGCTCACCCCTGGCGGCCTTGGTTCGTAGATTTATTCGCTCAGGAAAACGTCATGATTATTTCTTCGGCATCCGATTACCGTGCAGCGGCCAAACGCAAACTCCCGCGTTTTCTGTTTGATTACATTGACGGCGGTGCGTATGCAGAGCACACGCTGCGTGCCAATGGTTCGGACCTGGCCGATATCAGCCTGCGCCAGCGGGTCCTGAAAAATGTCGATAACGTGAGTCTTGAAACCAGGCTGTTTGGCGAATCCCTGGCCATGCCGATTGTCCTCAGCCCCGTGGGTTTGAGCGGAATGTATGCGCGCCGCGGTGAAGTTCAGGCAGCCAAGGCCGCGGCGAACAAGCGGATTCCATTCTGCCTGTCGACGGTGTCGGTGTGTTCGATTGAAGAGGTAGCGTCGCAGAGCAAGCAGGCGATCTGGTTTCAGCTATACGTGCTCAAAGACCGTGGCTTCATGAAAAACGCTCTGGAGCGTGCCAGGGCAGCCGGCGTCACGACGCTGGTCTTTACCGTCGACATGCCAACGCCCGGCGCGCGTTATCGCGATGCGCACTCGGGCATGTCCGGGCCTTATGCCGCGCCTCGACGCATTCTGCAAGCCATGACCAAGCCGGACTGGGCGCTGAATGTCGGCCTGCTCGGTCGCCCTCATGATCTGGGCAATATCTCCAGATACCTGGGCAAGGCCACCACGCTGGAAGATTATGTGGGCTGGCTGGCGAACAACTTCGACCCGTCCATCAGCTGGAAGGATCTGGAGTGGATTCGTGAGTTCTGGGAAGGCCCGATGATCATCAAGGGTATTCTCGATCCGCAGGATGCCAGGGATGCGCTGAGTTTTGGCGCGGACGGCATTGTGGTATCCAACCACGGCGGACGTCAGCTGGATGGCGTGCTGTCCACCGCCAAGGCCTTGCCGCCTATTGTTCAGGCGGTCGGCAGTGACCTGACGGTGCTGGCCGACTCCGGCATTCGCTCGGGTCTTGATGTGGTGCGCATGCTCGCTCTTGGCGCCAAAGGCATGTTGCTCGGACGCTCGATGGCCTATGCGCTGGGCGCCGATGGGCAGCGTGGCGTCGAGAATATGCTGGATATTTTTGCCAGGGAAATGCATGTGGCGATGACGTTGACCGGGGTGACATCGATTGAGCAGATCGACGAAAGCATCCTTGTTAAAACAGTTGCTTGAAGGCCGGGACTGGATCGTTACTCGAGTCGGCCTTTCGACGAACTGCATTTTTCACTCTGAATGCCTGGTCTATGCTCGAAAATGATGGCTCAAGACGAGCCAGCATTTCTCATGAAGGAGCGAAGCATGCGTAAACTCGTACTCTCAATGACCGCCGCCCTCTTCCTGGCGGGTGCTGTAGCGCCCGTGGCCTTAGCAGAGAGTGAGCTCGAAAAGGGTGTCCGACACGATAACCGTGAGCTGGATAAAGGTGTCGATCATGACGCCAAGGAAGTGGACAAAGGTGTGAAGCACGACGCCGACGAGGTCGACAAAGGTGCAAGGCATGACGACAAAGAGCGTCACAAGGCTGACAAGCATATCGATAAAGAAGTTAAAAAAGATCTCTGACCAAAAAGCCTGCCATTGAGCAGGCTTTTTTATGGGCGGATGACGCTGTAACGTCCGGCGGGTTTGATAAAACACCTACGCACAGGTGCTTCTAGCCCTCACCCTTACAGACCGGGCCATCTACTCAGGGCAAGTGGCCCGGCCTCTGTCACTGGATATACGGTCAAATCTTGAAACTGTCGACCAGTTGTTTCAAACGTCCGGCCTGTTGCGAAAGCGCAGCACAATCCTTGAGCGTTTCATTAAGGTTGGCCACGCCTTGTTGATTGAGCGTGTTGATCTGATTGATATCGATATTGAGTGTTTCGACAACAGCGGTCTGCTCTTCTGTCGCCGCAGCGACGGATTGATTCATGCCGTCGATATCGCCAATGCGCCGCGTTACATCGCGTAGACGACTACCGGCCTGATTGGCAACTTCGACACTTTCCTGACTCGACGTCTGACTTTCATTCATGTTGAGTACGGCGTGCTGAGAGCCGGTCTGCAGGCCGCCAATCATCTTGTGGATCTCGTCGGCAGATGTCTGGGTGCGATGCGCAAGGTTGCGCACCTCGTCGGCCACTACCGCAAAACCGCGTCCGGCTTCACCCGCGCGGGCAGCTTCGATAGCGGCGTTGAGCGCCAGCAGGTTGGTCTGCTGCGAGATGCCTTTGATGACATCAAGAATGTGGCCGATGTTTTCGGTGCTGGCGTTGAGTTGCTCGATCTGCGTGCAGGAATCACTGATCTTGGCCGACAACGCGCTCATGGCGTGGATGGTCTTCTCGACCACTACCTGACCGTCTTCTGCCTGATTGCGGGCCTCACTGGCCTGGATCGAGGCGTCCGATGCGTTGCGGGCAATCTCCTGGGTTGCAGCCCCCAGCTCGTTGATCGCTGCAGCGACGCTGTTGGTCCGGGCGCTCTGCTCATCGAAACCGACGATGGACGAGTTGGAGGAGTTGACCACCCGCTGCGACAGGTCATGCACCTGAAGCGTTGCGGAGGAGACCTCAGCGATGGACGCATGCACGCGCTCCACGAACTGATTGAACGAACCACCCAGTGCGGCGAACTCGTCCTTGCCCTGAATACTCAGACGCCGGGTCAGGTCACCCTCGCCCTGGGCGATGTCCTGCATCGCACGGCCCATGTCGGTCAGCGGGCGCATCAGCGCGCGAATGAGCAGGCTCAACAGCAACGCAATCACGGCAACGGCAATCAGCACGGCAACCATCGCCGAGCTGCGAAACTGGCTCAAGGGCGCATAGGCCTTGTCCTTGTCGATCGACAGACCGATGTACCAGTCAGCCGAGGGCAGCCCGTTAATCGGGGTGAATGACAGCAGCCGTTGCTGACCATTGAGGGTCACCTCACGCAGGCGCGCGTCCAGGCTGATGGTCTGTCCGGGGTAGATGTCCTTGAGATTTTTCATCACCTGTTCCTTGTCCGGACTGACGATGATCTGCCCGTCGCCACTGACCAGAAAGGCGTAACCCAGCCCACCGAATTCGACCGAGTTGATGATCTTGACCAGCGTGTCGAGGCTCAGATCGCCACCGACGACACCGGTGATCTGACCTGCCGCCTTGACCGGGCTGGCGATCGTTACCACCAGGCCACCCACGGAAGCCTGATAAGGCGCACTGAGAATGGTTTTGCCCGCGTCGACAGTGGACTTGTACCAGGGCCGCTGACGAGGGTCGTAGCCCACAGGCATGTCCACGTTGGGCCGCTGAGTGAACGTGCCTTTGCTGTCACCGACATAGGTGAACTGGAAGGTCGATACCAGCGCAGACTGCGATACCAGCCCGCTGAGATCGGAATTGACCCCCTGAAAGGCTACGTTCTGGGTGAGATTTTCCAACACCAGAATGCGTCCGCTCAGCCAGTTCTGGACGCTGCTGGCAGTCAGCTGACCCGCTTGGCCCACGGAGGACTCAAGGTTCTGGTTGATCGTCTTACGTTGCAGGTAATCGTTGTAAAAGGTGAACAAGGCGAACGCCAGCACCACTACACCGGCCGCGGCCAACAGGATCTTATGACGAAACTTCAAATTCATGACAAGGCATCTCAAAAGGACTGCTAGAAGAAGGCTCAGATGCCAGAGCAACTTGCGACACAAAAAATGTCATGCCCTGCACACACAATGAACCTACAACGAATAGGGTTTTAATCGCGTAAACACAGCCAATAGCGTGCCTTTCCCGTGAAATGCTGCGCTGTACTCCAATGACGTTGGCAGTGCTTTATAACGGTGTGCCGACGCAATTGATATGCCTGAAAAAAATACTCGGCGCGTTTTGGAACTTTCTTTATTTTTTATTTCAGCTTGGCCGGTCCCTGCCGATAGCGTCTGTATACCTCACCCTGCCCTGACCTGTATGCCATACCTTTCAGGGATAACACCGTTTCAATGGCAGTTGTTGGAGAATTCAATGAGTAGCTGGTTTGCAAACATCAGCGTGAATATGAAACTGGCCCTTGGGTTCGGTCTAGTACTTGTTTTTACAGCCATTCTTGCATTGACTGGCTGGACCAGCATGAGCGGGCTGATCAATCGCAGCAACTGGATGAGTGACATTACTTCACTCAATGCCCAGTTGACCAAACTGCGCGTGACACGCCTCCAGTACATGGTGGCCGACGGCGACGAGAAGGTTGCCGAAACCGTGCAGACTTCGCTGGACAGCTTCAAGGCGTATCAGGAAAAACTTCGGGCCTCGTTCAAAAGTCCCGAAAACGTGAAAATGCTCGATCAGTTGGGCATCGTGATCGCTGACTACCAGAAGTCCCTCAACAACATGCGCAGTGGCTACAAGGCCAGCACTGCGGCTCGTGATGAGCTGACGACCCATGCTGTCAAAAGCCTCGCGGTGTTCGAGCAGCTTGTGACTGAAGTCAAAAATATGGACCCGGCTGACGCCAACCGCTTCGAGCAGTACCGACTTGTCACCGACGCAAAAGATGACTTGAGACTCGCACGCTATGAAGTGCGCGGTTACACCACCAATGCCACACCTGAGACCGAGCAGGCAGCCGTCTCGAAACTGGATGCGGCCATCAAGGATCTGGATGCGCTCAAGGCAACCTTCAGCGGCACTCAGGCCGATCAGCTCAGGCAGCTGGAAGCCTCGTTGATGGCATACCGGGCGACCTTGCAGAACTTCAAGGCCGCCACGGGCACGATTGTCCAGGCGCGCAAGGAAATGACCACGCAAGGCCAGGATATCGTCAAGATCAGCGAGGACATGTACAAGCTGCAACTGGATCGCCGCGATCAGGAAAGCGCACAGGCACGTACCACTCAGATCGTCTGCACACTGCTGGCGATCATTCTGGGCATCATCGCCGCAGTCATCATTACCCGGCAGATTACCCGTCCTCTGCAGGAAACCCTGGCGGTGGTCGATCGTATCGCATCCGGTGACCTGACCCAGACCCTGGCCGTGACACGCCGAGATGAGCTCGGCGTTCTGCAGCAAGGCATCCAGCGCATGGGCACCACACTGCGCGAGCTGATTGGCGGTATTCGCGACAGCGTCGTACAGATCGCCAGTGCCGCCGAAGAACTGTCGGCGGTTACTGAACAGACCAGCGCTGGCGTCAACAGCCAGAAAGTCGAAACCGACCAGGTCGCCACCGCCATGCACGAGATGTCGGCGACGGTTGCAGAAGTGGCGCGTAACGCCGAACAGGCCTCGCAAGCCGCTTCCAACGCCGACCGCGAAGCGCGTGACGGTGACAAGGTGGTGGGTGAAGCGATCGCCCAGATCGAGCGACTGGCCAACGAAGTGGGTCGCTCGGCCGACGCCATGACTCAGTTGGAGCAGGAAAGCGACAAGATCGGCAAGGTGATGGACGTCATCAAGGCGGTGGCCGAACAGACCAACCTGCTGGCGCTCAACGCTGCTATCGAAGCAGCGCGTGCGGGTGAAGCCGGACGTGGTTTTGCCGTGGTTGCCGACGAAGTCCGCGGCCTGGCACAACGTACGCAGCAATCCACCGTGGAGATCGAAACACTGGTCGCTGCGTTGCAGAGCGGTACGCGCCAGGTGTCCAGCATCATGCTCAACAGCCGTGAACTGACCGTCAGCAGCGTGACCCTCAGCCGTAAGGCTGGCACGTCGCTGGGCAGCATCACGCAGACGGTGTCGAGCATTCAGGCGATGAACCAGCAGATTGCCGCCGCCGCTGAAGAGCAAAGCGCGGTTGCCGAGGAAATCAGCCGCAGCATCGTCAACGTGCGCGATGTCTCCGAGCAGACCGCTTCGGCCAGCGAAGAAACCGCTGCGTCCAGCGTCGAACTGGCGCGCCTGGGCGGGCAGTTGCAAACGATGGTCAGCCACTTCCGGATCTGATCACCCGGCGTTGACATCAAGCCCGGTCTTTACCGGGCTTGATTGTTTCTGCACTCCTGACAGTCACGCACATCTGCTTCTAAAACGAGTCCACTGCGACGTTTTGACATATTTCGTGAATGTTTAACGCCCAGTATTGAAGAGCTGCAGGCAAGCATTTTGCTGACGGACCCGACTTCGATGTCGCTTCAGCCGCCCTCCTTGAAGAGGTGTGCCCAGCATTGATTAGCCGCGAAGAGGTTTTGAGCGGTGGGGGTTTGTAGGCTTGAGGATGATCGTTAACGGGCGTCATGACAATGCTCAAATCAATCTGCCTGATGCTAAGCGACCGTTAGAACGGGCGATTTATGTATAGGCATTTCAAAACTGCTATACAGTGCAGTCCATTGAATCCTCTGACCGAAATCAAGTGCAAGTGGCTACGTTTCCGCAAACACAGCCGTCTGGGACTGTTGGATACGCTTGATGGCATTCAGGGCGGATGTGGAAAGGAGTGCAACCTGACTTCTTGTTAACCGCTTCTTAAGGGAATTACAGCGAGTACGATGATCGACATCCAACTTATCCGCCGAATTGCCGAGGGCGCCGGCCAAATCATAATGTGCGTCCATCCGCATGGATGCGTCGTCCAAAGCGAACAGAACGATAGTTCGCTGACTGAGGGCGATCAGCTTGCTCACAGGCATATCCTCACGGAGCTGAAGACGCTGACCCCGGAAATCCCTGTGCTCTCAGAGCCGTCGGCCCGGATGGACAGTGAACTTCGACGCCGGTGGTCGCGCTACTGGCTGATCACACCGCTAGATGGTACGAAAGAACTCAGCACGAAAAACGACGCCTTCACCGTCAACATTGCTCTGATTGAGCATGGCGAGCCCGTACTAGGCGTGGTACACGCGCCAGCGCTGTGCGTTAGTTATTGGGGATTACGTGGTCTCGGTGCCTTCAAGGCCTCAGCCGATGGCGACGTGCGACCCATTCGTGTAGCGGTACCGCCTGCGGACGAGCCTGTCTATCGGGTCATCGACGGTCGTTCATACGTCTCGGTGGAGTTCGATGCGTTCATGGCTGGCATGCGTCATTCTGAATTAAGCAGCATAAGCACCTCGCTAAAACTATGCCTGGTTGCAGAGGGGGCTCCCGACGTATATCCACGTATCGGACCGACCAGCGAGTGGGATACGGCGGCGGCACATGCGGTGGTCAGTGCAGCAGGCGGTCAGGTACTGGCTTGGCCCACACTGGAGCCTCTAAGTTACAGTCAGCGCACCGACACTCTTGTAAATCCGTTCTTTATTTTATGTGCTGCGCCGAGTTCGGTCTCGCTTCCGGAAGTTGGGCCCTGGAGGGACGGCATCGTCTACGAACGCCGCGAGCACAATAGTAAAGCGGAGGTGATCTGGCACCGTACCCAGGTTGACCAAACCATGCGCGCAGCCAGCCTCAACCAGCGCCCGCGGTGTATCTGGCTGACCGGGCTGTCCGGCTCGGGCAAGTCGACAATCGCCAATTCGCTGGAACTGTCTCTGCACAAAGCTGGACGGCATACTTATCTGCTTGACGGCGACAATGTGCGCCAAGGGCTAAACAAGGATCTAGGCATGACTGCCGAAGGTCGTGCGGAGAATATCCGTCGCGTAGGTGAAGTGGCCAAATTGATGGTGGACGCTGGAATGATTGTAGTGACCGCCTTCATTTCACCGTTCCGCGCTGATAGAGATAGAGTGCGTGCACTATTCTCGGAGGACAGTTTCATCGAGGTCTTCGTCGATACTCCGCTGCAAGAATGCGAACGGCGCGACGTCAAAGGGCTGTACGCCAAGGCGCGCCGAGGCGAACTAAAAGACTTTACCGGCATTGACAGCAGCTACGAGGAACCTATCAGTCCAGACGTGCATCTGTTTCCGGGCGAGAACAGCCTGCAAGCCTGTGTAGAAACCTTGCTGCGCGCGTTGGGTGAGCCACCCACCCGCAGTTGATCATGACCCGGTGCGCTTTACCGCACTGTTAGTCGCCCTCTGCGGCGAGGGCGGGCCCTGATCAAGCCGCTTTTCGATGGTACTCGGCGTCGCCACGCGGGTGGCTCAGTGGCGCGCCGTTACGGAGCTGAAAACCCTAGGGGTAGTCGACGAAGCGTTTGGCGCAAAATACGATGATATCTTCAACCTACCGCGCGTTAGCGGTAAGTGGATAGAACATGCTCACGTGGAGGTATTTCAGAAAAAAATACTATTAGCGGCGTTCTTGTAGGATATATTTAATGTCTCATACAGAATAATATCAGCCCAACACAGCTCTTTAATAGTATCTATGGTTGCCTCATTGAATTTGCATGTTCTGGCTCCTGATACATTCTCTCTCGGGGCGAGAATGACCTGCTGACTGTTAGAATCATTTTTAAGCAGAAGCTCGGCCATCCTGGAAATAAGCAAGTCGGATTCTGACACGTCAGCTATATAAAAATCCCCCTGAGAAATCAGGCTTAGCGATAAACTTTCGATGTCGTGACTATGACGTGCACCGCAGTCCACACCCAGCAGGTATTTTGACTGTATGTTGCTAACCTCAGCGAGGGTTTTTTCATCGCAGAAGAACGCCTCTGGCGTCATCGCTTTGCAGTGTTCATAGAGCGGATGTTCGACTCCCTTTATAGCAGACTCTGAAGTAATCCAGTGAAAATATGATTCAACCTGCTCAAGAGGATCTCGTATGACCGAACATATTGTTGGATTAGGCACCTGAGCATCTGAGATTATTTTATTGACTGCACCCACTGTGAAGTGCCCGCCGATAAATTTGATCGCCTCATTACTGTCGCTGGAGAAAAATGCGTCTTCGTCAGCCAGATTATTTATATCACCGTCGTGACCGTGCCAGAAAAAATGGCCGCCAGGCCTTAGCATTTTATTAAAAAAAGATCCTAGCGAAGTACCCGCACACTTCGGTATGTGTATAAAAAAAACCACATCATCAGAAATTGCTATTGATTTCTTCATTTAATTCGCGTACCCGTTATAGTTTGCCTGATTTCAACGATAGGGAGGCGGAGCTTACACCCCCTATCTTCGACAGCATCCTTAACACCGCAGCTCCCCTTAAGGCTCGGGGAGCGAAAGCTAAATATCTGCCGCATACTGCGCCTAGGCTATTTTGACGTCACGGTGCCCAGACTCTGCGTTTAGACCTCATAGAAGCAGGCCTTCAAGGATGTCAATCCGTTCCCCAAGATCATGTGCTATGGCCACAGAGATCAGGCTCAGAAAAAGATCTCGTGGCTCTGGGTGCTGATTTTTCTTGTGGCTTCTTCTGATGAACTCTATTTGCAGACACCCGGTCTGGTCGGAAACCGCATTTATCTTAATAAGTTTATGGCCTGCTATCTCGCTGTCCTTAAGCACCATGAGGTCGTTATATTCTTTATTTTGAGCTATCTCAAAACTAATCGAATCCAGGTTTGGGGGCAGCCAGTACTTTATGTAAACCGCTACTTTTTGTTGTGGCTGGGAAGTTTGTATCCTTATTGCTCCGTAATTCCCCTGCAACCAGCGACCGCAGCTTTCTGGAACAAACCAGTCTCCCTGACTCAGGATGGAGTAAGCTGTTGAACGATGAATAATGTAGTCAAAAAAGCTTTCCTTCGAACTGACCACGTTGGAAAAACGGTAAATCATCCCACCTTTCAAGGAGGTATCCACCGCTTTTATGTCATCGCTCTGGTGGGTAGCGTCCAGCAAATTATCCAGGTCCAATGCGTAGTCTTGCCAGGTTCTAGGCCTGTAGGAGCTCTTTATAAGGGCTTCTCTTGCTTTTATTTCCGACCTGTTTTCAATATAGTAAAGTACCTTGCTCGCTATATCATTAACGTCTCTGGGGTCAAAGTAATCAGCGTAGATACCGCCTGCCTCAGGCAACGAGGTAGTATTTGAGCAAATACAGAATTTTCCTCTTGTGAGGCTTTCCGTTACCGGCAGCCCCCACCCTTCATACAGGCTGGGATACACGGTAAACAAGCAATTTGAATACAGCCACTCCAAGTCACTGTCAGAAGCATCATGAATAAATGTTACTTTCCTGAAAAGCTCTTTATTATCTTGAACCAGAGCCTGTACTTCATGGAAGCCCCAGCCGCTTTTCCCAACAATAATCAATTGTGGTGGTTTTTTGTCAAGCAGCTTTTCCCAAGCCTTTATAAGTGCGGCGTGATTTTTTCTCGTTTCGATGGTGGACACAAATATGCAGAACTCGTCCTCGATAAAATACCTGCTCTGTATTTTGCTGTTTGAGGACTTTATTGACGGGTGCGAGCCTAAGGGTATGAAGGTGCTCTGTGATTCGTTAGGAACGATATTTTTATCGAGTATGAAACGATCGAGTTCTTTTTTAGTGTATTCAGATATCGAGACTAGTATGTCCGAGAGTGAAACTATCTCTGACAGCCAAAGTGAAAAACGTACAGAGAGTTCGGGTGGCAGCGTGCTTCTGCTGTGGTACGGTATAAGATCATAAACAATGGTGCCATACTTTATTTGCTTTTCAAACTTTAACTTTTTTATGGCCAATGTGTAGTTCTGAAAGCTGAACGACGCCCCGGTACCGAACAACATATCCCCATCGGCTATATTGACCGGAACGGTATTGCTTGTGGCCAGATTTATCAACGGCGTTAACCCATCGCCTTTGATGTCACCTAACACCGCGCCAATGAGCCCCTTGAACGCATCTCGCTCTATTTCGTAGAGGTTGTTATCTGCCTCTGACAGGAGCGTGCAGAACTTGTAGTTATTTTTGCGATCTTCTTCAATTATCGACTGGCACAACTGTGACACCAGGCGCTGTATCCCGGTCACTCTTTTTTCGTGCCGCAGAAAGTTAATCAGATCTGAAACTTCTAAGTAGATTGTTTTTTTTGTGGCCAATCTCTGTGCTGAAATCTGATCAGCACTTTGGAGACTGGTTCCTGTGCTGATTTCCATAATCTCTGCAGACAGGTATTCATCCTCCGAAAGCTCAGGGTGAAAAACGATGTTAAACGAGTGATCGCCACTTCCTATTTTTGACTGTTCCAGATCGGCCCGATATTTGTTCGCCGTCACTTTCATCTTTCTGTTACTGGTTGTTATGCCTATCTCTTTATGTTTCCCTGGAGTGTCAGGCGAAAATATCCAGCCATCTAGAGTTCTTTTTGTAAATTTATCTATCGAGTACTTAATACTTTCCGTCATCTTCTTCTTCCGTAAGAGTCACAAACTCTAGCGCTTTCGTCTTCATCCAGGTAGGTTCCGGACTGGACCTCAATTTATATGCAGCCTGATTGTTTAGGGTTTCTCATCTCTGGATATCTCCCAGAGACCTATGGATTTTTTAAGTAAGCCGCGTTGCTTTTCGCCCTCTGTTACATTCGCAGCACCGAGCATCGCTACGTCTTGTAGCTTGCCCCCTCGCACGGCCCGTGCAGCCTCTGCTGGCTCGGCAGAAGGATGCCATCGCCGACGGATAGCATACCCGGATGAAACGCATCATGATGTTGATTCACTATGGTTGCCGCTTGAGTTCGATCAAGTCGGCTATTCGGCGGCGGTAAACCGCCCCAATGGCAGCAGTAGAGAAAATTTCGTTAAAACGCTGACCATGTGCCAAAGGTGAACATCCATTTTCATCGGATAGCCGATTGGCGACGTCAATCATGGCCTGCGCTGCTGCGCCGATATCCGGCTCTGCCCAGAATTGACCCTCTGCCTCGATATATTCATCCGGTTCTAGAACTTGCAAGCGGAAAGGAACAAGCCGTGCGCCCGCCGCACGGCAGAAATCAGTATTTCCGCCGTAATCCGTGGCGATGACCTCTAAGCCGAGTAACAAGGCTTCGGCAATGCCCCGCCCAAACCCCTCGGCACGGTGCAAGGATACAAAGCAATCACAGGCACGGTACAGCTCCAAGACATCGGTTTTTTCAAGCATCGCATCGATGATGAAGATACGCGAGTCATTCTGGGCGGTAGATTGGATTTGCCTCCAGATCGAGTTTTTCGGGTCAGGGCGCATGCACTTGATGACCAGACCGACGTGTTGATCTGCGCTGGTGAAAGCTCGCAGAAAAGCTTCGACAACGCCGAGCGGATTCTTGCGAGAGATAAAGGAGTTTCCGTCGAAGGAAAACACGAACAGTGTTTTATCCTGCGGCAGGCCAAAACGTGCTCGCTGGCGCAGTGCGTTGGTGGTATCGACTTCGTCGGGCAGGCGAACGGCCATCGGCATCCAACGCACCGGAACCGGGCTGGCACGTTGCATGGCCTGTTCGATATGTCGGCTCGATGCCCAGGCCTCGTCGATAAGGTTGAAGCAGTGCTCCCAATTGGCTGGCCAGTTGTGCAGTTCCCATGGCCAGTAGCCGATGGTGTAGCGACCGCGAAATAGTTCGGCACCGCATGTAAGAAAGAGCCTTAGATGCTCCATAGCGGTAAGACAAACGATATTGATGCCATAGCGAGGGGTGTCTGTTATCCACTGCGCGATGCTGCGATCCTGCTGGCGTACGTTACTGCCTGGGGCGAAATCGATGACGCAGAAGGGTATGCCTGCAGCCTGGCAAGCATGCGCGGCCATGCGGACGTCCTCGCCGATACCCAGCTCGCCGAAGGCATAGCCGATCAGGTTTACGCCGAAGCTCTCATTGCTGTGTTGGAATGACTGGGCGGTGTGTTCAGGCCATGCCTGGAGCGGGATTTTCTGGAGCAATGGCAGTCCCGTTTCATGCGGGGCATTTTGGTCAAGCCAGCCCTTGAATCCCGCGAGGCCTGCCGCAGTATCCTGCCGGAATATAGCCTGCAGGTCTGGCCGTTTCTCTGACAATAGGCGTGCGAAACGGCTTTTGAGCAGATCAGGTTGATCCAGCAGAAAGCGTCGTTGCCAACCGGGTATATCCTGCCCGCTCACCGCCAGATCCTGCCAGCCACCAGACCCGAAAAACCAATAAAGTGCATCACGCTGTGCATCAGAGGTCTTCAGTTCAGAATCGATGCCAAGATCGCTGCGCCCATGAATTACCAGTTGCAGGAAGCGCGAAATACCACCGGACCATTCGCTGTAAGGCACGCTGGCAGGTTGGGAGAGTGTTTTCCAGAACGGTGTCAACTGACGAAGAGCTGCATATTCACGGCGGCCATGTAACACACACCAAGCTAGGAAGCGGCACCTTCCATCAAGCGTGTCGAGCGGGAAATCGTTTTGCAGATCCTGATCGCGCAATTGCCAGATGGCGAGATGGAGACCGTAAATAGCACTGATGCCCGGTACGTCAAGCCCCATAATTGGCTGGCTGTAAGCATACTCAGCACCGACCTGAAAGGGCAGGCTTGCAAAAAGCTCGGCGATTTTTATTGGTTGCGACATGGCTCGCTTCTGGCTATTGGGCTTGCGTCTGGTGCGCCTGCAACTCACCGCCACGACCTAAAAATGAACGAAATGCCCTCGAGCACTCTGACTCCTGGAAGCCGGCTTCGCTGAGCTTTTGCCTGACCGCTTAGCAATGAAGCCGTTGCGGTGGCCCATCATGTAGTCGTTACCGTGCGCTAGCGAAACCTAGTGGCCAAGAAGCATATCCAAAATGAACCCGAATTACCAAGCAAGGTAGGCTTTTGGCCGTTGACTTACCGGTGCGTGTCAACTTACCTGTCGATTTCGTCTACTTTACCCGCCCGTTGCAGCCTTGATTTCAAGGCGCTCAAGGTTTGGATAAACCGCGCCCTGCGCTTAGAGCCTCCAAGTAGTTAGCAGATCGCCGCCGCTGAAGAAATCAGCCGCAGCATCGTCAACGTGCGCGATGTCTCCGAGCAGACCGCTTCGGCCAGCGAAGAAACCGCTGCGTCCAGCGTCGAACTGGCGCGCCTGGGCGGGCAGTTGCAAACGATGGTCAGCCATTTCCGGATCTGATCACCCTGCGTTGACATCAAGCCCGGTCTTTACCGGGCTTGATTGTTTCTACACTCCTGACAGTCACGCCTGTGGCGGCTGCCCGTTGGACGCCGACAGGCCGCCATCGACCGGCAGGTTGACGCCGGTCACGAAGCGCGCGTCGTCACTGGCCAGGAAAGCGATCACATCGCCGACGTCTTCGGCTTCACCCGGGCGACCCAGTGGGATGCGCTCCATGAACTTGGCCATCAACGCTTTGTCACCGAGCATATCTTCGGTCAGCTCGCTGCGGGTCAGTGAGGGGCAGACGGCATTCACGCGCACGCCGTCAGCACCATGGTCCATGGCCAGCGAACGAGTGAAGTTGGTGATCGCGCCCTTGGCCGCGTTATAGAAACTCATGCCCCAGTCGCCGCCCAGACCGGACACCGACGAGACGTTGATGATGTTGCCTTTGCTGGCGATCAGTGCAGGCATGGCGGTACGGGTGCAATAGAACACGCCGTCCAGGTCCACGGACATCAACTCTTTCCAGTCCTCTATGCCCAGCTCGGTCACTTTGCCGGACTTGACGATACCAGCATTGTTGACCAGCACATCCAGGCGCCCGAAGCGCGTCGCCACTTCCTTGAACAGCGCTTCCACGTCGCTCGGGTCGGCCACGTCCGCGGCTCTGACCAGGTGCCCTTCGCCCTTCAGTTGGGCGGCTACTTTGGCCAGCTTGTCGTGATTGCGGCCGACCAGCACGACGCTTGCGCCTTCCTCGGCAAAACGTTTGGCGGTCGCTGCGCCGATTCCGGAACCGGCACCTGTGACGACGACGACTTTCTGGGTGAAACGATTCATTCGGCAGTCTCCAAAAAAATGAATGGGATTATCGGGTGGACTGCACACCCGGCCGCAGCGTTCACTCGCATTTGATTTTGGTGTCAATGGCTCTGTAAATGACCGGTGAATCGTTAAACCTCGACCATGGGTGCGTTGACAACGCCGCAGCGGTCTGCAAATAATCCCCACGGTTGTACGACAACCTATAACGCCAAAAATAAAAACAACACCGAGGCCAGTCCATCATGAACACTCTCGCCGCGCCTGCTCGCTCGATCAGCAAGGGCTCAATCATTGAAGCCCTGATCAGTGACGCCTTGTTTACTGAAAACTCGCACTACCAGACACCCTTCTCGATTCACAACATTCGCTGAAACACAGCGAACGGTACTCGGCCGCCTGCAGGTCGAGGCCATGCCTGGCGACAGGCATCACGTAATCCTCGAAGGTGTCGGCCGCCGCTTGCGCGCGGCCAGGAAAGGGGACGGTTTCACTAAACAAGGGAGCACAACAATAATGACATCTCACACTACCCGCTCACGCATCCTGCTGGGCTTCGGCGGTATGACGCTGATTTTCCCGATGCTCGGCATGGCCGAAGGTTTCGTCGACGACACCAAGGCCACACTTACCCTGCGTAACGCCTACTTCAACCGTAATTTCACCAATCCTGCATACCCGAGCAGTGCCGCGCCACAGAGCAAGGCCGAGGAATGGACACAAAGCTTCATTCTCGACGCCAAGTCGGGCTTTACTCAGGGTGTGGTGGGTTTCGGGGTTGATGTGCTGGGCCTGTATTCGCTCAAGCTCGATGGCGGCAAGGGTACGGGCGGCACTCAGCTGCTACCGATCCACAGCGACGGGCGTCCGGCCGATGATTTCGGGCGCCTGGGCGTGGCGGGCAAGGCGCGGGTTTCCAAGACCGAACTGAAGGTCGGCGAGTGGATGCCGGTGCTGCCGATCCTGCGCTCCGATGACGGTCGTTCGTTGCCGCAGACGTTTCGCGGTGGTCAGGTCACGTCCAAGGAGATCGACGGCCTGACGCTGTATGGCGGCCAGTTCCGCGGCAACAGCCCACGCAACGATGCGAGCATGGAAGACATGTCGCTGAACGGGCGAGGCGCATTCACCTCGGACCGCTTCAACTTCGGCGGCGGCGAGTATGTCTTCAACGACAAGCGCACCCAGGTAGGCGTCTGGTACTCGGAACTGCAGGACATCTATCAGCAGCAATTCTTCAACCTGCTGCACAGTCAGCCGCTCGGCGACTGGACCCTGGGCGCGAACCTGGGTTACTTCATCGGCAAGGAAGACGGCAACAAACTGGCCGGCGACCTGGATAACAAGACGGCCTACGCGCTGCTCTCGGCCCGCTATGGCGGCAGCACCTTCTATGTCGGTCTGCAGAAGCTGACGGGCGATACCGCGTGGATGCGCGTCAACGGCACCAGCGGCGGCACCCTGGCCAACGACAGTTACAACTCCAGCTACGACAACGCCAAAGAGAAATCCTGGCAGCTGCGCCATGACTACAACTTCGCGACGCTGGGCGTACCCGGCCTGACCCTGATGAACCGCTATATCAGCGGCGACAATGTGCACACCGGCAACATCACTGACGGCAAGGAATGGGGCCGGGAGTCTGAACTGGCCTACACCGTCCAAAGCGGTGCGCTGAAGAATCTGAACGTCAAATGGCGCAACTCCAGCCTGCGTCGTGATTTCAGCACCAACGAATTCGACGAAAATCGCGTGTTCGTCAGCTACCCTATTTCGTTGCTCTGAAAGCGTGGCAGAGCCTGTTGGCCACGGCAGGTTTTGCCTTGTTACAAATGTATCCGGCCAAGTGCGTGCACAGCCCGTTTTTAGACCTTGGCCGCGTTGACAATCAGCGTATGCGGTGCCGATAATCCGGCAAGTCATACGACAACAGATGACAAAAATAACAATCGGGACTTCTCTCATGGCATCGGCTCATACCACTCAAACTCCCTTCAATCGCCTCCTGCTGACCGGCGCGGCAGGTGGCCTGGGCAAGGTATTGCGCGAAACTCTGCGCCCTTACACAAAAGTGCTGCGGCTTTCCGACATTGCCGAGATGGCGCCCGCTGTCGACGGCAGTGAGGAAGTTCAGGTCTGCGATCTGGCCGACAAGAACGCCGTGCACCAACTGGTCGAAGGCGTCGACGCGATCGTGCATTTCGGCGGTGTGTCGGTCGAACGCCCGTTCGAGGAAATCCTCGGCGCCAATATCTGCGGCGTGTTCCACATCTACGAAGCCGCCCGCCGGCACGGCGTGAAACGCGTGATCTTTGCCAGCTCCAACCACGTGATCGGTTTCTACAAGCAGACCGAGACCATCGACGCGCACTCCCCTCGCCGCCCGGACAGTTACTACGGTCTATCCAAGTCCTACGGCGAGGACATGGCCAGCTTTTACTTCGATCGCTACGGCATCGAAACCGTCAGCATCCGTATCGGCTCATCGTTTTCCGAACCGCAAAACCGCCGAATGATGAGTACCTGGCTGAGCTTTGCTGACCTGACTCAGTTGATCGAACGCTCGCTGTACACGCCAGACGTGGGCCACACCGTGGTCTACGGCGTCTCGGACAACAAGACCGTCTGGTGGGACAACCGCCTGGCCAGCAAACTGGATTACAAACCGAAGGACAGCTCGGAAGTGTTCCGCGAGAAGGTCGACGCCCAGCCGCTGCCGGCAGCCGATGACCCGGCAATGCTTTACCAGGGCGGTGCCTTTGTGGCTTCAGGACCGTTCGGCGACCAATAAGCAGCGCTTTCCCCTCGCAGCACTCTGGAGACACGAACCGTCATGGATGCCGAACTGATTGTCGATGCACAGAACGCCACCGGCGAAAGCCCGGTCTGGAGCGTGCGTGATCAAGCGTTGTACTGGGTGGATATTCCCAAGGGCGAGTTGCATCGCTGGGATTTCAATCAGGACAGCACGCGCAGCTGGAAAGCGCCGCAGATGCTGGCCTGTATCGCCGCCGACAATCGGGGTGGCTGGGTGGCGGGGATGGAGAACGGAATCTTTCATTTGCAGCCCTGCGAAGACGGCAGCCTGATCAGCACGCTTCTGGCCAGCGTCGAACACGCGCAGGCAGGCATGCGCTTCAATGACGGCCGCTGCGACCGACAGGGTCGTTTCTGGGCGGGCACCATGTTTATGGACATGGCCGCAGGGGCGACGGTGGGGGCGTTGTATCGCTACAGCGCCGGCCAGACCACGCTGAACGCACAACTCAAGGACTTCATCGTCCCCAACGGCCTGGCGTTCAGCCCCGACGGCAAGGTCATGTACCTGTCCGACTCGCACCCCGGCGTGCAGCAGATCTGGGCCTTCGATTACGACACCGACAGCGGCACGCCGCGCAATCGCCGCCTGTTCGTCGACATGAACCATCACCTGGGTCGCCCCGACGGCGCGGCGATCGACACCGACGGCTGCTACTGGATCTGTGGCAACGACGCAGGCCTGGTTCACCGCTTCACCCCCACCGGCAAACTCGACCGTTCACTGGTCGTGCCGGTGAAAAAGCCAGCCATGTGTGCCTTTGGCGGCCCCAATCTGGACACGCTGTTCGTAACGTCCATTCGCCCGGGTGGCGATATTAGCGATCAGCCACTGGCTGGCGGCCTGTTCGCCCTGCGACCTGGGGTTCAGGGCCTGGAGGAACCCACGTTTCAGGGCTGACAGCGCCCTGCCGAAAATCCCGTAGCTCTACCAAAAATAACAAAATCGGAGATATCCATGGACTTCAAACGCAAGCTTCTCATCGCAGCACTTCCGCTGGCCTTCTGTGTGTCAGGCATGGCCCACGCTGATGTCAAAATCAAGTTCGCCGAGGTTCACCCTGCTGGCTATGCGCCGGTCGTGGCAGAACAGAACATGGGCAAGAAACTCGAAGAACAGTCCAAGGGCGAGATCAGTTTCAAGATGTACGCGGGTGGCGTACTCGGCTCCGAGAAGGAGGTCGTTGAGCAGGTGCAGAGCGGCGCCGTGCAGATGACCCGCGTCAGCCTCGGCATCGTCGGCCCGGTAGTGCCGGACGTCAACGTCTTCAACCTGCCGTTCGTATTCCGTGACCAGGCGCATATGCGCACCATCATCGATGGCGAGATCGGTCAGGAAATCCTCGACAAGATCACCAATTCGCAATTCAACATGGTCGCTCTGGCCTGGATGGATGGCGGCACCCGCAACCTATACACCAAGAAGCCGGTACGGCAGATTTCCGACCTCAAAGGCATGAAAATCCGCGTTCAGGGCAACCCGGTGTTCATCGAAACCATCAACGACATGGGCGGCAACGGCATCGCCATGGCCACCGGCGAGATCTTCAGTGCCCTGCAGACCGGCGTCATTGACGGTGCGGAAAACAACCCGCCGACGTATTTCCAGCACAACCACTACCAGAACGCCAAGTTCTTCACCATCACCGAACACCTGATCCTGCCCGAGCCCATCGTGATGGCGAAAACCACATGGAACAAGCTCAACCCCGAGCAGCAAGCACTGGTGAAAAAGCTGGCGCGTGAAGCGCAGATGGAGGAGCGAGCGCTGTGGGACAAGTCGTCAGCCGATGCCGAGACCAAGCTCAAGGCCGCTGGCGTGGAATTCATCACGCTGACGCCTGAGCAGAAGAAAGCCTTCTACGACGCGACTCAACCGGTCCGCGACAAATTCGGCGCGCCTTACAAGGATCTGATCAGCCGCATCGAAGCGGTCCAGACCAATCCGGCACTGGCTGCACCCAGTACCCCAGCGGCCCAATAAGCCTGTCCGATTACGCAGCGGGGACGAGCATCAGCTCGTTCGCCGCCGCAGTGGTGAGCCTTATGAAAAATACGCTTTTGCGCATCAACGACACGCTTTATCGGGTCTGCATCGGCATTGCCGGTCTCTCGGTGTTGATCATGACCCTGATCATCCCCTGGGGCATCTTTGCCCGCTACATCCTCGGCAGCGGTTCCAGTTGGCCTGAACCCACCGCCATCCTGCTGATGGTGGTGTTTACCTTCTTCGGCGCCGCCGCCAGTTACCGGGCCGGTGCGCACATGGCCGTGTCAATGGCTGTGGAGCGCATGCCGCAGCAGGTGCGCAGAGCCGCCAGCGTGGTGGTGCAGATTCTGATGGGGATCGTGGCCCTGTTCATGATTTTCAAAGGCTTCAAGCTGTGCGCCACCACCTGGAATCAATTCGTCGGCGAACTGCCGTTTCTGCGCGTCGGTATCTCTTATCTGCCGATTCCTCTCGGCGGCCTCGTGACGCTGGTCTTCGTTCTGGAAAGGCTGTTGCTGGGTGACCAGAGTCATCGCGCGGTCATGCATTTCGACGTCGTTGAAGAAAGCGAAGGTGCCGCATAAATGGACGCTTTTATACTGTTGGGCAGCTTTATTGCGCTGATCCTGATTGGCATGCCGGTGGCCTACGCGCTGGGCCTTTCAGCCCTGATCGGCGCCTGGTGGATCGACATCCCGGCCGATGCACTGATGATCCAGATTGCGGGTGGCGTGAACAAATTCTCGCTGTTGGCGATTCCGTTCTTCGTGCTGGCCGGAGCAATCATGGCCGAAGGCGGCATGTCGCGACGTCTGGTCGCGTTTGCCGCAGTGCTGGTGGGCTTCGTGCGCGGGGGCCTGTCGCTGGTCAATATCGTGGCTTCGACCTTCTTCGGCGCGATCTCGGGTTCCTCGGTGGCCGACACGGCCTCGGTGGGTTCGGTGCTGATCCCGGAAATGGAACGCAACGGCTACCCGCGAGACTTCTCGACGGCAGTGACCGTCAGCGGCTCGGTGCAGGCGCTGCTGACACCCCCCAGCCACAACTCGGTGCTCTATTCGCTGGCGGCAGGCGGTACAGTGTCGATTGCATCGCTGTTCATGGCCGGGATCCTCCCGGGTCTGCTGCTCAGCGCAGTGATGATGGGCCTGTGCATGATCTTCGCGCGCAAGCGCAACTACCCCAAGGGTGAAGTGATCCCGCTGCGCCAGGCACTGAAAATTGCCGGTGAAGCGCTTTGGGGCATGATGGCCATGGTCATTATTCTCGGCGGCATTCTGTCGGGGATTTTCACGGCCACCGAGTCGGCGGCTATTGCCGTGCTCTGGTCGTTCTTCGTTACCATGTTCATCTACCGCGACTACAAATGGCGCGACCTGCCCAAACTGATGCATCGGGCGGCACGCACCATTTCCATCGTGATGATCCTGATCGGTTTTGCCGCCAGCTTCGGTTACATCCTGACGCTGATGGAAATCCCGATGAAGATCACCACCGCATTCCTGACCCTGTCGGACAACCGCTACGTGATCCTGATGTGCATCAACGTGATGTTGCTGCTGCTCGGTACGGTCATGGACATGGCGCCGCTGATTCTGATCCTGACCCCCATTCTGTTGCCGGTCATCGTCGGCGTCGGCATCGATCCGGTTCACTTCGGCATGATCATGCTGGTCAATCTGGGGATCGGGCTGATTACCCCGCCGGTGGGCGCGGTGCTGTTTGTCGGTGCCGCTGTGGGTAAAGTCACCATCGAAGCGACGGTGAAAGCACTGGTGCCGTTCTATGTTGCGCTGTTCCTGGTGCTGATGCTGGTGACCTATGTTCCTGCCATCTCGTTGTGGCTGCCGAGCGTCGTGCTCTGACGTCTCCAGTTGCAAGGCTGCCGGAGCGCTTGAAAGGGCTCCGGCATGCACCTCTGTTGTCCAGCCAAGGAGGCTGGTTTGCGTATGTCTGCCCCTGCCCTGTTTCCGCGCCACATTGCCGTGCTGATCCTGGCGCTGCTGGCCTGCTCGTTTGCCGGCAACCACATCGCGGCACGCATTGCCTTCGATCATGACACCGGCCTACTGCTGGCCATTCTCTGTCGCTCCGGCGTGACCTTGCTGGTATTGACCAGTCTGGTGTTATGGCAGCGTGAAAGGCTCAGCCTGCCTGCCAGTACCTGGCGCTGGCAGCTGCTTCTGGGGTTGCTGATCGCCACGCAGAGCTTTTGCATCTACTCGGCGGTAGCGCGTATTCCGATGGCCCTGGCCTTACTGGTGGTCAATGTCTCGCCGATCCTGCTGGCGTTGCTGACCTGGGCATTGGGCGGTGCCCGGCCAACGCGGCGCGCAGCCGGCCTGATGGGCCTGATTCTGTTTGGCCTGACGCTGGCGCTGGATGTGCCACAGCGCCTGTCGAACCCCGGCAGCAGCGAGCCGCGATGGCTGGAGGGTGTCGCCTACGCGTCGACCGCGGCGGTGGTGTTCGCCTTTGCGCTGTGGATTACCGATAACAAACTGGCGGGCATGCGCGGCAGCGTACGCAGCATGCTGACCATGGCCGTGGTGTTTGTCGTCGCAGCCATCGCCGGCAGCAGCGGCGTGCTGCCCGGCGGCGTGGGTCTGCCAAAGAGTTCTGTCGGCTGGACCGCACTGGCCAGTCTGGTGGTTTTGTACGGGCTGGGTTTCTCGCTGCTGTTCATCTGCATGGCACGGCTGGACATCGCCCGCAACGCGCCAGTGATGAACATCGAACCGGTGGCCAGCCTGCTGTTTGGCTGGCTGATTCTCGATCAATTGCTCAGCAGCGGTCAGGTGGTCGGCGGGCTGATCGTCGTCAGCGGCATCGTGCTGCTGACCTGGCGTCGCGCCCAATCGCCTGACTCTCAATCATCAAGAAAGGCTTTGAAGCATGTCCACGAACGTACTGACCCTTGAAGATGGCCTGACCCGCCTGACACTGGCCCCCGACATCGGCGCCAGTATCGTCAACTGGATCGTCCTGGCCAGTGGGCAACCCCTGCTGCGCCCCAGCGACGAACAGGCTCTGGCGGCCGGGACGCCTCGTCGGCTGGCCTGCTACCCGCTGGCACCGTGGTCGAACCGGATCGGCAACGGCGGTTTCGAGACACCAGACGGCTGGCTGGCCCTGGAGCCCAACAGCGCCAACGACCCGCTGCCGATTCATGGCAGCGCCTGGCAGCAGTCATGGACGGTCATTGAGCACACTTTAGATCGGGTCTTTCTGCAACTCGACAGCCAGACGCCATTCGCCTACCGCGCGCACCTGCGCTACACCCTGCACGACGGCAAACTGAGTATCGAACTGACCACCACTCATCTGGACAGCCGCGCCATGTGGCACGGCCTGGGCTTGCACCCTTACCTGCCACGCACGCCTCACACACGCTTGCAGGCCAAAGCTGCGCAGGTCTGGCTGTGCGACGAGGCAGGTTTGCCGAATGAGTTGCAGGATCTGCCCGCCGAATGGGACTTCCAGCACAGCAACAGGCTGCCCGAAGCACGGCTGGACAACGGCTTCACCGGCTGGGACGGCCACAGCGTCATCAGCCAGCCGGACCTGGGCTATGAACTGCACTGCCACGCCACCGGCAGCGAGTACTTTCTGGTGTTCTGCCCTCCGGGACTGAATTTCTTCTGTTTCGAGCCCGTCAGCCACCCGGTGAATGCCCATCATTTGCCTGGGCATCCGGGGTTGAAGCTGTTACGGCAGGGGGAGTCGATGGGGCTAGGGGTCAGTCTGCATCACAAGCCCTTGTAGCAGGCTGTTTCATGCCTTCCCTGGCCATCTGTTACTGGGCAATCACCAGTGTTGAAAGACCCCTAACGCTGGTTACGCCGGTCGTCTTGGCGCAATCGTTGCTCAATGTGGACTCGATATCGCCAAGTACAAATGTACTCATCGCCTTGGCATTCTTGTACCGGCCATCGACGATTTTTCCGACACCCACAATGGTCGTATTCAGATTACCGATATTATTGAGCGTCGCACTGAACTCGTAAGTACTGGTGGCGCCATCGCTCCAGTTGATGACCCATGTAATAGTCGGCGTTTGCAGCAGCAACGACTGACAGGAAAAATTCGCCTGAAAGTTTTGACTGGACGAAGCGCTGACTGCCAGAGGAAATGAAGGAGAAACACAGGCCCCCCAGTTGCTTGTCGTCGATACATTGACCAACTGATCGGTGTTGGTCAGTCCCGGCGACCAGTCGGCAGTGTGAGTCCCTGTCAGACAGGTCGCCAGGTTCGCAACCTGAGCCTGTGATCGCTCAGGCGCAAAAATAAGCCCCATGCAAACGATGATCAACAACAGGGTGGCCAGCGAAGATGAAACGCGTGCAACCTGAGTATCCATGTTTGTCTCCATGACATTGATGACATCCAGAACACAAAGTAATCATTTAACGTTAATGACTCTACTGTCAGAAATGACAGTGACCAAAGACGGCAAGATCTGGCCCGCGGCCACTGCCATGGCCGGATCTGCAAGTCAAACCGCCACTCATCACATCCTGTGATCCACTCCCCACCCCGTTACGTAACACCTCTGCATAGCGAACCAAACCCACACAATGGTGATCAGAAGGTGGATCATGCGCATAACTGCCAGTCTCAGGACCTTCTGTCACTTGTCCCCCTCTCACAGCGAATCGACAATCACCCGACTTTGGATCGATGAAGTCACCGCCGTGGCCCGCCAGAGGGACCGCGACAGCTTCATGCGCATTTACGATCACTTCGCTCCGCGCCTGTTGCGCTACCTCACCGGGCTGAATGTGCCGGAAGGTCAGGC
Source organism: Pseudomonas sp. NFACC10-1 (assembly GCF_900119195.1). Taxonomy (NCBI): domain Bacteria; kingdom Pseudomonadati; phylum Pseudomonadota; class Gammaproteobacteria; order Pseudomonadales; family Pseudomonadaceae; genus Pseudomonas; species Pseudomonas sp. NFACC10-1. The sequence continues at coordinate 61,356 of NZ_FPJB01000003.1, read as the reverse complement.
CGAAGAGTTGGTGCAGGAAGTGCTGCTCAAACTGTGGCACAAGGCCGACTCGTTCGACCCGGCCAAGGCCAGCCTGGGGACATGGTTGTTTCGCATCGCACGCAATCTTTACATCGACAGTGTGCGCAAGGACCGTGGCTGGGTGCAGGTGCAGAACTCGCTGGAACAACTCGAGCGTCTGGAAGCTCCGGTAGATCGAACACTCGATTACAGCCAGCGCCAGGAACAACAACTCAACATCGCCATCCAGAACCTGCCTGCCGATCAGGCCCGAGTGTTGCGAATGTCGTATTTCGAAGCGCTCAGCCACCGGGAGATTTCCGAACGCCTGGGTATGCCGCTCGGCACAGTAAAGTCCTGCCTGCGCCTGGCGTTTCAAAAATTGCGCTCGCGGATAGAGGAATCATGATGGGTCCACAACATCATCCGGACGACGCCACGCTGGTCAGTTATGCCGCAGGGGCGCTGTCGCAGGTCATCTCGTTAGTCACTGCAGCGCATCTGGAGCGCTGTGCCGAGTGCCGGGCGCGGCTCAGGCAGGCCGAGGCGATTGGCGGTGTGTTGATGCAGCAGCACACCAGCAGTGTGGTGCCGCTCAAGGGCAGATCGGCCATGCTGGCGCGGCTTGACGAGCAGCAAGCGGGGCTTTTACCCGCCCTGCACTCGATGCCGGCGGCCAATCAGGACCCGGACCTGATGCCGGTCTGCATGCAGGCGCATTTTGGTCGACACCTGAGCACATTGAAGTGGAAGACCCTGATCCCCGGCGTACAACGAGTACGCGCCGAAGGCATCGAACAGGGCAACCTGATGCTGCTGAAAATCGCCCCCGGCGTGAGCATGCCGGTCCACAGCCACGAAAGCGGCGAGATGACCATGGTCCTCAAGGGCGCGTATTACGACGTGCAGGGAGAGTTCGGACTCAACGATGTGGCCGACCTGGACAGCCATATCCATCACCAGCCCATCGCCTACCCCGACCGGGAATGCATTTGCGTACTGGCTACTGAATCGAAGCTGCGTTTTCACGGGTTGCTGGCGCGGATGATGCAGCCGTTTTTCGGGATTTGAAAAACGGCCGCTGCGCCCGCGGTCAGCGCTGGACGGTGACGCCCAATGAGGCCAGCGCATCCCAGTAGCCCGGGTAGGTCTTGCCGACGCAATCAGGGTCGAGAATGCGGATGCCGGCGATCTTCAGGCCCGCCAGCGCAAAGCACATGGCGATACGATGGTCGGAGTGGGTGTCGATCAAGGCATCGACCGTAGTGCCTGCCAGCGCCGGGTTGGCGTTGACGATCAGATCGTCACCCTCCTCGACCGCCAGGCCGGGTGCGATGGCGCACAGTCCGTGGGACAGTGCCGAGATGCGGTCGCACTCCTTGACCCGCAGGTTGGCGATACCGACAAAGCGCACCGGCTGACGATTGAAGGCGGCCAATACGGCTAGCGTCGGAATCGCGTCCTGCATCTGCGAGCCGTCGATCACGGCCGGCATGTTCGGGAAACTGGCGATGATCTGGCTGGCCAGCGCATCGGGTTGCGTGAACGCGTCGCTGGCCACGCCCAGGTCGATAGCGCCCTCGGTCAGGGCCTGCGCAGCCCACAGGTAAGTGGCCGCCGAGGCATCTGGCTCGATGTGGAAATCCGTAGCGCGATAACCGGTAGCCGAGACTTTCCAGGCGGCGTCGCCGATGGCCTGAACCTCGGCACCGAACGCCTGCATGGCCGCCAGCGTGAGGTCAAGGTAACCACGCGCGCCGATCTCGCTGCCTGTCAGTGCAACTTCCACAGGCCCCTTGCCACAGGCACCGGCCATCAGCAGTGCCGACACGTACTGGCTGGACAGGTTGCCGTCGATTTCGATACGACCGGCCTCAAGACCGCCCTTGCCCTTGATGGCCACCGGCGGGCAACCGCTGGGTGCGCTGACTTCCACGCCCATGCGCTGCAAGGCATCGACCAGCGGTCCGATCGGACGCTTGCGCATGTATTCGTCGCCATCCACCACGAAGTCGCCTTCGAAGTTGGCCAGTGCCGCGGTCAGAAAGCGTGTCGCAGTCCCGGCGTTGCCGAGGAACAGCGCCTGCTGCGGCGCCTGCCAATGCCCGCTGCTGGTGACCACGAAGGTGCTGTCATCCGGCTCGTCGACCTGCACGCCCATCAGACGCAGGGCTTCGGACATCACGCGCGTGTCGTCACTCTTCAGCGCGCCGGTCAGGCGGCTGGTGCCTTTGGCCAGCCCGGCCAGCAACAATGCGCGGTTGGTGATCGACTTGGAGCCCGGCGGGCTGACACGCCCGACCAGCGGGCGCTCGACAGGCAAAACAGTGAGGGTGGCTTGAGGTCGCATGATGTCCCTGAGCGTCAGCGGAAAAATCGCGATCCTAGCACGAGCGGGATCAAGCCCGCAGTGCCGGTTTCATTCATCGCCAAGCCCGGGCGCGGCTCAGCTTTTCGCTGAGCCCGACAGTTGCTGCAGCTTGTTGTTGGCCGCCAGCAACTGATTGCGGTTGGCCGCGACGTCGGTAACGTCATAGATCACCAGACACACATGGCTGATCGCCCCGGTGGTCGACCGCAGCGGGAACAGTGTGGTGTTCTGATACATGAACTCCTCCTGCCCGGTGATCGGCTGATAATTCTTGAAACGCACCAGATACGGCCGCTGCTCCCAGATGGTGAACGCCGGCGTGCCGAGGGTCACGACGTTATCGATTTTCTTGCTGAACCACTTCGCGTTGACCTCCGGAAAAATCTCGAAAAAGGTCTTGTCGACTGCCACGTAGGGCACCACACCCGAGCGGTTTTCCATGAAGGTATTCCAGACCGTCACGCGGTAGTTCAGGTCCAGCACCACGATGCCTACGTCAATGTTCTGCGTGACGGCCAGCAACCAATGAAGCTCGTTGATTTCAATAGCGTTGCTCATGGGTCAGCTCATCATGTAGGCAAGTTTTTTGGTAAGCAGCTCGACCGAATCTTCGGTGAACAGCATCAGCAGATCGAAATGCAGATTGTGGCCTTCCACGCTGTAACTGATTTCGACCGCCAGGGTCTTTTTCCAGCGCTGTTGATTGATGCGGATAAGCTCGTCGATGCCGCCCTGTGCACCCAGCAACTGGGGATGGCCCTGCGAAAAGGCAATGTCGATCTGTTCGGCAATGCCGCTCAGGCAGGCGCCGATCAGGATCGTGGACAGATCGAGCAGCATCTCCATGTCGGAACTGTCGGAGTGATCGCCGCCCATCAGTTGCGAGATTCCGGAGATTTCCGAATCATGAAAAATCAGCAGCGCTTCACCAGAGATACCGCCACCGATGTAGCCCTGACACACCGCGGTCAGACGCTGGTCGCTGTGAGCGTCGGCCAGCGCCATGTGCAACTCGCCAACTTCAAGCATGTTGACGTTGGGCACCGGCAGTTGCACGAACACGCCCAGCACCTTGGCCAACAACGCCGCTGCACGGCCCATGGCGACGTTGATGGTTTCGCGGAAGGCATCCTGAAAGCTGATCACCCCGCCCTTGTTGTTGAGGGCCGGCAGTGCAACCGGTGACGCGGCAGGCTTGCCCAGCAGGCCAAGGCGCTCCAGTGTGCTTTTGAGTTCGTCCGGGTCGGCGGGTTTTTTCAAAAACGCCAGCGCGCCCAGCTCCATGACCCGACGAACGGCCTCATCCTGCACGTCGCCCGACACCACAATCACCTTGGCGTCGAGGTTTTCGGCACGAATCGCCGTCAGCGTCTGGTAACCGTCCATCACCGGCATGGTCAGGTCGAGCAGGACCACCTGGCCCTGACCTTTACGAATCGCTTCCAGGCCTTCCTGCCCCTGGGTGGCGAGCGTGACCGACACATCCCAGTCTTCAGGTAGCGCGCGCAACAGCTGCTTTCGCGCCATGTTCGAGTCATCGCATATCAATAGCGCAAGCGTGGACATCGTGTGGTTCTCACTGCAGGAAAATCAGGCTGACCACGGCGGACAGCACATATTCGTTAGACGGCACCATCGGAAGCGACTGACATCGAGCCTATAACGCGAGATCAGCAACATTCAAACTAAACCTATAGCCTAAGTCGGTGATTTTTGAAGTTTCTGTAGTTTTATTCGCAATTAGTTGCTGCGAATCACTATCACGACGTCTGAAACGTGCCTATTATCAATTGATAGATTCAATTGCAATCACTCGATAGACAGGTGTGCCATGTCTTTGCCCATAAGCGACTACCATCCGGCCCTGCCCCGGCAGGACGATTTCTGGCAACACCTGGGTATCCCCGCACGAGGCGCGCGGCTGTACTCGGCGCTGCATGACGGCTTGCCGTATGAAGTCTTCGAACGTCTGGCGCATTACACCGACCTGAACCGCTCGACCCTGGCCGAGCATCTGGGCATCGCGCCGGCAACCTTGCAGCGACGCCTGAAGGTGCGCCGCTTCAACGCCGAAGAAAGCGATCGGCTGTTCCGCCTGGCAGCGGTGTACAAGGCGGCACTGGACCTGTTCGAAAACGACGCCGAAGCGACTCGCCTGTGGCTGGCCAACCCGGTCTACGGGCTGGGCAATCGCAGGCCACTGGAAATGCTCGCGACCTCGGCAGAGGCTCAGGCAGTGCTCGACCTGATCGGCCGCCTGGAACACGGGGTCGTGGCGTGATAGCGGTCTATCGACTGGTCAAGCGCAAATGGCTGGCACAGGCCTTCGATGGCGAGGGCGCCAAGCTCTACGGCGGACGCTGGAACAGCAAGGGCAACGCCTGCGTGTACTGCGCGGGCAGCGAGTCACTGGCGCTGCTGGAAGTGCTGGTGCACCTGAACAACGCCACTGTGGCTCAGCACTACACGATGCTTGAGCTGCAGATTGCCGAGGAGCACGTCCTCAATGCGCGCCCGGACACCCTGCCCCGCGACTGGCGTGAAGAACCCGCGCCACCGGCAACCGCCTCGTTCGGCGACGACTGGCTGGCCTCCGCTCAGAGCCTGGCACTGGCAGTGCCCAGCGTGATCATCCCGCGCGAGTCCAACTACCTGCTCAACGTCCAGCACCCGGAGTTCAGGGCGGTAGTGGCAACGGCCAAAGAACTGGAGTTTGTGGTCGATCCGCGTTTGGGGTGAACTGGCCGAACGGTTAGCTCGGTTATGGGGGGCTCTTGCTGTCCCATGGGTTCAAAGCAACGTACGCCGCGACCAATGCATTCAGCACCAGAAGTAACGCCTTAACACTGCGATGGATTACAAAACCGGCAACACTACGTGCGGCCGCTGACCAGTCCTACACCAGCATGCGTTTCAATTGCGTGCCTGAAAGCCTGAACAAAAAAACAACTACCTATACCTATGTACCGCACTTCGTGACTATTAATACTAGCTAATATCAAGGAGATATTATTCGGCGATTTAAACCTTAAGGATAAGCACATGCCGCAAAACGTCATTACTCTTCCACCCACAATCGTAACACCTGGCCAGCCGTTGCCCAGGCCATTAGGCCCGCTATCGGGAGCCGGAGTAATCGCCAGACCGCTGCGATGGGACGGCAGTATTCCTGCAAACCATGAGATGGATGCATTCTTCAGTAAAAGGGGTATAAGAAACGAACAGTACACGATATCCATTATCGTGACGGCCTCTTCAACACAGCAAAATATCCATCAGTCTTACATAGACTTTTTGCCCCTCCTTCCGGCTGACGTTGACGCGGAAATTTCTGCCGGTGTAGGAGATTACCCCTTCTCTGAGTTAGAAAAGTCTACGATTGAAAAAAACGTGGTGGACAGCCTGATTTCACAGCGCGCTGCTGAGTTAGCCAAAAGCAAAGAAGGCGCTCATGCTTTCTTTGGCAGGCATGCATTGGCGGTAGATATTAAAAAAAACGCTGTGGATTTTTTAAATATCTTTCAAACAAGAAGAGACCTGGGCTCTCCCCTTGACGTTTATAAAAGCTGGGAAGCCTCAGTTACAGCAGCCTACAGAGCAAAAATTCTTGAAGAGAAAATCAGGATTCTCACAGAGAGGTCTGTATCACTGAGCCATACTATTGCTGCAGCGCAGGCCAGGGAGGACGCACGTATCGCGGCAGAAACCGAGTCGACGAGGCTTGCCGTTGAAGCTGCAGAGCACGCTCGACTTGCTGCCGAAACCGCTGAACAAGCCCGAGTTGCAGCGGAGGCTGAAGCCAAGCGAGTAGCGGATGAGCAGGCTCTTCTTGCTGCCGAAGCAGAAGCTCGCCGAGTAGCTGCCGAAGCGGCTGAACAAGCTCGTATGGAGGCAGAGACGCAGGCCCAGCGTGACGCTGACGAGCACGCGCGCGTGACGGCAGAAGCTCAAGCGCTAGAAGCGGGCAAGACGCTCAGGCTCCCGGAAGCTGGTACACCGCAGTTGGGTGCAGTTGCAGGAGTCATTTCCGTTACGGCAGGATCCGGTCTCTTTCTGGACGCTACCATTCAAGCCGCTATCGAAATATTAACGGCTCTCGCAGGCACGGCTGTCAGCTCTACCACAGCCGTAGGCATCGGCACGTTGCTGTACTCCCCTTCGCTTGGCAATGGAGAGTTACCGGAAAGAATGCTGGACCTTCCGGCCAGAGTTCTGATGCCTGATCTGTCCGACGCCTTGAATGACGTGGCGGCAACGGGTGGAACGGTCGATATGCCCTATAGAATTTACGGCGATCAGTCGAAGTATTCAGTCGTGGCAACACAAGCCGAAGGCGGATTTTCTCCCAAGGTGCCTGTGAGGGCTCTGATACTGGACCCAGTGGCCAACGCCTACACCTTTACCACTTCGGACACCCCGCCCATCACCTTGACGTTTCCAATCGCAGCATATGGAAACAGCTCAACGACGACGGTGGCGCAACCAGTCGAAACTCCGGCGTACGCTGGAATTACACTAGAGCCTATCGAGGTGAAGGCCGAACCTTTACCCGGCACCAGTCAGATGGACATTCGGGATGCCATTTATGTTTACCCGCTAAATTCGGGTCTGCCTCCGGTCTATGTGGTGTTCAACAGCCCCTATGAAGGGGCAACAACCAAAGGAGAGCATAGCGGTCGAATGTACGATCCTGAAAAAGCGGGCGGCCCCACCCAGAACCTCGACTGGACAACCGCCTCAGTCACTCAGGACGGCATTGATCTCGTTAAGCTGCACATAAGCCGATTCGGCTCATCAGATGCAAATACTATAATGATCAATCGTCTGGAAAAAATTTTGCGCGGCGAGTTAGCCGTGACGGATACTGATAAAAGATTTTACACCCACGAGCTTAGGGAATTAGAACGTTACAGGGCACTGGGGGTGGCTGATGGCGTGCAAGGTAACGTATGGAATAACGCTCATACGGCAGCCCTTGAGGATTATAGAATTAACGAAAATCGTGATTTTCTTTACACCGAAGCGGCTCTATCGGCTGGAGACAAACAAGATCATGCAGACGCATTGAGAGGCCAATAAAATGACCAAAATCAAAGACATTATCATTAATGAAACCGTGGCAGATGTATTGGCAGTCTTTGCTCTAAATTTGTCCCAACCACGAATAGACAGACTCTACACCGCTTATAAATTTGAGGCTCTCCAGTCCGGTGAGCTCTGGGGCACTTATACCAGACTTTTTCGTGAAGGCATTCTGGCTTTAGATGAAAAAGGTCGCACGGCTAAAGGCCCCCACTGGAAGGAACCCGCTTTCATCGCTGAGAAAAAATATACTGTTGAATAAACACCATCCTGCCTAAAGAGCGCCCGGCTTCGGCCGGGTGTTCTTCCATCTAAAGTTCGATATTCGTAACAGCAGCTCTAACAGGGTATGCCCGACGTTTATTTTACAGGTATATCTAACTTTTCGATCGCCACATAAGGCGTCTGCAGATCCCGCTCGGGGATTTCCCATATGAGCAGTTTGGGCGGCGTCTGGCGGAAGGCCGGGTTGTCGAAGTAGACGTTGGCAGCGCCCGAGAACTCGCCGCCGTCCCTGGCGAAGTTGCCAATCGGGGCGCCGAGTTCGCGCTGTAGAAACCCGACAAAACCCGAATTGCGCGAGAACGATGTGCCGATCAGCGCGACGTTGGGCAGGTTACTGTCGCCGAACAGGTCGTCAAGGTTGTCGCTGCCCGCCGCCGATTCACTGGCAAGCTCGGTGATCTGCGTGGCGGCTACGCTTTGCGGCGCAGGTTGTAATGACGACGGCAACCAGTCGAGTCCGGCGAGGCGCACCAGATCGCCGGGGCGTTCGGCAATGGGTAACGTCTGAATCTGGAATTGACGCTGCGGAGTGGCCTGAATGCCGGCTTTTTGCACTTGCAAGCCGATGGCTCTGGCGGCGCTGTTGGCGCCACTCTCGCTCCAGTGCGTATCAGTACGCAGGTAAGCTGTTTCGCCCAGCGGTTGAAGGGTTGCGGTCAGGTCCAGAGCATCGACGCCAGCCGCTTGCAAGTCATGCGTCCATTGCTCGACACGCGCCTGCAATACGTCAGGCCGGTAGAGACCGCACAGTCGGGTAGCGGCAATGCGACTTTTGTCCGGGACCACGGCGACCAACAATTCGATACCGCGTTTTTTGAGGCTGCGCTGCACAGCGATCACCGCCTGGGCTTTGCGCTGCGCATTGGCCTGTGCGTCGCGGTTGAGCCTGAACTCATCGGTCAGGAACAACCAGCCCGGACACCCCTGGCGCACACGCGGGCCGGTGTCGTGGAACAGCAGCCAGCTTGCACCGCGCTCGATATTGGCGGCACGCTGGGCCAGAAAGCTCCCGGACAGTTGTTTCGCCAGTTGGTGAGTCACTTCGCCGTGCAGCGCTGCGTCGAGGGTCAGCGGCCTGGGTAGCAGCTCGACCTTGCCGCTGACCAGCAACATGCCCGAGGCCAGCAAGCCAACGCCGAGGAACAGCGCCAGGGTAATGCCCGCCACACCACAGGTGCGCACGGCCAGTTCACTGGGTGGAGGCGGTACAGCAGACGGAGTAGTCATGGGCACCGGCCTCAGAACTGGAAGTACAGAAACGGAACCGTTTCGCGGCTGGCAATCAGCGCGAACGACAGCAGAAATCCGGCCACCGGCCACAGCGCGGCGCCATAGACGAATAGCGTCCGGTTGCCAAAACGCTGCTCACAGCGAGCCTGCAGCAACGGCGCGAGCACGCAGGCCACGCCCAACAAGGCGGCCATGCCGTGTGCCGGGCGCAGGGTCACGGCCAGCGCATCGCCCAGGCCCAGGCCGTGCAGGCCGAACTGCCCGGCATACATGTTCATCGCGGTGGCAAAGTCCGGGGCGCGAAACAGCGTCCACGCCAGGCACACAAACAGCAACGTCAGCAGGTGCGCCAGCGGCCTTGGAACAGCAGGCAGACTCGAGCGCGACCAAGCGCGATCGACGCACAACGCCACGCCATGCGCCGCGCCCCAGAGCAGGTAATTCCAGCTGTCACCGCCGTGCCACAGACCGGCGATAGCCATGGTCAGGAACAGGTTGCGGTAGGTGTTCCAGACGCCGTGCCGATTACCGCCCAGCGCGATGTACAGGTAGTCGCGCAGCCAACTGGACAGCGACAGGTGCCAGCGTCGCCAGAAGTCCTGAATACTGCGGGCCAGATAAGGCCGGTTGAAGTTTTCCGGAAAGTGAAAGCCGAGCATCAGTCCCAGGCCGATGGCCATGGCGCTGTAACCGGCGAAATCGAAGAACAGTTGCAGCGAATACGCCAGGCAGCCAAGCCACGCATCGATCAGCGACGGGGCCGGCAGGTGAAAGGCCACATCGACCAGCGGCGACAGGGTATCGGCCACCAGCACCTTCATGCTCATGCCGATCATGAAGCGCCGCGCGCCCAGGGCGAAGTTCTGCCGGGTGAAGTAACGCTGCACCAGTTCACGGCGCACCCAGTCGTAGCGAATGATCGGCCCCGCAATGGAATGGCCGAACATCGAAATGTAGGTCGCGTAATTGATGAAGCTGCGCTCGACCGGCACGGTCTGCCGGTGTACGTCCACCAGATAGGAAATCGCCTGCAGGACGATGAACGACAGCCCGGCCGGCAGCGCCACCCGCTGCCAATCGAGCGGCATCGCGCCATACCAGGTGATCAGCGCATTCCAGGTGCCGACGACGATGTTGGCGTACTTGTACCAACACAACACGGCGGTGTTGAACACGATCAATGCCACCAACAGCCGCACTCGCCCTTTCGAGCCTTGCCGCGCCCGGTCGATCAGCAGACCGCCGATCCAGGCCACCACGGTCAGCAGCATGTGCAGCGCCAGAAACAACGGGCTCAGCCAGCCGTAGAACAACCAGCTGCCGATCAACAGCACGACATTGCGCCACGCCGCAGGGCTCGCCGTGTAGGCCAGCAGAAAAGCGGGCAGGAACACCATCAGAAACTCGAGCGAGGCAAATACCATGACGACGAAAGAGCCTGATCAGTTGGACAATGTGTCCGTGGCCGACAACAGACGCGGGCCTGTGGCGGACGGCACCAGCAGCACGCTGTAGCGCTCGCCGGCCCTGAGCTCGCCCAGGTCCAGCGGCGCGCCGACAGTGGCGTTGGCGCAGACCAGTTGCACGGAAAGGCTGACCGGGTTGATCGAACGGCGTTGCAGGGTGCCCGTGGCAACCGACTTGAACAGGTCGGCGCTGCGACCGGCAGGACGCAGGCTCGCCTCACTGCACCCGGCATCCAGGCTGAAGAACGCCAGCGAGGCTTTCAAACCGTTGAAGTCATCGGGCTGTTCACGGACAGTCACCGGCTGGAGGCTACCGTCGGACTGTGCGGTGAGTACGACGGTGGCGAACTCGCCGGGCTCGACGCTGACGTCCATCGGCAGTTTTTTATCGCCGCTGACCAGTGTGCCCTTTATCGAACTGCTGGCCTGCACCGGGAAAAACAGTGAAACCGGTTTTGCGCTGTCCAGTTGCAACGGCGCCTGGCCTTCACGAGCGATCACTTGCAGCGGCGCGGTGGCCGCATTGACGAAGCGAATGAACGCCGAATCCTGCGCAGGGCCGGTGGGATACAGGGCGATGTCGGCCGCCTGCGCTTGCACGCCCAGCAATACGGCAACCGCACTGGCGGCGATCAGGCGCAAGGCGATCATTGTCTGGCTCCTGCTGCGCTGACACTGCTGACCGGTAGTTTGCCCAGTGCATCACCGATCGCAGTGCCCCAGGATTTGTAACCGGCCACGGTAAAGTGCTGGCCGTCGGTGGTGATCCACTGGCCTGGCTTGGAAAAACTCAGCGAGTCGATATAGGTGCAGGGTGCCACGTTGCTGGCCAGGAACTGCGACATCAACTGGGTCCGTGCGTCGTTCTTCTGGTACATGCCGCCCGCCTTGCCCCACGCCGGGCCGACCCATGCGCATTTGGTGCCGGTGGCGGCAATGGCCTTGGTCAGGCCGGTTACGCTCTGCCACGCCCAGGCTTTGGGAAACGAAGGCTTGTCATACGAAGCCATGGTGTCACCGATCACGATGACCACCAGGTCGGGCTTGTCGGCAGCGATCAGTTCGCCAATCGGCGTAGTAGTCGCGTCACGACCCTTGATGACGATCTTGCCGTTGCCTTTCTGTTCGGCACCGCAATCGACCTTCTTGCTGATCAGCCAGTCACCGGCACTGGCCCCGCAGGCGCCAATCGAATGCACGATCGCACCCTGACGGGTCAGGTTGTCATGCAGCGGCTCCATCAGGTGGTCGGCCAGACTCATGTGGCTTTCTCCCAGGACCAGAAGGGTCATACCGGCAAGAACGGAAGGCATCGAATTTCTCCAGAAATCAGTTGGAATAAGGTGAACGGTAAGGGCTGACCGGCAGCTCCATGGGGCCAGTCATGTCCTCGAACATGTAGCGCAGGTAAAGCGCTCCGCTGAACTGGCGATAGTCGCGGGCGTTGTCCAGGCCCAGGTTGGCGCCCAGGAACAGGCTGGAATCGAGCTTGTATTCCCCCGCCGCGCTCAGGTTGTAGCCCACACCGGTCTTGCTCTGCCCTGAGTAACGCTGGCCGGAAGCGGCTTGCAGAGTGCTGTCGTCGGGGAAGAATGCGGCGCCATCCTGCTTGAAGTGCTGCACGCCGACCGAACTCTTGACCTGATAGCTGAAGCGCTCGGTGCGCTGCGCCCACATCACCGGCACGCCGATGGCGTAGAAGTTCTGCGGACTGAAATAGCCACCATGACCGTAAGTGAAGTAACTCTGGTCGTTGGCGTAACTCATGCCCATCAGACTCAGGCCCGCGGTCAGCTTGCTGTCCTCGGCATTGCGCAAGTACCAGTAGACGCCACCACCGACTTCGCCACGGGTGTTGGATTTGACGTTGGTGCCGACCAGCTTGTGCCAGGAACCGTAGCCATAGCCGCCAATGGTCTGATCGTCATAGCTGATCTGCCCGCGGCCGCCGTTGGCGGTCACCCCGCCCCAGGACAGACCGCTGCGCTCGTCGGTGGAACCGGCAAACGAAGTCACGCTGTCTGTCACCGGACGCCGTGACACGTTGAGGCCATAACGCAGATCAGGGTTATTGCCCAACGGCCGGTCGACGCTCACGCCGCCTGCGACCGTGCTGTATTTGAAACCCACGGGGGTGGTGCCGATATCAGCCTTGAGGCCCTCTTCGGGGCGTTCGAAGGCGACCGCCAGACCGACGCCCTTGTCGCTCTGCGAACCTGCTGCGCCGGCCGTTCCACCGCCAAAACGAGCGCCCGCATCGGATTTCACACTGCCGGCATTCAGCGACACTGGCGTGACGCGCACGGCCACGCGGTTATCGCCGGCCGGCACGTTGATCTCCAGCGGCGTCTCGACCACAGTGAGCTTGCTCAGGCCGGACTCGCTGTTATTGCTGCGCACGGCGAGGCCCTGACTGACGAAGCCGCTGCGCTGTTCAAGAATACGATTGAGCGCCTGCTGTGCGCTGCTGGCCTGATCGCGGTCGCCAGCAGCCAGAAACGGATTGCCACGCACGCTTTGCGCACGTCCGGCTGACAACGGTTGCTGCGCAGCGCTCTGGCCCGGGTAGGCCGTTTCACGCGAGGCCGGCAAGCTCGTCGCCGCACCGCCGCTGAGCGACACCTGTGCCGGTGCCGGGATGGCAGACGCTGCGGCCAGGCTGCGTGAACCGCCCGCCGCGAACGGATTGGACGACGTCAAACCCGACCCGCCCTGCGTAGCCATCAGACGCTGTTTTTCGCTTTGTTCGATGGCCACAGCCTTGCGCAGCAACTCGGTGGCCGCGCCGGTCTGGCCCATGCTCTGGTAGATGCGCGCGGCCTCGGTGAGGGTCTGCGGGTCGTTGCGCTGCAACGCGCGGAACTGGCTCAAGGCCTTTTCGGCAAAGGCATAATCATGAGCCTTCACGGCCGCGTCAGCAGCCCCCAGGAGTACTTGCGGATCGTTGGGCTTACGCTGCAACAACGGCTTGTAGAGTTCGAAGGCCTTGGCGCTGTCACCGTTGGCGGTGTACATCCGGGCGAAGGCCGACACCGCCTGAATGTCGTCCGGACGCTGGGCCAGGGCCGGGGCCAACGTGTCATACGCGCCAGCCAGATCGCCGCCCTCACGCAGCAAATCGGCCTGACGAATGCGGTAGCGATACAGCAAGTCATCGAAGCGTTTACGGGTCTGCACACCCATGGGCTGGCCCTGCACTGTGCGCAGGATCGCATTGACCTGCACGTCATCCCCCGCCGCGAGCAACAGGCTGGCGTATTGCAGCAGCAGATCAGGTGACTGCGCAGGTGCCTGAGCGATGGCTGCGCGGGCCATTTCCCGGCCACGCTCCGGCTCGCCGGCGTCGATGTAGGCACTGGCCAGCGTGAGCTGACGCTCCGGGCTGCCGCTGGCGACCGGTTGCAGGCGATCGAGCAGCGCCAGCGCTTCCTGACGCTGACCGCGCCGGGCGATACCGATGGCCAGGTTGATCTGCACGGTCATGTTGACTTCGTCGGCAAGCGCCTTCATGTCCGGGGTGCGCTGGTCGACAGGAATGCGCGCAAAGGTAGCCTGCGCGTCCTGCCACTGGCCCATTTCCACCGACAGCAACGCACTGGTGTAAAGCGCGTCGATATCGTTGGGCCGAGACTTGAGCAACTCGTCGATCAGCACGCGGGCCTTGGGCGCCTCGTCAGTCTTGAGGTACAGACGCGCCAGGTCGAAACGCGTCCAGACACTGTCTCGATCATTTTTTACCGCATCCTTCAGGGCCGCCTGAGCGGCAGGCAGATCGCCACGTTGCTCGGCCAGCCGTGCCGTCTGCGTGGCACGCAAGGCCTTGAAGCGACCGCTTTCGCCCAGCGCTGCCTGTTCGGCAGGCGACAGGGTATCGAGCAGGCGCAGCGCTTCATCGGCCTGGCCGCTTTGCGCCAATACGTTGATCAGCCCGCGCACGGCTTGCGGATTGCCGCGCTGGGTCGCCAGCACTTGACGATAGCCCGCCTGGGCCGCGTCGAGTTGACCGGCCTGGGCCTGCAAATCGGCCTGAGTCAAACGTACATCGATACTGCTGGGGTTCTGCCGCTGCACCTGAGCCAGCAACTCTTGAGCCTTGCCGGTCTGCCCCTTGGCCTGCAGGTCGCGGGCCTGTTGCAAGGATGTCCAGAGCTGAACACTCTCGAGGGCGCTTTTCCAGCGTGTGCCACCAGGCTGGCGAGTCGCGCGGGTCAGCAACTGCTCCGCTTCGGCCAGTCGATTCTGTTGCTGGCGGACCACGCCCAGCCCACCCAGCGCATCGGCATCGTCGGCCTTGATTTTCAGGCGCGCGGCAAATGCTTGTTCAGCAGCGGCATGATCATTTTGCTCCAGCGCCTTCAGCCCACGCGCCACCAGCGGATCCTGCTGCCAGCCTGAGGCGCCGCCACCGGCGTGCTGCTGACGTCCCTTGTTGAGTTGATCACGAATGTCCTGATCATCGGGATGGACCTTGAGGAACGCCTCGAACAGCGGCACTTGCGCCGCCGTAGGCGGACCGATCCAGACCAGCGCCATGCGCCAGCTCTGATCGGCGTCCCCGGCGATGTCCGTGTGCGTACTCAGGCGCGCCAGCGCAGCGATCCCTTCGGCCCGGGTGTCTTCGCGGCGGGCCAGATGCTTGGCGAAAAACAACGCCAGAATCGAGTCGTCCGGATTCTGCCGGATCAGGCGTTCGAAGCCTTTGCGCGCTTCAGGCCAGTCCGCGCTGTTGAACCCCAGGTTGGTGTAGTACTCGCGCCCGATCGTGCCCTCGGGCAAACGGCCGTTGAACAGTTGGCGAAAGACCCCGGTCGCCTTGTCGCGCTCACCGGCATCGGCGAGGCGTCGGGCCTCATCCAGCAAGGCCTGATTCTGCGGCTGAGCGAGGGCGATGTCCTGCTCCAGTTGCACCGACTGCCACGGCACTGGCGACAGGGCCTGCAGACGAGCCAGGTAAGTCTGCGCCTGCTGCGGCTTGTTCTGTTTGACGCCGATCAGCCCCATGCCATACAACGCGTCGATCTGATTGGGGTCGATCTGCAGCACCTTCTGCCAGACCTCGGCAGCCCGCACCGGGTTCGAGCGAGCCTGCCAGTACTGGCCCTGCTCGATCAACTGCGCCTCGGCGGTGGCGGCCTGAGCCTGAGAAACGCTGGCTGCGATCGCGGCAACCAACCCGATGACTAACGTGTGGCGGCGCGCGGGCATGACGTCTCCCAGGATAATTTGAGGGTTCCGTCTTCACGGAACTGATAGCGTTTTTCGACCCAGCCCAAGGCAAACAGGCTGAGCATGAGGTTGTAATAGGCCGGTTCAGTGCGGTCTTTCGGGTCACGGGCCAGCGCCTGGCTGACCCCGGCTTCGACCCTGCGCTGTTGCTGCTCGGCCAGCCAGGTCTGACCCTTGGCGTGGAAGTACGGCAATAGCGCAGCCGAATAACCGAAAGGCCCCTGCCCCTCGCGTGTACCGCTGACCACCTGGACCTTTTCCGGCGGCGTACCGCTCGAGGCAGTGCTGCTCGACATCCCGTCGAGACGGGCCAGCAGGCGTGCTGCCAACGGATCGGACGCAGGCGTCATGCCCGCCCAGAGGTAAACGCGAATCGCGTCATAGCTGCCCAGTTCGCCTGTGCTCGGATCGACCACGAACAGACCGCTTTTCGGGGAGGTCCCGCGGTAGCCAACCCAATCGGCGATAAAGCCCTTGGGGCTCGATGCGTCGATCAGCTTCGCGGTGTTGTCGGCAATTTCCTTCCATGGCCCGCCGGGTGCTTCTTTCGCCAGGCGCCGTAGCAGCGGAATGGGCAGGTAGCTGGCGTTCAAGCGCCATAGATGGTCGGGCTGCGCGAAACCTTCGGGGCCGGGCAGGAGCATTTTGCCGAGCCCCGGCAGATTGACCACCAGCCGCGACTCCACGTTCTTGAGCAAGGCCAGCGCATCGTCTCGATAGGCCGGGTGCTGCCAGACGCGCGCCGCTTCGAGCAGCGCGTAGACGATCCACAGGTCGGCATCGGACGCGGAGTTGGCGTCCTGAAGCGTCCAGTTGCCATCCTCGCCCTGCCCCCACAACCAGCCCGGCAGACGCGTTTTGACATCAGCCCCCATCATGTTCGCGGCGGTCCACGTCCACAGCGCGTCGAAGCGCGCGCGGTCATTGGCCACCAGCGCAAAGAGCATGCCGTAGGACTGACCTTCGGAGGTGCTGTGGTTGACCTTCAGGCTCGACTCCAGCATTCGGCCGTCGGCCTGCACATAGCGCGTGGCATAGTCCTGCCAGAACGGCCAGGCCACAGCATCGCACGCGCTGTTCGCCAGCACCGGCGTCAGGGTCGCCGACGCCAGCAGGCCGACCAGCCAGCCCGAGGCGCGGCGCAGTTTCAGTGAACGGAGCGGCATGGCTTATTCCTGCTCCAGACGGCGTTTGGCGAGCGAGCGCAGGGTCAGGTAGGCAACTCCGGTCACCAGCACCACACCCACGGCAACCACCAGCAGCAGCCACAGCACGTTGCGCGACATCAGCCACTGCACGTATTTGATCGGCCCAAGGTCACCGACGTAGTACTTCTGCTCGGCAACCAGCGCCTCGACCGAATCGCCGCGTACCACTACCAGGCTGCCCTGTACCTTGTCGCTGCTGCTCAGCGCACGGGCAACGTCGCTCATGCCGCCGGGCTGACCGCTGGAGATCAACACGACACTGCGCCCCTTGTGCAGCGGCGATTCGAAACCGGTCAGGAAGGTGCTGCGCGCGTCACTGGAAAACGCCATGGCCACCCGCGCCCGACGCTGGTTTTCATCCGGGTCCGGGCTCATCCAGTCGCGCAGACGGAAGGCCAGATCGGATAGCTCGAAGCCCTGTTGCTGAGCATTGCCGGAAATCGGCAAACGGTCGGCCCACTGTTTGAGCAACGGCTGATCGCTGCCCGAGGACATGACCAGAATGTCCTTGTCGGCGGCACTGGCGATCTGTGCAGCGTGAATAACCGACACACCGGTCGCCGGGTAACCGGTCGATTCGCCGAAACGGCCCAATACGCTCAAGTAAGCGCTGACATCTTCAGTACTCGGCTGATCGGCCAACACCACAGCGGTCTGCGACAGGTCCGCCAGGCGTGTGAACGGAAACCCGGAATCCTTAAACACACCCAGGTTCGGCATGGCCATGAAGTGGTCGTAACCGCTGAAATCCAGCGTCGATTCCGGATCGATGCTGCCGCGCATGTTATCGATGATGATGTCGCCACATTCGCCCTGCTTGAGGTAATCGAACATGTAGCGCAGTTGCAGGCGCGATTGCAAAGCCACGGAGTTAAGCGGCAGGTACACATGCGCTTCACGGCTGATCGTGTCATCGCCGCCCGTCAGTCGCGAGACGATCGAGTTGTTCAGGTTCCCGATCGACGGCAGCGGCTCGGCCTTGATCAGCGTGTCGTTGAGGCTGACCATGATCGACGAATTGTTCGAGCGTTCCTGCGGTGTGTAGCGGTATTTGAGGTTCAACGGCACGCCGTCTTCACGCCAGCTGAACAGGTCTGGCGGCAGGTTCAACGGCACGGTGATGTCACCCGGGTCGTAACCGGAGACGTTGAGTTTGTTGGCAGGCATCAGCTCGCCCAGTTTGATCGGCCGATCACTGGGCAGCCAGTTCGGCGCGTCATACGGTTTGCGCGGCGCGAGCAGGTCGACACGCTCGATCAATGCGCTGCTGCCGACCAGACTCTGACCGCCGACCACCAGCGCATTGACCGCCCGCTTGAGTTCCGCCGAATCACGCCCGGTGATCACCAACAGCTTGCTGTTCGGGTCGTTGGGATGGGTCACCATCGTCAGGGTCGGGCCTTTCGGCGCAGGCATCGTCAGCGCGCCGAGCTGCAATGGACCATCGCCCTTGAGCAATACCAGCGCATTGCCCTTGGCCGGCAGCTCATTGAAGTGCGCCGGGAAGCTGGCCATGCGCGAGCGGGTCTTGGCCGCGCCAATCCATGAAGCCAGCGCGCCTGCCGCTTCGAGCGTCGCGTTATCGGGTGCCGCGCCCATCACCACGGGCAGATTCACGTCACGGTCATCGCGGCGGTCGAAGAACGGCAGCGGCAGAATCGCCAGGTCGTTGGGCAGCGCGAATGGCGTGACACGGATGTCCAGACGGGTGTCATTGTTGATCCGTGCCCAGAGGCTGGAATGCTTCGGGTCTTCGCAGCTCATCGTGTAATGGCCGATGAACTGCAGGCTCAGGCGGTTGAACTCGGTGATCATCTGCGGCGGAATCTCGATCACCTGCGTCTGCGGCTTGCCGGCACCTTCCTTGGGCAACGGAAGGGTCGCGGCCACTTCGTCGTTGATCATGACGTTGATCTGCGACAGGTCCGCCAGCAACGCCGGCGAATAGCTGTAGCTCAGCGACAGGCTTGCGCCGGTCACCACCTGATCGGCACGCACATTGAAGTTGACGCTGTCGGTGGCTTCCACACCGCGCAGGTTCATCGGGTAATTGCGCCCCAGTTGTTGCAGCGTCACGCTGTAACCCTCGTTGGCACCCGTCGTTTCAGCAGCGCTTGCCCACATCCCGGTGGAGAGCACGGACAACGCACAAGCCAACAGGGCCCATGAGCGGCGAACGGCGAAGCGTTCGGCACCGAGAAAATACCGTTTAGTCATGACTACTCAATCCATCAATTTGCGGGAGGTGGGGAGATTTTTTTACGGGTCGGCAGTAACCGGCTGAAATCCTTGCGAGTGGCCTTGAGCAACTCGACGACGCCACGAACACCGATGTGGCTGACTTCGCGCAGCGCAGACAGCGGTGTGTCCGGCTTGCCGCGGCCCCAGGTCGACGCCCAGGTGTCGGCACGGCCAAAGGTCAGGCGTACCAGCTCGCTCTGCTGACGCAGCGACAGATCATCGAAACGAGTGCCCAGATAACCGTCGCGGCAGAACATCACCGTGGCAGGGAAATGGCTGGTCTGCGTACCGCGATACAGCGACACCGTGATGCTGTCGCCACTGTCGATGCCCGAATCGGCGGGCATCACCAGTCCGAGGCCGGTCTGGGAAAAATCCTGAGTCACGGCATCGAATACCACGCCATCGGCGCGGGTAACGCGAATCGGCAGTCTGGCCTGGACCCGGGGCTCGGTACGCACCTGACGGATCTCGCTGGCCACCGCAATCGCAGCGCTGGTGATGATGATGTTGTAGATCGTCCAGGCCATGTTGATGACGATGGTCAGGGTGATCGCATCGTTATTCCAGCCCAGTTGGTAGAGGCTATAGATACCGAGTGCGAAGACCACTGCGTTCAGCGTCAGCAGCACGATGTAAGGCCGCGCCAGCGTCCAGTCGAAAAACTTCTCCTCGACCACTCCGCCCTTGTCGGTCACGTTGAAGCCACCGAATTTCGGATTGACCAGCGCCATCAGCACCGGGCCCATGATGTACCACGCCAGCACCGCCTCGTAGACCTCGTTCCAGAACGAATGGCGGAAGCGGCCCTGAATCCGCGAATTGGTCAGGCTGGCGTGGGCCAGGTGCGGCAACACATAGGCGGTGATCATCAACGCGGAGGCGTGCATGACCTCGGCGCCGAACAGCAGGTACGCCAGTGGCGCGGTGAGAAACACCAGACGCGGCAGGCCGTAAAAGAAGTGCAGCATCGAGTTGGCGTAGCACAGCCGCTGGCCCAGTGACAGACCTTTGCCCAGCAGCGGGTTGTCAGTGCGAAAGATCTGCGCCATGCCCCGCGCCCAGCGAATACGCTGGGCAACGTGACGTGACAGACTTTCCGTCGCCAGCCCCGCCGCCTGGGGAATCGCAAGGTACGCCGTGTTGTAGCCGGCCCGGTTCAGCTTCAGCGCTGTGTGCGCATCCTCGGTCACGGTTTCAGTGGCCACACCACCGATGTCCAGCAACGACGAGCGCCGCAGCACCGCACAGGAGCCGCAGAAGAAAGTCGCGTTCCACAGGTCGTTGCCGTCCTGCAGCAAGCCGTAAAACAGCTCGCCCTCGTTAGGCACGCTGCGGAATGTATCGAGGTTCTTTTCGAACGGGTCGGGCGAGAAGAAAAAGTGCGGCGTCTGCAGCATCGCCAGTTTCGGGTCCTTGAGAAACCAGCCCATGGCGACCTGCAGAAAGGAGCGGGTCGGCACATGGTCGGCGTCGAACATGGCGATGTACTCGCCATTCGTGGCCTTGAGCGCTTCGTTCAGATTGCCCGCCTTGGCATGTCGATTGTCGCCGCGGGTCAGGTAGCCGACACCGATCTGTTCGCAGAACTCGCGAAAATCCTCGCGACGACCATCATCGAGCACATAGACCCGCAGCTTGTCGCGCGGCCAGTCGATGGACTGGGCGGCAAAGATGGTCAGTTTGACGATGCTCAGCGCCTCGTTGTACGACGGAATAAACACATCGACGGTCGGCCACTGGCTGGAATCGCTCGGCATGATCACCGGCTTGCGCTGCAACGGCCAGGCTGTCTGCACGTAACCCAGCACGATGACGATCAGCGTGTAGAACTCGGCGATGATCAGCCCATAGCCCAACAGGCTGTCCAGCCAGTTGTCGAAATCCAGGGTCGAGGTCAGGCGCCAGTACATGTAACGAAACGAAGCCAGCAACGACAGGGTCACCAGCGCCAGTACCGAAATACGCCCCGGTATCCGGCGAATCACCAGCATCGCAGCGAAGCATGCCAGGGCAAAAAAGCACTGTGCATAGAGGTCCAGCGGCACGGTGACGACCAGCGCCATCAGCAGCAGGCCGACGACAATCGCCACGCTTTTCAAGGTGCGTCGCAGGGTCGTCGACAGACCGCCGAACCACGCCAGCAAAGCATGCAGCCACAATGATGAGCGCGTCCGGGGTACGGACGCGTCGAGCGACAGGTTGGTCATGACAATCGGTTCTCTTCTACGTCCTGAGTCAGCAGTCGGGCAATCAGCACATTACTCAGCACGCGAAGGTCTTGGGTGCCGGGAGAGGCACTCGGAACCTGGACCGCGTTGTGGCCGTAGGCCAGCGATTCTGCGAGCGCGTAATCATCGCGAACGACGCCCAGCAGGCGCTCGCCCAGACGTCGCGCCAGTACGTCGTACATGTCGCGACTGAAGGTGCGCGAAGCATCGAACCGGTTGATGACGTAATGACAGGCCGGCGGCTGCGACCCCGCCAGAACCGGCTCGAGCCAGCCCTGCATCTGATCCAGTGTCACGTAGCACGCCGCGTCGGCGGTCAGCACCACCAGGACCTGGCTGGCAGCAGTCAGCGCCTGTTGCAACATGCGCAGGTCACCGCACGGCACATCGAGAATCACCACGTCGCGGGCATCGAGCTGCATACGGGCGATCTGACGGACCAGCCAGTGTGGATCGTTTTCCTGAAAATGCTCAAGGGAACGACGCTCATCGAGCGGCAGCGCGCCATATGGCAAAACCTGCGTGTCGCAGGAGCCGGTCAGCAACAGCGTGCGCCAGTTTTCGCCGCTCAGGCTGGCACCGCCGAGGCCGGCCACATCCGGGCTGGCATTAAGGTGGTGCATCAAGGCGTTTTGGGGGTCGAGATCGATCGCCAGTGTCTGCGCGCCGGGCACTCTGACCAGGCTGGCCATTGCCGCGCTGAGCGTACTTTTACCCACACCGCCCTTGGCTGACACCACCGCAATCACGCGCGCCGATGTTCTCGGCGGCTGGCCCTTGAACAGCGATTGGACCAGTGCTTCGTTGTTGCGTGCCTGCGCTTCAGCCTGGCGTGCCTGTGCGGCCTCGGCAAGCAGATTTGCCAGGACGCCGGAGGCTGCACCTTTGGCTGTCGGGGTCATCTGAAGGTCAGGTGCCGTGTCAGGCGTCTCGGCCGGTTGCGCCGCACAGGTCTGCTCAGGCACCGATTGATCGGTTACGCGTGGCGGCGTAGCAGGAAAGACACTGTCTACGGGCGTTTCGTGGTAGTCCAGGCTGTCGTCGATCTCCAGATAACCCTCGGAGCTCGCGCCAAAACGCTGAAACAAATTGGCCACATCGTCAGCTCGATTCATCCGGAACGACCTCAAAAGGGGCCGCTACGCACGATCCCTGTGTGAATGCATTAATACCAATGTGTAATGTCATTATGACAGTGTCAAGAAACCGATATATGTCGTCCACAATTTACCGATGAACGGTAAATTGTTCTTTTCTTGACATATTTCTGGCGTTGAAAAACCGTGCATTTGGCTGTTTCAAATGCGTTTGGAAGGAAAACGGGGTGCGAAAAGATAGCTACCTGTCCATTGAGCAGGACGGTAGCTATCGAGGTGAGAGGATGTCAGTGGCTGGCAGGAGCCGGGGTTGTTGCAGGAGCTGTTTCTGCGGACTGAGGCAGTGGCATGCCCTTGGGCCACAGCAGCCAGATATTGCCTTTCTGCTTCATGTCGCCAGCCAGCTTGCCCGCCTCATCGCCGGTCCCCCAGAACAGGTCGGCGCGTACCTCACCGGCAATCGCACCGCCCGTGTCCTGCGCCGCGACCGGACGGACCACGCTGCTGCCATCCGGCCGCGTCGTGGAGAGCCAGAGCAGACTGCCCAGCGGAATCACCTTGCGATCGATGGCCACGCTGTAACCGGGGGTCAGCGGCACATTCAACGAGCCGCGCGGGCCTTCGTTGCTGTCGGGGTTACGGACGAAAAACACGTAGCTGGGATTGCTCGCCAGCAGCTCGCTGATACGCTCCGGATGAGCCTTGGCCCAGGCGGCGATACTGCCCATGGTCACGTCTTCCTTCTTCAACTGACCCTGCTCTACCAGCCAGCGACCAATCGCGCGATACGGGCGACCGTTCTGATCGGCGTAGCCCAGACGCAGCTGCGAGCCATCCTCCAGACTCACGCGCCCCGAGCCCTGAATTTGCAGGAACTGCAGATCCATCGGGTCGGTCAGCCAGGCAATCACCGGCGCGTTCAAGCCTTGCGCGCTGATCGTCGCAGCGTCGTCGTAAGGCTTGAGCACCCTCCCCTCAAGCCGACCGCGCAGCCGCTTGCCTTTGAGCTCGGGGTAAATGCTGTCCAGATTGACCACGATCAGATCGTCCGGGATGCCATAAACCGGCACATTGGCGGTGGTGGTCTGGGTCAGGCTGCCCGGATAAACAGGCTCGTAATAGCCGGTGATCAAACCATCGGCACTGCCTCCATCGGCGCGCAGGCTGTAGACCTGCAACTGCTCCTGCAAAAAGGTGCGGATCTGCGCCGCATCCGGTGCGGCCGCGAGACTCACCGCCGCCGCACACGTCGGCCCCCACACCGCATCGGCTTTCAAACGAACACAGGCGCTGCGCCAAGAGGCAAAACCGGCCTGCAAATCCGCGTCGGACACCGCTGGCAACGCGTCCCAGCCGGCCTGGCCATAAGTGGTGTGCGGCGCCGCAGGCGGCGTCACCGGCTTGTCGGACTTGTCACACGCGGTCAGCAACGCAGCCAGTGGCAAAACCAGCGCCAGGCTCCGCAACCATGGTTTGAAAGAGAGCATCATCAGTAGCACCAATCCTTTTACAGCCCGCAGCAGGCTGGTGGGTGAAAGGTGTCATTGTGGCTGAAGCGGGCGTTGAGACCTAGTGGGGAGCTGCATTCAACTGGCCCGGATGCGGCTCCGGATAGTCGCGATTGATGTCGATGGGCTTGGCGTATGGCCCGTCCCAAAGCTGCTCGTGCAGTTGGCCGATGCGTTTGGCCATCGAGCCGTCGTGCATCACCACTTCAAGATTGCGCGAGTTGTCGAGGTAGCCGCCCAGCCAGTTGCTGGTGCCTACCCAGGCCACCTGATCATCAATATCCATGGTCTTGCTGTGGATCACGCGTGCATAGGGGATAAAACCCTGAGCCGCCATCGGCAATGTGACGACGCGCACCTGCACGTTGGGCACCAGCGCCAGACTCTTGAGGTAGGCGACTTCGGGCATGCCGGTGTTCCAGTCGGACACCATGAGCTTAATCGACACGCCGCGGGCGGCCGCGCTGCGCAGGGCATTATCGATGACCGCATAGTAAGGCCGGGTTTTGTCGGGCCCGTAGGACAGAGGCGCGTAATCCAGCAACTGGACACGAACCTCGCTTTTGGCTTGCGCCAGCAAACGCGGCAGTTCGGCCTGGGAGTCGACGACCCCTGGCGGGTTATAGCGCTGCGGGCTGGCGGTCAGGTAGTTGCCGTTGGGCGATGGGCTATCGATCGGGTGCGGCACGGGAGCCGGTTTGCCCTCGGTAATGGCAGCCTGGGCAAGCCAGTCCTGATCGAATATGGCCTGCGTCTGGCCCACGATGGTCGGCTCGTCAATGCGCAGGCCGGTTTCGTGGATGTGCTCCAGTGAGCGCCAATCGAAGTTCTGACTGCCGATGAACGCCTGTCGGCCATCCACGACCAGAAACTTGGCGTGAATGATGCCGCTGCCCGTGAGCTTTGCGTAGGGCAGTACGCGCAGGGTGAGATTGGGAATGGCGCGCAGTCGTTCAAGGGTCTGCGGGTCGGAAAGTTTCAGGCCTTTTTCTTCCAGCAGAAAACGGATTTTCACTCCGCGCTGCCCGGCTGCCGTCAGGCTTTCAAGCACCTTGTCCATGACCGAGCCTGCGTGGTCTGCGACATAGAACTGTTCGATGTCGATACGCTCGCGAGCCCCGTCAAACAGCTCCCGCCAGACCTCGTCGGGTGCTCGCAGGTCAGGCGTCTGCAGGTCAGACCCGACCGGTACGGTGTGGACCAGCTCGAAACCCGGAATGGCGAAATCTGCCTGCGCGCACGAACTGCCCAGCAGTAACGCTGCGATCACGGCGCGGTAGCTCAGGGACAGTCGACGATACGAAGGGTAATAGGGCATTGCGAACCTCATCGCCAGACACAGACAAGATGGCGCATACCATAGGCACGCGCCGCCAGGTGGATCAGGCCGTCCGGTATTTCGGTTGAGCCGAAGCAGCCGGATGCTCGGCTTCGTCATGCACACGTGCTCCGCTGGAAGCGCGGATCAGCAGGATCTTGAGTTGGTCGTTGATGCGTTCCAGGCTGTCCTGAAAGTAGTTGTGAAAGACCACGCAGAACAAGGCAATGGCGATACCCAGCCCAGTCGCGAACAGCGCTGTACCGATACCGGCGGAAATCTGCCCGGGATCGGATACCCCGGCACTGGCCAGGGCCTTGAAGGTATCGATGATACCCAGAATCGTCCCCAACAAGCCCAACAGTGGCGCAGCGGTAGTAATGGTTTCGATCAGCCAGAGGCTGCGGGCCAGCGGTGCGCGAGTGCTCAGGTACTGGGTTTCGATGACATCATCCAGATCCCTGCGCGAGCCCTGCGCATTTTTTTGCGCCAGCACCGGCAGGACCATTTCCAGCGGCAGGCTGGTCCGGCGTGTCAGCGTCTCCGGCAGATCCTTTTCACTGTGCACCGAAGCACCGAGTGACGTTTGCAGCGCCCGCGACTGGCGACGCACGTAAGCAAAGTAGATGCCTCGTTCGATCGCGACAAAGATCGCTATCGCGATGGCGGCGTACATCACATAGAACGTGATGTCGTGAAGCTGATTCATGTCCATGGCACGGACCTCTGGTCAATGAAGATTAGAAATTGGCTTCAAGAGAAACGGTAACGGTACGCTCGACCCCGACGATGTAGGCCGGGTCGCCGTCGCGGAAACCGCTGTAAGTGCCCGCGTTGGTTTTGGTGGTGTACACGCCGTCCAGGTATTCCTTGTCGAACAGGTTGTCGACGTTCAGACGCAGAGTGGCGTCCTTGACGATTTTCTTGTCCACCGGAAGGTAGATCCCCGCGCCCAGATTGAAGATGGTGCGCCCCGGAATGCTTTCGTCGTTGGTCAGGTCGCCATACAGCTTGCTGGTGAGCTTGGCGCCAAAGGTCCCGTAATAACTGCCGTCGTCGTAGCCGATGTTGGCGGCCAGCATGTTCTTCGGCACGTTGGTAAATTGCTTGCCACTGGTGGGCAGCTCAATGGCGGTGCCGTTATTGAAGACGGTCAGGTCATCTTTCTGTTTGGCGCGGGTGTAGGTGTACGAGGTGTAGTAATTGAAATGGTGCGGCAGCAAGCCACTCCACTCCAGTTCCAGCCCGCTGTTGTCGACTGCACCGGCGTTGATGTCGGCAAAGTCGCCGTTGATATCTTTTGATGACACCTGCCGGTCCTTGAACTGCAGGTAGAACAGCGTGGCCGCCAGCGTCATGTCCTGTTCGGTGTAGCGCCAGCCCAGTTCGTGGTTCCAGCTGGTTTCTGGCTTGCTGTCGATGGAGCCGGTGCCCGGGTCATACAGAACGTAGTTCTGCGGCACGCGCATGTTGCGTGACAGGCTGTAGAACAACTGGTCGCGCTCATCCAGCTGGTATTTGAGGCCGACGTTCGGCAACAGCTTGTTGTAGGTCTGGTCCCGTTTTTCCGGCCGCTCGGTCAGGCTGCCGTGGTTGGTGCCTTCGCGCTCGACATTCATGTAGGCCAGGCCGCCGACCAGCGTCCAGTCCGGGGCGAAATACCAGGTGTCCTGAGCCCAGACTTTTTGGGCAGGCGTCACGGTATAACGGTCACGGCCCTGGATCTCGTTGCCGTTGGCATCGACCATGTAGTCCGAATCCGGCTGGATGCTTTCAGGCTTGCCATTGCTCTTCAGGCGGATGAAAGGCTGAGTCTGCGACTGTCGCGCGCGTTCATACCAGTAGCCGACCTGTACGCTGTGTTCGTCGTTGACGTCCCAGTTCAACTTGGTGGTGATCCCCGGACGCCACGTCTGGGTGCGCGACGGCCGGTAATAAACGCCAGTGGTCGATGATCCGTCTGCGTTATAAGCCGCCGCCGTCGGCAGGTTGCTCAGGTCGAACACACCGTTCTGGTTCGAACCTCGGTTGAGCGCATAGGAAGAACTGTTCACGCCGCTGCCATTACCCCAGAAATAATAGGGGATGACGGAAAGAGACAGGTTGTCGGCCAGTTTGAATTGGGTATTGAGCACGCCGGTGAACGTCTGGAAAGGGTTCTGCGCCAACTCGTAGTAGCTGGACAATTTACCGTTGCTGCCCAGCGCTGGCGTCGAAGGATAAGGGTCAAACTTGCGCCCGTTCTGCTGGAACTGACTCTTGGTGAGCTGGCTGTAGCTGTTGTTGTCCTGCTCGTGGTACTTGAGGATCAGGTTGGCGGTATTGCCCGAGCCCATGTCGAAGAAACTGTTCCACTCAACCTTGTCGGCACGCACCGCGCCATCGCCGCGCCATTTCTGACCTTCGGTGTGAGACATCGACAGCCAGTTGCTCAGCCCGTTGATCTCTCCGGTTTTGAGTCGCGCGAAGGTCTTGTAAGTGCCGTTGCTGCCCGCCACCTGCTTGACGAATGCGCCGGTTTCCTTGGTGGGCCGGATGGTGACGATACCGATGTTGCCGCCGCTGGAACCGATGTGCGGGCCATCACTTTCGGCAGAGCCTTGAGTCACGAAAATCTGATCGATGTTTTCCGGATCCCCCAGCAGATTGGAATACAGCGCGTAGTTACCGGAATCGTTGATCGGCATACCGTCCACCGACATGCCGACCTGATCGGAGTTGAGCCCGCGCATGGTGAATTTGAAACCAGAAAGACCTGTGGCGTCTTCGCTGGAGATATTCAGGCCCGGTGTGTACTTGAGCTTATCGATCGCATTCCCGGTCGCCGTCTGCTTGTCGAGCGCTTCCTTGGTGACAGTGGAACGCGCCTTGATGCTCTCCTCCTGCACCATGTAGCCACCCCCAACCGTCGCCTTGCCTTGCACACCAATGGTGCCGACATCACTGCCACTCGAGTCGGCCATAACCATGCCGTGACTCATGCCCGCGGCGACCAACGCAAGGTGAATTCTGGAAAACTTCATCACTCTGTTCCTTGTCAGTGCTATTGCACGCTGTAGTTGAAGGTGGCGGTGAAGCGCTGTTCGCTGCGTCCACCAAAGGCTTGCTCGGGAAACGGCTTGACCTGCTTGATGCGTCGCAGACTGTTGGCGGCTGCGCGGTTGAGCAGCATGCTGGAGGCCTGGGTCTGAATGCCGGAGTCCAGCACTCGCCCCTGGCGGTCGACCAATAACCACACCACAACCTCGCCACTCGGACGCTCCAGTGAGGCCTGACGGCCAGTCGGGTATTGTTTGTAACCGTCCAGCTCACTGCGTAGCCCTTTGAGGTAGCCACCTTCCATACCCTGGGTGTCGACCTTCGGCGGTGCGGGTGGCGCAGGCGGTGACGGCGGCGCAACCGGGGCGCTGGCGATCGGCTTGCTGGGTGCCTGAACCGGCTCGACGGGTTTTGCCACTGCCGGTTTGGGCAAGGGCTTAGGCCTTGGTTCTCGCTTGATCTCCGGCTTGGGTTTTGGCTTGGGAACGGGCTTGGGCGGCGGTGGAGGTGGCGCCGGTTCGGCCTCTTCGCTTTCGACTACAGGCGGCGGAGGTGGCGGCTCGTCAGGTTGTACCGGAGGCGGTTCGGGCTGCGTCAATGGCTCAGGGGCGGGCTGCTCGGGCTCGACCAGCGCCAGCTCGACGGCAGATTCGTCGTAGACCGGCTCCATTTTCAGAGGACGGGTCTGTACACCAATCACGATTGCGATGAGCGCCACCAGAGCAGGCAGGCCACCAAGCCACTGACGTACACGAAACAGGAAATAGAAATACATGGTCAGGATTTGCGCGTGGCGATGGAGACTGACGTGAAACCACCCAGACGCAGGGTGTCCATGATCTCGACCAGACGAGCGACTTCCACGCCCTTGTCACTGTTAACGATGATCGTGGTTTTAGTGTCGGGCTTTTCCAGCGCTTTCAAGGCAGGCACCAGGGCGTCGACCGTGGTCGCCTTGCCGTCGAGCTGTAATTCGCCGTTGAGCCCCAGAGTCAGGATCGATTTGTTCTGCGGTTTCAGTTGCTGCGAACTGCTGGCACTCGGCAGCTGGGTTTTCATCCCCAGCGCCGGAATCACGTTCAGGCTTACCAACACGAAAAAAACCAGCAGGAACATCATCACGTCGATCATGGGGATCAGTTCGATGTGCGCCTTGCGCTTTTTAGGTTCGTCCCACGTTCTCATGCCAGCCTCTCGCTTTCTTGTTAGAGGCCGAGAATCTAGCAACCGAACATGACCGATCGGTTGGTTTTACAAGACCGATACATGACTGTTACATGGCTGTTACCTGTACATCTCATGGCACTTAAATGATTCTTGAGGCCGTCACGGAAATGCCATAACAACGCGCCAGCGTTTGAGCATTCAACCCGACGGAAAATACGGATGAGTCACCCGCTGCCCACTATCAGAACCTCGCGTCTGCTGCTCGCCGCGTTGCAGCCTGAACAGGCACTCACCTTGTCACGCCTGGCCGACGAGCCGACGATTGCGGCCATGACTTCTGCACTGCCCAGCCCCTACACCCTTGAGCATGCGCGGGCATTCATTGCACAGACCCACGACCAATACACCGCCGGTCAGATGTTGAGCATCGGGGTTCACATTCAGGAAACCGGAGAGCTGACCGGGATCGTCTCGCTACGCCTTTCGATGCCGCATCGCAGCGGCCATCTGGGTTACTGGACAGGAACGCACTATCAAAATCAGGGTTACGCCTGCGAAGCGGCTCAAGGCTTGCTGAGGCATGGCTTCACGGACATGAACCTCAACCGCATCGCCGGCCAGTGCTTCAGCGACAACCCGGCCAGCGCCAGGGTCCTGGAGAAGTGCGGGTTATCGTATGAGGGCTGTACCAGAGAGGCATTTCTGAAAAACGGTGTGTTCAAGAACATGTTGCTGTTCGGACTGTTGCGCTCGGAATACCCATCGTCGGAGGCCACGTCATGACCGATTTCAATCCGGATCGTCGACGCATCATTACCGGAGTCGCCGGTGCAACATTGCTGTCGATCCTCAGCCCATTTGCGCGCAGCGCGGGGGTCGATTATCCATTCACGCTCGGCGTGGCATCTGGCGATCCGTTGCCGGATGGCTTCGTGGTATGGACACGTCTGGCGCCCAAGGTGATGACGCCCTCGGGTGATGGCGGACTGAACAAACCCGTTGAGGTGCGCTGGAAGATCGCCAGCGATGCGGCCATGCTTCACGTAGTCCGCACAGGACAGGCCACCGCCCATCCGCGCCTTGCCCATTCGGTGCATGTTGAAGTGAGCGGCTTGCAGCCTGGACGCCCGTATTGGTATCAGTTCGAGAGCCTGGGGGCGCAAAGCGCTGTCGGGCAGGCCTGTACTGCTCCGCTGGCAAGTGCCATGGTCTCGGCGCGGTTCGGCTTCGTGTCGTGTTCGCACTGGGAGGCCGGGTATTTCAGCGCCTATCGACACCTGGCGGCAGAGCGCCCGGATCTGGTGTTCTTTCTTGGCGACTACATTTATGAGATGAACATATCCCCGGAAAACCCTCGGTTCCCGCGTCACCACGCTACACCTGACCCCATGGACCTGGCGGGCTATCGTAATCGCTACGCTCAGTACAAGACCGACCCCGACCTGCAAGCGCTGCATGCCTGTGCGCCGAGCGTGGCCACCTGGGATGATCACGAAGTACAGAATGACTACGCCGCGCAGTGGTCCCAGGACCCGAACGTTCCGGTGGACAGTTTTCTACGTCGCAGAGCCGCCGCTTATCAAGCGTTTTACGAGCACATGCCCTTGCGCGCCAGCAGCCTGCCCAAAGGACCGGACATGCGTATTTACCGGAACCTGGACTATGGCCGCCTGGCACGCTTTCATGTGCTGGACGGTCGGCAGTATCGTTCCGAACAGGCGTGCATCCAGGCCAACGGCAGCCGTCGAGGCTACGTAGCGCCCAGCGACTGTCCGGATCTGAGTGACCCCAAACGCACCATGCTCGGCTGGGAACAGGAAGCCTGGCTGGACCGCAGCTTCGCTGAATCACCTGGACAATGGAATGTCATTGCCCAGGACTTGCTGGTCGCTCCACTGGAACAGCGCAATCTCAAGACCCAGGCGCTGGGCCACTGGACCGACGGCTGGGACGGCTACGCGGCGACCCGCGAGCGCGTGCTGGCATCCCTGCAACGCCACCAGACCCGCAACCCGGTGTTCTGGGGTGGCGATATCCATTCGTTCTGGACCACCGACCTGCACGCCGAGGCAGGCAATCCGGAATCAGCCATCGTCGCCACCGAATTCGTCGGCACCTCGGTAACCTCCAGCGGACCACCGTTCGACGCCTTCAACAGCATTCTCGGCCTCAACCCACACGTGAAGTTTTTCGACAGCCGTCAGCGCGGCTATGTGGCAGTGGACCTGAACGAACAGCATATGCAGACCCGCTTTCAAGTGGTGTCGGATGTGCTGGACCCTGCGGCGAGCGTGTCAACGCTGAAGCGTTTTGTGGTGGAGGCTGGCAAGGCGGGGGCTGTTGCCGGGTAGGCGACGTTTTGGATTGGCCATATTGTGGACAAAATTGTCCACTGTGAAGAGACAGTAAAACCCGCTTCAGGCGCTTTTTCCCTTTCCGGTGAGCTACTAACCTGAGCCCATGTTGCACGCCAGACCTCACCTACCCAAACGAAAGGACTTGACCATGACCCACACCACCTACAACCGCCTGAACAAAGATGACGCCATCGTTTTGCTGATCGATCATCAGACAGGCCTGATCTCGCTGGTGCAGGACTTCTCGCCGAACGAGTTCAAGAACAATATTCTGGCCCTGGCTGACCTGGCCCGCTTCTTCGAACTGCCGACCATTCTCACCACCAGTTTTGAACAAGGCCCCAACGGCCCGCTGGTTCCGGAACTCAAGGCAATGTTTCCCGATGCGCCGTACATTGCCCGGCCGGGTCAGATCAACGCGTGGGATAACGAAGACTTTGTAAAGGCCATCAAGGCGACCGGCCGAAAACAGTTGATCATTGCCGGGGTAGTGACCGATGTGTGCGTGACCTTTCCGACCCTGTCGGCATTGGCTGAAGGGTTTGAAGTATTCGTGGTCACCGATGCCTCCGGCACCTTCAACACCACGGTTCAACAAGCCGCGTGGTCGCGCATGACGCAGGCAGGTGCGCAACTGATGAACTGGTTCTCGGTGGCCTGTGAGCTGCAGGGCGACTGGCGTAACGATATCGAAGGACTGGGTAACCTGCTGTCCGAGCGCATCCCGAACTACCGCAACCTGATGAACAGCTATTCGGCGCTGACTGCTCGGTAGAGGCTGTCGCTAATGGGGTTCGACGCGGGTATGCCATGTCGAATCCACGGCACGATAGTTCGGATTATCGTTCCGCACGCTCCAGCGTGGGAATGTAGTTCTGGACGCTCTGCGTCCGATCTTGAACGCACGGCGCGTCATAAATGTGTGACGCGGAGCGTCACGAAAGGCATTCCTACGCAGAGCGTTGGAACGATAATTACCCTGCTTGGCCCGACGATGTCACAAGCGATCCGGCAACGTAGTGGCCTTGGTCAGCCTGGGCTCATCCAGCAGTCTGGCTTTGTAAGCCATCAGCTCATCCTCTTCGATATCGAAGCGTTTGAGCCATTGCTCGGCAGACCAGCCGGTGATGCGTGGCTCGCCGTTCTTGGAAGGGTTGTGCAGACTGACCTTGGGGGCACGAATTGCCTTGAGCAGCCTGTTGGGAAGCACCAATCGGGCGGGCTTTGGCTGATCGGTCGGCGCGGCTTCAGGTATCGGTCCGGACTGGATGACCAGCCCTGAACCGTAGTCATAGAGTGCAAACCAGTCCATCGGTAGTTCGGCCTGGATCTCACCTATCCCGCCTATCTTTTCTAACCATTCGTTGCTCAAGGCCGTCAGCCATGAGACGGTCTTGATACCCTTGTCGGCTGTCTCGGATGCACCAAGTGGTCGCCCTACATCCAAGCCATTTAACTTATCCGCAAGCATTGCTTCGAAAGGCTGGTTGTCGCTTACGCGTACTGCAGACAACACGAGCCCATGACCACCGTAGCCATGGATAGCCTTCAAGCGTCTGGCAAAACTTACGAAAGCGATTGGGTTCTCTTCGACGTACAGTAATGGAACACTGAAGCGCAAAACGGATGCGCCCCAACTACCCATCTTCGCTTCCCAGCCACGAAGCCCAGAAATATAAAACTCCCAGTCACCAGCGTCATGAGCTTGTTTTCCGCTGGTGTAACAGAACGCCGTCATATCGTTCTCTTTCATGCGCTTCACCATTGTGCGCATGGACGGAGCCTTGGCGTAAGCGAATTTGTCTGGCCCATCTGGCGGCTCCTCGCGCCACAGCCAGGTCATGTGCTCCTTGGCGAGGGCCTCATATTCGTCAAAACATGAACAGATGGCCTCGCGCACTTCAGGCAGGTGAGCATCATTGAAGAACAATGTACCGGTGATCGCAGGCACACTGCCGATGTAATCCTGCGGCCCTTGTTTGGTCAACAACCCTCCTGGGACACGCATCTTCTCGGGATGCTCGCGCATCAACTGAACCGGATCGGACAGAAGATCAATCATATCGAGTCCTTGCTGTCCTGCACCAAAGGATAATGAGCAAGTGACATCACAAGCGATCCGGCAACGTAGTGGCCTTGGTCAGCCTGGGCTCATCTAACAGTCTGGCTTTGTAAGCCATCAGCTCATCCTCTTCGATATCGAAGCGTTTGAGCCATTGCTCGGCAGACCAGCCGGTGATGCGCGGTTCGCCAACACTGGAGTTACGATGCAAACTACCTATCTGCGGCATCCTGACATTTTTAAACATCATGTTTGGGAGAACCAATCGAGCAGGCTTCGGCTGATCAATGGGCGCTGCTTCAGGTTTTGGCCCAGCCTGAATGACCAATCCCGAGCCATAGTCATAAAGCGCGAACCAGTCTATAGGTAGCTCGGCTTGTATTTCATCTACCCCGCCCACTTTTTCAATCATTTTGTAGTTGAGCGCAGTAAGCCAGGATACGGTCTTTATACCGCTTGCGGCCGCTCGGCAAATATCAATTGGCCCTCCAACATCGAGTCCATTTAATCGCTCCGAGAGATACGCCTCAAAGGGCTCGTTGTTGTCGCTACGCACTAGAGAGAGAACAAGCCCAAGTCCGCCGTAGCCGTGAACAGCTTTTAATCTTGCGGCGAAGCTCACAAACATAGCCTGAAAAGCAGTTGGGTTATTTTCGACGTGGAGCATCGGCATACTGAAACGTAGAGAGCATAGCCCCCAAGTTCCCATCCTAGCTTTCCAGCCACGCAGTCCATAGACTTGAAACTCCCAATCGCCAGCGTCGTGTGGTTGCTCGCCGCTGGTATAACCAAAACTGAAAAGATCGTTTTCAGTCATGCGCTTCACCATATCGCGCATAGGCTTGGCCTTGGCCTTGGCTATCTTATTCGGTCCCTCAGGTGGCTCTTCGCGCCACAGCCAACTTAGATGTTCCTTGGCGAGGGCCTCATATTCGTCGAAGCATGAACAGATGGCCTCGCGTACTTCAGGCAGGTGAGCATCATTGAAGAACAACGTACCGGTGATCGCAGGCACGCTGCCGATGTAATCTTGCGGCCCTTGTTTGGTCAACAACCCTCCAGGGACACGCATCTTCTCGGGATGCTCGCGCATCAACTGAATCGGGTCGAACGGTAAATCGGTCATATGGGATCCTTAGTACGCAGGGACTGGCCCGGGCATCGGACGTCTAACCAGCAGCATGTATAGAACGCCGGCAAGCATGGCAGCTGTACCGAGCTGTTCAACAGGTATCTTGGAATGGTTGGGCTCTGATTGATTGCAATCACAATCGCTCGGTTCTAACTTCTCCAGTTTTTCCGCCCCTCCAGCAATTCGTTCATAATCTGTTTGCTGCTCTTTACTCCAAGAATCCGGCGGAAACTTTATCTCCACAACCTGCTTGATATTGTCCTGCGTTGGAGGCTTGGTCGGATCGTTGACGATCACCACGTCAGGCCGCCGAACCATGCCTTCACCGGCGGTGAATGGCGGTCGCCGGGAGCCCTGATCATCCGGCGCATCCCACCATTTTTTTATCCAGCCGGGCAGCCAGTCGTGCCCCTTGGTTTCCACGCTCCGGTCCATAATCGGCGCCGGCGGTTGTCGGGTCATGTCGTAGTTGACCTCCGGTTTGTAAGGGCTGCGGTGCTTGAGGATACCGTCGAGCGCTTTGAGCTGGCCGGAGACGCAGGACTGTTTGAGCGAGCGTCCATCCTTGCCGATGCCTGGCGTGCTCTTGCATTTGCAGATTGCCGAACACAGTACTTTCTTGTCAGTGAAGTCCAGTTCGGGCTTGTTGATCTTCACCGGCGTGGTGGTGCCCTCTGTGGACATTCCACCGCTGGCCAATGGCGCACCGGGTTTTATAGGATCGCTCATGATTGGCCCGACTCATCAATAAGGTCAAACGCCAGCGCTTCGTCGGCGTCGCGTTCGACCCATTGGGTGAAACCTTCGTCATCGGTACTGCCGGTCAGGTGCTGGCCGCCGCTCGAGCGCACACGCACTGGCTGGCCGGCGATGGGCTTGCCAGTCGCTGCATCCAGCACTTGAAAGCGACCGCGAAAGATCTTCGCGGATGAATCCAGCGGCTCATCCTGATAACCCGCCATCAGGCCGGGACTGATGCGGCCAAATCCATCGATCAGGCCTCCCTGAACACCCGATGCCCCTCCGCTGGAAGGGTCGGTCATGGTGCTCACCTGGCTGGAATAAAGCATCGCGCCGCAGGCAACCCGGCAGCCGTGATAAGCAATGGCCTTACCGTCTTCGATGAGGCTGGGATCGCCCTCGGTGATCGGGAACACCCCTTTACAACGCGGGCACGTCACCATATCGCCCACACGCGCGCAATTCTTGCCATCGATCAACATAGTGGGGGCGCCCGATAAAACGACGCCACCGTGGGAAGTCATATCGCCAACCACGATAAGAGGCTGCATCAGCATGCTCCCGTTGGCGAAACAGGATCGTGAAGGCCTGGAGCCGCCGACTCGTCGGCATACTCCACGACGACCATACCGCTGTGATCGGGACCGGTGATGACGTCGCCATTTTCAAAAACGCTACCGACCAAAGCGACTTGATGACCTTCATGGTGCATTGCAGGGCCAACACCAGACACAATGCGTGACTGGCTGCCATCGGGGTAATGCGCAAGGTCTCCCACCAGCGCCACGCGCCCGCCCGTCGTTTGCATGTTGCTGGTGGCGACGATGCGGCCACCACGTTGCGTGGTAGAGCTTTCGCTTGCGACCGGAAAGCGCTTTTTAACGGGTTTGATCGCGACTTTCGCTATGTACTCGTCGGCCAGGCGTTTTCCATCGATTTCCATGCCGTTCATGGTTGCTCCCTGCAGTTATGGTCTATGCAAGGGATTTTGCCAAGCAAACAGGCATCACGCTAGCGGTTTGGCGTCAGATGAGAACGTGTCGTGCTGAGCGAAATAATTGTAGGAAAATCCCTACACAACAGAAAAGGCTTTTCCGCCGGGGTCGAGAAAAAGCCTTTTCGTCCATTAATACGCAACCATTGAAATGAAGTCTCGGTGCTCAGAGGGCGCTACTTCAACTGATTGGCAAACCGCCCCACGGCGCCCACGACCTGTTTGGCTCCTTCCTGAATCTCGACGATCACGGCACCGGCCTCGTTGGCCAGCACCAGGCCCTGCTCCGCCTGGGTGCGGCTGTTGGCCATGCCGCGTACTGCCTCATCGGCCAGCGACTGGTTTTGCTGCACGACGCTGACGATTTCTTCGGTCGCGGCGCTGGTGCGGCCTGCCAGTTGGCGGACTTCGTCAGCCACCACGGCAAAGCCCCGGCCCTGCTCACCGGCACGTGCGGCCTCGATGGCGGCGTTGAGCGCCAGCAGGTTGGTTTGCTGGGCAATCCCACCAATGGTCTGCACGATGGAATTGATCAGCAATGACTGTTTGCCCAGCGCTTCGATGCCCGAGGAGGCTGACTGCATCTCTTCGGAGATCTTGCGCATGGTCTTTACAGTGTTTTGCACCACGTCCGCGCCGCGCTGGGCGCTGACGTCGGTCTGCTGGGAGATTTCAAACGCCACGCTGGCGGCCTGACTGACTTCTTCTTCGCGGGCCACCTGGTCGGTCACCATCGTGGCGAACTTGACCACCTTGTAAAGTTTGCCCTGAGCATCGTGGACCGGGTTGTAGGTTGCTTCCAGCCAGACCTCACGCCCGTTGCTGTCGATACGCTTGAAGCGCCCGGCCACGAACTCGCCACGGTTGAGCATCGCCCAGAATTCCCGGTACGACGCCTGAGAGGTTTCCGCAGGATCACAGAAGATGCTGTGATGCTTGCCCTTGATCTGCGCCAGGTTATAACCCATTCCGCGCAGGAACTGATCGTTGGCGGTCAATACCTGGCCGCTGAGGTCGAACTCGATCACGGCGGTCGAGCGTAACAGCGCCTGGATGAACGCGGAGTTCTCGGCAGCCGTTTCGACGATCTGGGTGATGTCCGAACCGTAGCATTGCAACGTCATCAGCCTGCCTTGCTCATCCAGCACTGGCTGCCAGAGGGCGCGAATCCACACCAGCCGGCCATCGGCATGCAGAAAACGGTACCTGTCGATGACCGACTCGCCCTTCTGCACCGCCACTTTGAGACTGCGGTAGCAATCCAGCTGTTTGACGTAAGTAGGCACCAAGTGATCGAGATCCTTGCCCTGCAGTTGCTCCAGCGAATAGCCAAGCGCATTGAGAAAGTTTTCATTGGCGTGGACGATGTGGTGGCTGGCGTCCAGAGTCAGACAGACCATTTGCGCATCCATCCCTTTCTGCATCTGCCGGTACATGGATAACTCGGCCTTTTGTGCCTGTAATTCCTTTTTCAAGCGAGCGTTGAACATGACGGCACCCATAGTGAGGTTGTACGTATATATCGACACAAGCGTAGACGGGATTAAGGCATTTCGTCTGATGGTGGCAGGATGAATTACAGGGCGTTTGCGACAGAAGAAACGACCGTCTCAAGGCCATCTCGCGCATTGCTGCGAGATGTTCTCAGCGATGACAGCCCGCGGCCATTTGTCACCCAAGGCACGCCGTTAGCCACCATCGGTCGACTTTGGACTGGCGGCACGATACATTGATGGCACTAAGACATCACCTGTGATGTCCTATGTCTCTCGATGTTAATGTCCCGGTGTCACATGCTTGTTTCTGCCCTTGAACGTCCCAATCTTGACGATGCGCAACTCCTTGCCGAGGTCGAGCAGACGATCACTTCAGGTGTTGGCTCGTTACGCTTCAGCCGTGTTCTTGAGCAACGCTATCAGGAAGAAACCCGGCTACCGCGGCGCGAGTTCCTGACGGCGGTAGGGATTGGCGGCAGTCTGATCTACAACCTGTTCCTGATCAGTGACTGGTTGATACTGCGGGATGTGTTTTTCTATGTAGCCGTGGGCCGTCTGTGCCTGATGACGCCGATGTTTATCGCGCTATTGATACTGGCTCAACGCGTTACCACGCGCTGGGCGATGGAAACCATCGCTGCATTCGCCACGGTCGTGTGCTCGCTCATGCCATTGCTGGTCATGATTCACAGCGACAGCCCTTATCAGATCTTTTATCAACTCGGCATGCTGTTGATCATGGTCTACTGCACCATGATCCAGCAATTGCCGTTGCGTCATGCCGCTGTCGCCATGTCATGCATGCTGATCATCCAGTTGGTGACTACCTACATTGCCGACTTCGCCGACTTCGTGATCTGGCAGGCCAACGCCGTGTTGTTCGTCTCGACGGTAGCACTGCTGCTGATGGCCTCCTACTTTCTGGAGCGGGCAAGCCGCATGAGCTACCTGTTTGCGCTCCGCGGGCGCCTGCTTCAAGTGCAATTGATGGAGTTCGCGCGTACCGATGGGCTGACCCGGCTGTTCAATCGACACTACCAGGATGAAGTGATGACCTCCGTCTGGGAGCACGCTCGCAATACGCCGGCGAACGTGGCGATCATCCTGCTGGACATCGACCACTTCAAATCCTACAACGACAACTACGGGCACCCGCAAGGCGATACCTGCCTCAGATTGCTTTGTCAGAAAATCCAGCAAAGCGCGCATGAGCATGGCGCTGTGGCGTTCCGGTTCGGCGGCGAAGAGGTTCTGGTGCTGATGATCGGCGATGCCGTGCAGGCCAGAGAAGTGGCCGCGGCCCTGCAGAGCGCTGTTGCCGAGCTTAAATTGCCGCACCCGGTGCTGGGCGAAAACGCGCTGGTCACCATCAGCCTCGGCGTGGCGTGTGCGACAGCGCCCCTGACCAGCGCCGAGAACCTGATTGGTGCGGCTGACAATGCCCTCTACGCGGCCAAGCGCGCCGGACGTAATTGCGTGTGCTTTGCGTGAAATGAAACACCGCAGGATCCTGCTTTACGCCACGCCCCTGCCACTTTAATCTCGGCGCACACCAAGGCTGGGAGCCATCGCATGAGCATTCACATTGACGTCAACACCAACCCTACGGAAGAGGATCGTCTGGCGATTCTGGAACCACTGAAACGGTTCAACGCCGAGCAGGCGGGCGACGGCAAGTCCGGGAAAGTGGCGATGTTCATTCGCGATGATCAAACCCGGGAAGTCCTCGGCGGCCTGCACGCTCGTATTCTTTATGAGTGGCTGTTCATCGAGCTGCTGGTCGTGCCGGAACAAGCCCGTGGGCAAGGCATGGGCTCGCGTCTGATGCAGATGGCCGAGGATCTGGCGGTTGAAAAGGGCTGCACGGGAATCTGGCTGGACACCTTCGACTTCCAGGCCCCCGACTTCTATCGTCGCCACGGTTACACCGAGTTCGGCCAGATTGACGACTATCCGCCTGGCAACAAGCGCTTCTTTTTCCAGAAGCGCCTGCCGAACACAAAGGCCTGATGCTTGCGTCAGACCTTGAACTTGCCTACCAGATTGTTGAAGGAAATGGCCAGACGCGACAGCTCCTGGCTTGAAGCGCTGGTCTGGTGCGCACCTGCGGCGGTCTGGGTGGAAAGGTCCTGAATGTTGACCAGGTTGCGATCCACTTCGCGCGCAACGTGGGACTGCTCTTCGGAGGCCGTCGCAATCAACATGTTGCGGTCGTTGATCTCGGCGATGCTCTGCGCAATGCGCTCCAGCGACTGCCCCGTGGCCTGAGCCAGGGTTTGCGTGTTGCTGGCCAGCGTGCGGCTGTTGCCCATGGCCCGCACGGCCTGATCGGCACTGGCCTGGACACTGCCGATCATGGTTTCGATTTCGCCAGTGGATGCCTGGGTTCGAGCGGCCAGCGCCCGTACTTCGTCCGCTACCACAGCGAAGCCGCGCCCCTGCTCGCCTGCACGCGCAGCCTCGATGGCGGCGTTGAGGGCCAGCAGGTTGGTCTGCTCGGCGATCCCACGGATCACGTCCAGCACCTGCCCGATCTCACGAACGCGTCCGGCGAGTTCTTCGACCATCGTGGTCGAACTGCTGATCTCGGCACTGACGGTATTGATCGCATTCACGGCATCACGGGCCTGATCACGACCGGCAGCCGCGTCGGTGCTGGTCTGTCGGGACGCTTCCGACGTCGACATGGCGTTACGCGCGACCTCTTCGACCGCAGCGGTCATCTCGTTCACCGCCGTAGCGGCCTGCTGAATCTCAT
Source organism: Pseudomonas sp. NFACC10-1 (assembly GCF_900119195.1). Classification (NCBI taxonomy): domain Bacteria; kingdom Pseudomonadati; phylum Pseudomonadota; class Gammaproteobacteria; order Pseudomonadales; family Pseudomonadaceae; genus Pseudomonas; species Pseudomonas sp. NFACC10-1. The sequence goes on along the minus strand of NZ_FPJB01000003.1, from coordinate 20,347 downwards.
CGTTCTGACGGATCAGACCGCGACTGCTTTCTTCAGTCACCGCATTCAGCTCTTCAGCGGCCGAGGCCAACTGGTCGGCAGCGCTGGATATTTGCCCGATCGTGCTTTTCAGGTTGTCCTGCATATCGCTCAGGGCAACCAGCATCATGCCGGCTTCGTCGTGATATTGGCTGGTAATTGGCAGGGTCAGATCACCGCTGGCAATTCGCCGGGCATTGGTCACTGCCGTATTGATTGGCGTGCTGATGGCGCGACTTATGAACAGGCCCATCACAAACGCGGCCAAGAATGACAAACCAATGCCGATGTACAGGTTTCGTTGCGCAGCGTCCTGTGTCTGGTCGGAAGCGACAGCGGCCTCCCCCGCCTGACGATTATTGGAGTTGACGATGGTGTTCAGCTGATCCATGACCTTCAGGTAACCGCTGCGTACATCGCCGTCGATGATCGCTCTCGCACCCGCAATGTCACCGGACAGGGCAGTGCCTTTGGCCTGCTCGATGAGTGCCTGATAGCCAGGCCAGTCTCTGTCCATCTGATCACCGGCGGCGCGCTCGTCATCGTCAAGCGGCGTAGCCCGGTAGGTGGCGTAGCTTTTTTCAGCCTGAGTCCTGTTAACGGTCATGCTCGCGAGAATATCGTCCTTGACGCTTTGCGGGGCATTGCCTGCCATGGCGGCCAATAAACGATAAAGATCACGGTTCTGAGCAATGACCGAGGCCTTGACCTCGCCGGTTTTTGTAACCGACAGCAGGCTGTTGGTAAACACGTTATCCAGGCTGACGGACAAGGCACTGATGCCTCGACTGCCTATTACGCCTACCCCTAGGGTGAAAAGCGCACATAACGCAAAAGACATGAAAAGCTTGGCCGACAGCCTCGCGTTGTAGAACCATTTCATAGCTGAAACCCTCATGAGCAAATATGGCACAACGCCATAAAAACTTTATGGAATTCAGATGCCTGTTGCATAGTCATGTATCGGCATTTTCAGCGCACTCTGCAGGCGGTTAACAAAGTCTTCATACGGACATGGTCGAGCGGGCCGCCTCGCATGCCTGCAATGTCCGGAAACACGCGCTCGCGTGGTGTAACAAGAACTTTCCAGGCCCGTTGCGTTACCATTCCCGCCTGTGTCCCGCCAGAGTCATGAGTCAGGATGTCTGCTTCTTCCATCGAACAACTCACTTCGTTACCGTCCATCCTTGCCGGCCCGCTGTTGCGCCGTCAGGAAGCCGGCCGCCTGGTGTTGTGGCTGGCAGGGTCTCGTCCGTTGCGCCTGACCGTGCGCCTGCGCCATGCCGCTACCGATGACCCCACGGCGGGCTTCAACGATTACGTACTCGACGACCGGCAATGCCAGGTCATCGCAGTCGGGCGCCAGGCGTTCATTCACCTGGTCGATCTGCAACTGGAAGCCGAACTGCCCCGCGACACCTGGATCGAGTACGACCTGCTGGTGGAAGGCGAAGGCGGCATTGCCGAGTGGGCGCCGCACCTGCTGTACGAGGGCAACCGCTACCCGAACTTCGTGGTGCGCAGCAGCATTGATCACCTTTTGCATGGCTCGTGCCGCAAGCCGCACCACAGCGCGGCCGAAGGTCTGCTCTGCGTGGACCGTCTGCTGGCCGACGTCAAGGAGCCGCTGCAACGCCCTGCGCTGTTGATGATGAGCGGCGATCAGATCTACGCCGACGATGTCGCCGGGCCGATGCTGCGCGCCATCCATGTGCTGATTGAGCGGCTGGGGTTGTTCGACGAGCGACTCGACGGTGCCATCGTCGATGACAGCCCTCGTCTCTATGCGCATCCGGCCAGCTATTACCAGCGTGCCGACCTGCTGCCGGCCCTGAAAAGCAACGACACGCTGCGCGAGCGTTTTTTTGGCGGCACCAGCAAGCCGGTATTCACCAGCAGCACAGCGGATAACCATCTGGTTACCCTGGCGGAAGTCATGGCGATGTACCTGCTGGTCTGGTCACCCACGCCCTGGACCCTGATCGAACCCGGCAGGCCGCGGCTGGAAGACGGGGAAGTCGAGCGCTACGCCAGGGAGCAGCAAGTGGTCGAGGCGTTTGCCGAGGGCCTGGGCGGCGTAGCGCGGGCGATGGCGCATCTGCCGTGCATGATGATTTTCGACGACCACGACATCACCGATGACTGGAACCTGTCGGCGAACTGGGAGCAAACGGCTTACGGCCACCCATTCTCCAAACGCATCATCGGTAACGCCCTGCTCGCCTATCTGCTTTGCCAGGGCTGGGGGAATAACCCGGATGCGCTCAACGGGCTGGTCAGGCAGGCTCACGCACTGAGCACCGAGGCCGTGTCGAACGACAACTGGCTGGACAGCCAGGCCCAGGACCAGCTGATTGATCAGCTGTTGAAGTTTCAGCAATGGCATTACGTGTTACCCACCAGCCCGGCACTGGTGGTACTGGATACCCGCACCCGGCGCTGGCGCAGCGAGTCGAACTTCAACCACCCGTCCGGCCTGCTCGACTGGGAAGCACTCAGTGAACTGCAACAGGAGCTGATCGACCATAAATCAGCGATTATCGTCTCACCTGCCCCCGTGTTCGGCGTCAAGTTGATCGAGGCCATACAACGGATATTCAGTTGGTGCGGCTATCCGTTGCTGGTCGATGCGGAAAACTGGATGGCGCACCGTGGCGCCGCCAACGTCATTCTGAACATCTTTCGCCATTCCAGAACACCGGGCAATTACGTGATCCTGTCGGGCGATGTGCATTACTCGTTCGTCTACGAAATCCTGATTCGCCAGCGCAGTGGCGGGCCTCATATCTGGCAAATCACCAGCAGTGGTATCAAGAATGAATTCCCCCGTCGTCTGCTGGACACTTTTGATCGGCTGAATCGCTGGTTATACTCTCCCCGCTCACCTCTTAACTGGTTCACCAAGCGCCGCCTGATGAAGGTTGTTCCGCGCACGCCCGAGCACAGCAAGGCCGGTGAACGCTTATGGAACTCGGCAGGTGTCGGGCAGGTACTGTTCAACGAACAGGGCCAGCCGACCCTGATCAACCAACTCAATGCCAACGGTGACCCGCCTACCTGTTTCGTCGAACCGGAAGAATACAGAGACCAGCGATCTGACCCAGAGCGTGGCTTTATGGAAAACAACCGGAAAACAAGGGAGAGTCACCGCTAAACTTATCGGCAATTGCCGGGTCGATAGTTGCTACCGGTCAGGTTGCGGCACACCCTGGCAAGCATTATTTCCTGGAGAGCGCCCCCGTGATAACCAATCAACGCATAGCCAGACTCAACGCATGGGGGGCACATGGCTTCACCGCCACCGGCGTAGTCCTTGCGTTCCTGGCGACCATTGCCTTGTTCAACAATGAACCCAAAGCCTGCCTGTTGTGGCTGGGCGCGGCCCTGATCGTGGATGGAGTCGACGGCTCACTGGCTCGCAAGGTCAACACCACGTCGGTCCTGCCGCACTTCGATGGCTCGGTACTGGATCTGGTCATCGACTACCTGACCTACGTGTTCATCCCGGCACTGTTCATCTACCGCTATATACCGGTACCGGATTACACGCTGCTGCTGAGCGTCTCGGTCATTCTGGTTTCGTCGCTGTTCTGCTTCTGCAACGTCGACATGAAAAGCAAGGACAACTACTTTCAGGGCTTCCCCGCTGCCTGGAACGTCGTTGCACTGTGCCTCTACATTCTGTCACCTGCCCCCTGGCTGACGTTCATCACCATCATCGCTCTTGCGCTGCTGACCCTGACCCGCATGAAGTTCCTGCACCCGTTCCGCGTGCGCCGCTTCATGCCGATCAATATCGCTGTGACCACCGTATGGTTGCTGTCCAGCGCACTGCTGATCATCAACCACCCGCACAATGGCCCGGTGGTCATGGGGCTGTGGCTGGCGATGTCGGCGTATTTCCTGGGGATTTGTATCTGGAGAACGTCGCTGGAGTGGCTGGGTCGGCTTAAAGCCTGACACTCAAGTCAGACCAAAAAGCTCGCTGAACGCATTGCGCGGTCAGCGAGCTTTTTTATGCGCGTCCTATTTGCTCTCGGTCTGCATCTCGGCAGCTGGCCGGACCTTGCCGAAGTGATGCGTTGTATAGCAGCAGAACCCCAGCCCGCCGAGAGCCAGCAGGCCGCCGACGATACCGACATTGGCAACCCCGAGATGGCTGCTGACCACACTGCCGAGCAGCGCGCCGCCGCCAATACCGATATTGAAGATGCCCGAGAACAGCGCCATCGCCACATCGGTTGCATCGGGTGCCAGCGACAGCACGCGCGCTTGCAGGGTCAGGCCGAAGCACATGATCGCCATGCCCCAGATAATGGTCAGCGTGCCGAGCGTCACGGCGTCACCGGAGAGGGGCAACAGCATCAGCAGGCAAACGGTCAGCGTACCAATGGCGGTGATCAACAGTCCGTTCGGGAAGCGGTCGCTGAACAGGCTGAAGATGATCGAGCCCATGATCCCGGCACCGCCAAAGACCAGCAGCAGGATCGTGGTCATTTCGCCGCTGAGTCGAGACACAGTCTGGGTGAACGGCTCGATATAGCTGTAGGCGGTGAAATGAGCGGTCACCACAATCGCCGTCAGCAGGTAGATAGCCATCAACCGTGGGCGCTTGAACAGGATCGGCAGGCTGCGCAACGAGCCGGAGTTCTGGCTGGGCAGCAAAGGCAGCGCGCGAGCCAACAGGAAGACTACCAGCGCAGCGATGCCGGCGATGCCCAGAAAGGTAGTCCGCCAGCCCAGTGCTTCACCCAGCACGCGGCCCAGCGGAATACCCAGCACCATCGCCAGCGACGTACCGGTCGCCAGCAGGCCCAGCGCCTGGACCTGCTTGCCAGGCGGCGCGATGCGCACGGCCAGCGACGCCGTGACCGACCAGAACACCGCATGTGCAAAGGCGATACCGACCCGACTCACCAGCAGGATCGCGAAGCTGGGGGAGATTGCCGAGAGCACGTGGCTGACCACAAACAGGCCGAACACGAACATCAGCAACTTGCGGCGCTCGATGTTGCGCGTCGCCAGCATCATCGGCAACGACATCAGCGACACGACCCAGGCATAGATCGTGAGCATCAACCCGACCTGGGCCGGGGTCATTTCGAAGCTCTGGCCGATGTTACTCAGCAGACCGATCGGCACGAACTCGGTGGTATTGAAAATGAAGGCCGCCAAGGCCAGCGCGAATACGCCAAGCCAGCTACCTGCCTGCTCGTTTGGAGGTGAAGTTATCAAGAATCACAACGCCCTGAAAATGTTCCGACCCGAAGGCCGATCGTCACGCGTGAACACGCACGCCTGACACCTGTATGGAAAACGGCGGCTCGCCCCACTGAAAAACCAACGCAAAAACGCTCCGCTCGACCTTCTGAATCGGGCGCAGTGTGCAAAGTGGATTATTGTGGATATGGGGAGTGGAGCCAGATGACACGAATTCTACGGACCGCCAGAGTGGATCACAACCCGTGCACTCATAACAGACTTTACAAATGACCGCCGGTCGTCAGCCGTCGAGGAAGCGCTGCCGGTCCTCAGGCAACGGCAACAGGCAGTGATCATAGCGCCCGAACAGTCGATATCGGTTGAGCGCGATACGGTTGTACGCCCAGTCCCTTAGAAAGCGTGGAAAAATCCCCAGCACTTTGAGCAGCGGCCACGGCGCAGGCAACAGCCCCATGATGTGCAGAAAGGCATCCGAGCGTACGAACACCCGATTGTTGACGATGACCGCGATGGTATGAAAATCGTCGAGCGGCAGCCCGGCCCACTTCAGCAATGCCTGCCCTTGCTCCGACTGCACGGCGGCCAAGCGCAGACGCTGATGCGGATCATGGCGAATCAGAAACTTAACCACGCCATTGCACAGTTTGCAGACGCCATCAAACAGCACGACACATTCATCGGGTTTCAGATACGGGGCGGGGGTACTCGGCACAGTATTCACCTGTTCAGGAAAAACAGCCCTGGCGCGCCCGGAAACATGAACGCCCCGCCAGTCGAAGGACCAGCGAGGCGTTCAGGCTAAAGCCATTGCCCGACAGAATCAAACCTTGCGGACGAACTCCGACTTCAGCTTCATCGCGCCGATGCCGTCGATCTTGCAATCGATGTCATGGTCGCCATCGACCAGGCGGATGTTCTTGACCTTGGTGCCGACCTTGACCACCAGCGAGGAGCCTTTGACTTTCAAGTCCTTGATCACCGTGACGGTGTCGCCGTCCTGCAGCACGTTGCCCGTTGAATCCTTGATGACTTTCACGTCGTCGGATGCATCGGCGCCAGCGGCGTCGGCAGACCATTCATGGGCGCATTCCGGGCAGATCAGCAGGCTGCCGTCTTCGTAGGTGTATTCGGAATTGCATTTCGGGCAGGACGGTAAGCTCACAATGGTTCTCGCATCGAGGAGGGTAAAACCATGCATTATAAAGGGCTTTTCCTGTTTCAGGTGGGAAGAGACTGATCTGTCGTCATAAACCTGCTTCAGTCATTGGACAGAAGCGAAGACCTGAACTAAAAAATACAGCACGCTCTGTCTTGCAACTCCTCTTCGACCTCTCCCTACACGACCCCTGCGCCTCGCGTTGGCGGTAGCTATTGCAGCGTGCACTTACCGTCTCTTGCCACTTACTGCACTGAGCACATCACATGGGCATGCCTCACAACCCGGCACTCGGCTACCGGCCCGAGATCGATGGTCTGCGCGCGCTCGCGGTCGTCCCGGTCATTCTGTTCCACGCGGGCTTGCCGCTGTTCAACGGCGGATTCGTGGGCGTCGATATCTTTTTCGTGATTTCCGGCTATCTGATCACGTCGATCATCATCGCGGAGAAGATCAAAGGGCGTTTCTCGCTGATCGACTTCTACGAACGACGCGCGCGGCGCATCCTGCCTGCGCTGTTCGTGATGATGCTGATCTGCCTGCCTGTCGCGTGGTTGACGCTCGATCCGTCTGACCTGAAATACTTCGCCAAGAGTCTGGTGGCGGTGCCGACCTTCTCATCCAACGTGCTGTTCTGGCTGGAAAGCGGCTATTTCGACGCCACGGCAGAACTCAAACCGTTGTTGCACACCTGGACGCTCGCGGTGGAGGAACAGTATTACCTGTTCTTCCCGCTGCTCTTGATGCTGACCTGGGGCCTGGGCCGCAGCAGGCTGATTGGGCTGCTGATGGTCGTCGCCCTGGCCAGCCTGACGCTGGCGCAACAGGGCGCCCATCAAGACACCAGCAACGCGTTTTATCTGCTGCCGGCACGCGCCTGGGAATTGCTGGCGGGCTCACTCATAGCCTTCTACTTTGCCTGGCGACCGCGCAACACCGGGGGTGCTAGCGTTATCGATCAGACGGCAGCGGCATTGGGGATTTTGCTGATCGGTTATGCCGTGGTCGGTTTCGACAGCAGCACGCCCTTCCCCGGCCTTAATGCACTGGTACCCGTGCTGGGTGCGGTGTTAGTCATCGTCTTCGCGCATGGCAAAACCTGGGTTGGAAGCGCGCTGAGTACACGTGTGCCGGTCGCGATCGGCATGCTCAGCTACAGCGCCTACCTGTGGCATCAGCCCGTTTTTGCCTTCGCCCGCCAGTACAAGCTGAATGAACCGGGCCTGCTGCTCATGCTGGCGCTTGCCCTTGTGTCTCTGATGCTGGCCTGGTTGAGCTGGCGTTTCGTTGAGCAGCCGTTTCGCAAGGCGGGCACCTTCAATCGCCGTCAGATTTTCACCACGGCAGGCGCTGCCTCAACGCTGTTTATCGCGCTGGGGCTGGTCGGCTATGTGAATAACGGCTTTCCCCAGCGCTTCGCTGTCGACCCGGAGCTGCATCAGGCATTCGCCGACCCGTTGATACGCGACAAATGCGACCCGCCCTTGGCCGGCAAAGGCGGTAACGTCGATTTTTGCCTGTTCGGGCTCGCTGACAGTCAGACAGTGCCGGATATGGCGCTGTTCGGCGACAGCCACTCCGAGGCGCTGTTATCCACGTTCGACGCCGCCGCTCGGGATCAGGGCAGAACCCTCGCGCATATCGGCCTGGGCGGCTGCCTGCCCTTGCTCGGCGTGGACGTGGCCAACGGCAACTATGCTGCGGGGGTCTGCGAAGCGCTGGCCGATCGGGAGTTCGAATACGTGAAACAGCAGCGGATCAAGAAGGTCGTGCTGGTGGCGCGCTGGACGCTGTATACCGGCGACGATTACAGCGAGAGGACGATGAGCAAATATTTCCTGACCTCACGCGCCGATCCGCAGAAAAGCCGGGAAACCTCGCGCAGGGTATTCAGCCAGGCGCTTGAACACACGATCGAGGCCTACCGCAGTATCGGCGCCGAGCTGTTCATCGTTGCGCAGGTACCACAGCAAATGATCAACCCTGAAAGTCTTTATTACCGCTTGGCGCGGGATGCTTCGGAAAGCGATGCGCAGGCATTACAGCGGGTCAGCGAACTGTCGGTGCCGGTCGAAAAACACGACCTGTTGCAGCGTTTCACCCGCCAGCTGTTCCTGCGCGCCAGCCAATCGCAACACATCAGCCTGATCACGCTGGATGACGCCTTCTGCAAGGACAGGCAATGCCTGATCGGCGACCTGCATTCGTACTACAAGGATTTCAACCACCTCAACGCCCGGGGTGCGGGGCTGCTTGCCGGTCAGATCAGCCATATTCTTGAGCAGTGACAGGGTTTTATCAGGCGGCATTGTCTGTAATGCTGATGCCTGACCAGACGCCCGAGGACCACCGCATGACCGCCGCCAGCTTTACCCCCTTCGAGGATCTGGCCAACCTGCTGATACCCCACACTCACGCAGAGAAAATCGACGGCTCGCACGATGTCTCGCACTTGCTGCGTGTGTGGAAAAACGTCTGCGCCATTCGTGACCGTGAAGGCGGCGATGCCCGCGTCCTGATTGCGGCGACACTGCTGCATGACTGCGTTTCAGTCGAGAAAGACTCGCCGTTTCGCGCCAGCGCATCACGACTGGCGGCAGCGCGGGCCAGCGAATTGTTGACCGAGATGGGTTGGGATGAACAGAGCATCGCCTCCGTCGCCCACGCCATCGAAGCGCACAGTTTCTCGGCGGCGATCACGCCCTTGACCCTCGAGGCGAGAATACTGCAGGACGCCGACCGTCTGGACTCGCTGGGCATGATTGGTGTGGCACGCACCTTCTACGTATCAGGGCGGCTCGGCAAAGGGCTCTACGACCCGAATGACCCGCATGCCAGCCGGCGTCCCTATGACGACCTGAATTTCGCCGTCGACCACTTCCACACCAAGCTGCTGCACCTGGCTGACGGTTTTCAGACCGATACCGGCGCACAGATGGCGAAAGTCCGGCACCACCGGGTCAAACGCTTTCTGGACGAACTGATGGAGGAAGTTGCGTTTCCCCAGCCATGATTCGTCAACTGCACGGCAACCCTTCAAGAGATGTCATAAAGACATCACACAATTGCCCTATAAACGGCTCTCCGAGAAGGTCCGTGTGTTTATAGGGGTTGTGTGCCGTGAAAAGATTTATGCCTCGTTTCCTACGTCGGCAAGCCACAACGACAACACTCTTGCGCCGCTTCAAAATCACGCTGCGCCTGGTGATCTGCTTCGCTGTCACCTCCCTCTTGATGGTCGCGCTTGGCGCGTTCTGCCTGTTGCAGATGCAAGCTATCCGCACCCAGGGCGAGGCGGTCGAGAGCGGCGCCCTGCCCAGTATCGCCACTGCAGATGCCATCGCCATCGGCCTGGTCAAACTGCGCAGCGAAACCACCCGTCTGATCGCCAACGCCGACGATCCGGGTGCCGTCATCAACAGCAAGATCAATGTCGAACAACTCAGGAATGAGGTAGAGAAAGGCTTCTCTGAATACCTCGCACGCGTTCAGTCGGGCACAGAGCATGACTCGATTGTCGCGTTGCAGGATGCCTACAAGGCCTTCATGCCCGGCTTGCAGGATCAGATCGCGCTGATCGAGCAGAACAAGCTGGACGAGGCCAGGATGCTGGCCAACACCATGCTCTCGCTGCAAGGCGACCTGATGGACATGCAAGTGCAGCTGTTGCGCGAACTGAACAAGCAGAGTGCGGCCACCGCTGTAGAGGCCGCAAGCGCCAGCTACGAGCAAACGCGGATCATCGCGCTGAGCACCATCGGCCTGGTTCTGGCACTGACCCTGTTGCTGGCCTGGCGCCTGAGCGTCAGTATCATCCACCCGGTGCGGCAGGCTTTACACATCGCCAGCACCATTGCCGATGGTGACCTGAGCGAACACCCGATACCGGACGGCAAGGACGAGACCGCGCAATTGCTGATCACCCTGGGGCGCATGCGCACCAACCTGCACAGCACGATCGACCAGATCTACGCGGCGGCGGCACAGTTGTCGCAATCGGTTCAGGAAATGGGCAGCATCGCCGAAGCCAGTGCGCTCAATCTGCAGCTGCAGAACACTGAAATCGAGCAGGCTGCTGTCGCAGTCAATCAGATGAGTCAGGCGGCCATCGAAGTGGCAGGCAACGCCAGCAATACCGTGACCGAATCAGAGGCGTCGACCCAGGCGGCAGCACAAGGGCAGGAAAAGCTGTCGGCAACCATTCTTTCGATCAAGGAACTGACCAAGAATGTGCTGGATTCGTCGCATCAGGCTGAAGGGCTGGCCGAACGCACCCAGAGCATCAGCAGCATCCTCGATGTGATTCGTGCAATTGCCAATCAGACCAATTTACTGGCGCTGAACGCAGCTATCGAAGCTGCACGGGCAGGCGAAGCCGGACGCGGCTTTGCCGTGGTGGCCGATGAGGTCCGCTCACTGGCGCAGCGCACCAGTGCCTCCACCGCGGAAATCGAGGGGCTGATCAGCGGCGTGCAGCAAAGCACCCAGCAAACCGCCAGCTCGCTGCGCCACACGGCGACGCAGGCCAACCTGACGATGGAACAGGCCGCCTCGACCGGCGAAGCCTTGCAAGTGATCATCCAGTCAACCGCCACCATCAACGACCGCAACCTGCTGATTGCCAGTGCCGCAGAGCAGCAGGCCCAGGTGGCGACTGAAGTGGACCGCAACCTGAGCAGTATTCGCGACCTGTCCAGCCAGACCGCATCAGGCGCGCAGCAGACCACCGTCGCGAGTAACGCACTGTCGATGCTGGCCAATGACCTGAACCTGATGGTGCAGCGTTTCGTGCTGTGATGGGTTGAACGTCGCCAGCCAGCCTGCAACAACAGGCTGGCTGGCGACGATCGGCTGTCAGTCCTGCGGACGCAGACGGTACTGCGGCGGCAGTTGCTCGAAACCGCTGATGGTCACGTCGAGGCTTTTCCAGCGGCCATCCTTGATGCCGTAGATGCAGCCATGCACAGACAGGCTCTGCCCACGGTGCCAGGCGTTCTGCACAATGCTGGTGTGACCGACGTTGGCCACTTGCTGGATCACGTTCAATTCACACAGGCGGTCGACGCGCTCTTCCTCGGTCGGCAGCTTGGCCAGCAACTCGCGGTTTTCGTAATACAGATCACGAATCGTGCGCAGCCAGCCGTCGATCAGGCCGAACTGGCGGTCCTGCATGGACGCCCGCACGCCGCCGCAACCGTAGTGGCCTGTGACCAGAATGTGTTTGACCTTCAACACGTCCACTGCGTATTGAATCACTGACAGACAGTTCAGGTCGGTGTGCAGCACGACGTTGGCCACGTTGCGGTGAACGAACAGATCACCCGGCAGCATGCCGACGATTTCGTTGGCCGGCACGCGTGCATCGGAGCAACCGATCCACAGGAACTCAGGGGTTTGCTGGCGGGCCAGTTTGGCGAAAAACTCAGGGTCTTCCTGCTTTATCGCATCGGCCCAGCGTGCATTGTTATCAATCAGGTCTTGTAGCTCGTTCATGCTTTGACGCCTCGATAATGATGCCCAGCCTTGGACTGGAGTCGAATCCTTCAAGTCACGCCTGTTTGCCACTACTGGCAAAATTCACCAACGCTCGTCGGTCAACAAAAAGGAATCTTCAAAGTCATGGCCGGTCCACTTTTTACGACCACCTGACATGAGGATTTCCCATGAACGATTCACGCCGTCCGTTCGGTGCTACCGAACCGGAACCCATCGACGATAACGAAGACCGTATGGGCTCCATGGAAACACTCGATTTCGACGAGGAAGAACCGGGCCGTATTGGCGATCTTATCCCTGAAGGCGAGCTACAACATGAAATTCCGGATCAGCGCGTGCGTGAGGCAGGTCTCACGGGTGCTTCCACGGATGATCATCACTCGACTGACGATGATCTGTCTCCGGAAACCCTGATTCGTGAAGACGGTGCTCGTTCACCGTCCGAGCAGGGCGATGGCGACCCGGCTGATCTGGACCTGACCGTAGTCGACGAAGACGACATCGGCGGTGGCAACGGCCTGGACGAAGAAGAACTGGCAATCATCGACCCGCTGGACGGCAACACCCAGCGCTGACAGCCAGTATTACTCGAAAAGCGTGCAGGCCATGACCACTGCGTCTTCACGGCCGCCCACTGCCGGGTAGTAATCGCGACGCCGGCCTATCTCGTTGAAACCGTAGTTTTCATACAGACGATAGGCTGGACGGTTGCTGTCACGCAGCTCCAGAAAGCATTCCCGTGCATTGAGCTGATAAGCGCGTTTCATCAGATGGTCGAGCAGTAACAAGCCAAGACCCCGCCCCTGGTTTTCAGGTTTGACCGTGATGTTAAGCAGGTGCGCTTCGTCGATGATGACCTGAATGACGCCGTGCCCGACCTGCTGCGCGCCCTCGAACATCAGCCAGATCTCGTAGGACTTGAGCCCGTCGAGAAAGATGCCGCGTGTCCAGGGATGACTGAACGCCGCGTATTCGATTTTCAGCACCGCGTCCATGTCGGCTTCGGTCATGCGGCGGAAGGTTACGGCATCACTCATCGATCGATTTCCAGCGCGTCATCAGCCGACGCATGGCTTTCCAGACATCCGCCTTGCGCTCAGGCTCGTCCATCAGTAATTCAAGACCTGGCAGCGCCCAGGCCGTGCCCAGGCCTTCAATCTGCAGCTCACGGTGGTAAGACTCGGCATCGGCTTCACCGGCGTACTTCATCGACGGCAGCCCGATCAGCCACAGGCAGGCGCAAGGCTCGTCCTCGAGCCGCGCGCCGACGAAGCCCTGCACGAAATCACGCGCGGCCTCCGGGCCCTGGTCCATCTGGCCGCGGACCAGCAATGGCCAGCGCACGGGCTCGCCGATGATCTGTGGGCTGTCGGGCAGACCGGCGGCGCGCAGCATGTCCTTGAGCAGCAGGTAGGAAGGATCACGGCTCTGAAACGGCTGACCGGTGGTGAGTTCGACCAGTAACAGGCAGCGTCCGGCGCGCAACAATTGCAGGGCAAAGCGCGGTGGCGGTACCACCGGCGCCTTGGGCGGCGCCGGCTCGGCCTCTTCGGCGGCCGGGGTGGCTGCGCGCGTGCTGGCCAGTGAAGGGCGCGGCACCTCGACCCTCGGGCGTTCGGGCTGCCGTGCCATCGGCTCGACGTTCGACGTTTCGGCAGGTGCAGCGTGCTCCGCTGGCGAAGCAGCAGGCGCGACACGTTGCACCTCGACCGGCAGCGGCAACGGCACAAGCAGCAGCGGGCGCGACGGCGCGGCGAATGGCAGTTCTGTGCGCGGCAGCCAGTTGACCACCTGCATGGCAGTCAAATAAGCGCGGCGACGGGACTCGTTGAGCAAGGGTCAGCCACCTGTGGATAAGTTAAGCGCGCAATTCTAGCGTTGTTCGCCTTTTTGCGCTGCAGCATATCGCCCGCAGGTGAAATATCAGTCGGCTGATGCAGTACAATTGCCGCTTTTCACTTGCCAACAGTCGGCCTAACGATGATCGAACCCAAGCGCGTTCTGCGCGCCCTTGCCGAGCACTGGGCGCTCCTTGAGCCCTTATGCGAACATTTCGACCAGGGTACGTTGAGCCTGAGCGAGCTGCGCCTGCAACTGGGCGCTCAGCAGCAGGACAGCACTCCGCAAGACATCACCAACCTGCTGGACGTGTGGATCCGTCTGGACATTCTGGTGCCCGTCGCGAAAAGCCCGAACCGTTTCGAGCTCAACGCACAGATCCATGACTTCCTGTCGTACCTGCGCCGCGAGCACCGTCTGGGCCTGTGCCTGGAAATCGAGGCCTACCTGCGCCATCTGGAGCGACTGGCCGGTTACATTCAGGATGCATTCGAGGTTCGCGACGCCAACGATCTGGCCAGACAACTGCGGCTGCTGGACATGCGCGTGCGCGACGTACTCAAGAAGCTCGCCAACGACGAACAGGCGCTGGTCGCCGTGGCCGACCGGGCCAAGACCAGTGACCGGCAGATCCCGTTGCGTCAGCGCTATGCCGAAGTCTTGGCGACGTGGGACGAATACGTCGAGCCGATGATTCAACTGGTCAACGCAGACGGTGCGTTCGAACAGGGCGTGCGCAAGGTCGAGAACGTCCTGCTGCGCCTGCTGACCGAGCAACAACGTCTCGGTCACCTGGTCGACGACGACATGCTGCTGCGCACCCACGCGCGCATTCTGGAAATGCAGACCAGCGCCCAGTTGACCTTGCGCCATGCGCGCGAACTGCTGCTGCCGTTGCGCGAAGAAGCGCGTCGCCATAATGCGGTGACCCGTGGCGCAGCGCTGGCCTTGTCCGCCATTCGCCGCAAGGGGCTGGATGCGGTGCCGCAGGCTGCCATGCCGATGTTCACCCGTCCGCAAAGCACGTTCCTGGGCAGTGCCAGTCAGGTCGAGGCCTACGTGTATGCCCTGGCGCGTTTTGAGCCGAAACCCGCGAGATTCCCCAAGGCCAGCGGTACCCGCAAGGGCCAGGCGCCACGCGCACCGCGTACGGTCAAGGAGATGCTCGAACGCTGCGAAGACGCCTTGCCGATGCCTGACCTGATGGTCTGGTTGCTGGAGCAGGAGCCGACCGGGGAGACCGACGAGCTGCTCTACTGGTTCTCGCGCCTGTCGCGCGACAAGCGCTTCGCCCGTGAACGCCTCGAGCGTCGCGAATATTTCACCCGGGAGCACCGCGTCAGCCTTCGCTCCTTTGCCCTGCTCGCTGCAAAAGACGAGCAGGCCGAGCATTCCGAGAGCACCGTTCATGCATCTTGATCTATCCGAAATGTCCCAGCTCGCGCCGATCTTTCGCGAGCTGTTCAAGGGCTATCACATCAGCCGCCGCGACCCGGAGCTGTACACCCAGCTCTCCAATTGCCAGGACCAGTACCGCACGCTGTTCAAGGCACTGGGCTTCGAACTGGTCTGCGACACGCGTGGCTTTTATTACTTCGTGCCTGAACTGGCTGCCGCGCAGGTCAACAAGACCGCCCAGCGCCTGGCACTGTTCACCTTCATCCTCGTTGAACATCTGGCAGATCAGGGCCGTGACCCCATGTCGGTGCTCGACGGTGGCAGCCTGGGCCGCGACGAGTTGCCTTCGATGCTGGAAAAGTACCGCGATCTGTTTCTCCAGGCTGAAGTGCAGACCCCGGAAGAGCTCGAAGAAAAGATCATGCGCCGCATGACGCAGTTGGGCTTTGCCAGTGAGGAAGTGGGTATCTACCGCTTCCTGCCGCCGATGCACCGTTTTCTCGATGTGTGCCTGTCGGTGCAACAGGATCGCGATCTGGCCGCCAGCCTGCATAGCGCCCTGCCCCTGCCGACGCCCGTGCTCATCGATGACGACAGCGACGAGAAACTGCTGGAAACCGATGACCCGCTGGACCTGGCTGAATTCGGTGAAGAGACCGAGGAAGAGGCACTGGCCCGGGCAATCGCCGATGAGCAACGACAGGAGATGGACACATGAGCCAGGAACGTTATGGCATCCGCCGCTTTGCCCTGTTGAACACTGCCGGTTACAGCCTCGGCCTGTTCCCGCTGGAAAATCCGCTGTCGGTATATGGTGCGAACAACCTCGGCAAAAGCGCCTCGATCAACGCCCTGCAATTCCCGATTCTGGCGCGCATGTCGGACATGAGCTTCGGCAAGTACAGCCTGGAACAATCGCGGCGCTTCTACTTCGCCTCCGACACCAGCTATATTCTGGTGGAAGTTTCCCTGCCTCATGGCCCGCATGTCATCGGCGTCGTGGGTCGCGGTCCGGGTGGCGGCTTCGGCCATCAGTTCTTCGCCTATGCCGGCGAGCTGGATCTGGGTCATTACCAGAAGAACGACACCTGCCTGCGTCAGAAAGAGCTGTTCAGCAACCTGGAAAGCCAGGGCCTGAAAGCCTACGAGCTGAAGCCTGACGAACTGCGCCGTCTGCTGGTCGGCGGCCACACGTCGATTCCGCTGGACCTGACCTTGATCCCGCTGCGCTCCACCAGCGAGCAGAGCCTCAAGACCTTCCGCGCACTGTTCATCAACCTGCTGCACATGCGCGAAATCACGGCTGCCAAACTCAAGCAGCTGTTTCTGGATGCCTTCGAGCACAGCCTGCGTTCGGGCAGCGTCGACTACATTGCCGCCTGTGAAGAAGCCTTCCGCGATGTGCGGCGTATGGAACAGGACTACAACTCGCTGGTGCTGGCCGGCCCTCTGGTCGAGGCGCTGGCCGCTGGCGTCAAACAGCGCGATGTGTTGCGCGGCAAACTGCATCGTCTGTCACCGATCCTCGATTCACTGCTCGGCACCTGGTCGGATTACTCCGGTGCGCGCAAAGAAGAGCTGGTGATCCAGGCTGAGCATTACCGTGCTCAGCAGGATGAGATGCAAAACGATCAGCGCAGCAGCACCCAGGAACTGATGCGCCTGGAGCGCGAGATCAGCAGCATCCAGCGCTGGGTCGGCGAGCTGTCGGTGCTGAAGAATCGTTTTGCGCTGGTCGATGACGTCAAGGTGCTGGAGCAACAGCTGCTCGCCGCCAAGGACGCTCATGATGAGCTGGCCGGTGCGCTGGCCCAGTCCCGGCAGTTCAGCGCCGAAGACCTGGACGAGCGCCTGCGCGATCTGGAAAAACGCCTCAAGTCGGTCAAACAGCAGCTCGATCATGCGGACAACAACAGCTACGCCCGCCTGCGCGAAGAGTTTTCCCAGCCGGACGTCGAACGTCTGATGCGTCTGTTCAACAGCGCACTGTTCAGCTTGCCGTTGGGTGAGCAAGGTATTGCGCTGGATGATGGCGATGCGTGGGTCAAGTCGCTGGAGACCATTCTGGATGGCTTCAAGGGCGATCAGTTTGCAGTACCGGGGCTGACCATCAACCTGTCGAGCATCGAGCCGCCTGCCCTGCAGGCGCTGGCCGATCGTGCCGCGTTGCGCGATCAGAAAGAGCGACTGGAGAAAGAACTCAAACAACTGAAAACCCAGCAGGCTGTCGCTGCCGACCGTTCGGCGAGCAAGACCCAGACCGAAGCGCTTTATCAACAAGTGCTGGATGCGCAAAAAGCGCTTGAAGACTTCCGCCGCTGCCAGACCTTGAGCGCGGAGGAATCCACCAAGCTGGAAGAACTTGCGCAGATGGAAGCCGCTCAGGATGAACTGAAACGCTCCAGCGACGCGTTCACTGAGCGCGTGCAGCAACTGTCAGCCAAGCTGCAATTGATCGCACGTCAGATCGGCGATATGGAATCCAAGCAACGCACGCTGGACGACGCGCTACGTCGCCGTCAGTTACTGCCAGCAGACCTGCCTTTCGGCACACCGTTCATGGACCCGATCGACGACTCCATGGATAACCTGTTGCCGCTGCTCAACGACTATCAGGACAGCTGGCAGGGTCTGTTGCGCAGCGATGGGCAGATTGAGGCGCTGTACGCACAGGTTCGCCTCAAGG
Source organism: Pseudomonas sp. NFACC10-1 (assembly GCF_900119195.1). NCBI lineage: Bacteria > Pseudomonadati > Pseudomonadota > Gammaproteobacteria > Pseudomonadales > Pseudomonadaceae > Pseudomonas > Pseudomonas sp. NFACC10-1. Next base: position 2,531 of record NZ_FPJB01000003.1, on the reverse strand, counting down.
GTGTGGCCAAGTTCGACAGCGAGGACGACATGGAGCGTCGCCTGCAGTTATTGATCAATGCCTACGCGCACCGTACCGACGAAGCGCTTACGCTGGGCAAGGCGCGTCGCGCTGCGGTCACGGATATCGCACGTACCCTGCGCAACATCCGTAGCGACTACGACAGCCTTGAGCATCAACTGGCGCTGTTCAACCGCGAGATCAACAAGCGTCAGGTCTCGAACCTGGCAAGCTTCCGTATCGTGCTCGCCCCTAACAAGGAAGCGCTCAAGCACATCGATCAGATCATCCACAGCGCCGGGCAGTACGAGGAAGGCGAGACGCTGTCGGTCTTCGACCTGAGCCAGAGCGCAGAGCAGGACAACAAGAACGAAGAAGCCAAGGAATATCTGGCCCGGCTTGTGGCTGCCAACCACAACCAATTGGGCTTGAAAGACCTGTTCGAACTGGCATTCGAAATCACCAAGGTCAATGGTCAGCCGGTTATCCACACCGATATCGATGGGGCTGCCTCCAACGGCACCACGATGACCATCAAGGCATTGACCAACATGTACCTGCTGTTGCACTTGATGGATCGCGATCAGGCCGGGCGGGTGCGTTTGCCTTACTACCTCGACGAAGCCGCAGACATCGACGAGAAGAATCAGGCAGCCCTGCTGGAAACCAGCCTGCAACTAGGCTTCGTTCCAATTCTGGCCAGTGTCAAGCCACAGGTCTCGGCTCATGTTGCCATCGACCTGGAAGGCGGTAGCGGACCCAATGGCATCTACATTGATGAAGCGGACTGGAAATACATTCAGCGTCGTGACGATGTGAAACCAGAGGTTCCGGAACTGGCCTCTTAAAGGCTGATTGCTGTGAACAGAAGGCCGCATGAAAATGCGGCCTTTTTTATCGTCTTTGAATTGAGTGAGGCCGTGTTGCAGGCCTCAGGCGAGCAGACTCTTTACTCATCGAATTCATAATGAGGTGCAGCAAACACGCATACGATTACACCAGGCAGGCTTGGAGTGATCCCATGAGAACGATACTGCTGACGGTCTTGCTGGTCGTCGCTGCAACAGCGCATGCAACTGACTACTACGTGGCCCCCAATGGCGATGATCACGCTGCCGGTACCAAAGCCTCACCGTTGCGCACCATCATGCGTGCGCAGCAAGCCGCAAAGGCCGGCGACACGGTGTACTTTCGCGGCGGCACCTATGCCTACACAGCCGGCATCAACCGCTGCGCTACCCGCACAGACACCGTGAATGCCATCACCCTGAACAACAGCGGCAGCGAAAACAAACCCATACGCTACTGGGCCTATCCGGGCGAAACACCGGTTTTCGATTTCTCGGCCATGAAAGACGATTGTAGGGTGAAAGGCTTCAACGTTACCGGTAGCTGGCTACACCTGAAGGGGCTGGAGGTGACCGGCGTACCGCAGCAGCCGGAAAACCATCTCAACCACGAGTCATGGGGCATCTGGAACAGCGGCAGCCACAATACCTTCGAGCAACTCAATCTGCATCACAACATGGGACCCGGCCTGTTCATTCAGAACGGCGGCTATAACCTGGTACTGAATTCCGACTCTCACCACAACTACGATCCTTACACCTCAAACGGCGCAGGTCAGAGTGCAGACGGCTTCGGCGCACATATCAAGGCGGGCCATCCAGGTAATGTATTCCGCGGCTGCAGAGCGTGGGCCAATTCTGACGACGGCTTTGACCTGATCAATGCCTTTTCGCCAGTCACCATCGAAAGCTCATGGGCATGGCAGCAGGGTTACCTGCCTGGCACGCGAACAAAACTTGAAGCAGGCAATGGTAATGGCATCAAGGCCGGCGGATACGGTGGCAAGTATGTGCCTGACGGCGTGAAACACATCGTCCGTAATTCAGTTGCCTTCGACAACAAGTCCGCTGGTTTCTATGCCAATCACCATACCCTGGCACTGGACTTCATCAACAACACGGCTTTTGCAAATGGCGTGAACTACAACATGGCAGGTATCGCCCCGGATGGTTCACTGATCCCTCTCGGTAACCTGCTCAACAACATCGCCTACAAGGGACGGTTGACCGTTAACACCGAAGGACTGGATATGGCACACAACTCCTGGACATTGCCAACGCCGGTAACTGACGCAGACTTTGAGGATGTTTCGGAGACGGGGTGGGATGCGCCACGTCAGCCGGACGGAAGCCTGCCAGTGCTGCGCAGCTTCCACCTTCGACCTGGCAGCAGACTGGCAGGGATGGGGGCGTTTCACTAAGTCTTGGGGTCTCTGGCGCCTATGCGGCTGCATTGCAATAGACAGAGGATGCAGAGATTTCTGGAACCCCAGACAAACAAAAACCCTCAACGCGTAAGCGAAGAGGGTTTCTGGAATTCAATCTTGACGATGACCTACTCTCACATGGGGAAACCCCACACTACCATCGGCGATACATCGTTTCACTACTGAGTTCGGGATGGGATCAGGTGGTTCCAATGCTCTATGGTCGTCAAGAAATTCGGGTACCGAATCGTGCCGT